>JAENZI010000011.1 GCA_016841365.1 Anaerolineaceae bacterium
GAAATAGTGCGTAGTTTGTCCCTCATTCGTCACGCCTATGGCGTGCCACCTTCCCCCAAGGGAAGGCTTTTTCGTGTATGTTGCTCTTTTTTCGGCTTCTTCCAGCACCTGAAAGTGTACCGCTGCGCTTCAGGATAAGGCTTTGAATTCTTAAATAAAAATCGATCCCCGAGAAAACACTTCCCAGGGATCGGTTTGTTTGGGGATTTTGGTCCGCCTGTTAGTTCTATTTTAGCAAAAAATTGATCAGATGTGAACTGCCTTACCCATCGCCTGTTCTGCAGCTTCCATGATCGCCTCAGACAGGGTCGGGTGGGCATGCACATTGCGCCCGATTTCATGGGTGGTCAGCTCGAAGCGCTGCGCCAGGGTCAGCTCGGGCAGTAATTCAGACACATCCGGCCCGACCATCTGAGCACCGAGGATCTCGCCATATTTCTTATCGCTGATGACCTTCACAAACCCCTGGTAATCGCCTAAACCGAGGGCTTTGCCGTTTGCCTGCAGCGGGAACTCGCCTACTGCCACGTCATAGCCCTTTTCCTTAGCTTCAGCCTCTGTGTAACCAAAGGAAGCCGTTTGCGGGAAGCAATAGGTTGCCCTGGGCATCATGTCATAATCCAATGTGACGGTTTCAACACCGGCAATATTTTCTGCGGCAACGATGCCCATCGCCGAAGCGACATGCGCCAGGAGCAGCTTGCCGGTCACATCGCCAATTGCCCAAATGCCTTCTACATTGGTAGCCATGCGATCATCTACTTCAATAAAGCCGCGTTTGTCGATATTAACGCCAACCTCTTCCAGCCCCAAGCCTTTGCTGTTGGGGCGGAAGCCAATCGCAACCAGGGTCAGATCAGCTTCGATGGTTTCTTCGCCATCTTCTGTCTGCACTTTTACTTTTGTGCCCTTATCGGTCGTTTCTACACCCTGAACCTTGGATTTGGTCATCGTCTTGATGCCGCGTTTTTGATAGGCTTTTTCAATTTCCTTGCTGACGGCTTCATCTTCTACGGGCAGTAAGTGATCAAGCATTTCCACGATGGTCACTTCCACGCCATAGGCATTCCACACGGTGGCAAATTCAACACCGATTGCGCCGCCGCCGATAATCACCACAGAACCCGGTAGTTTATCACTCAGGATGGCGGCTTCGTAATCAACTACTTTTTCGCCATCCAGCTCAACACCGGGCACGGTGAAGGGATGTGACCCAGTGGCAATGATAATATTTTTGGCTTTGAGGGTTTCAGTATCGCCCTCATCCGGGGTGACTTCAATAGTGTCTTTCGCAGTCAGCTTTGCGCTGCCCATGATGACATCAACATTGTTTTTCTTCATCAAGAAACCAACCCCGCGCACCAATCGGTCTGATACTTTGCGGCTGCGCTTGTGAGCAACGCTGTAGTCAAGTTCGAGGTTGTCAAATTTGAAGCCAAATTCCTTGCCCCGTTCACGCAGTGTGTGCGCGACATCAGCACTTTTGATCAGGGCTTTGGAGGGGATACAGCCAATGTTCAGGCACACCCCGCCGAGGAACCTTTTTTCGACAATGGCAGTCTTCAGGCCAAGTTGCGTACTGCGGATTGCGGAAACGTATCCGCCGGGACCAGCACCAATAACAACAACATCATATTCTTTCATTAAGGACTCTCGCTTTCTTTTAGATTTTTTTCAAGATCATTATCGATCACTCTGTAGTATTTGTCTGTTTCATTATAATACCTTTAATTTTTGAGATTTGCTTGGGATAAGATATGCGGGTTTGAAGTGTTTTATTAATTAAGATCGGTGACCAGTAGGCAACTGGATTCCACCACCATCAGACCGGATTATCTCAAATGGACATTGAAGGATTTCCCGGAGTCCATCACTAGAGAAATGTTGAGAATTATCCGGCAGAAGACATCTCGCAGGATTTTTAGAGTGTTTCCAAATTTGATGACATCTGGCGGGGATGGTGATTTCTGGTCCTCTGGCTACCTGGTGGATAAGCAGAATCGGGAGTTCTCCACCCAGGCATTAATGACACATATAGCCAAAAATAGGCTTCCAAAGGCACCTATCAAAAAAGTTGATCAGCAGAGAAGAATCAAAAATTTGGTTAAGGAAAACCCTTGCCATAATTAAATAATTATGCTATATTTATCTCTGTCAAACGTCTGGGTGCCCCCCTCACCCAGGCGTTTGGCGCTTTAATGGGCAAAAATTCCCAAATTACCGATTAAAGATACAATTATTTTGTAAGAACACCTGAAATTGTGGTGTGATTGAATGGAAAGCCGCTGTGACTGTTTTTGAAATTCGCCAATGCTCAAATCCTGATTGTGGATTGCGCATCCCGATTGACCCGGAAGTCCATAAGGGCGAATACTGCCCGTTGTGCGGTGCGCCGATGGCGTGCGCCGTGCCGGCTTATATCAATTATCGTCCAGCGCATCAACCTGGTTCTGCTGAAAATGGGCTGGTGGTCGTGCTGGATAACATCCGCAGCGGTCACAATGTCGGTTCGATCTTCAGGACTGCCGATGGGGTGGGCGTGAGGCATATACACCTGTCCGGCTTGACACCCAGGCCAGACAAGAATACAGACATCAGTAAAACAGCTTTGGGTGCTGAGGAAACAATCCCCTGGTCTTATCATCCTGATGCAACTGTGTTGGCTCAGAACCTGCGTGAAAAAGGTGTGCAATTGTTGGCTTTGGAAAGCACGCAAGAATCTATTGCTTTGTTTGACTACAAAGTTGAACAGACTGCGGGGAAGGTTTATGCCCTGGTTGTTGGCAATGAGCGGGCAGGTGTTGACCCGGGTCTGATCAAATTGTCCGATGCTGTTATCCACCTGCCGATGGTGGGCGAAAAGTCGTCATTTAATGTGTCCGTTGCCTTTGGGATAGCTGCCTATTGGCTATCGCACAAAATGATGGTGAGTAAATAATTGAAAATTTATTTTATTTAGGATTCAAGGAAATTTAAGTATGATCGAAACAAAACAGCTTACAAAGATCTTCAAAATAAAGAAAAGCCCCGATGTGCCGGCTGTAGTTGACCTGACTCTTTCGGTTGCAGAGGGAGAGGTGTTTGGTTTTTTGGGACCAAACGGCGCCGGTAAAACCACCACGGTGCGCATGCTGACCAGCCTGATCGGGCCGACTTCAGGCGCAGCGTGGGTCAATGGGTTTAAGGTAGGTGAGAAGGATCAGGATATCCGGCGTTCTGTGGGGATCCTGACAGAAAGCCCGGGTTTATATGAGCGGCTCAGCGCAGTAAAGAACCTGGCGATTTACGCCAACCTGTATGATGTTGAACAGGTTGACCGTCAGGTTGAAAAATACCTGCGGATGCTGGGGCTTTGGAGCCGGCGGGATGACCCAGTTGGTAGTTTTTCAAAGGGTATGCGCCAGAAATTAGCCATAGCGCGGGCGCTGCTGCATGAACCCAAACTGCTTTTCTTGGATGAGCCGACCAGCGGTTTGGACCCTGAAGCTGCCCGGCTCGTGCGGTCGTTTGTGCAAGAATTATCGGAACAGGGGCGCACGATCTTCTTGTGCACCCACAACCTCAACGAGGCAGACCGCTTATGTGACCGGATCGGGATCTTTAAATCGCGGTTGATCGAGATCGATACGCCTGAAAACCTTCGGAAAAAGTTGTTTGGCCGCAAAGTGGTCTTTCATTTACGTGAGATCAACCCGCGATGGATCGACTCAATCAAAGCATTCGCAGGTGTGGAGAATGTTCAGCCGGTGGACGAGAAACTGGTTGTGAGTATGGATAATCCGCAAGTTTTGAATCCACAAATCATCCGCATGCTTGTAGAGTCGGGCGCCGATGTGCAATTTGTGGGTGAATTGCGGCATTCGCTGGAAGAAATTTATCTGCAAACGATGCGAGAAACTGAACAGGAAGGGCAGGCATGATGAAACACATCAAAACGATCGTTGGCAAAGAGTGGGCTGAGGTCTTCAAAAACCGGATGGTGCTGTTCACTTTAATCTTTATGCCGCTGATATTCACCATTCTGCCCTTAGCCATGTTGTATTTCACCGGGCAGGGTATGGATGAGATGGCGAGTGTCACCACAGCGGATGTCCCGGCAGAGTTTTTATCGGTTTGCGGAGAGGGGATGGGCGCTAACGAATGCATGCAAATTTATGTTGTCAACCAATTCTTATTATTGTTTATGATGATCCCGGTGATCATCCCGGTGACGATCGCGGCATACAGCGTTGTGGGTGAAAAGACAACCCATAGCCTTGAACCGCTGTTAGCAACCCCCATCACCACCTTTGAGTTGTTGGCAGGCAAGAGCCTGGCTGCAGCGCTCCCGGCGATCATCGTCGGCTGGGCGGCGTTTGGTCTCTTCCTTGGGGCACTGCCGTTGATTGGGGTGACCCGCGCAGTGTTTGCATATATCGCAAGCCCAACCTGGCTGCTGGCAATTTTTGTGGCGGGGCCATTGATGGCGATCGCTGCAGTTAACCTGGCGATCTTTATTTCGTCGCGTGTGAATGACCCGCGTACTGCCGAGCAGATTTCAGCGCTGTTGATCATCCCGATATTGGGCCTACTCTTCGCCCAGCTGGCTGGCGTGATTGTGATCAATGTGATGGTGATGATGAGCTTTATCGGCGGGATGGCACTCCTGGATGTTGGTATGGTCTACTTAGGCACAACCATCTTTCAAAGGGAAACGATTCTGACCCGCTGGAAGTGATTGAAAGGTTTGGCGGCTGGAGCATCAGGCGTGATAAGATCATCAACGAGTCTTCGTGCGTTTTTAGATGTATGATTCATGTTACCTTGAGAAAAGAGGTCCAAAATGGAGATCAAATATCGGACTTATCAATCAGAGGATGATTTTTGGCGCATGCGGGCTTTTTTGCGCGAAGTGTTCGTGCTAAATGATTTCAGGGAACGCGCCTGGCATGTAGCACGTCTGGAATATGCCCGCTGGCACACGGTCTTGAATTGCGCCAACCTTACCTTACATGATGTTGCGCACCTTTGGGAGGCTGATGGGAAGTTGATCGCGATTGCCATGCCTGATGGCGGCCTGGATGAAGCACATTTCATGATCCATCCGCAATACGACAGCAGGGTATTGGAAGAAGAGATGCTGGCTGTTGCAGAAGAAAAGCTCTCAATTAAAAAGGATAACGGCGAACAACTTCTGGCTGTGTGGGCGATGGAGGATGATCACCTGCGCCGGGAAATGCTGGCAGATCATGGATATGAGCGCAAAGGCTGGGTGGAAACCCAGCACCGGCGTGATCTGACGCTTCCTATCCCTGAGGTGGAGGGGCCGGAAGGCTATACATTGCGCTCACTTGGGGATGGATTGGAACTTCTGGAACGCTGTTATGCCTCTGGATTGGGGTTCCATCAGGGGGACATTAAGATTGCGGTCGAAAACCGTGATGATGTAACCTGGTATCGCAATATTCAAACAGCCCCGCTTTACCGGCGTGATCTCGACCTGGTGGCTGTAGCATCCGACGGTTCCATTGCGTCCTTCTGCACCATCTGGTTTGATGATGTCACCCGCAGCGCTTATTTTGAACCGGTTGCGACTGTGCCAGCGCACCAGCGCCGAGGGTTGAGCCGGGCATTGCTCACCATGGGCTTGCACCGTCTGAAGCGCATGGGCTGCCTGTGGGCGACCGTGGCAGGCTTTGAGCCCGGACCGAACAGGCTTTATGAAACAACAGTCGGGTCTGAGTATGGTCATTACCAATCTTGGGTAAAAACCTGGTAAAAGGAATTTACAATGGAACCTCGCATCAGTATTATCACCCTGGGTGTTGCCGATCTCGAGCGGTCTTACCGTTTTTATCGTGAGGGTTTGGGGTTTCCGACGGAAGGTAAACTAGAGGATGGGATTCTTTTCTTCCAGACCTGGGGCACGCGCCTGGCACTCTATCCGCTGGAAGGATTGGTGGAGGATATTTCACCAGATATACCTCATGAACGATCAGGTTTCACAGGCATCACCCTGGCGCATAATACCCGCACCAAAGATGAGGTTGATGATGTATTATGTTTGGCAGAAATGGCAGGCGGAATAATTCTCAAACCAGCCCAAAAGGCTTTTTGGGGCGGTTACCACGGCTATTTTGCTGACCCCGATGGCTATAATTGGGAGGTCGCCTGGTTTGAGGAATGGCAATTCAATCCAGATGGCAGCCTGGTTGTATGAACCATTCCATAATTCTTTGAGTGAACCCAACGCATCATTTATTTATTCAATGGAGGAAGCATGATCAGAAAAGAAGATTACGCAAAGATGTTGACAGGGGAATATGAAATTCTGAAACAACAGACTGCTGATATAACACATCAAGACAGCCTGCTGCAGCCTCAACCAGGCGGCAATTCTATGAATTGGGTGTTAGGGCACCTCGTTGATAACCTGATTCAAATCCTAAAAGTGTTAGGCGGCGAACTGCCGGATGGATTGCCGAATTTAAGCCACTATGGCTACGGCTCTGAACCAGTGAAGGGCGATGAACAAGGTGTCCTTCCACTACCGGAGTTGATTGACGCTTATGGATCTCTCACCGATCAAATTATCAGCAGACTCGATCAAATGACCGAAGAAGATTTTGATAAGGAGATGGATTTCTGGCAGGATAAATCCCGCCGGGGTTATGTGGCGTTCTTCTACTTTTTCCATAACACCTACCACCTTGGGCAGTTGGAACAACTCCGCAACCTGGCTGGAAAAACGGAAAAGGTAATATAAACCAGGTTTGCTTTTCCACCTGGTGCAAAAGTTTTTGTTTGTTGTGATAATTTGAAAGGATATTATCATGTCCTGCGATGATTATGTCACCTCATCTACGCTTGATTGGTTGCTGGAACCACAAGAACCAGGTGTGCGCTATCTTGCCCTTCGCGACCTTGCAAGGCTCTCTTCAGATGACCCCATCCTTATTTCTGCTCGTTTGCAAGCGCATCAGGAGGGACCGATTGCAGAAGTCCTTGAGCATATGCAGCCAGAAGGGTTTTGGGAAAAACCCGGCCCCGGATATGGTCCAAAATATCGTTCAACCGTATGGGCGCTGATCCTTCTGGCACAATTAGGCGCATCCGTCAAGGAGGACGAGCGGATAAGTCGTGCCTGTCAATATCTTCTTGATAACGCCTGGGCTGATGGGGGCACTTTTTCTTATAACGGCAGACCTTCTGGCACATTGGACTGTCTTCAGGGGAACCTGTGCTGGGCGTTGACTGCGTTGGGGTGTGAAGACGATCGCCTTTCTCAGGCGTTTGAGTGGATGGCTCGCAGTGTGACGGGTGAAGGTGTTGCCCCAAAGGAAGAAAAGAAGGCAGATGTCCGTTATTATGCCTACCAATCCGGGCCAGATTTCAAATGCGGGGCAAATTACGATTTGCCCTGTGCCTGGGGGGCAGCGAAAATTATGTTAGCCTTCAGTCAGTTGCCTAAAGAAAGCCAATCCAGCCTGATCCGACGGGCGATCAAAAGAGGTGTTGACTTTATCTTCAGTGTTGAGCCTACCACTGCCAGTTGGCCGTATAAGGAAGGTATTAACAGCGGTTGGTGGAAATTCGGGTTTCCCATTTTTTATATCACCGACCTTTTGCAGGTGGCTGAGGCAATGACTGCCTTAGGCTACGGGGATGATCACCGCCTATCAAAGCTGACCCAGCTCATCAAGGATAAAGCTGACCCGCAAGGTAGATGGGTATTAGAATATCAATACGGCAGTAAAACCTGGGGCAGCTATGGCAGGAAAGGTGCCCCTAATAAATGGGTAACCCTGCGAGCCCTTAGAGTCTTAAGTAATAGTGCAGGTAAAGGAGCCTCAAAATGAAAGGCCAGAAAGAAAATTGGATTTTTGGTAATAAGAATTCATCGGTTTTGGTTAAGATCTTACGGTGGGTTGCTCGGATCTGGGGCCTGTTTGCCCTGATACTTGCTTTATTAGTTGTATTTACGCCTGACCCATATCAGGTTCGTCCGATCACTGCAATGGAAGTTTTTATGTTGAGCTTTTGGGGTGTTGCCATTCTTGGATTGATTTTGGCATGGAGATGGGAGCGGTTTGGCGCGGTGCTGACACTCATCACGATGCCGGTTCGCGAAGTAGTATATTTCCTGCTTCATCGAGGATGGACAATCAATTTTTTGCTTATTTGGGCGTTGGTCATACCACCTGCATTGATGTTCCTTTTCGCATGGTATAAGGATCATCAAAAGAGCTGACTCAACCGCTCTCCAAAGTTTTAGAAACGATATTCGTCTAACATCACACAGGGAAAAATGACAATCAAAATAATTCAAACAAGATTTCAAAGCCATATTTCGATGCAAGCAAAAGGTATCATCATTTTACTGATCATAATTGGGTTATTCTTAATCCCGTCCAGCGGCGCAGCCGCGCAGGACGACGATTTTAACATCAATGTCAGAAGAGATTTCGGTTACGGTATGGGGAATACCATTCAAGGCAGATTTACTGTACGCTTGATCGGTGAAGAAGCAGTTGTTGACACAGTGTCCTTTTTAATTGATGATGAGATATTCGCGACGGTTGATTCAGCTCCCTTCAAATATCAATTTTCCACGGAAGATTTCGAGCCTGGTTATCATCAATTAGCGGCAAAGGTTCATTTTGCGGATGGTAGTGTTGAAACGACACCTGCTGCTCAATTTCGTTTCCTTAGTTCAACAGAGGCAAATCGCCAAATTAGAGACCTGATGCTCGTCTTGGGCGGCGTCGTAATTGGTGCTGTGTTGATCACGGCATTTGTTCAATCTTTATTGACCAAAAAAACATCAAATCACACACCATCTACAGGCAAGCCGCGCAGTTATGGTGTGTTGGGTGGGACGATCTGCCCAAAATGCGGCAAGCCTTTCCCGCGCCATATTTGGGGCATGAACCTGGTGGTCGGCAGGCTCGACCGCTGTGAGCATTGCGGCAAATGGGTGATGACAGTTCGGGCAACACCCGCAGCTCTCAGCGCTGCAGAACAGTTGGAAGACATTGCGGAATCTGAACCAGAGGGTGAAATGCATTCACCCCAGCCGGATGCAGTGGATGAGATTGACGACACCAAGTATTTTGACGAGATCTGAGGCTGATTTATTTGATTTAGCAGCAGAAATGTCAGGGAGTTCCTGATAGCGATGTCTGTGATGTGTTTATTTTGGGGTTGTTGTATGCGACCCATCCGCGTGGTAGAATTCGTGTGAATCAAATTCGTTGGAGGTGTTATGGAACAAGAGGTCGCAACATTTAAAGTTAAAAAAGGGTTGGCACAAATGTTAAAAGGCGGCGTGATCATGGATGTGGTCACCCCCGAACATGCCAAAATCGCCGAGGACGCTGGTGCAGTCGCAGTGATGGCGCTTGAACGCGTGCCGGCAGATATTCGTGCTGACGGCGGAGTTGCCCGCATGAGCGACCCTGAGTTAATCTTGCAGATCATGGATACTGTTTCCATCCCGGTGATGGCGAAAGTGCGGATCGGGCATTTTGTTGAAGCCCAGATTCTTGAATCATTGGGTGTGGATTACATTGATGAATCGGAAGTTTTAACCCCGGCAGATGAGAGCTATCACATCAATAAGCACAACTTTAAAGTGCCATTTGTATGTGGCTGCCGAAACTTGGGTGAAGCCTTGCGTCGCATTGGTGAGGGTGCCGCAATGATCCGCACCAAAGGCGAAGCTGGCACCGGTGACGTTGTCGAAGCGGTCCGCCATGCCCGAACGGTTTTGGGCGATATTCGGCGTTTGCAGAGCATGCCCGAAGAAGAACTGATGTCCTTCGCCAAAGAGATCGGCGCTCCCCTGGATATCATCAAAGAAACACGGGAGCTGGGACGCATGCCTGTGGTCAACTTTGCCGCTGGCGGGATTGCAACCCCTGCCGATGCCGCATTGATGATGCAGCTTGGCGTGGACGGCGTTTTTGTCGGCTCCGGCATTTTTAAGTCGGGTGACCCGGCGAAACGTGCGAATGCCATTGTCAAGGCAACCACGCATTACAACGACCCTGCTATCCTGGCTGAGGTGAGCCGTAACCTGGGTGAACCGATGGTTGGGCGCCAGGTAACTGATATCCCTGAAGCAGAATTGATTGCCACCCGCGGGTGGTAGTCTCGGCCTGCGCAGGTTGATCAACACGCACATGGAAATTGGGATTCTTGCCCTGCAGGGCGATTTCAGTGAGCATCATGACATTCTGCAGTCACTTGGCGTTTCGCCGCGATTGGTCAAGCTGCCCCGTGATCTTTCCGGTCTTGATGGGCTGATCATCCCGGGTGGCGAATCAACCACGATCGGCAAATTGGCAGAGGCTTTTGACCTGATGACGCCACTGCGCCAATTTAGCAAAGAACATGCCGTATGGGGCACCTGTGCAGGTGCGATATTTCTTTCGAAGGATGCCCAGCGCAGCCAACCATTATTGAATGCCATGGATATCACGGTTGCTCGCAATGCTTTTGGCCGGCAGGTGGATAGTTTTGAGATTCGATTGCCCGCCCCGTTTCTGAAAGATGGGAAAGAAAAGCCTTTCCCTGCTGTGTTTATCCGTGCGCCTATCATCACCTCGGTATATGGTGATGCGCAGGTCTTATTAACCTTAGCAGATGGTCGGATTGTCGCCGCCCAGCAAGGGCGTTTACTGGCGACATCCTTCCATCCTGAATTAACGTCTGATACTCGATTTCACCAGTATTTTGTGGAGTTAGCCACATCATAGATGTAAAACCGATCTCCTGGACTGACTGGCCATTTATCTTCCGTCACCGCCGCCAATTGAAAAGCCTGGATAACATCCTGGCATTGACTCGAGGTGCGCCTCTTACCTTAACGCACCTTTTATCTGCTGTCCGTCCGATGGATCATGCCTTTACTGGCATTTTTGACCCTGATGATGGCTCAGATAGGGTCGTCGGCCAGGTTCTCCTGCCTTCTGGTAATGACAGCGCGCATCTCAACTATTTACTGCTGACTGAAAACGCAGCCTCGCATGGTTTGGTGCACTTGTTGGAAGGGTTGATCTATCGGGCTGGGCAATGGGGCGCAAAACAAGTGGTCGCTGAGATAGATATCGATTCAGAGCACTTTCCACTCTTTCGGCAAGCGGGTTTCGCTGTTCTGATGAAAGAGCGGGTTTTTCGCTGCCAAAAGGTATCGAATGAGGTTGTACCTCTTAGAAAAGCATGGCGGATTTGGACCCACGAGGATATTCACGCGATGCGCCGTCTTTATCTTTCAGTGGTTCCGGCGTTGATCCAACCGGTAGAGCCTCTGACGCGGCAGGAAATGCTGGGTTTGGTGTATGTCAATAAAGTAGGGCAATTACAGGCTTATGCAGACCTGGTTTATGGCCCGGCAGGCGCCTGGGTGCTGCCCGTTGTCCATCCGCAGGTCGATGTGGCGGTAAGCGATTTATTGCAAGCGATGTTAGCTGATCTGCCGGAAGTGAACGGCCGACCTATTTATGTGACTGCCCGTTCTTACCAACCCTGGATTGAAGAAGCCATGCAGCAGATATCTGCTGAAGCATGGCCGGAACAAGCCTGCATGATCAGATATTTAACCCTGCGTCAACGGGCAGAAGCGGAATTCTCCTTTTCCGCAGTGGAAAATGGCAAGCCAGAACCGACTTTCCCGGTGACATCCATTAAAACCAACCAGCAAGAGTGATGTTTTCAGTGGGATTAGTTTTCAAAGACGTTGTTAATATTAATCGGATACAATTATCCATTACGTAAATTGATTAGAAATTCAATAAGTAAATATGGGAAAAAATTTGGAAAATTATATACAAGAACATCAAAAAATCACCGATGATCTGGATCTGATGCTGGAAGTTTTACCAGAGCATATCTCGAAAGTTGTCCGAGAACTGGATGACAGTGATAATCTTTTAGAGATCATCATGGACCTTGGACGCCGGCCAAAAGCGCGTTTTGTTGATCATGAGGCGGTTTTAAGCGACAAAGAGGTCACCTATGAGAATCTCGCCGAGATTACCAAGTCGATCAGTGAGTTTGACGCGGACAACCGCGCCGGTATTGAACGAACCCTGCACAGGATCTCTGCTATACGGAATCGTCATGGTGATGTGGTTGGGCTGACCTTCCGCATTGGCAGGGCGGTGTATGGTACCAGTGATATCATCCAGGATTTAATTGAGTCTGGCGCCAGCATCCTAATTTTGGGGCGGCCGGGCGTCGGCAAGACGACGATCTTGCGAGAAGCAGCCCGGATCCTTGCGGAAACAGCGCGAGTGATCATTGTCGATACCAGCAACGAGATTGGTGGCGATGGTGACGTCCCGCATCCGGCAATTGGCGGTTCGCGCCGAATGCAGGTTGCTCAGCCTTCGCTTCAGCATGAGGTAATGATTGAGGCGGTAGAGAACCACAACCCCGAGGTGATTGTGATCGATGAGATTGGCCGGGAGTTGGAAGCAATGGCCGCCCGTACGATTGCGGAGCGCGGTGTGCAGTTGATCGGCACGGCGCATGGCAACACGCTTGAAAACCTGTTGCTCAACCCCACCCTGTCCGACCTGGTGGGCGGCATCGAGTCTGTCACCCTGTCGGATGATGAGGCCCGGCGGCGCGGTACGCAGAAAACCGTGCTTGAGCGTCGGGCGCCACCCACATTTGATGTGCTGGTGGAAATCCAGGATCGCAACCGGATTGCTGTACAGAGCGATGTCTCTGCTGCGGTTGATGCCCTCTTACGGGGCTATCCCCTCCCGCCCGAGATCCGCTACCGGGATGATGAGAACAAGATTCACATACAGAAACCCTCAGCGCCTAAATTGAGCACTGCCGCACAGACGTTGAGCCGTTCCAACAAGCGCGACACAGCCCCCTTCAGCCGGTCGAGTGTCAACCAACGGGGGACGCAAGGTGAGGCTCAGACCCAAGTTTTAGAAGATTCCATGGAAATGGTTCAGGAAGAACGGCAGGCGCTTAAGCCGGTGGATATCTATCCCTTTGGTGTTGCCCGCAACAGGTTGTTGCAGGCTGCCAAGCAATTAAAGGTACCCGCCAGGATCGTCCGCAACTTAAAGGATGCGGATGCCCTGCTGACCCTGCGCCGTTATTACCGTGAGCGCCAGCAGCCTGTGACAGAAGCCGAGCAGCGCGGCATGCCCATCTTTGTGCTGCGGTCGAACACCAGCCAGCAGATGGAACAATTCCTGGTGGATTTGTTCAACCTGTCCAATGCTGATGTGCAATCAACAGAAGAAAAAGCTGTAGTCGACCAAACACAGGCTGCCATCCAGGCCGTTTTGAATGGCGAACGCTGGGTTGATCTCAACCCGGCATCGGCAACGATCCGCAGATTGCAACATGAGTTAGCGCGCCAGGCTGATTTGGTCTCACATTCTTATGGCAAAGAACCCAATCGACATGTAAGGATTTTCAGGGAGTAGCGATGTTCATCACCTTGGAAGGGCCTGAAGGCAGCGGCAAGACCTCTCAAATCCCGGCTTTAGCGGACTATCTGCGAGGCGAAGGCTTTGATGTGGTCGTCACCCGTGAACCGGGTGGTACACCTGTGGGGGATCAGATTCGTGACGTCTTGATGAATCTCAAAAATGTGTCGATTGTGCCCCGGACGGAAATCCTGCTGTTTTTGGCTGCCCGTGCCCAGCACGTGGATAAGTTGATCAAACCAGCGCTTGAAGCTGGGAAAATTGTGCTATGCGATCGCTTTGGCGATTCAACGATGGCATATCAGGGGTATGGACATCATGTCGATTTGGAAACACTACGATCGCTATTGGATTTTTCGACAGATGGACTGAAGCCTGATCTGACCCTACTATTGGATATTCCGATCGAGGCAGGCATGGCCCGCAAACATGAGAACGGCGTGGAATGGAACCGTCTGGATGCTTATGCAGAGGCGTTCCATCAACGCGTACGACAGGGCTACCGCGAACTGGTGAAGGCCGAACCGGAACGCTGGGTGGTGATCGATGCGGCACAAAGCAAGGAAGATGTTCAGCAAGCTATGCGCCAGGCGATCATTGAACGTCTCAGGCGTGAGGAAGATTGGCACCCTGGTGAATAATCAGCAGGGTGATTTGATAATTTACTAAAAGGAAGGTTGTTTATGACTAAGAAGATTTTATTTGTATATCTGGCAGGACTATTATTGCTTTCAGCCTGTTCACCCAAGACACCGGTTGCAACAGAGACAGCTCCTGTTGCGGAGACGGAAGCGCCTACAGAAGTCGTGGAGGAAACAGCGGCTGAAGTTAATATTGGTGATGGCAGTATGCCCTGTTCGACTGTTTTTGATTATCAAACAGATGCAGAAATTGACCAGTATCAGGCTGCATCTGATCAACAACCCCCCGTTACGGATGAGGACTGGATTTATGGCGATCCGGATGCGCCGATCACATTTATTGAGTATGCAGATTTCCAGTGCCCCGCCTGCCCCAGCTTTTCACTTGGGGTTAAGCAATTGATTGAGCAGTTCCCTTCCGTGCGGGTTGTGTTCAGGCATTTGCCTTTACCCTCCATTCATGATAAAGCCTATATTTCTGCGATGGCAGCAGAAGCGGCTGGTGCCCAGGGCAAGTTCTTTGAGATGCACGATATCCTTTATATCAACCAGAATGTCTGGTCGGGTTTTTCGGGGGATGATTTTGTGGATTGGGCAATGACCCAGGCAGAAGCGCTTGACCTCGATCTTGCGCAGTTTGAAGCGGATATGCTTGACGAGGAAAAACGCGCTGAGCTGGAGGCGGTTACCGAAGCGCGGCTTGAAGCTGGTTTGCATTACACACCCTTTGTTGTACTTAATGGACGCATCTGGCGTAATGGTAACCCCAACATCTATGGTTTGATTGGGATTTACGAGTTCGACGGCTATGAGGAATGCCCGCCATGGGTCATTGAAGAAGATCAATCATACACTGCCCGTTTGGATACATCCGTCGGTCAGATTGATATTGAGCTCTTCCCTGAGGCAGCACCCATGGCAGTTAATTCCTTTGTGTTTTTAGCCCAGAACGGTTGGTATGATGAGGTCTACTTCCACCGTGTTGAAGAGGATTTTGTTGCACAGGCTGGTGATCCTTCGGGTCTGGGCGTGGTTGGCCCGGGCTATACCTTTGCTAACGAGACCGGTAATGACCTGGAATACGACCGTGCAGGCTTGTTGGGGATGGCAAACGCCGGTGTGGATACCAATGGCAGTCAGTTCTTTATCACGCTTGCGCCGACGCCAAACCTGACAGGCGGATATACGATTTTTGGCGAAGTTACCGAGGAGAGTATGGCAATATTGGATGAAATTGCCCTTCGGGACCCGGAAACAGCCGTTGGCTTTGACGGGATCACACAAATTCTTGGAATTGAGATTATTTCAGACTGAGATTTAAAGGGTATGCCCTTATGGTTGAAACCAATTCGTCATCAAAAAAATGGCATACTACAGCAACAATGTTGCTCAGTGGCCTGGGCGTTTTATACTTTTTGGTTCAATCCATAGGCCTTGGTCTGCTGGGCGCAACAGCATACATTTCAGGCCAGACCAACACATCACAAACTATTCCTGTGATGCTGCTGGTCTGGTCTTCTCTTTTATCCGCGCTGATGCTTTTGCCCGTTTTTCTGTTAAGTCTCTATCAAGTTCGTTCTAAACCCATTCCACGCTGGCTGGATACCGGACGCCCGGTTGTTTGGAAGGCGGCTTTGTGGTCGATTTTAATTTGGCCGCTGGTGATATTGGTCGGCTGGCTCGTGGCAGATCGTCCGTCCCTATCCGTGTTTGTTCTTGGCCCCCTGAATTTGCTGGTGGCTGGTTTGCCGGTTTTATTTATTTATACACTCGCCCAGCGAAATCTGGATGGGGGTTCACAGGCGCGGCGCTGGCGGATTTTCGGCTTTAGCCT
This sequence comes from Anaerolineaceae bacterium, assembly GCA_016841365.1. Lineage (GTDB taxonomy): Bacteria > Chloroflexota > Anaerolineae > Anaerolineales > Anaerolineaceae > Brevifilum. The sequence continues at coordinate 15,918 of JAENZI010000011.1, forward strand.
GGCGATTACACCCGTGATCATTATGATCGTGGAAATTATTGCAGTGCTGATCATCGCCGGAATAGGTGGTCTCTGGTTGCTCTACCGGTTTTCGATCGACCCTGCTTTGGATCAGCAAATAACCGCACTGATCGATCAAATCAGGCTGGCTGGAGATGGAGACCCTGAACTGGTTTTGGAATTGCTCAAGCCCTATCTTACACAACCTGTGGTTGTATTTTGGGCGATTGCCATTTTTGGCGGCCTGATCCCGATCATTGAAGAGATTCTCAAACCGATCGCTTTATGGAGCCTGGCTGGGCGTAAACCTTCTCCGCAGGAGGGATTTGTCGGCGGTCTGTTGTGCGGTGCAGGCTTTGCCCTGATGGAGAATGTACTTTATCTATCCTCTGCTATGGTTGTGGAGGATTGGTTATATATGGCGACCGGTCGGGCTGGCACAGGGGTGCTGCATATGCTCGCATCGGGTCTGGTGGGCTGGGGATTGGCGCGTGCCTGGCGAGATGGAAAATGGTTTTTTCAGGGGCTGACCCTGTTAGGCGCATTCCTTCTGCACGGGTTTTGGAATGCCCTTGCCCTGGTGGTGGGCGTGCTGCCGTTATTTATTGTTGATTCCGAAATGACCTTGGGGCAGACGTTCTTGTTCAATACGCCGATGATCGTGTTATTGATCCTTTCGATGGCAGCGATGATCATGATTAACCGGAAATTGCGGCGGCAAGGTGCATCAAATGCGAGCGGCGAGGATGATATTGAAGTACAGAAGGTATTGAATGCATAAACAACCTTTTCTTGGTCCAATCAAATTTCTTGTTAAGAAATTGACCAAATTTAATGTGATTGGTGGAGAGAACATCCCTGAAGTAGGCGGTGTTTTAATCACCACCAACCACCGCAGCCGGTTAGATACGCCTTTGTTGGTGGCGATTACTGAGCGCAAGGACTTGGTGGCAATTGTCGCAAAGAAATATCAAGAGAAGCCATTTTTTAAGTGGGTTTTGGAACGGGTTGGCACGATGGTCTGGATGGACCGCGAAAAAACCGATTTTGGGGCTATTCGTGAAGCGCTAATGCATCTGCGCAAGGGGCGCATTGTAGGGATTGCACCTGAGGGTACACGCAGCAGCGAGGCGGGCACATTGCTGGAAGGCAAGCAAGGCGCAGCATTGATGGCTGGGCAGGCAGGCGTGCCGATTGTGCCGGTGGGGATTGTTGGGTCGAGGGAAGTTTATTCTCACTGGGAAAAATTACGGCGTCCCCCGGTCACTGTTCGGGTGGGGAAGCCCTACACGCTGCCGCCGATGGATCGGGAAAACCGGCAGGAATGGCTCTCTCAGTACACCGTTGAGATCATGTGCCAGATTGCGGCACAATTGCCGCCAGAATTGCGTGGGTTTTACGCCGATCACCCGCGTGTGAAGGCATTGCTTGCGGAACAGGAAGCAGAATAACTGAAACCCTTGCATTGGCAGTGATATAAAATTTCTCAGGTTTATTGTAAGCATTTGCTTTTGGTTGCTTGATTTTCTGAGTAAATCCCTTTTTGGTATAATCCAGTCATGCTTGAAGATCTTGCTATTGGCGATGTTGTCAGAATGCGCAAACCGCATCCCTGCGGGGGATATGAGTGGGTGGTTGTGCGGCTGGGCGCAGATATTGGGCTGGAATGTTTAACTTGCGGGCGCCGTGTGATGCTTGAACGGCGTGCCCTAAAACACCGGATGAAAAAACTGGTGCATAAAGCCGAAGATGAACCGGCAGCAGAGCCTCCGGAAACAAAACTTTGAAATTGTCTGACTTTGTTAAATCTGTTATCATAATAGTGAAATCATATGCCTATTTTAGATGATCGAATTTTTGAGTTTTTCAGCCATAGCCCGGACCAAACCCGCCGGCTTGGCATTCACCTTGGCGGATACCTGCGCACAGGGGATGTCATTTGCCTGGAAGGGAATTTGGGATCAGGTAAGACAACCCTCGTCCAGGGGCTTGCCCAGGGATGGGGTGCGCTGGACCCGGTTTCAAGCCCGTCTTATGTGATTGTGAACGAATATCGACGTGCAGATGCCCAGCGTCTTTACCACCTGGATGCCTATCGGCTGGAGAATGCTTTCGATGCGGAAATCCTGGACGTTGACCGGATGCTCTCGGACGGCCCCCTTGTCATCGAGTGGGCTGAGCGGATCAAACCCATCTTGCCGGAGGAGCGCTTGTGGATCGTGTTCAAATACACTGGCATGGAGCATCGCTCACTGATGCTCAGGGCTGAGGGAGGACGTTTTGAAAAGATTGTTGAAAACCTGCGGCGAAAACTATATGGAGCCTTTTAGTGTTACTGGCCATTGATACTTCTACTTCCTGGATCAGCCTGGCGTTGTATGACGGCACATTTGTGCGATACGAGACGACCTGGCAAAGCAAGCATCATCACACGATTGAGCTGGCGCCTGCGATCGATACATTGTTCACCCAAACAGGGACCAGCAGCCATGATCTAACGGGTGTGGCTGTGGCAATTGGGCCGGGTTCTTTCACCAGCTTACGGATTGGCGTGGCGGCTGCCAAAGGTTTTTCTCTGGCACTGCGCCTTCCATTGGCAGGCGTGCCATCGCTGGATGTACTTGTAGCAGCCCAACCACTGGATGAAAAACCTTTAATTGCCGTATTGCAGGCTGGGCGGCGCAGACTGGCTTTTGCACCCTACCAGGTGGTGGATTGTGCCTGGCAGCAACAAGCTGAGCCGATGGTTATTGACCCCAAGGAACTGGTCAAAGGTATCACCGAGCCGACCCTGATCTGTGGCGAACTTTCAGAGGATGCCCGTACAATCATTGGGCGGCGCTGGAAGAATGCGATTCTGTCATCGCCAGCGAATTGTTTGCGCCGGGCAGGGTTCCTGGCAGAAATCGGCTGGCAGCGCATTGTTGACGATCAAGCTGATGACCCATTCAGTTTAGCGCCTATTTACCTGAGCACATCCAATAACCCCATACCAGCATAACATGCCCGGGGAGGTTCAATCCTCGCAGATCGTGATCCGTTCGATGACCCTGGCAGATATTTCTGCCGTGGCAGCAATCGATCGTGTTTGTTTCCCCACCCCCTGGCCGAAAGAAGCTTTTTTATATGAGCTTACGCAAAGGCTGGATTCCCTCTGTAGGGTAGCTGAATGGGCAGGCCCTAATGAACGAATCCTCGTCGGGACGATTGTCGTCTGGTTGGTCGGAGATATCGCTCACATTGCTACGCTTGCCATCGAACCTGGGTTTCGCCGGAAAGGAATTGGGCAAGCCCTGCTTGCTCTAACCCTGATAGAGAGTATGGCTCGTGGTGCTCACCGTGCATTGCTTGAAGTGCGGGAGAGCAACGTTAGCGCTCAGCGACTTTATCGAAAATTTGGGTTCCGGGAGGCAGGTCGAAAGCCAGATTATTATCAAGATACACATGAAGATGCTGTGGTGATGACCCTTTTGCCCTTAGCACGGGAATCGCTTGCCGAGTTGGCAGGTTATGGATAAGATTATCACTGTATTGCACTAAAGACTGGAGGTCAATTTTGAAGCCAGAGGAAATCCTGAAGGAGATAGCAGAGCAAACAGCCGTGTGCACACGCTGCAAACTTCACCACTCGCGGAAGAATGCTGTCCCGGGGAGCGGCAACCCGCACGCCAGCGTGATGTTCATTGGGGAAGGCCCCGGATTTCATGAGAATGAACAGGGTTTACCCTTTGTGGGAGCGGCTGGCCAATTTTTGGATGAACTGCTGACCGAAGCGGGATTAACCCGCGAGGATGTCTTTATCACGAATGTGGTTAAGTGCCGACCTCCCGGAAATCGAGACCCGCAGGAAGATGAATTAGAAGCATGTAAACCGTTCTTAGAAAGGCAAATCGCCGCAATCAACCCCGATGTGATTGTGACATTGGGGCGGATCTCAATGGGCTATTTTATCAACAACGGCAGGATAAGTGCCATTCACGGGCGGTCTTTCTGGTCTGGCGGACGGATGGCTGTGCCCATGTATCATCCGGCGGCTGCACTGCATCAACCATCTCTGCGGGATGTGGTAAAAGAAGACTTTGCGAAACTGCCAGCATATATCAAACAGGCGCAGGATACCCGTAAGAACAACACTGATCTGGTTTTGCCCACTCAAGAAGATCCTGAAGAAGAGCGTGATGAAGGCAACGCACAGCAGCTTAGTCTGTTTTAGGCGGATGGGCAGTAAACAAGCTGGTTGTGATAAAATAAAACTCTGAAATTTTTCCTGTAATCAAGGAATCCAATATGCAAAACACTAAAGATGATTTACTGAAAAAGTTAAACGATCATACTGCTCGGGTGGGTGTGGTCGGGATTGGTTATGTCGGATTGCCGTTGGCTGTGGTGTTTGCTGAAGCCGGGTTTGACGTGATCGGCGTTGACCCCGAAAAAGAAAAGGTGAACGCCATCAATCGCGGCGAGAGCTACATCCTCGATGTCGATTCTGCGCGGGTGAAGGCGCTGGTCGATGCTGGGAAGCTAAAAGCCAGCACCGATTACGCTGCGCTTGAGAATGTGGATGCAGTTTCGATTTGCGTCCCCACACCACTGCGCAAGACAGGAGACCCTGACCTTTCTTATATCGCATCTGCCAGCAAATCGCTTGCACCGCATTTGCACCCGGGCATGGTGATCGTGCTTGAATCCAGCACATATCCCGGGACGACCCGCGAGATGGTTTTGCCAGAGCTGGAGGCAGTCAGTGGGCTTAAAGTTTGCGAGGATTTCTTTTTAGCTTTTTCGCCTGAAAGGGTGGACCCGGGACGTGAAGATTGGACAACGATCAACACGCCTAAAGTGATTGGTGGGATCACGGCTGATTGCGGCGAAGTGGCTGCCGCCTGGTATGGCGAAGCGCTGGAAACGATTGTGCCAGTATCCACCTGCGAGGTGGCTGAGATGGCAAAACTCCTCGAAAACACTTTCCGCATGATCAATATCGGTTTGGTCAATGAGCTGGCAATCATGTGCGACCGTCTGAAGGTGGATGTGTGGGAAGTGATCGACGCGGCCGCTACCAAACCCTTTGGTTTTATGAAATTCACCCCCGGACCAGGTTTGGGCGGGCACTGCATCCCGATTGATCCTTTATACCTCTCGTGGAAATTGCGTTCGCTAAATTACAATGCCCGCTTTATCGAATTGGCATCTGAAATTAACACGAATATGCCCCGTTACACCCTCAGCAAGATCCAGGATGCGCTGAATATTCAGCAGAAGGCGGTGAATGGGAGCCGTGTGCTGATTTTGGGCGCGGCTTATAAACCGGATATTGATGACTTGCGGGAATCGCCGGCGTTGGATGTGATCCACCTGCTGCAAGAAAAAGGCGCCGATGTGGCTTATCATGATCCATATATCCCGCACCTGGACCATGACAACATCCGGTTGGATTCTGTCAACGATTTGATGGCTGAAGTAGCTGCGGCTGATTGCGTGGCGATCATCACCAATCACAGCGCCTACGATTACCCGGCGATCCTTGCCGCCGCCCAAATGGTGGTGGATACCCGCAATGCGCTCGGCAAGGCGGGTAAAGACAATCCAAAAGTGGTCAGGCTCTAATGGCAAATTACCTTCTGACCGGTGCTGCCGGCTTTATTGGGTCCCGTGTGGCGCAATTCCTGCTGGAAGATGGCCACAGCGTGTATGGCGTGGATATTATCAATGACGCATATGATGTGCGTCTGAAGGAATATCGTTTAGGGAAACTTGTCGGGCGAGAGAATTTTCACTTTCGCAAATGGGATGTCTCAGACAAGGCGATTATTGAGGCGTTAAAAGATTGGCTGCCCGAGCAGATCGCCGGGGTAATTAACCTGGCAGCCTGGGCTGGCACCCGTCTGAGCCTTTCGAACCCCTGGATTTATATTGATACCAACATCACCGGCACCCTGAATATGCTTGAGTTGTGCCGTCAGATGGACATACCGAAATTTGTGTTGGCATCCTCGTCGAGTGTATATGGCCATGTTTCCCGCCCGCCCTACGAAGAAAGTGACGATACAGCTCACCCACTGCAGCCTTACGCTGCCACAAAAAAGGGGGCAGAGGCCATGGCGCATGCTTACCATCACCTGTACGGGGTTGATGTGACGGTGCTGCGTTATTTTACGGTGTATGGCCCTGCTGGCCGGCCGCAAATGGTCATGTTCAGGTTCTGCAAGTGGATAGCCGAAAATCAGCCTGTGGTGATTAACGGTAATGGTGAGCAGACCCGCGGCTTTACCTATCTTGATGATATCGCCCGCGGCACGATTCTGGCGCTGAAACCTGTAGGGTATGAAATCCTCAATTTGGGCGGACATCAGGTGGTCACGATTAACCGCATGATCGAGATGCTGGAAGAGCGCATCGGCAAGAAAGCCATGGTCACCTATCAAGACTTTCATCCCGCAGATGTATGGGAGAACCATGCCAATGTCAGCCAGGCCAGAGCGGTGTTGGGCTGGAAGCCCGAAGTCAGCCTGGAAGACGGCATGACACGCCTGGTGGATTGGTATATGCAGGAGCGTGCATGGGCGAGCCAGATCGAAACCCCATGAGACGCTTTCTTGCGGGCGTCAGAACCTGGGGGAAAGATGTCATTCTAAAACGCGTCATCGGTAATTCAGCATATTTGTTTGGCAGCCAGGCGATCAGCGCGGTGCTGAGCATCCTCACAGCGAACCTGTTAGGTGTGGCCAGTTTCGGCGAGCTGGGTGTGGTGATCGGTTTTGTGACCAATATCAACCGCTTGCTTTCCTTTCGGATGGCAGATTTTGTCGTCCGTTATGTGGGCGGTTTTTTAGCTGATGATAAACGCAAGAACGCTGCGGCCGTCATCAAAGTGGCAGCGCTGGCTGAACTGGGGACATCGCTGTTGGCTTATGGCGTGTTGGTGCTCCTTGCGGGTTGGGGTGCCGAAAGCTTTGTCAAAGACCCCGCCACCCGCCCGCTGTTTATCATTTATGGGCTCGCAATTTTAGGTAATGTGATGGCAGAAACGGCTACCGGTGCGCTGCATGTTACCGGGCATTTCCGTTCACAGGCGTTGTTGAATCTATTGCAGAGTGTGATCACCGCCGGGCTATTCTTAGTGGTTTTCTTAAACCAGGGTGGCATCTTCGAAGTGATGCTGGTCTACCTGGCAGGAAAAATGATTTTGGGGATCGGGCCGGTATTGCTGGCATTGTACTGGCTGCCAAAAAGCTTGGGGAAGCACTGGTGGCGTACGCCGATCCGGGGCAACCTGCCTGATCGGAAACCCATGCTCAAGTTTGCCATCAATGCCAACTTCAGCAGCACCGTCACCATATTGGCACGGGATAGCGAGGTGTTGTGGGTTAGCTATTTCTTCGATACTACCGTGGCTGGCTATTTCAAGGTGGCATTGGCTGTGATCAACCTGATGGTAATGCCGATCACACCTTTCATCAGCACTACCTTCCCAGAGATCACCCGCCACATTGCCCGGCGCGAATGGGCAAGGCTCAAACGTTTGCTGGCACGGGTCACAACGATATCGGGTGTGTGGACTGTCAGCGTGATTGCCGGGTTGTTGTTATTAGGACGCCAACTGTTATTCTCTGAATGGTCGCTCTTTGGGCGCACAATTTACATTTACAAAGAGGCTTATGGACCGGCTTATGGCGTGCTGCTGGTCTTGTTGATCGGGTTTGGGGTGGCAAACGTCTTTTTTTGGGATCGCACATTGCTGCTTTCATTTGGAAAAGCAGAGATACCTTTGCGGGTGAGCTTCTTCGCTATGCTTGGGAAGGTGATCCTGGCCTTTTTAATCGTTCCTGTGTTGGGATTTTTGGCAGAGGCGGCGTTATTCAGTGCGTATTTTGTAGTATCTGTGGGGGTGCTGGTGCTGCACGGTCTGGGAGAGATCCGACGCCGTGAGTCTTTAGATTTGGAAACCGCCGGGTAATTTTCTGATCGGATGAGACAGTTTCATCATGGGGGAAACATGAGGTTCATCTTCAATGCAATCATTGACATCAATAATGATAAAATCTTTACCATATTCCATTAATTAAAGGAGAGATGATGGACGCCCAACAGACCCCCTCCCCGATGCAGCAGATTGCAAATATGCTCCAGCCCTGGCTTTCCGCGATTGAAGATCCGCGACGGGCGCAAGAGGCGGTTTTGCAGCGCCTTATGGCGATTTATGCTCAAACAACCTACGGTCAGGCGCATCATGCGGACTATGTAGGCAGTATCGCCGCGTTTCGAGAGGCTTTCCCCATCGCTACTTATGAGGATTACCAGCCGCTCATCGAGCGTGTGATGGCAGGAGAAAATGGCTTGCTGTTGAATGAACCGGTGGCGGGCTGGGCGATCACTCGCGGAACAACAAAGGGCACAACTAAATACATCCCGATGACGCCCACAGATATTGAAATGCGGGTTTCAGCCGGACGGGCGGTGATGATGTATGCAGTCCAAACACAATCGCCAGCGGTGTTTGGGGGCGTCAATCTCAACCTCAATTTTCCATCAGTGGTTGGCACACTTAAGGTTGGCGACCGTGAACTGGAATATGGTTACAGCTCGGGCATTTATACCCGGTTTGTCTCGCACAAGACCCCGGTGCGTTCCGTTCCTTCACAGGAGGAAATTGATGCCTTGGGTGGGAGCAAAGCCTGGTCTACCTGGGAAAAGCGGTTTGATCTGGCTTATGAACGCTGCCTGGACCAGAGGGTGACCCTCGTTGGCGGCGTAGCGCCAACGGCAGTTGCTTTTGGCCGCTATCTTTGGAAGAAACACCGCTGTTACCCAAAAGATCTTTGGCAGGTGTTGGTAATGACACTGGGCAGTTCACCCGGCATTAACACCTACCGGGCAGGTACCCTCAGAGCGCTTTATGGACGTCAGGCTGCCATCCGCGAGATCTATGGGGCAACCGAGGGAATGTTTGGCCAGCAAATGGATGATAAACGTGCCTGGGTACCGAATTATGATTTGTTCTTTTTTGAGGTGAGAACGCGGAGAGGCGTCAAGATGCTGTATGAGATGCAGCTGGGTGAAACCGGCAGCCTGGTCGTCTCGACGCCTGTTTTAGCAAGGTATGAAATTGGGGATTTGATCCGCGCTTACCAGCCCCCTTATTTCCGGTGCATTGGGCGCGACCGCTGGTACACGCCAATGATGCACACTTGGCGTATGGTCAAAACACTGGATTTTGGACGACTTTGAATTCGTTTTAACGATGTCGGATCAAGGCTGATGCCAGTGCGGACAGCCCCATTGCAATCAGCACAAAGGGCCACACAATTTCCCAGCCGATAATCATTCCCAGACCAATCCCGATGAAGATGGCTGCCAGGAAGAAATTCCCGCCGGTGGAAGACCGATAAGCGGGCACAAAGGTGCGCACGATCGCTTCAAGGAAGACTAATACGCCTGCACCCAGGAAGATCAGTGACCACCTGCTCAGGCTGGTGATCGTGACATCTCCGATGGTGATCGGTTCAGCCCGGATTTGATCCAGCCAGCCCAGGTTTGAGGCGAGAAATACCAGCCCAGCCCAGATCAGGATCAATGCCCATACAAGGGAGCTTAATGGATCCTGGTTGTGTTTTTCTTCTTGCTTTTCGTCTTCTTTTTCGTATTTCTCTTTCGTTTTTTCTTCAAATTCTGGTTCACTAAAACGCCGAGGTTCGTAGGGTTTCTTGTGTTGATCTGTCATGGTGTTATCCTTTTTTGATAAATGCCAATTAACTTGTTATGATTTTATTTTAGCAGAATCAATGCTGTGGTGCCTTATATTTTCTGGGGTTATGCAACCTGAAAGACCTGTTGATTAAGCGTGTTGAATTGCTACAATGTAGGGATGAATGATGCGGTGTATGCAAAAGTGTCCGATCAAGGTTGCCAATCACCGATGTCTTGCCAGCAATAGTCGAGGTGTTCTGCCATCACCGGCTTGAGCTTGCGTTTGACATGGGACCGGGCAGCATCCATCAGTTCTAACCCACCGATTTGGTCCAGGCGTTTACCGATCTCGCGTGCCCCGGTGTGATGGCAGCGGACGTTGAACGGACCGCCAGGTTGGAGCGATAGAAAATCATCCAGTTCGCCAATTTTCACCAGTTTCTTGAGGAGGCGCTTAACTTCTTGCTTTTGGTCAGCGGGTAAATTACGAATGGCTGGGTGACCGAACAGTGCTTCCCAAATACTCATAGGTTTGTGTTCCTTTTTTCTAATGTCTGTTCTTTATTATAGACGAATTTAACGCGATTGATTGTGGATTCTCTATCTGTGGTGATAAATTTTGCATTATTCTGATACTACCGGCTTATAATGGATCTCATAATCGGACAATAGCTCCTGAATAAGGAAATTAATGGGTTGGAAAACGAATCATAGGAAGGAAATTCTTTGACTAATAAAAATCAGACAGCATTAATCACTGGGCCGACCAGCGGGATTGGCGAGCAGTTCGCGCTTCAAATGGCGGAATCGGGGTATCACCTGGTGCTCGTTTCCAGGAGTGAAGCAAAATTAGCGGCGTTGAGCAAAAAACTTTCCCACGCGCATGGGGTTAAAACCCATTATATTATCGCGGATCTGTCAGACCCTGAAGCACCAGATCGGATCTTTGAAGAAACTTCACGCCTTGAGATTGCGGTTGACATTTTAGTGAATAACGCTGGTTTCGATGTATATGCGCCTTTTGTCGAGTCGGACTGGCAGGACACGCAAAACCTGATCAACGTTAATGTGATGGCAGTTGTTCGGCTGACGCATCTCTACCTGCCAGGTATGATTGCGCGCAACGCTGGTCATGTGGTCAACGTGGGTTCGATTGGCTCGTTCATCCCGGGGCCGAACAACGCTGTCTATGCTGCCACAAAAGCCTTCGTACTCAGTTTTTCTGAGACGATCGCCGAGGAATTGCGCGAGACGAAAGTCGGTGTCACATGCCTCTGCCCTGGTGCAGTGGATACTGCCTTTGCAGATAAGTCGAACCTTCACAGCACACCTTTATTCAAATATACGGCAATGGATCCTCAATCAGTCGCAGAAGCAGGCGTTCGGGCAATGCACCAAAATAAGCGTGTGGATGTACCCGGATTGGTCAATAAGGTGGCAGTTTATTTATCTCGATTTGCGCCGCGCCGACTGGTTACAAAGCTATCCAAACGAGCCATGGCGCGAGAAGAATGATAAGGGACTGTCCGTAAAATAATTCTTATGTACTTCTTATTTACACTGGCTATATTAACAGCAGTTTTGATCACTTTATTCTGAGGGAGAAAGTCCATATGACTGAAGAAAATCCACAGGTTGAAGGGCACAACGTCCCTTTTAAAGCGGAAACCAAGCAATTACTGAACATCCTGATTCACTCGCTTTACACAGAGCGGGAAATTTTCTTGCGGGAGTTGATCTCTAATGCATCCGATGCGTTGGCTCGCCTGGATTTTGTAATGTTAACAGAGCGGGAGGTGCTCGACCCCGAGCAGCCGCCTGAAATCCGCATCCGTACTGATAAGGATCAAAACCTTTTGATCATTGAGGATACGGGCATCGGCATGACCCGCGATGAACTGGTCGACAACCTGGGCACGATTGCCCATTCCGGCGCAAAGGCATTTGTTGAGGCAGCCGAAGAAACAGATCGCAACCTGGCAGATATCATTGGTCAATTTGGCGTCGGGTTTTATTCGGCGTTCATGGTTGCCGAATCGATCCGGGTGACCTCACGCTCCTATCAGCCCGATGCAGAACCGGCAGCCTGGATCGCCTTTGGCGAGGATACCTATCGCCTTGAATCTGCAGAACGCGAAAAACGCGGTACTGAGGTACGCATCAAGCTCAAAGAGGACGCACTCGAGTTTTTGGAGGAATCACGTCTGCGCCAGGTGATCAAGCGCCATTCTGATTTTGTCCAATATCCAATTTTTCTTGGCGAATCGGAAGACCCCGTCAACCGGCAGACGGCGCTCTGGCGGCAGAACCCGCGTGAGGTTGATCAAGATGCCTATCAGGAGTTTTATAAGCAATTCACGTTGGATTTCACCGACCCTATAGCGCATGAGCATATGGTGGTGGATGCACCTGCGCAGATGTATGCACTCTTATTTCTGCCCAAGAACCCGCAAAATCTGGTGTTTTCGCCGCGCAAGGAACCCGGTCTGAAACTGTACGCCCGTAAGGTGCTCATTCAAGAGTTTTGTAACGATTTATTGCCCCAATATCTGAACTTTATTGAGGGAGTCGTCGATTCGGAAGATTTGCCGTTGAATGTGTCACGTGAGAGCGTGCAATCTAATAGGGTGATGGCATTGCTCAAACGCCTGGTTACAGGGAAGGCTTTGGATATGCTGGCATCGATTGCACAAGACCAGCCGGAAGACTATATTGCCTTTTGGGAGGCGTATGGCATCCGCTTGAAGGAAGGTGTGGCAATTGAGCAGAATGAACCGGAAAAACTATTCCCTCTGTTGCGCTTCCATACCAGTAAGGATCCGGCGAGATGGTCCTCATTCGCAGATTATCTTGAACGGGCACAGCCCGACCAGAAGGAAATATATTATTTCTTGGGTGATGACCCCAGCGCCATCCGCTATAGCCCGCATATGGACGCCTTCCGCAAGGCGGATATTGAAGTATTGGTGATGACAGACCCCGTTGATCCCTTTATGTTATTGCAACTCAAAGCATTTGAAGAACACCCGTTGGTGAATGTGGCGGATGCTGAGCTCCCGGAGGAGGCATTGCAGGAGCCGGATTCTGAAGCAACCGAGCCTGAAAACCTCGAGATTGAGAAGGACCTGACCGAGCGGATCAAGGCTGTCTTAGAAGAACGGGTGAGTGAAGTGCGCATTACCAGGCGCCTGACGGATTCGCCTGCCCGGCTGGTCGACCCTGAGGGTGCACCGGAGCAATCCGTGCAGCGTGTTTACCAGATGATGGATAAGACGTTTGAGCTGCCCAAGAAGGTGCTTGAGATCAACCCGCGCCATCCGATTATGAAGCGATTGGCGGATTTGCCAGCGGATGATGCAAGATTCGATCTGGTGGTGGAACAAGTTTACGAAAACACACTGCTGATCGAGGGTTTGCATCCGGACCCGGTCAGTATGGTTGGTCGCATCCAGGAACTGATCGTCAGCGCGCTGGATAAAGGCGCCGAAAAATAAAGGTCGGAGTGGGTTCAGCCCTCCCAGGCGATGATGGTGCTTTCTCCCTGGCCCACGCCGACGCACAGGGTGGCTAATCCATAGAACGGCTTTGGTGCAGTTGCAGCCCTGCGGCGCATTTCATACAGTAATGTGGTCACGATCCTTGCGCCAGAGCATCCCAGGGGGTGGCCAAGGGCTACTGCACCGCCGTTCACATTGGTGATCTCATGGTTTAAACCCAGTTCTTTCATCACCGCCAGCGCCTGAACTGCAAAGGCTTCATTAAGTTCAGCCAGTTTAATATCGTTAATCGTCAGCCCTGCCCGTTGCAGGGCTTTTTTCGTCGCAGGTATGGGGCCAAGCCCCATTACACCGGGTTGAACACCTGCAGACGCCATGCTTACAATACGTGCCATTGGTTTTAGTCTCAGTTCACGAGCTTTTGATTCACTCATTACCAGCAAAGCTGCCGCGCCATCATTCAAACCTGAGCTGTTACCGGCTGTGACGGTGCCGTTCTTTTTGAAAGCAGGCCGCAGCCGGCTGAGCGCTTCCATTGTTGTGTCGTATCGCGGTCGTTCATCGGTATCAAAGATCACCGGGTCGCCTTTACGCTGTGGGATTGGCACAGGCAGGATTTCCTCGCTGAATTTACCGGAATCAATAGCAGCAACTGCTCGCTGGTGGCTTTTAAGTGCAAAGTGGTCCTGTTCCTCGCGCGAGATACCGGTCATTTCGGCAATATTCTCTGCTGTGATTCCCAGGGGTTCCGTACTGTAACGTTCTGCCATACGCGGGTTGATAAACCGCCATCCGAGGGTGGTGTCATGTGCGGTCAGATCGCCAACCAAACTTGTGGCTTTGGGGAGGGCATAAGGTGCCCGGCTCATACTTTCCACTCCGCCTGCAATAAACACCTCGCCATCGCCCGCGCGGATCGAACGTGCAGCAAAGTTGATCGCCGCTAGTCCAGATGCACACAGGCGGTTGATCGTCACTCCGGGCACAGTCACTGGCAGATCGGCTAACAGGGCAGCCATCCGGGCAATATCCCGGTTGTCTTCCCCTGCCTGGTTAGCGCATCCCAGGTAAACTTCCTCAATCAAATTGGGGTCAAGGGCATTCCTTTCGACGATGGCTTTGATGACCATTGCTGCCAAATCGTCAGGCCTTGTGGTGGCAAGCGCACCGCCTAAATTACCGATGGGTGTTCGGATAGCGTCAACAATCACAGCTTCGGGCATTGGTTCTCTCCTGAACTTGTTAGATGTGTAGATTTTACCACTGGGCGAGGGTCCGTTGGGTTTGTCATTTCCTTATTCAATTGGCATTACAATTAATTCAGTCAGGCTCCCAAGAGGAAGCTCAGATTGGTATTAGTATGGTTGATGAATTTGTTGAATTGAATATTGAAAAATTTGGAGCATTAATCGTCCTGCATGAGCGCTTTAAAGCGCTGAATCCGGCACTTGAAAAATGCTATCCGGTGGCGGTTGTGGAGGATGACCAGTTCTTGATCTTCGACCTTGACCCGGATGGCGAAGATTATCAATTCATCAAACGCACGCCAACCCCCATGCCAGTGCCCACTGGTGTTCGGGCGGCTTTTCAGCTTGAGGATTATGGCGGGCGAATCGTGAGTGTGGTCACCCCTGAGGTATTTGATTCGCTGGGTGGATATGTGACGCTGCTGCATGAGTTTGTCCATTGCTTTCAGTATGAGACCTGTGAGCAGTCGATCAAAATGGGGTTGGATATTGCCCGGCAGGCGCAAGAAAGTGGGGATTTTATGTGGGAGATTGAACACCCCTTCCCTTACACTGCCCACGCCTTTAACATCCCCTATGCCGATTACCTTGCAGGGTTAGAGAATGAGGATGAAGAGCAAGTGAGTAAAGCTCGCAAGGCGCTTCAAACTTACCTGGGTGTGCATGATTATGAGTATATGGTCTGGCAAGAATGGAAGGAAGGATTTGCCCGTTGGGTTGAAAACACAGTCAGGCTGGCATTGGCGTTGCCCGAAAACAAAGGGGGCATGGAACCGACTTTCAGCAGGGTGACATTTTATGCCGGCGGGGAAGCCCGCATCAAATCATTAAGTAAGACAGAGCCTGAATTGCTCAGCGACCTGCCCAAATTATTCAAACGGATGTATGCAATCTGATCCCGACTGATATTGTGGGTGACTGTTTTAGGCATTTTTTATGAGGATGAATATCACTATCAAAATTGTGACCCCATAGAGCTTGGGGAACAGAGCTAGGGTGAATTTTGGAGTATACTATAATCGCATGTCCTGAGATCCTCACCAAATCAATGACAGGACGTTCCAATTTATCAACTTAATAAGGAGGTTCGTTAATGCCCGCGAAGGGATATATTGAAGTCAACGAGTTATACTGCAAGGCTTGTGAGCTATGTGTAACGGATTGCCCGTTTGATGTTTTAGCCCTGGATATGGATCGGTTAACGCCTAAGGGATATCATCCTGCTCACATGGTCAACCCCGAAGCCTGCACAGGATGTGGTATTTGTGCGACGGTTTGCCCGGATGCTGCCATAACAGTTTATCGATACGAGAGACAGAAGACGGAGGCTTAGGATGGCAAAGGAACTGATCAAGGGTAATACCGCTGTTGCCGAGGCTGCCCTACGCGCTGGCCTACAGGCATATTTTGGATATCCCATTACACCCCAAACAGAGCTGCTTGAGCATCTTTCGGCCCGCATGCCGGAGTTAGGGCGTCCCTTTGTCCAGGCTGAATCTGAACTGGGTGCGATCAATATGGTCTACGGCGCAGCCTGCACGGGCAAACGTGTGATGACCTCATCTTCCAGCCCGGGCGTCAGCCTGATGATGGAAGGCCTTTCATATATCGCTGGCACGGAAGTGCCGGCTGTGCTGGTTGATGTGGTGCGCGGCGGCCCGGGTTTGGGGAATATTGCTCCCGCTCAGGGCGATTATAACCAAATCGTTCACGGCGGCGGTCATGGTGATTATCACATGCTTGTTCTCGCCCCTGCTAGCGTGCAGGAGGCGGTCGACCTGACTGTTTTGGCATTTGATCTGGCAGAGAAATACCGCAATTTGGTCGCTGTTCTGCTGGATGGCAGCATTGGTCAGATGATGGAACCGGCCGAATTACCCCCCATGCAGCCGCTGAAAGACGACGTTCCAGATTGGGCGGTACGCGGCACACAGGGCGGTGAGAAACGCATCTTAACTTCAATCAACCTGGATCCGCCAGCGCAGGAGGTGATGAACTTGCGTTTGATGACCCGCTGGCAGGAAATCGAGAAGAACGAAGTTCGTTATAAGGGTTATTTCCTGGATGATGCTGAGTATATCGTGGTTGGTTTTGGCACTGCGGGACGGGTTTCACTTTCAGCAGTACGGGCGGCACGCGAAAAAGGTATCAAAGTTGGGCTGCTGCGTCCGATTACGGTGGCACCCTTCCCCAATGATGTTTTAGATGAATTGACCGAACAGGCTAAGGCCTTTTTAGTGGTTGAAATGAATGCCGGGCAAATGCTGGAAGACGTACGCCTTGTGGTGCGCGGCCGGAAACCCGTTGAATTCTTCGGACGAATGGGCGGTGTTGTGCCCTTCCCGGATGAAGTGCTAACAGAAATTGAACGTCTGGTCAAAGAACCGCTAACCACAGAAGGGCACCCGCGGGATCGTTGGCTTGCTCGACTTCGTGAGACGATAGGATAAGGAGATAAAAATGGTCGTTACAGATAAACCAACAAAAATCGTTTACCATCGCCCACAAGCGCTTGAAAACGTTGTCACCCACTACTGCCCGGGATGTACCCATGGCGTTGCCCATCGCCTGGTGGCAGAAGTATTAGATGAAATGGGTGAAACCGAAAACACGATTGGCGTGGCTTCGGTTGGCTGTTCGGTTTTTGCTTACAATTATTTTGATATTGACTTTGTCGAGGCTGCTCACGGGCGGGCGCCCGCGATGGCTACTGGCATCAAACGGGTGTATCCAGACCGGACCGTCTTCACCTACCAGGGTGATGGTGATCTGGCTTCGATTGGCACAGCGGAGATCGTACATGCCGCCGGCAGGGGTGAACGCTTAACAGTGATTTTCATCAATAATGCCAACTATGGCATGACAGGCGGTCAGATGGCACCTACCACACTCCCCGGTCAGAAGACCTCTTCTTCACCGACAGGGCGCGATGTCAAACGGCAGGGTTTCCCCATTCAGATGGCGGAAATGCTTTCCACACTGGAAGGCGCATCATATGTGGTCCGCCGCAGTTTGCATAACTCCCGTGAGGTCCGCCGTGCGAAGAAAGCCATCCGAACCGCTTTTGAGGTTCAGAAGCACGACCTGGGCTTCTCACTGGTGGAATTGCTTTCAACCTGCCCGACCAACTGGGGTATGACCCCGCCGCAAGCGCGTGAATGGATTGATTCAACGATGATCAATGCATTTCCGTTAGGTGATTATAAAATTTCATCTGCTGTCGCGGATCTTGAGATTTAGGAGAGAAAAACATGCAACAAGAAGTAATTATTGCTGGGTTTGGTGGTCAGGGCGTTCTTTTTGCTGGGCAACTGCTCTCATATTGCGCAATGGATGAAGGTAAAGAGGTGACCTGGATACCTTCTTATGGCCCCGAAATGCGCGGTGGGACAGCGAACTGCACTGTGGTGATTTCTGATGATGAAATTGGTTCACCATTGGTCAAGAATCCCACCGCAGTGATTGCGATGAACCTGCCTTCACTGGAAAAATTTGAGCCGTTGGTTAAAAAGGGCGGTGTCTTGGTGGTGAATGCTTCTATGGTCAACCGGGAAGTGACACGTCAGGATATCAAAGTCGTCAGCCTCCCCGCCAATGATATTGCTGAAGAGATCGGTTCTCCCCGCTCCGTGAACATGATCATGCTGGGTGCCATGCTGGCAAATATGGATTTGCTTTCATTGGACGCGATGGATCGGGCATTGGACGCACATTTACCTGAACGGCATAAGAAGTTTTTGGCTGGCAACAAAGCCGCATTGCGCAAAGGCGCAGAGTATCTCGCCAGTGAACCCGTTGAAGCCTGAGTAAGGCTGTTTATTACTTACATACCCCGGGGAGGACCTGCCCCGGGGTTTTTGTTTTTCACTGTGGATTAGCCGTTATAATTAGGTGTACTTTTTTCAACCATATGTCATAAAATAATGGTTGCCCGATCTCATTCTCGAGTCAATGGAAAATCTTATGAAAATTCGCATGTCTTCCCCAGACCTTACTGATGCAGACCGCCAGGCGGTGATGGACGTTGTTAATACACCAAACCTTTCGATGGGACCAAAAATTGACGCTTTTGAAAAAGCGTTTTGTGATTTAACGGGTGCCAAACACGCCATCGGCGTTAATTCAGGCACGGCTGGTTTGCACTTATGTGTGCGTGCTGCCGACATAGGCGTGGGTGATATTGTGATCACAACCCCCTTTTCATTTGTTGCCTCTACCAATGTGATCCTGTTTGAAAAGGCTGTGCCAGTCTTTGTGGATGTGGACCCATTGACGGGGAATATTGACACGAAGCGATTGGAGCAGGCTGTGGATGATTTATTCCTGGGTGGGGATGCAGCTCTCAAATGGCTGCCGCGCCAGTTGCCGTTGGTAAATCGCGGTGCGCTCAAATCCGTCAAAGCCGTCTTGCCTGTGGATGTATTTGGACAGCCAGCTGATTACGACCCGATCAACGCAATCGCCAGCCGTTATAACCTGACCGTTATTGAGGACTCTTGCGAAGCATTGGGAGGTGAATACAAGGGTAAGCCTGCCGGTATGTTAGGGGATTATGGTGTTTTTGCGTTTTATCCAAACAAGCAGATCACCACCGGCGAGGGCGGGATGATCATCACGGACGATGACCGGGCAGCAGAATTTATGCGGGCGCTGCGCAACCAGGGGCGTGCCCCGGGGGATACCTGGTTGCAGCATACCCACCTCGGTTACAACTATCGTTTGGATGAGATGAGCGCAGCGTTAGGCCTCTCACAGATGGAGCGGCTGGAGGCGTTACTAAAAAGCCGTGCACAAGTGGCAGAGTGGTATGCCCATCATCTGGCACAGATCGAAGAAGTGACCCCGCCGCAGTTGGTGGAAAACACCACGCAGGTCAGCTGGTTTGTGTATGTGATCCGGGTGGATAAGTCAATCAACCGCGACCGGCTGGCGCAGATGCTTGAAAATGACGGCGTGCCTGTTCGCCCATATTTTGCGCCCATTCATTTACAGCCATATATGGTCAATATGTTCGGTTACCAACACGGTGATTACCCGGTGACCGAAGACCTTGGCGAGCGCAGCCTGGCACTACCCTTCTCGGGAAGGATGACGGAAGAAGAAGTGGTTACCGTCTGCCAGCGGATTGCAGATGCCCTGGTGGCTGCACAAAAACTGGACTGATCCCTTTGGATTGTGATGGAAAAAGAATTTAATCCCCCCCTGCGATTTGGAACAATTTTCCATATGGGTATGATCCTAATCTCAGGCGGTGTCGGTGCGTATTTTTTCTACATTGCCACACAGGATCTCTCAGGTGTGGATTTTTTGCTGCACATGGTGATTGCACTGGTGGCGCTGGCGCCTTTGCCCCTGCTGGTCTACCGTTTATATGCCCTGGTCAATGCGGTGTATATGCTGCGGCGTGAGGGCTTGCAAATTCGCTGGGGACTGCGGCGCGAGGACATCCCTTTGGGCAAGATTGAGTGGATGCGCCCCGCGACGGAGCTGGGCTTTAGATTACCCTTGCCCTGGCTGAGGTGGCCGGGTGCGATCATCGGCAGCAGGCGTGTGCCAGAGTTGGGTATCGTCGAATTTATCGCGTCGGATCTCGCCCACATGATCCTCGTGGCAACGCCTGAAAAAATCTATGCCGTTTCACCCTCCGAAGATCACCAATTTATGTCTCATTTCCAGCAGATCAATGAGCTGGGCAGCCTGACGCTGCTTGAACCCCAATCGGTTTACCCGGCTATTTTGCTGGGGCGCGTGTGGGAGGATAAACTTTCCCGGATCCTGATATTTTCTGGTTTCGGAGCAGGGTTGATCCTGCTGCTGGTGACCGCTATAGCCGTGCCAGGGTTGGAAACCATCGCCTGGACGGGCAGCGGTGAACCCGCGCCGGCAGAGCGTTTGCTGCTGCTGCCGGTCTTGGATGGCATCATCTGGTTGTTCAACCTGCTTTTAGGGATATTTTTATTCCGGCGCGGCGGCAATCTGCGTTTGGGGGCTTATATGCTGTGGGGGAGCGCAGCACTGACCGGCGCCTTGCTCTTGATCGGGACCCTGGTGTTGATTCTTTGATTGTCCCTTTCTTATAAGGGGATATTGTCTGCGTTTTTTGTCATCTTTCCAATAACCAGTAAAAACTGCTCATCCTTGCTATAGCTGCGGTGTTAAACCGGTAGTGCATCCAGATGAGCAGTCTTGCTGTTTGACCTTTTGTTGTGCGATTTGCTTAAATTTTAATTCTGAGCGATGAGTTCTGCCAGTTTTACTAAAACTTCCACCGCTTTTTCCATAGCAAAGGTAGGGATGAACTCATACTTGCCATGCCCGTAGTGCCCGCCGGTAAAGATGTTGGGGGTGGGCAAACCCATATAGGATAAGCGGCTGCCGTCCGTCCCGCCGCGGACGGGATCGATCTTGGGCGTCAGCCCGACGGCTTTGATCGCTTCGATTGCCGTTTGCATGATCTGAGGGTGCGGTTCGACCTGTTCGCGCATGTTGTAATATTGTTCTTCGAGGGTTAGCTCGATTACCTCATCGCCATATTTTTCATTCATGAACCGAACAGCGGATTCCAGCAGCGCTTTTTTCGCTTCGAATTTTTCGCGATCGTGATCGCGAATGATGTATGCCATGCTGGCTTCTTCGACCGTGCCGCCAAACTGGTAGATGTGGAAGAAACCCTCATATTTTTCAGTGAATTCGGGGCGTTCGAAAACCGGCAGGAGGTCGTTCAATTCCATACCGATCAGCAGGGCGTTGCGCATCTTGAGTTTGGCTTTACCCGGGTGCACGTTGCGTCCGTGAATGATCAGCTCAGCACCGGCTGCATTGAAGTTTTCGAATTGCACCTCGCCAACCTCACCGCCGTCAACCGTGTAGGCAAAATCTGCGCCGAATTTTTCAACATCAAAAAAGTCTACTCCGCTGCCGACTTCCTCATCTGGTGTAAATCCAATCTTGATCGTGCCGTGTTTGATCTCAGGATGGTCGAGCAAGTAGGCGATGGCAGTCATGATCTCGGCGATGCCTGCTTTGTCATCTGCCCCCAGCAGGGTGGTGCCGTCGGTGGTGATCAGGGTTTTGCCGATATATTTTTTGAGGTCCGGGAACTCCTCTGGTGACATAGTGATCCCTTTTTCAGCGTTCAGGATCACGGTGCCGCCGTCATAATTTTCCACAAATTGCGGGTTGACATCCTTGCCCGAAAGATCGGGGCTGGTATCCATATGTGCCAATAATCCAACGACCGGGATATGTTCGTATTCAATATTGGCGGGCAGGGTGGCTGTCACATACCCGTTTTTGTCTGTGGTCGCATCTGCCAACCCCAGTGCTTTGAGCTCTTCTGTTAATAACTTAGCCAGGTCAAGTTGTTTGAGGGTACTGGGGTAAGTGTCGGATTTTCGGGCGGATTCGGTATCAATTTTAATGTAGCGGAGAAAGCGTTCAACGACTGGTTGCATAAAACACCTCGCGGATAGTAATTGTGTGATTGGTCATTTTCAACAGAATTGTATCACAGGGCAGGTATGGCACAGAATTGATTACTTCTATAGTAAGATTGGATTTGTAAATCGATGGTCAGAAGTGCGGATGAGGGAAGATGAAGAAAAATACTTCACAGTCAAAACACATCAGTAAACGAGCCTGGTTGTTGCTTATTGTAATCTTATTGATCGCCGTTATTGCAGGTGTGGTTTGGCTGATACGATCATCATCTCCTGATGAGCCGGGACTTGGGAACCTGACGCCATATATGACTTACGAGGTGGTGCAGGCGTACCCGCACGACGCGCAAGCTTTTACTCAGGGTTTGGTCTATTGGGATGGTTTTCTGTATGAGAGCACCGGGTTATACGGGGAATCCAGCTTGCGGAAAGTTGAAGTAGACACCGGTAGGGTGGTGATGCAGGTTGATCTGCCCCCCCAGTATTTTGCGGAAGGCCTGGCGCTGTGGGAAGACCGCCTGGTGCAGTTAACCTGGCAAGAGGGGACAGGTTTTATTTATGATATTTCAGATTTTTCGCAAACAGGGCAATTCACTTACCCGACCGAAGGCTGGGGATTGACCCATGATGGAGAGCGGTTGATCTTGAGTGACGGTTCGGATACGCTTTACTTCCTTGACCCGGACACATTTGCATTTATGGACTCGGTGAGAGTCACGTTTGAGGGCGAAGGCGTCACAAGGTTAAATGAGTTGGGATTTATTGATGGGCAGGTGTTTGCCAATATCTGGCAGACGGATCAGATTATCCGCATTGACCCTTCGAGTGGCGAGGTGCTCGGTTGGATAGATCTGGCAGGGATCTTGCCGGATGACGCACGCAGACCAGAGACGGATGTGCTGAACGGGATTGCTTATGATTCAAAAAACAACCGTCTATTCATCACCGGTAAGCTTTGGCCTTTTCTCTACGAGATCCGTTTGATCCCGGTTGAGGTGGAATAAAAGATTAAAGAATCAACAAAGGCGTCCAATGCAATTAGGACGCCTTTGTTTTTGTGTTCAATGATGTTTACTTATTCTTTGATTTGCCTTCGATGACGTTCTGTTTCTCAGCGCCTTTGATTTCAATCCGGCGGGGTTTGACCTCTTCCTTCTTGGGAAGATGGATCTTCAATACGCCGTTTTCAGTTTCGGCATCGATGCCTTCAACATCCACAGTGCCGGGCATTGAAATCGTGCGCGAGAATGTGCCATAGCGCCGTTCTCGCAGATGATAGCGGCCTTCTTCACCCTTTTCCTCTCGTTCATCACGCATCTCAGCTTTGATCGAAAGGCTATTTTCGGTATAGGTGATTTCGATATCATCGGGGTTGATGCCGGCAACATCGGCTTTGACGACAAACTCATCCTCATTTTCGATAACATCCAGCGGGATGCGCAGGTTCAAAGGTTCGCCGAAGCCAAGCTCGCCATCATCATACAGGTTGTTCAGCATGCGCTCCATGGTGCGGTTCCAAGAAAGCATTTCTCGAATAGGGTCACGTCGAATTAAGTTGGCCAAAGGTTACCTCCAATCTTATGATTTATAACTTGATTACGTTTTAACTATTTACGCTTTAAATTTAAAAAACAAATGTATGAAATTCGTCAAAATAAAGTAAGCAAAATATAAAAATGTTGATTATCGAGGGGGGTAAAGAATAAAGCGTTTTATGACCGTTCTTCTTGCGTTTTTTCAACAACCCAAAAGTGCGAAAGCCCTAAACGCTGCAGGGGAGTCTTTTCCAGCCACTGCAACACGTTTCTGAGGATTTTGCCGAAAGCAGGCCGCCGGGCGATGATGTTGTCGTAAGCGCCAAAGATGGTTTTGCGTTCAATGAATTTCACGGGCAAATCGCGAAATAGTTTTCTGAGACCTTGCCGTGTGTAAACATTGACATGCGGTGCCAGTTTATCCCGCCATTGGCGGGGCAGGTAGTTGATCAACGGGATGTTCCCGAAGTGATAATTCCCCCGCCAATAGAAGCCATGTGTCTCAAAGGGATAGCCGCGGTTGGGGCAAAACAGCACCAACCGACCACCCGGGCGCAGAACCCGCACAATTTCATTGATGGCTGCCTGGTCATCATTCACGTGTTCCAGCACTTCATGGCTCAGCACAAAGTCAAACCTGTTGGATGGGAAGGGGAGCGTTTCTCCTGCGCCATTCACCACTTTTTCATTCTTTGTTTTGGCTTCGACAAGCCGTTCAAATTCAATATCCAGGCCAATCACGCTGGCGAATGGTTCCTGCATGTGATCGAGATACATCCCAACGCCGCAGCCATCCACCAGTGCCGTGCCCGATGTTCTTTCGCCGACTGCGTCAAGGATCATCTCAAAGCGACGGCGCTGGCCATCACGCCATACATAGGATGGCTCGCCGCGCAGGGCAGCCTTTTCCATATTGCGGGGTTGGACGGTCGCGTTTTCTCGCATTGTCAATCATTCTCCTGGGTGTAGGGCATCCACACCAGGATGGTTGTGCCTTTACCAGGTTCTGTTGTAATTTCAAGATCGCCGCCCACGTTGCGGGCGCGGGTTTGCATGTTTGAGATGCCGTGTCCAAGCGTGAATTGCATTTTTTGAGGGTCAAATCCCCTGCCATCATCATGCACTTCCATTAATACGCGGTCCGAGGTTGTCCAAACATTGACCTTTACCGAATTTGCCTGTGCATGCTTGGCGATGTTAGCCAAAGCTTCCTGACAGATGTGGAAGAGTGCAATTGCATAGGAATCTGGCAGCGATTCCAGTCCTTCTGCTGGCCCAGTTAGATGGGTTTCCACCAGTGAGTTGGTGCGGAATTCCGTCACCAGCCGCTGCAAGCCCTTCATCAGGTCTTCTTCGTATAGCTGGCGCGGGCGCATATCCATGATGAAGGCGCGCAGGTCGCGGATGGTGCTGTTTAAGTCTTCAATGGATTGGTTGATGCGTTTGCGCGATTGTTCTGGTTCTTCACTCATGAGCAGACGGGCGTGTTCCAGAGTCAGCCCAACAGCATAGATGGATTGGATGATGCCATCGTGCAAATCCATGCCGATGCGGTCGCGTTCTTCTAAAACGGCGAGCCTGCGCCCCTGAATGTTCAGGCGCACATTCTCGATGGTGGTGCCGACCCATGAGGCAATCGAAGACAGCAGTTGCTGGTCCATAGCATCCAGCGGGGCTTCTTGCGCCATAGCAATGCTCATCACGCCCAATACCTCACTGCGGGAAGTCAGCGGGAAACAAGCGACCTGATGAATGCCCTGTGCTGTGAGGGCATCGTTCCTCAAGTACGCGTCCTGTGTATAGGGGAGGTTGACCGAAACGGGTTGCCCGCTGCGGGCAGTTTGACCGATCAGTGATTCTTTGTGGGTGAAGCGGTCTTTCTTCCAAATTGCCAGTTCAGCTGAACCCTGCCCCAAAGTCTTGTAGAGGGTGTTATGGTCCTCTTCGCTCAAGTATATTTCGCCGATTTCCACATTAAAGTAATTGATCACGCGATTTAACGCTGTTCGCAAAAGTTCATCAAGTTCTGTAATGGAGGCAAGCGTTGAGGCGAGGTTGTTGAGCAGCGCCAGGTCTTGATTGCGGCGGGTCAGCGTTCGGTCACGCTCTTTTAATTCATCGTATGAATGGGCGTTGGAAATAGCCACGGCAGCATAAGCAGCCAGGGTTTCGATCACACGTTCATCGTCGGCAGTAAAGGTGCCTGAGTCAACTTTTTCGGCAAGGTAAATCTGCCCCAACTGCTGGTTGCCCAAATGAATTGGCATCCCCAACAGGGAAGTCGTCATGGTTTGATCTTCATCCGATTCAAACGTTCCGGATTGTTTCCGGACATAATCCACGCGGATGGGGGTTTCGGTATCTGAGATCACATCGATCAGACCCAGGGCTTGCGGCGGGTTGTTGGTTTGGGGAACGTTACCTTCATCCATGCCAACGGAAATGAAGCGGGCAATTTGCCCATCATCACCCCGCACGCTGATTGCTGCATAGGTAGCCCCTGCCTGTTCACACGCAATGCGGGCGATCCGTTTGAGCAGAGAATCGATGGAAATGTCCTGCACAAGTTCCAGGCTGGCGCGATGCAGCGCAGCCAGGCGGTCTTCGATTTGCTCGCAAGATAAGGTGGTATCAACGATCATAGCGCGCTAATTTTACCTCGAAAAGCCTGAAAAGGTATTTTATGCGATCGGGTGGACGCTTGGATATTTTGCGTGAGTTCCATGCAGTATTCTATCTAATTGCCCGAATTTAATGGGAATTTTTCTAAAACAGTCGATTATTTCGGTAATTTGATAGCTTTTGGGAGGGTCAATCCGGTATAAGTTAACCGGTAAGTTGCGAAAACTTTTTTGAGGTGCGTCAGCACGTTGAAAATAAATGGAATGTGATAAAAATAATTATAACGAGGAGACAGGTGAAAAATGTCTTCAAATGCGAAGGAAAAAAAGAAATTCTATAACCTCAACCGGGAAGCGCGCTTAGCGCAGCTGGCAGAATCCTTTGGCTTGACCGAATCGGATGTTGCGGCATTAAGCGGCGCGCAGGGGTTGACGCCAGAGCTGGCTGACCGGATGATCGAGAACGTGGTGGGGGTATTCAGTTTGCCGTTAGGTATTGCCCAAAATTTCAGGGTCAACGGGCGTGATGTGCCCGTCCCGATGGTGGTGGAAGAACCTTCGATCGTGGCGGGGGCTTCATTTATGGCTAAGCTGGCACTCAACACAGGCGGCTTTTTCGCGCAGTCGACCGCGCCAGAGATGATTGGTCAGATCCAGATCCTCGATCTGGACGATCCGCCAGCCGCCCGGGTCAAACTGCTGGCAGAAAAAGACTCCCTGCTGGCACAGGCGGCAGAGGTTGACTCGGTGTTGATGGAATTAGGGGGCGGTCCCAAGGATTTTGAGGTGCGCTTGATCGAGGATTCGCCGATTGGCGTCTTTCTTGTGGCTCATCTTATCTATGATGTGCGTGATGCGATGGGGGCTAACGCGGTCAACACTGCCGTGGAACGATTAGCGCCAAGAATCGAGCAAATTACAGGCGGACGTGTTCTGCTGCGGATACTCTCGAACTTAGCAGATCGACGCCTGGCGTGGGCGAGGGTGACCATCCGCACCGAAGACCTGGCGTTCGATGCGTTCACGGGGGAGCAGGTGCGGGATGGGATCATCGAAGCCTGGGCGTTTGCTGCTGCGGACCCTTACCGCGCCGCGACGCACAACAAGGGCATTATGAATGGGGTTGATCCGATCGTGATCGCTACCGGGAACGATTGGCGCGCCATTGAAGCCGGGGCGCATGCTTACGCTGCCAGGCACGGCAGGTATCAGTCCTTATCCACATGGGAGGTGGATTCTGATGGGAATTTGGTGGGGATGTTGGAGATGCCTCTGGCGGTGGGTACGGTTGGGGGTGCCACCCAGGTACACCCGGCAGCCAAAGCCAGCCTGCGTTTGATGGGGGTGGAAAAAGCAACAGAACTGGCAGAGGTGATCGTTTCGGTTGGTCTGGCGCAGAACCTGGCTGCGCTGCGGGCGTTGGCAACTGAAGGCATCCAGCGCGGTCATATGAGCCTGCACGCCAGGCAGGTGGCTGCTGCCGCTGGCGCTGACGGTATGCAAATCGATCGGCTGGCAGAACGTTTGGTGGCGGATAAAACAATCCGCATTGATTATGCCAGGCAAGTTTTAGAGGAATGGAGTGAGCAATCAGATGACTGAATCAGTGCACGAAGGAATCATTAATAAACCGATCCGCCCAGTTGGGATTATTGGCTATGGCGCGTATATCCCCCGCTATCGTTTACCAGGGACAGAAATCTCTCAGATATGGAAGGGTGAGCCATCTCCCGGGCCGGTGAAGGAAAAAGCTGTTGCCGGGCTGGATGAAGATGTGATCACCATGTCGATTGAGGCTTCACGCAATGCCCTTGCACGGGCTGGCATTGACCCGCTGTTGCTGCGGGCGGTATGGGTGGGTTCTGAATCCCATCCTTATGCAGTCAAGCCTTCAGGCACGATTGTAGCCGAAGCTATTGGCGCTTCGGCAAACATCCAGGCTGGCGATTGGGAGTTTGCCTGCAAGGCTGGCTCCGAAGCGGTTGTGGCTGCTATGGGCTTGGTAGGGTCCCAAATGGGAGAGTATGCTCTGGCGATCGGGATGGATACCGCCCAGGGTAAACCGGGGGATGCATTAGAATACACTGCATCATCTGGCGGAGCGGCTTTCATCATTGGGCCTGCTGATCAAGCCTTAGCATCGATTGATGCGCATTACTCCTACGTGACGGATACCCCTGATTTTTGGCGGCGGGCGCATCAAAAATATCCCGAACATGGTCAGCGCTTCACCGGCGACCCGGCGTATTTCCATCATATCCTCTCTGCTTCAAGCACCTTGATGAAGCATGAAGGGATGGCGGCCGAAGATTTTCGGTTTGCGATCTTCCATCAACCCAATCAAAAATTCCCAGAACGGGTAGCAAAACAGCTTGGTTTCAAACCAGAACAGATCAAAGATGGCTTGCTCTCCCCGGTGATCGGAAACACGTATGCCGGTGCCTCACTGGTGGGTTTGACGGCGGTATTGGATATTGCCTCTCCCGGGGATCGAATTTTGGTCACGTCATATGGATCTGGCGCAGGGTCGGATTCCTTTATCATCACCGTCAAAGAGGCTTTGCTTGAACGCCGTGAGAAAGCCTTGAGCACGCAGAATTATATCGCCCGGCGGACGGAAATCGATTATGCAACATATGTCCGTTTTCGCGGCAAGATTGCGATGAGGTGAGTATGCCCAGGACACATTCTGAAGTGATTGTTGCTGGTATTGGGCAAACCCCTGTAGGAGAACATTGGGATCTCTCATTGCGGCAGCTTGCCACACATGCAATTTTTGATGCCCTTGATCAGGCTGCGGGACTCAGGCCGCAGGTGATGTATGTCGGCAATATGCTGGCGGCGACAGCATCACGCCAGGCAAACTTGGGCGCATTATTGACGGAGAACGCAGGTCTGAGCGGGATTGAAGGTGTGACCGTAGAGGCAGCTGATGCTTCGGGCGGTGCAGCACTGCGCATGGCTTACCTGGCGGTGCTTTCTGGTGCAGTGGATGTCGCTATTGCGGTGGGTGTTGAGAAATACACCGATGTGATCGGCCCCGAATCAGAAACGCTGCTTTCCCAAATGCTGGATGCGGATTTTGAGGCTGCTCAGGGGCTGACGCCTATCAGTTTGGCTGGTTTGCTATTTCACCGTTACCTTGCGGAATATTCTGCCGATAGAGCCGCTTTTGGCGGCTTCCCGGAAGTTGCCCATGCCAATGGCGCCACGAACCTGAATGCTATGTTTCAGAGGGCAATGGGTGCTGGCGTCTATCAGAAGCGAGCGTCAAAAGATGCCCAGGTATTGAACCTGTTTGATGTTGCACCCTATGCTGATGGGGCGGCGGCTGTAATTTTAGCGCGGGAAGATGCCTTGCCAGAAGGTTGGCCAGAAAAACGCGTGCGCCTGATTGGGTCGTCACTGGTGACCGACACACTCTCCATCCATGACCGGCCGGCACCTCTGGTCTGGGATGCCGCCAGGCTTTCGGTTGAACGCGCCTGCCGTGCGGCGGGGGTGATGCCGAAGGACTTGGATTTCTTTGAAGTGCATGACGCCACGTCACTTCATGCAGCCCTATCACTGGAGGCAGCAGGGTTTGCGTCGCAGGGCCAGGGCTGGATGCTGGCAAAGGATGATGTAATTGGTCTGTCGGGGCAGATCCCGATCTCGACATTTGGCGGGCTGAAAGCGCGCGGACATCCCTTAGGTGCGACCGGCATTTACCAGGCGGTAGAGGCCGTTCTGCAGTTGCGCGGCGAGGCAGGCGCTAACCAGGTTCAAGGCGCCAGACTAGGGTTAATCCAAAATTTGGGCGGCATGGCTGCCACAGCGGCAGCTCATATTCTGGCAATTTAAATTATTTTTTGAGGGGGAAAACCTCATTTTTTACGCCTTTCAGGCGTGATTCTTGACATTCAACCTGTCTGTGTTTATACTATGGAAAACGTTTACCATTAACACTCAAGTTTAGCCACTTTCAACGGGGAAGGCGACTGATTTATGACAAAGAGCAGCGGCAGGGCATCGAAGCGGCGCACGAAGATCAATGACGTCGCAAAGCGGGCTGGGGTTTCGATTTCTACTGTCTCGCGTGTGATCAGCAACAGCACCCATCCCGTCAACGACCAAACCCGGGAGCGGGTTTTGCGAGCAGCCCACGAGTTGGATTATGCGCCCAGCGCCCTGGCTAAGGCGATGGTAACAAAAAAATCTTTTATGGTCGGGGTCATCGTCGGTGATACGATGGACCCCTTTTTTGCGGCGATTGTGCGTGGGGTAGAGGATGTAGGCCGCGAAAAGGGCTTTCTGGTCATCGTTGCCAATTCAGACCGTAAACCAGATCTGGAATATCAATACATTAAAACGCTCAATGACTACCAGGCGGACGGGATCATCTTTGCGGGGGGCGGTTTGAAGGATGAGGAATATCTCGAGAACGTCACCAAAACCCTCGAAAAATTTCAAAATCGTGACGCCCCGGTGATGACGCTGGGTAACCATCTTTTCCCCTCTTATGGAGTGATGGTTGACAATGAGATGATCATCTATGATGCCGCGCAATACCTGATCAAACTTGGTCATCGCAAAATTGGTTATATCACTGGTCCGGACAATATCACCACATCCGAATTACGTCTGGTCGGATATTCGAGAGCCATGCAGGAGATCGGCGAAAAAGAATGGATCTTTGCCGGGGATTATATGTATGACGGCGGTCTGCATGCAGCAGAGGAAATTGTCGCACTTAATGAAAAGCCCACCGCGATTTTAGCTTCCAATGACCGGATGGCGATCGGCTGTGCTGTCGGATTAAAAAAACTTGGCGTCCGCATCCCCGCGGATATTTCACTGATCAGCGTGGGCGGGATCACGTCCACCGAATTTATTTCGCCTCCGATTACGTCTATCTACCTGCCGTTATATGACCTGGGCGCAGAAGCCATGCGCAAATTGATTCGGATCAGGGAAGGCAAAGAAGAACGGTTGGGGAAGACGATCCTCAAGCACGGCCTTGTTGAACGTGCGTCTACCGCACCTCTAAATAATTAAAGGAGCTTATGATGAAATTCGGGTTTATTCCAGTTGAAGGCGGCGCATATTATGATCAATTTTTAGATGAAGTATTGCTCGGCGAAGAGTTGGGTTTTGATTCGGTTTGGCTGGATGAACATCATGGGGTCAAAGACCACTATTGGCCTTCACCCCTGGTCTGTTTCGCGGGGATTGCCACACGCACCAGCCGTATCCTGTTTGGGACAGATGTGATCGTGATGCCCTTTTACCACCCGGTGAGGGTGGCTGAGGATGTGGCCATGCTCGACATCATGTCTGGCGGGCGGGTTATTTTAGGTGCCGCAATTGGCTATAAACCGGATGAATTTGAACTCTACCAGGTTCCGTTGGAGAAACGCGGTGCGCGGTTTGAGGAAGCCGTTCAGTTGATCAAAAAATTGTGGACTGAGGAAGAAGTCCATTTCGAGGGGAATTATTACCAGGTGCATGGGCTAAAAATTGAGCCAAAACCCATCAGCAAGCCGCATCCGCCGATCTGGTTGGGCGGTTGGGGCAAACTTTCACTGGCACGAGCGGCAAAATATGGTGATGCCTGGATCCCTGGGCCGACGGCAAATTTGCATAAATTACTGAGCGCACAAAAGCTTTATCGTGAGAATTTGCAAAAGGCTGGTAAGGATGTTCACAGCCCTGAAACACCGCTGACTCGCGAAGTGGTGATCGCAGAGACGGATGCGGCAGCCCGAGAGGTGGCTGAGAAGCATTTGTTGATCAATTACCGTGACGAATACGGCGGCGGCGAGTGGCAGCACCCATTGATTGGTAAAGAAGATGAAGCAGCCGTGGATGTGTTTGAGTCGATTGCCAAGGACCGGTTTTTGGTCGGCAGCCCCGAGACGGTGATTGAGAAGATCCACCATTTGCAGGGGACATTTGGGGTGGACCATCTCATCTGCCGCCTGTATTTCCCGGGAATTCCCCATGAATTTATCGTCAAAGAATTGAATTTGCTTGCCCGGGAGGTTATCCCGGAATTTCGTGCCGAATAATTTTTAGGTCGGGAGGATCATTTGTTAGATCAAAATTCAACCAGCAGAGAGATCAGGGAAAATAAACCCAAAATTGCTATTTTGGGCATTGGTGCTATTGAACAGCACGGACGCCATTTACGGATCGCCACGGATTGGTCGCAGGTGCGAGCGATCAGTCAAGCGGTTGCCCAGGAACTGGACGCCAGGGAACTGGACGCACTTCTGCTGCCAGCCATCCCATATAGCATGAGTGAGTGCCACGGCTTGATGCCCGGCGTGGTTTACCTGAAACCGCAGACGTTATCGGAGGTCGTGATGGATATTGCCCGGTCAGTCCGGGAATTGGGTATTCCGTTGATGTTGATCCTCAATGGGCATGGCGGGAACTTTATTTTAGAACCAACTATAGAGAAATTAAACCGGGAGTATCCTGACTTTCAAATTATTATGCCGCCCGAGGTGTGGGCGCCAGCCGAAGGAGGAGAAGCCATTTTTGAGTCCTTTGGCGCAGGGATTCACGCAGAAGAAATGGAAACCTCCATGCAGCTTTATCTGGCCCCCGAATATGTGGGCGATGAGCAGGTGGACGTGATCCCGGAGGTTGGCAGGGAATTCCTCGACTATACGGTGATGAAAAAAATCAGCCCGGATGGTATTTGGGGATTGCCAAAATTGGGAAAAGCAGAAAAAGGCGAAAAGGCGATCCTTTCATCGGCGAAATCCATCGTTGCTTTTGTGCAAAAAGCGCAGGAGGTGTTGCGATGATATTGACTGAAAACAATAACGCCTGGGATTTTGATAAACACCGTCCAGAGATAGCACTGCTGCCGCTGGTTTGTTTTGAACCGCACAGCGACGATCTGCCATTGGGCACAGATAACATTCTGATGAACGCCATCAGCAGGGGTGTGGCAGAGCGGTTAGAAGAAACAACCTTTCTGTTGCCTGCCTGGCCTTTTGGCACATCGGGTTACCTGGCGGGTCAGCCTGGTGTGATCTCCCTGGATCATGAAACCTTATGGCATGTGGTGCGCGATATTGCCGTCTCGCTCAATGAACGCGGCATCCACAAGGTGGTGGTGCTGAATAACCACGGCTCAGCGATGACCGGCACGATCAAGCCCATCGGCAACTTCATCACCAAAACGGCAGTCAGGCAGTTGAATTACGAAGAGCCTGGCATTCAGGCGATTTGGGTTCAACCGTTTTCGGCAGCGCGTGAGCGCCTGATGGAGATATTTGACTCTGCAGCGGATGAACTGCATGTAGGCGCCGTTGAGCTTTCGCTGCTGATGCATTTGATGCCGGAAAAATCATGGCCGATCCCGGAAGATTTTGTGCCCGATGTGAACCCTTCCTATCTGCAGTTCAAGCCGCTGGCGCATTTTTCACCCAATGGCGTTTGGGGCAGGCCCAGCCAGGCTGATGCGCAAAAGGGTGCAACCGCATTGGAAATCATTATTGACGGAACGGTGAAATATATCCAAAAGACCTATCGCCAGTTGGAAAAGCTTTCAGAGAAGGCAGCGTAAAGGATTTAGGATGTTGAAACCCAGTATTGTCACCGATGAGATCAGCGCCGATTTTGCCACAGCTGTAGAGCTGGGCACTTCATGGGGCATCCATGATTTTGAACTGCGCGGCTATGGCGAAAACCGTGCGCCGCTGCTGAGTGATTATCAGAAAACGCGTGTGCGGGAAGTGCTTGACGCGAATGCTGCCCGCTTGGTCGCGATCTCGCCCGGGTTGTTCAAGTTTCCATTTCCCTCTACCAGTCGGAACGTGTTCCCCGTGGCGGCGATTGACCATGCCATTTTCCAGGATTGGAAACACAGCAGAGACCTGCTGGGTTTTCATCTCAACGAACTTTTACCGCGTGCGATTGATTTTGCCCGCGAGTTCGACGTGAGGACTATTGTCAGCTTTGGCTTTGCCCGGGGCACTTTTAAAGGACATTTACCGCCCGATGAATTGGTTGAGATTTTATACCGGGCAGCGGAGCGGATCGGCGCAGCAGGCCTGGCCCTGGCTATCGAAGTCGAGGATGGTTTCTGGGCAGATACCGGCGCAAATACGGCAGCCCTGCTCAGTGCAGTCAATCACCCTGCACTGCGGGTTAATTGGGACCCGGGCAATGCCTTTCAGGCGGGTGAATCCCCCTTCCCCGAAGGGTATGCCCACATCCGGGACACCATCACGCATGTGCACTTCAAGGATATTGTTGAAGAAGCTAACGGGTTTTTTGAATACCGGGTGGAAGGTGCGATTGATTGGTCCGGCCAGATCAAAGCGCTCGTCGACGATGGGTATGACGGTTTTATTTCGGTTGAGACCCACATGTCCCCGCAGGTTGCCAATGCCCGGGCGGCGACACGCCGGTTGTTACGATTGATTGAAACAGCGACCGCTGATTAGAATGATGGAAAAAAGGAGAAATTTAATGGATCATAATGATATCAAAGGCATGATCCCCGCAACGATTTTGCCGATGGACGAGAACTTCAAGCCAGATTACGAGGCCTATGGGGATTATTTAGAGTGGTTGATTGGTGAGAACGCAGTGGCGTTTGCGATTAACATGGATACGGGGGAAGGCCCCCAGTTGAGCCTTGAAGAACGCTTGCTGGCCGCCGAAAAAGCGGTGGCGGTAGGCAAGGGGCGAGTCAAGGTATTGGGCGGCGTAATGGGATCGACCACCCAAGGCGCGGTTGAACTGGCAAAGATGTACCGCGATGCCGGTGTGGACGGCCTGGTCGTGTTCCCTAATGCGGCATTTCGCAATGACCCGCTTGACCCGAGGATCCCGATTTCATACCACCGTGCGATCGCTGAAGAAAGCGGCTTGCCGATCGTGTTATTCCAGTTGGCACCGGTATTTGGCGGCGTGTTGTATTCCCCTGAAACACTGACGCAATTACTGCGACTGCCCCAGGTGATCGGCATCAAAGAAGCCAGTTTTGATGCGCAGGTTTATGCGAAAACTGTTGCACTTGTGAAAGACCTTGGCCGGCCGGTAACCCTGCTCACTGGCAATGACCGCTTTATCCTTGAAAGCATCTTGATGGGCGCGGAAGGCGCACTGCTGGGTTTTGGCGCTATCGGCTGCGGTATGGTTGCTGGACTGCTGAAAGCTGTCGCCTCCGGCCAGCATTATCAGGCTGTGATGGAACGAGAACGCGTGCAGGGTTTTATGGACCTGATCTACGCTGACCCGGTGCTTGATTATCGTGCGCGCTGTAAGGTTGCCCTTGGGCATGTGGGCGTCATTTCACAGGATTTGACTTTCGTCCGCCCGCCCCTGCTGCAGATCGGCGAAGAAGAATCAGCCAGGATCAAAGAGGGGCTCAAGCAGGTCGGGATGATCTAGTCTGCATTACTTTGAAGCGTTGGTCAGGCGGGAACCTGCACGCCTGACCTTTTTATTTAACAGACGAAGGCTGCAGGGCTGGTTAAATCGGTGTTAGAATCAGAAAAATAACGAGGATCACGGCTTAGGAGCTATCAGATGAAAATTCTAGTCACCGGCGGCGCCGGTTATATTGGCAGCACAATTTGTTCTGCCCTAAAAGATCATGGGCATACCCCCATCATCCTCGATTCGTTGATCACGGGGCGGGAAGAGTTTACGCACGAGCATATCTTTTATCATGGAGATATTGGCGATAAAGCCATCGTCGCGCAGGTATTTGCAGAGCATCCCGAGATTTTCGCCACCATCCACTGTGCTGCCCTGATCGTCGTCCCTGAGTCTGTAGAAAAGCCCTACGACTATTACAAAGAGAATGTCATCAAGTCGATGAATTTCTTCTACCAACTGGCAGAATTGGGCTACCCCCGGGTGGTGTTCAGCTCATCAGCCGCCATTTATGATGTCGTGCCCGGGTTCATGGTTACTGAGGAATCACCCCTCAAGCCCAACAGCCCCTATTCGCGCACCAAGTATATGATGGAAATGATCTTGCAGGATTTCACCCACGCCTACGACCTTCGGGGAATCGCTCTGCGTTATTTCAACCCGATCGGTGCCGACCCGCAGATGCGCACCGGTATGCATATCAAAGAGCCGAGCCATATTTTGGGGAAATTGGTTGAGGTGGCATTAGGTGTCTCGCCCGTGTTTAACATCACCGGCACCGATTGGCCTACCCGTGACGGCACGGGCATCCGGGATTACATTCATGTGTGGGATCTGGCTTTAGCGCATATCAAAGCCGTGGAGCAGTTTGACGCCGTCATCACGGCAGATGCTGACCTAGAAACACCCTATGTGGTGATTAATCTGGGCACAGGCAACGGCGTGACGGTGCGTGAGATGGTGGATGCCTTTGAGAAGATCTATGGGCAGGAGATCAATAAAGCCGAAAAGCCGCCGCGCCCGGGTGATGTAGCAGGTGCGTATGCCAATGCTAATAAGGCGCTTGAACTGCTGGGTTGGGAAGCTGAAAAATCCATTGAAGATGGGATCGCCGACGCCTTGCGCTGGGGCGAGATCAGGGATGAGATTTTAAATTTTGAGGGGGAATAAACCTGGGATACTCAGATTTCTCAAGTTAATCCAGGTCTGGTTCTGGCTTGGATGAACGCCCCCAC
Organism: Anaerolineaceae bacterium; assembly: GCA_016841365.1. Lineage (GTDB taxonomy): Bacteria > Chloroflexota > Anaerolineae > Anaerolineales > Anaerolineaceae > Brevifilum. Next base: position 52,566 of record JAENZI010000011.1, read on the forward strand.
CATTTTTTGAGATTCCTATAGATTACGGGAATGCGCAGCAGGAACACCACCAGCAATACACCTGCAGCGATCAGCGGGGCGGTATAAGCACCCTGCAGGCTGAACAGATCACCCTTGACCGCCAGCAGGTAATGGGCAATTACTAACAGCGCGGCCGCATACACCAGGCGGTGCAGCCAGACCCAGCCTTTACCCCACTTACGCTGAATCGTTTTAAATGAGGTCACAGCCAGAACCAGCAAAATCACCAGGGCGGCTAAACCCAATAGGATGAAGGGTTTATTGGCGATCTCAGACCAGATCAAGGGCAGGTTGAACCCGTAATCCCAGATGGCGAAGGCGGCAAAATGCAAGCCGGCATACAGCGCAGCATATAACCCCAGCGGTTTGCGAAATTTCTTGACCCAGGGAAGTTTGAAGACTTGCGCCGCGGGTGTGCATGTGAGGGAAAGCAGCAAAAAGATCACAGCCGCACGGCCGGTGAAGCGCATCACGGTTTCGACCGGGTTGAACCCCAGGTTGTTCAACAGAGCAGAGATCACCAAGTATGCGATTGGCAGCCAGGCACCTGCGTGGATGAATACCTGCAGCCATTTCTGCCAGCCTGCCTTGCCCCGTTTTACCATGATCTCTTTTCCGTTTCCGTGGGTTTTGTAGATTAATATTGTTCCGTCAGGTCCATGCCTTCATACAGCGAGCCGACCGCTTCGGCATAACCGTTCATAAACAGGGTCTCCCGCCGGCCAGTCTCGCCGATCCGCCGCTCTGTGGCCTGTGACCAGCGTGGATGATCCACATTTGGGTTGACGTTGGCATAAAAGCCATACTCCTGCGGGGCGATCGTATTCCACAGGGTGGGCGGCTGGTCTGGCACAAGCGAGATACGCACGATGGATTTGATGCTTTTGAACCCATACTTCCACGGCACAACCAGCCTGACGGGCGCACCGTTCTGCGGGGGCAGTGGTTCATCATATAATCCGGTGGCCAGGATGGTCAGGTCGTGCATGGCTTCATCCAGGCGCAAACCTTCACGGTAGGGGAAGGGGAACAGGTCTGAGTTGGCGTTTTCCATTTGCCCCGGCACCAGCGCGCTGGTGAAGGCCACAAAGCGAGCCTCATCCGTGGGCTGTACTTCCTCAAGCAGTTTGTGCAGCGGGAACCCCTGCCAGGGGATGACCATGGACCAGCCTTCCACGCAGCGCATGCGGTAGATGCGTTCTTCCTGTTCGAAGCCCGAGAGAATCTCATCCAGGCTGAAGGTGCGTGGGTTTTCGACCAACCCATCCACCGTCACTGACCAGGGTTGGGTGATGAAGTCCTGCGCCAGATCGTCCACGGTTTCTTTGTTGGTGGTGAACTCGTAAAAATTGCAATAGCCCGTGACGGCGTCGTAGTCGGTGAGTGCGTCGCCCAAGGCATCTGAGCCGGGGGCGGCTGTCCCGGGGGTGCTTTCAAGCGCGCCCGGGGCGCACCCTGCCAAAAAAGCGCCCAGCCCCACAATCCCCATTTGCTTGAGGAATTGGCGCCGGGTTTGATAGAGATGTTTTGGCGTGATCTCTTCTGGGCTGATCGGGATTGAACGATACGGTTTTTGTTCCATGGTACACCTCTTGTGCATTGGTCATGCATGTGGATGGCATTCTTGCCTTATCTTTTGGCAAACGCTCAGGGTTGGGTCTCGAAGGGGAAACCGGCTGCCTGCCAGGCAATAAAGCCGCCATCCAGGTTCTTAAGGTTAGTATAACCGAGTTCTGCCAGCGTTTGGGCGGCTGTGCGGGACATATTGTCGCTGCGGCAATAGAGTACGATTTCAGCGTTCTTATCCTGGGGGAGTTTATCAAGCTGGTTGGCGATGTCGTTGTAGGGGATCGATAGATCGGTATCCGGGATATCGCCCTCAAAGGGGATGTGCGTGTTGACCAGCACAAAGGAATCACGCCGTTCTGCTATCATATCCGCCAACGCTGCCGGGCTGATATCTTCGTAGGGCAGGCCGTTATTTGTGTTGAGGTCAGCCCCGGCGCAACCCGCAAGCATTATGCCTGCCAGCAAGACTAAAATTAGACCGAATTTTTTCATTTCTTTCCTTTCTGTTTTATTAATAAATTATACCAAAAATATCTAAATAGGTATAATTTGTGTAGCGTTGATGCAGAAGATATGCCATCTTCGGCGTGATATAATGAGCGACAGAAAAGTTTTTTATCAATTAAAGGTTTTATGTTATTTAATCTAACCCTCCCCACCCTGATTTCAAGAATCATCACGCTGCTGCTGGCGTTTACCTTCCATGAGTTTGCGCATGCAGCCACTGCCACCGCGTTGGGTGATTCAACACCCAGAAACCACGGCCGGCTGACCCTGAATCCGATCGCGCACCTGGACCCAATGGGCACGATCACCCTGCTGTTTGCCGGCTTTGGCTGGGCAAAACCTGTGCCGGTGAACCCCTATGCCGTGCAGCGTAAGACCAACGCAGGCATGATGCTCGTCTCGCTGGCGGGGCCGGCGACCAACCTGCTGCTGGCCGTTCTGGCAGCCATGCCCCTGCGGTTCGGCTGGGTGCCGCTGCGAGCCTCGACCAGCGCCTTTTTGCCCTCCATGGGCACTTTTTTGCTGGAATTTTTGTCCATCAATCTGGCATTGTTCTTCTTCAACCTGATCCCATTAGCCCCGCTGGATGGCGAAAAGGTGGTGACTTATTTTCTACCCGACCACTGGGTTGAATTTTATGACCGCATCCGCCCCTACAGCCCTTTGATACTGCTGGCAGTTGTTTTCTTGCTGCCCATGTTTGGCATTGACCTGATCGGTCTGATCATCCGGCGGCCAATGAACAGCCTGGCGCTGTTCCTGATCGGACGTTGAGCGCATGCCCTTTTATTGCTACATGGTGCGCTGCGCCAACGACGCTTTTTATACCGGCTGGACGACTGACCCCCTGCGGCGCGTGCATGAACACAATGCCGGGCGGGGTGCACGTTATACCCGTATGCATGGGCCGGTGGAATTGGTCTATGTAGAGGAGGTTGAAGATCACAGCGCAGCCCTCAAGCGCGAGGCGCAAATCAAGCGCTACGGGCATGCGCGCAAAGCCGCCCTGGCGGATGAGACATCACTGCCAGAGGAATTGCTGGGCGGAGATTAAGTCTTTTGTTTTATGGGGGTTATTTCAGGCGTGAGGATGTGAACAGCAGTAACGCGATCCCGAATACAGATACCGCAACCAATCCAATCCCAACCCACATGGTATCGCCGCTGAAGATGTTGGCGAAAAACCCGCCGCCCGCTTCAGGTTCTGGTGTGGGCGTCTGAAGCTGTGGGGTGGACGTGGCTGCCCGGGTGCGGGTGGCTGTAGGGGAAGGCGTGCGTGTGGGTGTAGCAGGTGTTTGGGTCAGGTCGGGCGTGTCTTCTACCTCCATTTGCGGCGGGATGATGATCAACTCCTGGTTTTCGTAGATCGGCGACTCTTCCGTCAGGTTGTTGAGCGCCAGCAGGTCAGCCATCTCAATCCCGTAGGCATCTACAATGCCCCACAGCGTTTGCCCAAACTGCACAATGTGGATCACCGAGCCATCCGGGTTGGGGGTCGAGGTGATCACAGGTTGGATAAAGGGCACCGGGGTATTGGTCGGCCCGGCGGGGGTGGATGTTGGCCCACCCGGTGTAGCTGTTGGGCCGGTTGCGGTCGGCTGGGGGGCAACCCCGCTGGTGTGGCCGAAATTGACCACATACACCGTCATCCCCTGCACATCCAGCGCCACGCCCGCGCCGAACTCGTTGTGCCAGGTGGTGAGCATGTTGCCCATGTGCGCCGCGTCATCCCACATCACATAGATGCAGTCATACACCGTCAGGCTGTAACCGCGCGCCCAGTTTTCGGTGACCCAAATTTCAGCGCCTTCGCCATATCCCACGGCTAATGCCCGGTCATAGGCAGTGCTGCCGTCTTCGCCAGTGTGACCGCCCGGGTTACCCGCAGCGATCCAGTTGGCATGGTTCTGTGCCGATTGCATCAGGTAGCTGTTGACTGCCAGCGGTGCTAACCCGTTGGCTGCGCGCAGATCGTTGATCTGCTGGTGCATCTCTGCTGCGGTGCCCGATTGTGCGTCCACCGCTTTGGGTGCGGCAAAAACCAGCGTCAGCAAACTGAGCATGGCAAGGATGGCGATCAGGTGTCGTTTTTGGGTTGGTTTCATAAGGATTTTTAAAGAGCAGGGTTATTTGCCCTGCGGTTTGTGCCATTGAGAAAACCGATTCTACTCAAAAAACAGAAATATGACAAATCCGCACAGCAAGCGGCTGGGGATGGGTTTCAGGGTTGAACGTGGATGCTATCTCCGGCGACGACCTCACCTACCACCCACGCTGGCTGCCCGGCATCTTGCGCCGCCTGAAGGAAGGCGTCCAACCTGTCCGCAGGCACGCCCATCAGCAACCCGCCTGAGGTCTGCGGGTCATACAGCAGCATCTGGTATTCTTCGGGGATGGAGGGATTGAAGGTGACGTGAGAGTTGTAATACAGCTTGTTGTCGAACGCACCGCCCGGGAAGCGCCAGGCTTCGGCGTGCTTTTGGGCGCAGAACAGCATGGGGAATTGCTCGAACGAGAGCCGCAGACCCACGCCCGCGCTTTCTGCCATTTCCCACGCATGGCCTAAAAAGCCAAAACCGGTGATATCGGTGGCGGCTCGTAAACCGAACTCAACCGCCAGGCGGGCAGCATCACGGTTGAGCGCTTTCATCCACATTACCACTTCTTCTATATCATCGGGTGTAGCAGTCTGCCCTTTGAGGGCTGTGGTGGTCGTGCCGAAACCGAGCGGTTTGGTCAGCACCAGCCGGTCGCCAACCGCCAGGCCGTCTTTGCGCAGCAGGGCACCTTCCTCAGCAAAACCCAATGCCACCAGCCCGATCTTGGGCTCTTTGTCCTGGATGGTGTGTCCGCCGGCGATCACCGTGTTTGCCTCAGCGGATTTCTCCGCCAGGCCACGGATGATCTCGCGTGAGAGGCTCAAGTCCAGGTCCGGGGGCAGGGCGGCGACTGTCAGGGCCATGAAGGGCGTGGCACCCATGGCATACACATCCGAAAGGCTGTTGGCTGCGGCGATCGCGCCGTAATCGTAGGGGTCATCCACCACGGGGGTAAAGAAATCAGTTGTCATCACCAGCACGCGCCCGCCCCCCAACCGCCAGACTGCGGCGTCATCGGGCGTTTCCAGGCCGATCAACAGGTCGGGGAGGTCAGCTTGATGATAAATTGTTTTGATTGGCTGCAGAACCTGCGCCAGCGCTTCTGCGCGTAATTTGGACGCTCAACCTGCGCAGCTTGAGAGTGTGGTCAGGCGGATTTGGCGTCCGGAGGGTGGGTTTTCGGGCATAAGTGCATTTCCTTTGGGCAAACAATTGATTGTGTTTGCATAAATTTGGCTAATTATACTTCATCGGGGTGCACAGCAACCGATCTGAAACGTGCTTGCAATCTCATGCCGCAGGTTCAGCAGGTTGGCTGGTGAAGCATGCACAGGTCAAATCGTTAACATTAATTTTCTGTGAAAAAACCTTGATTGAAATCGGGATATCCATTATAATGACAATTGCATTAGGGAAAGATTAATTTGTTGTAGGATATTCTCGGGGGACCATCGGTTTTTGACCCGGGGAAATTGTAGCAGAAAGCGATGTATCATTTAATGATCTTTGCAGGGGTTATTTATCAATTGAATATTATTGACCTATATAACGCCTTGATTGGTGATGGGTTGGCGCGTGCTGTTGAGAGCTGGTTTAAGACATAAGCCGGCTTTTTTGGTTAAAAGCCGCAGCGCGAAAGCGCCTGACTGGCAGATAAAACTTCTCGGAAGGAAAAAGTTATAATTGACGATCGATTGAACCATTTGGAAAGGAAGGAGGCGGTAGATCGGGAGTTAGTAGGAGAAAAAAGCAAGTGGACGTTCGCGCAGATAGGCGGGATGAAGATAGAGGTTCGGTCCACTGGCAAAAAATATTCGATGGACTGGGTGACGATGCCCAGCAGCTTGATTTCGGCATTTACGAAAGGGCTGAAGGAAAAGCATCAACAAAGTAGCTAAACACAATAGACGGAGGAAGTAAATCATGAAAGTTCATAATTATTTTATCAAAGCCTTTGGCGCACTGCTGGTCGCGGCGCTGCTGTTTGCAGCCCTGCCGACGGGTGCGGCCAAAGCTGATGCTGGTGGCGTTGATCCTGCTTTGCAGGCTGGAGCAGATCGGCTGGTGGCATTACAAAACAATGATGGCGGTTGGGATTGGCCTTTAGATGATGGGAATCCTGATAACGCATCACCCAAAAATACGATTGGACCTATTGGAATGGGTTTAGCCCAAGCTTATTTTCATACAGGTGACAGCGCACATCTGGCAGCCTTACAGGATGTTGGAACCTTCTTGCTGAATAAGACAGTATTTTCTGGGTCTGATGGATATCTTGCGGTACAGTTGGATAGTATTTTTGGTGTTACCACTTACACTTCCCATCTACAAACTAATTTTTATGATAAATTAGCTGCTGGAACCTATGTGGGGAGTGATGGTGTAACGACATTTGATACTGAAAGTTATGTTAATTACATTCGTAATTTTCGGACAGGAAAATCAGCCAATCTTGCAGCTTGGGACTTAGGATATAGTGTGGTAAGTGCTGCTTTATGCGGTGTCTCTGGCACAGAATTAGATTACTGGATTAATGGACTCAAAGCTGAGATTGATGAGCTTGAAGCTTATGACGATGCTGATGGCTTGGAAATGTGGTATCTCACAGATGGCCTTGCTGGCGGTATTTATGGGCTATCTTTTGTCGGTGAGGAATTTGACCCAACATCTGGTTATGTTGCGGGTAAGACGAATTTAGCAGGAATTGCTGATGCATTGCTTGCACTTCAAAATAGCAGTGGCGGGTTTGTCTGGCATCCTGATTACACCTTGGAAAATGACCAAAATGAAAGCACGCAGAAGACAGCTTATGCTATCATTGCACTTCACACTTTGGATCACAATGCTTATCTGACTCAAATTCAAACTGCTGCAGATTACCTCATGAGTATCCAACTTGCAACGGGGGGTTGGGATAATTATCCTGCTGTTGGGACCTATGAAGCCTCTGGTGAAAATAACGAGATTACAGCAGAAGCATTATGGGGGATTCGTTTGGCATATCCATTGGATGAAATTTGGGTTTGCCCAACAGGTGATTGCGGTCACCCAGGTGCACAATTTGCGACGATCCAGGGAGCAATTGATGCTGCCAGTGTTGGAGCTACGATCAATGTTGAGCCTGGCACGTATGTTGAAGGTCCAATTGGAGACCATGCCTTGGTTTTGGATGTACCTAATCTGACGGTGAAGTCCACTGCTGGTAGAGATGTAACAATTATCGATGCTGGTGGAGCAAGAGATGGTATATGGGTTCTTGAAAATCTCGGTACGGTTACTTTTGAAGGGTTTACCGTTCAAAACTTTGTGCAAAATGGTATTGTGCAGAGTTATACGCAACGGGAAAACACCAGATTTGATGTACTAAATAACTTAGTTAAACCAACGGATGGATACCTGCGAAACGGTATTCAGGTTTCTGGTGATTATTCGGAAGTAAAGGGCAATACTGTGTATGGTGCGCCCATGGATGAGACCTGGTCCAGCACGGGTATTGGTGTAATTAATGCTACAGGGGTTGTTGTCAGTGGAAATACCATTCAGGAAGATCCTGTCAATGAAACAGATCCTGAACTTGGAATAAATATCCAAACCCATAGCTATGCATATCCTGCAATCGCTAACAATGTAACGATAGAATACAATTATGTCAGAAATGCAAGCAGTGCTATTTCGATTGCAGCTACTGAAAATGACCCTGTTTATCCTGTTACAAATATTACGATTGACAATAATACGTTCGAGGAAAATATAAGAGCAATAAACGTTCAAGATGTTGCTCTTGATGGTCTGACCATCACAAACAATATCATCGGATCAAATCGTGATGATCTGTTGGATGTCGACGGACCGCAATACGGCTCAGGAATTTGGTTCTCAGAAGAATCAGCTACAGCTACCAATGTATCCATTACCGGGAATACATTTACCGATAATGAGACCTATCAGGTCTTTGGTCACTCTGGTGCCCTCATAGATACTGCTGTTGTTCTCTCAACGAACACATTTGATAAAGCCGTTGTGATTGAGGGCGAACCTGTTATTTACAGCACTATTCAGGGTGCAATCGACGCCGCCAGTGATGGTGACATAATCAACGTATATCCTGGCGCGTATGAAGAAGCCCTTGAATTACACACCCCGAATATCACCGTTCAATCAACAGGTGGCGCAGATGTAACCATCATTGACGTGCCGTTTGGGTCATTGACGACAGGTGTTAAAGTGCTTGCCAATATGGGCACAGTAACCTTTGATGGTTTCACAGTAAAAGACTTCACTGAAAGCGGCATAATTCAGGGGATGAGCGCACGCGAAGGTACAACCTTCCATGTCTTGAACAATAAAGTTCTAACTTATGTTCCGACGGATGCAACTGCACCTTACTTACGCAACGGCATTCAGGTTTCTGGTGACGGTTCAACTGTCATTGGCAACTATGTTGAAGGTGCCTATCTCACAGAAGATTATGGAAGCACAGGGATCTTAGTCGTCAACGCCAGCAATGTGGATGTTCTGAACAACGAAGTCAACGCCACAAGCTTTGGCATGGATTATGGTATTGGTATCGCCAACTGGAGTGGTACAGGCGAGATGACTAATATCCAAATTATAGGTAATACGATTACAGCTGCTGACTATCCTCTCGATGTAACAGCTTATGCTGGGACAATTGGAGCCGGCATTGTAATCAATGAAAACAAAGTAACCAATTATATCGAACCGTTATGGGTAGGTGTGAATGGTGGAGTTTCTGTTGCTCAAGTTGATGCAACGCATAACTGGTGGGGTAGCATGTATGGTCCTCAAGGGGCAGTTACTGGTGATGTTCAAGTCATCCAATGGTGCGCCGATGAGACCTGCACAACCTTCCTGCCAGATGAGAACAACGAAATTCATCTTTCTGGCAACATCAACGTTCCCGGTGGGATTCAGGTTAATGTTCCTGGAGTTACCTACTACCTGGCGAACGGCACGGTTATCCAGAATAGTTCGGCCTGTTTCGAAGTCAACGCGGACTACACCACGATCACAACCGAGAGCATCGGCGGCGCGGTGTGCAAGCCCACAGGCGACGATAACGGGATCAACGTTAACGGCGACCGGCTCAACATCGTGATTGAGGGCCTCGAGATCGATGGCTCTGAACAGGTTCCTGTGACCACAGGCGTCACCCCCAACGGCATCGACTTTGACGGTACGGTGACTGACCTGGTGGTGCGTGACAACTTTATCCACGAAATGGCTGGCGATGGCATGTTCTTCGCAGCTCAGCCTGCCGGCACCGTCCAAATTCAGGGTAACCTGTTCAAGGATAACGGTGGCAACGGTATCGAAGCTGGTGCGTTCAACATCCCGGCAGAATACAATGCCTGGGGCCATGTGAACGGCGCTGCTGCTGGTGACGGCATCAGCTCTGGCGTGGACGCTGACCCATATACCCATGTGGACCTGTACATGGTCTCAACCAATCCCGATGTGGATAACTGGCTTAACCAGGTCTTTGTGGACGGCACGATCACCTATCAGGTGAAAACCCACATGGTGAATGCGACTTCTGCAGATTTTGAGTTCAGCTATCCGACTGGTTTATTAACGAATCCGGTGGTCGCCAATGAAACAACCGCTTTTATTCCCCCGACGGGAACTGAATTGGTGATTGTGGATGGTGCTACAGGCGTGATCAGCTTTGATGGTTTCTCACTCTCAGAAGTTACAGGCGATATCGTATTGTTTGAGGTGACGTTTGATGCTGTTGGTACAGCCGGCGAGGCTGCCCTTGATTTTGATGACACCACTGATCTGTTTGGTATGTCACCTTCGACTGGGCCATCCAACAATATTTATGCCACCGAGCTGGTTGACAGCACACTGGATGTGATTGATCGACCAGTGCTGACGATTACAAGTGGTTTAGATACTGATTTAATTGCTGGCCTTAGTAGACAAATTGATTCAACAATTACCAACCCACCAACAGGTGGTGAGTGGATTGAATCAATTGGTGATACGCCGCCTGCAGACACAGTTGGGTGGATTCGAATTTCTGATGTAAAAATTAATGAAATTGCTGAGTTACAGTTCTTGTGGCAAGTTGACGGAGAGTGGCATGATTTTACTGTGCAAGATGCCCCCGGCTACCCTGCGCTTCAGGAAATTGGCGACGATGTTATTGCTCGTTTCTGTAATTGGGAATTTGGTTGTGAAATCCTGAACGACTGGTCAGATAGTGATTCCTATCGAATTACATTCAAAGAGCCTGGTACGCACACTATCACAGTTGAAATCTATGACATGTTGGATGAACCCGCGAGTTATGGTAATGGAATACTGCTGACTTCTTTTGGCCCCGTTACCTTCGATGTGTTGGGCAATTTTGATGTCACCGGCACGATCTCGATGCAGGGCCGCTCGGTGCGCTCCGGTGTGCCGGTCACCCTGACCACGGGTCTCTACGATCCGATTACTGCCACCACCATCAACGTGATCAGCAATAACCTGCTCTTCACAGGTGTCAACGGCGGCACTTACACCATTACCACACTCCAGCCCCGCTACCTGAACATCACGGATGCACAGGGCATCACGGTGGACATCGCCGGCGCTTATACCTTCGCCCAATCCCTTGAGCTGAAGGGCGGCAACGCCTTCTGGAAGACGATGATCGAACAAGAGGGTGTATTGGTATGGGATGGCACTTATGACAACTCGATAGATACCAGTGACGCATCGGTCGTCGGTACACAATACGGTACTGCCGGTGCAGGCATGGAGGACAACAGCGGTGACGTCAACTTTGACGGCATCGTCAATATCCTCGACCTCTCGCTGGTCGGCGGTAACTTCTTAGAGGATTCAACTGTTTATACAAGTTGGACGCCGTAGCCTCTGGCCGTCAGTAACATTTTGATTCTCTAAAGGTGCAGGCTGGGTGAGACGCTCGGCCTGCACCCACCCCTACAGGTATTATTTTTTGAAGGCATTTTCGCCTTATTCTACAAGCATCGTTCGAGTGGAAGGAGGGATGATCGATAAGAAAACGAAAACCTGCGTGAGGTTAAATTCCTGATCAAACAAGGGTTAAATCCTGTTTGATGAAGGGAATTTTGCCTTGCAAACCTGAAACATTGTCGCAATTCTTTTTCGAGGAGGAACAAAAATTATGTATGTACAAAAATTTATTCATAAAGCCACTGGCATTTTGGTGGTGCTTGCCATGCTGTTGGGCATGGTTCCTATCACGATGGTAATGGCAGCTACCGCGCCAATACTTGAATCGGTCAGCCCTGCAGAGGGTGCGGTTTTGCTGGGTGCGGACGATAATTTCGTACTCACTGTTGACGCGGCTGACGACAATCTGTATGAGCTGGAAGTTGACCACAGCCTTTGGGCAACCATCCCCGAATTCAGCGTGTATGCCAGTGAAGCCGACCCATACGGCGGCGATGCTGCGCTGTTTGCTGATGCCGGCGTCACGGTCGATTACAATGCGGCGGACCAGGTTTGGACGATCGACTTTGGGGCAGATGTGACCCAGTTGTTCATTGACAACGGTATTACTTTTTACCTGGTATTGATTGACCAGGACGGCCTCAGTTGGGGGTCGATGGACCCAACAACCCCCGAGAACACCTTTGCTTATACCCTGAGCCGTGATCTTGACCAGCCAACGCTTGAATCGGTCAGCCCGGCAGAGGGCGCGGTGGTGCTGGGTGCAGATGATTCCTTCGTGCTTACGGTGGATGCCGCAGACGCGAGCGATAACCTGTATGAGCTGGAAATTGACCACACCATGGAAGCCACATTGTACGAATTCAGTGTGTATGCCAGCGAGACTGACCCCTATGGTGGGGACGGTGCGCTGTTTGCTGATGCCGGCGTGACGGTCGATTATGACGCGGCGGATCAGAAGTGGACGATCGACTTTGGGGCAGGTGTGACAGATGCCTTTGTCGCCAATGGCGGGATCACCTTCTACCTGGTGCTGCATGATACAGCCGGCAATACCTGGGGCACGATGTACGGCACGACCCCAGATAATACCTTCGCTTATACGCTGCAGGAAGCTGCTGCCGGCGATACCATTGAACTTTCTGGCAGCCTGGCTGGCAATTACAGCATCAACACCCCCGGCCTGACGATATTGCTCAAGGACGGCACGGTGGTGACCGGCGGCTCACCCTGTTTTACGGTGAACGCCTCCAATACCCTTGTCACAAGCGAAAGCATCGGCGGGGCGGTATGTCTGCCCAGCGGCGGTGCCGACGGCATCGTGGTGGCGGATGGCCTGACGAACATAATTATCGAAGGGCTTGAAATTGACGGCGCAGACGGACGGCACGGCATCTTCTTTGAGGGTGCGATTACGGACGTTATCCTGCGCGATAACTTCATCCACGATATGGCAGCTGGCGATGGGATTTACTTCACCGCACAGCCAGCGGAACTGACCGCTGGCGCAAATGCCATTCAGGGCAACTACTTCCTGGACAACTTCGGTGTGGGCGTGAATAACCCTGCTGGCACCGGCGTGGATGCGACCTATAACGCCTGGGGCGACATTGCCGGCCCAACGGCTGGTGACGGCGTGGGCGCAAACGTGAGCGCTGACCCCTGGACCTACGTAGACCTCTTTATGGCATCCTCCGGGACGGCTGTAGCAGATGTGGTGGTGCTGGGCGATGAGATCACCTACACAGTCTACGGCAACCTGGAAAATATGACCGGTGCGGACTTCACCTTCACCTACCCGGCGGCGTTGGATTACATCAGCCATGCGCTCCAGGCAGAAGTACCGTTTAACTTCTTTTACGATGTGAAGGTTGACGAAACCGCCCGGACGATCAATGTGGTTGGCGTTTCAACAACCGAACTGGATGGTGTTGTCCCCTTGTTTGACGTCACGTTCGAAGGCCTCACCACGGGCACGGACCTGCCACTTTCCTTCACGGACGGCCAGTTTACGATGGCGCCGGGTTACGGACCCTCGACGAATATTTACCCCACCGCCCTGGTTGGGATTGATAACCTTGAGGTGAGTGACGGGCTTGCGGTGACCGATGCTGATCTGTTCTACGGAAAGGACCCATTGGTCATTGACCAGCCATTAGATGGCAATTTCACTGATGGTTTCTTAATGTTCTTGGATCCAACGGTGGATTACTACTACCTGGATACGAACACGATTACGTCCAACAACCCGCTGGCAGACGGGATGTACCCGTTCTACCTGTCGCCTGACACCACGACCCCGATCTTCTACGTGAAGGTTGAAGGATCGACCTTCACCTTAATCGACGGATATCAGTATGACGTTGAAGGTTTGGAAAATCCGCTGCGGATCAATGGTGACTTTACACCAGGGACATACACTTATGTTGGCGATCTGACTGATATTTATGACTCAAGTGACACAGTTTCGATTGAAATCACGTTTATTGACGCCTTAGCCTGGCTACAGATGAACACGGTTTTGAGTTCAGTCAGCGGGACGATTGCGGATCTGACAGCGACCTTCCCGGATGCAATCCCCCCTGTGATTGTGGCAGAGGATTATGTAATTGATTCACGCATGACCCTGGCTGAAGCATTACCGGCAGGCTCGACTGTGACCGTCTTCAAAGATGGTGTGGAAGTGTTGACAGACATCACCCTGAGCGGGACGGGCCCATTCTGGTTCACCGAGTTATTTGACCCAGATGCAGATAGAGCAGCTTTTGATGCGAACTACGGCGGCAAGGTTGAAGAATACGAGATTATAGTCACCGGACCTGGCACAAACCCGCTTGACTTTGACACGACGGTATTCATTGAATCCGTAATCTCGAAAGATGGCTATGTCACCGAAACAGTCCTGGACGACATTACGCTGGATGTGAATATTTCAGCGGATGAAGATGCTGCCTTAGCCTGGCTGCAGGAGAATACTTTCTTGACTTCGGTCAGCATGACGATTGATGACCTGAAAGCGACCTTCCCGGATTCAATCCCCCCCGTGATTGTTGATGCGGATTACGTGATTGACTCACGCATGACCCTGGCTGAAGCATTACCGGCCGGCTCGACCGTGACGGTGTTCAAAGATGGTTTGGAAGTATTGACGGATATCACCCTGAGCGGTACTGGCCCATTCTGGTTCACTGAGTTATTCGACCCAGATGCGGATAGAGCAGATTTCGATGCCAACTACGGCGGCAAGGTTGAAGAATACGAAATTGTGGTCACCGGACCTGGCGGCAACCCGCTGGCGTTTGACACGACCGTATTCATTGAATCCGTGATCTCGAAAGATGGCTATGTCACCGAAACAGTCCTGGACGACATTACGCTGGATGTGAATATTTCAGCGGATGAAGATGCTGCCTTAGCCTGGCTGCAGGAGAATACTTTCTTGACTTCGGTCAGCATGACGATTGATGACCTGAAAGCGACCTTCCCGGATTCAATCCCCCCCGTGATTGTTGATGCGGATTATGTGATTGACTCACGCATTACCCTGACACAAGCCTTACCGGCGGGTGCGACTGTGACTGTTTACAAAGACGGCACGCCTGTTTTGACAGACATTACCTTAAGCGGTACAGGCCCATTCTGGTTCACCCAATTGTTTGACCCCGATCAACCGAGAGCAGATTTTGATGCCAACTACGGGGGCAAGGTGGAAGACTATATATTTGAGGTGACGTTTGATGATGGCACGACCTTAGCCTATGACAGTGCAGTCACGATCGAATCCGTCATCTCGAAGGATAGCTACACCACGGAAACAGTTTTGGACGAAATCACACTGGCGATGAGAGACTTGTCAGTCACGGATGCAGACCTGTTCTATGGTATCGACCCAGGGACAATTAACACTGCTTTAGGCGGTAATTTCACCGATGGGTTCTACATGGCATTGGATCCTGCTGAGGATTGGTACTATCTGGATACAAACATGATTACGTCCAACAACCCTCTTGCAGACGGGATGTACCCGTTCTATCTTTCACCGGATACCACGACCCCGATCTTCTATATAAAGGTTGAAGGATCAACCTACACATTGATTGACGGGTACCAGTATGATGTTGAAAGTTTGGAAAACCCGCTGCGGATCAATGGTGACTTCTTATCAGGCACCTATACCTATACGGGCGAGCTGACGGATATCTACGGCACGAGTACAGCGGTATCAATAGACATCACCTTTGTCACGTTGTATGATGTGCAAGCGACAGTAAGGATGCAAGGGCGCACGGTTTCGTCTGGCGTTGATATGACCCTGACAACCGTTGGCACACCTGAATTTGGTCCTTACACAGAGACCTCGGTGGACTTAATCAGCTTCAACCTGTCCTTTGGCAAATTGGAAGGTGTGACCTATCGTGTGACCACCAACCAGGCTCGCTACCTGGATATACCGGCTTCGCTTGATATTCAGTTCCTGCTTGATCAGGATTATGAAATCTCTGAGTTGGTATTGAAGGCTGGCGACGCAAATGAGGATCAAGTAATTGATACTGGTGACGCGGCGATTGTTGGTACGCAATATGGCACTGGCACACTGGCTGATAATGGTGACGTCAACTTTGACGGCCGTGTCAATATTCAAGACCTGGCGCTGGTGGGCGGCAACTACTTGCTCACCTCCGAGGTTGCTTATGGCAGCTGGACGCCGTAATTAGTTTGATGACGCTGCGGGCTTGGGTGTTTGCCCCGGCCTGCGAGTTCAATTTACGCAATAACGTAGAGAGGGTGATTTTCACCCTCTCTACGGCAGAGAAATATTTTTATGGGTTTGAACGGGATTATAATGAAATTAGTGGTGTCTGAGATGAAAAAACCAATTTATTTTATATTATTTTTGCTATTATTGCTGCCTTTATTTGCAGCACCTCAGCACGCCTACGCTCAAATCGGCACGGTGGTCAGAATTGACCCGGCTTCGATACTGGTTGACCCGGGGCAATCCTTTTCAGTGGAAATTGTAATCGAAGATGTGAGCGAGCTGAATGCTTTTGATATTTCAGTGCAGTATGACCCAGATAAACTCGATTTTGTGAACGCTGAATTGGGTGATTTTTTAGAACAGGGGTTTTCTTTT
Organism: Anaerolineaceae bacterium; assembly: GCA_016841365.1. Lineage (GTDB taxonomy): Bacteria > Chloroflexota > Anaerolineae > Anaerolineales > Anaerolineaceae > Brevifilum. The sequence continues at coordinate 68,847 of JAENZI010000011.1, forward strand.
CAATTAATTGATGAGGATTTAGGTGTGGTCAATGTTATCAATTCTCAATCCGCCCCATCGATTCCAGAATCAGGGTCAGGCACCTTATTTACGATCCACTTTTTAACCAGATCAATTGAAGGATTGACCAATTTAGAGATCCTTGAGCCTGAGGGAATGCCGTTATTGTCAGATCATAATGGCATCGAAATTCCATGTGAGTTAGAACACGGCACCGTGACAATTGGCGATGTGCCGGATGAGCAATTTTATTCGTTCCTGCCCATGGTGATGCATTAGTCGGGCATGAAGATTATTGGGTCACTTATTTAAGGAAATGACTATGGCAGGTAAATCACAATCCATATTGCATCGGTCACACAGGCACCGCCTGTGGGTAGTGCTGTTTGTGTTTGCCTTTTCCTTCATAAGCCCTCACGCGCTTGTCCGGGCGCAAACCGACCCCAGTATGAGCATCTTGCCAGCGGATGCTCAGGTTTACCTGGATGGGGCGAATTCGGTCACCGTGGATGTGATGTTGGTTGACGCAGTGGATATGCAATCTTTTGATGTGACATTTGAATACGATCCGTCTGTAATGCAATTAGATAGCTTTATTGTCGGGGATTTTGTAAGCACGTTTACAAAACTTTTTGAAGATCAATCTTCAGGTTTTTTACAGGTTGCATATGTAAAACTTGGTTCCCCCTCCGTGAGTGGCAGCGGTGTGCTGTTGCGGTTGACCTTCAGCGGGGTCGCCATCGGCACCTCTGCCATCACGATCACTGATGGTCTGTATGCCAAATCCACCGGCGTCAAGGTCTACCCCACGCTGCAATCCGGCAGCCTGAAGGTGCTGAATTCCCCGGTTAGCGTCACAGGCGAGTTTTCCCTGCAAGGGCAGACGGACCGGGGCGGCGTAACGGTTACCCTGGGCATGGGTGAGACCTTTGCCGAAGGCCCCTACATGGCGGTCTCACTCAACCAGGCGGGGGCAAACCTCGATTTTGGCGGGGTGATACCGGACACTTACCCGGTCACCACCAGCCAGCCCCGCTATCTGAACGTCAATGCGGCAATAGGTAAACGTGTAGTGATATCGACAGCCACAATACTTTCACCGCTGCGTCTGGTGAGCGGCAACGCCGTCTGGACGGATGATGTGATCGATGCCGGCGATGCCAGCCTGGTGGGGGCGTGGTATGGCAAGACAACAGCCGATCTCGAGCCTGGCCAGACGCTGGATGCCGACGTGAACTTTGATAGCGTGGTCAATGTGAAGGATTTGGCGCTGGTTGCCGGCAATTACGGGCTGACTTCGGCGGCAGCGTATGCAGGTTGGTTGCCTTAATGTATGAGATAATAACTTATCGGTAAAGGTTTGATTTGCGGATGGAATGATGGGCATGAAGCATGTGAAAATGACAATCAGACTCATTTCGACAGCAGCCTTGCTGCTGGCATGCCTGTGGGTCACGCCCGTCCACGCACAAACGCCCACGCTGTCCGTCGACCCGCAGCAAACCGTGGTGCCTGTGGGCACGGAATTTGTGCTCGAATTGAAGGTGACCGGCGGCGACGAAGTCAATGCCTTTGATGTGACCGTCAACTACGATTCATACCTGCTGACGCTGATCAACTGGGCGCACGGCGACTATCTCTCAAACCTGGCACTGATGACGGTCGTCAATGAGGAAGGGGTCTTGCAGGTGGCGGCGACGCAGCTTGCGACGGAGGCAGCTTCCGGGGATGGGGTTTTGCTGCGTTTGTTCTTCAGGTCGGATTTTGCCGGGGCGAATAATGTCGAGATTGTGGATGCGACTTTCGCTAACCCGCAAGGTGTGAAGGCTTTTCCGGAATTGGAGAACGGCACGGTGGAGGGCATCGCAGCACCGACCTATACCCCCACGGCGACAGCCACCGCCACACCAACCATCACGCGCACGCCTTTCCCGACCAATACCTTCACGCCCCTGCCCTCGCCGACCCAAACGGCAACCTTCGTCCCCACGGATACGCTAACACCGCAACCAACGGCGACCTACACTTTTACGCCAGGCGTTGGCGATCTGACGGAGACAACTTCACCCACGGTTGAAGGTGCTGAAGGCTCGGGGGCAGTGCCTACCCAGGTCGATGAAGCTTCTGCCAAACTGACCTCTGTTGCCGGCACGCCAGGCGAAGCGGGTGTAACAGACAGTGCTGAATTGGAAGAAGAGGATAGGGCTGATGAACCAGCGCTGAAGCCGGAAACCCCCACCCAAAATTGGCTGAGTGTGCTGTTGTGGGTTGTGTGGGGCATCAGCGCGGTGGTACTGGTACTGATGATCGTTATATTAATCAAACGGAACAAAAAGAAAGAAGAAAGCTTATTGTTATGAAGTTGAATGTAATGAAGAAGTGTTTATTTGCCGTTTTACTTTTACTGATGCTGGTGGCTGCCCCTGAAAAGGTGTTCGCCCAGGATGCTGCGCAGGTAGGCTTTTTTGAGACCTACGAGATTCAACCGGACGTGCGGGTTGAAGTGCCGCTGGAGGTGCGCGATGTGCAGGACCTGTATGGGATTGATGTGGAGGTCCGTTTTGACCCGGCTGTGCTGACGGTGGAAGATGCCAACCCGAATCAGGATGGCATACAGCCGGCGTTGGGCACCTTTTTAGATGCGGGATTGATGTTGTTTAACACGGTGGATAATGAAGCCGGTGTGATGCGCTTTGCGATGAGCCAGGTTAACCCCAGCGAGGCGAAATCTGGCGATGGCGTGATCTTGGTGCTGTACTTTAGGGGGATTGCCGAGGGTGAGAGCGATTTGACGGTCTCGATGGTGGAACTGGCTACCCGCACGGGTGAAGGCATCCCCAGCGAGGGTGTGGATTCCAGCATTAGCGTCTCAAGCGGTGCTGGGGAATCTGCAGCAACTTCGATCCCGGTGCAGGACCCGACGGGCGCGATCGAAATTCCTACCCTGGCACCGACCGCCACCCCGACGATCACACCAGAACCGACCTTCACACCCACACCGCAGCCAACCCAAATGGAAGACTCGACGGAAGGCTCAGTTGAAGATGTGGAAGGCGGGGAAGCTGAGGAAACTGGACAAACTCAAACATCTGAGGAAGCGCAAAGCGGTTTCTCAATCTTGGATTATTGGTGGGCTGTATTAATGCTGGTTTTATTAGTAGCAGGGTTAGCAATTATTGTATTCAAGAGCAAGAAAAACATAGGGTGAAAGGATAGGGAGATATGAAACTCACATCAACACTAACCAGACTGACTGTCGCATTTATGGTGCTTTTTTCGCAATTCAGCGGGGCTGTCAGTGTGTTTTCGCAAACGACGGAGGCGCATCTGTTTGTCGATCCGGCGTCGTCCACGGCCAATACCTGCGGCACGCAGACGATCGCAATTGGTGTGGAGGATGTGGTAGATCTGACCGCATTCGAATTAAGGGTCGATTTTGATCCGACTGTGGTCGAGATCACTGCGGTGGAAAACGGCGGCTTTTTGGTCGCCCCGGGTGAGCCGGCTTTCTATTCACCAGACAATAACGATGGCGATTGGAACACGGATGGTTTCATACACTTTGGCATGGCACAGGAAGGTGATGGCACAGGTGACCCCACACCGGTTTCTGGTGCCGGAGACCTGATTACCATCACCTTTAAAGCACTTGAGCCGAATTCATCGGTAGATTTCGAAATTGACCCGGCACTTTCTATGCTGGTCGATTGGCCGGATGCCTTTGAGATCCCCTTCACTGTGACGAATGGGACCGTGACTACAGAATCCTGTGCGCCGACGGACATTGCACTTTCAAATAACACTGTTTTGGAACTGCAGCCCATAGGGACGACGGTTGGTACCCTTACCACAACCGACCCCGATGCGAGTGATACGACCTTTACTTATTCCCTGGTGGATACGACTACTTATCCCGACAATGCTGCTTTTTCGATCACGGGTGATCAACTGCTCACCGCAGAAATGTTTAATTATGACGACAAGAACACCTACACCATTAAGGTGCGCACCACAGACCCCTGGGGTGAAACCTATGATGAGGTATTCACGATTGATGTGACATGGGTGCCGATTGCCACGGCTGATTCTTATCAAATCAAAGAAAATGGTTCCTTAGTGCTAACTGCACCTGGGGTTTTAGGGAATGATTATGCACCCGCAGATTATGTCTCATCACTGACTGCGCAACTTGTCACCGGGTTGACACCAGGCACTGGCACATTGGCGTTAAATTCTGATGGGTCATTGGTGTACGTCCCCCCGACGGATTGGAAGGGGGAGGCAAGCTTTACTTATCGTGCTTGTGCAACTGGCCTTTGTTCTGAGCCGGTAACCGTATCTATCGAGGTCCGGCAGGTGCCGGTGGCTGTCAATGATAGCTATTCGACCTATGTGGATCAGCCCCTCACGATCGCAGCACCTGGCGTCTTGACCAATGACACACTGGGTGAAGATCCATCTCTGACGGCAAATCTGGTCACAGGTGTTGATCCCCTTGAAGGGTCAGTAACGCTGAGCCCAGATGGTAGTTTCACCTTCACACCTGCCACAGGGTTCATTGGTGAAACCAGTTTCACCTACCGCGCCTGCGATACGGTTTTTTGTTCGGCAGCGGCAACTGTGACGATCACCGTGGTGGATGTACCTGTTGCGAATGATGACAATTATGTCACACCTCAGGATGAGACGCTGACGATTGCAGCACCTGGTGTGTTATCGAACGATTCTGGTCCAGCAGGCGAAACATTGATCGCAGTTATAGAAACTGATCTGACCCCAGGTACGGGCAGCCTAACCTTAGGCAGTAATGGTTCCCTGACCTATATTCCGCCAGCCGGTTGGACGGGCAGCACAAGCTTCACCTACAAGGCTTGCTATGACAGTGTTTGTTCTGTACCTGCCACGGTGACGATTGAAGTCAAAGAAGTACCGGTGGCGGTGGCGGATTCTTATGAGGTGCCTGAAAATGGTTCCCTGAGCGTTCCTACACCCGGCGTGTTGGGGAATGATACTGCACCAACGGGTGTGACTTTAACGGCTGTACTTGTGAGTGATATCCCAGGTGGTGAAGGAACATTAGTCTTTAATGCGGATGGCTCATTTGATTACACACCGCCAGCGGATTGGACAGGATCAACCAGTTTCACCTACCAGGCCTGCTATGACGGGATCTGTTCGGATCCGGTCACTGTGACCCTGGAAGTCAAACAGGTGCCAGTGGCAACAGTGGATGATTATGAGATGGCGAAAAACACCACACTGACTATCAGCACACCGGGTGTTTTGGGGAATGATACCGGTGGTGTGGGAGCCACCCTGACGGCAGCGCTGGTCAGTGATGTGGCATCAGGCACTTTAGTGCTTAATGCGAATGGGAGTTTCACTTATACTCCGACCACAGATTGGACGGGAACGGATAGCTTCACCTACAAAGCCTGCGACGGCACGATTTGTTCCACGCCTGTCACTGTGACGATTGTGGTCAAGGCAGTGCCGGTGGCTGTGAATGATTCTTATCTGACGGTCATCAATCAGGCGCTTGTTGTGGATGCAGCCAGCGGCGTTTTAGCTAATGACACTGCCCCTGTGGATGCCATCGCTGTTTTGGTGGATAATGTTCCATCAGCGGCGGGTGGTTTGACTTTCAATGCTGATGGGAGCTTCACTTATACGCCAACGACGGATTGGATCGGCACAACCAGCTTCACTTATAAGGTCTGTGACGGCACGATTTGCTCAACGGCAGCGATGGTGACGATCCAGGTCAAAGATATCCCTGTGGCTGTAGATGATGATTATGAGACGCTGATCAACCAGACGCTGACGGTCACGGCCCCGGGTGTGCTTGGCAATGACCTTGCCCCAACCGGCGTCGTTTTGACGGCCGCCCTTATAGCAGATGTTCCGGTGGATGATGGCACACTGACTTTCAATTCAGACGGCAGTTTTAGTTTTGTCCCGACGACCGATTGGACCGGGACGACCAGCTTCACCTATCAGGCTTGTGATGGCACAGTTTGTTCCAACACGGCTACGGTGACGATTGAGGTTAAAGGCATCCCGGTTGCCGTCGATGATGACTATGATTTACCGGTCAACGGTGTATTGAATATTTCGGCTCCGGGTGTGCTGGGGAATGATACCGGACCCACCGGTGTGACCTTGACTGCCACATTGGTGAGTGGTATCCCAACAGGGGAAGGGACCCTGGCATTGGATTCGGATGGCTCGTTTATTTACCTCCCGCCATCGGGTTGGATTGGTAGCACCAGCTTTACCTACAGAGCGTGTTATGACGGCATTTGCTCTGATCCTGCGACGGTTTCCATTGATGTTAAACAGGTGCCGGTTGCCCTAGATGATGCTTATGAGCTGCCAGAAGATGGTTCCCTGACGGTAGGCCCGCTTGACGGCGTGCTGGCGAATGACACCGCTGGGGCTGGTGCAACGCTCACTGCAGTCTTAGTGAGCGATATTCCCACTGGCGAAGGGACACTGACCCTGAACCTGGATGGTTCGTTCACTTATGACCCGCCTGCAGGGTGGACAGGATCAACCAGTTTCACCTACCAGGCTTGTGATGGATCAGTTTGCTCTGCTGCAGCGACGGTGACAATTGAGGTTAAAGAAATCCCTGTTGCCGTGGACGATGATTACGAGACGCCGATCAACGTCACGTTGAATGAGAGCGCCCCGGGTGTGCTGGGGAACGATACGGCACCTGACGGCGTCACGCTGACAGCGGCTCTGGTGGACGATGTGCCTGCAGCGGATGGCACGCTGACGCTGAATCCGGATGGAAGTTTTGACTTTGCACCGGCGACGGACTTTGTTGGTGAAACGACCTTTACTTATCAGGCTTGTGATGGGACGGTTTGTTCCACGCCGGCAACGGTCACGATTGCGGTCAAGGTTGTACCCACAGCCGTGGCGGATAGTTATGAAACGCCAGTTAACGTCACATTGAATGAGCCGGCACCAGGTGTTTTGGAAAATGACACGGCACCAACGGGTGTGATTCTCACAGCTGTTCTGGTGGACGATATACCCACAGGCGAAGGTGATCTGACCCTCAATGCGGATGGCAGTTTAGCTTACATACCGCCGACCGATTGGGTTGGCTCGACTTCCTTTACGTATAAAGCCTGTGATGGCACAGTCTGTTCTACGCCTGTGACGGTAACGATCGATGTTAAGGATGTCGCGGTTGCAGTCGATGATGATTACGAGACTCCGGTTAATGTCACGCTAAATGAGAGCGCCCCGGGTGTTCTTGAAAATGATACCGCACCTGTTGGTGCCACATTGACGGCTGTTTTGGTGGATGATGTCCCTACAGGTGAAGGATCATTGACCTTGAATTCGGATGGTAGTTTTGAGTTTATACCAACAACAGATTGGTCTGGCAGCACAACCTTTACCTATAAAGCCTGTGATGGCACGGTATGTTCAGCTCCCGCGACGGTCACGATTGAAGTGAAAGTTGTTCCCACAGCCGTAGCGGATGACTATGAGACGCCGGTCAATGTCACATTGAACGTGGCTGACCCGGGCGTTTTATCAAATGACCTCGCACCGATTGGTGTATCACTGACAGCAGAATTAGTGAGTGATGTGCCGACTGGCGAAGGCACGCTGACCTTCAACGCTGACGGCAGTTTTGATTACACGCCGCCGGCGGATTGGGTTGATTCAACCACTTTTACTTACAAAGCCTGCGACGGTACGGTTTGTTCTGAACCGGTTACGGTGACCATTGAAGTCAAAGAAGTGCCGGTTGCCGTTGCAGATTCTTATGAATTGCCCGAAGAAGGATCATTGGTCGTAAACGCCGCTGATGGCGTGTTGGCGAACGATACAGCGGCAGTTGGCGTTACCCTGACGGCAGTTTTAGCGAGTGACATACCTGATGGTGAAGGCAGCCTGACCCTGAACACCGATGGCTCGTTTAGTTACACCCCGCCTGCGGGTTGGTCTGGTACGACCAGTTTCACCTATCAGGCATGTGATGGGACGGTATGCTCTGCGCCGGTCACAGTGACGATTGTGGTCAAGGAAGTGCCTGTGGCTGTCAATGATGCCTATGATACACCCATTAATGTGGTCCTCAATGTTGCTGCGCCTGGCGTGTTGACAAATGATACAGCACCAATAGGCGTCAGCCTGACGGCTGAACTGGTGACGGATATCCCGCCGGCACAAGGTGCACTGACATTCAATGCGGATGGCAGTCTCTCTTATACACCGCTGGTCGGGTGGACGGGGACAACCTCTTTCACCTACCGGGCTTGTGACGGCACAGTCTGTTCTGAGCCAGCCACAGTGAGCATTTCAGTAAAACAGGTGCCGGTTGCCGCTGATGATGACTATGAAGTGGCAGAAAACAGCACGTTGACAGTGCTCCCAGCCGATGGTGTGCTGATCAATGACAGCGGCGCTGTTGGTGCGACATTAACCACCGCTCTGGTTACCGATATACCCAGTGGTGAGGGCAGTTTGACCCTCGATGCGGATGGCGGTTTTACTTACACCCCGCTAACAGACTTTGTAGGATCGACCAGCTTTACTTACAAGGCTTGTGATGGCACAGTATGTTCTGCGCCGGCTACGGTCACGATTGTCGTCAAAGAACTGCCTGTGGCGACGGATGATGACTATTTCACGCCTGAGAATACGGTGCTGAACGTGGTGGCGGCAGGTGTGTTGGCAAATGACACGGGTCCAGTTGGCGTCACACTGGCGGCTGTGCTTGTGGATGACATCCCAACAGGCGAAGGGTCATTGACCTTGAATGCCAACGGTAGTTTCGATTACACGCCGCCAACGGATTGGGTCGGTACAACCACCTTCACTTACCGGGCCTGTTATGAATCAGTTTATTGCTCCACAGCGGCAACGGTGACTATCGATGTTTTGGGCCCACCTGAGGTGGTTGATGATGATTATGTGATGTTGATGAACAAGACGCTTGATGTGGCGGCGCCTGGCGTGTTAGGTAATGATACCGGTCCGATTGGGGAAACATTGCTCGCTGATTTGGTGACCGATGTACCTACGGGTGAAGGTGATCTCACCTTACACACGGATGGTAGTTTTGAATATACGCCGCCAGAGGATTGGTTTGGAACGACCAGCTTCAGCTATCGTGCTTGCTATGGTCTGATTTGTTCGGATTTAGCAACTGTGACGATTACGGTTCTTGAATCGCCCTGTATCATTGTAGAACCCTGGAGCATTGATCACACAATGGTGCCAAATGACACGGATACATTGGACCTGACGGTGACCAATACCTGCTCACAAGCTGTTGACTTTGAAATCTTGGAGAAGCGCACCGTTAGCCGCCAGGGTTTTGAGGCTGGGGTGATGCCGCCTCCAGGAGGGTGGGAGAAGGTCCATGATGGCACAACAGCCAACCAATGGACAGTCGTGCACAAAGATTCATACCCGGATTATGTGGACGATGGCAATTTAGCGGCATGGGTCAGATATGATGATAACAATCCTTCTGATGAGTGGCTGATCTCACCGGTATTTGACACCAGTTCACTCTCCGATCTGGTCTTGAGTTTCAGCGCTTATTCCGACACGAAATATCCTGGCGCTACCGTCAAGGTTTGGGTGCTGGATACAAATGAAGATCCGCTGACGGCGGAACCCTTATGGGATTTGATCCGTGATGAAGACTGGACGGTCACCGATTACCGCAGGGTGACTGTGGACCTGAGCGAGTTTGATGGGTATGGTTTGATCCGGGTTGCCTGGCAGTATGTCGGCCAGGCAGGTCAATCCTTCGGGTTGGATAACGTCGATATCAGCCGAGCCGGCGGAATGCCCTGGCTTTCGGAGACACCGCTGACGGGTTCGATCCCGGCTGGCAGTTCGCAAGATATCACAGTAACCTTTAATACGACTGGTTTGACAGTACGCAATTACTTCGGGTCGTTATTTGTGGGCAGTGACCCACGACCTGGTTTCGGCATCCCGGTGACCTTGCGTGTTGTAGAAGAAGAGGATGAAGGCTACGGGATTTACTTCCCGATATTTGGCCACTAATCTTTGATTGATTAAACAAATACGAAAAAGGGCTGCCTGAAAAGGCAGCCCTTAAGTTTTAATTTTGGATGGATACTCGCCTAACTGGTCAGGACGCTCTCCTTCTTTAGTTCATTTCCGTTTGTACGAACTATTCCTAAGGCTTTACTAAATCATCCGTTGCGGTAGGCACAGGGGTCGGCGGTGGTGGTTGCGTGGGAGGCGGTTGCGTGGGTGGTGGCGGTTGGGTGGGTGCCGGAGCGCTGGTCGGCCGTTGTGTGTTAGTCGGCTGCGGGATGTATACCGGTCGTGTCGCGGTCCGGGTGGGGGTTGTGGTGGGGGTTTCTGTTGCCGTCTGGGTGACAGTAGGCGTCAACGTGGTTGTTGGGCTTGATGTCAGCGTGGGTGACGGGGTTGATGTATCCGGGAGTGGCGTGCGGGTTGAGGTGCTGGTCGGTGTCAATGTTGCCGTAAAGGTTTGCGTTGGGGGGAGGGTGGCTGTGGCAGTTGGCCTCGTAAAGAGCGCCTGGATTCTGTCGCCAAGATCAAACCCTGTGCGTGCGCTAATTGTGCTAATGCCCCAAAACAAAAGGGATGCACCAATGAGCGCGATGACTATCCAGAGCCACTTGCTCTGGAAATACTTTTTAATCCCTGGCGGGTAACCACGCAAGGATTTTGGGAATCCATCGATCCAGCCGTTGATAAACCCTGGGCAGTCCACATGAGCTTGATGCATGCAGGTGCTGCGCTGGTAATCCATTGAAACACGCACGGGTTTCTTTAGGATATGGCAGGCATGCTCCTGGTTCGGAAAGATTGCCGTTGTCCTTGGATCATCGATTAATCCAAGAAATGGACAGGTGTTTGATTCTGCTGGATTGTGTGTATCACTCATATTCGTTTTTCACTTATACTCATGTACTGCTAAGAAATGATTTCCCTAACGGTTGTTAATCCGACCTTTAGGACAATTATACTATCAACTTTGGAAAAATTGGTTAATTGTTAAAATTCGGTAACGGATCATTTATACAATAATTAACCTTATCTGATAATCTGCTAAAAAATAGCTGCTCCGAATCGGTATTCGTGTGAATAAGACGGATCCTTTTCTTTGAGGTCAAAATTAGATGTGCATGTATCATACCTGATCCTATTCCCTTTTGGATTTTAATATGCTATACTAATTCCGCTGTCAAATCGAGTTGACAGCATCATTTCACACGCTTCCGGATTTGTTCTGCGTGCCCATATGATGGGTTAGGGACAAGCCAGAAGGAAGCGGAGGACTAAAACGCAAAGGAGTTTTAAATGTCACCTACTGTCACAATGAAGGCGCTCTTAGAGAGCGGCGTCCATTTTGGTCATCGCACCAACAAATGGAATCCCAAAATGCGTTCCTACATCTTTACCGAACGCAACGGCATCCATATCATTGACCTGCAGCAAACAGTTCAATTGCTGGATGAAGCATATGAATTTGTGCGCGAAAAAGTTTCCCAGGGCGGCACCATGCTGTTCGTGGGCACCAAGCGTCAGGCACAAGACACAATCCGCGAAGAGGCGGAGCGTTGTGGGATGCCCTATGTCAATGAACGTTGGCTGGGCGGTACGATCACGAACTGGTTCACTATTCAAAAACGGATCTTTGAACTTGAGCGGTTGGAACGGATGCGCGACAGCGGCCAGATTGATCTGCTGACTAAAAAAGAAGGCTTGATGATCGAGCGCGAAATCGAACGTCTTGATACACGTCTGCACGGTATCCGCACCATGAAACGCTTGCCCGACATTCTATTCGTTGTAGATGTAATGCGCGAAGAAACCGCAGTGCACGAAGCAAATCTCAATGACATCCCCGTGATCGCTATGATCGATACTAACTGCGATCCCAAGAACGTAGATTACGTGATTCCCTCCAATGATGATGCGATCCGCGCCATCAAATTGCTGGTTGGCAAGATGGCTGATGCAGTTATGGAAGGTCGCGCCATCCGCAGCAAAGAAGATGAAGATGAAGAGATGATGGCAGCCCCAATGCCCGAAGAAGTATCTCGCTTCATCGAAGATGATGATGAGTTGGAAGACGAAGTGTTACTGGGCGAATCGACCCTAAAGCACCTCGGGTCCTCCCAGAAACCCAAGCCCAAGAAACATCAAATTGAGGAAGAGGATGAGGAAGAGCTCGAGCTGGATGTGGAAGAGGACGAAGAAGAGGTTGATGAGGATTCCGCCGAAGGCGACGTTGACGAAGACTGAACAACACAGCACTTGAATTAAGATAGGAAATTAAGAGATTATGGAAATAACGACTGGAATGATTAAAGAACTACGAGATGCTACAGGCGTTGGCATTCTCGAGTGCCGGGCAGCGCTTCGTGAGGCTGACGGTGATTTTGAGCGGGCAAGCGATATCTTGCGAGAGAAAGGCCTTGCCAAGGCTGCTAAACGAGCCAATCGCGAAGCCTCAGAAGGTGTGATTGAAGTTTATACTCACGGCGAAGGCCGGATGGCGGTGATGGTTGAAGTCAACTGCGAAACAGACTTTGTTGGCCGTTCACCCGAATTTTTAGAGCTTGCTCATGAGTTGGCGCTGCAAATTGCGGCTGCTAACCCGCTTTACCTCAAAGAAGAAGATATTCCCCAAGCCGCGTTGGATCGTGAGAAAGATATTGCGATCGCCCGTGCAAAGGATGAAGGAAAGCCTGAAAAGGTTATTCCTATGATCGTGGAAGGTTACCTGAAGAAATATAAAGAACAAACGGTTTTACTCAACCAACCCTACATTCGGGAAGGCAGCATGACCGTCCAGGATCTGATCAACGAACAGGTGATCAAACTGGGAGAAAAGGTTGTCGTCCGGCGGTTTGTCCGCTGGGAACTGGGCGCTGAATCTGGCGTTGCAGAAGAAAATCAGGAAGCATAATTTTACAAGGCCAGCCAAAAGGTTGGCCTTATTTTTAGGTAAAAAGCTTTACGGTTAAATCAGGAGCAGCCTTACCCTGGAGGTTAAATGGAACTAAATTCAAACGGGTTAATTTATAAGCGGATTTTGCTCAAATTGAGTGGTGAAGCCCTGGCGAGCGACAGCGGATTTGGGATTGACCCCAACAAAGCCACGCATATTGCGGAGCGCGTCAAGCAGGTTCACGAAATGGGTGTGGATATCGCCATTGTGATTGGGGCTGGAAACCTGTGGCGCGGGCAAAGCGGCAAACATGCCGGTATGGACCGCGCAACTGCGGACTACATGGGGATGTTGGCAACGGTAATGAACGCGCTTGCGCTGATGGATGCTTTCGAGCGCATTGATGTGGTTACCCGGGTTCAATCTGCGATCGAAATGCGTTCGGTCGCAGAGCCTTATATCCGGCGCAGGGCGATCCGGCACCTCGAAAAAGGGCGTGTGGTCATCTTCGGCGGCGGCACAGGCAACCCTTACTTCTCAACAGATACAGCCGCTGCCCTGCGTGCCATGGAGATTGATGCGGATGTCTTGATCAAAGCCACAAAGGTCGATGGCGTTTATGATAAGGACCCCAATCAATATCCTGATGCTCAGAAGTTTGACTATTTGTCTTATATAGATACCCTCAATCGCCGACTGCAAGTGATGGACAGCACGGCTGTTTCACTCTGTATGGAGAATAAGTTGCCAATCCTTGTGCTGAACCTGTGGGATGAAGAGGCGCTGCCAAAGGCGCTCATGGGAGAAAATGTCGGTACGCTGGTCAGGGAGGAGGAAAGTTAGCCCTGGCTTTGTGCGGCAGGACTTGACCCGACAGGCTTAATAGAATAGAATTTATTCGCCTTAATGCCCTCGTAGCTTAATGGATAGAGCAACTGCTTGCGGAGTAGTAGGTTGCGCGTTCGAGTCGCGCCGAGGGTATTTTTTTATTTAAAGGATGGTGTGGTGGGGAATTCATCCGATATTGGGTAGTGCAGACTGGTCCAAGCTAATCTCATCAATGTGATATCATCAATTAATGGATGTTTTGGATTTAAGCGTAAGCGTTTTTGCTCCTGTGATATCGAGTACGATCCTAATTCCAATTTTTTGATTTAAAATTACCCCAGAATCTTATGGATCAAAAAAACGATTCAAAATTAACCAAAAATGACCTGGCTGCACCCATAATCCTGTTGGTGCTGGTTTTCCTCGCGCATGGTTTACTGATCCCGTCACTGGGTTATTATTGGGACGATTGGCCATATGCCTGGATCAACCTTATGTATGGTCCTTCAGGCTACCCCGAGTTTGTCGCTTTGGACCGACCGTATTCCGCCTGGATATTTATGGGGTTGACCGCTGTTTTGGGGGAGCAGCCTCTTGGTTATCACATCACCAGTGTGGTGCTGTTTTGGTTGTGTGCGGTGCTTTTCTGGTGGGTGCTCAGGTTGATGTGGCCGCAACATAAAAAAGAAGCCCTATGGGCAGCCATGCTGTTTGTGGTTTACCCTGGATTCTTAGGCCATCCGCAGGCGATTATTTACAATCACCACTTTGCGGCTATGGCCTTATATCTATTGTCGTTCATCGGCATGATCAAAGCCATACAGGCAAAGGAATCACACAAGCCAATCCTGCAGATGGTGTTCTGGCATGTGCCAGCGATCGCCGCACTGTTCATCAGTCAGTTTTCGATCGAATATTTCTTGGGATGGGAAGCCGTCCGTCTGGGGATTGCCTTTATTGTGATAGGCGCGCAACGGTTGAATTGGCGTGCCAGGGTAAAAAATAGTGTTTTTCATGCACTGCCTTATTGGCTGGCGAGCCTGGTTTTTGTGACCTGGCGGGTTTTTATTTTTCAGTTCCCCACCTATCAGCCGGTAGGTTCTGGTCAAACGAGTTTCGTTCTACATGAATGGTTGTTGAGTGTCCTCAACCAATTCCTGCAGGCTGTCTTTGTCCCCTGGAAGCGTGCCTTCCCCCAGCTTTCGAGTGGTGAGTTTGGAATGCCGTTCTGGCTGGGTTATCTTGCTCTGATTTTCTTCACCAGCATAATAGTTTTCATCGTTCTTGGTATTTACAATAGAATATCAACCTCAGCAAATAAGGAACACCACCTTCCAGAAGTTGATTTTGGCAAATCTGCATTATTGCTCTCTGTTGTAGGGATTATCTTTGCCGGTTGGCCTTTTTGGCTGACCGATCTGACGATTAATATCCGCTCGCCCTTTGACAGCCGTTTCACGATGGCTTTCATGCCCTGGGTAGCGTTGCTTTTGACGGCTATTTTCCATTGGGTCTCGAAAGTGCGGGTGTGCTGGGTAAGGGCAGTCAGTCTGGTATTGCTGGCGTTTGTGATTGGCGGCTCGACGGGTTATCATCTTTGGAATGCCAATTTTTATCGGCATGAGTGGCGCATTACCCAGCGTTATTTCCAGCAAATGGTGCACCGCATCCCCGACCTGGAGCCTGGCACAGATTTGGTGATCAATGACTTGCGCGCCCTCAGCCTTTACCAGGATGATTCGCTGACGGCTATCCTCAACTGGACCTATGCACCGGATAATAAATCACAAAACATCGATTACATGGTGCATTATCTGAGCGTGCGCCTTGGTTATGAGATCCCGGCATTGGAGCCTGGTTTACCCATTTCACACACTTTGCGGTCACTGCAATTTTCGGGCTCTACAGACCAGATGATTGTGGTTTACTATCAACCGCCGGGTTGTTTGCGGGTGTTGGATGGCAGCCGAAGGTATCTGATCCCCGAAGACTTCCCAGACCCGATGCGCCCTGCCCTGGCACTTTCCGACCTTTCACTGATCAAAACGGATACCGATGAACGTGCAACACCGCCGCTGCACCTGTTTGACGAAGCCACGTCTGAAACCTGGTGCCTATATTTTGAAGAAGCAGACCTGGCTGCCCAGCACGGCGATTGGAGCCGAGTTGCTGAACTGGGTGATGTGGCTTTCGAGCTGCCGGATCAGACCAACGAGGTCACCGAGTTGTTTGTGTTCATTGAGGGCTATTTACGGGCAAACCGCTTGGACCAGGCTTGGGCGGTGAGCCAGTATCTGCAAGAACGGGGCGGGACGAGGTATGATGATGCAGTCTGTGACCTGTGGCGCGCCGTTGAGGCAGATACTGCAGGTGGTTTTGATCCAGGGTTTAATTTAGAAATGGTTTATGCGACGTTCTGCACATCAGACTGAATTTTTTCGAGATGGTTTTTGTTCAGGTCTGGTCAGAGCAACGAAATGGTGAAATGTTAAAATTGGCTCATGGTTAAGAAAATTCTTTTACTGATCTTGATTACCATGCTGTTTTCTGCCTGCACCACGGTTGGTCCGGCAGGCTCTGCCCCTGTGGCTTTGACCCAAACCGAGATGATTGTGCCCCCTACACAAATAGTGCCAGAGCACACAGCCACTCCTTTACCCACACCCACAGTCACCCCAGGGCCAACCATCACCCCGGCACCTGCAACCTATTATTATTTTGAACCCGGCATCAACCCCCTGACGGGATTACTCGCACCAAATCCGGCTTTGCTCAACCGCCGCCCAGTGATGGTTAAAGTCTCCAATTGGCCCCGCGAGGGACGTCCGCATGCCGGACTGACCCAGGCGGATATCGTTTTTGAATATTTCATCGGTCATCAAATGAACCGTTTTTTGGCAGTTTATTACAGCCAGGATGCAGAGGTAATCGGCCCGCTTCGCTCAGGCCGGCTGGTGGATGCGCAACTTGTCAACCTGTATCAGGGGATCCTGGGTTACGGAAGCGCTGACCCCCAGGTGGATGAAGTGCTGGTTGAGAAATTGGGCGATCGAGCTTTGTCTTTTGGAATAGTCCCGTGCCCGGCGATGTGCGGTGAATCAACCCATTCTGCAACGGGTGTCTTTGCTAACTCAGGGGCCCTCACGCAATATGCCCTGAACAATGGGGTTGACCCACTCACACCGGATTTGCGCGGGATGTATTTTCAGATTGAACCGCCGCCGGGTGATGCCAGTGGGGCATCGCTTCGTGTGGAGTATGCTAATTTCAGCATCATGGAATGGGCTTATGACGGGGAAGGCGGGGAGTATCATCTATGGATGGAAGCGGATACGGAAGAAGGCTTGCAGCTTGCGCCAATCACAGACCGTAATAATGACCAGCCAGTCACATTTGAGAACCTGATTGTGATGTATGCCGAGTATGTGGAATATGCTCCAAGCCTGCACGATATCAAAATTCAAGATATCGTTGATTATCAGCCTGCTTTGCTCTTCCGTGATGGCGTGGTGGCTTATGGCACCTGGCGTGTTCCCGAACCTGATCGGCCGATCATATTTGAAACGCCGAAGGGTGAACCGCTGCCCCTTAAACCCGGTAACACCTGGATTGTGATCGTTGGCTTAAATTCGCACACATTTCAGCCTGTTGGCGGTCATTGGCAAATCAATTTTGATCTGCCATGAGAGCTTAACGAACAATCTGTATGGATAATAATCACCCTGTAAGAATGTTTTCCGCTTGTGAGTCCCTATCCCCTAAAGCTAAAATAGCTGCACGAAAAAGTATCCCAGCATGGCCGCCCAAATCCAAGTGTCGATGCGGTCAAGGAATCCGCCATGCCCTGGGATGATGTTCCCTGTGTCTTTGACATCGGCAGCACGCTTGAACAGGCTGATCAGCAGGTCACCCACCGGCGTCAGAATGGCGAGCACGAAACCCATCAGCGCGCCTTGCCAATGAGGTGTTTCAGCCGGCAGCCAGCCCACAGCACGCCATAACAAAATCAGGAGCAACCCGCTTAAGGTGCCCGTGATCACAGCGCCGTAGATGCCTGCCCAGGTTTTACCCGGGCTGAGGTGAGGTGCCAGCTTGCGCTTGCCCAGCCAACGCCCGATGAAGTAAGCACCGCTGTCTGCCAGCCAGGTGGCCGGCAGGGCTGTTAACATCCAACCCAGACCATTTGGCTGTTCACGCAGGGCGATCAAGAATCCGCCGACCCAACCGATGTAAATAATGCCCGCAATGCTGATGGTAAACAGCAGTGCCGCGTTCTTTTTTCCCTGCTCATATTGGATGAAAGCGGTGATTGCTGTCAGCAAAATCACCCCCAGCAACACCCATTCAAAAGCCTCCTGTCCAAAGACTAGGCGCGGCAAGAGCATCAAAAAGACGCCAGCCAGCACGACAGTCAGCGGTGGTTTGTGGCCTTGTTTCGCAAACAACCGCGTGAACTCCACGGCTGCCAGCAGCAAGATCAGCGTGATGAATCCTTTAAAAGGCCATCCGCCAATATAGATCAGGAATAAAACAAGCGGCACGAAGACCACGGCCGCTTTTACTCGTTGAGATAACATTTTTAGCTCAGGGTCACTCTTCTTCAAGCCCGCCGAACCGGCGTTCTCGAGAGTTGTAATCTTTGATGGCTTCAATCAGGTGTTCTTCGCCGAAATCGGGCCAATAGACTTTCGGAAAAGCCCATTCAGAATACACCGTCTGCCAGGTGAGGAAGTTGCTGGTGCGCAGCTCGCCGGAAGTTCGGATGACGAGGTCGGGGTCTGGGATATCCCTGGTGAACATATACTGGCTGACCAGTTCTGCATCCACATCTTCGGGACTTATCTTATCCCTGAGCATGCCTTTGATGGCGTGCACGATTTCATCCCGCCCGCCGTAATTAAAGGCAAGCACGATTGTGATGCGATTGTTTTCCTGGGTCAGCTCAATGGCTTCCCGCACTTTTTTCTGGAGGGTTTTTGATAATCCATCCAGATGACCAATGTGCATCAGCCGGGCGCCTTCTTTATTAAGTTCGTCCATTTCACGGTCGATCACATCTGAAAGGATGCGCATCAGGCCTTCGACCTCTGCCCGTGGACGGGACCAGTTCTCTGTAGAAAACGCATAGAGCGTCAGGTATTCGATCCCTAATTTGGCGCTGGCGCGGATGATCGTGCGCAGGTTCTCTGTGCCTGCGCGGTGGCCTGCCACCCTGGGTAGGCCGCGTGCTTTTGCCCAGCGGCCGTTGCCATCCATGATGATGGCGACATGGCGGGGGATGTGCTGCATTTCCTGAGGGGAATCTTCCTGGGTCATCGCAGCTTACACTTCCATAATTTCTTTTTCTTTACGTTCGCCGATCTCATCAACTTTATCGATCATCTTATCGGTTAATTCTTGCAGGTCCTTTTCACCCCGCTCCTGGTCATCTTCTGAGATCAAACCCTCTTTTTCGAAATCGCGCAGGTCTTTGATCAGGTCACGGCGCACATTACGAATTCTGACGCGTGTTTCTTCCATGCGGTTATGCACCACGCGCACCAGTTCATGCCGCCGTTCTTCAGTGAGTTGGGGAATGATGAGGCGGATGACCTTACCATCGTTATTGGGGGTCAGCCCTAAATCGGAAGCCATGATGGCTCGTTCGATATCTTTGAGTGTCGCCGGATCGAAGGGGCGGATCAATAGTTGGCGCGGCTCCGGCACGCTGATCGAGGCTAACTGGATCATGGGCGTTTGCATGCCATAATATTCTACGGGCATTCTTTCAACCAGTGATGGTGAGGCGCGCCCGGTCCGGATGCTGGCTAAATCTTCTTCAAGTGATTCGAGGGCGGTTTGCATGCGTTCAGCTGCGTCGCGCAGGGTTTCTTTGATCATATTCATCCTCCTTAGATGTGAACTGCCTGAGGGTATTAAGCATACAGGATTTTTGATCGCGTGTCTACTTTACTTTATCTTGCAGACGGTTTTCGATTTTACTGATGAAATAGATTAGTCTCTCGCTACCAGCCAGTCGATCATCGCTTGTTTTTCTTCAGCGTTGACTTCGGCGCCTTTTTCGACCATTTCATCTATCACCTCAGACCACGCCGCTTCAGAATAATCTTCCTGAAAGACCCTGTCAGCAGAATGGCAGTCGCTGCATCGTTCAATGATCAGGGCTTCAACATCGTCCAGTTCCCCTTCCGCGACCGGAGTCGCTTGCGTGCAGGATGCGATCAATGCCATCAAAAACAGACCTGCCAGTGAAATTAGGATCCACCTTTTATCCATTTTGACCTCCTGTAACATCATCCAGTAAATTTGGTTATGGGATAATTATAATCGCAGTTGGCGCATCTTTGGAATGGTGAGGGATGATCGAAAACACTTTTCAATTTTATTTTGGGCAGCGCTGGCAGAAACGATGAACCACCAATGCGATTAAGTAAACAACGCCCGAAAAGAGAATGATCGTTGCGCCGGATGTCAGGTTGAAGAAATAGGAGATGACCAACCCGCCGATGGTAAAGACCAGGCTCAGGCCGGTGGCAAGCCACATGATGTGGCGCATGTTCTTCAGGAACAGGGTGCCGATGGCTGCTGGTACTGTCAGCAGGGCGATGATCATGATCAACCCGACCACACGCATCAACATGACCACTGCCAAGCCGATCAATGCGATCAGAATCAGGTAGAGCAGGTCCACGGGCAAGTTGCGCACACGGGCAAAGGTTTCATCAAAGGCTGTTGCTTGCAGCTCTTTATAGAAAACAGCAACAAGTGCAATTACCAGGATGTCCACACCCAGCATGAGCCACAAATCGGTCTTGGTGACTGCTAAAATACTTCCAAACAGGTAGCTCATCAGGTCAGCCTTATAACCCGGAGTCATATCCGCAAAGATGATGCCGATAGCCATGCCGATCGCCCACATTACGCCGATCAATGTGTCCTGCCGCTGGCGGGTCTGGCGCTGAATATAACCCATCAGAAATGAAGCCAGCAGGCTGAAGGTGACAGCACCAAGAACGGGGTTGACACCCAGGTAAAAAGCCAGGCCGACGCCGCCATAGGCAGTGTGTGCCACACCGCCGGAGATGAACACCATGCGCTTGAGCACAACCAGGGTGCCGATCACGCCGGCTGCCAGGCTGACCAATACAGCGGCAATCAACGCATTTTGCATGAAACCGTAGCTAAGCAATTCAGCCATTAGCGTCCTTCCTTGTGCTCGGCCAGCACGCGGTGCGGCAAGCCGTGTGCAATCAGCTCGACCGGGCAGCGATAAGTCGCCTGTAACATTTCTTTTGTGATCTCTTTTTCGCCGTGGTAGTGCAGATCCCGGTTCAGGCAGGCAACAGATTTTACATAGATGGAAATCACATTCAAGTCATGCGAGACCAGCAAGATCGTCACCCCGCGCTGATTGATCATGTGCAGCAGGTCATATATCTTCGTCCTTGAATCATAATCCACGCTGATGGTGGGTTCATCCAGCAATAACAACTCTGGCTCAGTTGCCAGGGCTCGGGCGATATAAACCCGCTGGCGCTGCCCGCCGGAGAGCTCTCGCAGGGCACGATCTTTATGCTCCAGTAAGTCCACCCAGGCTAATTTCTCCTGGACGATGTCGTGATCCTCTTTGGTGAAGGATTGAAAGAGCCGCTTACCGCTCAGGCGGCCCATTTTAACAACTTCCTCAACAGTGATGGGGAAATCATGGTCAAAGACGGTGAATTGCGGTACATAACCAATATGCCGTCGGCCTTCCTGGGGTGACTGGCCCATCACCCGGATGGTTCCGGATTGCGGTGCCAATAGACCGAGAACAACCTTTAACAG
Organism: Anaerolineaceae bacterium; assembly: GCA_016841365.1. Taxonomy (GTDB): domain Bacteria; phylum Chloroflexota; class Anaerolineae; order Anaerolineales; family Anaerolineaceae; genus Brevifilum. The sequence continues at coordinate 90,448 of JAENZI010000011.1, forward strand.
GGTTGTCTTTCCGCCGCCATTGGGTCCGATCAGGCCGATAAAGTCATTTGGGTTAATGGTGAGATTGATGTCACTCAGGACAATATCGTGGTTATAACCTGCATTGAGCTGGTTGATTTCTACCAGGTAGTTATTTTTGTGAATGTGGTCTAACATGTGTCTCTCGTTTCGATAATGAAGTGGATCATTAACTGCTTCAGGGTTGTAAGGCGTCTGCAAATGCCTGTGCGGCTGAATCCAGGTTGGCCAACCAGTCTCGGGCTAAGGGGTCAACAACCGCAATGCCGGCGCCGATCTCGTCGGCAATTGCCTCCGCATCGGCTGTGCTGAAATTGGGTTGGATGAAAATCACTGAAATTTTTTCGTCTTTGGCGAGATTAACCAGGTCTGCTAATTCTCTGGGGCTTGGGTCTTGCCCGCCCACCTGAACCGAAATTTGTTCTACATCATATTGATCTGCAAAATAACCCCATGCAGGGTGGAAGACCATAAATTTGCGTTGTACCAAACCGGAGAGCGATGATTGGATGTTGGCATCCAGGGCATCAATATCGTCGATCAGTGAGGTGTAATTCGACTTAAACGTGTCCGCCCTGTCAGGCGCAAGTTCAGTGAGTGTGTTGAGGATGTTTTGGGCGATGATTTTCCCATTCTCGGGTGCCAGCCAGACATGCGGGTCAAGGTTATCCTCTGGGATTGCTTCATCGTGATCTTCCTCTTCCTCATCGTGGCTATGGGCTTCAGAGGTCGGGATGCGTTGAATGCCATCTGCTGAATCTACGATTAATAAATTTGGGTTGATGTCCTCGAAACGGGGCAGCCAGTTATCCTCGTATTCCACACCGATGCTGAAAAACACATTGGCATCGCTGAGGGCCTTCATCTGTTCCGGGTCTGGTTCGTAGGTGTGTGCTTCCTCACCAGGGCCGACCATCACATTCACTTCAACGGCATCACCACCGATGCGTTCGACAAAATAGGCTTGCGGGAGGATACTGACGGTCACCTGCAGCGGCGCGCTTGCGCTTTGGTCAACTGGTGAAGCTGACTGGCAGGACGCAGTCAAGAGCATTATTGCAAAAAGGAGAATTGAAATATTACGTTTATTTCTCATGATCTTTTTCCTTCTGGCAATCCGGGCAGACCCCCTGAAGTTGCAGCAGGTGGCTTTCAATCTTAAATTTTGTATCTCGCTCAATCTGGTCCAATAATTTCACGATGCCATCCGCGCCGTTGAATTCCAGGGCTCGCCCGCATTTTTGACAGATGATATGGTGATGGTGCCCTGGGGAGGATAAGATGTAACCATGGCAGCCATCTTGCCCATGGATCCGGCGTACGAGCTTGAGCTCGATCAGGAGTTCGAGGGTGCGATAGACCGTTACCAGGCTGATCTTCGAGCCGGACTCATGAGCACGCTGTTGAATAGTTTGTGGTAACAGGGGCATTCCGGTTGATTCGAGAACTTCCATGATCACCTGACGGGGTTGGGTAAGACGCAGTCCCTGCTGGTTAAGTTTTTGCTGAATATCCATAAAAATCCTTATTGAAAATCTTTTTCAATAAGGATTATATTGGGGTTGCTCTGAAATGTCAATTATTTGCAGCAAGATTGCAGGGCAGGAAAAATCTGAACATTGGTTGATCAATAAAAAAACCCCCGGCCGGCGTATACCAGGGGTGGAGGAAAATTGCATAGGAAAGATGTGTGGGGATGAACCCGCAACAAAAAAATTATATTCGAAATTCCACGTCAACAATAATTTTACTGCCATTTCTCCGCTTGATGGGCTTTCAAAATCGCATTTGCATCCGCAGAGTAAGTATATCAGGTTACTAAACGTTGAGACCCTTCCAGGGAATGCCAAAAAAGGTCTCCCCGATTAATGCCTCAATCTGTTCCCGGTCGTCATGAGAAGCATACTCGATGACCAGCATCCCCTTTTCAGGGCAGGAAGAATCGCTACTGACATATACTCTGATATGCCCAGGATGAATGGCTTCGATTTGTTCGATCACGTCCTGGTGCGCTGCCACCGTTTGTTCGGCATCGGCGAGAGAGGGTAGTTCCTCACAACGCAAATAAGGCACCCGGTTGTCATAGACAACGTCGCTGATCCACTTTTTGATGAAATGGGTCCTGACCTCTGCCACGATGAGGATGCCCAATAAAATGAGGATCATTATCCAGATGATCCGGCCCTTGTTGGATTTATTCATCAGCACCACCTAACAGGAAACGCCCCTTACCCAGAGAGATCGGTTAAGGTTACGTTTCCTGAATATCTTCAACTCAAGATTATTGTTTATCAATGTCGTAGAATCATCCTGAATACCTGTTAACGATTATCAATAAGTGTTATCGAAATTCCACGTCTCTAAAAATTATATACCATTTTTCCCAAACCCGGGTGA
>JAENZI010000012.1 GCA_016841365.1 Anaerolineaceae bacterium
TGTAATTTTGATCGTTAAACATGAAAGGGACTGCCTTTTTAGACAGCCCCTTTTTTTATTTCAAAAATTGGCTCTTGCAGTTGGTTATATGCTGAAATCTGAGTCGTGCCAATAGCCTTCATCATCTGCCGTACGATCATGGTTTTCCAGATCAGGGATGGTTTCTTCAAGCCGATGCAATCGGGAAAACACCTGTTCGAGAATATCGGGTAGGCGGTCGTGGTGCAGATCGGGCAGGTCATCACTGCGGTGTTGACTGCGAATGACCACCTTCCCCGGGATACCCACTACGACTGATTCGGGCGGAACGGGTTTGACCACCACCGCATTTGCACCGATCCGACTGCCGGTGCCTACGATGATCGGGCCCAGGATTTTTGCGCCTGCGCCTACGACCACTTGATCTTCAAGCGTGGGGTGGCGTTTGCCCTTTTCCAGGCTGACGCCACCCAGCGTGACGCCGTGATAAAGCGTGACATCATCCCCAATTTGGGAGGTCTCCCCGATGACCACACCCATGCCGTGATCGATAAACAAGCGTCGCCCGATCTTTGCGCCTGGGTGAATTTCAATACCGGTCACCCAGCGGGTAAATTGTGAGAGCCAACGTGCCAAAAGGAAAATTTTGTGCTTCCATAGCCAGTGGGTGATGCGGTAGATCCAAATTGCGTGCAGTCCGGAATAGTTTAACAGGACCTCTAACCGGTTTCTGGCGGCAGGATCGCGGTGCAGTGCACAGTGGAGATCTTCTGCGATCATTTTGAATAAACCAACAGTTCTCGTTTTCTCCAGGCGATCGGCTTTATATCGGTTCAAAGTTGAAGATTGCTGCATGATGTCCTCCTTAGTCGCGAATGTCATCGAATAGCGGCGTGCTGAGGTAGCGTTCGGCGAAGGAGGGGATGATCACCACGATCAGTTTGCCCTTATTCTCTGATCGTTTTGCTACCTGTAACGCTGCCCAGGTTGCTGCACCGGATGAAATCCCTACCGGTAAACCTTCCTCAGTTGCCAGGCGGCGGGCGGTGTCAAAGGCGTCCTCACCTTCAACCTGGATGATCTCATCCAGAATTTTTGTGTTAAGCACCTGGGGGATAAACCCAGCCCCGATCCCCATGATAGGGTGCGGTCCTTTTTCTCCACCGGATAGGACTGGGGAGGCTTTTGGCTCAACGGCGATCACCTGGATCTTAGGATTGTGCGCCTTTAGCCCTTCGCCTGTGCCGGTGATGGTGCCACCGGTGCCAACGCCCGCCACCAAAATATCTACTTTGCCATCCGTGTCGCGCCAAATTTCTTTGGCCGTTGTTTGACGGTGGATTTCGGGGTTAGCCGGGTTTTCGAACTGGTTCGGCATCAAGTAGCGCGGGTCGCTTCTGACAAGCGCTTCGGCTTTGGCAATGGCGCCAGGCATGCCCTCTTCAGCGGGTGTTAGGATCAGCTCTGCACCCAGGGCTTTCATCATCATTTTGCGTTCGTGGCTGACCTTTTCGGGCATGACGATCACACAACCGTAACCTTTGGCGGCGGCTGTGAAGGCCAGCGCAATGCCTGTGTTGCCGCTGGTTGGTTCAACGAATATGCTCTCGTGGGTTAGCAAGCCGGCCTGTTCGGCAGCATCGATCATGGCTGCGCCAATCCGATCTTTAACGCTGTGAGCGGGGTTAAAGTATTCGAGCTTTAGTAAGACATCCGCCAGTGCGCCCTGATTTAGGCGGTTGAGGCGCACCAGGGGGGTATTGCCGATGAGTTCTGTGATGTTATTATAGATTCTCATTTCTTCTCCATCTTTCTCTTCTTAAAGAGTTTTCGTTCTTATTTAAATAAGCAAGCCAGCCGGAATAATTAATGGGCTGCATAGGATTTTTTACCGCAAACGGGTTGTCGCGGGGTGTCCATCGCCCAGACCGACTGGCTGATATATTTTCCAGTTAGATTGCCTGAGCGCTGGCTAACAACCCCGCTTCAGACACATGCAAAGCATCATTTTGTGATCTCCTATAATTAAGATAATAATTATCTTAATTATATTGATCGAGAATGAAGAGTCAAGTGAGTGTAGAAGGACGGGAGGTAGGCGATATGAGGGATTGGGAAATAGGTATTAGGGATTGGGTATTGGAAATTAGTGATTAGGTATCAGGTATTTGGTATTAAGGATCAGACGTATAGGTCAAGGAGAAGACTATTTATGACTGGAATAGTATGTGGAATCTGTTGGCCTTAACAGGTGAGAACTTATAATTTCATTCAATGGGATTTATTCAACTTGCTGGCTGGGAAAAGTCCACTCCGTTCATGCTGGGTTCCCGTGTGAGGATTGCGCTTCAATCAGTTATAATTGTCGCAATTGATTCTTAAGGAGGCCTGATGAACACGGAACGTTTGGCGAAGTTAACAGCATTGATGAATGAACACAACCTGGCAGGGGTTGCCCTCAACCCGGGGCCGACTTTGGAATATCTGACCGGGATGCGTTTTCATTTGATGGAAAGGCCAACGGTGCTATTGGTTTCGCAGAGCGGCAGGGTAGCCATGATTCTGCCGGGACTGGAGAAGGGTAAACTGCCGCCAGATTCAAGTGCTTTCCAGGCGTTTGCTTATGGCGATAACCCTGAAAGTTGGCCTTTGGCTTTTGATCAGGCGGGTAAATGGCTAAACCTACCTGGCGGCAAGCTTGGTGTGGTGCCTACCCGTTTGCGTTATTTAGAGTTGCGTTATCTTCAAGACGCGATCCCCAATATCGAGATCGTGGATGGGGATGAGGTTTTTATTCGGCTGCGCATGCAAAAAGATGCGGATGAGGTGGCGAAGATGCGCCAGGCGGCTCGCATTGCACAAGAAGCCCTGCTTGCGACGTTCAAGACCGTGCGTGAAGGTATGACAGAACGCGACATCGCCAATGCGTTGATCATGCAGCTTATGCAGGCTGGTTCAGACCCCGAGCTGCCCTTTGCACCAATTGTGGCGATCGGCGAAAACAGCGCGAACCCGCATGCCGTGCCAACCCAGTGCGCTCTCCGGAATGGCGATCTGCTGTTGGTGGATTGGGGTGCCAGTTACGAGGGCTATTTTTCCGATATTACCCGCACCTTCACCTTTGGTCAGGTTGATCCTGAACTGGTGAAGATCGGCGAGGTTGTTTTGGCGGCGAATCGGGCAGGACGGTCGGCAGTCAAACCCGGCCTGCCAGCAGGTGCTGTTGACCGGGCAGCGCGTGATGTCATCGAAAAAGCAGGTTATGGGGATGCCTTTATGCACCGCACCGGGCACGGTCTGGGGATGGAAGCCCATGAATCCCCTTATATTTATGAAGGGAACGACCTTGTCTTGCAGGCTGGGATGACCTTTACCGTTGAACCCGGCATTTACCTGACCGGCAAAGGCGGTGTGCGCATCGAAGATGATGTGATGGTCACGCCAGATGGCCTTGAGTCTTTGACCGATCTTCCGCGCAATGTGATGCCGCTCGAAGATTTTTTGATGTAGAAAGCAACCAAATGTCACGCGATCTAAAAATAGTTTCAGCAGCAATGCTGACCTGGGGGCTTGGCGAAGGGATCTTTTTGATCTTCCAGCCGCTCTATCTGCAGCAATTTGGCGCAGATCCAATTTTGATCGGCACTATTTTGGGCATCAATGGCCTGGTGATGGCGTTGGTACAGATCCCTGCAGGTTATTTGGCGGACAAATTAGGCACAAGACCGGTGATCTGGTTTAATTTCATCGTGGGCGTGGTCGCCACCTGGATCATGGCACTTGCGCCTTCTTTGGGATGGTTTGTGGCAGGGCTGTTGATGTATGGGCTCACACTTTCTGTGATGGCGCCGCTGAACGCCTATGTGCAGAGCGCACGGGGTAAGTGGTCTGTAGGCAGGGCGGTCAGTTTTAATTCTGCTGCTTATAATTTCGGCGGGATTTTAGGCCCAATCATTGGCGGTATGGTAGGGGAGCAGTTTAACTTGCGCACAGCGTATTTTGTCTCTGGCGTGATTTTTGTCATCTCAACAGCCATCATCTTATTTGCCCAAAAACAACCCGTCGCACATACTGCACCTCTTAAAGGCGAGGCGCATCTCTTCCATAACAAACGTTTCATCGGGATCGTGGTGGTCTCTTTGCTGGTGATGTTTGCAGTGACGCTGCCTCAGCCGCTGACAGCGAATTTCTTGCAGAACCAGCGCGGGCTTTCGCTGGCTCGAATTGGGCAATTGGGGTCATTGGGCGCTGTGGGCAGTGTTTCGTTGATGTTGATCTTCGGGCATCTGCCGGCTGGCATCGCTATGATGATCGGCCAGGTTGGTTTGGTGTTGTTCTCGCTCTTGATCTGGCGGGGCACCTCGATCTTATGGTATGGGGTCGGATATTTCTTTTTGGGCGGTTACCGCTTGTGCCGAGCGATGTCGGTTGCTATTGTTCAGCCGATTGTGCGCGAGCGTGAGGTCGGCCTGGCTTTTGGGGTGGTCGAGTCGCTTAATTCCTTGGCGTATATGGCTGCACCAGTTGTAGCGGGATTTTTATACGATTGGCGGCCGGTTTCGATCTACCCGATCAGCCTGCTTGTGCTCGGCGTCACCTTGCTTTTGAGCATCTTGTTTGCCAGGCGAAACAATCGCAAAATACAAGAAGTAAAGAACAACGGAGTTAACAACGATGAAGCTTGAAGTGCTGCGGCTGACATTAGGGCCGCTGCCCAATAATGTCTACCTTCTGGGTGATAACGAAACGGGCGATGCTGTTGTGATTGATCCCACATTTGATCCTTCCCTGGTTTTTGCACGGGTGGGTGAAAAAGGATGGACGCTCAGGCAAATCTGGTTGACACATGGGCACTTTGATCACTTTGCTGGGGCGGCGGAGATTGCGCAAAACTTTGACCCGCCGCTGCCGATTGGGCTGCATCCGCTGGATGGGGACTGGTACCTGAACCAGGGCGGGGCAGAGCAATTTGGGCTTTCGATCGCCCAGCCGCCTGAGCCTTCGATCCGGTTTGAGCATGGACAGGAACTACTTCTACAACCAGAGGGTGAGCCTGTTGCAGTGGTGCAGCACGCGCCAGGGCACAGCCAGGGGCATGTCATGTTTTATTGCGAAGCGCTGGGTGTCTTGTTTTGTGGAGATGTGATCTTTCGGGAGGGGATTGGGAGGACAGACCTGGCAGGGGGCGATATGCTGACATTGATCAGGTCGATTCGAGAGCGGGTATTTACCTTGCCGGATGAAACCCGTTTGCTGCCTGGGCATGGACCTGAGAGCACTGTTGGGCATGAGCGGCAGCATAATCCGTTCTTGCGCTGACCGATTGCTCCTCTGACAGTTGGAAATAAAAAAGCTGCTCTGTCAAAATCTTAGAGCAGCTTTAGTGTTTAATTTTGTGTTTTCCTATTTGGCATATTCCGTAGCACGACTCTCGCGGATGACCGTGACCCGGATCTGCCCGGGATATTGCATAGTCTCTTCAATTTGTTGTGCGATATTCTTTGCCATGCGGTTGGCTTCGACATCATCAACCTCGTTGGGTTTGACAATGATGCGCACCTCACGTCCAGCCTGAATCGCAAAACTGCGGTCGACGCCGTCGTAGCTGTTGGCGATGTTTTCAAGTGCACGCAAGCGTTTGATGTATTGCTCCAGGTCCTCTCGGCGGGCACCGGGGCGGGCACCAGAGATGGCATCGGCAGCTTCTGCGATCACTGCTTCTACCGATTCCTGGTCAGTCTCGTGGTGGTGAGAGGCAATGATGTTAACCACGTCTTTGTTGACGCCGTGCCGCTGTGCAAACTCTGCGCCGATTTGGGCATGCGTGCCTTCAGTGTTGTGGTCCATGGCTTTGCCCAGGTCGTGCAGCAGGGCGCCGGCTTTGGCAATTTCGATATTTGCACCTAATTCGGCTGCGATCACACTGGCGATTTTTGCCGTTTCAACGGCGTGAGCCAGTTGGTTCTGGCCGTAGGATGTGCGGAATTTGAGCCTTCCCAGTTTCTTGAGGACTTCTTTGTGAAGGCCTGCCACGCCGGCATCATATGCTGCCTGTTCACCGGCTTCTTCGATGTCTTCTTCCATCTGTTCTTCTTCTTCCTTCAACATCTTTTCTATGTTTGAAGGGTGAATGCGTCCATCGATCACCAGTCGGGAGAGGGCACGCCGGGCGATCTCTCGCCGGACAGAATCAAAACAAGATACGGTCACTGCTTCAGGGGTGTCGTCAACGATGACGTCCACACCAGAAATTTGTTCAAATGCCCGGATGTTACGGCCATTGCGTCCGACGATTCTGCCTTTCATCTCTTCGTTGGGCAGGTTGACGAGGGATGTGGTTACTTCAGCCACCCGTTCTGAGGCAACGCGTTGAATGGCATCTGCAATCAGTTCGCGTGCTCGGGCGTTGCCCTTCTCTCGGGCTTCATTTTCGATTTGCCGGATGATGCGTGCCATATCTGCGCGGGCTTCTTTTTCTGTTTCAGCCAGCAACACCTCTCGAGCTTCGTCAGTAGTCATTTGGGCGACACGCTGAAGCTCCTCCACCACCTCTTGATAGAGACCGTCAATTTCGTTTGCGCGTTTGTCGATGCTTGACTGGCGTTTATTGAGGCGTACTTCACGTTCTTCATATTTTTCTAACCGCCGGTCTAATTCCTCACGGCGTTTTTGCAGACGGTCATCCTCTTTGCTAAGTTCGTTGCGCCTGTGAGCCAGTTCCTCTTCTGCCTTCTGCGTGATGCCAAGTGCGGTGTCTTTTGCTTCCAGCTCGATCTCACGTGAGCGTTCCTTCGCTTCTCTGATGATGTGATCTGCTTTAATGTTTTGTTCTTTGCGTTCTTTTGTAATCAGGGCTTGTTTGATAAAAAATCCAATCAGGCCGCCCAGCGCCAAGGCGACAACGCCTATGCCTATCAGTAAAATCGGGTTATTCATTAAATTCACTCCATTTTTTCATTAAAGTTTTGGCGCTCTTCATCGGGTGATGCAAATGCTTCCCAAAGACGTTCCACCGTTGGCTTGACGATGCCATAGTGAAACCCTCGCCGGCTGAGGAATCCGCCGACTTTTTTTTGGAAATCTATTTTGGTATCAAGCCGGCATTTTTTAGCTTTCTTAATGCCTGCCTGATAGGCTAATTTGTTTTCATCACCACCAAATTTTTCGAGCGCTTGTTGTATAATTTCATCTGCTACGCCTTTGAGCCTGAGTTCATAAGCCAATAAGCGTTCGCTGCGTGGACGGAATGTGTTTCGGTTTTCAATCCATTGGCGAGCAAACTCAAGGTCATCTAACCAGGATTTGTCGATCAATTTGTCGATGGTCGCATCGATCACCTGATCGCTGAACCCCTTTTCCGCCAGCCGCCGTCTGGTTTCTTCAACTGAACGGGGGCGGTGCTGGATAAACTGCAAGGCTTTCTGAAAAGCAATCTCGTAGGTGTCTTCTTCTTGCAGTTTATTAATTTCTGCTTCGGTTAATTTTCGTCCAGGTTTCAGCCAGGCGGCAACAAAGCGGGATAAGCCAAAGGCAAATTCACCATCCAGATAAATACTGACCCTTTGCCGATTCCTTTTTTGTGCTTTGATGGCAGTGATTTCCCGTTCCATCGTTTCCTTACTTAAACCAAAGACAGCCGTAGCACCACCTGAGCGGCTACGGCCATCGTATCAAGTAAGTATCCCTGTTGGCTTTGCTTCTGAAAAGGATAGAATGTCGAGAATGGGCTCAATATAACAATATCAGAACCCAATTGGTCGGTTTAGGTCACCCGAATGAGTTTTGGACCAGATCTATCCTGTATCATATTCTTAACTCTCATCTTGTTGGTGGGTGAGGCTCTCCCTATTGCGGATTGCCTTCAACCTTCAACTTAACAATGATGTCATTAATCAATTACAATGCCAGCCAGGATGCCGGCAAAATATTTTCGAACAGTACTCTTTGATATCGTGATCGCAGCCTTTTTAACAGGCAGCAGATGATTAATTCTTTTAGATATAAGCCTCTCGACTTATACGCGAGGTTAATTATACAATAAAAATTCAATTAATGAAGACCCTGTAAACAATTTGTCTAACCCTTATAAAAAAGCGAAGGTTTGATTTGCCTAAATGCATTGGTGTAAAGGTTTTTTGGATAATTGGGCAAGTCGTGTTAAAATGGATACTATGAAATCATCTCAAGCCAGTTTTGATAAGAATAAAGAAACTAGTCCAAGCTATAAACGGCATCAACAGCAAGCCTTTTGGCAAATATTGATTCCTGTCCTGATAGTAGGTTTTCTGGTTTTAGCTGCTGGTGTGGTGATGGTCCTGTCGATTTCAGGAACGGATATTGGCATTGATGTTTCACAATGGGCAGATACCTCGCTGATCTGGATGATTTTGCCTGTGCTGTTCTTTGCTGTTTTGATGGTCATTTTACTGCTGGGGCTGATCTACTTGTTTGCCAGGCTATTGAGCATTTTGCCGACCTATACAGCACTTGTGCAGAACTATGCCAACCTGATCTCTGCGCGAGTGAATCTTCTGATGCACAAACTGACTTCACCCATCATCACTGTTGAGAGCCGGAAGGCCGGCATGCACGCTTTTTTTGAAAAGATTTTTTGCCGCTCAAATGATTAGGCTTTAGTTACAGCTTTTTGTGGGTTTGTGGAAGTTGGTAAGCGTTTTGTTTTACCTGACTCCCCACCCAATTATGGAAAGGAATTTTCTGTGGAAGGAAAAGAAAAAAATAAAATTATCCTAATGGGGACAGTACTTGGCGCACTGACGGGTGCTGCAGCAGCGTTCGTTTTAATTAAAAGGGCTGAAAGTGAGCATACAAAACCCAAACTTTCTCCTGGTGAGGGTCTTCAGGTAGGGCTGGGCCTCTTGGGTTTATTGCGGCTGATCGCAGGCTTTGGAGAAGACTGATTTTAGGAATGGGTAGGACAGCCCTTGTTTGAATTAGTTTTTTTAGGCACTTCAGCCTCTGCGCCATCGGTGCACAGAGGTTTGTCTTCCTTATTAATTAAGCATGAAGAATTTCGTTTCCTTGTGGATTGCGGCGAGGGAACCCAGAGGCAGATCCTTCGTGCCGGCGTTGGGTTTAAGCGTCTCAATCAAATATTGCTGACGCATGGTCACCTTGATCATATTCTTGGGTTGGGCGGGCTTATTTCAACCTTTTTGCGGTGGGATGTGATGGAAGAGATTGAGATCTACGGCACCCGCCACACCCTCGACAGGGTGCATGACCTGATCTTCGGGGTGGTGCTGCGGGGTTATCATGGCAAACCGCCCGTTATCATGCACGAGATCACCCCCGGCGTATTTTGGGAGGCTGAGCGTTTTTCGATCACGGCTTTCCCGGTTGATCATCGCGGTTCAAACTCGCTGGGGTATAAATTTTCCGAAAGCTCCCGGCGGCCGTTTTTGCCAGAGAAAGCGGAGGCACTCAATATTCCACCTGGCCCGTGGCGGCGAGACCTGGTAAATGGTGAGAGGATCACGCTGCCTGACGGCAGGATCATTGAGCCAGATCAGGTGCTGGGCGAATCGCGCCCGGGGACTTCGCTGGTTGTTGTCGGCGATACAGGGCGAGTGGACAACTTGCTGCCCTATGTGCAGGGCGTCGATGCGCTGGTGATTGAATCGACCTACACCCAGGAGGAGGCTGACCTGGCAGAACGCTTTGATCATCTGACGGCGTCTCAGGCTGCGACCTTGGCGAAAGAGGCTGGTGTCCGCCAACTCTTTCTAAATCACCTTTCGCGGCGCTATCGCGAACGGGATGTGTTGGACGAGGCTCAGGCGATCTTTCCGGTGGTGCATGTGGCACGTGATTTTGATCACTTTCAGATTAAACACGATGAAGATTGAGTGACTTAAATTTCAGCCCGCTGTTTGATTGTTATTATTACATTTTCCATTTTCCTACACCGATATATTGATCAAAGGACGTGAGGTTGAAATCGCCTTCTCACTTATCACGTAGAGCATCCGGTCAGGTTGTGTTAGAATCCCAGCAATGAAAAAAATTATCCTTGCCTCAAATTCACCGCGCAGGAAGCAACTGCTATCGCTGTTTGGCTGGCCATTTATGGTTGAGCCTGCCGATATCGACGAAGGCTGGCATCCGGGTGAGACACCCGTAGATTATGTCCGAAGGCTGGCTTGTGAAAAAGCCCTGGTTGTCGCAGATGTGCCCGATGCCCTGGTGATCGCGGCAGATACCATCGTGGTGGATGGTGATGAATTGCTGGGGAAACCAGTGGATGAACGGGATGCCCGGCGGATGCTGCATCAGTTGAGAGGGCGCACTCACCAGGTGTATTCAGGTATAGCGCTGATTGACACTAAAACCAAAGAATCCTACAACGATGTTTGCTGCACAGATGTCCCCATGCGTGAGTATTCGGATGCGGAGATTGAAGCCTACATCGAAACTCAAGATCCTATGGATAAAGCTGGGGCGTATGCCATTCAAAATGCTGGTTTCCATCCTGTGACGGCGTTGACAGGTTGTTTTGCTTCTGTGATGGGTCTTCCGCTTTGTCACCTGGCAGTCGGATTTCGCCGGCTGGGTTTTGATTACCCTGCGGACTTGCCGGAACAATGCCAGAGGACGCTGGATTATGACTGCCCCGTATTCCCCGGCATTTTGGGGCGATCATGAGGAGGCTGATTTTGGGAAGTCGGCTCAAATCCTTTTTATTAATTGTGCTGCTTCTCAGCATGCTTAGTGCCTGTTTGGGTCAAAGTGTAGAAGCACCTGAGCCGACGCGCATTCCAGGCGACATTACCGATGCTGCGGCTGCGCAAGCCACCGCTCAAAAATACCTTGAAGCCTGGCAGGTAGAAGATTACGCTGCCATGTATGCACTGCTCACACCGCTCAGCCGTGATGCCATCAGTGAAGAAGATTTTATAAATGATTATCATGACGCGGTTAACAACCTGACATTGGATAGCCTATCATTCCAGATCCGTTCAGCGATGGCTGACAACGTTCACGCTGAAGTGGCTTTTAGGGTTGATTTTTCCACGCTGATGCTCGGCGACCTATCGCGTGATATGGTTATAGGGCTTTCATTTGAGCAAGAGGGCTGGCGGGTTCAATGGGACAGCAGTTTGATCTTACCGGAAATGGCTGAGGGCAATCAGATTGAGTTCGTTCATCAATTGCCGTCGCGCGGCCGGATTTTAGATCGGGATGGTGCCCCGCTGGCCGCTTATGAAAGCGCAATCGCGATCGGGATTGTGCCGGGTGAATTGCACCCCGATCAGGCAGAGACGCTGTATGAAACGTTGGCAGAGATCAGCATTTACTCACCTGAGACCTTACGCATAAAAATTGAAAACACACCGGATGACTGGTATTTGCCTGTAGTTACCTTATCACAGGCAGCCGTCAAACCTCATATGGAAACGCTTCGGTCGCTGCAAGGCGTGCGGATCGATGAATTTCGTTCCCGTTATTATGTGGATGGCGGTGTGGCACCGCATATTCTGGGGTATATGCTTTACATCCCTGAGGAGGAGCTTGAGACCTATTTAAGGCAGGGTTACCGCCAGGATGAACGTATTGGGGTAACCGGCTTGGAAGCCATTTATGAGCAGGAACTTTCAGGTAAGCGGGGCGGATCGTTGTATCTAATGAGCCCTCAGGGCGAGATCGGATCGTTGATCACCAGCAGCGCACCTGAACCCGGACATTCCCTTTACACCACCCTCGATAAGGACTTGCAAATGCTTTTGCAGGCTTCCCTCGGTGATTTGCGCGCTGCTGCCGTGGTGATGGAAGTGGATACCGGCAGGGTCATTGCGATGGTCTCGAACCCTACATTTGACCCGAACGCTTTTGACCTCACGGTTGCAGACCGGAGCCTGCTTGATTCTTACTTCACGGATGCTGACCAACCCCTCTTTAACCGAGGAACCCAGGGGCAATATCCATTAGGTTCTGTTTTCAAAGTGATTTCAATGTCTGCTGCGCTTGAAACGGGTTTATACCGGGCGGGATCGAGTTTCTTTTGCGGCCATTCGCTTTGGGTGTGTGACAGCGTGACCCTCTATGACTGGACACTGGCGCATGGAGTGGGATCCAGCGGTGAGCTGACCCTCGTTGAGGGCTTGATGCGCTCCTGTAACCCCTGGTTTTACCGAATCGGTGAGAATCTTTATGCTGAGGGGATGGAAAGCAGTTTGTCCGAGATGGCTTTTGGCTTCGGTTTGGGTAAAGAAACTGGTATTGAAATCGAGGAGTCAGCGGGCAATATCCCTGAAACCGCCGCTACCTGTGTGGCTAACGCCCAGATGGCGATTGGCCAGGGAGAGGTCTTGGTCACGCCGCTGCAGGTTGCAGCCTTCTTTACAGCGGTTGCGAATGGCGGCACGCTTTATCGGCCAGCGCTGGTCGAACAGATCCAGACCGCGTCGGGTGATGTAGTCTTCCAGTTTGAACCAGAAGTTAATGGCAAATTGCCTATCTCTGAAGAAACATTGGCTTCTGTGCAAGAAGGTCTGCGCTTGGTGATCGAGGAAACACGCGGAACGGGATATTGGGCGATGCAGGGTTTGGATGTGGCTGTTTCCGGTAAAACGGGCACCGCGCAAACCCCCACAGGCAATTCGCATGCCTGGTTTGCGGGCTATACCCGCCAAAACGATCCGGACCGCCCGGATATCGCCGTTGCAGTGATTATCGAAAATGGGGGCGAGGGTTCGGTGATGGCTGCGCCGGTATTCCGCCGCATTGTTTCACTGTATTTTTCGGATTACACCAACCCGGCTGGCGTGATGCCCTGGGAAACTGAGCCATATATCACCGCTCAACCGACACCTACTCCTACCAGCGAGTCCACAACTGGCGAATGACCCAGTATAATCAGTCGATGGTGAAAAAACTTCAAGCGGGATGTTTTTGCACCTTTGGAGAATCCTTATGAAGAAAATCCATCTCGTCCTTCTGCTCTTGATTGTGGCGATTTCTGCCTGTACTGCGCAGCCGACGGATATCACAACAGAAGAAGCCGTGACAGCAACGGCGACCCTGCCTGACCCGCAGGTGCGAATTACACCAGCCCCAGATGTGGAAGATGCAGTTGACGCCTTTATGACCGCATGGCAATCTGAGGATTATGCTGCCATGTACGGAATGGTTTCTGCAGAGGTGCGCAACACCATCAGCCAGGAGCAATTTGCTAATCGCTATCTGGATACAGCCGCTCAGCTCACACTGCAATTTGAATCCGGGATCGAATATGACCTGATCACAACCATGGTCAACCCCGATAATGCAAAGGCTTCACTGCAAGTGAACTATAATACCTATCTGTTTGGCACCTTCAATCGCCAAATTGAGCTGCCGCTGGTCAGGGAAGGTGGGGGTTGGGTTGTGCAATGGGATGACGGAATGATCATGCCAGAACTACGGGGCGGCAATGTGCTTGAGGTTGTGCGTCAAACCACCTCTCGGGGGGATATTTTCGCCAGTGATGGCGCACCGATCGCGGCACAGGAGGATGTGGTGGCAATCGGCTTTACGCCTGGCGGACTGAATGAAGACTTGATGGGATTGTTTTACACCACCATGGCACGGCTGACGATTTATCAGTCAGATGAAATCGTGGAGATGGTTGAGAATTCATTGCCGGGCGATTATATTCCTTTGGGTGAGGTGCCCGAATCTGAGGTTGACCAGAACATGAGCGCACTCAGTGCGTTGAGCGGTGTTTTCCTTAATTATTATTCTTCCCGGTTTTACTACGATGGCGGGATTGCCCCCCAGGCGGTTGGGCATCTGACCTACATCTCAGAAGAGGAACAATACGAATATCTCCGCCGGGGATATTCGATCAATGAACGCTTTGGCGGCACCGGTCTTGAACGGGCTTATGAAGATATCCTTTCAGGTGAACGGGGCGCCTCCCTTTATTTAAAGGACGCCAACGGACAGATCCTGTCTAAATTGGCGGAGAAGGCTGCTTCTCCCGGACAATCGATTACCACAACCATTGATGCTCGCTTGCAATATTTGCTACAGCAATCATTGGGCAATTTTAGAGGTGCAATCGTGGTGATGGAAATTGATACCGGCCGGGTTCTCGCCATGGTTTCCAACCCGCAATTCGACCCGAACCTTTTCGATATCAATAACACGAACTTTGTATATGCCGACAACCCCTATTTTCAGGCGGATGATCCGGTCTTCAACCGGGCATCCAACGGACAATACCCGTTAGGTTCTGTTTTCAAGATCATTACCATGGGCGCTGGGCTTGAGACCGGCGTTTTCACAGAGACATCTGAGATCTACTGCGGTCACTCGATCGTGGTCTGCGGCGGGAGTGAGCTCTTTGACTGGACTTTTGAAAAAGAAAAGCCCCCGAGCGGCGACCTGACCCTGCCGGAAGGACTGATGCGCTCCTGTAACCCGTGGTTCTACTATATCGGTGAGCAGTTGTTTTACGAAGGTTATCCGAATGCCATCGCTGAACTGGCGCGCGATTTTGGGTTAGGACAGTTGACGGGTATTGAGATTTCAGAGCAGCCCGGGAACATCCCGGAGCAGGTTGCATCATGTGATGGCAATGCTCAACTGGCAATAGGCCAGGGTGATATGACTGTGACCCCCTTACAGGTCGCCAGATTCGTTGCCGCTGTAGGGAATGGCGGCACGCTTTACCGGCCAGCATTGGTCGAACAAATCGGTGTAGATGCTGATTCTGCCTCTTACACCTTTGAGCCTGAATCAACGGGGACATTACCGATCTCCGAAGAGAACCTGGCGCTTATCCAAAACGCAATGCGAGAGGTGATTGAAAATGGGCGCGGCACGGCGCAACTGCAACTGGCGACCATGCCATACAATGTTTACGGCAAAACCGGGACGGCTCAAAACCCTTTTGGCGATTCACATGCCTGGTTTGCTGGCTATACAAGACAAAACCGCGAAGATAAGCCGGATATTGCTGTGGCTGTGATCCTCGAGAACGCTGGTGAGGGTTCTGAAATGGCAGCGCCGGTTTTCAGGCGGGCGGTATCCCTTTACTTCTCCGATTATACAAATTACGGGATCTATCTTCCCTGGGAAGCATATCCCTATGTGGTCGCCTCACAAACCCCCATCCCATCGAACACACCCATCCCCACCAATACACCGATCTTCACGGAAACGCCGGTGGGTGAGGAGGAAGCTACTGAACAACCCTGATCTGGAGGTCGAATGACAGAGACACTGGAAGGGTTGGTTGTGCGCGCCCAATCCGGATTCTTGAATGTAAAAACCGATTCGGGTGAGTACGTTTGCCGTCTGCGCGGGCGTTTGAAATTAGGTGAAACAGAAGGCGATATCGTTGCTGTCGGCGACCGGGTGACGGTTACCCCGGCGGAAGATGGCACCGGCACCATCGAGAAAGTTCATGAGCGGAAGAGCGTTTTTTCCCGCATACGAAGCGGCATCAAACGTGATTTCCGCCAAATTCTGCTTGCGAACCCTGACCAGATCGTAGCTGTTTTTGCTTGTGCTGAACCTGAACCCCACCTGAGAATGCTGGACCGCTTTTTGGTGATTGCCGAAAAGCAGCAGATAGACGCCTTGATTGTGGCGAATAAGATTGATCTGGTAACATCTGAAAAAGCCCGGGAGATTTTCGGCCTTTATGAAGACCTGGGGTATCCCGTTGTCTATACCTCTGCCCGCACTGGTGAGGGCGTGGATGAACTGCGCAACCACCTGAGCGGCAAGATTTCCGCATTGACCGGACCATCAGGTGTGGGAAAATCCAGTTTGCTGAACGCCATCCAGCCCGAATTGGGACTTCATGTGCGTGAGGTCAGCGAAACGACCTCCAAAGGGATGCACACGACGCAGGTCAGAGCCTTGTTCCCATTAGATGTCGGCGGTTATGTTGCTGATACCCCCGGTATCCGCTCCCTGGCATTATGGGATACGGAGCCTGAAGAACTGGATGCTTACTTCATTGAAATGCGAGACCTGGTTGCAGACTGCAAGTTCAGCGACTGCACTCATACACATGAACCGGGCTGCGCAATTCGCAAAGCGGTTGAAGAAGGCCGGATCGATAACAGCCGCTACACGTCTTATTTGCGGTTGCGCTTTGAAGATGACGCCATGGAATACGCGGATGATGTCACAGAAGAATGATCTGGCATTGCGCCGTTAGCTGATAGGAAGCGAAATGAAACGCTGGCTCCGAATTTTATTGTTAATCCCGATTCTGTTGGCTGCTTGCCGCGCGCCGGTGAATGAACCGACGGCGGAGGTGGATGAACCAACAGAGACCCAGGCTGCGATTTTTTCTCCGACGCCTACAGCGACCGAAACCCCGCCGAAGGTTTTGACGGTTTGCACAACCCAATTACCTGACAACCTGCTCCCCTTTGGGAATTCGGGTTCGGCTGCGATGGAAAATTTACTGGCGATGACCTTCGAAAGCGGTTTTGTCCTCAATGATGGCGAGATTGCCCCTGGGATTGTGGCGAAGGTGCCCACCCAGGCGGATGGCGATTTGCGGCTTACGCCTGTTTCCGTGCAGCGCGGGCAGCTTGTGATGAACGCTGAGGGTTCACTGGCAGTTCTTAAGGCGGGTGTACGCGTCTTCCCGAGCGGGTGCCGGCAGCCTGATTGTTCGCTGACCTGGGATGGCGAAACTCCCCTCGAAATGGACCAACTGGCGATCACATTCAAGATCAGGGATGACCTGACCTGGTCTGACGGCACAGCGGTTACGGCAGAGGATTCCGTCCTGGGCTATGAAGTTGCGGAATGGGCTGCTCAAGAAAGCTGGGGTTGGGAAGAAGAAAGAACCATGTCCTACCGGGCGGTTGACACGAACACCGTCGAGTGGGTTGGCGTGCCGGGCTTTACTACATCACAGCTTGATGATTTCTTCTGGGCTCCGCTGCCGTCGCACTGGTTTGATGAGGCGCAATCGCCTCATGCGATCGTTGAAGATGAACGCTGGATCATGGAGCCGCCGAGTTACGGGCCTTTTGTGCTGGCATCCCGGGGTGTTGATGAACTTCGTCTGGAAGCAAACCAGAATTACTATCTGGCAGAGCAAGGGCTGCCGGAGCTGGACTCTGTGATCTATAAAGCTGTGCCAGGCGGAGCGCAGGCTGCCTGGGAAGCACTGCAATCTGGTTGGTGTGATGTGCTGGATGGTTCATTTAATTTGGCAGGTGAAAAAGCCTTGTTGGCAGAGATAAGCCAGGATGACCGGTTTTCCATTCAAACTCACACAGGTTTGGAATGGGTTCAGCTTGCCTTTGGGATAATGCCGGCATCTTATGATGATGGTTACCAGCCCGGGTTTGGCGACCGACCGGATATTTTCGGCGACCCTCTGACGCGTCAGGCTCTGACTGCCTGTCTGGACCGGCAGGCGATGCTTGATGAAACGATTGGGTATTTGGGCGAGGTGTGGAACAGCTTTTTGCCGCCTGATGCATCCCTGCTTGAAACAGCGGATGTGATCGGGCATGACCCGGCCTATGGCGTCCAGTTGCTTGAGCAAGTTGGCTGGCTTGATCATGACGGCGACGCTCAAACGCCTCGGCAAGCGTTTAATATCGCTGGGGTGAATAATGGCGAACCCCTGTCACTGGAACTGCTGGTTTCTCAATCTGGTCTCCATGCGGATTTGGCGGAGATTATCAATCGATCACTGGGTGAGTGCGGTGCAGCAGTCACTGTGACCAGCATGCCAGCACTGTATGCGCCCGGACCTCAGGGGCCGGTGTTTGGCCGCCAGTTCGACCTGGCTCTGATGGCATGGCAGCCGATGCCTGCGCTGGATTGCCTGTTTTATCAAACCGGGCAAATCCCTTCTGCGGCGAATAACTGGATTGGCACCAACATTGCGGGGCTGTCTGATACAGATTATGATAACGCCTGCCTGGCCGCGGCTTTTGCCCTCCCAGATGAGTATGACCAAGCGCTGCGCCAGGCTGAAGCGATGTATGTCGACCGTATGCCGGCCGTGCCCTTATTTGCCGTGCCAGAAGTGGTTGTGGTGGCAAAAGAGTTTTGTTCTTCTGAGGCGATTACAGAACCATCAAGCATGTTTGATGGGATTGAATTCTTGGATTTAAGTGTGGGTTGCCCCTGATTTTGGTATCAAAATTGGGCAAAAACAGAATCAGGTCAGATGACACTATGACTCATATGAAGTATGTCATAAATGGCGGTTTTAGCCAATTTATTAAGTAGAAACCCTGAAAGGGCTGTGGAAATGCGAAAATACGCTGATGATTATGAGATAGAAATTACTGAGGATGCAAAAGGGCGTGAAAAGAAGGTCGCTGTATACCGGGGCGTCTATTATGAAATTGCCGCTGACGAAAAGCAGATCAAAACGTTTAGGCTTCTGAGCATTTTACTTACCCTCGTGACCGCCGCCCTGCATATTGCCGGGGGGTTTGTGGCGAACCAGGGAATGTATCAATTTTATGTCGCTCTGCCCTATGTGATAGCGTTTTTACCCTTATATTTCCTTGCTGCAGGCGTATTTCGCCTGCCAAACCAAAAACGGTTGCTGCGCAGGGATGAACATGGTCTTTCATTCGAGCGCATGAAGAAAGCCAGTATTTCATTGCTGGTTTTATTGCTGGTGGGGGTTTTGGGCGAAATCGTCTTCCTGATTTTCTTCGCGGCAGGGGATTATTCGCGGGAGATCATCTATCTCTTTTTGGAGATTTTTGCTGCACTTTGCGTTTATGTTATTTTCTGGCAGCAAAAGCGTATGGGGATTGCGCTGACCAGCGCAGAATGATACCTTTTTAAATGAGCCAAAGATATAGTACTCTGGTATGGATTCGGGCTTCCGCCCCCTGTCCTTACCTTGACTTTTATCCGCTTTTACAATAGAATGTCACCCGTGTGTTTTTTCAAAATTCTTATCAGACTAGGAGAAAAGATTATGTTTAGATTCAAGAAAATCGTTTCTGTCCTAATCGTAGGCATTATGTTTGCCGGCTTGCTGGCCGCCTGCGCGACAGAAACCCCCGTAGTCACACCAGAACCGACTGAAGAAGTCGTAGCTACGGAGGAACCCACCGAAGAAGCAACAGAAGAAGCAACTGAAGTGGTCGAACCCACCGAAACAGAAGTTGTCTTTGAAGAGCAGCCTTTCGGCGAGGATTTGCCAACGGAACCGACCATTGACACACCATTGGTCGTTGCCTACAACGCATTCTCACAGAAATTCAGCCCCTTCTTCTCAGACACTGCATATGACGCAGATGTTGCTGGTATGACGCAGATTGCACTCCTCACGACCGATCGTGTTGGCGGTATTGTCCACAATGCGATTGAGGGTGAAACTGTTGAATACAATGGAACGCCTTATCTTTATAAGGGCCCTGCCAACACCAGTGTGAAATACGACGAAGCTACCGACACCACCAAGTACACCGCACAATTGCGCGTTGGCATGAAGTTCTCTGACGGCACCCCCGTCACCGCTGACGACATCATCTTCACGTATTACACCTTCCTTGATCCGTCCTATGTTGGTTCAACCACCCTGTCATCCTATGACATCGTTGGTCTGAAAGATTACCAAACACAGACGACCACCGAAGTCTATGACAAATACGATGCGATGTTCGAGGCTATTTACGAAGCTGGTCCAGATGCCGAACCCGGCGATTGGACACAAGAACAGCAAGACGATCTCTGGACACGGATGGACGCTGAAGTCCTTTACGAAGCTCAGAAGATTGTTGACTACGTCGATGTGAATTACCGTGATGCTTATTCAGAAGCCTACATTGGCTACCTCCCCGAGGAAGTTGCCGAAAATGAAGGCTTGCAGGTTGTTTTAGGTATGGCCCTCTGGGGTTTCGGTGAAGTCGGCGAAGACGGCACCTTTGCAGCTCCTTCCGGCGCGACCTGGGACCTGGTCGAAGCATTCCCAACCGTTGAAGATTACGCGAACGAAATCGTTGCAGCCTATGAAGGCGATCTCCGCACCGCTTTCCCATACGAATCAGCTGACGGCGCCGATGTGGTTGCCAATGTGAAATCTGGCTTCATCGGCTACTGGGGTCCATTAGATGAATCAATGGGCGGCGAGGGTGTTCCCAACATTGCTGGTATCAAGAAGCTTGATGACTACACCGTCGAAGTTACCGTCAATGGTTACTCCGCACCTGCGGTTTACTCCATCCTTGGTATTCAGGTTACACCCCTGCACTACTACGGTGACGTAGATAAATATGATTACGAAAACAATATGTTCGGCTTTGACTTTGGCGATCTTTCCAAACAGGAAAGCCTGACCGCGACCCCCATGGGCGCTGGTGCATACAAGTTCGTTGCGTATGACAATAAAGTCGTTTTCTTTGAAGCCAACGAGTATTACTATCGCGGCTGCCCCAAGATTGCGGAAATTCAATTCCGTGAAACCGCCTCAGCTGAGGTTCCCTCCGCTGTTGCGACTGGTGAAGCTGACGCTGGTGAAATGACCTACTCCGGTGAACGATACGCTGAGGTCAAATCCTACAACGCCAATGGCGAAATGACCGGTGATGTGATCACCTCAAGTATGGTTGACAACCTTGGTTATGGTTATGCCGGCATCAATGCTGCTACCGTCAACGTTGCTGGTGAACCTGGCTCCGATGCCTCCAAGAACCTGCGTAAGGGTCTTGCGACCATCCTGGCAGTCCATCGTGACCTGGCTATTGACAGCTACTACGGTGAAGGCGCTTCCGTCATCAACTACCCGATTTCCAACACATCTTGGGCTGCACCTCAGCCAACCGACGACGGCTACCAGATTGCATTCTCCGTTGATGTAAATGGCGATCCGATCTACGCTGCCGACATGGCTCTGGAAGACAAGATTGCTGCTGCTGAAGCTGCGGCATTGGGCTTCTTCGAGGCTGCTGGCTACACCGTTGAAAATGGTGTTGTTACCGCTGCTCCTGAGGGCGCGAAACTTGACTACGAAGTTATCGTTCCTGCTGACGGCGTTGGTGACCACCCTGCGTTCGCTATCCTGACCAATGCTCAGGCCTCCCTGGCCAAGATTGGTATGGAACTCAAGATCAATGACCCCGCTGACAGCAACATCCTCTGGGACGCGCTGGATGCTGGGACACAAGAACTCTGGACCGCTGCCTGGGGCACAACCATTGACCCCGACATGTACCAGGTTTATCACAGCTCCGGCGTTCCTGGTGCGGGTGGCTCAGATTCGAACCACTACCACATTCAGGACGAAGAACTGGATCAGTTGATTGTTGACGCCCGCCTGAGTGATGATCAGAGCTATCGTAAAGCAATTTACAAACAGGCTCTTGACGTCATCATTGACTGGGCAGTCGAAATCCCGACCTATCAGCGTCTGAATGTTATTATCTTCAGCACTGAGCGTCTCAATGTCGATACCCTCACCCCTGATATCACAACCTTCTGGGGCTGGTTGAATGACGTTGAACTGTTGGAAATGAATCAGTAATTGAACTGATGCATTAACGAAGTCATCATGAGCCCACCTTTGGGTGGGCTCATGCTTTTATCATCTGATTTCAAGATGATTAAAAAATTATATTTGTATAGAATTAGGGAACGATATGAAAAATTTTATTATCAGGAGAGTCCTGCTCGGCATATTTATCGCCTTTTTTGGCGCGCTGGTCGTGTATTCCGTGATACGTTCACTTCCCTCCTCATATGTCGAGACGATTGCAAGGCAACGCGCTGCTAATCCTCTTAGCACGAAGACATATCAGGAATGGTTGGCTCAGCTGAATAGCGTCTATCACCTTGATGTTGGTATTATTCCAGGCTATTTTGGTTGGCTGGGGAATGCGGTCAGAGGAGATTTTGGAGAATCCTGGCATTATGGCATCCCCGTGACAGAAAGATTTAACCAGGTTGTCTGGTATTCCGTCATTATCAATATCATTACTTTTGTGGTCCAGATGGTGATTGCGATTCCTCTCGGGATTTTAGCGGCGAGGAAGCAATACAGCAGGACAGATTACGCCATCACGGTCTTTGCCTTAATGGGTATATCGTTGCCGACATTTTTCCTGGCAACCATCCTAAAATATGTGTTTTCGATCAACCTGGGGTGGTTCCCATTATACGGTTTAACGGGACGATTTCACACGTCGATGACCCCATTCCAGCAGATGGCGGATATGGCTTATCACATGGTGTTGCCCATCATCACGCTGATGATGCTTTCGATCGGCGGCCTGATGCGTTATACACGTACCAATATGCTCGAGGTGCTTAACTCGGATTACATCCGAACGGCACGGGCGAAGGGCCTTTCTGAAGAGGTCGTGATCAACAAACATGCCTTCAGGAACACCATGATCCCATTGGTATCTTACCTGAGCTACTTATTGCCAGCCATGTTTGGCGGTGCATTGATCACGGAAACGCTGTACCAGATCCCGGGGATTGGTTTTGTGGCTTATGAAGCAATGACCCGCGGCGACATTCCATTTGCGATGTTTTATACAACGTTTCTCATCATCCTGACGCAGGTCAGCCTGATCGTGGCTGACATCATGTATGCTGTCGTAGACCCGCGCGTACGGGTGAACTGAGGTATTAAATATGTCTGAACATCAAGATCCTAATTTAGAACCAGAAGTAGAACTGATCGACAAGATTGAAGAAGAAATGCGGCTTGACGATGCCCGGCGTGTCAAGGTGCTTTCGCCCGGCATGCTTGTTTTCAAGCGCTTCATCCGTAACAAACTGGCTGTTGTCGGTTTGGGTATTTTATTCTTCATGTTTACCTTTTCTTTCCTGGGGCCGATTTTCTCGCCTTATGAACAAACCCAGGTCTTTACCGGTTTGGGGAGCATGTCCAAGGATTATGCAGGGGCGATTTTTAATGAAGAATTGCGCTATACCGTTGCGGAAGAGGAATCCTTTAGTAACGCAGAACGCGCCCAATTCTTATTAGCCCTCGGAAAGGGTGAAGAAACTTTTTCTGTCGGTGACGATGTGTATTATTTCACAACTGAAAGTGAAGACACATATCGGATCATGCAGCTTGACCCGGTGGCTGAAGAGCTTTTAGGCCGTATCAATCCAATCAACGGTGGGTCATTACCCGATGGCTTTGTGGAAGCTTATGAAACTGCTTCTGACAACGACCAGGCCAGCTTTGAATTTGATGGCACGATGTACCGAATTACCCAGAATCGCAAAGCTTTTCAGATTTCGACCGAACACGATGTAGCCTTAGCATCATTGACAATTTATGATGCATACAATCAGGAAGATACCGAAGAAGTCAATGCCTATCCGTTTATGCTTGCCAGTGAACGGGCGATCGCTGAACAGGATACAGAATTTACTGTAGGTGATAAAGAATATGCGGTCGATTACCAGGAAGGACGTGCGACGATTCTGAGCGGTGATGATCAGCCGTACGCTGAAGTATCGAATATCATCGTGAATCCGCTGGACCAGAACGAATTCCTGACGGTTGAATACAAAAACGCCATCCGAGATGCGGTCATTGATCGAGAAGATGAAGTTGATTTTACCCATGAAAACGGTGAAACCATCACTTACACGATTTCTCGCATCAATCAAAACTATTACATTAAGCGTGAAACACCGACCACGTTAATTCGCCAGTATGAAGCGCCTTCTGCAGATCACCCATTAGGGTTGGATAACAACGGTATGGACGTCATGACCCGCCTGATGTATGGTGGACGGGTTTCACTGTTGGTTGGTTTTGTGGTTGTGATCATTGAGGTTGTGCTTGGCGTCATTATCGGCGGTATCGCTGGTTATTTTGGCGGTGCAGTCGATACAGCCCTCATGCGTTTTGTGGACCTCTTTAACAGCATCCCGTTCTACCCGATCGTGATCATTTTTGGTTCCGTGATGGATACGCTGGAAGTGGAACCCATGACACGTATTTTCTTGTTGATGGCGATCCTGGGTATCCTTGGTTGGACGGGCGTAGCCCGTGTGGTACGCGGTCAGATCCTATCTCTGAGAGAGCAGGACTTCATGGTCGCGGCAGAGGCAACCGGCATCCGCACCAGCCGCCGGATCTTCCGGCATCTTGTGCCGAATGTGATGCCGCTGTTGATCGTGCAGGCAACCGCAGGCTTGGGCGGGATCATCATCTCCGAAGCCACGTTGGGTTTCTTGGGCCTGGGTGTAAAATACCCCCTGGCCTCATGGGGCAGTATTATCAATGTTTCTTCAGATGCTTACGTGATGACAAACTTCTGGTTCATGTGGATCCCCGCTGGTTTGTTGATCCTGTTGACGGTGCTTGGCTTCAATTTTGTTGGCGACGGCCTTCGGGACGCATTTGACCCGAAGATGAAAAGGTAGGTTAGAAGTATGGAAAAGAACACAAAAGCCTTAATGGATGAAATTGCGGAAATTACGCAAGCTAAAAGTGGCACCCATATCTCGCCGCGTGAATCGGCGAAGATCACGCGTGCCAACCGCAAAATCACCGATGCAATCGAAAAACGGCGTGATCGAAGGAATGTGCCGGAAAGCGAATATCTCACCACAATGAACGATCCTGATAATGTGGTTGAGTTTGATAATTTGCACACCTATTTCTTTACCGATATCGGCACGGTCAAAGCCGTTGATGGTGTATCATTTGAAATCCCAAAGGGGAAATCAGTCGGTGTTGTAGGGGAATCTGGCTGTGGCAAATCCGTGACCGCTTTATCGTTAATGCAGCTTGTGCAGCGTCCGCAGGGACAGATTATTGAAGGCGCAATCCGCTTTGATGATGGCGAAAAGGTTTACGATGTCTCGAAAACACCCACCCAGGTGATGGAAACCATTCGCGGCGCAAAGATTTCGATGATCTTCCAGGAACCGATGACGAGCCTCAACCCGGTATTTCGAACTGGTGACCAGATTGACGAAGTTGTCAAGCTGCATAATCCGGAAATGACTGAAGAGGAAGTTAAGGCGCTGTCGCTCAAAATGATTGACATGGTAGGAATCGCTAATAACACAGGCGTCTACCAGATGTACCCGCATGAGCTTTCGGGCGGGATGCGGCAGCGTGTCATGATCGCGATGGCGCTGGCATGCAACCCCAAACTGATCATCGCTGATGAACCGACCACAGCCCTGGATGTGACCATCCAGGCGCAGATCCTCGATTTGCTCAGAAACCTGAAGGATAAGATCAACTCAAGCATCATGCTGATCACGCACGACCTGGGTGTGATCGCTGAAATGGCAGATTTTGTTGTGGTGATGTATGCCGGACGGATTGTTGAAAAGGGCACGGCTGAAGAAGTCTTCCACAATCCGCTGCATCCTTATACTGTGGGTTTGATGGCATCGAAACCAGTGGTCAACAAGGAAGTAGAAAAACTTTACACCATCCCCGGCAGTGTGCCAAACCCCGTCAACATGCCGGATTATTGTTACTTTAAAGATCGCTGTAACCGGCGCATGCCCGTGTGTGATGGCGTTTATCCCAAGGAAGTGTATGTGACACCCACCCATATGGTGACCTGTTATCACTACATCGATGAACAAGCAGAGGAATAAGATGGAAGAAAAGAACAACGGCAAAAACACGCTTGAGCATAAGAAAGAAGATATTATCGAGGTAAACGACCTCAAACAATATTTCCCAATCAAGGCTGGCTTATTGCAGCGCGTGGTTGGTCATGTGAAGGCAGTGGACGGCATCAGCTTTAAGATCAAACGCGGCACCACAATGGGCCTGGTGGGCGAATCAGGTTGCGGTAAGACGACGGTTGGCAAGACAATTCTACGTTTGAATGAAAAAACAAGTGGTGAAGTTTTATTTAATGGTATTGATATTTTTGATCTTGATCGTGAAGAACTGCGTCGAATGCGCCCAAAAATGCAGATCATCTTCCAGGATCCTTATTCGAGCCTTTCTCCGCGCTTGCCTGTGAGTGAGATCATTGGTGAAGCGGTCAGAGAGCACGGCCTTTCTCCTGAAGAGGGGCATGATGCTTACATTGATCACATTATGGAGATTTGCGGTTTGCAGCCCTACCATAAGGACCGCTATCCCCACGAATTTTCGGGCGGCCAACGGCAGCGCATTTGCATTGCCAGGGCATTAGCCTTGCTCCCCGAGTTTATTGTATGTGATGAGCCTGTTTCTGCGCTGGATGTGTCCATCCAGGCACAGATCATCAATCTGCTCAAAGAACTGCAGGATGATTTTGAATTGACCTATTTGTTTATCTCGCACGACCTTTCGGTGGTGGAGCATATTTCAGACGAGGTTGGCGTGATGTATCTGGGTGATCTGGTTGAGGTCGGCAGCAAGAAGCAAATTTTCCGCAATCCGCTGCACCCCTACACCAAAGCGCTATTAAGTGCTGCGCCAGTTCCTGACCCGACAGCGGAGAAGGAACGGATCATCCTTGAGGGCAGTATCCCTTCACCGGCGAACCCGCCTTCCGGGTGCAAATTCCACACACGTTGCTGGAAGCGCATGGATATCTGTGACAAAGTTGTTCCTGAAGTCAGAGAGGTTGAACCAGGCCATACAGTTGCCTGCCATTTATACGATTAAAGGTTGAAAAATAATGACTCCGAATCCTAAAGAATATGACGATGATGACGGCCGCGTGATCTGCGATATGGATGTGGAAGGCATGCCCTGGCATGACCGCCGCGTTCGACGTGAAAAGCGTGCTGAGCGCAAGATGAATAGTACACCACCAGGTGGGGGACTGACTAAATCGGAAGCACGGCGTTTTACATGGTATGCAGTGCTCGCCGGGTTGACGATTGTGCTGGTGTTTGCCGTGGTCTGGATTTTATTCACACTCTTTGCAACACAGGTATGGTTTCGGTAGTCAGATAAATTATGTTGATCTGAAGGGCTATCTCAAAGTTGAGATAGCCTTTTTTATTTAACAAGTGGGAAATATACCTTTTATGTAGAATAACCAAAAGCAGGATTAATGAGAATTGCATATTGTTCTTGCTGTGAATTAAAAGAATCTGATAATCGTTTTTGAGTTGACAGCCAATTCTTGACGGGGAATTGGATGTATGCTATATTTTTGATTAGACATTTCTAATATCTGGTATTATTAATATAACCTTATTCACGATCGCAAATCAATTAATCTTCTGCACGAGAAATCAATTGATAAGGAGGTGGTGAATCCTCATTTATTACCCCAAAATACATCCCCAATAGTTGTTTCGTTCCACTAGTTTCATGACAAATAATATTTGTTATGGAGGAGAAAATATGCAAAAGAAACTGTTAGCTATATTTGGTATCGTGGTGGCATTGGCCTTAGTTTTGGCCGCGTGCCAACCCACAACAGATACCACTCAACCCACACCTGAGACCATCATCGAAACGGTGATCGTCACTGAAGAGGTCGAGGTTGAGGTTGTTGTTACCGAGGTTGTGACCGAAATCGTTGAGGTTGAGGCGGAAGTTGAACGAAACGGCGCCTGGCTCGACACGGTCGTGATTTTGGCTGAACCCTCGACTGAATCAGCCGTCGCCCGGATCATCGCCGATGACATTGATGTGTATGCGCAGGCAGCCACCAGTGTTGAAGCATTAGCGACTGTTGAAGAGGAAGGCCTGAAATACATCTCAACCGTTGGCTCTTATAACGAGTTCACGCTCAGCCCCGGCGGCCCAGTCCTCAATGATGGTAGTCTGAACCCATTTGGCGTACCAAAGATCCGCGAAGCCATGAACTATCTTGTGGATCGCAATTATGTGGTACAGGAGATCCTCGGCGGCCTTGGTATTCCAAAATTCCTGCCTCTGAATGGCGTTTTCCCGGACTATGCCCGGCATGTGGATGTTGCCCGAGAGCTGGAGAACAAGTACGCTTATGATCCTGAGATGGCCGATTCGATCCTTACCCCCGAAATGGAAGCCTTAGGCGCAGAAAAAGTTGATGGCGTCTGGCAATATGAAGGCGAACCGGTGACTCTGATCGGCATCATCCGCACTGAGGATGAGCGCTTGCAGATGGGCGATTACTTTGCCAACCAGCTTGAATCGATTGGTTTCACGGTTGATCGTCAGTATAAGACATCCTCCGAAGCTTCACCAATCTGGCTTCTGAGCGATCCTCAGGAAGGGCTCTGGCATTTCTATACAGGTGGCTGGATCACCACTGCCATCAGCCGTGATGACTATGATGTCTTCCAATTCTTCTATTCACCCAATTCGGCCTATGGGTTTACGCCCTTATGGCAGAACTACGTGATTACCGATGAATACCTTGATGTTTCCGAAAAACTCGCCAATGGCAATTACGCAACGCTTGAAGAACGCGCTGAGCTATTCCGCGAAGCGTTGTATCTGGCGCTCGAAAATTCCTATCGTATTTGGATCAATGACGCAACAGCGTTCTCCCCGATGGATCCGACAGTTACGGTCACTTATGACCTGGCTGGCGGTATCTCCGGAACACCGCTCTGGGGTCATACGATGCGCTACACAGATGAGATCGGCGGGCAGGTTGTTATGGCCATGTCCGATGCTCTGGTTGAGCCCTGGAACCCGTTGGCTGGCTCCAACTGGGTGTATGATATGGCACCCATGCGCGCCACTGGCGATTATGGTACCATCCCCGACCCATATACCGGCCTGACCTGGCCGCAGCGTGTTGAAAGCGCCGCCATCACGATTGTGGAAGGCTTACCTGTTGGTAAGACCCTTGACTGGCTTACGTTGGACTTTGCGCCTGAAATCCAGGTGCCCGGCGACGCCTGGGTGGACTGGGACGCTGAGAATCAGGTCTTTATCACCGCAGACGAAAAGCTGGCGATGATGGCTGAAGAAGAACCCGCAGAAGGCGAGGAAGCCGTCGAAGTGCCTGAATACTTCACCGCAAAACGCAAGAGCGTGGTGACCTATCCTGCTGACCTATTCGAGAAGCATACCTGGCACGATGGCAGCCCGATGTCCCCAGCGGACTTTGTGATGGGCATGATCCTCTCCTTTGATCCCGGCACTGAGGGCAGTGTGATCTTTGATGAATCGCAGATCGGCTCAGTTGAATCCTTCAAGAGCTCTTTCAAGGGTATGAAGGTTGTTTCTACTGATCCCATGGTCATCGAATATTACTCCGATGTAGTCTATCTGGATGCTGAATGGTCTGTGGCTGACTTCTGGCCGTATTACTCATATGGCGAGGGTCCATGGCATATGTTAGCCATCGGTATTTTGGCTGAAACTGACGAAGAATTAGCCTTCAGCGGTGACAAATCTGAAGCCCTTGAGGTTGAGTGGACGAACTACATCAGTGGTCCTTCGCTCGATATCCTGAAAGCAAATCTTGACCAGGCAATGGAAGAGGATTACATCCCCTACGCAGCCACACTTGGCGAATACATCACTGCCGAAGAGATGGATCTGCGTTATGCCAACCTGCTGGATTGGTACCGCATTCAGGGTCACTTCTTTGTCAACTCCGGTCCGTTCTACCTGAACAAGGTGTTCCCGGTCGAGAAGACCCTTACGCTGACCCGTTACCAGGATTATCAAGATCCGGCTGGCAAGTGGGATCGCTTTGGCGTACCGCAAATTGCTGAAATCGAAATTGACGGCCCCGGCCGTGTGACAACCGGCGAAGAAGTAACCTTCGATGCCTATGTCACCTTCCAGGGTGAACCCTATCCATCGGCAGATATCCAGGTTGTGAATTACCTGCTGTTCGATGCTACGGGTATCTTAGTTGATAGAGGCGATGCGGAGTTGGTGGATGAAGGTCTGTACAGTGTGACCTTGTCCGCTGATGCTACTGGCGCTCTCGAAGCCGGCTCCAACAAGCTTGAGATCATTGTGGTTCCGACGGTTGTGAGTGTTCCGACCTTTGCCCAATTTGAATTTGTGACGGAGTAAGCACGACATTCCGTTGAAATAGACTTGTCACGATAATGATAGGGGCAGGGCTCCTGAGCCTTGTCCCTATCATTCAATAGGGGTGTTATTTTTCTGGAAAAAGCGTTGGTCTGGCATTATGTCGTAATTATTAGAAATTCTCTATTGTAATATAGGATATTCGTATGACCACAGAATCGAAAACAATCCAAACAGTTGCAGGTGCTAAAAGAAAAGCCTGGGTTGGCACGTTATCGAGGGTTGCAAAATACACAGCCCTCCGTTCTGTCACCATGCTGATCACTGTTGTGATCGGTATCTACCTGACCATCCTGATCGCAAACATGGGCGGTTATGTGGATGAAATTATGCGCGGGCAGATCCGTGAGCAGGTAGCGATGACACTGAGGAACCAGGAGGAGTATAAACAGCTCAGCCAGGAGGCGAAGGATGCCCGGTTTCAGCGTGAGGTGATGGATGAAGAACAACGGCTTGGGCTGAACCAGCCCTTTATCGTCCGCAGTTTCAGGTTCCTGTGGGACGGCCTGACCTTGAACTTAGGGACTGCGTTACGTATGACCAGTGACACGGGTTCACGGCAGGTACGGTTGATCATCCTGGAGCGCTTAGGGCCAACCTTGTTACTGATGGGTACGTCGCAACTGCTTCTATTTTTTACCAGCGTTTACCTGGCGTTGATCCTTTCACGTAAGTACGGCAGTTTTTTTGACCGGGCAGTGATTACCCTCTCGCCGACATCTTCTGCGCCTTCATGGTTTTATGGTATCTTTCTCATATTGATCTTTGCCGCGCTGCTGCGGATCCTACCGTTTGGCGGGATGATCGGCGCACCGCCTCCTGAAAACTCGTGGGAATATACCCTGGATGTGCTGAAACACATCATCCTTCCAGCCTCAGCCTTGTTTGTCAGCCTGATCTTCATCAGCATTTATAACTGGCGCACATTCTTCCTGATCTTTTCAAGTGAAGATTACGTGGAGATGGCTAAAGCTAAAGGCCTTTCGGACCGTGAGATCGAACGTCGCTATGTCTTACGTCCCACGTTGCCGACAATCATCACATCTTTTGCGCTGATGTTGATCTCCTTATGGACGGGCGCAATCGTCACCGAAACAGTGTTTAATTGGCCCGGGTTAGGGCGGACGCTTTTTTCGGCGGTCGGACAATATGATACGCCGGTGATTGTTGGTTTGACGATCATTTATGCTTACTTATTAGCGATTACCGTTTTCCTGCTCGACTTTATTTACGCCCTGGTAGACCCACGGGTTAAAGTCGGCGGCAGACAAAAGAAAGCGTAGATAAATTATGAAAGCATTTAAAAATTCATTTCAAGAAATAAAACGTTATCCATCTGCCATGTTTGGGCTGGCGATTGTGATCCTCCTGATCATCACAAGTATTGTCGTGATCATTGCCATCCCATACAACGAGGCTATTCGTCTGTGGCGAGGGGGAGAAGGTATATGGTATCAGAACCCGAAAACTGCGCCGCCTGCCTGGACCAACTGGTTCACCAAAGAGGATAAACCTTCCTCTTATTTTTTGGCAGAAGGCGATGAGCGGGTAACAAAGACGGTTGAAGAATTTACTGAGGGGTCGGGTGATATTACTTACGTTTTTACGTTTGAATATGATTATGATGCCTTTCCATCAGAGATGGCGCTATATCTTGAAAGTGATTATGAAACGAAGAATCCCTTTGCGGATATGTATTGGATCCAACCTGACGGCACAGAGATTCGGGTAGCCAGCATTGGCGTTGATAAATCGCAAACCCTGTATTTCTCACAGGACAGCAAGTTACAGCGCAGGTTAGGCGATGTCTCCCCTGAAGTCGGCTTATTTATTGTTCCAGATTCCGATCCGCCACAGGTGATACCGGGCACTTATCAATTGATTGTTGATGGGATCCGGTTTGAACCCGATTCGGATATTAATGCGGAATTTGTGATTTACGGCCAGGTGCATGGCTTGGCAGGCACAGACCATCTCAGGCGGGACCTTTCGATTGCACTGCTGTGGGGCATCCCGATCGCGCTGATTTTCGGCCTGGTCGCAGCGTTGGGCACATCAATATTGACGATGACGATCGCGGCAATCGGCGTGTGGAATGGTGGTTGGGTGGATGAGTTGATCCAGCGCATCACGGAAATCAATATGGTGCTACCCTTCCTATCCATTTTGGTGATGATTGGGACGTTCTATTCTAAAAGTTTATGGGTGATCCTTGGCGTGACGATTTTATTAAGCATCTTTGGGGGCGGGATCAAAACCTATCGGGCGAACTTTATGCAGATCAAAGAATCCATGTATATCGAAGCGGCCGAAGCCTATGGTGCCAAGAATTCACGCATCATCTTCCTGTACCTGATCCCCCGGATCATCCCGTTATTAATTCCTGGGCTGGTTTCTTCCATCCCAACCTATGTGTTCCTCGAAGCCACTTTGGCGGTGCTGGGGCTGGGTGATCCCGTTCTGCCCACATGGGGGAAGATCATCAACGATGCTCAGCAAGCTGGGGCTTTATATAACGGGATGTATTACTGGATCCTTGAACCAGCGGTGCTTTTGATGATCACTGGCCTTGCATTTGCCATGCTGGGCTTCTCTTTAGACCGAATTTTCAACCCGAGATTGCGAGGGCTATAAAATAATGGTTACGACTGAATCAAATAATAACAAACTCATCAAGATTAAAGATCTCAAACTATATTTTAATGTGCAGCAGGGCGAAGTTCAGGCTGTGGATGGCGTGGATTTTGAATTAGAAAATAACTCCTCCGTCGTGATCCTGGGCGAATCTGGCTGCGGCAAGAGTTCGCTGGCAAAAGCGATTTTACGCTTGCTGCCGCGAAACGCTGGTAAATATGAGGGCGAAGTCTGGTTTGGCGGTCAGGATGTGATGAAGTTAGATGATGAAGCCTTCAGGCGCAATGTGCGCTGGGTGGGGATGTCGATGGTGCCCCAGGCGGCTCTGAATTCGCTCAACCCGGTGCTGCGGATTGGGGACCAGGTATCGGAGCCGGTGATCGTGCACCACGGGTTGAAGAAGGACGAAGCTTGGCGCATGGCGCGCAAAATGTTCCGCCATGTCGGTGTTCCGGATGATTTCCTGATCCGGTATCCCTTTGAATTAAGTGGCGGGATGCGCCAACGTGCAGCGATTGCCATGGCGCTGGTTACCCTGCCTAACCTGATCATCCTCGACGAGCCTACCTCGGCGCTGGACCTGTTGACGCAAGCGAATATCTTCAATGTGCTCAAACGGCTTAAAGACGAATTCGGGATCAGCTATATCCTGATTACGCACGATATTGCCACATCAAGTGAGCTGGCACAAAATGTAGCTGTGATGTATGCCGGGCAAATGGTTGAAGTCAGTGATGCCAAACGGTTTTTTGCAAAACCGCTGCATCCTTATTCGCAGAAGTTAATGGCAAGCGTGCCCCGACTGCATGGTGATGCGGAGCTTGAATTCATCAAAGGGACGCCACCCAGTTTGCTGAATCCACCAACTGGTTGCAGATTCAAATCCCGTTGTCACAAACGTTTTGAAAAATGTGATGAAGAACCCCCGGTATTCAATCGTGATGGGATCAAGGTTCGTTGTTGGCTTTATGAAGAGAATGTGTAGGAGACCTTAATGACTGACGAAATGACAACCTTAGATGAAGTCAGACCAGAAGATCAGGAGCGGAAGAATGATAACGTTCTGGATGTTCAAGATCTTAAAGTGTGGT
The DNA here is from genome assembly GCA_016841365.1 of Anaerolineaceae bacterium. Taxonomy (GTDB): domain Bacteria; phylum Chloroflexota; class Anaerolineae; order Anaerolineales; family Anaerolineaceae; genus Brevifilum. Next base: position 33,598 of record JAENZI010000012.1, read on the forward strand.
TCGAGCTGCGCAGGCTTGGCTTTGGACATGCGGGCTTTGTTCACGCCGTTGATGGCGTGAGTTTCAAGCTCAAACGCGGCGAAGCGATCGCCATTGTTGGCGAAAGCGGCTGCGGCAAATCGAGCTTGATGAAAACCATTTTAGGATTAAATGAAATTACCGATGGTGCCATATTTTATGAAGATATGAACCTAAATGAGATGGATGGTAAAACCCTGCGCTGGTATCGCTCCACTCAAATTGGTTATGTTCAGCAAGACCCCTATGGCGCCTTACCGCCATTCATGACCATCCAACGAATTATTGAAGAACCTTTGATCGTTGGTGGTATGAAGGATAAAGAACAGCGGCTTGACCGTGTACGGAAAGTGATGAACGAAGTCCGGTTAATTCCTGTTGATGACTATCTCAGCAAATTCCCGCATCAGATCAGCGGCGGGCAGCAGCAGCGTGTTGTCATCGCTCGGGCTTTGATCCAGGAACCAGAGATCATTGTGGCGGATGAGCCCGTCTCCATGCTGGATGCCTCAGTGCGTGTTGAAGTGCTCAAACTGATGCGTGGCTTACAAGAAGAGCATAACATCTCATTTATTTATATTACGCACGACCTCTCAACAGTGCGCTATTTCTCCGAATATATTTTTGTGATGTATGCAGGTTTGATTGCTGAAAAAGCCAAGCAGCGCGATCTGCTCACCAACCCAAAGCATCCTTACACCTATGCTCTATTGACAGCGACTTCGGAGCCTGAATATGAGAATGCGCTTGGCTTTAAAGAGGTGCCGCCTGGTGAGCCGCCCAGTTTGGTCAAGCCACCTCAGGGGTGCCGCTTCCACCCGCGATGTAAATGGGCTATTGCCGGCGTATGCGACACGGAAGACCCGCCGAATTTTACGATTGAGGAAGGTCACGAAGTCGCTTGCTGGCTTTATGATGAGCGCTATGAAACTCCTGAATTCGCCTCTTAAGATCTTCTTTTTAGGGCTGGCGTGTGTGCTCTTGGGGTTTGTTTTGCCTTTTCTGATTGTATTAGGCATCATCGAGAACACCTTTGTTCTTTCCTTTTTCATCTATATTCTGCAGCTTGTCGGCATGATTTTGGGCGTGATTGCTGCCGCAGGTTTAGCCATCAATAAGCGGTTTAAGGATGAAGAAGAGGAAGCTGAAGAGCGCGAAAAGGACGAACAGGAAAGCACCATTGGCTGGATGAAGTAGTTGTTCTAAGTATTGAATAAAAAGCCTGTTTCCAAGTGAAATCAGGCTTTTTTTCTGGCTTTTAGCTTTAGCTTATGGCGGAATTTCGGTTCTATAACCTTGTTATGGATCAGAAATTTATTATTTTGATAATTGACAAATAATGCTAATTTTTAGTCTTTTTTGGGCATATGTAGGATTACAATACATTTTGGACAGTGATGGAGAAAAAGGATAGCAGGAAAAGGGACAATCCGTTATTGTTACTGCGCTGAACAAAATCAATAATGGAGGACACCTAATCCTACTATGAATAAGATAACACAAGATATGAAATAAGGGGAGTCCCTGATGAAATATGCTCGGACCCATGGTGTGAGCCGTGCTTCCCGGAGATACAACAAAACTAGATTGTACATCTATTTTTGGCTGAGGCGTTATGATGGCACAACAGCATCTCTGGCCTGTCGGTCCCGGAAGCCTCATCACCACCCTAACTGTCACAAGGAAGAAGAGCTGAAACTAATCAGAGATATGCGAAGGGCAAATAAAAATCTGGGATTGATGGAGTTTTGGTTCAAATTGAGGCACAGAGGCTACCAACGGCACTATGTCAGCCTCAATCGGGTGTTGGTTAGAGAAGGCTTGCTGCCCGCCAGAAAGCCTAAAAATGCAAAATACCGTCCTCAGCCCTATGAACAAATGGCCTATCCAGGGCAACGCATTCAGATTGACGTCAAACATGTGCCACGAAGCTGTCAGGTATCGTCTGGAGATCGCAAGTATTATCAATACACAGCCATTGATGAGTACAGCCGTTTGAGATATTTGGAGGCCTTTGAAGAGGCAAACACCTATTCTTCCCAGATTTTTGCGCAACAGGTCCTAAACTGGTTCAGACAGAGAGGGATCCAGGTGGAGTGCATTCAGACGGACAATGGGTTTGAATTCACAAAAAGGTTGGGAAGATCCAAAAAAGAAACATACCTATCCTTGTTTGAACAATACCTGCAAACTCAAGGCGTTCGTCACAAGACCATTCGGCCTTATACCCCCAGACACAATGGAAAAGTGGAAAGGAGCCACAGAGAAGACCAAAAGCGACTTTACGATCAGGCGAAATTCTATTCTTTTGATGATTTCAAGATCCAACTTAGACGTCATAATCAGCGCACTAATCATATCCCAATGAAGCCTTTGAACTTCCTCTCACCTATTCAATTCCTTGAGCAAGGTGTCCAATATGTTTGACAATCCTACAAATTATGAGACTGTTGAAAAACAAGTCAATAATTGACGAAAATCGCGATTTGTGATTCAAGTTTCTTTATAATTACTCCTCCATTCATACTTGGTTTGTTTATTGCCTATTGCGGCGGAGAGACAGCCATGCTCCCAATCCAATCACAAAGAATTGAATCAAAAGAATTGCTATCACCGCCCCCTCAGTAAGCAATCCTTTGCGGATATAAAACAATACCAATAATATTGTTAATATCGTGCCAACCCCCAAAGCAATCCAGCCTTTTTTGTCCATCTGCCAACGAGCTATTACCTGGGTCAGTTTTTCCTTCTTCCTTGTTCGTATCACGATCATCACCACCCAAATAACCACAGGTATGGACAACGATACGCTTGCAACGCGGTAAAGCAATTGTGATTCCACACCCATAGCATCAGCTATTCCGATGGGTGTAAGCCCGATCACCACTTCAAGCGCCATCAGGCGAATTGTTTCTTCTATAAGTATTCGACGGAAATCTTTCCAATTGTTCATCGCCAACACCTCACTATGCATATGAAAGCGCCATATCCAATGCAACCAGCGCACACAATGCAGAAGGGATTAACTGGAACTTAGGCATCAGCACAAATTATGCAAGGTAAGTGGGTATATTTTTGCCAATGCACCTGAGGAAACAACCTCAATCTAATCCCAGTGGCCTAACCTCATCGGTTCGGTTTACCCCTTCATTAATAATATTATTGTTTCTATTGTATCATTCATAATTAGTGATTCCTGGTTTATCAAAAGGAGACAATAAACCCTCATATAATATTAGATAATCATTCATGTGTAATCAACGATATACTTATTTCCCCACTAAAAACAGCGTATAATAACAAACTCGAAACACAACGGACTTTTAAAAATCAACTTTCTATCACCGAGTATAACTTCATATATTAGGGAAAATGTGTTAGAATATATCCTACTATTCTGGGGCATGGTGCAATGGCAGCACAGCGGACTTTGAATCCGTTGATCCAGGTTCGAATCCTGGTGCCCCGGCCATTCAAAAAGAAAGATTTGAGTACTAAAGAAGAAATAAACCCGGATAGATATTGCACGAGAGGAGCGCTGGACGAAGTCCAGTGCAATGCTCGTGATTTTGTATTTAAATCTATGTTCTCTCCCAGAAAAATTTATGGATTATTGGATATGAAGGATCATTAAAGATGACGATTGCATCGATCATCCTGGCTGCTGGCCAGGGAACCCGCATGCGCTCCAAATTGCCGAAAGTTTTACATCCTGTTGCAGGCAAGCCGATGGTCTGGCATGCCATTCGGGCTGTCAGCCAATTAGCCGACCTGCCGCCGGTGATTGTGGTTGGTTTTGGCGCAGAGGCAGTTAAACAGTCTCTCAAAGCAGAACGGGTCGATTTCGCCCTCCAGGCGGAACAACTGGGGACGGGCCATGCTGTCGCCTCAGCCCGGCCAAACCTTGAAGGGAAAGCGAATCTCGTTTTGGTTACCTATGCTGATATGCCCCTGTTACGGGGTGAATCGCTGAAAGATCTGATGGCATTACACCAGCAATCATCAAGCCCAGTGACGATGACCAGTTATTTTGGTGAAGAAGCCCGAGGTTTTGGCAGAGTAGTGCGTGACAGCCATGGGCATGTCGCTCAGATTGTGGAACAGGCAGATGCCACACCTGAACAATTGGCGATCAGGGAATATAATGTAAGCGCTTATTGCTTCGATGCGGATTGGCTGTGGGGTGCCCTGGAAAATATCCCGATTTCCGCTAAAGGTGAATATTACCTGACGGATTTGATCGGCTTGGCAGTTGCTGAAGGCCATCAGGTCAACAGCATGGTTTTGGAAGATCCCCTGGAGGCGATAGGCTTGAATAACCGCGTGCACCTTGCTGCGGCAGATAAAGTCATGCGCCAGAGGATCAATGAAAAATGGATGCTGGCTGGGGTGACAATCATCAATCCTGATGCCACCTATATTGAGGCAGGCGTAACGATCGGTCAGGATACTGTGATTCAACCCAATACGCACTTGCGGGGCACAACAATGATCGGTGAGGATTGTGAGATCGGACCGGATACCACAGTGATTGATTCGGTTGTGGGGGACCGCGCCCACCTTATTGCGTCAATGATTGAACAAGCTGAGATCAGCAACGATGTTACGATGGGTCCCTTCTGCCATTTGCGGAAAGGCGCTATCTTGAAAGAAGGCGTACACCTTGGGAATTTTGCCGAGGTAAAGGACTCATCACTGGGCGCTGGCACAAAAATGGGGCATTTCTCGTATATCGGGAATGCAGTTATCGGTAAAAATGTGAATATTGGTGCAGGGACAATCACCTGCAATTATGATGGAGAAAAGAAAAATCCCACCGAGATAGGCGATGACGTCTTTCTCGGCAGTGACACCATGCTGGTGGCACCGGTCAAAATCGGAGATCGGAGTATCACTGGCGCAGGGGCTGTTGTCACACGGGATGTCCCGCAGGATACGCTGGTAATGGGCGTGCCTGCCAAAGAAAAACGTAAGTTGGAGAAAAGTGACTGAGCAAACAATATCCTGGATTATTGCAGCAATCTTATTTGGTTTAGACCTGCTGGTAACGGCAGTTAAGGCGAGTTTCAGCCATGCAAAATTGCCGCATCTCTTGAATTTACGCGAAAGCCGTGAGGCTGATGTGGACCGGACAATAAGCGTGATTGAAAAACCGCGCTTGCGCACTGGTTTACGGTTGGCGGTGATCACAATTCACGTCCTTTTTGCAGGTGTGATCGCTTACCTATTGATCAGGGCGGCGGGTGTGACGAGTGTCTGGCTGGTTATGCTCTACCTGTTCTTGATCATGATTGCACTCACTGCGGTTGAATTCGTGATTGAGTCGTTGATTTTAAACGCACCTGAAGAAAACGCCATCCGTTACCGCTTTTTTGCAACGATGATCGAATTTGTCTTTACGCCGCTCTCGGCATTGATGATGAGCCTGTTGGGGCCAAAAGCCAATAATGTGACCATGGCTTCGATGACGGAAGAAGATCTAAAGAATTGGGTGGAGGTGGGTCAGCCTGAGGGATCTCTTGAAAAGGGTGAACGAGAAATGATCTATTCGATCTTCCAGTTTGGCGATACCCTTGCTAAAGAGATTATGGTGCCCCGTATTGACATCATTTCTTTGGATATCAACCAGACGTTGGGCGATGCGCGTGAAACTTTTGAACGCGCTGGGCATTCCCGTGTCCCAGTATATCAGGACACGGTTGACAATGTGGTTGGGTTGTTATATGCCAAAGACCTGCTGAACATCAGGCAGGATTCGGATTTAATCGCAGATCATCGCGAACTGCTGCGCCTGGCTTATTTTGTCCCTGAAGCGAAAAAGGTTGATGAACTGCTGGCAGAAATGCAAACCCGCAGCATGCACATGGCAGTTGTCGTGGATGAATACGGTGGTGTGGCCGGATTGGTGACCCTGGAAGATATCGTTGAGGAGATCATCGGTGAGATCAGGGATGAATATGACGAAAGTGAAGAAATGCCCTTCACCAAAATCAATGAAGATGAGTATGTCTTCCTTGGCCGCGTTGATCTTGATATTTTCAACGAAATGATGGGCTCGAATATTCGCACCGAAAACGCAGACACCATTGGCGGTTTTATCTACGGTGAGATCGGCGATGTGCCAACTGGCGGTGAAGTGATTGAGGCAGAAGGCGTGACGCTAATTGTGGATGAAGTCGTCGGTAGACGGATTTCAAAGGTGCGCGCAAGGCACACTGAGAAGCAGACACACGCAAAGGAAGATGAAAATGCTGACAAATGAAATGCAAAAAAAGCTGATCGAGCAGGCGGTTGAAGCCTGGCATAAGGCTTATGCGCCTTATTCTGGTTATTCGGTCGGGGCAGCGCTGCTGACGGAATCAGGCGAGATATACGAAGGCATCAATATCGAAAACGCTGTTTACCCGCTGACGATTTGCGCCGAACGCGTGGCTGTTTTTAAAGCAGTATCAGAGGGTAGAAAAAAATTCAAAGCCATTGCAGTTGTGACGAAGAATGGCGGCACACCCTGCGGTTCTTGCCGTCAGGTGTTGGCTGAGTTTGGTTTGGAAACCCTTGTTTTAATTGCGGATACGTCCGGTGAGCTGAAAAACACTTACACTGTTGCTGAGTTGTTACCACAATCCTTTGGTAATGCTGATCTTGAGCAATCCTGATTAACACATACTGATCGATGTTTACAGCGCGTGCCGGGATTTCCGATCATGCGCTGTTTTTGAATAGAGAACGGGATGGAGAATGTCTCCGAAAGATGTGCGTTCATATCGCAGCCAGGCAATCGTCTTGGGGCATATTGAATATGGCGAAGCTGACCGCATACTAAAGTTATTTACCTTTGAGCACGGCAAAATTACCGCGATAGCCAAAGGGATCAGGAAAATCCGCTCTCGCAAAGCCGGTCACCTCGAGCCCTTTACCCGCGTCAATTTGTTCCTGGCAAAGGGCAGGAACATGGATATCATCACGCAGGCTGAAACAGTTGACGCCTACTATGGGTTGCGTGAAGACCTTGAGCGCATGGCAAATGCCGCATACGTGGTTGAAGTGCTTGACCGCTTTACCTACGAGCAGGGTCAAAACGTGGCTATGTTCAGGTTGTTAGCCAGCACGCTTAAGCGGTTGGAAACCCAACCTAACTTGCGCACCGTCATACATTCTTATGAGGTTCGGCTTTTGGATCTGCTCGGTTTTCGTCCGCAGCTTTTTGAATGTGTGGATTGCGGCAAACCGATCAAGGAAGAGGATCAATACTTTTCGCCGCTGGTGGGCGGTGTACTCTGCCCGCATTGCGGAAGTGCCCGGTCTGAAGCATGGCCTGTCGGAAAAGACGTTTTACGTTATTTCCGACATCTGCAGCGGTCAAAGTGGCAGGATGTTGAGGAGATCATCATTCCTGAAGAAATCAACAAAGGTCTGACAGATTTGATCGAACGATACTTTACCTACCTCTTAGAACGGAAATTAAATACGCCAGCGTTCTTACGCGAGGTGGAAGAGAACAAACATCAGCCGAGATCTTCGTAGATTTAATTGAGTTGGGGCTCGATGCAGGGTGGTATAATAAATCGGCAAAATTTAGGCAACAATCTGCCCAAATGTTTAATCTTTTACTGTGTAATTATTATTTTGGAGTTATCAATTTATGGACAAAGCACCCGATTTTCAATCGATCATCATGAAGTTGCAAGCGTTTTGGGCTGAACGGGACTGCTTGATTTGGCAGCCTTATTATTCCCAGGTGGGTGCGGGAACGATGAACCCGGCTACATTTTTGCGTGTTCTGGGGCCTGAGCCGTGGAAGGTTGCTTATGTTGAGCCTTCGATCCGCCCGGATGACGGCCGATATGGTGACAACCCATACCGCTTGCAGCAGTTCTACCAGTTTCAGGTGATCTTGAAGCCGGACCCCGGCAATCCTCAAGAGATCTACCTTGAATCCTTACAGGCACTGGGCATTGACCCAACCAAGCATGACATCCGCTTTGTTGAAGATAACTGGCAGCAGCCAGCTATCGGCGCCTGGGGGTTGGGGTGGGAAGTGTGGTTGGATGGCCAGGAGATCACCCAGTTTACTTATTTTCAGCAATGCGGCGGGCAAGAGCTAGACCCCGTTTCTGTGGAAATTACCTACGGGCTTGAGCGGATTGCGATGGTGCTGCAGGGTGTCCGTCATTTTACGGATATCCGCTGGAGCCCCGAACGCACCTATGGCGATGTCAATTTGATGGGAGAGCGTGAACACAGCGCCTATTACTTTGATGTGGCAGATGTGGACCGCATGCGCAAGATGTATGAGATGTATGAGCAGGAAGCCGAACGTGCAATTGAAGCGGGTTTGGTGCTGCCAGCGCATGATTACGTCCTGAAGACCTCCCATACCTTCAATATTTTGGATACCCGCGGTGCAGTAGGCGTAACTGAACGCCAAGCCCTGTTTAAGCGCACCAGGGAATTGGCACGCAAGGTGGCCAGCACCTATGTAAATCAACGTCAGCAAGCAGAATTCCCTTGGGTGGGAGACCAGACTGATCAAAAAATGGAGTTAGAGGTCACAGTTGACGGCGAGCTTGACGTTGAACAAGCGGATTTCCTCTTAGAAATCGGCACTGAGGAGCTGCCCCCGGCAGATCTTGCCAGCGCACTTGCACAATTGGAAGTTAGTGTTCCTTCGCTTTTGGAAGAATTACGCTTAGATCATGGTGATATCAAGATTTTGGGGACACCGCGCCGGCTGGTGGTTTTAGCGGCAAATCTTGCCGCCCGGCAGCCTGACCTTTCTCTGGATGTCAAAGGGCCGCCGGCTGAGCGCGCCTTTGATGCAGAAGGTAACCCCACCCGCGCCGCTGAAGGTTTTGCACGCAGCAAAGGGGTTGACGTCGCCGACTTAATCGTCGAGGAGCTGGATGGCGGGGAATATATCGTCGCCCGGGTTCAGGAGCAGGGGCAATCCGCCCGAAAGGTGTTAAGCGCAGCCTTACCTGATCTGGTGGCATCTATCCGCTTCAATAAATCCATGCGGTGGAACGAGAGTGGTGTAGCCTTTTCCCGCCCCATCCGCTGGTTAATGGCTTTACACGGTGACTTGGTCGTCCCGTTCATTTATGCAGGCTATCTCAGCGGCAGAGAAACTCGCGGATTACGCTTGACGGATCATGAAAGATTCGAGGTCAGCTCACCTGAAGACTACCTGGCTAAGATGAGCGCAGAGGGCATTTTGCTCGATCCTGAGGCTCGAAAAAATGAGATCAAAAAACAGGCGGACGCGCTGGCTGAAGCAGTCGGTGGTCGGATTGCAGATGACCCCGATTTATTAGAAGAGATCACGCACCTGGTAGAGCGGCCGACGGCATTCCGCGGTTCTTTTGATGAGTCACACTTGCAAAGCTTGCCCCCCGAAGTGTTGATCTCTGTGATGAAGAAATATCAGCGTTATTTTGTGGTCGAGGATCAGGATGGCAGCCTGATGCCGTTTTTTGTCGGCGTGCGCAACGGCGGAAGTGAAAATTTGGAGATTGTCGCCGATGGAAACGAGCAGGTGATCCGGGCGAGGTTTAATGATGCCGAATTTTTTGTCAAAAAGGACTTGCAGCGTTCGTTAGAAGATTTCGTGCCAGACCTTTCGACGCTGACATTCCAGGTGGAATTGGGTTCCTTCCTCGACAAATCGCAGCGAATTGAAGCACTGGTTGAGCCGCTTGGTGCGAAAATCGGTTTGGATCCGGAATCGCTTGAGGTCGCCCAAAGGGCTGCTAAACTCTGCAAGGCAGATTTAGCGACCAATATGGTGGTCGAGATGACATCGCTGCAGGGTGTGATGGGGCGCTATTATGCCCTTCACAGTGGTGAAGCCCAAGCGGTGGCGGATGCTATTTTAGAACATTACTTGCCACGTTCTGCAGATGACCGTTTGCCAACGAGCAAACCCGCCCTGGTGGTCGGGCTGGCTGATCGTTTGGATTCCTTGATGGGTTTATTTGCTGCCGGGTTAGCACCAACAGGCACCAAAGACCCCTTTGCCCAGCGGCGGGCTGCACTCGGCTTATGCCAGAATTTGATCGAGTGGCAGCAGCATCTTGATTTGCGCTGGGCGCTCGCACAAGCCGCGCAAGGTTTGGCTTTGGATGTCAGCGATGAAAAGATAGATGAATGCCTTGCGTTTATTGTTGGCAGGCTGCGCGGGATGTTGTTAGAGTTGGGTTTTGCCTATGATGTTATTGAGGCGATACTGGCTGAGAAGGGTCAGGACCCCTATGGCGCATACACAGGCGTGCAGGCATTGACTGCCTGGGTGGATCGGCCGGATTGGAATGAAATTCTGCCTGCTTTTAGCCGCTGTGTGCGGATTACACGCGATCTACAAGACACCTTTGCCGTTCGAGAAGGTGCCTTTGTAACTGAATCTGAAAAGTTGCTATATGCTGCGGTCAATCGGGCAGAAAAAGACTTGGGCGGAAGCAAGAATGTAGATGCATTTTTCAATGCGTTTGTGCCGATGGTTCCGGTGATCAACCAGTTTTTTGATGAAGTTCTTGTGATGGATGAGGATCTGACCCTGCGTGAGAACCGTTTGGGCTTATTGCAGCGCATCACCGGGCTTTCAGCAGGCATCGCAGATCTGAGCTTTTTGGAAGGCTTCTAATATCTTTTGTCTATTAATGATCCCGGAGCGGCAATACTGCTCCGGGATATTTTGGTTAAATGGGTAATGAATCGGTCCTAAGAGATCGTTTCAAGGAATTTATGTGAAATTTCGGTGATATCGTCTGTGGTTTTAATACCCGTCCAGCCATCGCCTGGGCGGACGATATTCGCGACAACGATGTTTGCGCCGTTGAAGATCGCACTGCGCGCCTCGCGCAAGTCAACACCACCTGCTGCTGAGATGAGCGAGTCGTATTTGCTGCGGATGCGGTTGATCTGCCGGTAGCGGATCATCTTCCCGTGGGTGTTTTCTTCGTCACGCCCGCGATGGATCACGATGATGTCTGGCGCTTTTTTCAACGGACGAAGGATATCCAATGGGTCATCAACGCCCAGGAGGTCAATCATCGAAAGCATGTTCAAATGGGCGCAGCGCTCGATGAACAGGTTGATCGTTTCTGTTGGTGCGTTTCCTAATACTGTTGCTGCTGTTGCACCTGCCGAATGTGCAAAATCAACTTCATCGATCGCACCATCCAGCACTTTTAGGTCGGCGACGATATGCCCCCGCCATCTTGCGCGGATGGCGCTAATGCCTTGTAGTCCAATCCTTTTGATATAGGGTGTGCCTGCTTCGATTAAAATGCGTTCGCTGGCTGGAATGCGGGGCAGAATTTGATAGACCAATGCCAGGTCATAATTGAACGCGATCTGCAGATATCTGACGTTGTTATCAAGCCCGTTCACGGTCAGGCATCCTTCTTGGGGATAAAGGCATTTGCCACATCAACCATGTTCGATGGCATGAACAAAATGATCTTCTCGGATGGGTCTGAAGCAATATCTCGGATGGTTTGCAGGGTACGCAGGTGGAGTGCACCAGGAGATGATGCCAGTTCGTCAGCGGCTGACCGTAAATTCTTTGAGGCCTCCAACTCACCTTGCGAGGCGATGATGGTCGCACGCCGTTCACGCTCGGCTTCAGCCTGGCGTGCCATCGCGCGTTTCATCTCAGCCGGCAGTTCCAGTTCCTGGATTTTGATTGATTCGATATCAACACCCCAGTAACTGGTTTCCGCGTCCACAATCTCTTTGATCGATTCTGCAATCTGCAAGCGCTCCATAAGGACGGTGTCCATTTCGTTGTTGCCGATCACGTCACGCAAGGCCGCCTGGGTGTATTGCCGGATGGCAAAGATATAATCTTCAATTTTGATGATCACTGCCTCTGGGTCAACGACTTTGAAGTACACCACAGCGTTGACCAGCATGGGGATATTGTCCTTGGTCATCACTTCTTGCCGGGGCACTTCGGCTGTCGCCAGGCGCATATCCACCCGCCGCATGATCTGGGCGATGGGGATGAGAAAGGTCAGGCCAGGGTTCCTGATACCCGTAAACTTACCCAAAGTAAAGACCACGCCGCGTTGATATTCGGGGATGACCTGTACCGATCGCAAGACAAGGGTGATCAAGAACAGGAGGATCACACCTGCCAAGCATATGAAAAATATGGTCGAGCCGCCAATATTTGTAAACATCTGATAGCTCCTTTGTTGATTTTATAATTTGTTGATAATACTATTCTACAATTAAATTAGGAAATTTCCCTGATAAAATCTAAGGTTGTGCGCCTTACAGAAACTTGTCAGGACGTTGTATAATTCTATATATCATTATTGGAGGTTTTATGGAAATTACCTGGCACGGACATTCTTGTTTTCGGATCAATGAGCGCGGTATGGCAGCGGTTGTAACAGACCCTTATGACCCACAGGTTGTGGGGTTTGACCCCGGCAAGCTCAGGGCGGAAGTGGTTACGGTTAGCTGCAGCAAACCGGCGCATAACTACACAAAAGCGATCCGCGGATCGGCCTTTGAAATCACCGGCCCTGGCGAATATGAAGTGGGCGGTGTGTTTATCACGGGTGTGAGGATTAACGGCAGTAAGAAGAAAAATGCCGAGGATGATACCCGAAATACCATTTATGTGATTGATTATAACGGCCTGAAAATCGCTCATTTGGGAGAGTTAAATAACGTCCCAACACAAACTGAGGTTGAAGGTCTGGGAGAAGTCAATATTGCCCTGGTGCCGGTTGGCGGAAGGACCAGCCTGAACGCGGCAAAAGCGGCTGAAGTCATCAGCCTGCTTGAACCCAGCATTGTCATCCCCATGCACTATAAGGTTAAAGATTCAGTTATGCCTTTGGACTCTCTCTCAAAATTCTTAAAGGAAATGGGTTTGACGGAGGTTGAAACGGAAGAATCCTTAAAATTAACCAGTACGAACGTCCTTCCTGAGGAAACACGCGTGGTGGTGCTTGATTTGAATCTGTAAGCGGTAAGGTTTTTATTGTCGGAAAGATAGCGTTATGAATGTAAAAGTCATTATGTCTTGGGACATTATTCCGGGGCGTGAGCAAGAATATTTTGAATTTGTAGTGCGCAGTTTTATGCCCGGAGTGCAAAAACTCGGTATGGCATTGAGTGATGCCTGGGTAACGATTTACGGGGAACACCCACAAATTTTGGTGGGGGCGGTCGTGCCTGGGCTTGAAAAGGCTGAACACATCATCTCTTCTGAAGAGTGGCAGCGCTTGAATGACCGTCTGTTGGATTTTGTTAAGAATTATGAACTCAAACTGGCACCGCTGCAGGGGGGATTTCAGTTCTGATGTCCTTTGTTGAGCCGCTATTAGTATGGTTTCAATCAAACGCCAGGGAATTACCCTGGCGTTCTGTTCAATCGCCCTATCGCACGTGGATCTCTGAAATCATGCTGCAGCAAACACAAGTCGAAACGGTCATCCCGTATTTTCTGCGCTGGATGGTGCGCTTCCTAGACATTCAAACGCTTGCTGATGCAGATGAGCAAGAGGTGCTCTCGGAATGGGAAGGGCTGGGGTATTACAGCCGGGCGCGTAACCTGCACCGGGCGGCGAAGATCATCGTGGAAGAACTTGGCGGTCAATTGCCAAGCGCATCAAAGGTATTGCAACGCCTGCCAGGCATCGGACCATACACGGCGGCCGCGATTGCGTCAATTGCCTTTGGTGAAGATGTCGCTGCAGTGGATGGGAATATCCGGCGAGTGCTTTCACGGTTGTTTGATGTGAGGGTGCCAGCGCGCAGCCCGGAAGGGGAGAAGTTGCTATGGGGGTTGGCGGAGGAATATCTGCCGTCGGGCAGAGCCAGTGAATACAACCAGGCGATGATGGATCTGGGCGCGACGATTTGCCTCCCCCAAAAACCTGTGTGTCAACAATGCCCGATTGCCGCGATCTGCCAGGCGCGAAAATTAGGTGTTCAGGACGAACGCCCTGTAAAGCTGCCCCGCAAGAAAGTCCCCCATCTGACGGTTACTGCCGCGGTTATTTCCCGCAGGGGTCAGGTGCTGCTCGCCCAACGCCCGAAAACCGGGCTGCTGGGAGGGATGTGGGAATTCCCGGGCGGCACCCTGGAGGAAGAGGATGCTGATTTACAGGCATGTTTGAGACGTGAGATCCTCGAAGAATTAGGCGTAAACCTTGATGTACACGCGCCTTTTGGTGTCTACCAGCATGCTTACACACATTTCAAAATTACGCTGCATGCGTTTTTGTGCAGCTTGCCCCAGGGCGAGACGCCTGAAAACTTGGAAAACGATGACCTCCGATGGGTTGGTGTGAACGATTTAGGTGAATTCCCGATGGGCAAAGTTGACCGGCAGATCGCTGAGCGGTTGATCAGGGAGTGGGACGATGACATCCTATCAAGCTGAACGCGAGCAGATGGTTGCCAATCAAATCGCTGCCAGAGGCATCAGCGATAAGAAGGTGCTTGAAGCCATGCGTAATGTGCCGCGTCATTTGTTTGTACCAGAGGAAGCGCACCGGTATGCTTATGCGGACAGCCCAGTCAGGATCGGCAGCGGACAAACCATATCTCAGCCGTATATCGTGGCATTAATGACGGCGTTATTGCAAGTTGAATCACAGCATCGGGTGCTGGATGTGGGGACTGGATCAGGGTACCAAGCCGCTATCTTAGCGGAGATTGCCACTAAGGTTTACAGCATTGAGCGGCATGCGGCATTGGCGGAAGAAGCAGAAAGCAGGTTGGAGTCTTTGGGATATGAGAATGTCAGCGTGCACGTCGGTGATGGCACACGTGGCTTGGCGCAATATGCCCCCTTTGACCGCATTGTCGTGGCAGCGGCTGCACCAAAGGTTCCTAAGGCATTGGTCGAACAGCTTGCTGATAGCGGAAGATTGGTCATCCCGGTTGGAGAGCGCTTCTCCCAACACCTCGAAGTGTGGGAGCGCACTGGCGGGGAATTAATCAAACACTCTGGCATTCCAGTGGTTTTTGTACCCCTTGTGGGTGAAAACGGCTGGGGTTAACCAGATCATGATAATGGATCAATTATTAAGTTTTCCCATTTAGAGAACAATTTTAAGCGTCATCGAACTTAGTCTGGTGATTGGGTTTGAATGATTTGCGGTTCAATAAGAGGATCACTGCCACGATAGTGATGCCCAAGCCGCCAATCATCCCGACTGGCGCCGGCCCCAGGATCAGATCTGGGTTGCCGCGGACGAATATCAGGCTCAGTGAGGCAATGCCGTTAAGTGCGCCATGGGCGATCACGGCAGGCCAGACGCTTTGTGCTTTGTATGTAACCCAGCCAAAGCTGACAGCGAGACCCAGTGTGAACCAGACCATCGCAAGCGGTCCCAAGAATGGTGCGCCAGAGTAATCAAGCCCATAGTTATAACCCATCATGATGATAGGCCAGTGCCAAACACCCCAAATCAGCCCTGTAATGATCACCGCTTTGCGCCCCCCAAAGGGCATCAGTTTGGGCTGAAGGTAGGCACGCCAGCCGAATTCTTCACCAAATGTGGGCAGGGCGTTTAACAGTGGGGCTATCAGTAGGGCTTGCAATGTTTGGATAATGACAACCAGCCAGGGGTTGATTGTGCTCACTCCGCTGGTTGCAGCTAATTGATCCTTGAGCATCGTTAACTCCGGATCGAACAATCTTGGGAAAATTAAAAAGAAGACCACCATCCCAACAATAGTTAATAGCCCCGGCAACAACCAGGCAATCAGATAAAATAACCAGCGTCCTTTGTCAAAATGCGGCTGAAGGTATAAATTCTTCCAGCCTTCTTTGGTGACCGCACGTGTGATCAGGTTTGCCGCTGCAGGGCTGAACATGTAGGCGGTCCCCAGCAGGAGGTAGGCCAGGTTGACATCGACACCTGCAATCGAAATGGGAGGGCTGTTTTCCAATCCGCCAGTCAGGAAAATCACCAGGGCGGTCGCCCAGGCGAATAAAAAGGCAAGAAGAACAAAGATCAAGATCCGTTTTTTTGTTAAGGCTTCAATCATGATTAAATAATCCTTGTCGTCATTTTGTCACCGTTATTATAACTGTGATCGTAAATTTTCATTTTGGTATTTGGATACCTTAGAAATGTATTGATTAAATTTAAGATTAATGATAAATTAGATTATCAGTTGCGCATCGCTGGGGGATGAGCCTTTCCATGAGGAGGAAGACATGAAAAAAGTTTTAGTTTTGGTAATAATTTTGATTTTAACGGGGGTTCTATTGACAGCCTGCGCAGGGAATTCAGCCATTGAACAGATTATTCAAGCCACACGCATGGCGTTGATGATCCAGCAAACCAGCGAGGCAATGGGTCAATCGCAGGCACAACCTGCCCAACAGCAGCCACCAGCTGAGGTGCAAGCGCCGCTACCCACCTATACGGTCTATCCGACCTATACCAGTGCGCCACAAAACCAGGTTGGTGTGCAGGAGCAAGCGCCGACGACTGCACCAGTCCCCACAGAAGCACCTGTGACAAGCCAGTCCTTTGAGGAATGGATGGAAGACGTTGACATTCTGCTTTATGATGACATGTTGGGGATGGCTGTAACCCATCCGATTGAAAATGCCATTGACGGCTTAGGGTTAGGTGCTAACACCGTTAATGTGGGGGATGCCATGGGTGATTTTTTGGCAAACATGAACTCTGCGACTGAGTGGGATCTGATCATTATTGGCGCAGAATCACGAAGTTCGATTTCAGGCGAGTACTTTGACGTGCTTGCCGATCAAATTGACCGGGGAAGCTCAATCGTGATTGAAATCTGGTACATCGATGATATCTCATATGGACGGATCCAGCCTGTCATGCAGCGCTGTGGGATTGCCTTTCATCGGGATTGGTGGCGCGGGACTAACTCAAACCTGAATGAATTCCTGGTTTACTTATTGGAACCTGGTGACCCGCTATTCTCACAGCCGAATACCATAGGGATGTTAATCCCTTACGACGTGATGTGGACGGCGGATGTTGGTGATACAGTGAAAATTAATGCCGGTTCGGATGCGGTTTTATTGGCTGGGTCACAGGCTAAAGAGCATAATTCCTACGGCTTGATCGCCGAATGCCTTGACGGGCGAATGATCTGGCAGTTGTTTTCAACACACGATTATAAACATCAGGAAATGATCAATCTGTGGCAGAACTATATTTATAATGCGCTTATGGCGCGCTATGAGTATATAAATTAATCAAACCGAATTTTTAGAAAGCACCTTCTACATTATTTTAGAAGGTGCTTTTTTGTTTAATCATTATTCTTGGTGTGGAATGAGTTGATGATTTTTGAGGGAAGCAAACGAAATATGCTGCGGTAAACGTCTTGATAAGTGCGATTTCCGGCCAGCAAGTCGATGATCATCATTTGGAGTGTTGCGCTGGAATGCAGCAAGCGGACGCTGAACCCCGGGCAAGCATTGATCAGCAGTGATAGTCTTTTGGCATAGGTGAATTGGAAGGCGATTTCCGAATTGATCCTACGGGAATACACCGTTAGATCCGGAATGGCGCCGTCTAAGTAGTCGATCAGCGTCTCACCAGCGATTTTCCCGCTCAACAGGGCAGGTGTAAGTCCTTCGCCCAGCCAGGGGTCAACCAGGCTGGCAGCATCGCCAGCAAGGAGGACATTGCCTTGCTGATAGACATCGGAATTGATTCCTAGAGAGCCGGGGAAGGCTCGCAGGTCGGTGATTGAAGCCTTGCTCAGAACAGGATGCTTGTCGATGAACCGGAGGAGTTGCTGCCTGGTTGTTTTCCTTCCCGGCCGACTGCGGAATACGCCTACATTGAGATGATCGCGTTTGGGGAAGATCCATCCGTAACCAAAATGAACCGAACCGAAATCAAATGTGATCGTTTCAAGTCGGGGGTCCTTCAAGTATTCTGGGTAGGTGAGGTCCGCTTCATAAGACAGGCTGGTGAATCTTTTCTACATCAACCCGGCTTGTGATGCAACCCGGCTGTGGACGCCGTCGGCGCCGATCAGGCAGCGACTGTGATAGACATTTTGATCGGTGCGGATATGGATTTCGTCTGCAGTCTGTTCATAAGCGATAAAACGTTCACCCATGCGGCAGTATCCGCCTTGGTCAAGCGCTTGCTGCAGCAGAAAGGTGTCAAATTCTGGACGGTCGATCAGGTAAGCGATGGGTGCAGTGTGGGCAATCGGCTTTACCATGCGCCCGCGTGATTGCACAAACCCCCAGCGGACGGTGCTGTGAACGACGGGGTTAATCTCAAAGGGGATATGCTTGCGGGCACGCACGGTTAACCCCCCGCCGCATACCTTCTGGCGCGGGAAGACACTTTTTTCGAGCAACAACACCTCAAAGCCCGCTTGTGCAAGCGTGTAACCAGCCATTGACCCAGCCGGCCCTGCGCCGACAATAATCACATCGTACGTCTTCACTGGTAGATCCATTCTTGCCTGTTAATATGCCTATTATATTGGCAAATTAGGATAAAGGTGGAACAAAAAGGGGAATCGGTACGTCATTTAAGTAAGATGATCAAATTAAGAAAGGAAGATAATTAGATGAAGACAAAAAAGATGATTTTCGGTATGATGCTAATCCTCGGCCTTTTACTGGCGGCATGCCAACCACCGCAAGTTGAAACGCCTCCCGCTGGAGACGACTTTATATATGGTGAAGAGGCTGTGGTTGAATCGCTTGAGGTTGTCTTGCTTGAATCTTTTCCGGTTCAAGCGGAAGCCATTGTTGCGGGTTATCTGCCCGATGGCTGTACAGAACTGGTCGACATCACCGCGGCACTTGAGGGCAATACATTTGTACTGACCCTTGAAACACGTCGTCCAGGTGGCGATGTGGCCTGTACAGAAGCCCTGGTGCCCTTTGAGCACTCTGTAGACCTGGGCATTCAAGGCTTAGAGGCTGGCACCTACACTGTTATTGCACAGGATAAACAATCGAGTTTCACATTGGATGTAGATAATGCCCTGCCAAATGAGGATGATGAGCAGGAGTATGTTTACGGTGAGAATATCACCGTTGAAGAAATGTCGGTTAACATCATGGAATCCTTCCCTGTGCAGGTCAGTGTGTCATTGAGCGGCTATCTGCCCGATGGGTGCACCGAGTTGCATGAAATCACTGCAGCGCGAGAAGATCAAACCTTCACGATTGAAATCGTGACACGCCGACCCACTGGGGATGTTGCCTGCACCATGGCAATTGAACCTTTTGAGGAGAACCTTGCCCTCGATGTGGAAGGTCTGCCTGCTGGTGAGTACACCGTCCGGTATGGGGATTTGACCCAAACCTTTACGCTTGATGTGGATAACGGCTAAGGTTGGAATAAATCAACGATAGCTGGTTAAACTTAGCCCATTATCAAAAAAATGCTAAAAAGACGCCCTACATAAAGGCGTCTTTTTAGTCAGAATTCAACCTCAATCATCGATAACTTCCGGTTCCAACAGGCTTGGGTGGACGTTGGGTGTAATGTCATACCCGTGGTTCCGCCAAATTGAATCTGCCAGCGGTTGTGGTTTACAATGCAAACCTTGCACCTGGAAGTATTCGCATAGCCTTGCGATGTCCCGTCTAAAGATGGCATAGGCACTGCGGTTTACCCGCGGGTCAATGGCTTGTGGAAAATCGATCAGAAAGATCTCGCCTTCGAAATAAAGGATGTTGTAGGCTGAAAGGTCGCCATGTACACGCTGGTTCTCCAGCATAATCTCCACATTATGCAATACATCATCAAGTACTTGTTTGGCTTCTCGCACCGTCAGGTTGACGGTGTTGAGTGTCGGCGCCGGGAGATCGTCCCATCCAATGTATGCCATCAGGATGGCGTTATTACCACTGACATAGGGTTCGGGTAGCGCGGCGCCAGCTTTGTGCAGCATTGACATGGTCTGGAATTCGTGTTCGATCCACGAGGTGTGCAATAAGCGCATACCAAATGCGGTGCGTTGTTGAATGGCGTGCATGGCACGGTCATCGCGGATTTCATGGCCTTCATCATCCAGGGCAATGCGCCCTTCACGGTAAAGTGAGTCGTTGCGCAATTGACGGAACTTGCGCGGCCGGTAAACCTTTGCTGCGAGGTATTGGGTTTTTGTGCTCTGGTTGCCGAGGCACTGGTAGACGGAGGCTTCTTTGCCGCCGCCTTTGATCAGCCGTAGAATGTCATCAAACCATTGCTGGCGATAAAAATCCTGCAGTGACGCGATCAGCCACTCTAGTTCATGTTTCGAGGCGCCATAGGAGAAATTGAGTTCATTCTCCTTCTCAGCCAATTCAAAAATTTCATCCACCTGATTGGAGGAAGGACGTTTTTTAATGGCAGTCTTCTTTCTGGTTTGTTTTTGAGGAACATTACGGATTGAAGGGATGCCATCCAGATCTTCTAATTGTTCATACAGTTCAAAATTATTGTTCGAATGCATTGTTACTTAAATTTCCTTGTTGTTTAAATCACTTAACATGTGAACATCTCTGGCATACTGCCAGGCATATTCTTAATCGGTGTTTTTCTTGGGGGAAAAGAAAAACCACAGGCGCATGCCTGTGGTGATGAAAGTCAAACCTTGTTTGAGATTATTTACATCGACCAGCAGGAGGCGCGAACAACCTATGTTTTAGAACAGCGACTAATTTATCTAACATACCAGCGACCTCCTTTCAGGGTTGTTTTATTCAACGCCAATAAGTTTAGACGATTTTTCCTGACCTGTCAAATTCAACTTTCAAGCAAGTAGGCATTTTCGCCCAGTTTTTCTTTCATTTTTTCAATCAGTGCATCATCGGGGGTGGATTTTGTCAGGCTGTACATGAAGACCGAGAGCATCATTTCACAATCGGCGACCTCTTTGCCGATATTTTCTTTGCGTATTCTGTCGTTATTTCGGGTCCAACCTTCCACGCGCGAGACAATCTCGTCTGCATGAGCACCTTCCTCACTGAAGCGCTCCAGCATTTCGATTTCCTCGTCTGTTAAATCTGGCCGGTGATGCGCGAGATAGGCTTCTGCTAACTCGCCGACCTCTGAGAGGAAGAACCATAGTGCGTCTTTAGCCTCCGGCCACTGTAGGCCGCGTGCTTGATAGTAAGATTGGATCGTTTCGATATTCATAACTGCTCCTGATTGGGCGTGATTTGAACAGGGAAATTATACCTGAGTTGTAAGGGTTGCATTTTGCGCTTTGTGGTTTTTGGGGGTGTGGTCTGGTCAAAGACCAGTATAATATTGATGATGCACAAATACCTGACCCAACGCGATTGATGACTATCGATGAATCTAAAAGAAAAATCGACGAGCTTCATACAAACTATTAAGACCTTCTACCGCCGGGTGGACTCATTCACCGGGGGTGTATTGGGCATTATCCGCAGGGCAGTGCAGCGATTTACGGCAGAAAGAGGGGCAGAAACAGCAGCCAGCCTGGCGTATTATGCTTTTTTCTCTATATTCCCCATGATGCTGGTGTTTATTGCTATCGCCAGTTTCTTTGTCGACCGGAATGTGGTGCAATCGCAGCTTTTAAACTTGCTGCAAGGCATCATCCCTGGGGTGGAAGAGGTGATCATCGCCAATATTGAACGGGTGCTGCGATTGCGCGGTGCTGTGACGCTGATCGCCGTAATTTCTCTGACCTGGTCAGCGACCAGTGTGTTTAACATCCTCGCTAAAAACATCAATCGGGCGTTTCCCCATGCAAACGTCCCGGATTTCTTTAAGGGGCGCTTGCTGGGTTTCTTCATGATCTTAGGTTTAGGGTTGCTTTTGCTGCTTTCCCTGGTGGCTTCTACGCTTTCGGGGTTGATTCCGGTGATCAATATTCCACTGAATGGACGGCCGCTGCATGAAACCTTTTTATGGCAGCTGGGCGCATTTCTGATCCCTGTTGTGGTGAATATGTTGATGTTCTGGGCACTGTATATGTGGGTGCCGTCGGTAAAAGTCAGCCGGAAGGCAGCCCTGATCGGCGCAGCTTTTGCCGGTGTGATATGGGAACTGCTCAACAACGCGTTTGGTTGGTATCTCAGCAGCGGGCTTTCACAGTACCGACTGGTCTACGGCTCTTTAGGGACGATCGTTGCGCTGCTGTTTTGGATCTATCTGACTTCTACGATTGTCCTCTTGGGGGCGCATTTGACAGCCTCGATTCAAATGGCAGCGAAGACCAAAGATGATGAAGAATGATCCGGTACCCCTCCCATTGCGATTTTCACCTGTGGGGGAGTGCGCTTTATTGGTAGAGCTGGGGGATGAAATTCTTCTTGATACCTGCCGACAGGTGTGGGGTTTGGATCGTCAGATGCGGCAGGAACCTTTGAGGGGTGTCGATTTCTGGGTGCCGGCATACACCAGCCTGCTGGTCCATTATGACCCATGCGTGGTGACGCCTGCACAGGTGCGTTCCTGGATTGAAGCCAGCTCACACGGAAAACAACTCTCAAGTGCGGATCAACCGAATCGAGTCGTAATTCCAGTTCGGTATGGCGGCGAGTCTGGCCCCGATCTTGATTCTGTTGCCAAAGCGCATGATCTTACACCAGCACAGGTCGTGGAAAAACACACTCAGCCGGTTTACCGGGTGGGGATGATGGGTTTTATGCCCGGGTTTGCCTACTTGATGGGCCTTGACCCGGTCCTTGCTACCCCCCGGCGTGATACGCCCCGTACGTTTGTGCCTGCCGGTTCGGTGGGGATCGCCAGCAATCAAACCGGGGTTTATCCGTTGGAGTCTCCGGGCGGCTGGCAGATCATCGGACGGACAGAACTCAGCTTATTCAACCCGTCTAAACAAGCGCCATTCTTACTTTCTCCCGGTGATGAAGTTCAATTTGTTGCTTTGAAGGATGGTGCCGTTTTATGAGCCTGTATGTGGAGGATGCTGCACTGATCATGTCCGTGCAGGATGCGGGGCGCACCGGCTATCAGCGCTTCGGCATGCCCGTTTCAGGGCCGATGGATTGGCGGGCGCATAGGAGCGCGAACCTTCTAGCCGGCAATTCTGGTGGAAGTGCATGTATTGAAATAGGTTTTTCATCCTGCCAGGTGATCATAGAGAGAGATACGTTACTCAGCGTTTGCGGCGCTGGCTTTAATCTCTCGGTGAACGGGCGGGAATTGCCTATGTGGACGGCAGCGATCGCCAAGAGCGGGGACATATTGCGATTAGAAAAAATTGATGGCGGGAGTTGGGTTTACCTGGCGGTTGCAGGAGGGTTTGAGACCCCTGTTTGGCTTGATTCTCGCAGTGTCTTTCCGCGAGCGGGGTTAGGACATTTGCTCACTGCCGGTGAACGATTACCTATTTCAGTCCTGTCAGACCAGAAAAGGCTGTTAGCAGGCAGGTCATTTCCGCTTACTGAAAGGCCGGCTTACAGTCAGACCCCAACGATCAGTGTTATTCCGGGTCCGCATCAAGACCGGTTTACGGCAGAAACTTTTGAAGCATTCTTTAGAGAGGAATACCGTTTGAGCCACCAATCGGACCGGATGGGTTACCGGCTTAAGGGCAAACCTCTTGCCCACAAACGCGGGGCAGATCTTGTTTCGCAAGGCATGGCGTTAGGCCAAATCCAGGTGCCGGCAGACGGACAACCGATTGTGATGATGCCCGATCACCCCACGACAGGCGGGTATACCAGTATTGGCACGATTGCGAGAGCGGACCTGCCGCTTTTGGCGCAGGCGCAACCCGAGCGTTCCGTGATCCGCTTCAGGCGGGTTGACACTACCACTGCTGCCCAGGAATTATTACGGATTAATCAATCGCTCAGTGCGGATATTTTTTCACAGGAGGACTCATGGATGGGACTTTGAAAGTGGATTTGAATTGTGACCTTGGCGAAAGTTTTGGACGGTACACCCTCGGTCAGGATGCTGAGATTATGGCTTATATCACCTCGGCAAATATTGCCTGTGGTTTTCACGCCGGTGACCCGGATGTGATGGCTCATACGGTAGAACTGGCTAAGCAGAACGGTGTTGCAATTGGTGCACACCCCGGCTACCCTGACTTGCAGGGTTTTGGCCGGCGAGGAATGGTGATGGGTGCAGGTGAAATTAACCGGATGATCACTTACCAGCTTGGGGCGCTTGACGCCTTTACCAGGGGGGCTGGTCAGCACATGGTGCATGTTAAACCGCATGGCGCGCTGTATAACTTGGCTTCACAAGATTTTGAAACAGCAGATGCGATTGCACGTGCGGTTCAGCTTTTCGACCCGAACCTGATCCTTGTTGGTTTGGCGGGCTCGGAATTGATCCGGTCTGGAACCCTGCTCGGAATGCGCGTCGCAAATGAGGGATTCCCGGATAGGGCTTATCTTGCGGATGGGCAGTTAATGCCCAGAAATCAGCCAGGGGCAGTTCTTACCGATGAATTAGCAGTGGCTGAGAATGCCCTGAGGTTGGTGGTTGAGGGTATTGTGGTCAATGGGGAAAGAATAAAGATTGCTACGCTCTGCCTGCACGGGGACAACCCCAAGGCAGTCCACAACGCGATCAAGGTGCGAGAGGTTCTGCTGGCCGAAGGTATTGAAATTTGTTCCATCGCATAAATTCATTGCTGTGTACCGAGTGATGCTTAAAATCCAAAGTGGTCGTGACAATTCGCGCGCATATAATGTGGTAGATTCATAGGTAAACATTATCAACAAGAGGAGCTGATCGACATATGAACAACTTTGTTTATTACAATCCAACGCGGATCGTCTTTGGCAAAGACACCATCAAAAAACTTTCCCAGCTTGTGCCAGAAGGCGCCAAAGTATTGATGTGTTACGGCGGCGGATCCATCAAACGCAACGGCGTCTATGACCAGGTAATGGATGCACTGGCAGGCTGGCAGGTGGTGGAATTTGGCGGGATTGAACCGAACCCTGATTACGATACGCTCACCAAGGCGATTGACCTTGGCCGCGAGAAGGGCATCGAATTCATTCTAGCAGTAGGCGGCGGCAGCGTGATAGATGGCGCAAAGCTGGTGGCTGCAGGCATCCGCTATCATCACGGCGAGGCATGGGATATCGTGACCGGCGATAAGAAGGTTCACCTGGGGGAGGCTGTGCCCTTGGGGACTGTTCTGACACTACCGGCAACCGGTACGGAAATGAATGGCAATTCCGTAATCTCACGGCGAGCCACTGAGGAGAAGCACCCCTGGGCGAGTGAGGCAGTGTATCCCGTATTTTCGATCCTCGACCCGACCACAACCTATTCACTGCCCGAGCACCAGGTGCGCAACGGCATCGTGGATGCCTATGTGCATGTGATGGAACAATATGCCACCTACCCTGTTAATTCACCGTTGCAGGATCGGCAGGCAGAAGCCATCCTGTTGACTTTGCATGAGATCGGTGAAAAGGCGTTGGAAACACCCCCGGATTATGAAACCCGGGCGAATCTGATGTGGGCAGCGACCAATGCACTCAACAAGCTGATCGCAAAAGGTGTGCCGGAAGATTGGGCAACGCACAGCATTGGTCATGAGCTGACCGCATTTTATGGCTTAGCGCATGGGGAATCTCTGGCTGTGGTATTGCCGCATCTGCTCTGGCATCAAAGAGAAAAGAAAGCTGAAAAGCTCGTCCAATTTGGCCAGAGAGTATTTGGCCTGACTGGTGAGCGGGATGAAGTCATCCGCCAGGCAATCGCTGAGATGAGTGCCTTTTTCAACCGGCTCAAAATGCCCACCAAGCTGACGGACTTTCAGATTGACCCTCATGAGGCAGCAGAGCGCATTCAAGCACGTTTTGAGGAACGCGGCACTTTACTGGGTGAACACGACGATATTACGCCGCAGGAGGTTGCTGAAATCTTGCGGATGAGTCAATAGGTTTATTAAAATGAGCTCGATGTTTTGCATCGGGCTCATTTCTTTTTGAAGACTTAAAAGATACCTGTTTTAGGTTGATTTTTGAATGAAAGTATGGGTAGCGATAAGTTTTCCAGTATAATTAGGGCTGTATTTATGGAGAAAAGCTCGGTAAGCGAAAATACGAATAGGATTGACGAAAAAATTTTGATTTATTGACAGTATTGGTAAGCTGAATTGTTGACGTTCAGATCATTTTTGATCACATCGAAAACCTATGGAAAATAAAAACTTTTTTAAACGAATGTTTACCGGACGTAAAGGGCGGAAATTAAAAGAATATTTGACGGCATATTTATTTATCGCCCCATCTACGTTACTCATTTTCATATTTGGCATCTTCCCCGTGGGGTTTGCGCTGTTTGTCAGTTTGCATAAATGGCGCATTAAACGCACTGATATGATCGGATTGGATAATTACGTTCGGGCGATTGGCAACCTGGCTTATGTGCTGGTGTTTGCCCTCGGTGTTGGGGCTTTGGTAGGTGTATATTTCTTGATCCGGCGGATTATAAAGATGGTCAAAGAAAATGATGACCAGCCCTGGTTGTGCATTTTTCCCGGCTTGCTTTATGCCGCCATAACTGCTGCCTTTCTGAACTGGTTCTACCGCGCTTTGCCGGAAGTGCTCGATATTGCCGATAAACTACGCGGGCTTGAAAGAACCCAGGAAGTATTTATGGGTTTGCTGCGAGAAGCTTTGCGTGCAGAAACCGTTGTGCCTGCCTGGCGGTTGTTCTTGTGGTTACTATTAGCCGGTGTTGTAATCGGTGTTCTTGTTAGGCGTTTTTATCAAAACCGACGAAATATGTCTTATCAGATGTATTTCGCGCTGATATTTGCGGCTTTGGCGGCCGGTGTGGGGCTGCTCTACTATACTTACCAACAAGTCAACCTGGCTTATGTTGAAGCCATGGCGGAGGGGGTTGACCCTGGCATCTGGCCGCAATTCATCACCATTAGCAGCGGTGCCTTTTTACTGATCCTTGCCTGGATATTGTGGGATCGGGCGAAGAAAGTTGAATCCAGCGGCAGTTTTGCAGTCCATATTCTGGCCGCGTTGATTTTGCTGGTCGGCGCCTGGCTGTTGATTGGTGAAATCCCGACCATTATTGCCTCAGGTGATGAAAATTTGTGGGAGGGCTTGAAGGTAACGGTCTTCTTCTCATTGGGGACGGTGCCGTTCCAATTGATGATCTCGCTTTTCCTTTCTATACTCTTATTCCAAAAAGTGCGCGGCTCCAATTTTTTCCGCATTGTCTTCTTTATCCCCTACGTCACACCGGGCATCGCCAGTGCGGCGGTCTTCCAGCAGATGTTTTCAAACCGGCAATCAGCGCCTGTCAACATGGTGCTGCGCTTTTTGGGGATTCCGGCACAGCAGTGGTTATATGAACCGCGCGGGATCATCCAGATGTTTGGCGAGATGCTGGGCTTGAATTTACCGGCATGGGCGGCTGGCCCAAGCCTGGCGCTGGCGGTGATCATGCTGCATTCCATCTGGACCTATGTCGGGTATGACACTGTGATCTACCTGGCAGGTTTGGGCAACATCCCCAAGGTGATGAATGACCAGGCAGAGGTAGATGGCGCAAATAGCTGGCAAGTTTTTCGCCATATCACCTTCCCGCTGCTTTCACCCACCACCTATTTTCTTTCGCTGATCGCGATCATCGGCACATTCAAGGCGTTTAACACCATCTGGGTGTTGCGTTCGAACCTTGCTTTAGGCACAACAGACACCTTCAGTGTGACAATCTTTATTGAATTCTTTGAGAAATTGCGCTACGGATATGCCTCGGCATTATCCTTCGTGTTATTTGCAATCATCTTATTCCTGACGTATATTAACAACAAGACACAGGGCAAGAGAGTGTTTTATGGATAACAGACAATCACCGAAACAAAAGAGCCATCTTTTTTCAGTTTCAACCCGAAGGAAGATCGTTACCTATATCATCCTTGGTGTTGGGGCATTTATTTCACTGGTGCCGTTTTTTTGGATGATCTCGACATCTGTGATGAGCCTGGGTGAGGCGCTAGGGTCAACCTTTTTCCCTTCAGAGCTGCATTTTGAGAATTACGCAGAAGCCTGGCGCCGGGCACAATTTTCGGAATACTTTCTCAACAGCTTTTTAATCACCATCATCACGCTCTCCGGTGAATTGGTGTTTAGCATTTTGGCAGCGTATGCCTTTGCCCGAATTGATTTCCCGGGGCGTAATTTTATTTTTACGGTGATGTTAAGCACGATGATGATCCCGGCGATGGTATTTACCATCCCGAACTTCTTAACGGTTACCTGGCTGGGACGGATCACGAGCATTCCTTGGATCAACAACTGGCCAGCGCTGACCATCCCGTTTATGGGCAGCATCTTCTCGATCTTTATGCTTCGCCAGTTTTTCGCCCAGGTGCCCGATGAGCTTTACGACTCCGCTCAAATTGACGGCGCGGGTCACCTGCGGTTTCTCTTGCAGGTTGTACTGCCACTTTCCAAGGCACCAGTGATGGTGATCATCGTTTTGTCCTTTATAGGCACCTGGAACTCTTTAGCCTGGCCGATGCTGGTGACCAATACGCCGGATTGGCGGCCGATTTCCGTCGGCTTGATGAACTTTGTCAATGAGGCTGGCCAGGAGATCAACCTCACCATGGCTGGCGCTTTTATCACGATTGTTCCCATCCTGATCATTTACTTCTTTACGCAAAAGCAGTTCACTGAGAGTATTGCCAGATCAGGGTTAAAAGGATAACCTTTAAATCGAACCATTCAAAGGAGGTGGAACGGTAAAAAATATAATTTCTAAATTTAACGATGACAAGACAAATCAACTGTTATAAGGAGATGAAGAAACAATGAAAAAAACCAGTATTTTAGTAAGTATCGTTTTGGTGTTGACCTTCGTGTTAGCCGCATGTGCCCCACAGGCGACACCCGAACCAACACAACCGCCAGTTGAAGAAACTGAAGAGGTTGAAGAACCTGCCGAACCGGAAGAAACCGAAGAGGTTGAAGAACCTGCTGAACCTGAAGAAACAGAAGAAGTTGAAGAAGCACCTGCTTTTGAAGGTGTCACTGTTCAATTCTGGCATGTTTACTCAGATGAACCGGGTGAGGGTTTGCAGGCACTGGTGGATGAATTCAATGAGACCAATGAATATGGCATCTTCGTTGAAGCACTCAACCAGGGTAATTATGGCGACGTGGAAGATAAAGTCAATGCCGGTATTCAATCTGGTGACCTGCCCGATGTCGTCATGGCTTACACCAACGCCCTTGCCGATTGGTATTCCGTCGGCTCAGTCGCGGACATGAACCCCTATATCAATGACCCTGAGTATGGTCTGACAGAAGATCAGCTAAACGATCTTTATCCGCACCTCAAGGCTGCAGGCTCCACACCTGACGGCGCCTGGATCGCCTATCCGATGACCCAGTCGGCGAATGTTTTGGTTTACAACTTCACCTGGGCTGAGGAACTTGGCTTTGCTGAACCGCCAGCGACGGCTGCTGAATTGGAAGAAGTGATTTGCGCTGCTGCTGCCGATAATGCGACCAAGGGTGCTGATTTTGAAGGCACCGGCGGCTTGGTTTATTACCCGAGCTCCACAAACTGGCTGCACTTCCTGTATGCTTTTGGCGGCGATGAGCTCAATGAAGATCGCACCGCCTATGATTTCAGCACACAAGAAGCAATTGATACCTCTATGTACATCCTGGACCTGAAGGAAAAAGGTTGTATCTGGCAGACTGAAAGCTATCCCAATCCTGAACAGGCACAGCGCAAAGCGTTGATCACCATGAGCTCCACCGCTGGACTGCCCTATTATGAGGCTGCCTTTGCTGATGAGGGCAACGAGGATGAATGGGGCTTCATTGCTGCACCAGGTCCCGATGGCACATTGGCTGTGAACGCATTCCAGCAGATGTTAGGTGTGATCCCCAGCACCGAGGATGTTGAAATGGCCTCCTGGCTGTTTGTTAAATGGCTCACATCGCCTGAAATTCAGGCACGTTGGGTTCGCATCAGCGGTTACTATGGCACCCAGGTTTCAACCGAGGCGCTTTTGGCAGATTATGCCGAAGAGAACCCCGTGTGGGCGACCGGTGTGCAGTTGGCTGCTATTGGCCCATCAGAGCCACAGACCTTCCCCGCATGGTCATCCGTGCGCCGGACGATCAATGACATGGCTGCGGAACTTTACAATGCCACGGATCAAGCTGCGGTTGAAGGTATTTTGGCCACTTTAACCGAAACAGCAAATGAGCTGGTAGAAGAAGTTCAGTAGAATCAACCGCAAAAGACTTGCGGAAGCGTAGAAATCAAAACACCCTCCGGAATTTCTGGGGGGTGTTTTTTTGATGTGACTTATGTGGATTTTGAGCCAATTTATTGGGGGCCAGTTTTGACATGCTAACCTTTTGAGACTCGGATTTATTAAACTGTTGCTTGATAAACCTTAACATGTTCTTAAGCCAAAGGCCGGATAAATGCTTTATACTGTAACCATTGAAATGCAGTGACAAACATTTCAATACAAGATTCTTATAAACTTTTCTCTCCTTTTGGTTTAGAGGCTCCTTCCGAAAACCACCAGCGGGTGACCCAATCAGTCACCCGCTGGTGTATTTAAGGGCAAATTATTCTTTTGCAAGCATGGGGATAATGGATTGCGCCCATTCCCGGATTTGTTCCCAATCACGGCAGTCTTCTTTAGGTTGAGACTGCATGGATTTTGCAAAAAAGCCGGTTAATTTCTCCGGGTCCATACATCCGCCAAATAAGCCTAAGCTGACCGGTTCTTTGACCTTGAACATCGGCTTGGCAAAACCTGTGGCTCTTTCGATGCTCTCTGTGGTTTGTTCTTTCATTGTCATGCAGACCAAGAAGAAAGCGACCGGCACTTTCCGCAAAGCACGTTTATGTTTTCGCAAAAACCGCTTGGTTTTTCCCAATAATTGGAAGACACGAACTGCTGAACCAACCACAACAGCATCATAGCCTTCAATTGTTTTAATGGATTCAACTGGCTTTACATCCACGGTTATTCCCTGCTTTTGCATCTCCTCACCGATCGCTTGGGCAACCTCAGCCGTCGACCCTGCCGCAGTTCCGTACGCAATCAAATACTTCTTTTCCATGTTAACATTCCTTCCACTATGCATGCTGGACGATTATTCTAAGAAAATAATTCCTTTCTATTGTATAAGGAAAAGGATCAGATTTTCAAGTCTTAAACACATATCCGCCCGAATGTAAGTCTTCAGGCGGATATTGGGTGAAACTAAGTTATGCTTTTTGAATGGGCAGGTAGATGTAGAAGACAGACTCGGGTGAGAAGTCTTTGAAGTCCTGATCGTAATATTCAAAGTCGATGGGTGCTGCCAGTTGATATCCTGATTGGGGCAGCCAGGTTTCGTAGATGTACTCGTAGGTATTGCCCAGGCTGGGCAGGTCACCTTTGTGAGCAAAGACGGCGTAAGTGTATTCAGGCATCTGGCGGACGACAAAATCCTCTGGCACCTGGTCAACTTTGCTGACAGGCACCCCAGCCACATATTCGAAGGCGCCTTCCTCGCCAGCATCTTCAGGCGTGGTGCACAGCCCAATGGCTGCCTCACCGGTTTCATGTGGGATACCACCAATTTCTTCTGCGCGATGGTTAAATTCCCCCCATAGTTCTGAAATTTCCTGGTGTTCATTTTTCCCAAAGTAGCGTAAACCGACGATGGTAAATGCGGGTCTAGTAATAATTTTTGGTTCCATTTTGTTAACCTCCAAAGGGTAATAGAATTCGATGGCTTTCATGATTGGACGCTGGACTTCGACCACCTGTATTGACAATGGCTCATCTTGTTTATAGGTGAATTCCCGCCATGGTCCGATCGCTCGAAAGCCATTCACCTGGGTCCAATATGCCAATTTGGCATAGGTTTCTGAAAGCGATCCTTGTGAGGCAGATGTGATCATAGATGCTGCTTGATTGACACCAAAGAGTGTGTGGATGTGAGTCTCGCCGATGACCTCTCGTTTTTCCGTGTTGTTGCGTGCCTGTCTGATGATGGTGCCCACTTCAACATCCAGATCAACCTCTCGATAATCGTCCTGGTGATAAATGAGCAGGTCTGGCCCAGTAGGTGTGCGCCCCAAGCGTTTGAGTTCCTGGTGAATTTTGCCTATCTGTTCATTTTGCCATCCAGCAAGGTCGTCCACGCTGGTGAGTGTTTCGCGGATGGTGGCAATCAGCAAGTCGGGCACTTGTTTGACCACCACCGGGCTGGCATTCGGGTTGATTGCATCGCGTGCGGCTTGAAGACGGTTCTCGAGGCGTAATAAACGGGCTTGCTCGTCATTGATGCGCTTGCGTAATTCTGCGGCTTTGTTCTTCAGCATATTCTGCATGGCTCGATCCGAAAGATCCAGATCGAGCAATTCTTTGATCTGTTCAAGCGAAAAGTCGAGGTCTTTCAGCGCCAGGATGCGGTTCAGTGTCAGCAACTGCGAAAGGTTGTAATAGCGGTATCCGTTGAACCGGTCAATATGGGCAGGCTTGAGCAACCCCATCTGGTCATAATGACGCAGCGCTTTGATGCTGATCTGTGCAATTTTTGAAAACTCGCCGATCTTTAACATGATCACACCTGCAATTTTTGTCGAAGGCCTTCAGTAATGAGAGTATACAGTCTCCTCCAAGGGGAGAGTCAAGGCCTAAAACCAATTGGATTCGGTTTGATTCTATCAGAAAGTGAATTTAATCTAATTTTATATTTACGTAAAATTATGATAAAATCATTATGTCTGTTAAACATCATCCTTTTTATCTAATCCTATAGGAGGTTCCAATGAAGTGGAAGAATTTTCTCAGCTTTGAGCGCATGATCACACCCGTAATCATCAAGATTTTGTTCTGGATCGGCCTGGTTGGCAGCGCTATCTCTGGCATTGTTGTGTTCTTTACAATGCTCATCCGCGGTATCAACAACGGTGGTTTTGGTTCAGTGCTTGGCGGCTTTTTGTTAGGCTTGCTGGCAGGCATTTTGGCGTTTGCCCTGGGCGCGCTTGTAACCCGAATTTATTCCGAACTGCTGATCCTCGCATTCAGGATTAATGAGACCTTGACCGATATCAAAGAAATTCTGCAAAACCGGAATCTCTAAGTTAAAAAAATTCCCTTTGCGGGAGAATTGGTCTACAAGATCAGGCAATCCCCGGAGATTATAGAAATTGGGTTGCCATTATAGAGTAAATTGCCCGTCCCCTGATCGTTGGGGGATGGGTCTTTTAATGCAGTTTATTTGACCACACAAGCAGTTATATCTTGGAATTCTTATGGAATCCCAATATTGAGATGCAGCAAACTGGCGGCGGAGGGGGAGAAAGCCCTGCGGGTTTTACGGGTATAATCTTTTGTATGTCTTCTATTGTCGCTGTAGATATCGAAACAACTGGTTTAAATCTGGATGAGGATGTGATCATCGAGATCGGGGCAGTTAAATTTAATGGTCACCGGGTAGAGGATACCTGGTCTTCCTTGGTCAACCCCCGACGGCCGATCCCAAGTTTTATTACGCAATTGACCGGCATTACAAACAACATGGTGCGCAATGCGCCTGTTCTGCTGGATGTGATGGGCGATTTAATCGCTTTTGCAGGCGATGTGCCTGTGGTGGGGCATAACGTCAGCTTTGACCTTTCTTTTTTACGCCGGGCAGGTGCATTAAGACAGAATATTGAAATTGACACTTACGAATTGGCCTCGGTGTTAATGCCGACCGCCAGCCGATATAATCTTTCCGCCCTTGCCCAGCAATTAGGTGTGCTCCTCCCGGCGACACACCGCGCCCTGGATGACGCTAAAGCCACTCATGCTGTTTTTATCGAATTGCTAAAAAAAGCACACGAACTGCCGCTGGATCTCTTGGCAGAGATCGTAAGAATGGGAGAACCGCTTGATTGGCAGGGCACCTGGCCGCTGCAGCAGGTTTTACGTCAGCGTGCAAAGGAACCTGTGCAGGCAAAGAAAGCTTTGGGCGGTGCACACGGACCGTTATTCGAGAAACCCGTTGATGTTGAGGGACAGCAGGTGGGTGCTGAAGTGGGCGGGACTGGGCTGGATGTGGATGATGTCGCTGCAGTGCTTGATTTGGGTGGCAGATTCGCCGATTATTTTGAGGAATATGAATACCGTCCGCAGCAGGTCGAAATGCTGCGCTCGGTTGCCGGCGCCTTGAACAACTCCCAGCATCTGATGGTGGAGGCTGGCACCGGCACAGGGAAATCCCTGGCCTACCTGATCCCGGCGGCATACTGGGCGTTGAAGAATAACACCCGCGTTGTGATCTCGACCAATACTATAAACTTGCAGGATCAGTTGATCAACAAGGATATCCCCGATCTGCGGGATGCACTGGGCATCCCGGTGCGGGCTGCCGTGCTCAAAGGACGGTCGAACTATTTATGCCCGCGCCGCCTGGCAGCCATGCGCCGCCGAAAGCCTGATAGCATCGATGAAATGCGCGTTTTGGCTAAAGTGTTGGTATGGATGCTTGAAAGCCGCACCGGTGACCGGACGGAGATCAACCTCAACGGGCCGATTGAACGCATGGTTTGGTCACGCCTTTCTGCAGAAGATGAAGGTTGCCGGCTTGAGGTATGCCTGAAACGCACAGGCGGGCGCTGCCCATTTTACCGGGCAAAGATTGCGGCAGAGAATGCGCATCTTTTAGTCGTCAACCATGCGCTTTTGCTGGCGGATACAGCCACAGGAAACCGCGTGCTGCCGCCATTTGATTACCTGATCGTGGATGAAGCCCATCACCTCGAATCCGTGACGACCAGTGCGATGTCCTTCAGGGTTCGCGCGAAAGATATTACGAGGTTTATCCGGGAACTGGGAGGGCAAAAGACTGGAATCCTCGGCAGGTTCATCGATTTATGCGAAGATATGCTGCAGCCAGCTCAAATGGCTGCATTGACCAAACTGGTTGGGAAAGCGACGGATCTCGCATTTCGCTTTGACAACCAGATGAACCAGTATTACCAGGCGCTGGATGCGTTCTTGAACGAGCAGCGTGAGGGGCGTCCATTGGGCACTTACCCCCAGCAGGAGCGCATTTTACCTTCAACACGAACCTTACCCATCTGGATTGATGTAGAAATCGCCTGGGAACAGGCGAACGAAACCATGAAAAACCTGATGGAGATTCTGCGTGAGCTGCGTGTCCCGATGAGCGAATTGGCTGACCAAAACAACGAGGACGCAGAGGACATGTGGGGCAGCCTTGGCAGTATGGTCTCACGTTTGGAGGAAATTCAGCATAATGTTGACGGGCTAACCCTAACACCCGATATGAACTCAATTTACTGGGTTGAGATTGAACCTCAATATCTTGAAGTCAATCTGAACGCAGCACCGCTGCACATTGGCTCGCTGATGGAAAAGAACCTCTGGTATCAAAAGGAATCTGTGATCCTGACATCAGCGACGCTGACTGCGAATGGAGAGTTTGAGTATCTCAAACGTCGGCTAAATGGGGAGGACGCCGATGAGCTGGTGGTTGGTTCGCCTTTTGACTATCAGACCGCCGCCCTGGTCTATATCGGGACGGATGTGCCAGAGCCTTCCGATTATAACGGGCATCAACGCGCCGTGGAAGATGCGATCGTGAACACTGCGATGGCTTCTGGCGGCCGAATGCTGGCGCTGTTTACATCTTATGCCCAATTGCGACGCACCAGCGCCAGGATCTCACCTGTTTTGGCACAGCATGATATCCAGGTGTATGAACAGGGGGAAGGTGCATCAGCAAACATGCTGTTGGAAACATTTAAAGAAACCGATCGGGCAGTCTTGCTGGGCACGCGTGCCTTCTGGGAGGGTGTGGATGTGCCCGGTGAAGCGCTCTCGGTGTTAATGATCGTCAAATTGCCGTTTGATGTGCCATCAGACCCCATTATCTCTGCTAGGTCAGAGACCTTTGAAGACCCATTTTACCAATACGCCTTGCCAGAAGCGATTTTGCGCTTCAGGCAGGGGTTTGGGCGGTTGATCCGCACGCAGACCGATCGGGGCGTGGTTGCCATCCTGGATAAGCGCGTGCTCACCAAGCAATATGGCCGGCTGTTCATCGAGTCACTGCCGCAGTGTGAGTTCAGGCAGGGTTTGCTGGCAGACCTGCCCAGGTTAACGGCGCGCTGGCTGAATATCTGATTTTTTTGAGAATTTATACTTTGTTGGGGGGGGGTGACCGATGTAGCGATAGGTCAGGGGCGCAGATGCCCTTGCTCAACTGCGTCATCGATCATTTTTTCTGCTTTTTCCCATAACGCCGAGGAACCATCTTGAATGATATGAGTAATGTGCCGCACCTGTTTGGCGGAAACATCATATGGCGCCCATGAAAAACCGTTGTTGCGTGTGTTGCTATAGAGCGGCAAGAAACGGTCAATGGCTTTGGCGAATTTAGCCTCAGGCGTTTGCCTGGCTTCAAATTCATCCCATAAGGCTCTTAAAGGCTGGGCTTGATCGGCTGGCAGATGGCTGAACACCAGGTCTGCGGCTCGCAGTTCGGCTTCATCCTGCAGGGTGACCTTTTCGGCATCATACACAAAGGTGTCACCGGCCTCAATTTCGATCAGGTCGTGCACCAGCAGCATGCGGACCACTTTATCGATCTCAACCGGGAAGTTTGCATAAGGCGCAAGGATCAGCGCACTGAGCGCAGCATGCCAGGAGTGTTCGGCCGTGTTTTCTGCCCTCGAATTGTCGTGGAGTCCATTCTTGCGGATGACAGATTTCAGCCGGTCGATATAAGCGACAAAGTTGAGGGCGTCGTCGAGCAGGTTTTTATCAATCATGGTGTAGTCTGGTCAGATCAGTGCGTTATTCTTCTGCAGGCGGGACGAAGTCGCCAGGTCCGCAAAATTCAGCTGAAGAACGGATTTCTCGTTCAAGGAAATAGTTCAATAGAATACGCAGCAGGACGATGGCAAACAGGATGATCACATCGCCTGTAGAGGGGGACACTGCCAGGCGCAAAATATCACTCCCCATAGCAAACTCCAGGCCAAGGTTGAGCATGTGCCCCAAGCGCAGTCGAATCCGCTCAGTAGAATCGATCTGTTTGGTCATAGGTTCCAGCAGATGAGCAATATAACTGATGGTCGCCCGGATAACGGCGGATCCGATCACGAGGGCTGCCGCCGCTTCTGCCGCGATGATCAAATAGCCTGCAACGGTGTTCAACCATTCTTCTTGAGGGATGATTGGTTGTAATTCATCTGATGGTCTGTCTGCCACTATGGTGAGCAAAGCGACTAACCCTGCAATGATAGCAACTGGCAGAATAAAGCTTAACCAGTGCTCTTGTTTGTGGGTGCCATTGGATGATTGGTCTGTCATAAAAAGCCTTTCGCTACTGATAATTTCAAAAATAATTATGCATTATTCTAACGAATAAGACAAGTATTGTAAACAATTATTAATGGTGATTGGTGAATGGTGATTGGTGATTAGTGATTAGAAAATGGGTTGAGGAGAAAATCCAATATTTATGACTGCTCAATAGATATTCAATTAATCCAACTAATAACGTTTAGGGGTCTTTTTTCTATCCCGCAGATTGCTTTGCACTTCGAGTACATCCTGTGTGATCTTTTCCTGGCGGATGGTGTGGTATTTGATCTCCAGGTCAGACATTCTTTGGTCCAGGTTACTGATGGCCGAATCCATGGTTTGCAGGCGGGCGCTATGCTCGCTGATCGTGGATTCAATAAATGCGAGATACAGCCTGGCGGCGAGGTGCTCCCACAGCAAGAAGGTCTTAAGTTCCTCAGCATTGCTGTAAACCGTCAAATCTTCCGGAACGGTGATCGATGAAGGCTTGATTTCTGAGAGTTTTGGCGGCAGGATTTGAACGGATTTCGGGGTGTAAGAGCCGAAGTAATTGAATCGATTGAAGAGGATGTTCAGTTCATCAATGGTGCCAGTTTCATAAAACGCCCTGATGTGTGCGATCGCTTTGCGGATGTTGACGAAAGAGACCACCTGTGCCGTTGGGATTCTCTCTGAAAAGAAGATCTCATAGCCGGCATTTTCAAACAATCTTTCACCGTAACCGCCAAGAGAAATGATCTTGACCGATTTATTTTTTCGATCAAGGATTTCGGTGACCTGGATGGCTTTGCCGATCAGTCCTGTGTTGAAGTTTCCGCACAGACCGCGATCAGAAGTGAGGGTGATCAGGCCAACGATCTTTTTCCCCTTGTTTTCGAATCTTTCGTGGGCAATTTTCTCTGGCAGCGTTGCGCCTGTTTTGGCAAAGACGGTGCCCAATTGCGCATCAATATTTCTTGTATAAGATTGCGCAATTTCAAGGTGCTTTTTTGCCCTGCGCCAGCGGATGGCAGACATCGCCCGGATGGAACGCAAAAGATGCTTGATATCCTCCATCCCCTGCAGGCGGGTCTGAATATCCTTGATCGATTCCATCAGATCTCCATTTCCTCTTCTTCTTTGAGGAAACCTGTTTCATACAAACGATTAATGAAATTCTCGAGCGACTTTCTTAGCTCGTCTTCCAATTCTGCGTGCCAGTGGCCTGCTGAGAATTCGGCGAGCAGTCCGCCATGGGTTTGCTGGAGGTGCCTGATGAACAGGCTCTCAAACTCGGGGATCTGATTGACAGGTACCTGGTCAAGATACCCTTCTGTGGCAGCATAGATCACTGCCACCTGGTGGGCGACAGGCAGAGGTTGGAATTGGGGCTGGGTGAGGATCGTGCGGATCTTTTCGCCCCGATCTAATTGGTGCCTGGTTTCCATGTCCAGTTCCGTGCCAAACCTGGCGAACACGCGCAGTTCAAGGTATTGAGCAACATCCAGCGAAAGGTCTTTTGAGACTGCCCGCATAGCGTCATTTTGAGCTGAACCGCCCACACGTGAGACCGATAGACCAATATCGATGGCAGGTAAGATGCCTTCGTCAAACAGATTGGTGCTGAGATAAATCTGTCCATCGGTGATGGATATCAGGTTGGTCGGGATGTAAGCGGAAATATTACCCGCCTGGGTTTCAACGATCGGGAGCGCGGTCATGCTGCCGCCGCCCTTTTCAGTTGAGAGATTGGCAGAGCGTTCTAACAGCCTGGAATGGAGATAGAAAATGTCACCAGGGTAAGCCTCACGGCCTGCAGGCCGTTCCAGGAGCAATGAAAGTTGACGATAAGCAATGGCGTGTTTGGAGAGGTCATCATAAATGACCAGCGCATCCTGCCCAGAGTACATGAATTCTTCCGCCATGGCGCACCCGGCATAAGGCGCCAGGTAGATCAGTGATGGGGAGTCTTCCGCACTGGCTGAGATGACGGTCGTGTAGTCCATTGCGCCATGTTCGCGGAAGGTTTCAACGATTTGGGCGACGGTGGACATCTTTTGACCGATGCAGACATAAATGCAATAGACATTCTGGTTTTTTTGGTTGATCACAGTGTCTATGGCAATTGCGGATTTACCCGTTTGCCGGTCACCGATGATCAATTCTCGCTGTCCCTTGCCGAGCGGGATGATTGAATCAATGGCTTTGATGCCCGTTTGGAGGGGGGTATCGATTGGGGAGCGATGAATGAACCCTAATGCAGGGAATTCGATAGGGCGGTAATCCTTGGTTTCTATGGGGCCTAAGCCGTCAATTGGCTGCCCGAGGGCATTCACGACCCTGCCAAGTAGTTCTTTGCCGACCGGCACATCCACCACCCTGCCGGTTTCTCGAACAATATCGCCTGCCTGGATATTTTCCCCGGAGCCTAAAATCACACACCCAACGGTATATTCGTGTAAATCCATCGCCAGACCATAGGTGCCATCGGGGAACACGACCAGTTCGTTTTCCATGACCCCTTTCAAGCCTGAGATGATTGCTACGCCGTCGCCAACCTGTTTGACTGTGCCGATGTTTTCAGTGACCAATTGGTAACCGATTTGCTCGGTGGAATTTTCAAGCGCCTGCCTGTGTTTGGCGGTCTTTGATTCAAATTGATTTCCCAGTTTGGATAGATCCTGCTGTTTTCTATTGATGAATAGTGAAAACTCATTGAGCAGGTCTTCTGAGCGACGCGGTGACTCGCCTTGCTCATCATCCGGATGTTGGGGGGTGTTTATAATATGATCGTTGTTCATACCATTTCCTGGTATTTTTTCTGAAAATGTTCAATTTGACCCTGAAGGCTGCCGTCTATCAATTCGTTCTCAAATTTTAACAAGCCGCCTGCAATCAGTGCGGGGTCAACCTCAAATGTGAGATTGATCGGAATGGACAGCTTTTTTTGCAATGTGGAAGCGAGACGTTCCTGATATGATTCGGTGGTTGGATTTGCAGTGATGACCTTCACGTAGGGCATTTCACCAGGCGGCGTACCTTCAACAAATTTCACAAGGTCCAATTCTTTGATCTGATCGAGGAATTTATCCTGCAGCGATTTTTGAAGTTGGGGAGACATTAAGTCGCTCATGATCCCTCTCACAAAGCCCGAGGCAACCTTACCCAATTTCTCTTTGTGTTGCAGGATCGCTTCACTCTGCATTTGAGAAAGGGTCTCTTCAGTTTGAGATTGCAGACGGTCGATTTGTTTCTGAACATCTCGCAGCATTTGCCCACGAGTCTGCTCAATCACAATGCGCGCTTCGTTCTTGCGGGCTGCAATTTCAGAGTCGAGATTATTTGATTTTTCTTCATATTGCCGGCGTGCTTCTTCTGCCGCTCCCTGTGCAAGTTTTGCCTCATCCATGGCTCGCGTGGTTTCGATAGCACGTTTTTTTAGCATGGATTGCAACGGCCCGAATAGGAATCGGTAGAGGATGAAGACCAATATGAAAAAATTGGCCATTTGTAACAAGATCGTACTGAAGTTTATCTCAAGCATGGTTGTCTCACAGGGTCATGTGAAAAAGTTGGTAATCCAGTATTCTCCAATGTGATCAACCGCCAAGAATAAATGAGCGCATGGGGTTTGCAAATACGAGAATGAGGATTACTGCCAGCACGTAGATCGCCAGCGATTCGAGCATTGCCAGCGACAGCAAAACGATGCTGTTGATGCGGTCACCCGCTTCTGGCTGGCGGCTGATCGCTTTCAGGCCGCTCATGGCGACAATCGCCTGGCCGATTGCTGGAACCGTGATCCCAAAAATGATCCCAGGGCCAGCAACCAGAACGGTGACGACCACAAAAATTTTATCCCAGGGTAATGTACTCCAATCCATCTTTCAACTCCTTATTAAATAATTTTATTAATGTTGGGCTTTGACAGCCCCGCCAATATAGACACACGAAAGCAGGGTAAAAATATATGCCTGCAAAACACCGGTGAAGATGCTGAACAGCATCATAGGTACCGGCAGGATAAAGGGCGAGATCAGGAATAAAATGGCGATGATGATCTCTTCGCCCATGATATTGCCAAAAAGGCGGAATGAGAGCGAAAATGTGCGAGCAATTTCGCTGGCGATCTCAATCGGGAGCATCAAGAAGATCGGCTGCACATAATGCTTGAGATACCCTCCCAACCCGCGGGTTTTGATGCCAAAATAGGGCACCGTAAAAAATACAATTAACGCCATGGCTAAGGGCGTGTTGATGTCCGGTGTGGGTGAACGCAAGCCCGGTATCAACCCTAACAAGTTAGATACGCCAATAAAAATTGCCAGCGTAGCCACAATCGGGAAGAATAAATGCGAGTCTTTATAGTCGATGTTTTCCGAGATGATCCCCTCAATGGCTTCTTTCAGCCACTCAATGGCATTC
This sequence comes from Anaerolineaceae bacterium, assembly GCA_016841365.1. Lineage (GTDB taxonomy): Bacteria > Chloroflexota > Anaerolineae > Anaerolineales > Anaerolineaceae > Brevifilum. The sequence goes on from JAENZI010000012.1 coordinate 75,301, forward strand.
TGCAGCATGCCAGGACGGACTTTGAACGATTTGCCAACGAAGTAAGAGGCAATCCCTAATAAACCGATCATGATCCAGGTGTTGATCACAGTGGAAGTTACCTGGACTGGCCCGATGCTAAAGACGACATGGGGCGAAATCTCATCAGCCACGGGCTCGGGTTCGAACCCTGTTCTCGAACGGATCTCGAAACTGATCAGAGCCATAGCAACCACCAGGGCGACCGACAAAAGAAGGGACAGGGTCTTTTTATGCTTCTTGATCATGTTTCACCTTGTCGTTGTCTTTCGTATTTTTCGCAGGACCATACCCATGCTCCATGTAAAGGTTGTAAAGGTTGCTGAAGGCGATGATCACGCCCATCACGAGTAAACTCATCGTCCAGGTCACACCGCTGCCATTTCGTTTGTCGAGATATTCACCGAGTAAAACCCCACCCACGATCGGTATCACCAGGTTCCACGCCAAGGTTGATACCTGCGCCAAAAGGCCCATCCCGCTGGCGCCTTGCTGAGGGCTTTGGGGATGTCCCTGCTGATCGGCTTTTTCTGCCAGGTCGCTTTTGGGTGGCAAGTTAGGTTTTCTTTCCGGCATCATAATCTCAAATCCGAAATATCTGCATTTTTCAATGATTTTTCCAGCGAAAGCCTGAGTTGGTTAAATTCCATATTGGCTTCTTTTGCCTTTTCTGCAAGAAGGACAGCTTGCTGCTCAAGGGCGTTCTGTGCTTCGTTCAGATCTGCAGCTTCTTCGGCAGCAGAGGTCAGGATTAACACCCTTGTGGCACCGCCGGCACCCTTCTGAACTTCAACTGTGCCTTTGTAGATGGCAATGAACCGTTTGCTATCCCCGGTGCGGTAGTGGATAACACCTGCGTTGACAAATGAGATCAGCGGTGCATGCCCGGGCAGGATGCCCCACCAGCCATCCGGCAGCAACACCTGCATAGATGGGGTGGTCGTCTGCAGCACTATTTTATCGGGGGTCAACACTTCTAACTGCATCTCAGGGGTCATCGGGCAGCCTCGCTTGGCGAACCAATTTGATTCTCATTTGTAGAAGTGCTATCCGTTTTCTCAGGTTGCTCGCCTTTCTGGTGCAGATGGAAGGCTTCTCTCACCTGGTCAATCGTGCCGGTCATGTAAAAGAATCTTTCAGGAATTTCGTCCAATTCGCCATCGAGGATCATGGTAAATCCGTGCAAGGTTTCCTCGAGGGGGATGAAGACACCTTTGCGACCGGTGAACGCTTCGGCGACAAAGAAAGGTTGGGTCAGGAACCGCTGGATCTTGCGAGCGCGCTGCACCAGGCGCCGATCTTCTTCGGCGAGCTCTTCCATGCCCAAGATGGCAATCACATCTCTAAGTTCTTTGTAGCGTGCCAGGGTCTCTCGCACACGGCTGGCGACTTTATGATGCTTCTCACCGACGATTCTTGGGGTCAGGATACGAGAGCCTGATTCCAGGGGATCGACAGCGGGGTAAAGCCCCTGGCTGGCGAGCTGTCGTGAAAGGACAACGGTCGCATCCAGGTGAGAGAATGTCGCTGCTGGTGCAGGGTCGGTTAGGTCATCTGCGGGCACATAAATCGCCTGGATGGAAGTGATGGCGCCATTCTTGGTCGAGACAATCCGCTCTTCCAGTTCACCGACTTCTGTTGCCAGGGTGGGCTGGTAGCCCACAGCACTGGTCATTCTGCCTAACAGCGCCGAAACTTCACCGCCCGCCTGGATGTAGCGAAAGACATTGTCAATGAATAACAAAACATCTTGATGCTCTGAATCGCGGAAATGCTCTGCCATCGTAAGGGCAGTAAATACAGCTCGGAAACGTGCCCCGGGCGGTTCGTTCATCTCGCCGAAGACCAGAATGGCATCTTCCAGGACGCCAGAGCGTTTCATCTGCAAATAGAGGTCATTGCCCTCGCGCGTGCGTTCACCCACGCCGGCAAACACCGAGACGCCTTCGTGGACGGCTGAGGTATGCCGGATCATTTCCATGATCAGCAGCGTCTTGCCGACGCCTGCCCCGCCTAACAAGCCGACCTTACCACCGCGCACAAATGGCGCCAGCAGGTCAATGACCTTGAGGCCGGTAATAAAAAGCTCGTTTGAGGGACGCTGTTCAACATATGTCGGGGGTGGTTGGTGGATCCCCTGACGCTCAACATCGTCAGAAATTTCACCAAGACCATCAATGGTTTCACCCAGAACGTTGAACGCTCTGCCAAGGGTGGCTTTGCCAACCGGCACCTGAATTTGCGATCCTGTGTCGTAAACCGCCATTTCTCGCCGTAATCCCTCTGCAGATTCCATCGCCACACCCCGCACAGTGCGTTCATCAAGGTGCTCAAGCACTTCTACGGTGATCGTTCTTTCATCTACCGGAATGACGAGTGCCGTTTGCAAGCTTGGCAGTTTGCGGTCTGGGAAGCGAATATCAATTACAGGCCCGATCATTCGGACGATTTTGCCTGTGTGGTTATTAGCGCTTGGGGTAGATGTCATCATTAGTCTGTCTTTTGGGTGTTGGATTATGGCAGGATGAAAGCCTGGCGCAACACATTCAGCGCCTGCGGCAATTCGTCAGCGTGGATCAGACAGGTGACAGAAGAAACAGATGTGCTGATGCCTTTGATGTTGATTCCGTGATCGCCGAGGGACTTAAACATATGCCCGGCGATTGTCTGGCTCTCGTCAAAGTCAAGGCTGGAAATGCATACCAGGGCGACCTGTTGATCATGAATGACCGATTGACTGCCAACTGCCTCGTGAATTTTTTGTGTGATCTCAAGGGTTGCTTCCAGGTCGTCCCGGTCAACACACACCAGGATATGGTCAAATTTATCACCGTCAAATAGGTTGACAATCAGTTCAACGTGAATGCCTGAATCGGCCAGTTTTGAAAAGTATTGCCCACCGATCCCGGGATGGGTGGGGATGCCAATCAGTCCTACCATGCCGATGTGATCTTTATAAATCAGTCCACTTGCTTCTACTCTATTTTGATCCATGATGTCTCTCACCTTGTCGTCTTAAACCATTAAAAATTTGTGCAGCCAAAGAACCTCATCAGGGATGAGGGGTTCGTTGTATTATCGCGTGTCTGGAAAACAGGGAAAACGTTCGGGGTCGGAAGGCTTTAAGCCTCTGTATGCGATCAGGAACGAATCTTTGCTTATTTTGAAGACACCATTCAGAATTGACAGTTCAAACAAATCCAACTCGGTTCTGCTTGTTTGGTGGCAATCGTAGCGGTTCTAAAAAACTTGCGAATGTCCCGAAATGATTATATTTTTGATAATACCTGAAAAATGGTTTTATTTCATCATTTTTTTGAACTGAAACCAATCATGATCTCAGGTGTTTTATCAAGCGAGTGATTATACTATCTGGACGGGAGTTGTCAAGTGAAATTCTAATAAACAAAAAATTATTTGAGATTATTGTTTTATTTGAATCTAATATTTGGTGATCTTCATTGATTTTGGTAGAATCAATTTAGAACGTAAATCCAAAAAACAAGTTAAAGGAGTGGTTGAAGACATGAAAAAGATAGCGACCGTTTTATTCTCACTGTTGTTCTTACTTAGCTCCTGCATCATTGTTCAAACAGGTGTGGAAGAAGAAACCCAAGCACCACCAGCATCCACCAATATAACACAACCGACAACACCGCCCGCGACTGAGCCCGAACCCACGCTCACGCTCGAAGAAACGTCTGAGCAAGTGATCAATGCATTGCGAGCAAAGGACCTCGCTGCGGTGGCAGAATTTGTTCACCCAAGTGAGGGTGTGCGTTTTTCGCCATACGGCTATGTTCAAGAAGCGCATCAGGTGTTTATGCCCGGCGACCTGGCTGGTTTGGCAGGCTCCGAGGATGTCTATGTTTGGGGAAAGTATGATGGTTCTGGCGAGCCGATCGAATTAACCTTTGATGCCTATTACGATGAATTTGTGTACACATCTGATTTTGCCAACGCTGAGCAGATAGCTGTCAATCAGCTGCTTGGGCAGGGCAACACGATTAACAACATCAGCGAGTTTTACTCGGACAGCTCATTTGTTGAATATCACTTTAGCGGGTTTGACCCCGAGTATGAGGGTATGGATTGGGAAAGCCTGCGATTGGTCTTCAAGCAAGAGAACGGCACCTGGTTCTTGGTCGGGGTCGTGCACGATCAATGGACGATTTGATTGTCCATCATTAATCCACCTACAACAAAAAAGGTGCGGATTATCACATCCGCACCTTATATTTTATTTAACTCGCAAACGTTAGTTGAATTCCGTCCAAGAATTGGGGGTGACCCATACTTCGATCGTATCCACAGTCTCGCCATCGGCAAAATTAACCCAAATCTCAGCCTCGGATGTGCCGCCTGCCGGTATGGGCTCCGTCGTCCAGTCATTCCCGCCGCCAATGATCAGGCCGTCTGCGTTGTAGAGCAGGATATAGACGTCCACTTCAGACATTGATTTACTGTAAGTGTTGGTGAAGGAGACGGTGACATAATCGTTATACTCACCGGTGATCTGTGCATCATTGATAATGAAGGGATTTTCAGTCAGTTCATAACTGGTCAGTACCTCTCCCGGCATCACCAATATATCGTATTCTGTGGTACTAGCTCCTGCGGGGGGGCTGACAACCCAGGGCGCAATGCCGACATCTGCACCTGGCATGAGAATGTCAACATAGGCGGTACCGGTTGTGGTCACTTTGCCGGTTTCATCATAGAAGGTGGCATACAGGGTGGTGTTTTGAAGGATTTGATCGGTGTTGTTCTGGATGACAGCGCCGCCTAATATGCCGCCATACTCATCTTCGTAGAAGTAGTCATCCACAACAGTGACATCATTCCAAAAATCGCTGCCTTCCTTGCCCTGAATGTTGTAGGTTAGTGTCGGGAAGATCTCGCAGGCGCTTGCCTGCTCATCGAAAATATCCACATAAGATGTGAAACCCATGTAATCATTACTGGGAACAAAGTCCAAGAAGGTGTACCCTCCGCCGACGATCTCTGATGTGCTGTTATAACAGATGATATTGATGCGGGCACTGGTGTAAGTTTGTGTACTGTTGTTGAATACACTCCCTGTCACAATGGGGAAGTCGTCATTCTCCCAGTAAGTGACTTCTTCAGCCGTCATGGGGTTGGTTAATCCCTCTGAATAAAAAGTATTTTCATAAACCCAATCAACATCGACGGAGTCTACCGTGATGCTTTCGTCTGAAAGGTAGAAGTAGTGAGTCACGCCAAAAGCCTGTTCAGGATACAGGTAGCTGATAAAAGAGTAATCGCTGTCAAGTTCATCCCCATTGGCGTCGTATAAGTAGATTGTGTATTCAACTTCTTCGAAAACGATATCTTGATTCGGATTTTCGATGAAGAAAGATACGAATACCATGCTTTCCTTCTGCGCCCACAAACTTTTATCCAGCAAGACCAGCTCTTGAACATCCTCTGAGGTGAGGGGGTTGAGCTCGCCTTGAGATTCTTCTGTCGGCGGCAGCGTGGGTTCCTGCGTGACTGCTTCTTCGGTGGGTTCGGTCTGCTCAATGGTCACCACTTCAGTTGCGGTTGGCACAGGCGTGGCGGTTGGGTCGGGTTGGCTGAAACTGCAGGCTAAACCTACCACCAATGGGAAAAGGATAAAGGCTGTGATGATCAATCCTCTTTTGAACATACTTTGCTCCTTGCTGCCGAACTTATTAATTAGGCGTGTGTGTGGATGATGGATGTCAGTAAAAGACCAATGTGATGTTGTTATTGTACAGGAAAACGAGAAGGGGTTACAGGATATTGATTATAACAATAAAAAGCAGTTTTTGGCGATATGTGATTGGTGATTAGGAAAAATCAACTTTGGGCATGGTGAATGGAAATTAGGAGTTTGGGGGTTGAAGAAGTAGGGAGGAAGGGTGTTCGTCCCTCACGTCGTGCCGTCTCTGCACCTGGAGGTGTTACATTGCCCTTCAGAGAGGTTTTATGGCTTCTCCTAGCACCTGAGGGTGTTCCGCTGCGCTACAGACAGGCTGTCACGCCTACAGCGTGCCACCTTCTCCCGAGAGAAGGCTACAATTTATTTTTGTCATCGCGAGGAGGAGCGGCGCGGCACCGCGGCGATCTCAGACGGTCTGGTAAATTCCCTGTTTGACTCCCTTACCATGCGGACTTACCCCGTTATTATTATTTGTGACGGAGATTTGTCTGGCAGTTGGAGTAAAGTGATCTATCCCGTGAAAATTAGTGACTAGATAAGTGATTAAAAATCTATCACGATATCTTCTTCTCCGGTGAAATAAAATTTTGTTAAAGATTGCGCAAGGGCAGAATATTTTTTGGGCGACGATTCTGTTTCATAGTATGAAATCAGAAAATCGTTCACGATTTCAAATGGCCATTGGCTATCGGGTTCACCATCCAGAACCCAGTCGAACATTAATTTGTACCAGCCTGGCTCAACATCTGAAAATTCATATTGGCCTTCTGCATTCGATGTAGTTGTTGCATAATCACTTGTGCATTCGTCCAGTTCTTGTTCTTCTGCTTCAGAAAGCTCAGTGTTTTCTGAAAGTTTGACGCAGGCTTCATCTCGATAGGCTTCCAATGAGACCTTTGCGCCATTAATTGGCCTGGACGAGTATGTGAGTTTGCCGTGAATTGTTGGCGCTTCAGTTTCTTGTGGGGATGTGGCCTGAGACACGATTGTTTCTCCTGATACACATCCTGATAAAAATAACACCAGTAAAGTTATGTTTATGATTAAGAGCTTTATTTTCATTTTTCCTCCAATATAAATATTTGTTAATTTATTATTAAATCCAGTATATGGATTTGGGAGGACTTTGTCAATCATTTGCTGTGCAGAGTTGGGTTTTTCCATTATTAAATTTCTTGCAGTGTCGATTTTCAGGAGTTTTGGAATAGTTAATTTGAACAATGGGTGATTTATTTTCCCTCATTCGTCACATTGGGCCTCCTTTACACCTGGAGGTGTTCTGCTGCGCTATAGGGGAAGGCTTGGTTTTCTACGGCGCAGCTATTTTGCTTAAGTGACCTGATCCGGCGAGAGATTGCTTCGCTTTGCTCGCAATGACCATTTTTTACTTAATGTTCCCTCATCCGTCACGCCTGCAGCGTGCCACCTTCTCCTGGGAGAAGGCTTGATAATTCAGTACAGTCATGACTGAAGGGTGGGGTGTGCACTTCACCGCACCCTTTGTCATTGCGATGCCCAAAGGGCAGAAGCAATCATTATCTTAAACACTTGGCGGTGCGCTCAAACACGAACCGCACCTTTCAGTTTGTCATTGTTTAGGGGACTTGATCTAACGAGAGATTGCTTCGCTTTGCTCGCAATGACGGTTTTTTCTCAATTTCCATCATCCCTCACGTCGTTCCTCCTCAGTGCAAGCCGTCGCGGCTGCGGCGTACCACCTTCTCCCAGAAGAAGGCTTTGTAATTCGGTAAAGTCATGGCTTTAGGTGGGGTGCGCATTTCACCCCACCTTTTGTGATTGCGATGCCCAAAGGGCAGAAGCAATCTCTTATTTAAATTCTTGGCGGTGCTCATTGAATAAAATAGTGGCTGTGGTTTACTCGAGGACCTCACCGCAATCACTGCAGACATCCTCAATGTCATCCCAGACCTCACCAGCAGAGAAGTGATGCCCCCCATTGTGCACGACATGCTCATGCGGACATTCAGTCTGCTGTAGAAGCTGCTGGAACTCTGCTAGGTTAATCCACTTGCCACTGAGGCCAGTGCCGTGACATTTAGGGCAGGGGAAGTAGCGCATGTAGCGCTCTCCCTTGGTGTCCACGGTCTCTCCGGCTGGGAGATAAGCCTGGCCATTACAATACGAACACTTGCTGAGAATCTTGACCTTGATTATCATTTGCCTCCTTTGGTAGTTAAAACAAAAACCCGCCAATCAAGGCGGGTGGGGTGCCTGCGCCATGGTCGCAGGTGTTTAAATAATTAACCCCCAAGTTCACTATAGACTATAGCACCACTAGATATTACTTAGTGAAACTTATGCAGGGATATTTTGACCCGAAACACAATTCAATCTCTACTCAGGTGGAGGGAGTGTTTTTCAACAAAACCCAACGCATCTACGGAGCTTTAGTAATGGAAACGAATAAAAGATGGTTAATTGTGAGGTAAAAAACAACACGGATTACATTAAGCCCTTTTTATTGACTTATCACAAATATTTCTCCACTGGTGGCGAAGGCAGTTTTCGTATAAAAACGTCATATTGGTCTATTGTAATTAGGAAAAATGCAAGAATTAAATATCGAAATAAAAAAGTATATATAATAAAGGTTGACTTTTCATGGGGGTATGGTGTTACTGACGCACTCACCGTCAAATCGATTATTCCTGTTTGAAGACTAATTCAAGATAACATGCAAAATTAATCTATAATTATTGACACCTGATTAATTTTTTATTTCTGATTTACATGAACTGACCAATGAATCTCAATGATGACCTTCTAGAACATTTGATACACAACTTTTATGGCTCTGGTAATTATTCCGGTGATTATTGGTTTGTAGGGATGGAAGAAGGCGGGGGGAATGACCTGGAACATTTAAATAAAAGGTTTAATGCCTGGCAAGCGTTAGGGGAACAAGAGCTGGTTGATATCTATGACTTCCACATGAAAATTGACTATCCCCATTATTTCAAAGACCCAGTAAAATTGCAGCGAACCTGGATGCAACAAGCGAGAATCATACTGGCATCGAAGGGAAAAGCAACAAATGTTGAAGATATCAGAGCTTATCAGAGGGAAATTATAGGACGAAAGAACAGCGAGACATGTTTGTTAGAGCTGCTTCCTCTGCCTTCACCCAGCACACGAGTCTGGCATTATGACGAATGGTCCAACTTACCCTATCTGAACAATCGTGAAACATACCGAAAATATTGTATCCAATGGCGGTGCAAACATATTCGCTCTCGAATCAACTACAATCACCCTAAGCTTGTTGTATTTTTAGGAAAGAGTTTTTATAAAAATTGGCAACAGGTTGCAGGTAATAATGTAATTTTTCAAGATAAGGGTGAATTCCTATTAGGGGCCTCCATGAACACGATTTTTATTATTTGCAAGCACCCTGCTGCAAGAGGAGTGACAAATACTTATTTTGAAAAAATAGGCAAATTTGTACGAAATATTTTATAATCAACAATTTGGAAATGATATTGGGTCAGATAATTGATAAAAGTTTTTCTTCAATCAACTTCCATTCCAAGGTCAAATCAATACTAACAACCTTAATTTTGTGATTAGGCAATTCAATAATCTTGGCGGGTTCATCTCTTCTTATCGCGGGATATAACAAAATCCCAGATACATCAGGGTGGTAAATAAAATAATCTTCTTGGCTTTTTATATAAGTATATATTTGATAGAGATGGTCAGAGTGATATATCAGACCTCCCCATTGATTATGAGTGGTTTGAGAAGTGAATTTTGTGTCTAAGAGGATTACCCTTTTTGATAGTTTCTCCTCGAAGAATATGTCTGGTTTCATAATTGGCAAGTATTCATTTTGGCTACTCTCATGCCAATAGATATGTTTTTGTGGTTGTACCTTCCAATTATCAAGATGGTATTTATAGAAGTTCGCAATAAATAATTCAAACAAATCATGAAAGACAATCAGCTCACGGTCTACATCACGGATGTATGATTGCCCGGCTGTATCAGTATGCATTTGTTTCTGTAATAGGAGCTTGCAAATAGACAACATGATTCTGTAATCTTTATCATTACGACCGAATTGTTGTCGTTCTATGAGGTTATGATTCAACACAACAAAATCAATTCCATCCATGGCTCTGACAATGACACGTAAGTTCTGTCTTAAATTTTCACTAAAGGACTTATCTGGCCCAAAATTTCCCAAACGAATCATCTTCATCAGCGTTGTTCGGATTATTTGATTTTTGGGAACATTCAAATGGTATTCATAGTACTGACAAATTGATTGTCCTTTATTGAACAAATCTCTTTTTAGGCTCTCGCCAAAATTGATTTTTCCCCGAATACCGCGAATTGCACTGCTTTTAAATAAGTAATCCCGACCTAATCCAATGCGAAAACGTTGCTGGACCAATTTGATGAGAATTAGACAGAGCAAGGAATCTAATGATGGTGCATCTTCTATATCACCGTTGATGGGCTGAATCAAATCCGGTGGTTCGTTCCATGCATATAGCAGCATGTACCATAGATTCCGATATGGAATCCCATATTCAGTGATATGGTAATCTAATTCTTGAGTGTTTGATTTATTGTCTGCCATTACATCAGCAAATTATCAAAGGCGTCTTGTACTTTTGATGGACTGTCAAACCAGTATTCTTTCAAAAGAGGGATAATTTCTGTATGAATTATGCCTTTATACCAATCCACAGTTAGTCCAGAAAAGTCGTCACCTCTTGGGCAGAAATAACTGTGACCAATTTGGTAATTTTCACCAAGAACAGGGTCCTCTCGAATTACCTTGTTCAAATTTGTCATCTTACTGACTATCAAATCAATTAGGTTGGGGTTCATTAACCGGTCAAATAACCATCCTGAATATAAATCACTTTCAAATTGGGGGGTTAAATCAATAAAGCCAAAACGACGACGTAGAGCATAATCAACCATCGCTAAGGAACGGTCTGCTAAGTTCATTAAGCCTATCAAATATAAATTTTGGGGAATATAAAATCTTGAATCATCATCTCTCCTGTAAACTAAAGGAACAGCAAATTCATTACCCCGCTTATCACGCTCTATTAGCATCAAGACTTCCCCAAATATTTGACTTAGATTTCCCCGATTGATTTCATCGATTATGAATACATAATCCCGGTCTGGGTCCTCAATAGCTTTTTGGCAGAATTCGAAAAAGATTCCATCCTGCAATTGAAATGTACCTGCTTGATTTTGGGATGGACGGAACCCACGAATGAAATCATCATAAGAATAGGATTGATGGAATTGAACAAATTCTAGTCTTCCTAAATCTATTTCTTGCATCAGTGCAAACGCTAATTTGCGTGCAATAAATGTTTTTCCGACACCAGGAGGTCCCTGGATAATAATCGCCTTCTTCTCCTGCATCTTTTTTAGATAATTTACTAAAGTATCCCTATCCAAAAATACACCAGAAGCGATAATATCCTCTATGGAGTAAGGTGGGTTTGGACTAATCTCATCAATGTCTCTTTTGGGCTCTAATTTTTCTTTTCCCCAAAATAGGTTGGTGAAGAATTCGTAGTCCTGCTCTTTACCATACCAAACGAAATCAATTAATTGGTCGACAGCCTTTTGCCACTCGGGTTGGTTTTCATAGTCACGTAAATGCCAGATTGGGTGGATGTAGGTATAGAAATACCAGGTCTTTTGGGAAAAGTTTGGGTCCCACTCCACTTCAACTGTTTTTCCATCATGGTTATTGTCAACTATGGTTCCAATGGCTTTGATATAGTAACCTGAGACAGTATTACCTCTGTTATTAAAAGGCAGGCTATTTTTTTGTGTGAAGTTGGATTTTATGGCTATTTTATCACCGGCGTTCATTGAGTTAACCACATCAATGTAACGGTCATCGTGTCTATTTATCCAAACACCCTCTTCTAGAAACCGGTCTGTTTGGTCAGGTGGGTCATTATCCTCCCAGTAAGCGCTGACAAGCCAATAATCAATATCATCGGGTTTTGGTGCTGGCTTTCCAGGAGTTGATTGTGATACCCAAGCTTCATGAGAAATTTGAGGAATTGATTTTCCAGAATCCGTGGTTCTTTTTATCACATCCACATAAAACTCAGATGATAGCCCTTTGCTAGGAATTTTTATATCTAAATAAGACCGGTTATTCTGGTCCAAGCCTAGAAATGTGTTTGGTCGAATCCAGAATAACCCCATAGTTAAATTTACATTTGTCCCTCTAACTTCTAAAGCATCATCGAAAGCATTAAGGAAATCTGGATTTTCTAAGGGGTTTTCTCCTAAAGCTAATTTGAATACTTTCCAAAGTTTGTCGATATCATTTAGTTTTCTGTCTGTTCGATATGAGAAAAACCAAGACCTTTGGTTGTTAAGAACTGGTACACCTTCAAAATCAGTGGGAATTGGTTCTTGAAGGTTAAAGAATAACTTTATTTCTTTGAGGTTTTTGATACGATTTTCTTGAGTAATTTGCCGATTAAACACTCCCATGAAAGTAAAAGGGTCTATCTCCTCAAACAAGAATCTTTGACCCTCATCATCTTTGTCATTAAGCGGGGTGATTACAAAACCTCGCTCACTCAATTCTGTTAGAAAATCAATTAATTCTGCCTGCTTATCTTCCCAGTCAGATAATTTGTTTGCAAGTTCTTGATAAATTGGTATCCAAGTAAAAAGTGAATCCATCAAAAAATCCTCTCAGTGTAATTTCAATGCTTGATTTTTTATTAATGTTCTTGACCAAAATAATCAGAATCCAAGTCCTTGATTTGATAATTTATCCTGGTTATTACGCCAATGCCATAATCAATCAGGAGATTAGCTAAACGCTCACCATTTATCAAAACAACTTTGATGGCTAATCCTGATGCAAAATGTCGGGCATCATCAGTAAAATCTGCTGTAGTGATAAAAACACCTTTACGAGCATTTTTACCAGTTAAAGCACCCACGAAATCACGAATAAGAGGACTGCCAATCTTTGACTCTCGCTGCCATCTTTTGGCTTGGACGTAGATGGTTTCAAGTCCCAATCTGTCCTCATCGATAATTCCATCTATGCCTTCATCTCCAGATTTCCCCACTGCACGAGCAGTGTCTCTATGTGTACCGCCATATCCCATAGCAACTAACAAATCAACGACTAGTTTCTCAAAAAATACAGAATCGCTTCCTAATATTGTTTCTAATAACTCATCAGCAAGGTCGTCTCTAATTTGCTGGTAGGCATTTTCCAAAGCTTCTTCAGGGGTTAAATCTTCACCACTCCCACCAGATGGTTCCTCCTCCGTTTGGTTCCCCTTTCGAAATTCAACAAATTCCGGGAACCTCTTTAAATATTCGATATCTATTGTTTGAGGTTTTTCTTCAAGAACTTCTTTTCCCCTATGTGTTATCTGAAGATGACTTCTTTTTGGATATGTAATTAATCCGGCCATTTTTAAATATGTTTTTGCCCAACCAACTCTATTTTCGAATCTTGGGTTACCACTTGGAATTAATGATGATATTTCTTCTTCGGATAATCCGAATTTATCTGCTAATTTTTCCACTACATTATGAAAATTATGCACCTCACCATCACCAGCCAGTCTGAGTAAAGGCAACATTATCGATTGAAAATCAGGAATCGTCATTTTCCCTCCCATGATATTTTTTAGGGTCATCTATATATTTTATCGTACTTTTAATGTATGGATAGAATCATACATTGGCCCAAACTTGGCGAACACCACGAAGAATTTTATCCCGAAGGAATTCCCTTAGATTTGAACAAGTCAATGTCAACAGGACTTGCCCGGCGATGGGCGATTTCCGTGTCCTGTCGGGTTTCTCTTAAATATCTCTGCAAGACCTGTCAACATCCCATTTTTAGTACCACCTTCAAGTGGACACTTTTTGAATATTCACCGCTGTAACTTGATAAGGCGGCAACCCTCCAAGAGCATCATGAGGGCGGACAGTATTGTATTCTGCTAACCAATCCTCTGTAATTATTTTCACCTCCTGAATTGTTGAAAACAGATAGGCATCCAAAACATCCTCTCGATAAGTTCGGTTAAAGCGCTCAATGAACCCATTTTGAGCGGGTTTGCCTGGCTGAATGAAAGCTTGCTTGACTTTGTGCTTTTCAGCCCAGCCAGCCAGTTTTTGGGAGACAAGTTCTGGACCATTATCGGTCCGTATCTGCTTTGGGTAACCTCGCCAGAGAGCCAGCATGTCTAGGACACGGATCACTCGTTCTGCGGGTAATGAGGTGTCGACCTCAATCCACAAGGCTTCTCGATTGAAATCATCAATGATGTTCAATGTGCGAAACGGCCGACCACATGCCAAACTATCACTCATAAAATCAAGTGACCAGGAAGTGTTAGCCTCATTTGGTGTGACCAGTGGCTGGGGATCACGGCTGGGCAGCCGTTTCTTTGGCTTTACTCGCAAGTTCAAGCCCATTTCCCGGTAGATTCTGTGAATTTTCTTGTGGTTCCATTGATATCCCTGGTTTCTCAAATAGTCATTCATTTTCTTGAAGCCCCAGCGTGGTTTCCGCTCTGCAATCTCCAGTAATAACTCAACAATCTCCTCATCACCAGCCTTTTTCGATTGATACCGCAAAACACTCCGACTGATCCCCAGAAAACGACAGGCTTCCCGTTCACTGAGTTGATGCTCTTTCATTGCTTCTTTGGCCAAATGCCTTCTTTCACTTACTGTGATAACTTTTTTTCGACAATATCCTTCAGTACCTGATGTTCCAGGCTCAGATCCGCATACATTTGTTTGAGTTTCCGGTTTTCTTCTTCCAGTTCTTTTAGTCGATGTAGCTGAGAAACATCCATCCCGTTGTATTTCGCTTTCCATTTGTAGAAGGCACTTTGGCTGAACCCATGTTGCCTACTCAGTTCTGCGACTGACACACCTGCTTCTGCTTCTTTGAGGATCTTTATGATTTGTCGTTCCGTGTATCGTTTTCGTTTCATTTGGAATCTCCTGTTTCTTTATTTTGCCAGAAAATTCCACTTTCGGTTGGTACTATTTTAGGGGATGGTTACCGACCGTAATCCCCTTGTGCCCCATGAGTTTGGCGAGTGTGAAGATATCTGTACCATTGCGTAGCATTGCCAGGGCAAATGCTCGTCGAAAGTCATGAAGTGAGGGCGGCTCAACGCCAGCTTGCTTTGCTCTTCTGGTCATGATGGCTCGAAGGCTGTCATATTTGAGACGACCTGAATTGAATCTGGGGTGAGTGACCCAAAGGGCTTTGTCATTGTCTCTTCGTTGATTGAGATATTTTCGAAGCGCTCTCTTGGAATGCTTGCTGACATAGACATAGCGAGGCCTCTTCCCTTTGCTGTGGCGTATCAGGATATCCCCTCTGGCTTGATTGATATCCTCGATATTAATGGCTAACAATTCTCCAGCTCTCACACCGGTATCCAGCAAAAACAGCAGTAGGGCTTTGTCTCTGATACCACAAAATGTATTCGCCTCACAGACCTTTATCATCTGCGAGACAGTCTCAAATTCTACAGGTTCTAAGGGCTCAATTGGTACTTTAGGAGCTTTTACCTTATGGACCGGATTGGACCAATTCTCAGGTTCCACTTCATCTTCAAACCAGAATAAGAAGGCTCGTAAGGAACGATAAGCCGCATGTCTTCCTCCCGGGTTATGCCCAGTATCTTCAAGATAGAGGAGATACTGCCTAACCATGGTAGGTGTTATCTGGCTCACTTCAGAAACAACCTGAGACTCACAATAATCGGCAAAGGACTTCATCTTCTGTTGATAGAAAACCAAAGTCCCCTTGGCGCATCCCCGTGCTTTCCTGTCAATCAGGAAGGCTTCTATCCATGTCAGGATATCCTCATTGACTGGAGAATCTGATAGAGTCCGTTGTGCCTCGGGCTTTAAAAACATATGGCACACTCCTTTTTAGTGTGCCGAAATACCCTATATATAGTGGTGTCTTCCTTTGGGTCCCCTACATTTAGTGTATAAATATAGGGCAGGTGGGAGTCGAACCCACACGGTACTACTACCGACGGATTTTAAGT
>JAENZI010000003.1:0-19412 GCA_016841365.1 Anaerolineaceae bacterium
GCCCTGTCAAGGCCGAGACCGCGGGTTCGAATCCCGTCGCTCCCGCTAAAAGTGCGAGAATTATTTTTCGCACTTTTTGCATTTAATTTGACAATACCCCGATGATTAAAAAAGACCCCGGGTAAACCCGGAGTCCATCAAGCATTTTAATTAAACTTATTTGTGTTCTTGATTAAGTTTAAATATCACCTTCTGTGAAATCGAAATCGCCATGGTGCATTTCATCGATCAGTTCCGCCCTCTCAGCCATCAGATGGCGCAGTTTTTCCGCATCTTTTGGATAGGTCAGGTAGAAAAAGCTGAACAACAGCGCACAAATGATCCATGGGACAGGGATGGTCCAGATCATTGCTTGGGTCAGGCCAATCTTGTCCGCCAAGGTTCCTGCAATCACACCAGCAATCGCCGCAAAACCGCTTTCGATGAAGGTCGTCATTGAAAATGCCGTGCCTCGCAGCTCTGGCGGCACCACACCCTGCATCATTGGTTCTTTTGCCCCTTTACCCGGCCAGCTGATCAGCAGCGCCGTGACAAAAGCCAATGCCATAATACCCCACAAGGACCAGCTCTCAGTTCGAGTGAACAAGATGTAAGTCAATGGAATTCCGCTTACGATCGAGACCTGACCGACAATTGTGCGGCCATACTTTGGGTTCTTCTGCTCTGCCCAATCACCTAAATAGCCGCCAATAATGTTTGATAAAGCAGTGCCAATCACGATGCCGGCAAAC
The DNA here is from genome assembly GCA_016841365.1 of Anaerolineaceae bacterium. Taxonomy (GTDB): domain Bacteria; phylum Chloroflexota; class Anaerolineae; order Anaerolineales; family Anaerolineaceae; genus Brevifilum. The sequence continues at coordinate 732 of JAENZI010000003.1, forward strand.
ACAAACGTGGCGCGTTCAGCGGGGATGTTGCGCTCGTTGACCAGCCAGGTGATCATAAACGATGCCATCACCACCCACGGCATAGTCCCTGCCAGCCCCTGCCCTATCGCCACCCAAATCGTAGGAATCTTTAACACTTTTGGTAAATCAGACAGTTGCAAACCGAATTTCTTTGCATCACCTTCGGTGATCTTGCCAGCCAGTTCAGGTTCCGCCTCACCGCGTACCGGCTCTTTCACCAAGAACCACACCATCAAACCGCTGATCACGCTGAAAGCACCTAAAAGAAAGAAACCCCAACGCCAAAGATTAGGTGTTGCCAGAAAACCTAATCCAACCGTGGCGATGATGATACCAAACACCCCGATCGACTCCATCAATCCCAATGCTTTACCGCGGTCTTTTGGCGGAAAAGTATCGGACATAATCGAAAATGTGGCCGGCATCAGGCAGCCAAGCCCGATCCCCGAGATCGCCCGGATGGTAAGCAGTTGGCCAAAATTCTGCGTCAAGCCAACCGCAACAGTCCATAATCCCCAGATCCCTGTGCCAAACATGATCACTTTCTTACGTGATATCTTATCGGAGATATAACCCCAAAACGGAGAGGAAATTGATTGCAACAGATTGCGGATGGTGCTAATAACACCTAAATTACTATACGAAAGCCCCCAAATAGCTTGCAACGTCGGGAACAAAACCGACATCGCCTGACCCTCACCCTGATCGATGAAATAACCAAATGAGAGGGCAAATAAGGTTCGCCGCCGCTGCTTTCGCTTTTCAGGTGTTGTCTTAATTTCTTTGGTGATTGTCTCCATAATCTCTCCTATAACGCCTTAAAATAATTGGGTAAACATAATGCAAAATATTATAAAGGAAATTGACCAAATCAGTGTCCTTAACTTTTTGAGTCTGATGCTCGCAAAGACACTTATTATTGAACACAAAAGACCAAACCGAAACGGACACTCTCGGTTTGGTCTTGTTATTAATAATCTAAAGTTAGAAAAATCCTAACCTTTCACAGAGCCAGCCATCAAGCCGCGCACAAAGTATCGCTGCAAAGCAAGGAACACGATCAATGGCAGCACCATGCTGACAAAAGCTGCTGAGGTCATCAAGTGCCAGTCCTGTCCTTTTTCACCCACCAGCTCTGCCACCGCAATCGTGACGGTCTTGTTCTTTTCGCCCAGGAAAACCAGGGCGACAAGGTAGTCATTCCACAGCCATAAGAATTGGAAAATGGCAAATGAGGCTAATGCAGGGACGGATAGCGGCAGAATCAGTTTAATAAAGATCGTAAAGTTGGATGCGCCATCAATAAATGCAGATTCCAAAAGTTCCCTGGGTAAAGTGCTGATGTAGTTGAACAACAGGTAAGTCGCCAATGGTAACCCAAAGCCAGCATGTGCCAGCCAGATCCCAAGGAATGTACCGTTCAAACTCAACCGGACATAGTCTTGTAGCACAGGCACCAACGCAATCTGCAATGGCACCACGAGCAAACCAACAATGATCGTGAACAAGATGTTCCGGCCCGGGAAGTTCAGCCAGGCAAAACCATAGGCAGCAAAGGCGGCAATCAAAATCGGGATGATGGTTCCTGGAATTGCCACTGCCAGGGAGTTCAAGAACGCACCACCCAGGTTATTACCTACACGGGTGATCGTGTTGCCTTGTGCGTCTTTATATGAAATGGTTTTGCCACCAATGACATCGGAGTAATTCTTCAAGGTCAGATCAGTAGAGAAACCCACCCATTGCTTATCATAAACAACAAGTTCTCTATTTCTTTTATTACCATACCACTGGATCTTTCGGCCGTCTTCCAAGGTTATACCTTCACGCCACTCTTCAAAAGTTGCGGTTTCACCTTCGATCGTAATTGGGCCATCCACATCAACAGAGTCATCAATTGTGATGCGATCCACCTCCACATCTTCACGATGCGGGAAGACTGTCCACCATCCAGAATTAAATACATCCTGGCTAGGGCGGAAAGAGGTAATTAAAATACCTAAGATTGGGACCATCCAAACGATACAGATCACAACAAGGATAAAGTTCGTCCAAAACTGCTGTGATCGCTTTTGAGATTTTGCGCCCTTAGCCATTAGAACCCCTTTCTGTCTTTGTTAAACTGACGTAAGTTGTGGATGATCACTGGGGAGACCAAGATCAACAGCACAATTGCAATGGCTGAAGCTCTACCTTTGTGCGTATAAGTGAAGCTCTGCAGGTAAAACTCGTTTGCGATCACGTTAGTGCCATTATTTCCTCCTGTCATCACCCGGACAATATCGAAGGTCTTCAAGCTGAATATCACGATTGTTGTTACCACCGTAATAATCGTGCCCTTGATATAAGGAATCGTGATATTGAAAAACGCCCGCACCTCAGAGGCGCCGTCTATCCTGGCAGCCTCTAACAACTCTGCCGGGACGCCTTTGATCGCAGAGGAAAGGATCACCATCGCATAACCGGTCTGCAGCCAGACCATAATCACGATCAAAAAGAAATTGTTCCATGGCGGCATATTCAACCAGGGCTGAGGTGTACCGCCCAAGCCGGTGACTATGGCATTAAGCAAGCCGATTTCTTGAATATTAACGCCAATGCCTTTATAAGTATAAATAAACTTCCAAATCACACCAGCACCGACAAAGGAAATTGCCATCGGTGTAAAAATAATAGACTTATAGATAACTTCTGCACGGCTTCTATCTGCTAAAACTGCAATTAATAGCCCAAAAGCTACGCTGAAAAATGTACCGAAAACCACCCAAAGGAGGTTGTTGCGGAAGGTTTCCAACATGCGGGGATCGGTAAAAGCAAAAACAAAGTTGTCAAATCCGACCCACTCCTGGCCCAGCCGGTCTTGGAAGCTGGCAACTAATGACCGGAATACAGGAATTGCTAAAAACCACCCCATGATCGCTACCGCCGGGCCGACAAAAACAAAGGGTTGTAAGCGTTTTGACCAAGCTTTCGGTAGTTTTAAGACTAGCCAATTAGCCACGACGTAAAGGAGAGCCACACCACCAACTCCCCAAATAATGGCAACAAGCACCTGAACAATTTGTGGTGCTTGCGCTCTTTGCAAGAAAAGATATCCCTGCCAAAGTACTAAAAATGTCATAATTGGGACAAAAAGTGATATGAGAATTTGACCCAGGGTTGAACTGAACCAGCCCAGAATACCACCTTGTTCAGTTTTGGTGTCACGTGTATCGATCATGCACACACCTCCAATTTAACTGATTAAGGGACGGGCAGGCTGATTGAAAATTGCCCGCCCGTCACTTGTACTATTTACATTTTTTCTACACTGACAGTTATGCTCAAAAACGATCGGAAAGTGCGACGATGTGTGTAGAAAAATTACATATTACGGTCTTGGCAAAAGGTCTACGACCTTTTATTCAGGCCAGGAGGCGTCAATTTGCTCTAAAGCTTCCTGACGGGTGATCGTACCGCTGACGTAATCGGTCATATACTTCCAGAAGGTGCCTGCGCCGACTTCACCGGGCATCAGGTCTGAACCATCAAAGCGGAAGGTGGTTGCATTGCGGATGGTCTCTGCCACACCACGTGTCACCGGATCGACATACCAATCCAGATCAGCATCGTTATGGGTCAGAATTGCACCGCCCTGCTCAACCCACACTCTCAGGGATTCACCAGTTGAGAAGTATTGAATAACCGCACGTACTTCTGGGCGGTCATTGAATGCCGCATAGATATCACCAGCGCCGAGAACGGGTTTACCCAGTTCTTCTTTGATAGGCGGCAGATAGAAGAAATCATAATCGACGCCTGCCACTGTTTCCTCAGGGAAGAAGGAGGTCACAAAGTTGCCCTGGCGGTTGAACCAACATTGTGGCGGTTCTTCAAACATTGGTTTGGGGGCATCACCAAAGTTAATGGTGGGAATAGCCTCACGGCCGCCATAGACATAGTCATCATTGAACCAGATGGCTTCAATATAATCCAAGGCTTCATTGACCTGGGGTGAGTCGAAGGGCAATTCGCCAGCAACCCACGCATCATAATCTTCAGGTGGGGCAACACGTAGCAGTGTATCTTCAATCCAGTCAGTCATTGTCCAGCCTGTTGCAGCGCCGGATTCAATACCGATGCACCATGGGGTGTCGCCGTCAGAGGATATTTGCTCGGTCAGGGTCATCATTTCATCCCAGGTGGTCGGTACTTCATAACCAGCCTCATCAAATTTGGCTTTGGGATAGAACACAAAGGATTTACCATTGGCACGTGCCCAGATTCCAGCAACGATCGGTCCATCAGGTCCCTCAAAGGTCGCCAGGTTTTGCCATGCTTCACTGTAGTTTTCTTTAATCCAATCCGGATCAATCAAGGTTTCCATATCCAGTGCATAACCCTTTTCTACAGCATATTGCAGCAGACCAGGTTGTGGATAGTCAACAATGTCGGGGCGATCGCCACCGTCCAGACGGATGTTGATGTTCGCTTCAAATTCTTTGGAACCTTCGTATTGAATGTCAATACCGGTGGCTTCCTCAAATCCAGCGATTGAGTCGTTGAAGATTACTTCGTCCTGGTCGGTGAATGGGCCAGCCATTGTAACAACGGTGCCCTCATACATCCCGGCATAAGCATTGGCAAGCTCTTGCCCCTGGGGCAATGGCTCAATTGCTTCTTCCTCTTCTTCTTCGACAGGTGGTTCAGTTGGTTCAGCCTGTTGTGTACAAGCGCCGAGAACCAATGAAAAAATCACCAGAATAGCAAGTAATAGGAATTTCTTTTTCATTTTTGTTTATTCTCCTCCAATATGAGTTGGTTGATAGTTGAACAGTTGGGTTTGCTTTTTGTGATCTTTCTTGATGCCATCACCTCCTTTTTTTCCAGTTTTATCTATTATTTTTATGGCAAGAATTAAAAACCGGTGAGCGTTTGGTCTTGCCCAAGACGATTAAGTTCTACCAATAAATAATAAATTCTGAAAACAATGGCAATAATTCATTTTAAGACGTTATTAAATCAGATGTCAAGTATTAACCGCAAGTTACACATTTCTTAATAAAACTGCTTTTATGGAAGCACTTCCATAAATTAATCTGATTAATCTGCCGCTAAACGGCCTGTATACAGATTATAATGCACCCTTCCGAAACTTGTCAATGTAATTTTATTAACAAGCTTAATCTCTAATAACCTTGCATCCACCTACTCTGCGGATTTCTGCAGCATTATGTTTGGGCTGGTATGATCTGCAATTCCAATGACTCCGCAGGCAACCCCTCGCAATGTGCACGGATCTGAACAACCCCTTCCTCTTCTCGGGCTTTGATGAATATCGCTGCCTGTCCACTCATCAGCGGAAACGGATTGGTCCCGATCAAGTCTGCTGGCCCTTCAATCTCAAAGGAAACAACACTGTTGGAGTATGGGACTAGATTGCCATACGGATCAGTGATCCGAAAGATCAATCGTGTCATGTCTGCCCCATTGGCAATTAAATGGTCCGTGTCCGTGTGAAAATCTAATTTTGCCGGGAGCCTATTCGCAGATATTCGCTGCTTTGCAACAGGCTTTTCATCTACATAACCCACCAAAAGGAGGTCATGGAAGGCTGCCCCACCCCAGGCAGTGTACTTTTGTGGAATTTCGATCGTAAATGGCGGATGAGTGAGCGCAGGGTATTGCTCTTTATTGGGGAGGAAACGACCCAAATTAAATTCGCCAATGATCACTTCAACTTCATCGCAGTTACTAAATACGGTCAATGGACTGCTGCCGCCCTCAGACCGATCCCCCATGGTCCAATGTGTGGCAGCCTTCAACACAAGCCGCATTGAGGCTGGTTGCTGACTTTGATAGAAATACCCCGCCCATTTGGGCAGCCTGAAAATATCCATCACACCGTGATAACACACACGATCCCCTGATCCAAATTCCATATGCGTTGCGTAATCAAACGCGCACCAGCCGATTGCGCCGGCAACCCTTTCATCCGCCATTTGCAGATTATGTTTGTGCGTGTGCCGCAAAGCATGCTCGATCAAGCGGTCTTCATTGTCCCACGGTTTCGTTGGGAACATATGCCCGGCAAACTCAGTGATCAAATGAGGGTTGTTTGTCGGTTCACGCAGGTCATACGAAAAATCGTTATAAGTGTAAACATCCTCAAGAAACGAACTGCCCAAGAAGTCTCTCACACCACCCGTTTGCCGGGTTGGGTCCAATCGGTGCGCCAGGTTATTTGTCTTTCTATAGAAGGTGTCATTATCCCCTGATTCGTTGACCCGCACCCCCCACAGGATGATGGACGGATGATTGCGGTCACGAACGATCATTGTCTCAAGTTCGTCAATTGATATTTGCTGCCAATCCTGATCCCCAATATGCTGCCAGCCCGAGATTTCCTCAAATACCAACAACCCAATTTCATCACAGCGGTCCAGAAAATGCGGAGATTGCGGGTAATGGCTGGTGCGAACAACATTGCAGGCTAATTCGTTCTTGAGAATATCCGCGTCCAACTGTTGCAATCGCTTGGGGGCAGCAGCGCCAATATAAGGATAGGTTTGATGCCGGTTGAGCCCAAACAGTTTTATCTTTTCCCCATTCAGATAAAAGCCGCCATCAGCACGAAATTCGGCTTCCCGGAAGCCAAATCGCTCGCTGACTGCATCTATCGTCTGCTCCCCCTCCAATAATGAGACAGTAACCGTGTAAAGCGCAGGTCGCTCTAACGACCACAGCTCAATTTCTTTGAGATCTTCGAACTTCAGTTTGCCAAAATTCCCAGTTATTGGCGTTTGTGATTTTGCAACCTGATTTCCTTTCGAATCTGTGACAAATGCTTGAAGGTTCACCGCACCAACATTTTGGCTGAGTGTCACATCGCAGGTCAATTGTGGGTCATCAAGGACATTTGCAGTTTTTACGAATACATCTTTTATGTGCAGTGCAGGCACAATCCATAGGAATACATCGCGATAGATCCCGCCAAATGTGAGGTAGTCCACGACATGTCCATAAGGCGGTATATCCTTCCGCTCCTGCGAGTCAACTACCACAGTGAGCAGGTTTTCGCCTACTTTCAGTGCCTTCGTCAAATCAACCGAAAAAGGCGTGAAACCGCCCTTGTGCTCTTTTAAGAAGAGTCCATTCAGGTACACTTTGCAGGCCAACATCACCCCCTCAAAATCAATAAAGGTGATCGTTTCAGGATCAATCTGATCTACCACAAACCTTTTCCGATAAGTTGACACAAATTGATACTGTTGGTTATCGAAGTTTTGGTGAGAAAAATCTTGATTGGAATGTGGAAGGTTGACCGGCTCAAATTGGTTGTCTGGTGCATCCAGATTCAATTCTCTTGCTGCAAACAACCAATTTTGATTAAAAACTGTCTGTTTTCTCATAGAAATCATCCTTTAAAGTGTTAACTGTTCTCATCATACCAGCCAATATGCCGATACAAGTAACTTGACTTCTAATTATGGAGTATTTATAATTCTAACCACAAAGTGCGTCAACAAGAAATACGAAACTAAGTATTACATTAATCGTCAAGCTCACAAGGTTTAATATTCTTGAACATACTTTGATGGCATCCAAAACAGGGTGCAAACACTCACTATTAATGGAGGATCTGATGAAGAAAACGCTATTTACCACAATCGTTTTAGCCTTAGTACTCGTGCTCGCATTGAGCGCATGTGCTGGCGAAACAACTACCCCTGAGGTAGAAGAACCGGTCGTTGAGGAAACAGAAGTTGAAGAACCGGAAGTCGAAGAGCCTGAGGTTGAGGAGACTGAGGTCGAAGAACCCGAGGTTGAAGAAACCGAAGAGGTTGTTGAACCAGTAGCCACTTTAAAAATCTGGGCTGATGACACACGTACCCCCATCCTTGCGGCTCTGGCAGAGGAATTCCTGGCAGAATACAATGTTGAAATTCTCGTCGAGGACCTTGGTGTTGTTCAGGACATCCGCGCTCAGGCAATTATCGCCATCCCTGCTGGTGAAGGCCCCGACATCTATATCGGTGTGCACGACTGGCTCGGCGCTCTGATCGAAAGCGGCCTTGCAGCCCCAATCGATCTTGGTGACAAAGTCGATGATTTTGTGCCGTCCACCATTGAGGCATTCACCTTCACAGACGGTCTGCTTTATGGGATGCCCTACGCTTCAGAGAACCTTGGCTTCTTCTATAACACAGAGTTGGTTGAAGAACCACCTACAACCTGGGATGAGGTTCTTGAGATTGGCCGTGCCCTTCAGGATGAAGGCTTAGCCCAATACGCAATTGCCATCGGCGGCGATCCGGGTTACAACGCATACCCCGTTTGGGATGCCTTTGGCGGCTATGTCTTCGGTACCGATGATAACGGCCTGTGGAATGTTGATGACATCGGACTGGACAGCGAAGGTATGATTGCTGCTGTGGATTGGATGGTCGGAGCCGTTGATGAAGGCTTGATGCCCGAAACAACCGATTACGAAACCGCCCATGCACTGTTTGAATCCGGCGAAATCCCCTTCCTGATGGCTGGCCCATGGGCTTTGGATCGCATCCGCGAATCTGGTGTGTCCTATGCTGTCGCCCCCTTCTTCCCGGGTGAAGGCGCTCCCTTCTCCGGTGTTCAGGGCTTCTTTATTAATCCATTCAGCGAGAATCAATTGCTGGCGACCACCTTCCTTACGGAATTTGTTGGCACTGAAGAAACCATGCAACTACTGTATGAGACTGGCAACCGTCCATCAGCTTTAGCATCACTCCTTGAGACCATGGATGATCCTGACCTTCAGGCAATGGCTCAGGCTGGCATCAACGCAGTCCCAATGCCCAATGTTCAGGAAATGGGCTCTGTGTGGAGTGCCTGGAACAATGGTGTTTCGCTTGCGCTCACCGGTGAACTTTCCGCTGAGGAAGCTATGACAGACGCAGCCAATCAGGTTCGCGACCTGATCAAGGGTGCCCTCGTCGGCATGGTCAACCTGCCTGGCAGCTACCAGGACAAGGCTGGCTGTGGTGCCGCTTGGGATCCTGCTTGTGAAGCCACCGGCATGATCGAAGGCGATGACGGTCTGTATACCCTCACCGTTGAACTCCCTGCGGGTGATTATGAATTCAAAGTCGCTTTAGACGGCGACTGGGGTGTCAATTACGGTTCCGACGGTCAACTGGATGGCCCGAACTATGCCCTCAGCTTAGAGGCGGATAGCACGGTCACCTTTACCTACGATCCAGAATCACACCTTGTGGAAACCACAATCGAGTAACATCGATCAACACTACATGAAGGCCGGGAATTTTCCCGGCCTTCATTGTATACATTTCCCATGTCATGCCTAATGGAGGTGAATAAATGACTTCCACTACGACCCACGGCAGCGAATCAACGCAAACCACATTGCTTTCACCAAAAGCGATGCAGATCCTAAAAATTATTCTGCTGGTTGCCGTTGATGCAGCTGTTGGCTACTTGATCAGCAGGCTTCTTACGCTGGGTTATGACCCCTTAGCAATAGCAATCTTTGTTATTTTTGTTTTTGTGAATATTGTGCTCGTTGTCAACAAACTGTATCCATTACGATGGATGGTAGTCGGTTTAGTCATGATGGGGTTATTCACTATTTATCCCATCCTGTTCACCGTTTGGGTTGCATTCACAAATTATGGTGAAGGACATCTGATCACGAAAGAACAGGCTTTAGATCAGATATTGGATTCAAGCTATCTCCCCGAAGAAGGCAAAGCCTATCAATGGACAGCCTTTAAAAATGAGGACGGGGAATATGCTCTTTGGTTAATTGGCTCGGAAGGCAATGGCTTTTTAGCAAAACCGGGTGAAGCACTTACTCAACCCCAGGCTGGCGAAGCAGGTATTTCTGCGTTTGATGAGGATGGCATCCCCGAGTCCATTGAAGGTTATCAACGCCTCAATACTATTCAAGCAGCCATAGATCAGAACCTCACAAAGATCCTCTTTGGTGAAGAGGGTCAAACCATTCAAGTCAGAACGCCGTCAGAGGCTGCCGAGCTGTTGCCAAAATATGAGTATGACCCTGACCGGGATGTCATTGTTGACCTTGAAACCGGTGCGGTATTCCAAAACCTGCGGGGGACTTTTACATCACAGACAGGCCAGGAACTCAAACCCGGTTTTACTGAAACAATCGGTTTTTCTAACTTTAAGAGATTTTTCACCAGCCCGGCGTTAAGGGGGCCATTGGTCCGTATCATCACATGGAACTTTGCCTTCGCATTTTTAAGCCTGCTGTTAAACTTTTCCTTGGGTTTATTGATCGCCATCATGTTCAATGAGCCTGGGTTCCCATTCAAAAAGATCATCCGCTCGCTTTTGATCATCCCTTATACCATCCCCGCCCTGTTGACCATTCTTGTGTGGCGGGGCATGCTTAACCCTGAACTGGGTGTAATTTCCCGTGTCCTTGAAAGCTTATTTGGCTGGGCACCGCCCTGGTTTACCAACCAGTGGTGGGCAAAAGTAGCAGTCTTGCTCATCAATCTCTGGCTGAGCTATCCCTACTTTATGCTCATCAGCAGCGGTTCACTTCAGTCGATTTCTGATGACTATTATGCAGCCGCCAAAGTGGATGGCGCTAATAGCTGGCAGCAATTCTGGCACATCACTTTGCCCCTGCTGCTTGTCGCAGTCGGTCCGCTGCTGATTTCTTCTTTTGTATTCAATTTCAACAACTTTAATTTGATTTATATCTTCAATGCCGGCGGACCGCCCATGGCCAACACACCCACACCAGCTGGCCACACAGACATCCTGATCAGCTACGTCTACAACCTCGCCTTCTCGGGCAGCCGCGGCATTGATTATGGATTTGCAGCAGCCATCACCATCGTGATCTTCTTTATCGTCGGCGCGATCACCTTATTCCAGTTCCGCTTCACCCGTATGTGGGAGGAGGTCAGCGAAAATGTCTAATATGAGCACTGTAGAAAAATTACGATCCTCAGCCAGTTTACGGAAAAAGATCAGTATTGGGGTTCGCTTGTTTATTGCACTCCTCTTGATCATTTTCTCGATTTTTCCAATTCTTTGGGTTGTTTCTGCTTCCATAAACCCCACAGGATCGCTGGCAACTCAAAGGCTGATACCGCGTAACCCGGGCTTTGGTAATTATCGAGAACTATTGACCTCCGGGGCTTTCCCATTCTGGACCTGGCTTGGGAACTCCGTCAAAATCGCCTCGATTACCTCTATCTTGTCGTTATCTATTACCACGATTGCAGCCTATGCCTTTTCAAGATTTCGGTTTAAAGGCCGCAAAACCATGCTCAAAGGGATCTTCCTGATCCAGGTTTTCCCGACACTCCTGGCAATTGTTGCCACGTTTCTGATGATCTCCCAAATTGGCGATGTGTTTCCCTGGGTCGGGCTGAATACCCACACCAGCTTGATTCTGATTTACTTAGGAGGTGCGATGGGGACCAACATTTGGTTGATGAAAGGTTACCTGGACACTGTTCCCAGAGACATTGATGAATCAGCCATGGTAGAAGGCGCGACGAACTGGCAGATTTTTGTCCGCCTGATCCTGCCCCTGCTGCGCCCTATCCTGATCGTGATTGCGATCATCAACTACATTGGCACTTACGGCGAATTTGTGCTCGCGCGCATCCTTCTGAAGGGCAACGAAAAATATACGCTGATGGTTGGCTTGCAAATCTTCGCTGGAGCACAATTTGATCAACGCTGGGGTGTTTTTGCGGCAGGCGCTCTTCTCGGTGGTTTGCCCATCATGATCATTTACCTCATTTTGCAAGATCAAATTGTAGGCGGTCTGACCACGGGAGCAGTTAAAGGGTAACAAATGGCACTTCACCGCCAAATTGTCTTTTACGTCTCGATCATTCTGGGGTTGGCAGGCCTATTATTATCAAGCTGCCAACCCCAGCCTGTTCCAATAGAAACAGCTACAGAACCAACGGCTGCCCAAATTGAACCAACGCACACGCCACCCCCCACACCTACCCCATCTTCAGCATTTTTACCTGAGCTACCCTTCTATCTAGGGGTGGATCTATCCTACGTCAACGAGTTGGACGACTGTGGAGCAGAATATTATCAAGATGGTGAACCTGTCGATCCTTATCAATTATTTGCAGACCACGGCGCTACTTTGGTGCGTGCCCGCCTCTGGCACGATCCAGATTGGACCGACTACAGCACCATTGAAGATATCGAGAGAACCTTCAGGCGCGCAAAAGACTCTGGCATGCGTACCCTGCTTGATTTTCATTACTCAGATGATTGGGCTGACCCGGGTAAGCAAACAATACCTGAAGCGTGGATGGACCTCTCTGAAGAGGAATTACCTGACGCAGTATATCAATACACCTACGATGTCCTCATCAGATTGTATGAAAAGGGATTATTACCTGAATTTGTGCAGGTCGGCAACGAGATCAACCCTGGAATGCTCAAGCGAATCACGCAACTGGATTGGCCGCGTGATGCCGTTTTGATCAACGCCGGGATCAAAGCTGTCAGGGATGTAGCAACCCAGACCCACTTGGATATCAAAATCATCCTCCATGTGGCTCAACCCGAAAATGCAGGCTGGTGGTTTCGAGAGTCACGACAGCACGGTGTCACAGATTTTGACATCATTGGTTTATCCTACTATCCCCAATGGAGTTCGTTTTCTGTCGGCGATGTCGGTGCCCATGTGACCTACCTTCGTCAGGCGTTTGGCAAAGAGGTAATGATCGTGGAAACCGCCTACCCCTGGACCATGGATGCTGTTGAGGAAACGGCTGACAACATCCTTAACCAGGGCATTCGCAGTTATTCGATTTCACCCGAGGGACAACGCCAATTTATGATCGACCTGACCCAAAGCCTGATATCTAATGGCGCTCTGGGTGTCATTTACTGGGAACCGGCCTGGGTCTCCACCGATTGTCCAACCCGCTGGGGTCAGGGATCACATTGGGAAAACGCAACATTTTTCGATTTCACGCAAGGCAACGAAGTCCACGAAGGCATTGAATTTCTCAGTCATGATTATCAGTATCCTGATACGCTCGTGGATGGCGCATTAGAAGACGCTTATGGCCAACCGCTGCTTGTAGACGAGGTTGGCGATAATGTTGATCAGGTAGCGCACCTTGATTTAACAACCCTATCGATCAGAGAAGACGCAAAATCACTCTACTTAGGTATTGAAATCGCTGGAGAGATTTATGACGACCCCTGGGGTAGTTACATGATTTACTTTGACACAACAGGGGATGAAAACGGTGCTAAGATTGATGTTGATAGACGCCCAATTAGCGTCATTGAACCCTACTTCCCAGAATTCCGCCTTGATATCAGCGCAATGGACCGCAAAGGCACCGTCAGCGGCAATTTTGCCTTCCATCAATGGGATGGACAGGAATGGCAAACGGGTGCAATGACTGGCGGCTCAGCCATAACTAACGGAAATCCATCGCTGATTGAACTTCAACTCCCAAAATCAATGCTTGGCGACCCTCAAATGGTCAATATTGCTGTGATCAGCGTTGGCCGCGGCAGGGTTCACACTGCAGGTGATATTATGGGCACAGCAATCTCGCCGCAAGATTGGGATGAGCCGGTCACTGTTGATACATTTGCCGAAGTTCAATTATCAGTAACAGAATAGGTGGAACGAAACCTGAGTCTGCAATCAAATCAACCCCAATCATATAAACTTCTTATCATTAGCAGATAAACTATTAAATTGAAAGGCAACTAACACTAAGATAAATAACGAATTTAAGGGATGAGTAATGGCAGCCTATTCAAAGGCAATCCTGTTTTATAATACAAAAGCTGGCAATGCAAGAGAGGGGAAACAGCAGCAAATCATCCTTGACCATTTTAAGCAACATCAGATTGACCTTGAAGTTGTCACGCTCCCAAAATCACCAACAGAAATCGACGATCTTGTATCTGCCGCAATGGAAGACAACACTAACCTGATCATTGCTGCCGGCGGTGATGGGACCGTTGCCCTGATTAGTAATCGTTTGGTCGGCACGCGAACACCCCTTGGCATCATCCCGCTGGGGACTGGAAATCTATTGGCAAAGCAATTAGCCATTCCCCTGAAACTTGAAGCCGCATTGAATTTGATAACCAATCAAGACCATAAAATAGTTGAAATCGACACTCTAAAATATAACAATCGCCATTATTTGATGAACATCAGCATCGGGGTTTCGCCAAAGATTATGGAAACGACCCATTCCGATACAAAACAGAGATTCGGGTTCTTTTCTTACCTGGTGCACTTCATCCAACAAATATTAGGATTGAAACCGGAAAAAGTACAGGTCGAATATGATCATCAAAAGAAGACTTACCTGGCAGCAGAGGTGCTCATCGCCAATATCGGCACAGCCGGTATCGAGCCGCTGGTGTGGTCTGAAGATATTTCTTTGACTGATGGGACCATGGACCTGTTAATCTTCCGTGCCACAAATTTTACAGGCATCATGACCTTGCTGTTTTCCGTCTTTACCAAAAAAGGAAAACGTAACCCAGGCATCAAATTTCATCAGGTAAAAGAATATTGCCGGATTGAAACGCCAATACCCATGCCAATCCAGGCAGATGGGGATGTTATCGGGCATACGCCTGCCATTATTCATCTTGTTCCAAAATCATTACGCGTGATCTCTAACCAAACCGAAAATGTCAATCTTACAAATAACTTAAAGGAGTAATACATGAAACAATACGAGTACATCATCATTGGTGGCGGGATGACAGGTTCATCTGCCGTTATGGGCATTCGCAAGAATGACCAGGAGGGCACAATCGCCATGTTTTCAGATGAGATCTATCCGCCCTACAATCGCCCCCCTCTTACCAAAGGTCTGTGGGACGGGAAAAGTGTCGATGACATCGTTCGACCCATGGAGAAATACAACATAGACCTGTTTCTCAAAACCAAAGTTGTCGAACTGAACCCACATGAAAAGTGGATCGCAACCAAGGATGGCCAGAAATATCAATATCAGAAGCTATTGCTTGCCAGCGGCGGCGACCCAATCCAACTCCCAGAAGCCCCTGAGGGGTTAATTTATTACCGAACCCGGGCAGATTACGAACAATTACAAAGACTGACACAATCAAAGGACAAATTTTGCGTAATTGGCGGCGGATTTATTGGATCAGAGATCGCAGCCGCACTGGCAAAACAGGGCAAAAAAGTCAGCATGATCTTCCCTGAAATCGGCATTTCTGGTATGCGCTTCCCGGATGACCTCGCTGAATGCCTCAACGATTATTACCGGGAAAATGACGTCAAGGTATACAATGGATATCTGGCCGATTCAATTTCCAAGATTGGTGATCAATTTCAAGTTGTATATAAAAACGCAGATAATGGCGAAACCACGGAGGAAACTTTCGATGCTGTCATCGTCGGGATCGGAATCAAACCCAATACAACCCTGGCAGAAGAAGCAGGCCTCAGCATGGACGATGGTGTTTTGGTCAACAAATTTCTGCAAACGGATGACCCTGACATCTTTGCGGCTGGAGATGTTTGCCGTTTTGAGGATGTTGCGCTTGGTGAAAAAATTCGTGTCGAACATGAGGACAATGCCAACACCATGGGGATGCACGCCGGCTTGAACATGTCCGGTGAGATGGAAAAATATGATCACCAACCGTTCTTCTATTCCGACTTATTCGATTTGGGCTACGAAGCTGTGGGAGAACTGGATAAAAATTACGATATCGTTGAAGACTGGATTGAGCCTTTTAAAAAGGGCACTATTTATTATTTAGATAATGGGAAAGTACGCGGGGTGATCTTCTGGAACCTGTGGGGAAAGGTCGATGATGGCAGGGAGCTTATCCGCAAAGGAAAGACCTATCAAAGAGAAGACCTTTTAGGAATGTTTTCGTAAAGTTACCCCGATATGCAAACAAAAAAACACTGGCTTGGACACATGTCAAGGCCGGTGTTAATTTTTACTAAGACCTAATATGAAAATATTACGGTAAATCGGGATAGATGTGATTTGTTTCATCCACATCACCCTTAGTTATGTTCGAATTTTGATGATCCTTATCCCTTAGAGATTGATTTACTTCATCCTTAGCCCGGTCCAACTCCTGGATGGTTTTCTGAATTTCGGCTTCGTCCATCATCTTCTTCGGGAGCTCCTGAATCTCTCTGTAAGTAGAAGTTAACTCCTGCCAAAGTTTAGATCTTGAGAAGTCCTTCACCCGACGCCCGATATCGCCTGCTGTCTTAATGGCTCTTTTTGGGCCAAGCACAATCAGGATCAGCAGCAGGACAAAAACAAATTCAAGGGCACCAACGTTTAAGATCTTCATCTACAATTTTGATCGTAACTAATCCACACTTTCATCAGTCTGATTGTCATCTTCTATGTCTTTGCCTTGGTCTTTCTTCCCAGAAAGCCCTTCTTTAAAGGCTCGAATGCCAGATCCCATTTCACCGGCAATTTTACTAATTCGCCCGACGCCAAAGATCAGCACGATGATCACCAAAAACAAAAGCATTTCAGGCCATCCAATAGTTTTAAACATATTTCATTACTCCTTTGCATCTTTTCTGCGAGCAAATGCAGCCAACAGTATACCTAATAAGTATAAGATTAACAATGGTGCCATCAATAACACCATGTTGACAGGATCAGGCGTTGGTGTGGCAACCGCAGCAATCACCGCAATCAAAATGATCGCAATCCGCCACTGCTTTGCCAAACCCTTTGCACTGACAATACCCAATTTCGCTAAAATATACATCAAAAGCGGTGTTTCAAAACTCAGCCCGATCCAAAAGATCAGGCTGGTCACAAAATTGACATAATCCCGCCATTTCGGCAGGACTTCAGGCCCAGGGAATTGCACAAGGAAAGGGATGGCAGCCGGCAGCATCACGAAATAGGCAAAAACAGCCCCGATTAAGAATAAAAGCGTAGCAAACGGCACCGCAACCAGCACCCATTTGCGCTCTTTTGTGGTTAACCCCGGTGAGATGAACAGGATCAACTGCACTAATAAGAACGGGAGCGCGAGAATAAAACCACTCAATAAAGTCACACGAAAATAAACACTCAAATTTTCAGTGACCTGGATTGACAGTAAATTTTCCAAACCGCCGATTGGCCTGGCCACCCATTTGAGCAGCTTGTCGGCAAAGACCACACTGACTGCAACGGTAACGACCAGTGCAATTAACGAGAACAACAACCGCTTCCGCAGTTCATCCAGGTGCTGCCAAATTGTCATTTCACGTTGCGTTTCAGACATTTCCGTCCTTCAGACAATGATGAAATCAACCTAATAAATTCTAACATGTTCAATAGGATGATACCATCCCGAGCTTAGACATTGCCTTTTTCAACGGTTTTTGATCAATTTTTACATGATTTAGTGGTCATTATGGCAAAATTGTACAATGCCTACACGAAACAGTTATGAATATCGATTACTGCTTATTGAAAAATCAAACAAAGTCCGTTACCGATAAAGTGTTACTGATTCTCTCCGGTTTAGCAATCCTTAGCTTTCTCATTGTCGGCTGTGGGGAAAAACCTGAACAACAATTTTCATCCACTATAACACGACAACATCCAACCCCACAAGGAACATACACCTCATCCCCCACATCGTCCACTAGCACGCTGCCTGTAGCTGAGGAAGTCGTAACTACGACAATAGAACCCTCTTTGCCCTCTTATCCGCCCGAATGCCGGGCACCATCCAACAACTACGATCGGATTGAAGTCAATGGACATCTCCTCAATCAGCGGACCTTTGAAATGCTACAATATGCGGATGCGCTTTTTACTGGAAGCCTGCAGATCACCGGAAACGCTATCACCCAAGGTTCTTACACATCCGCAGTCCCGGAGAGTTTTGGCACGCACGCTGGCGGTGGTGCAGTGGATCTGTCCGTCATGTCACCCGGCACTTACGAAATCCAACACGATCAGATCGAACCACTCATTCGTGCCCTCAGGCTGGCAGGTTTTGCCGCATGGTTCCGTGATTTTGATGCGCTTTACCCGGGATCACCTGTCCACATTCACGCCATCGCGATTGGAGACCGGGAGCTCTCTCTCGCCGCCAGAGAACAATTAGCCGGTCCCCACGGTTATTTCTGGGGGTATGATGGCCTACCCGTTGACGATGAGTTACCTGCCAGAGACCCGCACGGCGGCCCTATCATGTGTGAATGGATGATCGAGATGGGTTATCCAAATAAAACCGCCACGCCTTCTCCATAGCAGAATATTCCATAACTCAAACCACTTAAGTATTTTCTAAAACCGCTTGACAAAGGGTCGTTTATACAATAAAATGCTTATCCTGATGCGGGGTAGAGCAGTGGTAGCTCGTCGGGCTCATAACCCGGAGGTCCTTGGTTCGAATCCAAGCCCCGCTACTAATAACAAAAGGTCACTCTCGTTTGAGTGGCCTTTTTTAGTTCGAATCCACCCTTTTAGGGCGCAAGCAGACCCCCGCTTCTAATAACAAAAGGTCACTCTCGTTTGAGTGGCCTTTTTTGGTTCGAATCCACCCTTTCAGGGCGCAAGCAGACCCCCGCTTCTAATAACAAAAGGTCACTCTCGTTTGAGTGGCCTTTTTTGGTTCGAATCCACCCTTTCAGGGCGCAAGCAGACCCCCGCT
>JAENZI010000003.1:19422-274025 GCA_016841365.1 Anaerolineaceae bacterium
GAGTGGCCTTTTTTGGTTCGAATCCACCCTTTCAGGGCGCAAGCAGACCCCCGCTACTAATAACAAAAGGTCACTCGAATGGAATACATATATAAAATATATAAAAGAACTTAGAAACAGTTGAAAATTTAACAAATAGTGATAAAGTGTAAATAACTCTTCCATGTAAACAGTCCCAAACAAAGCAATCTCATTATTGGATCTAGCATCCAAGTTAAATCAATAGGTAGAGGAAAAAACAAAGGGAGTTTGCGTGATGAAATTAAAATGTATATTTACATTATTCATCATACTTGGAACCGGATTACTCGCCTCATGTCGGGGACCCCTCTCAGGAGAAGACGATCTAATTTTTCAAACAGAAACTCAACCCAAAGCAAATTTGACGCCTACGCTAACACCGACTGCACTTTCATTAAGGCCAAATATGATCACAGAAACCCCTGAAAAACCTTTACCCACGGGCTATATCGAGGTCCATGCAATAACAGTGGTTCAAGAAGAACAAGAGTGCATTGTCAATTACCCCTTTACTGCGCGTATTGAGGATGGGCGGTTACTATTAGAAAGCGATCCCAACATTGAAGTAAATTGTAATTTTGTCGGTACTTTCTATGGAGATACCGGAAGTTTGGATATCCATCTTAGTTATCTGTTGGATACAAAAATTGAAGCAGAAGTTTTAGGATACTTTTCATCAACATCACCCTCCATTCATGCA
Organism: Anaerolineaceae bacterium; assembly: GCA_016841365.1. Taxonomy (GTDB): domain Bacteria; phylum Chloroflexota; class Anaerolineae; order Anaerolineales; family Anaerolineaceae; genus Brevifilum. The sequence continues at coordinate 20,144 of JAENZI010000003.1, forward strand.
TTTTATTATTATGATGGAGAGATGCGCGTTTTCTATTCCGGGTTTCCACCTGAGGCAATCAACCCTTGGCCTGAAAATGACCCCATGACCATTCCGCTGATGGATATGGCCAACTTGGTCTTTCCATTTGAGGATGGCGCACAAGGGACAGCGCCGATCGGCATCGGCATTCACCAACAGATGGAAATTCCCCAACCCATTTGGGAATTTATCCTCAAATGGGAATGAAAAAGGAAAACAATTAACATATTCAAATTCCACAGTTGTAAATCAGCCCGCATTTAATTTTTAGATGCGGAAACCTTATCAAAAACAATACCAAATAACCTTGACGGTCTGAATGATTGCAGTTAAGATACACTCCTTAAAACCGGAATTGACCAGCAAGAGCAGAAACCTGTCTTTTAATTAAGTCCACTTTTTTCTCATTGCCAAGTTCAAACCGATTACCTCCATCAACGCCATCTGCGAGGGTGGATGGATTGCCGAAGCGCATTGACGATATCACCAAGCACAACCACCGGGTAAAAATGATTTTTCGAAATAGTTTAACAAGCATTCTTCGATCAAAAGGTAAAACACCTCTATTCATGCTGTTGATCTTCGCCCTCACACTTGCCCTGGCACTGGGTGTGAGTGTTTGGGCTTCTGTTGCAGATTTTCTTGGCGATTGCGATGATTTTTATACGACCATCGGGTTGGTTGAATACATGGGGATCAGTTACCCGGATGACACCGCTTATGATCCAGCGATGGATAAAGCCCTGCAATCCTTTGATAGCGCAACCATCACAAATGACGAGTCAACCCTGTTCTGGGAAACACCATCACGCTCCTTTGGCTACGTCGAAGGATTTTGGCGCACGGATACCTTCATGCCCGATCGAATGCTTTCGGTTCTGGTCGTCGGGAATGTGGCTTACTCTGAAGAAAACGATATTTATAACGCGATCGTTTTCGATTCGCTTTATTCCACCAGCATTAAAGACAATCAATACATCTTCATAGAAAAAGAATTCGGCACTTTCGAACCAAATCGTTTTTATCTGATTTTCGGAGAGGCTTATCGCGGCTATTCGCCCATCCTCCACATACGGGCAGCAGCTTACAATAATGCCATCACGAAAGCCAATGGCGTCAATATTCCCAGGATGATCGATATCACCTCAGATGGGTCTGATGAACAGCATTTCACAATCCCAGAAGAGTCAATCCTTGTGAAAATTGCTCAAACCCTTAGTGTAACCAACAATAGCGTCTTGGTTTCAGCCACAAATAACCTTCTTGCGCTGCAAGACTTTCATCAAGAAGAGCTCTTTTTTGTCGATGGGCGCACCTTTAGAAAAGAAGAATATCAAAATGGATCAAAGGTCGCTGTCATCTCAGACTTGATGGCTGCCAGGCTCGGCATAGGCGTTGGGGATTCTTTCGAACTCTCCGTTGCTGTGTCTGACTACCCGGGTGTTTATAATAGCTACTGGGTTGAAGACGGCTTTTCTTATGAGGAAACTTTCACCGTGGTCGGTCTGACCAACACAGTCATGGATAAAAGCTGGTATGTATATGTTCCACAATCAGCCGGGGTACCGACCTCCCCTTTCCCGATTGGTTATACCGTCGGATGTGCCATCATTGAGAACGAGGATGCCCTCGATTTCTTCACCCGCATGGAATCTAAGATCAATGGCCGCTTCAATTTGCGGATATACGATCAGGGTTATGCAACCGTTGCCTTACCCTATCAAAACATTTTATTAACCGCCATTATCGTCACATCTGTTTGCGCTTTTGTTCAATTGGCGGTTTTATTGCTTTTTGGGTTCTTATTCATTTACCGTCAGCGTGAAGCAAGTGAAACCATGTTGATGCTTGGTGCAGGAAAGCTGCGTGTTTGCGGTTACTTCCTGTTCTCAGCAGGTGCCATTGCGCTGATTGCGACAGCATCAGGCGCCGCAACCGCCTACTGGCTCCACGACCAAATCATCCTTTTAGTATCTCGCGCAGCCGGCAACTTCGCCCTGATCGACTCTCGCTTTAGCAATGGAAATTTGACGATTACACGCACCCTGTCTTTTGCCCCTGATCTTGATTGGCAGTTGTTCCTTATCATTGGTGCCGTCGTCTTTGTTTTGGCTATTCTTGCATGCCTGGGCTTTATGCTTGCAGCTTTCAACCGCAGCAAACCTGGGCAGAAAAAACAACGCGGACCCAGCTCTGAAGGAAAGACATCTCCGCTGCCAGGGGGCAGCCTTAAATACGCGTTACTCTCCATCCTGCGCGGTGGAGAGCGGAGTTTGGTTGTCCCTGTACTGGCTTTAGCGATTGTGATTTTCTTGGGGCAGCTAACAACAACCTCTCAACGCTATCAAGACCAGCTCGAAGCAATATATGACAATACAACCATCGAGGGTTACTTCACCGATATTAAGGGCAAGCAGATTGGGAATCTGGTGTTGAATGCCTATGACATTCGCAATCTATACCACTCCGATTACCTGTCCGCATTAGCGGTTACGATGGATATCCCATATATGTACTTGGGAATTTCCCAATTTGCTGATGGACAAATGACAGATCTCTCTCCACTGTATGTTCCAAGTAATTCTTATCGTCGTGAATCCCTTGAAGAAACCATTCGGCGCGGTCCAAACCTCACCGCTGCAAACAATATTCGCAAATCGCCAGAGTTTTATTACGCAGACGATGTTGAAATGACTTTCTTGGAGGATGTAGATGAGACTTTTCTCGCTGTGCCTTCGACTCATCCGCAGGTATTAAGCTGCATCGTCCCGACTTCACTCATGGCAGAACACGGACTATCACTTGGTGATTCAATCCGGGTTGCGACGGATAAGATCATAACAAATCAGGATGGCGACCGCATTTATCTGCACATGGACTTGCGCGTCGTTGGTAGTTATGAAAAACAGGGAATTGAAGACACGATCTATACCCCATTAGCGATCCTCTTCTTTGATACCAAGCTGATCTGGGGAGAAGATCAACCTGCCTCCGGTCCCCTCCAACTAGATGCTGATTTTTCGCAAGACCTTGACCCCGAGCAAACCGAACGCTACTTAAAGTTGGCAGTGTTCCATAGCACCATTTTCTCACTCAAGGATTCCCATGAGCTGATTGATTTCAAGGATTACCTTGATAATTATGGCTACTCACAGGTGAATCACATTGGCAAAATCCGTGAATTCATCGTTCTCAAGGATGCGTCATTCAATAACGCAGTCGCGAGCATCGCTCAGCAAAATCGATATATCAAATTACTATATCCATTTCTATATACACTGATCGCGATCATATCCATCACTGTGTCATATCTACTGGTCGCGAGCCGGAAGGCCGAATTCGCAACCATGCGGGGTCTCGGTGCTAAAAGATCCCGCGCCTTTTTTAGCTTCTTTTATGAACAAAGCATCCTCTGCCTGCTCGGAACAGGAATCGGCATCATCATATGGCAATTGATCTATGGTCAACCTTCATCAATGCATCTCAAATTGATTGCGGGCTTTCTGATTTCTTATTTTCTTGGTTCTGCGATCTCAATGATCATTATGAACCAGACTAAAGTTTTACAAATCTTATTAGACAGAGATTGAGGAGATTATTTTGAAGAATATCCTTGAATTACACGATGTCTCATATAGCTACTTCAGCAAATACCAGCAGGTAGACGCTGTCAAAAACGTCCACTGTAATTTTGAACAGGGCAAGGTGTATGCAATCGTCGGCAAGTCGGGCAGCGGAAAAAGCACACTGCTCTCGCTGCTGGCAGGTCTTGATATCCCCTCATCTGGGCAGATTTTATTTGAAGGTCAATCCATCGAGACGATGGACCTGGCAAAATATCGCCGGGAATGTGCTGCAATGATTTATCAAAGCTTCCGCCTTTTCCCATTATTAACAGTATCAGAAAACATCACTTTCCCTATGGAATTACGCGGGTTTAAGGGCAAAAAAGCCCGTGACCGGGCGCGTGAACTTGTTAAACGGGTGGCTTTGCCGGAGTCAGTGCTTGATCGTTTCCCGAATATGCTGTCTGGCGGCGAACAGCAGCGCGTTGGCATTGCACGGGCCATGTCGATGAATTCTCAATTACTGCTGGCAGACGAACCCACAGGCAATCTCGACGAGGAAAATAGCCAGAATATTATTGATATTCTTGTGCGGCTTGCACATTCAGATAGCTATTGTGTGGTCATCGCCACACATGATCTCAGCATTCTCCCCAAGATGGATGTGGTCTTTCATATGAATAGCGGCGTTTTACGGCAAGAAAACACAAAATTGTTATTTCAGCCGACTTAAACAGCACTGTGTTTTTACAAATACAATGAATTTTGACGGCTACATATCTTTAAATTTACTGTTCTAAATGTAAGATCACAACCCACCCTTCACCCTCCATGCTGGCGCCTTCTTCTACGGGAAGACTGAGTGTGAGATATTGAGTCCCGGACCAGGGAAAATTTTGTTGGAAACCTTCAGAAACCACTTCCACATTTTGCTCACCTTCCATTATCCAATCCAGATTCAATATTGCATCATCACCGATTAACTCACACACTCCATAAATTGAATTATCTCCTTCAAAACTCACTGTATAAGTCCCCCAAGCTTCACCTAAGACTTCCTGGTAATAATCCAACGAACCCTCTCCCTCAACAAGAAAGGTGTTTCCTTCCTCGACCACGCTGAATGGGATCCTCCCAACACTAGTGGGGGGTAAATCAACCGCTTCCGCCGGACCGACCAAAATTTCTAATTCCAGGGTCCCTGATAGCCCTTTACACGGGGATTCCGTTTCAGTTTCCGGGGACGAACCCAAAACATCCCCAACCTGTGTTGGGGTAGCGGTAGCTAATGGATTAGTATCCATTGAATTTCCGCCTAACAACCCGCAGCCGGTGAATGTAAAACTCACCAGCACACACATTACCCACAATTTCCATTGTCTATCAGAATGGAACATCTTCATCCTCCCCGAAAGCTTGAACCACATATCAATATGTACCATCATAGCAAAAAATGAAGTGTAATTCAAATTTCAGGGTGATCCTCATCCTAAAAATCAGAAAGAAAGGCTCACTGGCAAGAGACTGCTATTATGATCTTTTGGACAACGCTGGTTCAGTGCAACATTTCTGTCGGGCACAATTTGTGCTGGGTTTTTTGTATTGACCAGATCGTCTTAATTTTCGGAATATTCCTGTGTGTATCCTGTCCCAAATATGGCCTTCGTCAAAATGATCATGACCAGGAACACCTCTTCGCTTTATGCGCAGTTCTTCCTCAATTTCTAAACGTTTTTCCAATAACAAAACCATATTAATCAGGTGTATTTCATTCATCCTTCCCTCACTTTATGCAACCGGTTGCATTATATCTTAAAAAAAGTTACCTGCTCCCTACGCTGATTGTCGTACAACTAATTCTACGGGCAGCGTGACGTTGGTCACAACGCCGGTCTTGATATACTGCACAAGGTTCTGTGCCAGCAGCTTGCCCGCCAGCGGAATATTCTGGCGGATGGTCGTTAGTGGCAGGTTGTTATAATTCGCAATAGAGAGGTCATCATATCCAACCACCGCAACATTCTCAGGCACGCGTCTTCCGCTATTTTGGATAACATTGATCGCTCCGATCGCCATCAGATCACTATTCACAAAGACCGCATCCAAATCAGGCGATTGCTCCAATAGCTGCTTCATTGCCTTAATGCCAGACGAATGTGAATAATCGCCATTAGCAAACAAGTCTGAATCGATTACCATACCAGCATCCTCCAGAGCCTGTTGATAGCCCTTGAACCGATGCTGAACCTCCAACTCTTCCTTGTCGCCGCCTAAAAATGCAATTCGCTGCCGCCCAGTACGGATTAGGTGCTCAGTTGCTAACCTTCCGCCGGCAACATTATCCCCTGTAACTGAACAATATTTCACGTTCTCTGAGATGACGCCCCAGGTAATGAACGGCGCGCCCATTTCCACCAGTGTTTTGATATGCCATTTTTTGCGGTTGGAAGTCATTAAAATAAATCCATCCACCCGTCCACTTTCCAAATACTGATGCGCCCACCCCGAATCGCGTGGGTCCATATGCACCACCAACATCTCATAACCCAATTCATGCAAGCCATGCGTGATCCCGCCCATGATCTCCAACCCGAACAAGTCTTCCATAGAAAAAGATTCCTTGTGATAAGCATGAGTCACATAGGCGATCGTATGGCTTTGCCCCATACTCAAGTTCCTTGCCGGTGCATTTATCCTGAAGCTGTTCTCCCGCGCAATCGCCTGGATGCGCTTCTTTGTCTCATCGCTGACCAAAGGGCTGTCATTTAATGCCCGCGACACCGTAGACTTTGACACCCCTGCCAGCCTGGCGATATCTTCAATGGTTTGAATGGTCTTTTTACTCATCTTCACTCACTTATTATTGCAACCGGTTGCATTATAGCAAATTTTTAACGCCTTGTCAATCCTTTCTGGAATGCAATCCCCCGATACCCTACTTGATTGGTATGATGTGCCACTTCTGCACTTAATCGTTGTGGCATCATTGGAACACAACCGCGTTTACAATACCCCCACATTCAACTTCTGATCAGGGGCAATAATTGCCCCAACGAATTTGAGAAGAGATAAGTTTATGATAAAGCGGTTGACCAACAAATCATTATTTACAGCAGTTTCGAGATACTAATGCCAGTTTTCTAATGCATCTTTTACAGATTTCAAGAATCGGTCAGCCCTCTCGCCATCGAGGATGCGATGGTCGAACACAAATGAAAGATAAATCATTGGGCGAATGGCGATGGCATCATTATTTGAACCATCCTCCACCACAATTGCCCGTTTTTGCATCATGCCTGTCCCCAAAATCCCCGCCTGTGGCTGGAAGATGATCGGGGTCGCGAACAGCGAACCGCTGGTGCCATGGTTCGTCAGCGTAAAAGTACCGCCCTGGACATCTTCTGGGAGTAATTTTTTTGCTCGGGCACGGGCAGCCAGGTCATTGATTTTCTTTGCTAAGCCAAACAATGAAAGTGAACCCGCATCTTTGATAACCGGAACAATGAGACCATCCTTCCCCAAAGCGGTTGCAACACCCAGATTGATTACGTTGTGCACCTGAATGCCTTCCTCAGTCCATGAGGAATTTACCTCGGGGTTCGCCTTCAATCCGCTGACAATCGCCGAACAAAAATAGGCGGTAAGTGTCAGATTCGCGCCCTGATTTTTGAACGATTCCTTGTTTTCGGCGCGATGCGCGACCACCCTGCTCAGATCCGCTTCCATCACTGTCAGCACATGGGGTGAGGTGTGCTTCGAGCTCACCATCCGTTCAGCAATTTGCCTTCTCATTGATGAATGTGGAATTAAGCGGCTGGAGTCCAATTCATGATCTGGTTGCATTTCTACAATCGGTTCTGGTGAAGGTTGAGGGCTCTCTTTCGTCTCTGATTTTTTATCCGACTCGACATAATCGAGAATATCATCTTTTGTAATTCGACCACCTAAACCTGTTCCTTGAACTCGGTTTAGGTCCACCTGGTTTTCTTCGGCAATCTTTTTTACCAATGGCGAAACTCGCCCTTTATACTCCGGCACCTCAGGCTTTTCAGATGCTGTTCTGGCTTCAGAAGATTTCTGCACCGCTGCAGGTTGTGTCCTTTCCGTTGACGACTCGCTGGTTTGAATTTCCTCACCCGGTTCACCAATCCAGGCGATTGTAGAGCCGACTTTAACGATCTCGTCAATTTGCGCCAGAATCCGTAAAACAGTCCCGGTCGCCGGGCTGGGGATCTCAGTGGTCACTTTGTCCGTTTCCACTTCAACGATCCCTTCGAGCTCTTTGACAGGGTCGCCTTCGTTTTTCAACCAACGAACAATTGTTAGTTCTTCAACACCTTCGCCCATACTTGGTGCAATTAAACGAGTTGCCATCAGTCCTCCTCAATAAATGGTGGGGAAACGTGAGGGTGCGCTCTCTCTCATCATTTCATATATCACATCAAAAATAGATTCTTTATTGGGCTTTGAGTAATAATTTCCATCGGTTCCGTAAGCAGGGCGATGGTTCGCGCCTGTCAGTGTTCTCGGCGCCAAATCGAGCCAGTAAAAACCGTTCTGAACCTCAAGCACCTGCCGCATCATATAAGCCGTTCCGCCGCCGGGCACATCCTCGTCCAGGAAGAGTACCCGGGATGTCTTCTTGAGGGACTCAACGATCATACCGTTGATGTCAAACGGCATCAACGATTGCACATCAATCACCTCACTGTCGATCCCGACCTCTGCCAATTTTTCCGCTGCCTCTAAGGCAATGCTCACCAAAGCGCCGTAAGTGACAATGGTGACATCATTTCCGGATCTGACAACTTCGGGTATGCCCAGCGGCACTGTGAATTCATCAATATTATCGGGCATGCGCTCCTTTTGACGGTAGCCATTCAACACTTCTATGACCAGCGCAGGATCGTCTGATTGCAGCAATGTATTGTAAAAGCCTGCAGCCTGGGTCATATTGCGAGGAACCAGCACATGCATCCCGCGCACCAGGTTGATGATCCCCGCCATGGGAGAACCTGAATGCCAGATGCCTTCCAATCGATGTCCTCTGGTACGGATAATGACCGGTGCTTTTTGCCCTCCCGCACTACGCCAGCGAGTAGTGGAAAGATCGTCAGACATGAGCTGCAAAGCATAGATTAAATAATCAAGGTATTGCATTTCACAAATCGGACGCAAACCCCGTAAAGCCATTCCAATCGCCTGCCCGAGGATCGTGGCTTCACGGATGCCCGTGTCAGTGACACGCAAAGTGCCATACTTCTCCTGCAGCCCGTGGAAGCCCTGGTTCACATCCCCCAATGCGCCGACATCTTCACCAAAAGCGATCACACGTGGATCCCTCGCCAGGGCTGCATCAAAAACTGCATTAAGAATTTCAAATCCCCTAACGGTTTTAGTGGAATCGCTAAACCTTGCAGGATTAACGTGCACTTTGAAGGGTGATCCAGAAGAGGTCGACAACAAAAATGAGTCATAATAGTCCAAATTAGTTTTATGTAAATCCCGGGCAAATTTCGCGACCTGTTCTCGTGCAACTGAGGGCTCTGATCGTGTGAGGACAAGGCTTTCATGCAAAGCGAACGCTACATCAGATCTAAGCACATTTTGAAGACCAGCAAGATTATCACGCAGTTTTACGATTTCGGCTGATTGCTTAGCAGATTCCGCTAAACTGGTGAGCAAGGCTACTGCTTCGCTGCGGATCTTGCGGATTGGCTCCTGAAAGGCACTCCAGGCGGATTTTCGAGCGGATTCAACAATCAATCTCTCTTCTTCCTCCCATTGATCGATTTCAGCATCGGTTGCGATGCTATTGCTGATGATCCATTCTCGGAACCGTTTCAGACAATCAATATCAGCTTCCCAGGCAAGCCGCTCCTCAGATTTGTAACGTTCATGTGAACCTGAAGTTGAATGGCCCAAAGGCTGGGTGGCTTCAGTAACATGTACCAAAGCAGGGATGTGATGCTTGCGTGCGATTTCCCCGGCTTGTTGGTAAACATCTACCAAGTCCTCATAATTCCATGCATTAACTGAATAAAGGTCATACCCACTGCCGCACTCCTCTGCAGGGCATGGAACACGCTCGAAGCCTTTTAGAATGGCAGAGATATTTTCTTTCACCATCTGAAATTGATTGGGGACTGAGATGCCGTAGCCATCATCATAAATGGTGATAACAGCTGGCGCATGCAAAACACCTATTGCGTTCACGGATTCCCAAAACAGACCCTCAGCGGTGGATGCATTGCCAATCGTCACCCAGGTTACTTCATTCCCGTTTTGTGAAAATTGTTGAAACTGCTTCAATTCATCCAGTTTTCGGTAGAGTACGGATGAATACGCCAACCCCACCGAACGAGGCATTTGTGAGCCTGTGGAAGCAATATCCGAAGAGGTGTTAGGTCTATCGACCTGACTGAGCCAATCCCCTTCATCGTCCAGCAATCGTGAGGAGAAATGGTTATTCATGTTCCTGCCGCCAGAGTTTGGCTCAAGTTTGGGATCCGTATTGGCGTATAACTGGGCAAAAAACTGCTCAAGGGTCAACATCTCTGAAGCCAACATCCAGGTTTGATCGCGATAATAACCGGAACGCCAATCGCCCTTTTGAAAAGCATGAGCAATAGCGATTTGGGCGAGCTCTTTTCCATCTCCGAAAATGCCAAATTTCGCCTTCCCGGTCAGCACCTCACGCCTGCCAATAATCGCAGCCTGGCGTGATTGATACGCCAATCGGTAATCAGAGATGATCTGTTCTTTATCTCTATTTCTTCCATTACCAATATTGATTTTCATTGTGCCCCGTTCCTTAATTTCCAGTTCTCATTATATTAATCTTACTCTATTTGTATAACATTTCGGATATAAATTGTCAAATTGTGCAGTCACTTCTAATGTGTTAATAAAATCTCGCCGCAGATAATAAATTTTAAGACTAAATTCGATCATCCCATGCATTATAATTTGCCACAATCGGCCTATATTCATTTAAAATTTATGAACCCTATCAATTGCTAGGAAAACAATGCATCAAGAATCGCACAGTAACACCATAAACAAAAAGCAATCGCAAATGCAAAAGCTTACGGAGGAAATCATCGGGCTCGAATCTTCGCCTTTGTATCCCTATCGCACCCAAAATGGCTATCTGCCCGTGATTGGTGAGGGCAGCCTGAATGCCAAAATCATGTTTATTGGGGAAGCGCCTGGTTTGAGCGAAGCCCAATCCGGACGCCCTTTTGTGGGCAGAGCCGGAAAATTCCTCGACGAATTGTTAAATTCCATCGACCTCAACCGTGAGAAGGTTTACATCACCAATATCGTTAAAGACCGACCACCGGATAATCGAGACCCACGAGCGGATGAGATCAATGTTTATGCACCTTTTCTTGAACGTCAGTTGACCATCATTCAACCTCACATCATCGCCACTTTAGGTCGCTTTGCAATGAACTATACCCTAAAGCTTTTCAAACTTCCCCAACACAGTCAACCTATTGGATTCCTGCACGGAAAGATCCTGATCCCACCCGATCCAAATGCGCATTATTGCGTCTTACCCCTTTACCATCCCGCAGCAGTATTTTATAACCGGGGTCTTGAAAAGGCGATACATGAAGATTTTGAGTTATTAAAGGATTTCACTCAAACCTAAGTTATATATCTCCGAAAGTGTTTCTTAGTGTTTCTATAAAATTATTGTAGTTTTTCGCAAGTAGGATTTCCTGTGAACTTGACAAATACCCGTAGAATGATAAACTGGAAGTAGATATTTTTGATTCAGAAAGGAAAATTTAGATGGCATACTCATTCACAAACTCAAAAGGTAAGACCTATTTCCTGCACAAAAAAGAGGTTACTTCCAAGGGCGGTAGCAAACGCGATTTGTTCTTCTTTGCTGGTGATCTCCGTCCCGATTTCGCAGTTGACGAAGTTCCCGCAGGGAAAAAGGTTGTCGAAATGAAATCTGGTTTACCCGTCTTGAAGAAAGTTGAGTAATCAACCCTAAAAGACCTTTTCAAAACAAAAACACTGCCTTATCTTTTAGGCAGTGTTTTTTATTTTCTCTTAGAATACCGGTCCAGCGTTTACACTCTTTTTCGTGTTGCTACATCGAAGATCACTGCCAACACCAACACCGCACCGCGCACCATGTATTGCGTTGAAATATCAATGCCCATCAGGTTCATGCCATTGGTCAGCGACATCATAACAATTGCACCCACCAGTGAGCCAGTCACCTTCCCAACGCCTCCGGCAGAAGACACGCCGCCCACATAAGCCGCAGCAATCGCATCCAGCTCAAACAGCGTGCCTGCCGTCGTGGTTGCTGACTGCAATCGTGAGGCAAATAGCATGCCAGAGAGCGCTGTTAATAATCCCATAGACCCGAAGACAACATACGTGATCTTATTGACGCTGATACCGCTCAGTTCCGCTGCCTCAGGATTACCGCCTACAGCATAAATATGACGTCCCAAATAAGTTTGGGTGGTCAAAAAATGATAAATCAGTGTAACCGCTAATACGATCACTGCCGTCCAGGAAAGACCGTTGTATCCAGCCAGAACATAGGTGATCGCACCCAGCAGCAACAACATAAATACAATTTTGACAACAAACATACTCTTTGAAAGCACTTCAAAATCATAAGCCATCTTCTTTTTCCGGCTGCTGATCTCCGAGATCACAAAGGCCACTGCAGCTACAACACCCAGTAATAAAGTCAGTTTATGCAATCCGGGAAGAAAGTTTGGCAATGGAAGATCAGGAATATATCCGTTCCCTAAAGCGTTGAAGGAATCATTTGGGATAACGATTGTTCCTGTCTTAAGCGTTGCCTGAGATAGTGCTCCGCGATAGATCAGCCAGCCTGCGAGTGTTGCCACAAAAGACGGGATCCCAAACCGGGCAATGGTTGTCGCTGTGATCAATCCTGCAAAAATGCCAAAAATCATAACCAGGGGGATTACAAGCGCCACAGGTAAATTCCACTGGGTCAGGGCAATTGCCGCAATCGCGCCTAAAAAGCCGGCCATAAACCCGACAGATAGGTCAATATGCCGAATCACAATCACCAGGGTCATGCCTATGGCTAACACAGCAATATAGCCCATTTGATTCAACAGGTTGCTGATGTTGCGAGATGAGATAAATACGCCATCTGTAGCAATGGCAAAATATGCCATAATCACAAATAAGGCGATAAACATGCCGTAATCACGGATGTTTTTCTTAAGAAGCTGAATAATTTCTTTAAAAAATGTCATTTTCTTATCCTCACATTGTAGCAAATCTCATGATTGTTTCTTGATCGGCTTCTTCTTTTTGTAACTCGCCCGTGATCCGACCCGAAGAAACCACATAAATTCGATCGGCCATGCCCAAAATTTCAGGCAATTCAGAAGAAATCATAATAATACTCATGCCCTGTTCAACAAGGCTGTTCATGATGGTAAAGATTTCATACTTAGCACCAACGTCAATTCCCCGGGTTGGCTCATCCAAGATCATTACATCCGGTTGCACGTATAACCACTTCGCCAGTGATACTTTTTGCTGGTTGCCGCCACTCAGATAAAGTACTTTTTGGTTGATGCTGGGTGTTTTAATATCCAGGGATTCCGTGTATTCTCGTGCGTCTTTGATTTCAGCATTCTCATTGATCACACCGCCTTCCGTGATCCGATCGAGGTTCGCGATGGTGATATTCGATTTGACGTCCTGGATCAATATCAGTCCATTACCCTTGCGGTCTTCGGTTACATAGGCCAATCCTGCTTCGATCGCATCATGTGGGTTGGAGAAGCTAACAGGCTTTCCGTTTATCAACATCTCGCCTTTGATCTGATAACCAACTGGATTGCCAAACAGACTCAACGCTAATTCCGTCCTGCCTGCACCCATCAAACCAGTAATACCTACGATTTCACCTTTTTTAAGTTTGATGTTCACGTCTTCAAGCAAATTCCTGCCTCTTCTTGGATCGTAAGCGCTCCAATCTCGAACCTCAAAAACAACATCTCCAAAAGGTTTTTTCTCTCTATCAGGGTAAATGTTTTCGATGGAACGCCCAACCATGTGTTTGATCAGGACATCCTCATTCACTTCGCCATTGTGCCCATCCAGCGTGATCACGCTTTGGCCATCCCGTAGCACCGTGACTTTATCTGCAACGGAAATCACCTCCTGAAGTTTGTGGGAGATCAGGATGGAAGTGACTCCTTCCTTCTTGAGCTCTCTTAGCAAATTCAACAGGTTTTCACTATCTGATTCATTCAAGGCGGATGTAGGTTCATCCAACACTAATAATTTTGCATCACGACTGAGTGCTTTAGCGATTTCAACCAGCTGCTGTTTTCCAATCCCCAAGTATTTTACTTTCGTCGAAGGGTTGACATCCAGTCCGACTTTTTTCAAAACTTCTACCGTTTGCTTTATGGTTTCGTTAATATTGATATTGATGCCTCGCCGAATTTCATGACCCAAAAATACATTCTCATACACGGTCATTTCAGGCACTAAGGCCAGTTCTTGATATATGACAGCAATGCCCGCCTTCTCACTGTCACGGGTATTGCTATATTCTTGAAGTTCACCGCTGATGTAAATTTCTCCCTCATAGGAACCATGTGGGTGAACCCCGCTTAATACCTTCATCAATGTTGATTTGCCGGCACCATTTTCACCAACCAGGCAGTGAATGTTTTCACGTTCGACTTTAAAACTCACATCATCGAGCGCCTTCACACCCGGGAATTGCTTGGTGATGTTCTTCATTTCAAGGATTGGAACACTCATGTTTTCTCCAATGACCGCAATTTCTAAAATTAATTAAATATAAAAATATCATCTACCATAAGCTTTGTATATTTTATCATAATCTAAAAAACCGAACGACGAATTTCGTCAAGTTTCAATGGTAATCCTTCATCCAGCCAACGCGTTTTTCTCTCAGATGAACAACTTGACGCTTTCTCAGGTAAAATTATTGTCAAAACCATCGAGAATCTATACTGACGAACTAATGACTGCTCAAACTTTTTTTGAATTTATTGGATATGCTGCTTCGATCCTGATCGCGATTTCTCTAATGATGAAATCCTTGATCAAATTAAGGGTCTTCAACGGCATCGGAGCTTTAGTTTTTGTGGTCTATGGCATTCTGATCAAGGCATATCCAGTAGCGGTGCTGAACGGACTGATTGTGGTGATAGATATCTATTACCTCGTCAATATGATGCACCGTAAAGATTATTTCTCCCTGATGGAAGTGACACCAAATAGCCGCTACTTAGAATTCTTTTTAAACTTTCATCTGGAGGATATCCGGAACTTCTTCCCGTCTTTCAGCTATCAACCATGCGCTGCTGATCTAATCTTCTTCGTCCTGAGAGATACCATCCCTGCAGGGCTTGTCATCATTCAGCAGGATGAACAAACTGGAAAGGTTTTGCTCGATTACGCATTAAACGACTATCGGGATTTTAAAATCGGTGCTTTCATCTTTGATGACAATGCAGACCTGTTGCAGCAACGCGGCATCGATCGGCTCACCGCCAAAGCCGAAGTTCCATTTCACGCCAAATATTTACGGAGAATGGGCTTTGTACCTGATCAAAACGGGGATTACCAAAAAGAACTCCTGTCCCATTTCATCCAGGATCAAAAGTTTTAAACAATTATTGCGGATAATCCGTGTTATTCTTTTCAGACAAGCGATCAATTATTTATTGATCAAATCTCTCTCGACCAAAAAGTCATGACACGCATCAACCACTTCTTGCTGAGTAGAAAGTTGCAGCACTGTTTCAGCAAATTTGGCACATTCGTTGCGATGCAATTTTTGCATCACCTGCTTGATCAGCGGGACTGAAACCGGGGACATACTGAATTCGTCCAGCCTAAAACCAACAAGAATAGGCGCTGCCATCGGTTCACCTGCCAGCTCCCCGCACAAGCCAACCCACTTTCCTTCAGCGTGGGCGCTATCAATCGTGAGCTTGATCAACCTGAGCACAGCCGGGTTTAATGGATTGGCGAGATGTGATACCTTTCTGTTCGTTCGGTCTACAGCCAATGTGTACTGAGTCAAGTCATTGGTGCCGATACTGAAAAAGTCGACATGCTTTGCTAACCGGTCAGCCAGAAGTGCTGCTGATGGCACCTCAACCATGATCCCGAACTGTGCATCTTCCTTACAGGGTTTCCCTTCCGATCTCAAAGAATCCTTCGCTTCCGCCATTAATTGTTTGACAGCAAAGATTTCCTGCAACCCTGACACCATCGGCACCATGATCCTCAAATCTACTTTTTCTATCTCCCCTGCCTGCAGCAGTGCTCTGAATTGAGCCATGAAAATATCCCGCATGCCATCTAACATGCGCACGCCACGCCATCCCAGGAACGGATTCAACTCCTGCGGCAAATCCAAATAAGGGATGACCTTATCCCCGCCGATATCCAATGTCCGAACGACAAATGGAAGACCGGCATAATGTTTGAAGACCTCACAATAAGCCCGAACCTGCTCCTCTTCAGTCGGCAGCGAATCCCTTCCTAGGTATAAAAATTCGGTGCGGAACAAACCAACACCTTCAGCACCATAGATAATGCCGAGCGGCGCATCTTCAACACCGCCAATATTCGCAACGACCTCCACCCGGTCTCCATCACCTGTCACAGCAGGTTTCTGGGCAGCATCACGGGCAAGCTCAAACTCAGCCTTTGTCTTTACCTCGCGGTTGATAAACATCTGTTGTGATTCTTCGCTGGGGTTTGCAATCACAGAGCCCACATTACCATCAATAAGAAATGTGGTTCCTTCAGGGAAGTCTAACAATCTATCCCCCAACCCAACCACAGCAGGTAGACCAAATGATTTTGCCAGGATAGCCGTATGTGATGTCGGTCCGCCTTCTGCAGTGCAGAATCCCAACACTAGGTCGCGATCCAGGCTGGCTGTATCTGAAGGGGTAAGATCAATGCCAACAATAATTGAAGGCCTGATCAATTCTTTGCGCCCCAAACTTTTACCTAAAAGGTGTGCCAAAACCCGCTTGCCCACATCACGGATATCCACTGCGCGGCTGCTCAGGGTTGGGTCAGGAATAGATTCCATCATTGAAGCAAAATGGTTTACGGCGGTCATCCATGCTTTTTCAGCATTGATCCCGCTTTTGATATGCGTTTTTGCTTTACCCACCAATGCTTCATCCTGAAGAAACATTTGATGTGCCTCAAAAATCTCCGCCTCATCACTCTTGGCATTAGCTTTAACACGCGCTTTGATCAAACGCAGATCATTAAGGCTGATCTCAATCGCCCTATCTAAACGGGCAATTTCTTCATCAAAATCACTAATCTCAAATTCGGGCACATCCAAATCTACTTGTTGAATAATGACGATTTCGCCGTGTGCCAAACCTGGTGCTGCGGGTATCCCATTTAACTCAATATGTTTGTTCTCCATGACAAATCCTCTAAAGTGTTCTGTTAATTTCCCAATACGACATCATTTTGGAAACAATAGACTTACATTGCTGACAATTATAAACCTTCATTCAATCCATGCATGTCCAAAATTCATTCAATACCCCTTATAGGTCAATCGAATGCCAGCCTGAAAAGCTCGACGAAAGCTGGCAGATCCACCTCCGTAATAATGTTTGCATTTGGGCAGCGCTTGCACTTCCCCCACCAATCAACCACAGTCATACCTCTGCTCATCTTGCCAAATCGCTCCACCTGGACATATTTCTGAATTGAGCCCTTGACGATTCCTGGGTCAATTAAAACAGCCATCGCCAGCGGATCTGCTGTAAAACTGACGCTTTCTTTACCAAAATGGCGATCGAATTTTTTCGAGAAGTCATTCCACTCTTTAAGTAATTTACTCCGTGGGTTATCCTTTGAAGCCAGGGCATCCATCAAATCACCAGGTAAACCGTGTGCAATCGTCGTTTCCCATGTGACCATTGTCAATTCTGGCCAGGATTCAAACACCACCGCAGCCGCTTCCGGATTGGCATAAATATTGAATTCTGCCGCTAAATTTGGGGAGTTTCCTTGAGCCAGATAAGCCCCGCCCATAATCACTAATCGCTGATATAAATCAGGGAGCTTAGGAAATAACTTTAAAGCCAAGGCAAGATTCGTCAGCGGTCCTAAAGCAATCAGCTCTAATTCCCCTGGATACTTCTGCCCCAATCTTATCAACCCGGCGGCGGCTGATTCTGACTCTACCGCACGGGTCGAATCCTTTAGCAAAGCCCCGCCCAAGCCATCTTCACCGTGAAAATAACTGGCATCCTCACTGGGTTCCGCCAGTGGAGATGCAGCTCCGGAAAAAACTGGTATGGCGTCAGCATCCAGAACCTTCAGGATCTTGAGAACATTTTTGGTTGTTTTCTCCACACCCACATTGCCAGCAACAGAGGTGATCGCCTCAATTTTTATATTTGGATGCATATGTGCCATCATGATCGCTTGTGCGTCGTCAATTCCCGGATCGCAATCAATTACAATACGCTTCATATTTGCACCGAAATTCTTCTTACAAAACCCTATACATATTTGCCATTGTTAAGTTTTTTAAACGCACGGGCAAATTTTTTGTTTGTAAAAAACAACGTCACCACCCCGCGTCGTTTTCTTTTTGGGGAAACCAATTTTTTAGCACTAACTGCTGTTTGCAATCTTTTTATTCTTGAAACCACATCCAGTGTATTGTTGCGTTTTGCATATAGATACATATATATTAAATAACCCGATAATATGGCCAGCCATATGACACCCAAGACAATAAACAAAGTCCTGGAAAAATTTATATAGTTGGGTTGATTGAATATTGAATAGATCGAAAGAGCCATTACAATCGCACCCACTATAAAAATTGGGACCAGGTTAACATACTGCTTCTTGGCGTCGTAACAAGCCTGGCAAACTGGGAACTTAACGATCACCTTTTGTGTATAGAACTTGTTATAGATTGAATAATCAATGCGGTTTTCAGATGCGGGGTTTTCGCATGCTAAGCAAATATCTGGCTGTGCCAGGACTTTATCAAATTCGCATTGCACAGTCATACCCACACCTGGTTTTTTATTGCTTTTTCTACTCACCCAATGCTCCTTCAGTTAGGCTATTTAGTCCATATTGGAGAGATGTTTTGTTGTAGTCAAATATTCTCTCGCATTACAAACAAACTTGTAAAGCAATTTTACCTTTAGATTCATAAACAAAATCATGACTGAGAACGACCCAGTCATGATTTATCCTGGCCATTCGATCACCTGATTTTTTCCAGTAAATCACCAATAATAAACAGAAAAATTTTACAGGCCAGGGGCAATCATAAAGATGGCTTTGATCGGTTTAGCATTAAAGTTCATCAACCGATAAGGAACACCCTCAGGGATGAACATCGTATCTTCTTCGTTAACAATAAAGGCCTCTTCTGTCTCAGGCAGATACACTGTAACAGGACCTTCTAAGACGAATAATGCACAATCACCCTTGTGCACATCAACGGGTGAAGTGCGCACACCTTTCCCACCTGCAGGCAGAATAAACTCACCCATGTGCATTATATCGTTGCTGACAAAGAACTTCATTAGCATGGGATTGTCATAATCGTAAATATTTAGCAGTTTATCTTCTTCCCGAATCCTGTAGAAGAGTTTAGGGTCTTCCCTTCCTTCAGGGCCGGAAACAGGCCAGCGGCCAATATCGTCCGTCGTACCGATGTATGAAGGCTTCGTAAGACGTGGCAGTTCTTCATATTGGGCATTTTGCTTGCCTTTATAGGCTTTAATGGCTTCACCATGTGGATAATCATCCGGTGGAATTTTATCATCCCAGGCTTTCGGCGCAATCGCAAATAGGATGCGCAAGATTTCATCTTCAAAATTAAAGGCTTTATGCCATGCTTCACGGGGCATCCAGATAGATTCGCCTTTATAGGCACGGATCACCTGACCGTTGACTGCGTTCTGTTGCGTGAGTGTTCCATCCAACACGTAATACGTTTCATCACCGGGATGAAGGTCTGGCGGGTTGAATGATCCGCCTGGTGCCAGTTGATATGTGCCGATAAAAATTTTATTGGTGCTGACGATAAATCGTGTCAGGTCGGCAAATTCGGGTGCTGCCGGTGGATAAATGCTGTCGATATACTCTTCTTTACGGATATGCTTGGGTTTTAATTCTTCGGGTGGGTATGGTAAACGCCCCATGACTTCATTAACTTGAGTCATCTACACTCCTTTTGGTTATCTTGGTGGTATATTAATTAAGGCTGGCTTCTTTGATACACGACTTGGGTCGATTTACACTGTCAAAGAAGTCAGCCTTTTTCTTGCCTTAGCGTTCTATATTGAGACTTTTTCTACTTTTTATGCAGCATTTTCTTCTAAGGAAAGAGCTTCCTCTTCAACTTCAGTAACTTTGGGTTTCAGCAAGAAGAGCATTCCCGCAGTAACGACGATGGCAATTGCGAAGACAAACAGCCAGACAAGCGGCTTATTCGCAAGAGGAATAACAAACAGACCACCATGCGGGGCGGTCAATGTCAGTCCAAACACATAGGAAAGCGCCGCACCAACAGCGGAACCGACCATAATCGATGGCAGGACATGTAATGGATCAGCAGCAGCATATGGGATTGCAAATTCTGTGATCATTGCCAGACCGCCAATCACACAGCCACCAACACCATCACGCTCGACCTTTGTCCATTTATTCTTGAAGAGTACCAGGGCTAAAGCGATACCGGCTGGTGGGCTCATGGAAGCGATGAAGTTGGCAGCCATGGGACCCCAATTGTTGTCTTCTGCTGCAGCAAGGGCAAAGGCATAAGCCGCTTTGTTAACTGGGCCGCCCATATCAAAGGCGAGCATAGCGCCTTGAACCAAGCCGAGGACCACACCGCCGGCAGTTGAAAGATTTGTCAAGAAGCGCAACATAGCTTCATTGAGCCATGCAACAGGTCCACCGAGAACATATGTCATACCGAGGCCAACGATAAATGTTCCCAACAGTGGGATCACGAGGACGGGCATAAGTGGTCTGACAACAGCTGGAACATTCAGTTTCTTGATAAGTTTAACGACATAACCAGCTAACAAACCGCCAACAATACCGCCTAAAAAGCCGGAGCCTTGATTGTTTGCCAACATACCAGCGATGAAACCAACTGCAATACCAGGCCGATCGGCAATGGAGTATGCGATGAAACCCGCTAAAGCAGGCACCATCAAGCCAAAGGCAACTTTACCCCAGTTGAAGATGTCTGCCCCGAAACCGGGAGTTTCAAAAACAAAGATGCCGCCGATTGCAAAACCGATGGCAATCAGAATACCGCCCGGAACAACGAACGGAATCATATATGACACACCGGTCATCAAATGTTTCCGAATATCCCCAAAAAACGATTCTTTCTTTTCCATGTTCTTTGTCTCCTAAATGATTGAATGATTAAATGTTATGACTGCAAATGTGCCGATGATGTCGATGGACTTTTTTAAATTATCCGATCAGAGTTCAATATCTTCCGGTACTGGATTGCAGCCCACGCCTCTTCTCGTAGAAGCGTGATTCAAGTGATGAAATTTATCTTATAGCGACCTCCTTGACTCTCGCGAGGATGAAGACTCTTACTTCTAACCTTCGAAATTCGCTTTTACCTCTTGTAAAACCTTTTTCGCGTTGCGAATGACTTCATTAGGACCTAAACTAACGGTTTTCTTCCCATTGAATCTTCCCTTATTACGAACGCCAACATCTACTGCAAAAATGACCACATCAGCCGCTTCGATATCTTTTGCTGAAAGCTCGTTTTCGATGCCCATCGCACCCTGGATTTCGACTTTCACTTCGTCACCAGCTTCTTTACCAGCTTTTTTTAGCGCCTCCGCAGCCATGTATGAGTGGGCGATGCCGGTTGCGCATGCAGTGACAGCTACTATTTTCATGATTTCTCAGCTCCTTCAACTACTTATGAATATTATTGATCAAGCAGCGGTTCATACTGCTCAACGCTGCTTATAATATCATCATAATCTTTGGCTTTTCGAAGCTCATCCACAAATTCCGGGTATACCAGCAACCTTGCTAGCCGTGAGAGGATCCGGATGTAATCGTTACTGCTCATCTCACCGGGAATAGCCAGCATAAAGATGAGATCAACCTCACCGCCGTCGTCATCTGTGTGGTAATAAAATCCTTCATCACACCGGCAAAAAGCAATTGCTGTTTTTCTTACAGTGCAGCTTTTTCCATGCGGTATGGCAATCCCTTCACCCATATAAGTTGGACCCAGCGATTCCCTCTCATAAATCGCCTGTAAAAATTCTTCCTTCGAACCAATGGCACCAACATCAAACAACATCGCAATCATGTGATGAAATAAATCATCCTTGCTGTCTTGAGGTGCCAGCATCAGGTCCACGGTCTCCGGTTTGATGATCTCCGAAAAGGTTACTTTTTTTGTTTCCATTTAATTCCAGAATGTCTTACTTTACAAATGTCAGGGCTTCTTCGACTGATGCACCCTTGTGAACGATCGCTTTAATGGCATCCAGCATCTTCAAAGGCTCACGGTACTGCCAAAGGTTTCTACCAACTGCGCAGCCACGGCCGCCAGCATCCATCACGTCTTTCATCACCTGCAAAAAATCCTTCGGATCGTCGCTGATTGGGCCACCAGAAAGCATGACGGGAACCGGGCAGGATTCTGTTACTTCTGTAAACCCTTCAACCGTACCTGTGTAGTGTGATTTAACAATATCTGCACCAAGCTCTGCGCCAATCCTCACAGCCCATTTGACATGTTCGACAGCTTCGTTGTTTTCAAAACCAGTTGGATACATAATTGCCATCAAGGGCATGCCCAAATTGTCGCAATCTTCAGCAACTTTGGCTAATCCCTTCAGCATATCGCTTGTTTTCTCAGCACCAACCATGACATGCATTGATACGCCTGATGCACCAAGCTGTAAGGCATGCATCACACTGTCTGAAAGCATGAAGTAATCGGGTTCCGGCCCCATCTCCACGCAGGTATCAATGGAAAGCATAAAGGGAATGTGGTGTTTAACAAAACTCGGGGAAACCAATTTTGCGATACCATTCGGCATAAAGAACGTATCTGGTTTCCCCGCAGCGAGCATCTCGACCGTCGCTTTTGGATCGACAATTCCCGGAATAGGACCTAAAACCGCACCATGGTCCATGGCAACAATGATTGCATTATCGCTTTCCGGATTAAACATTTGGGATAAACGAATTTTTTTACCAATACTGGACATATGAATCGTCTCCTTATATATGATTTTTCCAAATTAAGCCCATCATAGCAGAAACAATTATATTTGTCAATATATAAGCACTATCAATTATTGAATTATAATTATTATATGTAGATATTGATTGAATGTACACAAAATATGATATAATCAGGTAGAAAATGCTAATATAATAAGATTTTGCATACCTTTTCCTGAACAGGCGGGGTAAATTGATTTTAGTAACTTGGTGATAAGATATTGCAAATCGAAAGGTCGGACATGAAGAGAAATAAATTAGTATTCCGTGAAGAAAGGCTTTCCCAAATTCATCAGTTAATCCAAACGAACACCAGCATGACTGTCGCGGAACTCGCTGAGCTTTTTGATATCAGTGAATCAACTGTCAGGCTTGATTTGGCAGAGCTCGAGAAGAAGGACCTGATTACTCGCACACACGGCGGCGCGATCAGCAAACAGAATGGGATCGGCTCAAGCTACGTTCAATCGGTAAGCATTCAAAAACGCGTCAATTACTTAAAAGAAGAAAAGGACGCGATTGGTAGGAAAGCCGCCTCACTGATAAACGATGGGGATACGATTCTAATCGATGGCGGCAGCACGACGCCCTATGTAATCAAACATCTCGGCGCAAAGAAGAACCTGACCATCATAACGAACTCACTGCTTCTCATTCAAGATCTCATCAATAATCCCAACATCAATCTATTCATTTTAGGCGGGCTTGCCTTCAGTAAACACGGGGTCACTGTTGGCGATCTGACCAACAACTCGCTATCCTATTTTTATCCTAACAAAACAATTATCGGCATTGATGGTTTTTCAGTTGAGCGGGGTATTATGGCAGCCGATGCCGCCGTACCCGCTGTTGCGGCAGTCAAAGCGGAAATGGTCCGCACCAGCAATCAACTGATTATCGTTAGCGACCACACAAAATACAATAAAATTTGCCCAATGCCCATCGCCCCCATTGAAGCAGTTGATATCCTTGTCACAGATTCTAAACTGCCGCAAAAAGCAAGGCAAGCGATCAGCGCAAAAGGGCCCAAGGTGTTGATCGCAGATGAATAATCAACAATGATGCTCTCTGAAACAATCGAAGGCAGAGAATAATCAGAAAATTCAATATTGTTTTTTGATTTTTGTGCTGTCATATCAATATTATTTGCTTGAACTGTCACAATATCTTAACAGAATGGAGAAAAAATGCCAGTCATTAAAAAGGTCATCAATGACCCAAAACAGGTTGCAAAAGAATCCTTAGAAGGCCTCGTCCTTGCATATCACGGAAAAGTAAGAATATTGGAAGATTGCTCGAGTATCGTCAGAACTGACTTGCCCCAAGGCAAAGTGGGTTTGCTGGTCGGTGGTGGTAGCGGCCACGAACCTCTTTTTGCTGGTTTCGTCGGAGAGAATTTAGCAGATGGTTCGGTCAACGGGAATGTTTTTGCAGCGCCCAGCCCGGACAAAATTCTCTGTGCAACTCAAGCAATTGATCAGGGCAAAGGCGTTTTATATCTCTACGGCAATTATGCCGGCGACAATATGAATTTCGATATTGCAGCAGAATTAGCTGCTGACCTTGACATCGAAACCCGCACCGTACGGATTTGGGACGATGTTGCTTCAGCACCCCCTGAAAGAATTGAGGATCGGCGCGGCATTGCGGGTGACCTATTTGTGATTAAGGTTGCAGGTGCAGCCGCCGCATCAGTTTCAACACTTGATGATCTCTTCCGCATCACCACAAAAGCACGCGACTACACCCGCTCGATAGGGGTCGCCCTATCACCTGGATCAATCCCAGAAACCGGTGAATACACTTTCGAATTAGGCCCAGACGAAATAGAAATCGGCATGGGATTGCATGGTGAACAAGGCGTTTCACGCGGGAAACTGATACCCGCCGACGAATTGGTTGATTCGATGATTGACCGCATCCTTGAGGATATGCCTCTTGAACAAAACGATAAGGTCTGCGTATTGATCAACAACCTTGGGGCGTCAACGATGATGGAATTGTTGATCGTAAACCGCAGGGTGATGCAGCGTTTTTCAGATGACGGTATCAAAGTCCACGATACGCTCATTGGTTCATTTTGCACTTCTCAAGAAATGGCAGGGTTCTCAATCTCTTTGCTGAAACTTGATGATGAACTAGAGAAGTATTATGATACGCCAGCCGATTCATTTGCTTTGAAAACGAGGTAACACATGAGTGTGACAGAACTCACATTAGAACAAACACAGCAGATGATGCTCTATGTCAGCCAAAAAATGCAAGAAAGTAAAGATCTCCTCTCTCACGCCGACCAGGTGATCGGCGATGGAGACCACGGCATTGGCATGGCACGTGGATTTGAAAGTGTTGAAGAAAAGCTAAGCCATTCGTCTTATTTAAATTGCGGCGAGCTCTTTAAATCCGTCGGGATGACACTCCTTTCTACGATTGGCGGAGCGGCCGGTGCTGTCTTTGGTTCTCTATTTATGGGCATGGGGAAAGGGCTTTCTGATGCCCAGGTGATAAACGAGACGAACCTATCTGTCGCACTTCAAGCCGGCTTGGAGTTAATCCAAAAAAGAGGCGGCGCTAAAGTGGGCGATAAAA
Organism: Anaerolineaceae bacterium; assembly: GCA_016841365.1. Taxonomy (GTDB): domain Bacteria; phylum Chloroflexota; class Anaerolineae; order Anaerolineales; family Anaerolineaceae; genus Brevifilum. The sequence continues at coordinate 45,649 of JAENZI010000003.1, forward strand.
CAATGATCGACGCCTTATCACCTGCCGTGGATGCTGCCAGTGATGGGAAGGATTTATCGATGGGTGAGTTTTTGGACAAAATCTCACTTGCTGCTGAAGAAGGCAAAGAGAAAACCAAAGACATGGTATCAAAGATCGGCAAATCAAAAACCCAAGGTGAACGCTCACTCGGCTTTCCCGATCCCGGTGCGATATCGGTAACCCTGATCTTTAAATTTATGCACGAATATGTCCGTTCTATCCAGTAGATGATTTAGAAAGGTTTTACCAATGAAGATCAGTATCGGTTGTGATGAAATTGCAGTATCAATGAAAGAAGAAATTAAAAAGTTTCTTGCGGAGCAAACAGAAGTTGAGATAGAAGAAGTCATCGATTTGGGTGTACATTCATCAGAACCTGTTGATTATCCCGATATTGCAGAAAAAGTTGCGTTAACCATCAAAAACAATGAAGCCGATCGCGGCATCTTGATTTGTGGAACAGGTATTGGTATGGCACTTGTTGCGAATAAAGTCCCAGGTGTTCGTGCGGCGCAGGTTTACGACCCTTATACTGCGGAAAGATCTCGTAAAAGCAATAATGCTCAAATTATGACAATGGGTGCTTTGACCACGGGGATAGAAACAGCAAAATACCTGGTTAGCATCTGGCTAAAGTGCGATTTCGCCGGCGGTCGATCGACTCGAAAAGTAGAAAAGATCAACGCGATTGATCAAAAATATCATAAAGATTAAGATGCTTTATTCGGATAGGAGAAAACAATGAAACGATTATGGGTCGGCACCGGCTGGAAAATGAATCATCTCATGGAAGAGTCCCTGTCCTATGCTGCCCGACTCAGGGAATTTGTGGATGAAGAAAAACCCGATGTCAACGTTTTTATCTGTGTGCCCTTTACAGTCCTACATGCCGTTTCCGAGTTGTTAACTGGATCAGAAGTTAATCTTGCATCCCAAAACGTCCACTGGCTTGATCGCGGCGCTGCCACAGGTGAAATTTCCTCTTTGATGGTAAAAGATGCCGGTGCGAACATGGTTGAAATCGGCCATTCGGAGCGCAGGCAATTCTTTGGTGAAAATGATGTCGATGTCAATAAAAAAATGAAGGCTGCTTTTTCGCATCATCTAAGACCTATTCTTTGCATCGGTGAAACAAGCCAGGATAAAGCGTATGGCGTTGGGAAGGAAACCCTCGATATACAATTAAAGATCGCCTTGCACGGTTTGACACCTGAGCAAATCAGTCAGACACTGGTTGCTTATGAGCCCGTTTGGGCAATTGGTGACAGCGGAAAACCTGCCGCACCAGAGTATGTGAACGAGATCCATGCCCACTTATCATCAACATTATGCAAGATTGCCGGAGAAACGCACGGAAAACAAGTCCCCATCATTTATGGCGGCAGCGTCAATCCAGAGAATGCTTCATCTCTGATTTCGCAGCCCAACGTGGACGGACTCTTCATTGGCCGCTCTGCCTGGCAGGTTGAAGGGTTTATCAACCTTATTCAAATCGTTGAAAGCCACACAGAAAAATAAATAGCACTTTATTATTTATTAATCGGCAAGATTCGGATAAAATAAACAAACTAATTTTTTAAAAGAAGGAGAAATATGACCTCAACCCTACAAATCAAAGTTGGCCACCCGGAGGGTTTGCACGCCCGCCCTGCCGCCATTTTCGTCAAGACTGCAAGTCAGTTTAAGTCGGATATCAATGTCAAAAATCTGACTGAACAGAATGGGCCAGTCAACGCAAAAAGCATTTTGAGCGTGCTAACACTTGGCGTGATGAAGGACCATGACGTTGAGATCGTTGCTGAAGGCGAAGATTCAGATGCAGCGATTCAAACCTTTAAAGACCTGATTGAAAATAATTTTGAGTAAATCGAGTAATTAGCACCAATTTTATTATTAGTTTGTTTCGACTTCCAACCAAAAAACCACAAACACAAAGTAATCGTGTTTGTGGTTTTTATTTCAATACTGACCGATTATATTATTGATTAATCAAAATTACGTTTATTCATTTTTCGGATCGCTTTCTTCTTAGCAATCCGGCGTTCCTCACTTTTCGAAGTAAAGAAGCGACGCTTACGATGCTCTGATAAAACCTTAGAGCGGGTTACTTTTTTACGAAATCGCCGCATTAACTGGCTGAACGATTCGTTATCACGTTTTTTAACTTTTACCAATTTTAATTCACCTCCTTGGTATCACCTAATCGCCTGTTGACGCTGAAACTCAAATAGCCCTCGGTCAGGATTGAAGATATTCTGAATTATTCATACAAATAGGCTTTTGAACGCTGCTAAACCAACTGGCATTCAGGTGGAATATCCGTCAATTAGAATTATTGTCCCCAAACCAATTAATTCCGTCCATAATCGGACAGATTGATTATACCGGCTAGGTCTGCTAACACCAAATTATAGAAAATTGGCAAACGAGAATTATTCTCTCCAAAATGCTTCAGCGTCTACACCATAAATAGAGCGCAAATCCTCGGCAATCCTCTTGAGTCGATTGCCCCCAACACAAATCACTGAACTCTCAGCAGTTGGTCTTTCTGATGAATAGATCTGAACTTTTCTTGGATGCAGTTCACAGATCAATGCTTTCCATGCACAAAAGGCATTGCCAGTGGTATTAGAAACATCCCCATCAATCAAAACGCTCTGCAAGACTAAGTTTTTGATTGACTTTAACCCGGAAACAATGGACTCAAACTTAATTGAAGTAGCTGGACGATTTATCGCCTGAAAAGTATCACGATCCCCGGCGTCAAGTTTCATGATCGGTAAATCGATCCATTGTAGAGTAGACTGAATTTCATCTTCCATCACCCTTGATGCATTAGAGAGAAGCGCAATTTTTACATTTGGACGGATACGATCAACCAGTCGGCTCACTCCCCGAACAATTTCAGAAAATTCAGGATGCAAAGTTGGCTCACCGTTGCCAGAAAAAGTCAGAACGTCAATGGTTCGGGGTTTCTTTAATGCTTTTTCCACCGCCCAGAAGACAGTTTCAGCGGTTGGCAGCATCTCATGGGAAGGAGCAGTCGTAAGAACCGCCGTTCTGCCGTATTGACAATAGATGCAGTCAAATGAACACACTTTGCGATCGACAGGAAGCAAATTGATCCCGATCGAACGCCCTAACCTCCTCGACAAAACAGGTCCATAAATGATGCTGGGTTGTAATGAGATACTTGCCATATATCCCTTGCGTTGTTAATTTGATGATCGAGCAAAGTAAAACAATGCGTGTGTTTAATTTGTAAAATAGATGTCTAATCTGCATTTTTTAGCAGAACAGTTTGCACAGGATAAGGCAGATTGATGTGATGTTCTTCCGAGGCTTCTTTGATCGCTTTGATAACATTTGAACGTACATCAAGCAAGCTTCTGTTCTGTTGGTCGGTCCAGAATTGCGCTTCGAGGATCAATGTCGAATCACCAAGCTCTTTTGCCCGGATGTTTGGTGCAGGCTCTTCTTCGACGCCCTCAACTGCTTTGATTGCCCCCATAAAAACCTCATAGGCGCGGTTTACATCTTCATCATATCCCAGGCCGATCATCACGCTATCCCGTCGGTAGCGAGTACGTGTGTAGTTCAAGATTGGGCTTTCAAAGACATCCTGGTTAGGGATAATGACCAATTCTCCACTGAGTGTTTCAATCACAGTGTCGCGAATATTGATTTCTTTCACCGTACCGGCATAATCTGCGACCTCAACATATTCACCCAGGCTGAAGGGTTGGCGATAAAGCAATAAAAGACCAGAAATAAAATTCTTGGCGATATCTTGAAGTGCAAAACCGATTGTGAAGCCAGCGACACCTAAGCCAGCGATAAATCCGGTGACATCAAAATCCACCTGGCTGAGCGCTAATATGGTTCCCATGATAATGATCGACCAGCGGGTAATCACAAAAACAAGTTGTAAAATCTCTGCATCTTCAATCCGTTTTTTAACCAAGCGCCTGACCCACTTTGCAACAAAGCCGGATGCAACCAGTGTGAGGATAAAAATCACAATACCCGCAATTAACTTAGGTAAAAAATTAACGAATGAAGCCAACCAATTTTGAAAAGCCGCCTGAAGATCCATTTCTCATCCTTATTAACTATTTGTCAGTTCGTTAAATTATATTACCGCATGCAGTTTAAAACAGAAAAGGTCACTTAAATGACCTTTTCCAGACTTTTTTATGTAGGTTAGAGGTTACAGGTAGTTACGTAACCGGGTTTGATTCTGCGGGCTGCGCAGCTTGCGTAAGGCTTTTTGTTGAATTTGGCGGATACGTTCGCGTGTCACACCGAAAATCTCACCCAGTTCTTTCAACGTATGGCTGCGGTTGCCTTCTAAACCAAAGCGCAGTTTGATGATGCTGGCTTCTCTTTCTGAAAGTTCAGAGAGTGCAGATTCAATGTCCTCTTCTAATAAGCGCTGCTGCACCGAGTTAAAGGGAATGACGGCATTTTCATTCTCAATAAAATGCAGTAATTCGCTTTCGCCGTCCTCACCCACTGGCTTATCCAGCGAAATCGGCAGACGTGCGTAATGAATCAGTTGGCGTAACTCTTCCACATCCTGATCGACATGCTCTGAGATTTCCTCAAGCGTAGGCTGCCGACCTAATTCCTGAGCCAGGTCACGGGTCACGTGGCGCACTTTTCGCAGACGGTTACTCAAGTAATTTGGCAGTCGGATTGTACGTTCTTTTTGATTGAGATGCCTTAGCACAGACCGGCGGATCCACCATGTTGCATAGGTGCTAAATCGGTTGCCGCGTTTATAATCAAATTTGTCCACAGCACGAATCAATCCGACATTGCCAGCCTGGATCAGGTCAAGGAAAGAGGAACCATACTGGCGGTACTTCTTGGCGATGCTCACCACCAGGCGGATATTGGCTTTGATCAGATATTCCCGTGCTTCTTTCCCTTCACGGATCATCCTCTGGACTTCTTCGATGTTCTCCAATTCGCCATCACTCTCGATCATGGTTTGACGAGCCTTCCGGCCAATCTCCATCTTTTTCGCAAGTGAAATTTCTTCTTCCCTCGTCAATAAGGGCACACGGCTCATTTCATTAAGGTATAAACTCACCGAATCATCAGATGTAATACCCGTATGATCTGAAATGTGCTCTTCATAAGCCATTTCTTCGTCTTCCATTTCATTCGATTCTTCGAGTAACGAAGAATAATTTTCTTCTGAAATTGTTTCTTCAGAAATATTTTTCGTAGGTGTCATTTAAGCAATTCACTCCTAATATTGTCACTGCAGATTACCAGCATGTTCATAAGATTTGTAATCTGCCATTACGCGATAAAAAAATCCATTGACTTGATATCCATTGCGTCAATGGGCTTTTGTCTACTAAAAAACTCCGTAAGGAGAGATATCATTAATTTTGTATGCTCCTATTATAGCGCAATTACAAGATAAATATAGCATTTAATTGTTAATAAATGATAAACATTTTCGAAAAATCAATAATTTCCTGGGGTAAGGTTAGATTTTCAGCCGTTATTACAGAACCAAATGCAAATTATTAGCAATATTTCCGAGTGAAACCTGAATTTCATTTGCGATCTTTTTCTATACGCCAGGCGAAATCATACCTACACCGTCCAGTGCTGTTTCGCATGATTTACACCTGCCGTCAGCATCAATACCAGTAACACGAGTCATATAACCTGTGCGTTCAATCAATGTCTGGCCGCATTTTTTGCAATAAGTGTTTGTGCTGCCAAATACATTCCCAAGGTAAATATAATGTAAACCTATCGATTCTCCCGTTTCTTTAGTTTGTGCTAACACCTCTTCGTCCGTTGGACCTCGATCCATCATTTTATATTGGGGAAAGAAACGGCTTAAATGCCAGGGAGTGTCTGGTCCGAGATCCTCATAGATAAATTGTGCTAACGCACGCAATTCATCCGGGTCATCATTCATTCCTGGCACGATTAAGGTTGTGATCTCCAACCAAACTCCCAAAGACTTCATTGTTCGGCAGCTTTCAAGCACAGGTTCCAGTCGGCCACCCATCAATCGTCGATAAGGTTCATCCCTGAAAGCCTTAATATCCACATTGGCAGCATCTAAATAAGGGGCAAACATCTCCAGCATTTCAGGCGTCATGAAGCCATTGGTGACGTAAATATTATTCAAACCTTTTTCTTTCGCCAATTTGGCGGCATCATAACTATATTCAAAGAAAATTGTCGGCTCAGTGTATGTATAAGCAATCGATTTACACCCATATTTTATCGCATCCGCCACAACCGCTTCTGGTGGGATCCTTTTTGATTCAGGCATTTCCATGATCCGCGGCATTTGCGAAATCTGCCAATTTTGGCACCACTCACAGCGGAAATTACAGCCAGGCGTTGCAATAGAATATGCCCTTGACCCCGGATAAAAGTGATACAGCGGCTTTTTCTCAATCGGATCGACATTTTGCGAAATCAAATTGCCATAAACCAGCATATATAAACTCCCCTCTCGGTTTTCGCGCACACGACAGATACCTCGTTTTCCTTCTTTTATAACACAGCGGTGTGCACACAAGTTGCATCGCACCGACCCGTCACCAAGTTCATCGTATAATAAAGCATCATGAAGCATGCTGTTCCTCCTGAGAACTCACCTATTTTAATCATAGACGATTGACAGGTCCAATTCAAGCAAATCGAAGGGAAAGGCATATGGAATTCAAAATTGCCCTCGTTCAATTCAATCCTGCTCGAAAGAATGTCGATTCAAATATCGAAAAAATCACCGCGCTAATTTCAAATATAAAAGCCGATTTAATTGTGCTGCCAGAGTTAGCCAATAGTGGATATTTGTATCAAATCCCGAATGACCTGAGACCTTATTCAGAACCCGCCGATGGCAGTGGTCCCTTTTTATCTGCGCTCAAGAAATTATCAAAGGCCTCAGGCGGATTGATTATTTCAGGTTATGCAGAACTCGCCGGAAACCAATTATTCAACTCCGCGGTTGCTGTCTCACCGGATGGCGTGATCGAAAACTATCGCAAAATCCACCTTTTCGCTGATGAGAAATCATTGTTTGAATCGGGGGATCAAGGCTTTAAAGTCTTCCAATGGCAAGGCGTGAAAATCGGAATGATGATTTGCTTCGATTGGATCTTCCCGGAGTCAGCCCGGACATTGGCCTTATTAGGTGCACACATCATCGCTCATCCGGCAAACCTGGTTCTTCCCTATTGCCAGGATGCCATGATCACGCGCAGCATTGAAAACAAAGTCTTCACGATTACAGCCAATCGCATCGGTCAGGAGACACTTGGTGAACAGACACTCCAGTTTACCGGTGGTTCGCAAATTACCGCACCGCAAGGAAAGGTGTTATACCGGGCACCTGGTGATGAAACCGCCATTCACACAACCATCATCGACCCGCTTCAAGCATCTGATAAAACCATTTCTCCCCGCAATAACCTGTTTGAAGACCGCCGTCCATCCATGTATCATGGTTGAGTTAATTATACTATACGAAATAAATGCAATTTAGCAAAGAAAAAGAACCTGTAACAAATTCTACAGGTTCTTTTTATTCGTTTAATCTAACATAAATTTACGCACCAAATTTTTCCAGACGACCTGCATGGGCTAATGCCAATGGCATCAACTCGTAAGCAGGGAAACGCACACCCAACCCACCCTGGAGGCAGGCTCGTTCACCAAAACTGGTGATCCCATCTGGGCGGCAGGTCTTTGCATAAAGCAAGGTCGGTACAGGATGCCAACTATGGTATTTCATAACACAGGGCGTACTGTGGTCCCCGGTTATGATCAAGACACCTGGGTTAAGTGCCAGGATTCTGGGCAGCAGTGCATCAACTTTTTCGATTTCATGCACCTTTTTCTCGAAATTGCCATCCTCGCCGTAGCTATCCGTCTTCTTGATATGCACAAAGAAGAAGTCATAATCATTCCAATTTTCTTCGAGCATGTCGATTTCTTCTTCATAGGATTGAGCTGCCGGCAGGCTGTTCATCCCAACCAGCTTAGCCACACCCCGGTACATTGGATACATAGCGATCGCGGCTGCTTTCAGACCGTAAACTTCCGGGAACATCGGCCAGTCAGGCAAACTGGCAAACCCACGCAAAAGCAACATGTTTGCCGGGCTTTCATCAGCCAGGATTTTTTCTGCCTGGCGCACAAAGTCCTGCACGATCTCAGCTGCTTTTTCTGATGCCTTATCAATTGCCTTTGCCAATAAGGGTTTTTCACCGACTATCTGCGGATCCGTTTCCTCAATATTTGCGTTCAAACCTTCACCTCTGATAACCAGCAAAAAGCGATAATCCTTGACAGGTCGGAGGAAAACTTCCACACCAGGAATATTTACATTTTCATTCAGCATCTTGCATAAGCGTTCTGTAATCTCTGTGGGGATGCGGCCAGCCCTGCGGTCAGTCACACGGCCTTGCTCATCGACTGTACAGAAGTTACCTCTGGCGGCCACATCATTTTTATGCAAATCAAAGTCAATCCCCAAAGCTGAGAGCACACCGCGGCCCACCTGGTATTTCAATGGGTCATAACCAAACAGTGATAAATGGGCTGGTCCGCTGCCGGGTGTGATACCCGTGCGGATACCCTGATGCAGCCCCAAAATACTGCGTTCAGCAAGTGCATCCATATTCGGTGTGTGTGCTGCCTCAAGCTCAGTTTTGCCCCCATCTTCCATGGGCAACCCACCTAACCCATCCATAACCAATAAAACGATCTTCCCGTGGTTTTCACCATTCAGAAGCGATTGAACAACATCGAATTCCATTTTTTTATCTCCATTCTGATCCATTTAGAACAAATATGTTTCGGAAATTCTAAATCAAATAAACAGATTCCAGAATACTATTGTACCTTTAATTGCCCGTAACACTCAAAATTCTATCTAAAATCTGCCTTAAAAACGAAATATCCAACAACACTTCTAACAATGATATGACTTTTCAGAAATTCCGGAAATTCGTATGATGATTTACTTGATTTTAATTTAGACATATCTTATAATATATATCATATTGGTCATAATTCATATTCACCAATAATCTAACTCAAACTTAATTGAATCTTACACAAAGCATTAAAAAGAGGTAACCCATATGAACGGAACAAAATAAAGCATTTATCAACCAAAACGATCAATCAAAAAAAGGAAAATGAAAATGAAAGACAAATTAATTAAGAATAAATGGATCGTTACGATAGTACTATTAGCTGCAGTATTATTTTCCACCGCTTACTTTGGTGAAACCGCAGTTTTTGCACAAGGACAAGAGACCTGCCCGGATGGTGGTGATTGGATTAAGGTTGAAGGATTGTCTGGTAAATCCTATACGTATACGGCACCTGACGGAAAGCTCATCGTAGAAACATGTTACAAAGCGGGCAATGAGGTTGTTTATAATCTGATAAATCCCCCTCAAGCTTCTGTCACCGTCACATCGGAATTCCAGTTTGACCTGAGCCATGCCAGCTTCAGGTTGACGGATGTCACCCCAACCCCCACACCAACGGTTACATTCACACCGACCCCAACCCAAACCTTCACACCTACGCCGACCTTCACGCCCACACCGACATTTACGCCTACGCCAACACCGACAGATGAACCCGGTCTCGAAGAACTCATCCTCACAGGGATTTGTGCAGATCTTGTCGTTTCAAGCGTTGGTTCCAATCAAATTTCGTGGACTGTAGCCAACAATAATGACGTAGCCATTTCATTCTCATGGTCCGCAAACAATGGCGAATTCGGCAACGAGGTTGCTCCTGCCAATGGCTCCGTTTCTTTTATGACGGAAAACGATGGCACCCAGGTCACAATTTCTTATCTATTGGATAATGAAGAAGTTGAAGATATGGCTGAGGCTGAAGCCTGTGAAGTTCAGCAGGAGTATGACCCCCTCAGTTTCAATGGCGAATGTCTCAACAATGGTTTCATCGAATGGACGGCTGCCAATGAAAACGATGTCGCAATTATGGTTAACTGGACAGCCAACAATGGTGAGTCCGGTTCTGTAGAAGTCGCGGCGGGATCACAGACCACATTCCAGACGGTAAGTGAAGCCAATGTCCTGTCCTTTGCATACACCCTTGGTGAAGAAGAACAGGTTAGCATGAATATTGAAACAGATGTTTGTGTAGATCCTCAGCCAGAACCAGATCCCGAACCCGATGTTGCTGCAGGTGGTAGTGGTCCGAGCTTGATGATGTATGGATTACTTAATCTCATCGGCGTATTAGGCCTTGGCACCATATCACTTGAATTCGTCAAGAGCAAGATTAGCAAATAGGCAAATCTCTCAATCTAATTTCGATATAACAATCTCAGCATCCTGTTACTTGTGGGTAACAGGATGCTGGTACACGAAAAAATTATGAAATTTTCAAAAAAAACTTTCCTTCTATTTCTGTTCATTTTCATCATCGGCTGCACGCCTTTGGTGACTGCAGAAACGAACCCTGCGCCTGAACAGACTGCGTTGCCGACCCAGACTGCTACGCTTACAAATGTAGACTCATTATCAGAGGAAAGCCCAATTCTTCAACAATCCCCCACCCGGGTGAAACCAACGCTGACACCTCCGCCAACACCAACACCAGATCCTTATTCGGCTCTTTATGGCTGTCAGATGGAGATCCGGTTTGCAACAGGTCCGTTATCTGACAAATCCTCAAACTTTAATGTGCTTGATCGTGATTACTTCTATGATAAGGGTGACAAATTTGCCCCTGGTAAAGGCACAGCCATTTTCTATGAGGCCCAAAGATACTTCATCCTCCATTCAGCTTATGTCAAAGGCAACGTTCTCCGCCCAATGGAAGCTGAATTTCTCAGAAAATATTTGGAATATTGGGGCACAACCGGCACGGAATACATAGAAGGTCAAATTGATTCTCTGATTGGTTCCCAGGTTGTATGGGTGTGCAACGAAGATACCGTCTTTGAAACAGAAATCATCGGAATTACCAGGCTTTCACACGAGGCATCAAATCGCCTGTGGTTGGAACCTGAGAACATTGTGGATATCATCCGCGATAAAGAGGGTTTGGTATCAGAATGGATCGGCGAACTTCAAGACACCGATCAACCGACTTTTTACGTTGGCTTTTGCGGATGGGGTCCGCAATCACTCGATCAAGACCGCTATACATACTATCGTTATCTGATACAGCTTGAAGTCATGCCCTGATTAACCATCATATATTCATAAAATAATTATTACGAACTTATCACCCGCCAGCCTATGGCTGGCGGGTGTTTCGTTGACACAACACCCCTTTTGAGGTAACCTTTTCCCTGTCTAAATACGCGAAAGAAACTTCCAAACATGAGCGAATTGAACATCTACGATAGTGCAAAACGGAAACACCCTGCCATTGAAGAGCTGACTGCATTATTTAAATATCGTGACCTCATCTATCAATTGGTCAGGCGAGATCTGATTGCACGATATAAACGCTCAGTTCTGGGCGTCGCCTGGACGATGCTTAACCCTCTCGGCATCATGATTGTCATGACAATCGTGTTTTCTCAAGTGTTTTCAAGGGTTGAATCATATCCAGCCTACTTAATCACCGGGCTTATCTGCTGGAATATGTTCACACAGTCAACAAGTTTCGCAATCAATTCGATGGTTTGGGGCAACAAGCTTTTAGAACAGATCTATTTGCCGAATACTTCGTTTGTGGTGTCAACAATCCTTTCAAACATGATTAATTTCGTCCTTTCACTTATTCCTTTATTCTTAATCATGTTTGTTACCCAGGTACCCGTTCGATGGACTGTGGTATTAATTCCATTAGCCATGATCCTGATTGGGGCATTTTCGTTAGGTTTCGGTTTGTTAATTTCAACTCTGGCTGTCTTTTTCCCCGATGTGGCTGAGTTATACCCGGTCATCTTAAGAGCCTGGTTGTATTTGACACCCATTATTGTCCCGGTTGATATTCTAAATAATATTCTAAATGGATGGATATTACGATTAAATCCAATGTACTATATCATTGATGTCTTTCGGCAGCTGATTTACTACGGCACCATCCCCAGCCTGACACAATGGCTGATAGCCATATTTGCGGCTTTTGGAACACTCGTCATAGGTTGGATTTTCTTCTGCAACAAATCGGATAAATTTGCTTATTATGTCTAATATCACAACACACGAACCTCAATCTGACAGTGCGATTTTCCTTCATGGCGTAGGTGTGCTGTATCGCATTCCGCATGATCCAATCAAGACATTCAAAGAATATGTTATCCGGGCTGTACAGGGGCGGATTAAGCACCACTCGTTTTGGGCATTAAAAGATATTCACCTTGATTTAAAAAGGGGCGAAATCTTTGGCATCATTGGAAGAAATGGGGCCGGAAAATCAACCCTCCTGAAAGTCATTTCACGGGTCCTAATCCCTACCGAAGGACGGGTTTGGATTAAAGGAAACGTCAGTCCTCTCCTGCAATTAGGCGCTGGCTTTCATCCGGAATTGACCGGATTTGAAAACATTTACCTGAACGCTTCGATCCTTGGTTTTAGTCAAAAGGAAATTGACGAGAAGGTCGAAGAGATCATCGACTTTTCTGAAATTGGTGATTTTATTAACGTCCCGTTGCGCACCTATTCATCAGGCATGCGAGCACGGTTGGGATTTGCAGTAGCAACTGCCTGGAAGCCGGATATTCTCCTCTTAGATGAGGTCCTGGCGGTTGGCGATGTGGCTTTTAAGGATAAATGCATTGACCGCATGAACCTCTTCCGCGATCAGGGTTCGACTGTTTTAGTGGTGTCTCATTCTGTAGATAATATCAAGGAAACATGTCACCGTGCGATGTGGCTCGACGAAGGTCAAATTCGATTAGTAGGCCCAGCAGAAGAAGTTGGCAATGCCTACCAAAAGGACATGAAAACAAGAAGACAGGGGAAAATGCGTGTAAACAGATGACCTCTTGAAGAGGTTATTTTCAATTAATCTTTTTTGACCACAATTGAATATCCCGACTGAGTACATCTATGAGCAAATCCCGTAATTTTTCCCAAATAATCCATTCATACGGATCATGAACTTCGGCTATAATCGTATCTACATAACGATCTAAGGAGCTTCAAATAATGGAGTTTTTAAAAACTCAGATTCCAGATGTCATCATTGTTAAACCGAAAGTCTTTTCAGACGAGCGCGGTTTTTTTATGGAATCATTCCAGAAGATGAAGTTCAAAGAGGCGGGAATATCCTATGACTTTGTTCAAGACAATCACTCATCTTCAAGACAAGGAACACTACGAGGTATTCATTATCAAATTACTCACACCCAGGGCAAGCTCGTGAGAGCGGTAGTCGGTGAAATCTTCGATGTAGCTGTCGACCTACGCCGAAGTTCACCGACCTTTGGCAAGTGGGTTGGCGTATTCCTCTCTGAAGAAAATAAGGAACAATTATGGATCCCGCCTGGTTTTGGGCATGGATTTTACGCGTTAACCCCTCGGGCAGATGTGCTTTACAAAGCCACAGATTATTTCGACCCTGAAGGCGAACGCTGTATTCGCTGGGACGATCCTGATATCAACATCGATTGGCCATTGCTCGACGAGTCCACGCCAATTATTTCAAAGAAAGATCTTGCCGGTTCATCCTTTAGAGATGCGGAGTTATTTTCATGAATAAAAATGTTTTGGTGACAGGTGGCGCAGGTTTTATCGGTTCAAATTTCATTCGATATCTGCAAGAAAATGCCCCTGAAACAAAAATCATCAATCTCGACCTGCTCACCTACGCTGGCAGCCTCGAAAATCTGAAGGATCTACCAGCCCCCAAAAATTACACCTTTGTCAAGGGCGATATCTGCGACCAACCTCTGGTTGAAAGACTACTGCGTGAAAACCAAATCGACACGATCGTTCATTTTGCAGCAGAATCCCATGTTGACCGTTCGCTCAAAGGTCCTGGCGCATTTGTTCAGACCAACATTGTCGGCACCTACGCTCTGCTCGAAGCTGCACGACAGGTATGGCTGAAAGAAAATCCGGGTAGTTCAGACATCTATCGATTCCATCACATTTCCACCGATGAGGTTTTTGGCACACTCAGCCCCACCGACCCCGCCTTTGAAGAATGCACCCCCTATGCCCCCAATTCGCCTTATGCTGCTTCAAAGGCCAGCAGTGATCATTTGGTGCGGTCATACGCGCATTCCTTCGGCCTGCCGATCACCATATCCAACTGCTCCAACAATTACGGTCCATACCAATTCCCCGAGAAATTAATCCCGCTCATGATCCTAAACGCTCTCACCGGAAAGCCGCTGCCCATCTATGGTGACGGCATGCAAATCAGAGATTGGTTGTATGTTGAAGATCACTGTGAAGCGATCTGGAAAATTGTGCATGAGGGAAAACTGGGAGAGAGTTATAATATTGGCGGCGGCAATCAACCCCCCAACATCGAAATCGTTAAGACCATCTGCGCTATCTTAGATGAGCTCGCCCCAACGGCTGACCACACACCCCATGAGCAGTTGATCACTTATGTCACCGATCGACCTGGGCATGACCGCCGATACGCCATGAACATCGAAAAGATTTCTCGAGAGCTGGATTGGCAGCCAAAATATGATCTCAAAACCGGTCTACATAAGACCGTAAAATGGTATCTTGAAAACATCGATTGGCTGAATGCGATCATCGAAGAAAAAGATTATCAAAACTGGGTTCAAATCAATTATCAACGGAGGGACAATTAATGAAGGGCATCATCCTTGCTGGTGGCAAAGGCACACGCTTATACCCACTGACACTAGGTGTCAGCAAACAACTTTTGCCTGTTTATGACAAGCCGATGGTCTATTACCCGCTTTCCATGCTGATGCTGGCCGGGATCCGCGAAATTCTGGTTATCACCACCCCACAGGATCAGGAACAATACAAACGTTTTTTGGGCGACGGCTCTCAATGGGGGCTTTCGTTTGCCTATAAAATTCAAACCGAACCGCGTGGATTAGCCGACGCCTTCATAGTCGGCAGCGAGTTTATTGGAGACCAACCCGCGGCGCTCATTCTTGGGGACAACATTTTCTATGGGCACGGTTTGCCAGATGTATTGCGCAGTGCTGCCAGCCTGCAGCGCGGTGCAGTCATCTTTGCCTACCCCGTCCATGATCCTGAACGTTATGGTGTCGTCGAATTTAATGAACAGGGTCAAACCCTCAGCCTTGAAGAAAAGCCCAAAATTCCGCGTTCCAATTATGCGGTCCCGGGCATTTATTTTTATGACAATCGAGTTGTTGAATTCGCCAAGAACCTCAAACCCTCAGCCAGGGGCGAGATCGAGATCACCGATTTGAATAAAGTCTATATGGAGATGGGCGATCTGCGTGTTCAAGCGCTTGGGCGCGGCGTCGCATGGTTGGATGCCGGTATGCACCATTCACTGCTGCAAGCATCCAATTTCGTGCAGGCTGTTGAAGAACGCCAGGGGATGATGATCTCCTGCCCAGAAGAGATCGCTTTTCGCATGGGCTATATTGATATTGACCAGTTGAAACACCTTGCTGAAACGTTCAATGGCAATCGATATGGTCAATACTTAAGCCGGTTAGCAAAAGAAGGACTGACCCTGTGAGTGTCAAAATCCTGTTATTGGGTAACACCGGACAACTCGGATGGGAACTCGAACGATCCTTGCAGACCCTGGGCGAAGTGACTGCCTTGGATTACCCGCAAATCAATATGGCAAGTGCAGACAGCATCAAAACAGTTGTGCAATCTGCCTCCCCCAATCTGATCATCAATGCTACTGCTTACACCAATGTAGATAAAGCCGAAAGTGAACCCGACCTCGCTATGGCAATCAATGGCACGGGTCCGGGCATTCTGGCATCAGAAGTCAAAAAGCTGGGTGCTGCACTGATCCATTTCTCGACAGATTATGTCTTTGACGGCACCAAGGGTAAACCTTACTGCGAAAAAGACCAACCAAATCCGCTGAATGTTTATGGAAGCACCAAACTGGCAGGTGAAAAAGCTGTCGCAGAAGTGGATGGTGCATATCTCACCTTTCGTACCAGCTGGGTCTACTCTCTGCGCCGACCGTGCTTTGTAACCAAGGTGCTGGAATGGGCGCGCCAGAACGAAACGCTGCGCATCGTTGATGATCAGATCAGCAGCCCCACCTGGGCACGTACGCTGGCTGATGCGACCGCACAGACCATCGCACAGGGCAGAAAAGATCCCGTGGGGTATGTTCAGCAAATTTGCGGGCTTTACCACCTCACAGATGCAGGTCCGTGCAGTCGATTTGAGTGGGCTAAAGCCATCCTCGCCCTATACCCTGAGAGAGAAGCACTTTTGGCAAAAGCAATTGTGCCAGCGAAATCTGATGACTTCCCCTCGCCAGTTCAAAGGCCAAATATCTCGGTGCTATCTTTAGATAAATTTGCAAAGGTTACGGGATTAAAAATGCCAGCCTGGGAAGACTCGCTGAAATTAGCGATGGATCTAAATTAAACCTCTTAGCAATAACAGATGAATTAAATTCGCTGAAAGGTTTGCAGTCAGCTGCTTAACACCTGGCATTTCATTTAAACCATTCTCTACCACAATCTCCCACATCAATCACCCCTGACCCCTCAATAAATACACACGGCTCCTGCCTACATTATCCTCTATTAATCTACTATAATTGAATAGATGAAAACCAATCCGGGCGGAAATCTGAAAACGCACCCTCAACACACCCAAGGATGAAACAATGCCGGTACAAGTTGTAAACAAAGACAATAACCCACCCACGAGCAAAATCAACGTCAATAAATTTGATTTTGAGCTATTCACTTTGCCAGATCGCGAATCGCTATTTGTCGGCCAGGTTTACGAAGAATTGACCTCCCTTTTTATCCGTCAAATGGCAAAAGGGGTTTCAACCTTCATTGACATCGGTGCTCAGCACGGATTTTTTGAAGTATTAGTGAATAAAAGCAATCCAGATTGTGAAATCATTGCATTTGAGCCTGACCAAGAGAATTTAGGCATCTTGCAGAGAAATCTGTCACTGCATAGCATCAATGCCCAGGTGCATCAAACAGACACTTTGGACCCGAACATCCTTAACGCAAATCAGGGCACACTTCTATTAAGAATTGATGCCGATGGAAATGGAATAACCATCCTAAAAAGTCTGGAAGATTTTCTGAATGATTCCGGAGATGTCAGATTATTTATCAAATTTTCTCCGGACGCCATGAAGGCTAAGGGTCAAAAACCTGAAGAATTGCTTGCATTTTTGTGTGACTTGAATTATCAGGTTCAATTTATTGATGATAATGTTAAAAAATTCTTTGGTTACAAAAACGGTCAGAACTGGGATGAGATTATTGATAGTGAGGAATGCAATCTTTATTGCCAGAAGAAAGAAACTGCGCTGAACTTGTGTTTTTTCTCCCATTCAAGCCAGCTTGCCGGGGCAGAACGTTCACTCCTCAACCTAACTGAGGAACTAATTTCAGATTATGGTGCGGTTTGCAGCGTGATCCTCCCCGACAATGGTCCGCTTGAAAAATTGCTTTCAGATTCAGGATGTGCCACACACATCATCCCATATAAATGGTGGTGCACAAATTCAAAACGCCATCTGGCAAATTTTGAGCAGCGCTTCTTTGAGTCGTTCAAGCAACTAGAAGGTCAACAAATTCTTAATAAGATCCAGCCCGATATTGTGGTGACACAAACCCTGACAATCCCGTGGGGTGCAGTTTACGCTTATGAGCACCAATTGCCGCATATATGGATGGTAAGTGAATTTGGCGAGTTAGACCACGGACTGCATTTTTATTTCGCTTTTGATCAGGTCACCCAATTCATCAAAGATTATTCAGACCTCATCATTACCTGCTCAGACGCTGTCAGACAAGAACTGTTCAATGGCGATAAAAAAGCAAAAACGGTTTATTACAGCCTCAAAAAAATGAAAAGTGAGATCGAAGCCATACACACCACAAAGAATATCTTCGAGAACCCGGATGCTTTTCACCTCTTATTGCCTGGAACGATCTCTCCAGGCAAAGGGCAAATCGATGCCGTAAGAGCCGTAATTGAACTTGTACAGAATAGAAATGAAAACATCGAACTAATCCTGATAGGTTACGCGCTCCCTGAATACCAATCAGAGATTGAGGAAATCATCACCAAGGCTGAGGCAGAAAAATATATCAAGATACGACCTTTCGAAGAAGCCATCTATCCTGTCATGGCTTCTGCCGATGCCATTTTAGTGACCTCTAAGAATGAAGCCTTCGGCAGAGTCACAGTGGAGAGCATGCTTCTCAATAAACCAGTTATTGGGTCCAACTCGGGGGGCACAAAAGAATTGATCCAAAACGGTGTTAATGGACTGACCTATTCCTTTGGGGACGAGCACCAACTGGCAGACCAAATTCAAAATTTGATCCACGATCCTTCTCTTAGGCACAAATTAACAGAACGCGGCAAAGAATTTGTTCAAAACAATTTTTCGAAAGAAAAATATAGTGGTGTTCTGCACTGCGACATGATCAAGATAAAGCATATTGAACCCATCAAACAATATGATTCAGCTAATTCAGTTAAAGACCTAAATCTGATCGAGTTTTATCGGATAATGCTGGATCAAGGACTCGATGAAATCAGGGTCTATGAGCAGCAAAAAGAAGAATTCAGGCAAAGAGTCATAGGGCTAAATGAAGAGATAGCCGACCTGAATGAAACACAATTATCCCTGCAATCAGAAGTAAACCAGCGTGATCAATCGATTGATGCCTTAAAATCTGAGCTTAATGAGCGCAGTCGGACGATCAACGGTCTTAAAAACCAAATCGAAAAACGAAAACAACAATACGCTGAATTAGAACAAGAAATGCTCTACTATGCCCTCAGCAATAGCTGGAGGATCACCCGACCAATCCGCAAGATTATGAACCTTTTACACAGGAGAAAAAATGCTTAAAGCCCTGTACCATTATTTGCTAATATTACGCAGCGGTTTGTTTGACCGAGGCTATTATTTGTTGGCAAATCCGGATGTCCGTAAAGCGGATGTGGACGCGTTATGGCACTTTCTTCGTGTTGGATGGAAAGAGGGCAGAAACCCTTCACCACTATTCGATACAACATTTTATCTCAACAGCAACCCTGATGTGATGCAATTATCCATCAACCCCCTCGTTCACTACGTCCGGCATGGGAAGAAAGAAGGAAGACCGATCAATCCAGGGCTAAAACCGGGTACAGGCAATTACGATTTCGAATTTGTCCAACAGGATAGAGAAACCAGCATTCCGGTTTTTTCAGAGACAAACTTGAACAACCTTCCCCAAAATTTAAAGGAAGAAAAACAACTTATAAATTCAATAATTTCCATTCCTGAGATCGAAAAACCTGCCATCACCGAGAATTGCACAGATAAAACACCTTTGTTTGATGTAAAGGTGTCCGTCATCATCCCCACAAAAAATGCCGGGAATGATTTCGACTTCTTATTAAAAATTCTGACCAATCAAGAATGTGTTCGTGAAATAGAGATCGTGGTCGTAGATTCGGGCAGTACCGACAACACTGTGAATCTTGCCGAAAGCTATGGGGCAAAGGTTATTGAAATCTCACCTGAAGAATTTTCGCACTCCTACGCCAGGAACCTCGGTGCACAAAATGCATCTGGTGAATACCTCCTTTTCACAGTACAGGATGCCCTTCCTCCTTCAAGAACCTGGCTCCACTCACTGTTGACGAAACTAAGTGATGAGGAAATCAGCGTGGTATCCTGCGCTGAACTGCCGCGAGAAGACGCCGATTTGTTTTACCGCGTTATCAGCTGGAATCACTATGAATTTTTGGATGTAAACAAAGGTGATCGTGTTCTCTCGATGCCAGATGAACAAAATCACATCAACTTGAGAAAGAACGGTCAACTATCTGACTTAGCTTGCCTGATCTCAACGGATCTGTTTTCACAATATCAATATCGTTTTTCTTATGCCGAAGATCTAGATTTGGGCATTCGATTGATCAAAGACGGGCACAAAATTGCCTTCTTGGGGACGACCCGCATCATTCACTCCCACAACAGGCCAGCGTTTTACTTCATGAAGCGCGGCTTTGTGGACAATTTGTTTCTGTCGGACATTTTCAGCGATTTTGTAATCCCACCTGCAGAATTTACGGATATCGCACAAGACATCCTCTTCACATTTCATTTCATCAACAATGTAATTTTCAATAAAATATCTGAGATGGAATACCCGACAAATATGTTGATCTTTGAAGCAATGCTCAAAAAGACCCTGCACTCTGCAAACGAGTTTGCATATCCCACAGAATTGAATTTTGAACACGATTTTACGAATAATCATGAATTAACTCAGTTCATCAATCACCTGATAGAAACCTCAGGCTATCCAAAGGCTGGGTCACAGTATGATGGAAAACTGATCAAAGCCCTGACTGGCTTTATCAATATGACCAATAAATACTTGAAGACCTCGCGCGATTACATCGACCAGGCGTTGGCAGAGGAAATCAAAAATTGCATCATCAAAGAAGCTTCCATCATTTCCGGTGCAAATTTAGCCTATGCATATATCAACGGTTCGGATAACGAAAAAGAACGGATGCAGTCAATTCATCAATCCTTGAAGGCAAGTGTATAATACCCCTCGCTTCATCACAGAATTTAACGAATTTTTCAGATCATGGAAAAACAATTATGAAAATTATCTACCTCGTTCACCAATTTTTCCCGGAATTTCAGACCGGCACAGAGAAATTTGTGTTGAACACTGCCCTGATGGCGCAAAAGTTCGGGAACAATGTTAAAGTCATCACTCACAGCTCTTATCCGAACGAGTTCTACGACCACGAGACAAACGGTATCTTATACAAGGAATTTATTTATGAGGGTATCCCGGTCGTCGCCTTTAAATATCGCCGAATTCCGCCGCACATTAACCTTCTGCTCCATAACAACCTGGGGTACGAGTTTGCCAAATCAGTGCTGAAGTTCGAAGCTCCGGATATCATCCATGTTGGACACGCCATGAAAATCCATGAGTTTATCTGGGCTGCCATCGAGATGCATATCCCCTACACGATTACGTTGACCGACTTTTTCCTGTTGTGTCCCAAAATCAACCTGACACCCGACCAATTCAGCCTGTGCACCGGCCCCAAACAAGGTGAGGCTTGTGCAGAATTGTGCCCCGAATTCAATCCCCCATTCATTACGAACCGTTTATCAGAAGCCGAAGAAATTTTAAAGAATGCAGACATACTTGTTGCCCCCTCCCGTTTTGTCTCCAGTATTTATCAGCATGAATTTCCTGATCTGGACATAAAGGTCATCCCTCACGGGATTCGTTACACCCACATTAAGAAAAATCGGCGAACATATCAGCAAGGCGCCAAATTGACCTTTGGCTATGCCGGCACACTGATCTACCACAAAGGCGTTCAAGTGCTGCTGTCAGCATTTAGTGGCATTGAGAATCGGAATACAGCCTTAAAAATCTATGGCTCTGGCCAATTCGATTTCACTCAGCAACTCAAAGAGATTTCTAACGGTGACCCAAGGGTGATTTTTGAAGGCGCATTCGCATCTGAAAAGCTGGGTGATGTGCTCAGCCAAATTGACGTGCTCATCACACCCTCCATCTGTTACGAAACTTATTCTTTCATTCTGCACGAAGCCTTTGCCAGCAATGTGCCGGTGATCGCCTCTAATCTGGGTGTCATGGGGGAAGAGGTCATTGATGGCTATAATGGTTTCTCCTTCAAGACAGGAGATGCTGACGACTTACGCGATAAAATGGAGTTGATGATCAAAGACCCGGATTCATTGAATAGAATGAAGGAAAACATCAATTCAAAGATCATTGTCCCCACAATCGAGCAAGAAGCATATCAATATTTCGAAATCTATAATAGAATGTTCGGGATTGCGTGAAATAGGATAAAATCAGAAATTCAATTGTATTAAAATCTTGGTGGATCAGTGTATTAACTGAGAAACGAAGAATATTAGGATAAATATTTTATGACAACATTAATCATTCACAACGGGGATGCAAAAACAGGAACATCTTACATCCAAAATTTCCTTGATGTTAACCGTTCAATCCTTTTCTCAGAGCATCAGACATTGTATCCAAACTTCAACGCGGAAGATTTGAGTAAAGGTCGCTGCCACAATCATGCCCTCTGGTATAACAGGGTAAAACAAAACCCACAGCAATTTGCGGATGACCTGAATAAATTATCAAAATTCGTTCAATCCAACGACGTTAAGAATGTCATCATAAGTAATGAAGCCTGGTTTCTTCAAAAAGCAGATATCGAAGTACTTCTTAATATCTCGAAGGGACCAGAACCTTTCCAATTAAAAACGATCAGCTATTTACGCAGAGTGGATTTCTGGTTTGAATCCGCCTGGAAGCAGTGGGGTATTAAACAATTTGATTCCTGTGACGAATTTTCCGAGCTGCCCCTTATTCAAGAACGTTTCAAAGGCATCCTTAACCACCTTGAAGACTGGGCACAAGCATTGGGATATGAGAATGTGATCGTCAGGCCTTATGAAAAACAGCAATTAACCCATGGCTTGGTTCACGATTTCATCACAGCGCTTGGTATGGATCATGATGCGACTCAATGGAACCCCACCGAAGCGACAAATCTGGCAGCCAACACCGGCTTTAACCGGGATGTATTGGAGATGCTGCATTACTGCCGGAATCTCTTCACAGATATTCATGATAATCGCCTGTTTGATCTGTTTTCGGACCTCTTAACCGAAAATTTCCAGAAAAAACCCTTCGAAGACTACGCATTGGTTTCTCCCCAGCAGCGGTTAAATATGATCAATAATAACTTACCGTATGAGAATCAAATCGCCGAAAAATTTATGGGGCGCGAGAATGGAACCGTTTTTCATGATCGGCTCCCCAATCCAGACGAACCCTGGCAGCCTTACGAAGGACTGACATTGGAAAAAGCGCTGCCAATTCTCGTCACAATGATCGACAGCAACAACCAGAAACAATTAGAGAATCGGCGTTTATTGAGCCAAATCCGCCGATAATTCATTCAAATGATAAGTCATAATTGGAGTAGATTAAATAAATCAAGGATAGGACAATGAAAGAACTGACATTTTATTTACACATTGGTGATGGGAAGACCGGCACATCTATTATTCAAAATTTTTTAGACGTCAACCGGCAAAAACTATTTAAAGACCTTGGTTTTCTCTACCCCAATTTCTTTATGGATGATCTTAGCATCGGGCGTGCGCACAATCATGCCCCCTGGTATAACACAGTGAAGAATGACCACGAAAAATTCTTTGCCGATATCGACCGCCTGGAGAAATTTGCCAAAGACCACCTGATTGAAAAAATTATCCTTAGCAATGAGGCTTGGATCCTTGATGATAACGCTTTTACAATGTTCCAGAAGTTAGTACAGCAGAAAGAGAACATCGAATTAAAGACCATCACTTACCTGAGAAGAATGGATTTTTGGGTCGAATCCGCCTGGAAGCAATGGGGATTGAAAACCGACATGAGCATCGAAGAGTATTGCACTCACGAAAATTTTCTCACCAGGTTCGAACGCATATTGACAAAACTGGATGCCTGGGCGGAGTTGATCAGTTTGGACAACATCATTGTCCGTCCTTATGAAAAACAACAACTGCCAAATGGGTTGCTGCATGATTTCATCAGCCAGCTCGGCATCGACTATGCTGCCCATCAATGGAATCAAACGGAAAACCTGAACAAAGCCACCAATGCCGGCTTCAACCGGGATGTGCTCGAAGTGCTGCATGACTGCCGGGAGTTGTACCCTGACATCGCCAACAATCACTTATTCGACCTTTTTACCAACCTGTTAGGCGAGTCGTTTCAGAAAAAACCGTTTGAAAACTATGCTTTGCTTTCCCCAGAAAAACGCCATTTTGTGTTAAGCCACAACCTCCCCCAAGAGAGAAAAATCGCGCAGAAATTCATGGGGCGCTTGGATGGCAGGATTTTTTACGACCCCATGCCCAACCCTGATGAAGTCTGGGAACCTTATGAGGGATTGGACTTACATAAGGCCATCCCCATCATCGTTAAAATGATCGATCAGAACAACCAGTTGATCATGGAAAACCGGCGAAGGATTAATAACCTAAAAAAAAAGCAACCTTTGATCAGTAAGAGCACCTCGCAAGGTCATGAAACGCTCCCCCAAAAAGTGCTACGTAAGACAAAACAGTATCTTAAGCCTATTTATACGAAGCTAAAAGGTGGATAGAAACTAAGATTGAATCAGTTTCGTTAGCACAAAAGAAAACAGTTCTACGACTTCATCTTTCGTGAAATCGTCACAAGTAAACGTGTCAACATGTTTTTTGGTGCTTAGCGCGCCTTCAAAAAGTGGTACCCCATCAAAATAAGCATCCGCAATTTTTTGATTGCTGTCCTGGTGATGTGCCATAATCTTAGCTGATAGTGCTTCATCGAGGTAATTCAATTTATGCTCATTCCACCCTTTTGATTGGCCAAATACCTCAGTCTGTTTTGAAATTTTTAGCCATGATTCAGCACTGATCTTTGAAAAAAGGATGTTGTTCTTGATCATCCGCATCGCTTCATTGGTCTTAACCCCCGGGGAAATGTTCAAATTCGGTGGCGTTGACATGCCATCATATGAGACTTTACATACTGAAAGAAAATATTCAAAAAGGGATTTGCCAACCGTTTCATGCGTAAACGGCACAAGTGTGATCGCCTTTTTTGATAGCACATTTTCCCACATATTAATCAACGAATAGTGGTCAGTGTTGTATGTTTTATAGTCGTTCTTTTCAAGCCAATCAACAAAGGAAGGAATGATCGGCTTTACAGAAATGCTTCTCACTTGTTGCACCCATAAAGATTGCAGCGCCTGGTCCTGCCGCCGTAAATAAATGATGATTTTTATAGGGTAGGCATTGAGATTTTTCTTGATTGCTTCGATTTCATCCGTACCAAAAGCACTAAACGCTTCAGAGGTGAGAATGACTTTGTTAATATCCTCGCTGCCCTCGATTTCACTCAAAAGGTCTTCCCAGGTGCCATCAGACCGATCGAACGCTTTATTGCCCAACAATTCCCACGCCAGGTTGTGATGCGCGGCAATTTTCTTCCCAGCCTTTGGCACGAGGACACCCCGCGCTCTTAAAATCGCCTCGTTTTTCTTCAACCCATTCTGAATGGTGGTCGTTCCGGTTTTATGCGGACCGATATGGATATAGATTGTTTTTCCCATGATGTCACATGAACCTTTTATCACATGAATTTAGTGATTTTATTTTTCTATCGTAAAATGTATTAAGTACATAAAATATTATGATGTTAGCTGTGTCCTGTCAACCGCTTTCACTTATAATAAGACTATATTGGTAAATCTGAAAACCAAAGCTTACTAATCAGTGCCTGATTCTTCGAGAGTGATCATGCAAATGAGTAATTTCCTTAATCCACAACTCTGGCTCGAATACCTCCTGATCCGCGTCAGCGGATTATTTGACATGAACTACTATCTGCGAACCTATCCTGAGGTAACAGGCTTGCCCATCCTGCACTACATCATCACCGGTTGGCGAGAAGGCAAAAACCCCTCGCCCCATTTTGACACCCAATACTACCTCACCCAAAACCCGGATATTCGACAATCAGGCCAAAATCCCTTAGTACACTACATCCGCTTTGGCAAACCTGAAGGGCGCTTACCCAGGCAATTTGCTTATAAGACCTATCCCCGCTATCAGGATTGGATCAGCAAATATGACACCCTCACGCGGCAGGATAAACGCGCCATCAAACAACAGGTCGAAAATCTGCCCCAAAAGCCAAACATCGGCATAATCCTGCCAGCCAATCCGTCATCTGAGATCCAGATCCTCTCCACCCTTGCCAGCATCCAAAAACAGCTCTATCCAAACTGGACCCTGACACTGATACTCAGCCGCCAAAATTATCAAAGTGCCAACCCCAAATTCCGCAAAGCGATTGAAAACCAACCCAAAATCAAACTTGTAACTTTCAGCCCCGACACTGATCTTAATGATCAGATCATCATGCAGCTCAACCAATCTCAGCAGGAATTTGTAACCATCATTGAACCGGGATGCATCCTGCGCGAGCATGCCCTGTATATGTTCGCCCACGAAATCAACGCCCACCCCGCTGCCCAGGTGATCTACTGTGATGAGGACCGCCTGGATGAGCATGGCCACCGTACGGACCCCTACTTCAAACCCGATTGGAACCCGGATCTGTTACGGTCGCAAAACTACCTCGGCAACCTGTGCCTATTCAAGGCGGATGCTGTCAAGAACCTTACCGATTTTTCGCCAACCGACAAGGATCACTTCAAGTGGGAACTGACATTGGATATTACCAGCGACTTAGCCCCTCACCTAATCCGGCATATTCCCTTTATCCTTTGCCATCAAACCGATCCGCTTACCGAAAATCTCTTTCAATTGGGCGATGTTTTTTCAAAGAAAATCAACGCCGTACCCAGTAATCACCCACCAGATTCCTCCCCGCTGGTCTCGATCATCATCCCCACCCATAACCAAAAAGTCTTGCTCGAACGTTGCCTCGACACCTTAACCGATAAATCAACCTACACCCCCTACGAAGTCCTGGTTGTTGATAATCAATCTGATGACCCGCAAACCCTGGCTTATCTCTCGCAAATTAACAACCGTGAGAATTGTTCCGTCCTCTCCTACGCCAAACCCTTCAATTTCTCCGCAATCAATAATTTTGCCGTTCAGCACTCGCAGGGTGAGGTGGTCGTTTTCCTGAACAATGATATCGAAGTAATCTCGCCGGAATGGCTTACTGAGCTCGTGCGACATGCGCTACGCCCGGAAATCGGCGCTGTTGGCGCCATGCTTTACTATCCTGACGATACCATCCAGCACGCCGGGTTGATCCTGGGTTTGGGCGGAGTCGCCGGTTACCCATACCAGACCGAGCCGCACGGCTACCTGGGGCAAAGAGGCAGGGCTGCTTTGGTGCAAAACCTCAGTGCGGTGACCGCTGCCTGCATGGCCGTCGAAAAGCGAAAATTCACCGAAGTCGGCGGATTCGATCAGCAGCACCTTTCCATCGCCTACAACGATGTCGACTTATGTCTACGCCTGCAGGAGCGGGGGTATCGTACCTTGTGGACGCCCCATGCAGAACTGATCCATCACGAGTCCGCCTCACGCGGGTTTGAAACCACGCCAGAAAAGCAAGCCCGATTCTTACGGGAAGTGGCCTACTGCGAGGATAAATGGTCGGAGTGGCTTGAAAACGATCCGGCATATAACCCGAACCTGACGCTGGAAATACCTGATTACTCTCTGGCTGACCCGCCCCGTGTAACACCTCCCTGGAAGGACTGATAGAACGTCAAACCATACCCCACAAGCAAACCAGATCGCAAAATTAAGTCACAATAACTGGCATTTCTTTCCGATAATTTTGCATAATGTCAATTAAATTTCATATTATATGTTATTTATAATATACTCACACTTCATCTATTGACAAGCTGCTAACACTTCTCTATAATTAACCTGTGGAAGATTCTATCAGGCTGGACGGTCCAGCCGCAGAAGATTGGAAGGACTAAATGAAGAAAACCACAAAAATTGCATTGATCGTCGGTGCCCTGCTACTGGTTGTGATTGCCACGCCGGTCCTGGCACAGCAAATTGATCCCCCCGAGAGAGAAGAAGAAGTCGATGGGGACGCCGCCCCATTAGACGCCGCAACATTAGAACGCCTTGGCTTGGGTACTAAGCTTGACCAGGACGCCGCAATCTACACCTGGGTTGCGCCTGCGCCAGATCTAACCGAGGCAAAACTTGGCGATGACAAAGCCATCGTTGATGTGGCTCAGGAGCCCTTCTTGATGGACACCGGAGAAGACTTCGCAGCATATCAAGGTGATGCACCCGAATTCCCTGCACCCGCACAATTAGCACCTGGTTACGAGTCGATTGACAACAGGGAAAGCACCTCCACTATCGGGAATTAACGAAAAAAATCAAAAATTAAATAAGGGGACATCAAACCTCTTCTATTTGTTTCAAGTAGAAGAGGTTTTTTGCATTTAATCACTCGCTAAAGATGTAGCTTCAATGAGAATCATACCAATCTAAACGCTGAACCAGTCATTAACGTCATCAACGATCGCAATTCAGGAATGTTTCGCGAAAGTTGATAAATCCCTTTCTTAAAATTTTACTTTCATTAGATTTATTTTAATGAATTTGTTGACATCCGCATCTTATGTTTATATAATGTTAATATAACCCAGTCTTAGGGGGATGATACCTTACATCCGCGCAGTAGATTTATATAGGAGAACCCCATGAAAGCTTTTAAAATATTGGCGTGCATAATTATGATTAGTCTGTTATTTTCTGCTTCTCCTGCTGCAGCACAGGAGCCCGATCCCCCACCTGACGAGATCGCACCTGAAGTTGCTACCGAAGGAGAGCTGGACATGTCTGTCCTGGAGGGGCTGGGTGTTGACATTAAGTTTGAAGATGTCCCCCAAATCAACACCTGGGATGCCCCTGCACCCGACCTGCGTGAAACCAAATTACCCGATACCCTTGCTATCATGGATGAACCCCAGACCCCCTTCGAAGGTCTGCTGGATGTAGAACCTCTCCCCGAGGAAATCCCGGCGCATCCCCAGCCCAGTGGACCCGGCATTGATCTGACCCCGCCCGGGTTTGAGCGGGGCGAGGTGACCCCATTGATTGATGAAACCAACCGCGTGGTTTATCCCGAGTCAGGAACGATCGGTGTTGCCATTACAACTACCTACGATGAATATGACCCCGATATCGCCCACGGCGGCGGCTATTATATGATCGTGTATACCGTATCAGGAGACGTGTTTGCCCGTGCCTACGATAACAACGGAAAATTTTATGCCGGCGGGTTAGTTTATAATGGCAGTTCAAATTGCTATCACCCAACCATCGCCTACGATTCCTTCACCCGCAACTTCATCGTCACCTTTGAGTATGACTTTGCTAATGCCGGCACAGATTATGACATTTATGCCATCGCCGTTTCACCTCACACCGGGCCACTTGGCTCTGTTTCTGCCATTTCTCAAGCCATCGGCATGGAAGATGACCCCACCATCGCCTGCAATACCCGCATCTCCACAGGCGGATGCTTGGTGGCATTTGAATATCTCAGTGGGAACCCCATCCAGGGCAAATTTATCTACACCTACAGCGGCGGCA
The DNA here is from genome assembly GCA_016841365.1 of Anaerolineaceae bacterium. Taxonomy (GTDB): domain Bacteria; phylum Chloroflexota; class Anaerolineae; order Anaerolineales; family Anaerolineaceae; genus Brevifilum. The sequence goes on from JAENZI010000003.1 coordinate 75,028, forward strand.
TTGCATCCTTTAGCGCCACACGCTACCCTCTCGATTCTTATGTTGGCATCAATCCCCACCTCGCCTTCGGCAAGGGTACTGGCACCTACCTGCTGATCTATGATTACTATTGGGGAGACCCTTACTACACCTATTTCGTCATCGAAACCCATCTCTACGATGTCTACCATTCACCCCAAAATGTGCATGGCGGCACCTACCTTTCCTTCTCAGGGATGGTTTTCAGTCATTCCAAAACCAATCTCGGCGCAGCCTATGACCCCTGCCTGCAAAAATACATGGTCATGTGGCGCTATTATTACGATGGCATCTGGTATGATGACATCCGTATCACCATCATGCATCCCACGGCCTCGACAGAATACGGCTCCGGATGGCTGGTAGCCAACACCGAAAGTTCATATACCGGTGATATTGCCTTTGTCACCGACAGTCATGCTGCCCCGGTCTGCGGGGTTGGCGACCGCTTCGTCGCCACCTACAAGAATTCCGGCGACGGCGTGTATGTGACCGACATCTGGGGCAGCGGCACCGTCAGCAGCCCGGTTTACTCCTGGAATGGTTCATCCTACCATTATGAAGCCGCCACGGACATGTCAGGCTTGATCGGTTACGATCCCATGATTGCCAGCGGCGCCAGGGGTAAGGTGATGGTCACCTGGAACTGGCTCTTTACATCCACATCCGATTATGATGTCTGGGCACGCATGATCCGTGTCTTCTGGACGGACTTCCTGCCCATCATGGCGAAGTAAATAAAACATTTTTTCACCCCTATCCAACCCCCGTGTGAGTACTCGCGGGGGTTTGTACATTTTATCCTAGCTTACTGTTTCAATTAGAAATAATTCATCAATTCAATCACACGCTAAACAAAAGTTCGCAGCAATCACGCACAATATACTTGATGGAAAATTTTATTTTTAACGAACATTTTTGCTTATTTTAAACGCTTTTGTTGACTCCCGCGTTTATTTTTTATATAATATTAATAATGAGAAATATTATGGGGGTGTTCTTGTAAATACATTTAAATATAGATTGGAGAATCCCATGAAGGTCCTTAAATTGTTTGTTTGTATGCTGTTGATCAGTTTGTTATTCTCTGCCTCCCCCGCAGCTGCCCAGGAACCTCCTCCCCCGGAAGAAGAAATCCAGGAAATCGCTATCGAAGGCGAGCTTGACCTATCTGCCCTGGAAGGGTTAGGTGTGGACGTCAAGTTTGAGGACGCGCCTCAGATCAACACCTGGGATGCCCCTGCACCTGACCTGCGTGAAACTAAATTACCCGACACCCTTGCCATCACGGAAGAACCTCAGACCCCCTTCGAAGGGCTTCTCGATGTTGCACCCCTGTCAGAGGAAATCCCGGCGCATCCGCTACCCAGCGGCGAGGGGATTGACCTGACCCCGCCCGGTTTTGAACGGGACGAAGTGACCCCATTGATTGATGAATCCAACCGCATGGTTTACCCCGAGTCAGGTTTGATTGGTGTAGCCATCACAACCACCTACGATGAAGATTACCCCGATATCGCCCACGGCGGCGGCTACTACATGATCGTTTACACCGTTTCCGGCAATGTTTATGCCCGTGTTTACGACAACAACGGCAAATACTATACTGGCGGGTTGGTGTATGATGGTTATCGTGATTGCTCAAATCCAACGATCGCCTATGATGCCTTCAAACGCATATTTGTCGTCGCGTTTGAGTATGACTTTGGCGGTACAGATACCGATTATGACATTTATGCTATCGCCGTTTCACCTCACAGCGGGCCACTTGGCTCAGTTGCTGGCATCTCCTCAGCCATCGGCATGGAAGATGACCCCACCATCGCCTGCAACACGCGCATCTCCACAGGCGGATGCCTGGTGGCTTTTGAATACCTGAGCGGCAACCCCATCCATGGCAAATTCATCTACACCTACACCGGCGGCATTTCCAGCTATAGTGCCACAGCATACCCGCTCGATGTGTATGATGGGATCAATCCCTATCTAGCATTCGGCAAAGGCACCGGCACCTACCTGCTGACCTATGATTACTATTTTGGAGATCCATACTATGAGTACGCCCCAGTATATAATCACTTATATGATGTATATGTTTCAGGGGACAAATATGTTCACTCAGGTTTCTATCCAAGTTATACAGGAATGAGTTTATATCAACCAAAATATACAATCGCTGCAGCCTACGATCCCTGTTTACAAAAATACGTGCTCATGTGGCGCTATTATTATGACAGCACCTGGCGTTACGACATTCGAGTTCACGTAATCAGCCCCACCAGTGGCTCAACATATGGTTCTGGCTGGCTGAACGCAACAACAGCCGATTCCTACGCTGGAGACATCGCCTTTGTCACTGACAGCCATGCTGCCCCTGTTTGTGGGCCAGGCGACCGCTTTGTCGCCACTTATAAAAATGCCGGCGACGGCGTCTATGTCACCGACATCTGGGGCACTGGCACCGTCAGCAGCCCGGTTTATGTCTGGAATGGCTCAGCCTACCATTATGAAGCCGCCTCGGACATGTCAGGCTTGATCGGTTACTATCCCGTCATCGCCAGCGGCGCCAGGGGTAAGGTGATGATCGCTTGGAACTGGTATTTCACATCCACCCTTGATGATGACGTTTGGGCACGGATGATCCGGGTCTTCTGGACGGACTTCTTGCCCATTATGGCGAAGTAAACAAAACATTTTTCACCCCTTTCCAACCCCCGGTGGTCCGCCGCCGGGGGTTGGTGATTTTTTAGCAAGCATACAGTTATATCATGAAACAGTTTATGTTTTTATCCACACGCTAAACAGAATCTAGCAGCAAACACATATAATATCCTTGATGGAAAATTTAAATTTAAACGAATAATTTTTCTTATTTTAAACGCTTTTGTTGACTCCAACGGAAATTTTTTATATAATATTAACAATAAGTCAAGTTATGGGGGAGTTCTTGAAAAAACATGTAAATATAGATTGGAGAATCCCATGAAGGTCTTAAAATTGCTTGTTTGTATACTGTTGATCAGTATGTTATTTTCTGCCTCCCCCGCTGCAGCCCAGGAACCCCCTCCCCCGGAGGAAGAAACACAGGAAATCGCTATCGAAGGCGAACTCGACCTGTCTGCCCTGGAAGGGTTGGGTGTGGACATTAAGTTTGAGGATGCGCCTCAGATCAACACCTGGGATGCCCCTGCACCCGACCTGCGTGAAACCAAATTGCCCGAGACCCTTGCCATCATGGAAGAACCCCAGACGCCCTTCGAAGGGCTGCTCGATGTTGAACCTCTGCCAGAGGAAATCCCGGCGCATCCGCTGCCCAGCGGCGAGGGTATTGACCTGACCCCGCCCGGGTTTGAACGGGACGATGTGGACCCGTTGATTGATGAATCCAACCGCGTGGTTTATCCTGAATCAGGCTTGATTGGTGTTGCCATCACAACCACCTACGATGAATATGACCCCGATATCGCCCACGGCGGCGGATATTATATGATCGTATACACCTATTCCGGGAATGTACACGCCCGTGTTTACGACAACAACGGCAAATTCTATACTGGAGGGTTGGTATATGATGGTTACCGTGATTGCTCAAGACCAACGATCGCCTATGATGCCTTCAAACGCATATTTGTCGTCGCGTTTGAGTATGACTATGGCGGAACAGATACCGATTATGACATTTATGCTATCGCCGTTTCACCTCACATCGGGCCACTTGGCTCTGTTTCTGGCATCTCCCAGGCCATCGGGATGGAAGATGATCCCAGCATCGCCTGCAACACCCGCATCTCCACAGGTGGCTGTTTGGTAGCGTTTGAATATCCCAGCGGCAACCCCATCCATGGAAAATTCATTTATACCAACAGCGGTGGGATTTCCAGCTATAGTGCCACACCATACCCGCTCGATGTGCATGATGGTTACAAACCCTACCTGGCCTTCGGCAAAGGCACCGGTACCTACCTGCTGACCTATGACTATTATTATGGAACTTACAGCGCCTACTTCCCAATATACAATCACATATACGATGTTTATGTCTCAGGGAACCAATATGTTCATACAGGCTTCTATCCAAGTTATACAGGAATGAGTTTATATCAACCAAAATATACAATCGCTGCAGCTTACGATCCCTGTATGCAAAAGTACCTGCTCATGTGGCGTTATTACGATAGCACCTATGAGTACGACATTCGAGTTCACGTAATCAGCCCCACCAGTAGCTCAACTTATGGGTCAGGTTGGTTGATAGCCGACTATGAAAGTTCATATGCCGGAGACATCGCTTTTGTCACCGACAGCCATGCTGCCCCTGTTTGTGGACCAGGCGACCGCTTTGTCGCCACTTATAAGAATTCGGGCGATGGCGTCTATGTCACCGACATCTGGGGCAACCACAGCATCTCAAGCCCGATTTATTACTGGAACGGATCAGCTTCCCATTATGAAGCCGCGCCGGACATGTCAGGCCTGACCGGTTACGATCCCATGATCGCCAGCGGCGCCAGGGGCAAAGTCATGCTTACCTGGAACTGGCTCTTTTCATCCACTTCAGACTGGGATGTATGGGCACGCATGATCCGGGTCTTCTGGACGGACTTCCTGCCCATCATGGCGAAGTAAATAAAACATTTTTTCACCCCTATCCAACCCCCTGTGGTCCGCCGCCGGGGGATTATTGATTATAAGACCGGTTATCCTCCAGCTCATTTGATGAAAGGTCACGATCACACGCATCAAAGCAGAGAATTTAGAATCTCTTTGCACATTTATCTGCTTGCCTGTTGACTTAGGGTTTAATTTTATATATAATGTTAATGAAATGGCTAATTTGGGGGAAAACATCGTCGTCACCTCTTTGCATTCGTGAATTTAAGGATCTCTTACTGGTACCCTATCCGAGAATACTGCTATTCAGCCATGAAAGGAGAGAATATGAGCACAAAAAGAATGTATTTACGAGGGTTTGCCATCACCCTGGCGCTGGTCATCGTTGCCTTGCTATTATCAAACCCGCGCCTGGGGCTGGCACAGGAGGAGGTGCAGACCAATTTTGACCCGGGAGCATTGCAAATGGATCAGGCTGCAATGGACGGCCCGGCATTGTTAACCGACCACCCTGAAGGCCGGCTGCCAGGTGAAGCGCCTGTGGGAGCACCTGAAGCCAATATGGAAGGCATCGCTGAATCGAGTCCTGCGGTTGATGTCGATTTTGACCAAACAAATCAAATCACAGAACCACCTGACGAAATCCCAGCAGACAATATCATCCTCGATGGACCGGAAGGTGAAATGGAGGGCACCTCACGCCTGACGGATCCAGGCGTGCTGGTCATCCCAGGCGCTGATTTCCGTAATGATGGGGGCGATCCCGATGGCTATTTCTTCTGGTTTGGGGGAGGATATTTCTATCCGAAAAGCACACCCATATGTATGATGGCACCTGCTTATTTACCGCATGGCGCAACGATTACCGCTTTTTGGGCAACAGCCTATGACAACACAGCAACGGGAGCTATTCAATACCTGGCCTTGTATAGGCTCGATAACTACTCTGGCTCGGTGACCATTCTTGCAAGCGTTTCAACAACCGACGCTTATGTCAATTCAAGCTTATTCGCCATTGGAGATTCAACGATCGCCAACCCGCTGGTCCTTTTCCCGGATTACTCATATTATGTTGCTGGCTGTCTGAGCGAAAACGCTAATCGTATCTACAACATCCGCATTTACTACGATTAAGAAAGGAGGAGCTACGATGAACCAACAAAAAATACCGATTATATTTATCGCCGGTGCACTGACTGCCCTCCTCCTTGCCGGATTGATCTGGATCATCTTTGCACAGCAAATTGCGGAGGTGCAGGCAGAGATGCAGACTTCAGAGGATATCGAGACCCGTGCGCTGGTTCAGGATGTGCTGGTCATACCTGCTGCGTCCTTCCGTAGTGACGGCAACAACCCAGAGTATTCATACTTTTATTTTGGGGGTGGCCACTGGCATGGAAGCGACACCTACCCCACCTGTATGATGGCGCCCGTCTATTTACCGGATGACGTGAATATTTACCAGGTATGGGCAACCATTTACGACAATGGAGTAAATGATTTTTACATCACGCTCTTACGTCAAAACAATTATACGGGTGCAATTTCGCAAGTGGCCTCAATGTCTTCCACCGGTCAATCCACTTCGCTGGCATCATTGTATGATACCAGTATCAATTATGGTGAAGTCGGTTATCCGACGTCAAGTTATTACCTCACCACCTGCCTGAATGGGTCTCAGCATCGATTATATAACGTGCGTGTCTGGTATGAATTCAGCTATATGAACTACTTACCGATTTTGGCAAAGAGTAATTAACCCCAGAAAACAACCGACAAAGTATAGGAACTGCTTTCCCTGGATGATGTGATATTGTCATCCAGGGAATATTCGCGCGCCAGTGACAGCCTTAAGGGGGATTAATTATTGTGCGTAAAATTAGACCAACTGAAAAAAATAATTCGATTATCACTTTTTCTGTTCCGTCTCAGCTCACATATTTAGATCGCTTTTCCAGAATAACAATTACCTTAGTAAAAATCATCACTTTTGAAAATAATTAAATTGCAAAAATTGTTAAAACAATTTTAATAACCATGATAGAATGTTTTCTCAGGCCATGAATTTTAAAACGATGATAAACCAACAATAATTTTTACAACTGGTTGGCCTTACCACGAATCCGGAGCCACATATGCTGAAAATGATCATTAAATCCTTAAAATTCAACAATTCCCTTAAATTCACCTTAAATTTAAATCTTTTTTAATATATAATTGTCTATATTGTGATTAGATTGTTCTGGTATCGATTATGTATAGGGAAATGAATTAAATAATCTATCCCTTGCTCATTAGTATAGTTATTAATAATTTGATTAATCAACCAGTCAAGAGAATTTTCAACAAAGGAGAGAGATAATGAGGAAATCACCGCTAACGAAATTATCATTATTACTGACAATTATATTGGGATTACTCCTCTGCAGCCCGCAGGTCGGGTTTGCTCAGGAAGACCAGATTTCGGTGGTCATCGACCGGGTCATCACCAGCGCCTTCCCGACCGTAGACGTCTATTATTCCATCTACGACCGTTCCGGATCGCCGCTCACGAATCTCAGCAGCAGTAACTTCACACTGCTGGAGGACCAGACTGCGGTTTCTGACTTCACCTATGCCAATCCCTTCGACACCCAAACACCCCTGGCGGTCGCATTGCTGATCGACACCAGCGACAGCATGGCGACTGGCGACCCCACACCACTGGATGTCGTTTCTCAGACTGCAATCAGCTTCATTGAGAACTTGCAAGATCATGATTCTGTCGGTGTGATCGGGTTTAACGAGCAGGTCACACGAGCGCAGGGGTTAACTGCAGAGAAAAACCTGGCCATTGATGCGATCAACAACCTGGTGCCAGGTGCGAATGCCTCACTTTATGATGCCGTCTTTGAAGGCGTCGAAATGCTCAAAGGCTCCGAAAAGAAAAAGGCCATCATTCTAATCACCGATGGTGTCGAATCCCAAACCAGCGCACAAACACTCGAAAATGTGCTCCAGTCTGCCCAAACCTGGAACATCCCAATCTATGCCGTAGGGTTCGGCCCCAACCTGATAAGTGAAGGTGTGGTCAGCAAAGAAAGCAAATTGAGCGAGATGGCCCAGGCGACAGCGGGGTTTGATATGATCCTCGAAGACGAAACGGGCATTCAAAGCGCATTTGACACCTTTAACCAGTTGCTGCGGAAGATCTATCATCTTAGCTACACCTCCACCCTGCCAGCCGATAGCACGCAGCACCAATTGACGGTTCAATTAAACTATAACAACGCCACCTACAACGCTACTGGGGTCTTCGTCCCAAACCCGGTCAACCTGACGTTGACAGAACCGGTTGAGGGACAGGTTTTATGCCTGCAAACACCCATCACGATAGATGCCTCCAGCAGTCTATCGAGCATTGCCAAAGTCCAAATCCTGTTGGACGGGGCTGAAATCACGACCCTCACCCAGCCCAATGCTGGTGAAACCCTCTACCTTCACAATTGGGATCTTAAAGACGTTCCAGCGGGTGACCATGTGCTCAAGGTTGTTGCCGTGGATGCACAGGGCAACACAAAAGAACAATCGGTGAACTTCACCGTCCGTGACCCGATTCAAATCCAATTTGTCTCACCAGCAGAAGGCGATCAGCTTATAAATGTTGCCCAGGTCAAGATCGAAATCGATTCCTTCCTCGAACTCGAATCAGCGGTTGTCTCAATCAACGATACGCCTCAGCAAACCTTTACCGAAGAATCCATCACGATGGACTGGCCAATTCAGATGCTTGATGATGGATTATACAAGATCTCGGTCAACGCCACTGATGTTCAGGGCAACCAGGCTGTTGAAGATATCAGCTTCAGGATTGGCGTGCCCATCCCCGAAGATGAAGAAGATGGGGCATCAAACTTACTCATGATCTTGTTTGCTGGCGGCGCAGCCATCATTGCGCTGATCCTGATCATTGTGCCCAGCATCACAAAGAAAAATAGCGGGAAGAAACAAAAACCTGCAGCTGAACCGCAAGAGGTCATGCAACCGCAACAACCAGAGATCGCCCCGCAAGTGAGTCCTTTTGGCACTTCCCTGGCGCTTAAAGAAATCTCGGGAATGAACCCGAATAAGGTGTGGCCAGTGGACAAAGAGGAGATCAGTTTCGGCCGCAAACAGCAGGATAATGACATCCAGCTGCAGGGGCTTAGCGCTTCACGGCGGATGGCGGTATTGCGCAGAGTGCCCGAAGGTTTATTGCTGCACCCGCTGCACCCCGAAAACCCTGTGATCGTCAACGGTCAGCCCATGAACCACCAGGTGCTGCTCACCTCGGGTGACAAGGTCCAAATGGGCGAAAGCATCTTTGAAGTCATCTAAGTCACAAGCTAACTGGGAGAAGGTATGGTTAATGTACGATCAGCGGCGCTGACACATCCTGGCAGAAAGCGCCCAAACAACGAAGATTTCATCACATTTTTTGAACCCAGCGATGAGGAGGTGCTGCGGCACAGCGGGCGCATCTACATTCTTGCAGACGGTGTGGGCGGTGCCTCTAAGGGCGAACGAGCCAGCCAGTATGCCGCGCAAAAGATCCTGCACGATTACTACCAATACACCGACATGCCCGTCCCGGATCGTCTGCGCACCATCCTGCGCCAGGCTGGCAACGATATCTACGAATACGCTGAAAGTCAGTCTCAGTATATGCAGATGGCGACGACTGTGGTCGTAGCAGTGGTGCGAGGTGAAACTGTTCAGGTAGCACATGTCGGTGACAGCCGGGCATATCTTGCCCATAACGGGCAGGTTACGCAGCTTACCTCCGACCACAACACCGTCGGTGAACTGTTGCGCAGCGGCACCCTGACAGAAGAAGAGGCATTCCATTTCGATGGGCGTAACCCCCTATCCCGCAGTTTGGGCGGCCAGCGTGACGTCCGCGTAGATGTCACCGAGCCAATCCCATTCCAACCCGGGGATAAACTCCTCCTCTCTTCAGACGGATTAACCCGCTACACCACCCGGCAGAACATCAGCGACCTGCTCAACCAGGGCGACCCGGACGATGTCATTTACCGCATGGTGGATTATGCCAACCAGAGCGGCGGCGCAGATAATGTCTCTGTGGTGATCGTCGAAGCGCTAAGTAAGGCTGAAGCAGGAGCGGTGGTCGCTAAAGGTCAAAAGCCAACACCTGTTGACTGGGAATCGATCCCGACCCTACCGCAAAATTTTGTCTATGCTAAACAAACAAACCGGAAATCCGTGCTGCCAAAGGTCTTTGTTGGGCTTGGTGCAGCGATCCTGCTTGCATTGGTCGTCTTCTTCGGCGGGCGAGCGCTGGGTCTATTTCCAAAAGCAAGCGAAACCGAGACCCCCGTGGCGATCATTGAACCAACAGTCACTGAACCCGTGATCGTCGCCGGCAATCCTGAAGTCACACAACCACAACCAACCATCGAACGCTTGCCAACACCGACAGAAACGGTTGCCGTCTCACCGACACCCGAAACAATCGATGCACCAGAGGAAGGGATTAATGATGGCATTCCCGAACCAGGGAGCCCTGAGATCACATCTACCTTCTCCAATACGGAATTGCCAGAACAAATCGGTTGGTGCTCTTACATGGTTGATTCTGATATGTTTACCAATTTAGATAGTTGTTACGCTTCTATCACAAGAGAAAATTGCAGAGAAAATATACCAAACTTTGGGTCAAAAGAATCGGAAACACTCGATATCCTGTGTTTACTTGATTGTAAGTTTCCTGATTTGTCTGAAAGTTTTCAAACGCTGAAGGATTACGAAGATTATGCAAAGAAAATAGAATCTGAATTATACATCTATGATCCAGGGACATGGCAGCAAATAGAGAGCGGCTGGGTTTTACGATTACCAAATTTAACAAAAGACAGCTGCGATAAGGCTAGTGGTGAATTTGAACCCGAGCAATAAAATCGTATGAATTTTAAGGCTACTTAATTGATAAATTTAGCCGGAATGCAGGAGGTGCTTTTGAGCCAAATCCGAGAGAGTAAAAGATATTGTCATTTTCGTTTTGGATATATTTTAATCAACTTAAACAGGAAAAAAGGAGAGTATTATGGATGAATTTGGCGGTCTTTTCGAAGGTTTGATCGATGGATTCCGAAATTTGATGTTTATCGGAAGATACTATCAAAATCAATGGTTGTTATATTTCGCGATCGCACTGGCAGCAGTGGCGTATGTTTTCATTGATTCCTACCGCCGCCGGGGTCAAAACTTTGGCTTCTGGCGCGCAGCCGTTTTGATCAATCTTGCGCTTTTTATCCCAACCATCGTTGTCGCATTTGGATTTGTCACCATCCTGGACCTAACCATGCTGACAATCTTTGCCTATATGGGCATCGCATCCGGCATCATTGCCCTTGGTTTAGGGATTGGGTATTTTATCAACTTCCGTGGTGCACCTAAAGCTAGCCCCGAATATGGCGCAAATGCCTATATTCCCCCTGCCCCGGTCATGCAGCAACCAGCTGCACCAGCTCCTCGCCCCCAACCGCAGGCGCCTTACAAGCCCCCAAAGGTGAAAGTCGCCGCCTGGGTAGTAATGAAAGCCAACGGCAAGAATTATCAACTCAATCAGGGCACAACCATCATCGGTCGTTCAAAACAATCCGATATCCCCATCCTCAACGATCCAACAGTATCGGGCCAGCACATCAAAATCGTGGAAGAAAACGGTCACTACACGCTTTATGACCTCGGCAGCACAAACGGCACCTGGGTCAATGGATACCGGGTTCGCCAACCAATGTTATTGGATATCAACGACGAAATTCGTTTGGGCGACAACACGTTCATGAAATTTATCGCTTCATAATTAGAAAGGATTATTAACATGGCAAAATTAATCTGCCCTATTCACGGATACTACGATGCAAGTGAGGGCTCCTGCCCATATTGCCGTGGTGAACAACCTCAAGCCCCGGCACCTCTTGGCGATGATGCAGCCACCCAAATAGGCCAGGGCAACTTTGAAGGTGATTATGGCAATGAAGCAACCGAAATCGGTGGCGGATATGCAGGCGGCGGCGGTATGGGATATACCGACCAAACAGAATTAGGCAGGGCTCACCGTAATGACGTCACAGAAATTGAATTCAAGGACGATGGGCCGATCGCGATGCTGGTCGTCAAAGCAGGACCGCGGCGAGGCCAGATCCACAGGATCAAAGACGGCATCGTGCTCGGTCGCTCCAATGGCGAGATCCTTTTGGATGAACCAAAAGCTTCCAGCAGCCACGCAAAGATCACCTTTGAAGAAGACAAGTGGTTTATCTGGGATTTCGGTACCCGCAACGGCACCTACGTCAATGGTGAGCGCATCCGGGCAGCCACACCGCTTGAAGAAAACGACGAAATCAAAATTGGCGATTTACTGTTTGTGTTAAAGATCATCGACTGAACATGATTTTTATGGACGCGTGGACAATAAGTCCATGCGTCCATAAAATGACAAATTTTTATTCAACACTCAATAGGTGATGATGGCTGACCTAACAGGACAACGATTATCAAATCAATACATTCTTGAAGAGCGCATCGGCTCAGGTGGGATGGCCGATGTCTATAAGGCATGGGATAGTTCGCGGGCAATCAACATGGCCATTAAAGTTTTGCGCGCCGGATATTCCAATGATCCGCGCATACGCAAGATGTTTGAAGATGAAGCCCGCATCCTCAAAGATTTTGGCCATCCAAACATCGCCCGTTTGTATGAGTTTAATCAGCATCAGGGGCATTATTACTTGGTACTGGAGTGGGTCGATGGTCAGAGCCTGGATAAGATCATCAAGGCACGCGGCAACCCTTTGTCGCTGGATGAGGTATCGAAAATCCTCTTCCCGATCACATCTGCGCTGCACTATTTACACAACAATAATTACCTGCATTGTGACATCAAACCGGGCAATATTCTGATTGCGAGAAATCAAAAGGTTTACCTGACCGATTTAGGTGTCTCACGCACTTCAAAATCGGATAGCACTGGCGGCACGCCGCCTTACATGGCGCCGGAGCAATTCAAAGCAGCGAAGGTCAGCCCTCAAACAGATATTTACGCCTTAGGCATCACGGTTTATGAGATGCTCAGCGGCGGCAACCTGCCCTTCAATGGCAAGAGCACACAGAGCGTAGGATCAACGTTGAGTGAGAAAATCGCCTGGGAACATCTCAATTTGCCGTTGCCGCCAATCACGAAATACAATCGCCAAGTCCCAAAATCTGTCTGTGTTGTTATGAACAAAGCTCTTTCAAAACAGCCTGAAGAACGCTTCAGGTCTGCCAATGACTTTTACAATGAATTTGAAAAAGCTAAGATCGGTGTTTCGTCTGCACCATCACAAAACAGTGTCCAGAGTCTAACATCAGCAACGACCATGTTTTTCGGTAATCTCAAAAGTGCTTTAGAGTCACGCCCCGACCTGCCAGGTGGAAACGGCCAAATCCCGACCGACTTTGACCGTAAATATCGCGGGAAACCCCGATTAATCGGCCTGAGCGGTGAATGGAAGCAACAGATTATTTTGATTCAACATAATTTTTTGTCACTGGGCAGAAACACTCAAATGCAGATCCGCTTTTCTGACCGTCGTGTTTCGCGCATGCACGCCACAATCTTAAAGAACCATCAGGGATGCTGGATCAAAGACGAAAACAGTTCAATGGGTACTTTTGTCAATAACCGAAAGGTAAATGGGACTGTGAAATTAAATCATGGTGATCAGATCAAAATAGGAATCAATGAAGTTCTTGAATATAGAGAGAAATAGAGAATTATTATTCTGCACGACTAATCAGAAATTATTTTAATAATCAAAGAAGAATTCTTTATAAAACAATCTTTAACTTATCAATATTTTATCGTTAGCATCGAAAAGGAAGGTTTAATGGCATCAATGATCGGTCAGGTTATTTCCGGGAGATATAAAATCACCGAATCCGTTGGCAGAGGGGGGATGTCTGACGTCTATAAAGCATGGGATCAGCAAAGAGCGACTTATCTTGCGCTAAAAGCACTCCGCCAAGACCTTGCACAGGATCAAATCTTTCTGCGGCGATTCCAGCGTGAAGCACAAACCCTGGAAAAACTTCAACATCCTAATATCGTCAGATTTTACGGCATTGAAAAATATGACGATATGGTCTTTATGTTAATGGACTATATCGAAGGGACGACGTTACAGACTCTCCTTTTCAGGAACACTGGTAAACCGTTGCAACCAGACCTGGTAGCGCAAGTGATGCGATCTGTTTGCTCCGCATTACATTTTGCCCACCAAATGGGATTAGCACACTGTGACATCAAACCCGGAAATATTATGATCGACAGCAGTGGCAGGGTGTTGTTGACAGATTTCGGTATTGCCCGGATGACAGATGCGGCGACGTCTACGATGGTTGGGTTTGGTACGCCGGCCTATATGGCACCCGAATTGGTGCGCGGGATGGACCCCACACCTCAATCTGATGTTTACTCTTTGGGTGTGGTTTTGTTCGAGATGGCCACCGGTGGTGAAAGGCCGTTCACCGGTGAAACCGCTCAAACGACTGGCATGACCAGCGAAAAGGTGCGCTGGGAACAACTGAATCTAGAGCCCCCTTCTCCCCGTGTGTATAACCCGAATATCACACCGCAAATGGAAACGTTAATTCTCAAATGTTTAAATAAAAACCCTGAAGAACGTTACCATTCAGCTTTAGCACTATTGAATGATTTTGAACTTATCCTTTCAGGTAAAATGCCTGAAAAAACTGAAATTGCTGAGGTTACCGAAATTTCCAGTAACAACACACCGCCGAAAACTCAGGAGGAACAAAAAGACATGTATCAACAAACGCCCCAATACCCAAATGGCACAAATCAACAAAATCCACCACCTGCCCACAAAACAGGCATTCCAGGCTTCGTGCTGGCGATCATCATCATCGTCGGCGTTGGTGTTCTGGTTGGCATTGGTGCGCTGATCATCATCATGATGGGTAATAATAATATGACTCCTACGCCCACGGAACCAGTGGCTATCATTGAAACAATGGTTGAAACAGAGCCACCTGCGATCGAAACCGAGTCTCAATCCGGCGAAACCCGCCCTCTTGGGGGCAGTGCAGAAACAGAATCGCCAGTTGGGGAAACCGAAATCGCTGAAACAGAAGTAGAAGAAATCACTGAAGAAGAAGCATCAGTACCAACACCAGAACCAAAGACTGAGGAAAAGAACTCAATCGATGGTGCTACACTGGTCTATATCCCAGGCGGGCCTTTCATTATGGGGAACACCGCTGATGATGTAGAGGAAATCGTGACACAATCTTGGTGTGAGAAATGCACAACCAATGTTTTAGACCAAACCAGGCCAGCACACGAAGTGACGGTTGATGGGTATTGGATGTATAAAACAGAAGTAACCAACAGCCAATTTGCAACATTCGTGAATAAAACTGGATATGAAACAACAGCCGAAGTATACGGATCGAGTGTCATTAATTATTTTAAGGGCTATGGAACACTCGATGGTGTTACCTGGAATGAACCCCGTGGACCAATGAGCAATCTTAACGGTAAAGATAATCATCCTGTTACCCACGTAAGTTGGGAAGATGCTAAAGCCTATTGCGAATGGGCAGGCGGACGACTACCCACTGAAGCAGAATGGGAAAAGGCTGCCCGAGGTACGGATCAGCGGCAATTTCCATGGGGTGATCGACCGCCATCTGACTCTATTGCAAGTTACACTTGGAACGGTGGCGATCAACCAGTGGGCAGTTACCCAGGTGGTGCCAGTTTTTATGGCTTACTGGACATGGCCGGTGGCATGTATGAATGGGTTGCAGATTACTATTCTGTGACAGCCTATGACGAATCAGAGTACGACAACCCTCTTGGTCCTTCATCGGGCGATTACCGAACTGTTCGTGGTGGTTCTTGGAACTATCCGGTTTACACACTCCTTGCAACATACCGCTCTGGTAGAGAAGAAACGTTTACAGCGTTCTACGTCGGTTTCAGATGTGCAGTAGACCATCCAATAACCCCATAACAAATAAATAAAAAGTTTAGTTCCTTTGGAGCCAGCCACACATCGATGTGTGGCTGGCTCTTTTAATGATCTTTGAGCTGATAAAGAAAGAAAGTGAAATCCTCTTGCCCGTAGGCTTGAACCAACAAATAACCTTGATCAAGAATGAATTCTTGGTGTTTATCATTTTCTTCAAATGATCTCGTGACAATGAAGTCAATCACGCCATCTTCAATATATCTTTTTTGCTCATCTTGCATTTGAGGGAATTTTATATATGATAAATTTGCCTTCTGGAAAAAACGCACATTAGGAATGGTCTCCGCACCAAGGTAAAAACCACCATCGATAAAGAAATAATTTAAGAGCGAGGCGTCTTCTTTCTCCTTGACAATCTCACCAATTTGGTATTGCGCCAAATCTGCCCTTTTTATCCTGCTAAATTCAATTCTTCCAGAAGAAAGAAATGACACAGTGGATATCAGTGTCAATGATAACAATGAGAACATAATTGCGTATCTCATGTTGAGTTTGTCCAATGAGAATTTTTTGGCCAACGCTTGGCTAATTAAGATAAAAGCCAGAATTGTAAATGCCAAAAAAACAAAACGATAATAAACTGGCGCCACACGTCCCTCAAAGATACCCAGCGATAAAAACATAAAGCAGACGAAAGGCGTCAACCTTTCCAATCTATGCCGTTTATTTTTGCCAACAAACCCAAACACGATTATTCCTGCCAACCAGGGCAAAAGAAAAGTCCTGGATCAGGCTGAGATAAATGTTTTCAATGTAGGTTTTTATTGGTGTTAAAAGTGAATTGGATATTGGGTAATAGAAAATGTTGACAATAAAATAAGATTCGATCAGGTATGACCATGCGGAGGTAAGAGAAAAATACAAGATGACTGGCAAACAGCTTAGAATAAAACCGGCCAAGAAGTTTCGAGCAAATGTGAGAATTTCTGAATAACATCTTTCAGAGATTAAGAAAAATAAAATGATTAGAATCCAACCTATCCAAAATCCTGTGGCGTTGAACTTGATCCAAAATACTGCTCCAAACGCAAATCCATTCAAAATACTGATAAATTTGTTCCCCAACCATCTTTCATATCCGTGAATCAAAAGCAGTAAATAATAAAAACTGAGGGTTATGAACGGAAGAATAAATTCCTCCGGGCTGTCACCCACCGCAAATGCCTTAGAGTGATAAATCAGTAATGAAAGCAAAGGCAGCCCGAAAATCGCAGCTTTTTCTGGTAGATATATCAATAAGGTTTTGTATGAAAAATAGAGGAAAATGGTAGAAAAGATCACCTCTAATATGAATACCCCTGCGAAAGAATGATCTGACATCAACGCTGCAATGGCATGGATAAAATAAAAATAAGGACCTCGATGATCGAATAAATCCCGATAAACGACTGTTCCATTGATCATCCCCCTGCCGATTGTCAGTGCGGCATTTGAGTCAACCCATAAATTTATAGGATATATCGGGGAGGATGTCGAACGATACAGCAGCACAATAAAGGCGATTGCAAGACAATAGAGTACAATCCAATTCGATTTTTTTAATACGGTTCTATTGAAAATATGAGCCATACAACAACCTGGTTCTAATCACCTTCCCATCAGGAAGAAACTTGGGTAAAGCGCATTCACCTTATCGAAAAAGCAAACCGGACTGCAGAAAATATGGATAGAATAAAATTTAAAAAAATTATATCATGCCGCGAGTCACTCTAATTTCTTACGATCATAAAAATTTAATAAGCTATAATAAAATCCACAATCAAAATTAACCAACAGGGATATCACTTAACACTCTCACAAAGCTATTTATGAAAAAAAGTTTATTGATTTGGGAAAAATTCAATACTCAACTCGTTCTTGCCCTCCTCATCATGGTCTTTTCAGGTTATGCGGTTTATGTTGCCACCCATCTGCAGCGGGATATCGTCCCTGACGAACCCTATCACTTTGCGGTTTCCAAATCCTTTGCACCCACCTGGGGCATTCCGGAAGATGTCTTCGAAGCCAGAAGTATGGGGGTATCCATCAGGCAGAATCCATTTTTTGCCTACTGGTTGAATGGCCGGGCGTTGAACCTTCTCAACTGGGTAAAATCTAACCCCAGTGATTGGCAGCAGTTGGTCTTCTTAAGGTTGGTCAATGTCCTTTATTCAATCGGAACAGTAATTTTTACTTATCTGTTCTCAAAAGAATTGATTCTGCACAGGTGGTGGTCCTTACTGCCTGTGTTTGTCCTCACGAATACCTTGATGTTCGTGCTGCTATCCGGGGGAGTCAGTTATGATAACCTCACCAACCTGCTCAGTATTGCGGGTCTTTACTTCTTGCTGCGTGTGCTAAAAGGCAAGGCCTTCGTTATCAACAGTTTGCTTTGGCTGATCCTGATTGCATTGGGTGCCCTGACAAAAGAAACGATCCTGCCGCTGGCTTTAGGATTGGCCGTTGCTTGGATAATTTTTGTCATTAAAAATCGATCGAACCTTGACCTTACGGTTTTGAAAACTTCAAGGGCAATCGTTCTATTATCCGTAATGGCTCTCCTTGTGGTTGGCAACCTGGCGATATATGGTTTGAACCTGATCCGCTATCAATCCCTAACACCCGCATGCTCTGATGTTTACACGCTTGATTTTTGTCAAAGCACGGCTCAGGCAATCCGGCGACAGCAGCTTGCCCTACCCGAAAAACTGACCGTCCTTCAGGCATTCAGGCAGGGCTATCCCGAACCCATCCGGTATGCCTTTGACACCTGGATAAGGGCCATGTTGATGAAGACATTCGGCATTATGGGCGGACAGAAGTCCTACTACCCCATTGGCATCACTTATTTCCACATCCTCCTTTACTGGATGGTCGCATTGGGGATCCGTTACTATCGAAAAACCAGCTACAAGTTCTACGCACTGGCCGGGATCTTTAGCTTTTATGCCCTAACGTTGTTCATTAAGAATTACAGCATTGAGCTCGCCTACGGATTTATCCAGGTCGCCCTTCAAGGCAGGTACATTTTCCCTGTAATCGGCATTGCTTTTGGATTAGGCAGCCTCATGTTAATGAAGGTGCCTCACAAATTCATCCGCACAGCCACATTAATTGCGATCATAGTATTATTCCTTTATGGCGGACCGTTCAGATTCATAATCTATAATCAATCGGTTTTCGCAGATTGGTTTGTGTAATTCACTTGACGGAGAGGAATGTAGATTGCTATTGATAATTAATCTCCCTTGGCTTGATTTTGGCATCATTAAGATGAGATTGGATCGGCAATGAAATTAGTCATATTGATCCCTTGTTATAACGAAGAAGAAACCATCACGGCAGTGATTAGACGGATCCCCAAAGATCTGACGCACATAGACGAAGTTATCACGCTGGTGGTTGACGATGGGTCTAACGACCGGACGGTGGCGTTGGCTAAAGAGGCAGGTGCCCTTGTCATTTCCCATTCACAAAACCGAGGTGTGGGAAGTGCCTTCACAACCGGTCTGCAGGCTGCATTATCCATGGGTGCGGGTATCATGGTCAACATCGATGCAGATGGACAGTTTTCTCCGGATGAAATCCCCCTGCTGATTGCTCCCATCCTCACCAAACAAGCCGACTTCGTTTCGGGCGACCGTTTTGCTGATCCGAACGGGAAAATCCGCAAACCCAAAAATATGCCGACGATCAAATATTACGGCAATCTTTGGATGGCAAAGCTGATCAGCCTGCTCTCGAAGCACCGGTTTACGGATGTAAGCTGCGGTTTCCGCGCTTACTCAAGAGAGGCCATGCTCTGGCTAAATTTGAGCGGTAAATTCACCTACACACAGGAATCCTTTCTTGATTTTGCTTACAAAGGTTTGAACATCAAAACAGTTTCTGTCCAGGTGAAATATTTCCCTGAGCGTGAATCAAAAGTGGCTTCTAATCTCTTTCAATACATGGTCCGGACGATGAAGATCATCTTGCGCTCTTACCGTGATTACAGCCCCATGCGTTTTTTCGGCTGGTTAGGGCTAATTCCATTTGTACTTGGGCTCGCTGCCGGCATTTTCATGCTGATCTTTTACATCAACAACGGCAGCTTTACACCGTATAAATTCGTCGGCATCGCCAGCATTTACCTGATTTCAATGGCGATCTTGTTTTGGATCGTAGGGCTTTTGGCGGATATGTTTATGCGCATCCGCTCAAATCAGGAAAAACTGCTGTATTACGAGAAGAAACGACAGCACTCAGAAGACACAATCATCTCATCAGAAAACGATTCTCGATCGTGAATCCATTGGATTGAATCACTGGCCTCCATAATCTCCAAATAATTAAATGAAATCTACAGTAAACAAGCCTTTACCCGATATTAAGCTCAAAATCCTGTTCATTGCACGCACCTACCCGCCCCTGGTCGGCGGAATGGAACGCTTTGCCAGTGATTTCTACCGCTATCTTGGCAACTTAGCCGTTGTGCACTTGATCGCCAACCGCATCGGCAAGAAGCGTGTCCCGTGGTTTTTCTTGAGGGTTTGCTTTTACCTGATTTTCAACGCCAAGCAATTCGATCTGATTCATTTCAACGATGCGATTTTGACACCCCTAATCCCAATCATCCGGCTTTTCTCTACGGTAAAAGTCACCGTCACCGTTCATGGTCTTGATATCGTCTACGATAAGCTCGGCTATCAAAAACTGGTGATCCCTTTCCTGCGTAAAGCTGACCGGATCTTCCCCGTCAGCCATTACACTAAAGAACAATGCCTAAAAAGAAATATCACAGAGGATAGACTCCACGTCATCCCAAATGGGTTAGATTTTTCACAGATTACAGAATGTGTCGAAGCAGAAAAGTATAACATTCTGTCAAGAATAAAAGGAGATATTGCACAGAAAACCATTCTGCTATCTCTGGGCAGGCTGATTGAGCGCAAAGGCCATTCCTGGTTCATTCAGAATGTGTTTCGCTACTTGCCGGAAAACGTTATTTACCTCATTGCGGGTGATGGTCCTGAACTTGATAAAATCAAGGCGCTTGTGCGGGATTACGCGTTTGAAGACCGGATTTTTATGCTGGGATATGTCTCAGAGGGAGAAAAGAACTGCCTGTTTGAGCTTGCCGACTTATTCATCATGCCCAATATCATTGATTCGCATGACCAGGAGGGTTTTGGGATTGTCCTCCTTGAAGCGGGCAGCCACAACCTCCCCAGCATCGCGACCAAGATCGAGGGCATTCCTGATGCCGTCATCGATGGCGTCTCTGGCGTTTTGGTAGAAGAAAAAGATGCCCAGGGCTTTATTGATGCAATCCTGAAACCCAAAATTCAACGCAAAAACATCACAGCCCATTTGCGAGCTAAGTATGACTGGGAAATCATCAGCAAAACCTACTATAAAGCCTTTATTTCTTTGGTCGATCAAAAATGACTACTCGCCAACAGCACTAATGATCCTCAACCTTTTCCCAATTTAACAAAATCCATAAACACATCTATAATTCATATAGTGAAATACTTGGCTGGTCAGAAGGCAATCATTGAGAATTGATGAAAAAGAATAAAAAACCCTACATCAAGAAACTAATCACCTGGGCACTGACGATAATCGTCATCGCGTTGATGGTTCACTACTTAAACAACAACCGTGACATTTTTACTAATCTCCGAAAAATCAACGCCCTCGATATCATCGCCATCGCTCTACTGCAACCCATCAATATTCTCTTCAGCGCAATCATTAACAAATTGATTATTGACAGCATCGACCAACAAATCCCCATATCAGATGCCCTTTTACTGCAGTTCACCAACAACTTCCTGAATCGGTTTATCTCAGAAGGCGGTGCAGTTTATCGCGGCATCTATCTAAAAGCAAAATTTGATTTTCCGATTTCCAAATTTTTAGCCTCCTTAGGCGGCGTTTATATTATCGGTCTTTCGACAAATGCCCTGCTTGGGATCATCCTTTCTGGGATCATTTACATCCGAGACGGCGTCTACAACATCTACCTGCTTGGTGTATTTGCTGCCATTCTGATTGGTGCGTTCTTATTGATCTTCATCCACCCGCAATTTAAATCGGAAAACTGGTTCCTTAGAAAATTAAACCAGGTCAGCCTGGGTTGGTTGAATATCAAACGTAATAAACCGCTCATAATAAAAATTTTTGTCTTATCTCTGCTCGGTTTAGCCAATTCAAGCCTGATCGTTTTTATTGTTTACCGAAGTTTAGGGACAGATGTTCAGTTTCTGAATACCATCTTTTACAGTACAATATCCTCGATGGTGAATGTGATCAACCTGACTCCAGGCGGTTTAGGTATCAACGAGGCGATCTTAATGTTCTCATCAGATGTGATCGGCATTTCCAGTGAGATGATTTTGCTGGGTGCACTGCTTCTTCGGGCTATCTCGATGATTTCCACACTTACTATTGGAGCCATGAGCTACTTTATCTTAAACGCAAGATTACAAAAATCTAATACCAGCAAGAATGCGCCAAAAAAAGAACAACCTGAAACCCGTTCATAACGACTTTGATGAGCAAAGATGATATCAATTTATGACATCTCAAAATAATCTTCTGAGGCTTTGGAAATCTCACAATGCAAAATTTGTGATGGCATTATTGCTGATCATTTTTACTGCCTACAGCCTGTTTTTGGCATTCAACCTTCAACCAGGCATTATCCCTGACGAACCAGCCCACATTGCATTTTCTAAACATTTCTCAACCACCATAGGGATCCCGCCGGACACTTTTGAAACTTATAAATGGGGTTGGTACATAGAGCAAAATCCGTTTTTGTTCTATTGGCTGAATGGCCGCTATCTCAACATCATTAACCTTGTTGCGCCACAAGCATCAGACCAAGAAATATTGGTTACTTTGCGGGTCATCAATACGCTATACGCCCTGGGCACCCTGATTTTTTGTTATTTGCTTTCCAAAGAAGTGCTCCAGCACCGCTGGTGGCAAATTCTCCCGGTTTTTCTGCTGACAAATACGCTGATGTTCGTCTTTCTTTCAGCCGGTGTTAATTATGACAACCTGGCAAACATATTCAGCATGGCAAGTTTATACTTCTTGGTGCGCGTACTCAAAGGAAAACGCTTTGTGTCAAATAGCCTGATGTGGATCTTCCTGATCGGGTTAGGAACACTGACAAAATACACGATTCTGCCTTTAGCCCTGGCGATGACCATCACCTGGGTCATCCATATGATTATCCGAAGAAGAACCATTTTCCCTCTAAAATTTTCGGGGTGGAAAACGGTAATGCTTTTTATCGTTTTCCTTTTAGTCTTAGTGGGGAATGTGCTGATCTACGGTGTGAACATTTTACAATATCAATCCATAACACCTCCCTGCCGGGAGATTCTGCTCGAAGCACAGTGTGAGATCAGCCCCTACGAAAAACGGTCAGAAGCAATCGCCAATAACCCTAAAATGACGGTTGAAGAAAGCATCGCAGAAGGCTTTCCCTCACCACAACGTTATGCCGCTGTTGATTGGGTGAAAAATATGCTCTTACGCACCTTCGGGATGATCGGGCACAAGTCATTCTTCCCGCTGACATTGATCACTTATTACCAGGTGCTGGTTTATGGCATACTGGTTTTGGGGTTGGTCAACTTGCTGCATTGGAGAAAAATCCCTTATATTCCTATCGTTCTTCTGCTGATATCAGCCTTCTATGCAGCCGTTCTGCTATACCAAAACTACCAATCAGAGCTTCTTTATGATTTTCAGCACATCGCGATGCAGGGACGCTATATCTTCCCGATCATTGGTTTACTTTATATTCTGCTGGCATATCTCATTAAATTGACTCCCAGCAAATTATTCAAATGGCTCGTGCTGATCTTTGTTGTTTGTCTCTTCTTACTTGGCGGGCCGATTGTCATCCTGCGCGGGTATGATACAATCTTCTCGAGCTGGTTCGTTTCATGACGAAGATTGAAGAGCTTTATGAGTAAAAATCAACCACCAAACATCCCCGGCAAACTTCGTAGATTCTTCCACCCGATTACGATCTACAACAATTTAAAGTCAATTTTTTTTACCATCATACCCAAAGGCAGCAAGCGCTACGAACTCACCTATGACGTGATGCGCACCTTCATTAAACAATTTCAGCCCTTCAACATCTATTATCGAGAATGGATCAGGCTTTTCGACAAATTCGACGAGGAAGACCTTCAAAAGGTTAAGCATGAAATTCAAGATATGCAGATCAAGCCTCAATTCTCGATCATCATGCCCGTCTACAACCCATCACTAAAATTTCTCGAGGAAGCCATTCAATCCGCACAGGAGCAAATATATCCGCACTGGGAGTTATGCATCGCAGATGATGCCTCAACAGACCCTCGAGTTAGACCGCTGATTGAATCTTTTACGCAAGCCGATAACCGCATCAAGGTTATTTTTCGTCCGAAGAACGGGCACATCTCAGCAGCAAGCAATTCAGCCCTCTCGCTTGCACAATTTGAGTATAGCGTTCTGCTGGATCATGATGACAAACTGCATCCACTGGCGCTTTATCACGCGGCTAAAGTCATCGAGCAGCATCCAGATAGCGAAATCATCTTTTCAGATGAGGACAAAATCACCAAACGCGGCAAAAGGCTCGACCCTTATTTCAAGCCGGAGTTTGATTACGAGCTGCTTCTCAGCCAAAATATGGTTTCCCACCTGGGCATTTACCGCACTGCCACAATCCGTAAGGTTGGTGGTTTTCGGCTCGGGTTGGAGGGGTCACAAGATTATGACCTATTGTTGAGGGTGCTTGAACGCTGCGAACCGCTTCAAATCCAGCACATCCCCCGCCCGCTTTACCACTGGCGGATCTCGAAACAGAGTGTGGCAGAAAATATTGATATCAAACCATATGCGGCGAATGCCGGTCAGCGTGCGATCAGTGAGCATCTTGAACGCCGATCCGTTCCCGCTGAGGTGACGTTTTTATCCGGTTTAGCTGGCTATTCGGTCGCTTACACCCTGCCGGACCCTTTGCCAAGTGTAAATTTGATCTTAATAGGAGAACAATTAGATAAGACATTACAGCGCTGCCTCGAATTGATCCTTCAAAACACGACTTACGCAAATTACAAAATTACGGTTGCCCTACAAACGATACCTTCATCCACCGAGCATCTATTACCAGAAAAGTGGTCTGACAAGATAGATTTTTTCTCAATCCGGCAGACTAGCAGCCAGAGCCATGCAGTTATCATCAACGATGTGATTTCTCAGACCACATCCGACTTAG
Organism: Anaerolineaceae bacterium; assembly: GCA_016841365.1. GTDB lineage: Bacteria > Chloroflexota > Anaerolineae > Anaerolineales > Anaerolineaceae > Brevifilum. The sequence continues at coordinate 99,997 of JAENZI010000003.1, forward strand.
TTTGTTTGCTTGATCAAAGCCTGTCGGGCTTTACCCCGGGTTGGCTATCTGACCTGGTGGGTCAAGCGCTACAAAAGGGTATTGGCGCAGTCGCCCCCCGGCTGCTCAACCAAAATGATACCGTCTTCAGCAACGGGATGATCCTGATTTCCGGCAAGCTGCCTCAACACCTTTCCAAAGGTGATAAAAAGGACGAAAGCGGTTATTTCGGTTGGCCTCGTTTATGCCGTGGCTATTCTGCACTTTCAGAAAAATGTCTGCTATTCAAGCGGTCTGATTTTGATGATGCTGAAGGATTTAATCAACAGCTTCATGAAACAAACCTGATTGGTGTAGATTTTTGCTTGCGGTTAAAGCAGCTCGGACTGCGCAATGTTTTACGCCCTTCTGTTATGCTTTATTTAGATGACAGGAGCGATGAAAATGAAATAAACGCATCTGAATTGGCTTTCCTGGAGCAGCAATGGCACCAGTGGTTTGAGGCAGACCCCTCATTTAATCCCAACCTGACGATCAATGATGACTCTAAGATCACTGTCAATTTGGCACCGACAATCGATTTCCCCGGCTGAAGGATGTTAATCGCAATGACCTCCTGCCGATCAAAGAGACAACGATGAGCAATCAATTCTTTCATAAACTCCGCTTCACGCTCTTCTCGCCCGATTCCAAGGTTGAGTTGTTCGTGCGGTCTCTTTACCATCGCCTTGCAGCCACACACTTAAATTTCTTGTTGCAGAACTGGTTGGCAAAAAGATCTTATAAACAATGGATTTCGAAGAAGGAAGATGAACCCATAATTGAGGTGGATTCATTTGCGTTCCAGCCCAAAATTACTTTCATCATAAACCAAACTTCTTTTAGCGCCCAGGCCACCCTTACAACAATTAAGTCCATACAAAAATTAAGAGGGGATAATTGGGAAATTCTCCTTATCTCCGAAAATCACAAGACTAATAATAAGCTCAATGACATTATAGGAACAGATCATCGTATAAAACGCGTCAATCCAGATCAAGACGACATTCTCGCTGAAGTACAGGGAGATTTCATCATCTTCTGCCTGGCTGGCGACCGGTTTTCTCGGCGATTGCTGATTCGCTTCTACCAAATGGTGAAAAACGAACCTGCCCCAGACCTGATTTATTACGATTGCGAAGTGCATAATGCACATCAGGAAGAACCTATCCCTTTCTTCAAGCCTGCCACCATTTCACCAGCGTTACTTCTTTCCACCAATTTTCTATCACGCGGCATCATCAAGCTGACCACGCTCAAAGAAATAATGGGAAACCTCAGCCCAGAGACAAGCATTCTCCCATTTGAATATGATTTCGGGCTCCGGCTATACGAAGGCGACGGAAAATTTTCACGTATTCCCGACATCCTGGTGTCTCAAGCAGTCTTTGTTGAGCCTTCCAACCCGGAAATCAAACAGGTTATCACCGATCACCTCTCCCGCAAGGGCTTACAAAACGTAAGCGCCGATCAAGAGATCAACGGCGTGCGCTTTTCATGGCATACCGCAAAAACTGAGACAACTATCATCATCCCCACTAAGAACAACAGACATCTTCTAAAGCCGCTGCTCGACTCGATCTTTGATAACGCAGAGGGTCACAATCTTAAGATCAACATCGTCGACAACAATAGCGATGATCCATCCACCCTCGCTTATTACGAAACCTTGCACCGTGAGCCAAATTTCACAATCATCCCTTATCACGAACCCTTCAATTACTCCAAAGCCATCAACCTGGGTGTCTCAGAAGCTGATACCGAGCTGATCCTGTTGATGAATGATGATATGAAGATAAAAACCCCCAACTGGTTGGACGAGATGTCGCAATGGGCATTACGGTCAGAGATTGGCGTGGTAGGTGCCAAGTTATTACGCGCCAACCACACCATCCAACACGCGGGTATTGTTTTGGGATTGAGCGGTTTTATGGGGCATATCTATTTAAATGCGCCTGAAGATTATTGGGGCTTGCTCGGTTCAGTGAATTGGTATCGCAATTTTCTGGCGGTGACGGGTGCCTGTCAGATGATGCGGCGCAGCCTGTTCAATCAGGTAGGCGGATATGATGAAGGTTACATGCTGGCCTTCGGAGATATTGATTTTTGTATCCGGATCCACGAACTTGGTTACCAGAATATCTATACCCCGTTTGCAGAACTGTACCACTTTGAAGGCAAAACCCGGGGATATACCACACCTGTCGATGACATTCTTTTGGGATTTGAAAAGATGTCCCAGTACATGATCCAGCCAGACCCCTTTTTTTCGCCAAACCTGAGCTACTCAAGAATTCCGAAATGTGAACTTTCCCCCAATACCGAAGACGCCCGTAAAGCGCAAATCGAAACCCGCAAACAGTTCTATCTCTCAAAACAGTAAGCGACCAAAGCACACATCCTAAGATGATTAGGGGTTGCATTTATGGATTAAAATTCAAGCCTGAGCTCTGCTGCTACACAGCCGCATCTGAAAGTAATGCATCCACATCCAATGGAACGCCTTTGCGCTCGTCCCGCACCAGTGTGATCGCCTCATTCGGGCAATGATCCACACATACGCCGCATCCCATGCATTTTTCCCAATTCAGTTCAGCGAAATCAGTCACCATTAACGCCTGGAACGGACAAATATCTACGCAAACGCCGCACGCCGAACATTCATCCGGGGCAATAGAAGCCACATATCCTGATGATGCGAGCATCGGCACGCCATATTTGACCATCATTTCAATCCCCCCGCAGCAACACGGGCAACAATTACAGATCACATAAAACCGGTCCAACATCGCATCCTTAAACCAGGCAGTATGAACATGCCCCCGCTCGTGTTCCTCCTTCAAAATCGTCAATGCTTCCTGATGGGTTAATGAGCGGCTTTCCTTGGGATGATGCTCTGCCATAAAATCAGCAAAAGGTTCTCCGATCCAAAGACAAACCTGGGTTGGTTCACAATGATTTTGTCTCGCAAGCCGGCATCCGCACTCATAAACCGTGATCTTTAGTGGGGCTTTCAACACCAAATCATGCGCAACCGGGTACGGGACAACCTTTTCGATCTTTTGAAAAGGGATATCCTCGTCTATGGTGATCACCTTTTTCGCCTGGTCTTCCGTCAACACCTTGGCGTGGTAGATACTCGACCACCACCGCCGCAGGCCTTTGGTCGAAACCTTTTCAACTTGATTGATGAAAAAGCTCAAATAAAACTTCTGCCAGCGCATATAGATGTAACCGTGTAACGATTTAAAATTGAGCAATCTTGACCTACCCCCAAGATGGAAGAAGGTTTTCGTTGAGGGCAACGTCCTGGCACCCCGTTCACCGAACAGCCAAAAGACAAGAATGAGTACACACAAAAAGCCAAATATCACCAGAAAAATCGTCCAGTTCATGGCAAACGCCCTTTTCTTAATAAATTTCTACATTACTACATTGATATGCCTATACAACTCAATTATATAATTATCTGATCGAATTATTCAAATTTTAGTTATTAGGAATTAATAACTCGTTCGTTTAGACAAAAATCCACACAACCCTCTCGGATTATGTGGATGATTTCGCTTCCAGTATTCAATTTCAATCTAATAGATTTATGCTATGTGCAATTCCTCACCCGCTAAGGCTTCAATCACACCCAGCACGGCTGAATTGTCCAGTTCCGCCATCCCCATTTCAAGCATTGCGTTGAATAATTGCGTATTGACGGAAGTCGTGGGAAGCGGGATACCATATTCCCTCGCCGTATCCATCACAATCCCTAAATCCTTGGCTTGCATGTAAGCCTTAAACCCGGGCTCTCTATTCCCTTCAAACAGCCTTTGGGGTTTGTTATCGAGTGTCCAGCATCCTGCTGCCCCGCCCCGGATCGCCTGAACCACCTTTTGCGGGTCTGCGCCTGCTTTCTGGGCTAAGATAAGTAATTCGCCCATCGCGACCATCTGCGCGGCTACCATGATCTGATTGGCGGCTTTTGCGATCTGCCCATCACCTAAATCACCGACATGGGTGATGGTTTTCCCAATCGCCTGCAGAACAGGCATCGCTTTTTCCAGGGCTTTTGCTGGTCCGCCGACCATGATGGTTAACGTCCCATTGATCGCGCCGATATCGCCCCCGCTGACCGGGGCATCGAGCATTTGCACCCCATTTTCAGCCAGCCTCCCACCAATCATCCTTGCTGTCGCCGGTTTGATGGTGGAGTTGTCGATAAAGATCAAACCTGCATGGGCCCCCTCAATAATTCCCTGTTCGCCAAGCACAACCAGCTCCACGTCGGGGGAATCGGGCAAATTCGTAAATACAATATCCACCTGGCGTGCGACCTCAGCCGGACTGTGGGCTTCAATCGCGCCTTCAGAAACCAGCTCATTCACACTCTCCCTGCTGCGGTTATGAACAACGACCTCATAACCCGCTTTCATGATATTCCGTGCCATCGGCTTACCCATAATACCTAAACCAATATAGCCAATTTTCAACGTCATCATTTTCCTTTCAAATTTTCTTGATAAAAATTAATTATAGCTCTTTTATAAACGCTTGCGGGTCTGACAAGAAGGAGCGGTATAAGATCACATGCTCAAGTTGATCATAATCAGTGGCTGCCGGCGGACTCTTGTCAAAATCCATCAGGCTCGCCTCCGGGAAGGCCATCAGGATGGGTGAATGGGTGGCGATGATAAATTGTGCATCCTGCAGGATCATCTCTTTTATCAATGAGATCAGGCTCAGCTGCCGCAGGGGTGAAAGTGCCGCTTCAGGTTCATCCAGTAAATATAACCCCCCGGGCACAAAACGGGATTGAAACAGTGTCAGGAAAAATTCCCCATGGGAATAGGCATCCGCATCCTCTCCATACCGGCTTTCCAAACCTTGCAGCGAGGATGATGCCGGCATTTTCGCCAGATTTTTCGAATATTCCGATCTTCCCTCATATTCGCGGTCGATGCGTGCCGTTTCTTCAAGCATGGACTGCCTGATTTGGTGGATGCGCTTAATATAACCAAAAACATCTTCGGCGCGCAAAAAGAAACCACGACGAGTGCGTTTGTTCCACACCAGCTTGAGACAATCCACCAGCGGTTGCAGTGAGGTCAGTGTTGTATCGCGCCCAATCTCTTCGCTGCCAATGGCAATCGATTGGGCGGCAAGCGCAATACCCTCGATCAGCGTAGACTTGCCGGTGCCGTTTTCACCGACAAGGATCGTGACGGGTGTATTAAATGTGAGTCTTCCGAGGTTCGTGATGGCAGGTATGTTGAATGGGAAAACAGCATTCTCATTCTTCACATGCTCAATGGATATTTCTCGGAGATGGATCATATTGATAAATTAGGGTTTATGCCCGAACTTTATTCATCGCGGTGAACCAACCCTTGCTCCCAGGCAAAGACTGCCGCCTGCGTTCGGTCAGCTAACTGAAGCTTGCTGAGAATGTTGCTGACGTGGCCTTTTACCGTGTTCTCACTGATAAATAGCTCCTCGGCAATATCGCTGTTCGAAAGCCCCCGGGCGATCAAGCGCAACACCTCCATTTCCCGGTTGGTCAGCGACGTGAAGGGATTGAACACCCCTCCCTTTGCGCCGTCAATCTCTTTGATCACCCGCTCTGCAACTCGCGGATGCAAAACCGCCTCCCCATGGGATGCTTTGCGAATGGCGTCCGCCAGATCCTCCATCATCACATCTTTCAATACATACGAGATTGCCCCAGCCTGCAACGCCGGGAAGATAAATTCATCCTGGTGGTAGGAAGTGAGAACAACGACCTGGGTGCGCGGTGTCAAATCCTTAACCTTGCGGGTTGCCTGAACCCCGCCAATCCCGCTCATCACAAGGTCCATCAACATCACGTCCGGCAGATATTCCACGGCTAAACTGACCGCTTCTTCACCAGATGAGGCCTCCCCAATCACCCTGAAATCCGGCTGAGCGTCCAGATAAGCCCTCAACCCCTGCCTGACAACCTCGTGGTCATCCACAATCAATATCGTAATTTTCCTTGCCATATCGCTAAATCTCCATGCTTTGATAAGGATATCGTAAAATAACCTTTGTGCCGAGTTCAGGCCGGCTTTCAATCTTGATCGTTCCGTTGATTAATGCTGCCCGTTCTCTCATCGATTCCAAACCAATCCCATTTCGCGAAACGCGGTTTGGATGGAACCCAATCCCGTCATCTTTTACAGTTAGCATCAGTCCCTCTGGCCGGAAATTAAACACAATATCGACCGTTTCTGCGTGGCTATGCCAGGCGACGTTCGATAATGCTTCTTGAACGATTCTGAATATGCTGTTTTCGATTTCAAGAGGGAGAGAGCGTTCGCCGCGCACATGCACAGCGACCTTAATTTCATTGCGGCGGGACCATGTTTCAGCATACTCCTCAACCGCTGGAATTAATCCTTTGCCCTTCATTTCAATCGGGCGAAGTTCCTGGATCAAATCGGTCAACTCCTGCCTTACTTTTCCAACCAGTAATTCTGCTTCCTTGAGATGGGTGGCTGCCGCCTCAGGGTTTTGCTCAAAATGCGCTCTCGCTGCACCGAGCTGTGCTGAAGCAGCAAAAGCCTGCTGCTTGACGCTGTCATGCAAATCTCGGGCGAGACGGTTGCGCTCTTCAAAAACAGAGAGTTCCTGGCGGCGGTCTAATAGGTTCTCGAGTTGTTTGGCCATCTTGTTGAGGTCGCGTGTTAACACACCCAGCTCATCATCATTATTATCGCGAATGACGGCTGAGAAATCACCATCAGACCAGGCATGTGCAGCCTGAGAAATCTTTGCCAACCGTTTTGTCAGTCCGCCTGCGGTGAGAAGGCCAAAAATTGTCCCAAGAATGCCGGCAAAAAGCGTAAAGATCAAGACTGACCGGCCTATTGCCGCCAGCACTTCATCCAACGGGAGGAATTCCCAGGGGAAACGTTTGGTCGTGAATACGATCACACCCACCAGGTTACGTTCAACATCCAGCATGGTATCTGGCGGGCTTGAAGGAATTTCACCTACCTCGATCGGCTCATAGCGAAAGACCGGGATGGCACCCGTAATGCGATTGCCTGGATTGACCTTTTCATACAGCAAATTTTGGTCTTCCACGCCGTCCAATGCTGCCTCAAGGGGCTTACGCAAACCGGGCAAGTAATTGTAAGAAATCTTCTTGCCAATGTCAGAATCCGGCACAATTTTGCGCGGGATGACATCCACCAATGTCCGGTCATCTAACAGGTAATAAAAATGCAAGAAATCTTGCGCCTTCATTTCCAACTGTAAATTACCCAAGATGAACAAAGGACGCGTACTGATGACTGAACCCTGCACATCATTCAGATAATCCCGCATGCCATCAATATCCGGCGGCTCCTGGGAGAAAAACTCCTGGACCATCGGCGTCCATTCTGCCCGTAAGTTGGTGATCAACGTTTCAGGTGACAGGTCAATGTTCTGGATGAAATACGCCATCAAGGAGGAGACCAAAATCAACTCGGCGACCAGCAGCGCGGCAACAGTCACAAACGAATAGCTGAAGGTTGTCCGCCAGCGCAGGGTCCGAAAGGACATCCTGACATGATGCATAAATGAATTTGGATTATCTGCCGTGTTGTTGCCTTTTTCCTGATCTTTTGTCATTATTATCAAATTGTATTCTAATTGATATCTGTGGCGGCTATTTGACTTTAGGCTAAAGCCTATATCCTATTTTACAATGAAAGAAAGCGACGCAGACCATTCCGCAGAAGGGTATAACAATAAGGTGTCTTGTTATTTGTCGCTTAATAAATGCCAAAACCGCAGCTCTATTTCTTTATCACACACAAACAAGTCTCAATAGACTGCATTCCAATGCTTCCTAAACACAGGACCGTCGAAGCAGGCCAACCACCCCGCTGGTAAGGATGGGTCAGCATCAGGTGAAACTTCACAACTACCGCACAAACCCATCCCGCAGCGCATGTGGGCTTCCCATGAGAATTGATAATTGATTTTGTGTTTATGGCTAATCTTTGCGAGCGCCGTCAACATGCCCGTGGGTCCGCAAGCATAGATCGTATCTATATGTTCCCGCCGGAGCACATCCTCCACGACATTCGTCACCAAGCCTTTAGTTCCAGCACTGCCATCCTCAGTCGCCACGGCGACCTGACAGTCCAGTCTATCAAATTCATCCCTAAGCAGCACACTGGATGATGTACCAGCACCCAAACACACAATCACATGCATCAATTGTTCACGGCACGCCTTTGCCAGAGAATACAGCGGTGCCGCACCATAGCCACCGCCCACCATCAAGACATTCTCGCCCTCGGGTGTAAAACCGTTGCCAAGCGAACCTTTGATCCAAACGCTGTCTCCGATCCTGAGCGTCTGCAGAGCATGGCTGAAAGGTCCGACATCGACGACGACGATGGAAAGGGGTGAGCGTGTGAATAAACTAAATGGCTTCTCTCCCAATGAAGGCAGCCAGGCCATCAAAAACTGCCCTGGTTGGGCGTCCACATCCCGATCGAAAACAATCCGGCTTGTGGCGGCATTTAACTTCTCGATTGTAACAACTTTGCAGGCAGTAAAGGTCCCGGTGTGTTTCATAAGGCTTTCCCGATCAATTGGCCAATATCCCGGATATTGTGATCAATCATAAATTCCTTCATCTCGTCCAAAATAAGTGCAAACGCTTCAGCCCCGCGATACCAGAAGGCTGACCCCACACCCACCGCCGATGCACCTGCCATGAGCATTTCAACCGCATCCCGGCCAGTGATAACCCCTCCCGTTCCAATGATCGGCACATCAACACTTCGGGCAATCTCTGCCACGCACCTTAAGGCAATCGGCTTCAGCGCCGGGCCAGAGATCCCGCCGGAACGATTAGAGAGCACTGCTTGTTGCGCATCGGCGTCGATCAGCATCCCGGGCATGGTGTTGATCGCTGTGATCACGTCTGCGCCCTCAGCCACCACCGCCTGCGCAATGCGCCCGATATCAGGCACGTTTGGCGCCAACTTCACCGCCACCGGGATCGTACCAACAGCATTTTTCACAGATCTGACGACTTCAGCCGCACTCTTCGCATCTGCAGCAAACGGCAATCCAAAATCATCATGGACGTTCGGACAGGAAATATTGACTTCTATCAGTGCCGGGTGCGCTGCGCTTATCACCGCCGCCACCTCGCCAAACTCTTGTGCAGAACCGGCAAAAATGGATGCAAATAATGGCACGTCAATTGTTGTTAGCTGTGTTTGCGCCTCAATCAATTGCGCCACCTCTTCATCGACGCCCGGGTTAGAGAGGCCAATGGCGTTGATCAACCCGTGCGCCCATTCCGCCATCACCGGGTTGGGGTGCCCCTCCCGGGGTTGAGGGCCGCAGCTCTTGGCTGTCACCGCCCCCGCCCCAGAGCGTGCAACCCGCATCAGCAGCGTTGGGCTGACGCCCATCGCACCTGATGCCAAAACCAACGGGTTTCTCAGGTGAATGTTATTCAATTGGCATGCTAAAGTGGGTTCAAGCGGCAATGGGCGCTCCTTGTTTTTGTTTCAAGCCTATATGACTATACGAAAATTTAACGGTAAAAGACGAGAAAACAGCCTTGCAAATCGTCTTATTCGCGGTAAAATTATATCCTAAACTTGTGCGGGCGTAGCCAAGTGGTAAGGCAGTAGCTTCCCAAGCTACCATTCGCGAGTTCGAATCTCGTCGCCCGCTTTTTCTTTTTAACAACGGGGAAAACCTTCTAAGCAGAGACTATAAAGATAAAGAGGCTGCCTTTTGGCAGCCTCTTTCCTTATTGTCTAAAAAGGATCGGATAGTCTTACTCCATCCCTACTGAACCATAAACGTCATCGTAGCAGTCGCCGGGTCATACCCATCCTTGGTCGCCGTCAGGTCTAGTGTATAAAGGCCTGCCCCCATGCTGTTGGTATTCAGGCGATAGCTGAAGCTGACTATCCCATCCACACCGCTTGTGCCAGTGAGGACTGCTGACCGGAATGGTCCCGTCACCGTGACAGTTACAGCCGCGCCAGAAACAGGTGCGTCATCGCAGGTGATGTCCGCGCTGATCGCAATGGTCTGCTTATTTTTATAGGTCACGCTCGGATCCGGGGCTGTAAAGACTGCTGACAGCGCGCCGCTCGGTGTCGGTTCGACCGTCTCTGTTGGAGTCGGTGTCGGCTCCTCGGTTTCCGTCGGGGTTGGTGTTGGTTCTTCTGTTTCCGTCGGGGTTGGCGTAGGTGTCGGCTCAACACCACCGAGATAAACCAGCGCATCAAGTGCCTGAACCAGGCCATAACCAAACATCACATCCCGCCCTGTTGGACCAAGGTCTACAGCCGTGGCAGATAATGCCTCACGGATTTCAACATTTGTCCACGCAGGATTTGCGGACCAAACCAGGGCTGCCACGCCGGCGACATGTGGTGTCGCCATTGATGTGCCGTCCCAGGCTTCATAGCCGCTGGCTGGCTTCTCTAATGTGCTGGTCACGGTTGCGACTGCACCAAGTTTGTTTGCTACCAGGTATTGACCGTCTTCCTGGCTGATTGAAATACCCACGATTGAAGAAGTTCCATCACCTAATGTGCCGAGGAAGTTCCCGGGTTCGTTATTGTAAACAATAGCTGCAACACCGCCGCCATTCTGGACAGCCTCCACCTTTTCTAAGAAGGAGTAAACACCACGTTCACATAAAACCACTTTGCCGCTCCAGTTACCGCTGATGTCACATAAACCACCATCAACAAGCGCCCCACTGGCTGTGCCATAGGCGCTGAACTCAATGTGGAAGGGTTCATAATCAACATTATCCACCGTCAGCGTGTTGGTTTCGATGTAAGGAATGGTTGAAAGCACACCCACACCAGGGGCGGCGATTTCAACAGCCGTGTTCTGATTCGAGAACACAGCCACATTCATAGCAGAATCAACTGCGGCGACAGACATCACCGAGCTGTATGAGGCAGGGTAAGAAAGCGCACCAGGGGTGTCCTCTTGCTCATTACCGGCTGCTGCAACATGCAAAATACCGCCGCTATAAAGCGAGTCAAAGGCACGTTCTTCCTGGCGGTTCATGCGTGTGCCACCGAGGCTCATGCTGATCACATCAGCACCGCTATCCCGGCAGCTATAAATGGCTGCAGTCAAATCAGAAGCACTTGTCCACAAACCATCATCGTTGAAGATTTTGACGATAAACAGATCAACCATACCAGGGCTGACGCCAACCACACCTAACTCATTATTGAGTGCGGAAACAGTCCCAGCCACATGGCTGCCGTGCGCGCCGCCATCACGGGACCAATCATCGTCCACCTGTGAAGTGCCTAATACCAGGTCTGAATCCTTTAAGTCTTCATGACCACCATAATAGCCAGTGTCAATGATGCAGACCTTGATCCCCTCACCCGTGGGGGCACCGCCGTCAATCACACCATCGCGATCACCATCCCAAACATCACGCGCCTGCACTGCGTCAATCCCCCATGGGATCGTTTGGCCATTTACATCGGTGATATCCTCGAGAACGGCTTCAAAGGGCGCTTGCTCAGAGGCAATCGGGTAACGAACGGGATCGCCTTCCACAGCCACCACATGTGGATTTCGGATGATGCCGTTCAAAGCGCTTGCGGGCATAGTGACCACATAGGCTTCCAGTTCAGGGAAGTCATAGTGGAATACCGCTTTTGCACTGGCAAGTGCCTGCGAAACCTCCGCAGCTCGACCGCTGCGATAACCGACCCAAACCCGGACGGTATCTTGTGGTGCGGCATCAACGGGTGTGGCTGCGCCGACAAGCATGGCGATCACCACCAAAGAAACAACAATGGAACTGATTTTCAAAAAGCGCATATTTTCCTCCGTGAAATTGAGTTGATAAACTATTATAAACCCATTTTGTGTGAATTAATACAAGTTTTTTGAATTAATTTACTGGTTAACAAACACTTAACCTCTGCGCACTGATTTGATTGTCGGATAAGACCTTAGAATTTGACACAGGATGCATAATCAAGAATAGAGGTATGAACAGCCCAGGCTTCTAGTGGTAAAATTCAACTCGTTTATTCTTATTACGCAGCATTGGAGAAATTATGGAAACAGATGTAATCATCGAAGAACAAGATTTCCAAACTGGCGGTGTGGCCGTGGTCTCAACAGCCCACGCAGTGCACGACACTTACACCGCATACCTACCAGCACTACTGCCGCTCCTGATCGAAAAGTTCTCCCTGACCAATACCGCCGCCGGTCTGCTTTCTGTCTTCATGCAAATCCCCTCACTTCTCCAACCCCTCATTGGGCACATTGCTGATCGCAAGAACCTCAAAATGTTGATCATCCTGACGCCAGCCACTACTGGCGTGGCAATGAGCTTGCTGGGTGTCGCGCCTGGGTATGGCTTCCTGGTTATTCTTTTACTCTTGGCAGGGATAAGTTCCGCTGCGCTGCACGCGGTTGGCCCGGTGGTAGGCAGCATGATGTCTGGCAGCAAACTGGGCAAAGGGATGAGTTTTTGGATGGTTGCCGGCGAATTGGGCCGGGCGCTCGGACCCTTGATCATGGTCTCTGTGGTTGGCTTGCTGTCCCTCGAAAAATTACCCTGGTTGATGATATTCGGTCTGGGCGCGTCAGTCTTTCTCTACAGCAAACTAAATGGGATCACCACCCTTCCAAAGAAAGAACCCACCAAAATTCACTGGAAGACAGCCTTACGAGACATGAGCAAGGTAATGATCCCCGTCACTTTTATTATCCTTGCTCGTTCAATGATGCTGTCATCGCTCACCATCTATTTGCCCATTTTTATGACGGATCAAGGGGCATCACTTTGGGTCGCTGGTGCCTCCCTCACAATCCTTCAGGTTTCGGGTATGGTCGGCGCATTCCTGGCCGGCGGCCTCAGTGACCGGTTCGGGCGCCGATTGATGTTGATCATCTCCTATGTTGCCACGCCCATTCTTATGTATCTCTTCATCCAATCAAAAAATGCCATGCAAATCCCCCTGTTGATCCTGCTGGGTTTCTTCGCGGTTTCTGTTGTGCCGGTCATCATGGCAATCGTGCTCGAAAACGCCAATGAAAACCGCTCATTTGCAAATGGCGTCTATATGGCAGTCAGTTTTATCATCCAGGCTTTGGCCACGCTGTTGGTGGGCATTATCTCAGATGCTGTAAACTTACAGGTCACCTTTACGATCAGCGCAGGCTTGGTGTTTTTGGGGCTGCCCTTTATTCTGATGCTGCCAAAATCAACAAAAAATGAATAGTCTTCAACATTAAAAATCAGACCTCTAAACTAAGGGGTCTGATTGTGATTACACACAGATTATTTAGAGCAACGTGACACATAATTACACATAAATGCGTGCAAAATCGCTTAGAGGCTGCCTGAAAGCCTCAGAACAAGGTTTGAAGCGCATCCCGCATTCAACTGCCAAAAAATTACTCCGGATTTTCGAAAATCACCTGAAGATAACCCAGCGTGTTGAACAATCTCTCAAGGTACACCTCGGCGTTTTGCTGTGCCTGTTGCAGGATGCCGTCATCCACTGCAGCCTTGAGGATTTCCTGCTCAGCCGCCTGGCGCGCGGCTGTTTCGAGGTCGGGGTCACTCTTACGTAACACACCCGTCTCCCGGTCATACACATAGGAATCCTCATTGTTAAGCGTTGCCACAAACACCTCTGCCTCAGGCAAAGTCACATACAAAATATCATTTTCAAGCCGTAAATCCTGTTCATCAACCTCAGCCAGATCAACACCTGCGATCACATAACCCTGGGCGACAAACAGCAGGCGGTCGCCAAACAACGGTCCAAATACACCCTGGTTAATTTCTGCAGTGATCACCTTTTCCACGGAATACTGGATCGTTTCTAAGCGCGCAAGCGATTGCACCTCACGGATGATCGTTACCGGGTCTGGCAGCACCGTAGGGGTTGGATTAAGCAGTTTAGACACCTGGGTGCTGATCGTCTGGTTCACATTCTGGATCGGCGAAATTGCTGCATCCACTGTTTTGTTGATAATAAACATAATAAAGAATACCGATCCGATCACGGTGATTAACAACACAACCAGTAAGACCGTCACGATATTCACTTTGGGTTTTTGCTCAGTCATAAAACTCCCTCCTCAAGTTGCACTTATATATCGCGTTGGTAAACACGATGATTTTTATAAAACCTTACACCAAGGTTCTTCAAATCCTTGCGCATTTGTTCTGCGGTCTCAGCCACCTGGGTCAGTTCCGAATGGACAAATTGCTGATTAGCATGCATCGCTCTTTCCAATTCGGCATACATGATGGCATTGCCGCCCAACCCCTGGAATTCCGGTAAAATACCCACGCCATTGAACGAAATCCACTTTGTGCGTTTGATCTCCAATAGCAAGCGCAAGATCGCAATCGGCCCCAGTTTGCCCTGGTTCTTCTGCATGGCTTCTGAGACATCCGGGAACGGGAACACAAACCCCACCACTTCATCATCCTTGGTGATGATCTTGATCAGATTGGGATCCACGATGGTCATCACATTGTCCACCACAAAATCAATCTCGCGTTGGCTCAACGGGTAATATTCCCAGTTATCCACGAACGCCTTGTTATATGCCTGACCAATCCGCCCAGCCCACTGGATCAAATGGCGCTTGTTCTTGAAATCCAACACCTTAAATGTGCCGCGCTTTTTGGCAATCTCTGCAGCTTTGCGCACCTTCGGTGGCAGTTGGAAATCCTGCGGTTGAACATAACTGGACACAAAATCAACAACCTTAACAAAACCCAGATTTTCGACCAGTTCGCGGTAATAGGGATAGTTGTAATTCATCATGTTCATCATTTGCCGATGTTCAAACCCCTCAATCTGAATCCCGTAACCATCCAGAGGGCCAAAGCCTTTGGGGCCGACCATTTTGTTTAATCCCCTGTCACGCGCCCAATCAAATACCGTCTTAAAGAGTGCATTTGCTACTTCCTGGTCGTCAATACACTCAAACAGGTAAAATTCTGCATCTTTTGCATCGTGATAGCGGTTGAAGGGCTTATTTTCCAACGCCGCTATCCTGCCCACGGCCTTGCCGTCCTTTTCAGCAATGAAAAATTCGGCATCCGAATGCTCATAATATGGATGTTTTTCAGGGTTCATCATGGTCTTCACATCAGTGATGAACGGCGGCACCCATTGCGGATGCCCGGCATACAGGTCAAATGGGACCTGCACAAAACGGTCGATATCAGATTTCGACGATAAATCTACTTTATGAATATTAATCATCATTCCCTTTCAAAATAAAAACAAAATATCTCATGAAGTTAAACAAAAAAGAAATACCAAAGTTGCGAAGAACAGGTTCTTAGGGTTTTTCAAACAACGGCTCCAAGGAAAATAGTGACTGCCTCAAAACCTGATTATAACCCTGTTTGAAAAAATCCTAATTAAAACTGATTTATTACAACCTGAGGAAAGGCTCAAAGCAAGTCTATAAAGGCAAGCGACTTGTAAACCTCGCCTGTCTGAGCTATAATCCTTGTGTTATTTTTACCGAAAGATTAAAGGAATTAAACATATGATCGATGTCAATGAACTACGCAAAGGTGTAACCTTTGAACAAGACGGCAATCTTTACAAGGTGCTCGATTACGCCCACAACAAACCAGGCCGCGGGGCTGCCACCATCCGCATTAAGGCGCGTGATCTGCGAAGTGGGACAACACTTGAAATGACCTTCTCCTCGGGCAACCGCGTGCAGGATGTCAGGCTAGATTATCACAACGCCCAGTTTTTATACTCCGATGAACGTTTCTTTTACTTCATGGATAACAACACCTACGAGCAATATCCGGTCAACCGGGATATTGTGGGTGAACAGGCTGATTTTCTAAAGCCAAATATGGATGTCAAGCTCATGTTTTACGAAACAGAAGCTCTCGACATCGACTTACCCACATCCGTTGACCTGCTCATCACCCAGGCTGAAGCTTCCGTGCGCGGCGACACTGCTACAGGTGTGACGAAAAAAGTCATCACTGAAACGGGCTTAGAGGTACAGGTACCCTCATTTGTAGGTGAAGGTGACACTATCCGCGTGGATACCCGCAATGGTGAATACGTTACTCGTGTATAAGCACGAGTTCCACAAAACTAAATAGTAACAACAGAATCCCTTCGGGGATTCAGTTTTAACTGGGAGGTCAACATGCGAGTCCCAACGACAGGAAAAGAATGCCCATATTTCTACGGCGATTATCATCGCGGCAAACACCACGAAGAGTGCCGCCTGATTGAGAATAGTGACCCGCCGTGGCAAATTAAGCACTGTAAAACCTGTCCAGTCCCGGATATTGTGATGGCAAACTCATGTCCGCACATGATCCTCTCCGGCGAGATCAAAAAGGGCTTTCTTGGGTTTGGTCAAAAAGTGAAAATCTCAGCCTACTGCACCAAAAGCCACCAGGTCGTCGAAGACCCCTTCGTCGGCTGCAGTGAGTGCCACCCAATCCTCAATTTATTTAAAGAACCCTGATGCCACTTAGCGGATTTTTTGGTCTCGGCGACACCTTACTAAATACCAATTTAGACGTTTTCCTGCAAGAAATGGTCGCATTCAGCGCTAAACACGACCGAATCCATCTTCGGCAAAGCACAGCGTTGACCAATATCTAAAACTTTTATTAATATTCCTGCCATTATGCTGGTCACCCGCTATCATGATAGGTATAATACCTGAGGCATTATGTCTAATGGAACGTTTTTAATACTATGGAGGACTAAGTGAAATCACGAAACCAATCGTTTATCATCTATATATTGCTGTTTGTAGCAATCATTGCGATGGTATTCTTTTCTGTCAACCAGCAGGCTGCTGGTTCTGATGAAATCCCAATTAACAAACTTGCCACCGATATCAAGGCAGGCCGGGTAAAGACCATCATCGAAGATGACAGCCGGCTTGAAATCATCTACAAAGACTCCGATGCCATCAAAACATCAACCAAAGACCCCAGTTCCCCGCTGATCGAACAACTGGTTGAGCTTGGTGTTTCCCCTGAAGATCTTTCTGCAGAGAATATTTCTGTTGAAATCAAGCTACCGAGTCCGTTCTTAGGCATCGTTTCGATTGCAAGCTACATTCTGCCCTTCCTGTTCCTGATCGGTATGTTCTGGTTCATCTTCCGGCAGGCACAGGGCAGCAACAATGCCGCCATGTCATTCGGCAAATCAAAAGCCCGCATGTTTTCGGGTGATCATCCCACAGTAACATTTGATGATGTCGCAGGTGTGGATGAATCCAAAGAAGAACTGCAGGAAGTGGTTGAATTCTTACGTGAACCTCAAAAATTCATCGCTTTAGGCGCAAGGATCCCGAAAGGTGTGCTTTTAGTTGGTGCGCCCGGAACTGGTAAAACCCTGATGGCAAAAGCCGTTTCAGGTGAGGCTGGTGTGCCCTTCTTTTCAATTTCCGGTTCAGAATTCGTTGAGATGTTTGTAGGTGTTGGTGCCAGCCGTGTGCGAGACCTATTTGAACAGGCAAAACGCCACTCCCCCGCAATTGTGTTTGTTGACGAAATTGACGCCGTCGGCCGGCACCGTGGTGCAGGTTTAGGCGGCAGCCATGACGAACGCGAACAAACCCTCAACCAACTCCTGGTTGAGATGGACGGTTTCGACACGGATACCAATGTGATCATCATTGCAGCCACGAACCGCCCCGATATCCTCGACCCTGCCCTCTTGCGCCCAGGTCGTTTTGACCGTAGAGTGGTCTTAGATCGGCCGGACATTAAAGGCCGGGAGGAAATCCTCGAAGTGCATATCAAAGGCAAACCGGTCTCACCCGATGTTGACCTGCATGATATTGCCCGCTCGACACCCGGCTTTGTTGGTGCAGATATTGAAAACCTGGTCAACGAGGCTGCCATTCTCGCTGCCCGTCGGGACAAGAAAGTCATTGAACATCCCGAATTCATTGAAGCTATTGAACGTGTGATTGCCGGCCCAGAGCGTAAAAGCAGGCTGATCAATGAAAATGAGAAACGAATCATTGCCTACCATGAAGCTGGTCATGCCGTGGTGATCAATGCCCTACCTGAGGCAGACACTGTGCAAAAGGTTTCGATCATCTCCCGCGGTGAAGCAGGTGGTTACACCATCGCCTTCCCGGAAGAGGATCGTGTTCTAAAGTCCAAAAACCAAATCATCAGCGACATGGTCAGCCTTCTTGGCGGCCGTGCGGCTGAAGATGTCGTCTTCAGTGACATCACATCCGGGGCCTCTAACGACCTTGAGCGTGTCACCAAACTTGCCCGCACGATGGTAATGCGCTTGGGCATGAGTGATGAATTAGGTCCGATGGTTTACGGCAAGCAAGAAGAGCTGGTGTTCTTAGGTCGTGAGATGTCGGAACAGCGTGATTATTCCGAGCACATCGCTGAAAAAATCGACTCTGCAATCCAGAAACTCGTGCAGGATGCTTACACACAGGCAAAAGCGATCGTTGTGAAATATCGGGAGGAACTCGATAAGATTGCCAACAGGCTTCTCGAGGCAGAAACGATCAGTGCCGACGAGTTTTACGAAATCTTCCCAACCCCGGTTGAGAAAAACGGCGGAATACCTGAAAAAGTTATCGGATAAAGTCAAAGGCTGCGATTTGATCGCAGCCTTTTTTATTATACAAATCAGGGTTGCCGTGCCATGTGCTCCCTGACCAATTCCCGCCTGAGCACTTTACCCACACGTGTTCGGGGCAGTGTGGTCTTGAATTCAATCCACTTCGGGATCTTATAGCGGGTGAGGTATTCTGCACAAAAAGTTTGAATTTCTTCCACTGTTACAGAAGCCCTTTCCTTCAAAACAACCCATGCCATCACTACCTCAGATCCGTCCTGGTCAACCACACCGGCAACGGCAACATCCTGCACTTCAGGATGCTTGCGGATCACGGCTTCAACTTCATTTGGCCAGACCTGGAATCCCCCGGGTTTGATCACATCCTTTTTCCGATCAACAATGTAAAAATAACCGTCTTCATCCATACACACGATATCACCGGTATACAACCAGCCATTCCGGATTGCCATTTGACTCTCTTCAGGCCGCCCAAAATACCCGGCCATCACCTGCGGTCCACGGATGATCAATTCTCCTGCCTGGTTCGGACCTAATTCCGTTTCCCCAGTTTCCATATCGACCACTTTGCAATCCACATTGGGCAAAGGCAAGCCGATTGAACCCTCACGATTTTCACCCAAAACCGGGTTACAATGCGTGGCTGTTGGTGCTTCCGAAAGGCCATATCCCTCCACCAGATGACCGTGAGTTAACGCTTCAAACTCGCGTTTAACCTGAATGGGTAAAGTCGCTGATCCCGAGATGCAGGCTTTAATAGATGAAAGGTCATATTTATCTTCCAATACAGGCGGATAATGGTTAATCGCAGCATACAGACTGGGTACGCCGGGGAAAACTGTCGCCTGGTGCTTTTCTGCTGCTGCCAAAAGATGATCAAGATCAAGCGGGTTGGGTATTAACACCATCCTGGCACCCATTTTGACAGCCAGATTCATCCCCAACACCATGCCATACACGTGATAAATCGGTATGGCGACCAGCACCGTCTCTTCACCCGGTGAAGTATTGACCAGCCATTGGTTAAACTGGTAGACATTGGCAATAAGATTGCGGTGCAGCCCAATAGCACACTTCGGCGTGCCCGTTGTGCCGCCAGAATATTGAAATACAGCAGGTTCATCATGCCGCACATCAACCTCAACAGGCTCCCCGCCTGCTTGCTGTTTCAACATCTCGTTCCAGGTAATATCTGCGGAATTTAAATCGAGGTTCTCACCATCAACCACAATCATCGAATTAATTCTTTTCCGGATCGGCTCAGAATTGATGGCCTCATAGGCTAATGCGTGTAGAATCATGGACTGAAAACCCGACTCCGATACGAGGGTTTCAACTTCTGCAGGCGTATAAGCAGGGTTCAACGCCATCACCACGCCGCCTGCTTTGAGGATGCCATAATAACCGATCACAAACTCAGGCGTGTTTGCCAGGTAAATCCCAACCCGGTCGCCCTTATTCAATCCTCGTGAGATCAAGAAACGCGCAACTCGTTCTGAAAGTAAATCCACCTGCTGATAGGTCAATTGTTCATCCCCAAAAATAACGCAAACCGATTCCCCATAAGTCTTCACAGCGTTTCTAAACAAATCAACCAGTGAAATATCGGGAATGTCGATCTCTGCCGGCACACCCTCATCATAATGTGCTAACCAGGGACGATTAATTTTCTTCATTGAGCCTCCTCATGATGATCGCTTCAATATCGTCAGCCACAACATCCGTTGCGTCCACCCAGGTGATACGCGGATCATCTGGCTTGAACCAGTTTGCCTGACGGCGCACAAACACCCGCGTGTTCCGCCTGATCAACGCAATCGCTTCCTCAAGGTCAATCTCCCCCTGCAAAAATTGGATGATCTCCGCATAACCAATGGCTGAAAAGGTAGAAAGATCTGGTGAATAGCCAGCATCCAGCAAACGCTGCACCTCTTCAACCAAACCATCAGCGATCATCTGGTCGATCCTTTGATCCACCCGGTCATAAAGTTCTTCACGTGGCCGATTAAGCCCAATAATCACTGGATCATAAAGACAGCTTTGCTTATCACGCAAGTCCGAGAACCTTTCGCCGGTTTTTAAGATCACTTCCAGCGCCCTTACTGTCCTGCGCAGATTGCGATAATCAATTTTTTCTGCAGCCTTACGGTCCAAAACTGCCAAACGCTTGTGCAGACCTTCTGCACCAATTTCTGCTGCCCAGGCATTCAATGCCGCTCGTAACTGATGATCCGGTCGTTGCGGCGGGATGTTCCACCCTTCAATAATTGACCGCACATACTGCCCGGTGCCCCCCACCAGAAAAGGTAATTTTCCTCTTTTATGAATAGCGTCAATCGCTCGGTAAGCCTCAGGCTGATAAACCGCCAGGCTCCAGCGCTCATCCGGGTCAGCCACATCAATCAGGTGGTGCGGCACTTCCTGCTGCTCTTGTAGGCTGGGTTTTGCTGTGCCGATATCCATCCCCCGGTACAAAAGCCGCGAATCAGCAGAAACGATCTCGCCACCCAACCGCCTGGCAAGGGTAATTGATACAGTCGTCTTGCCAACAGCTGTTGGTCCAACAATCACAATCAGGGGTAGTTTACGCGGAGAATTCATATAGCTACATTTATAAAATGCTGGATGTCTTCGATCTGATTCTGATGATCCATCAATATGGCGACAACATCAATCCGCCAATCATCAGGCTGGTCTGGGTTCGCTTGCAGCCAGAGTAAGGCGGTGTTACTAATGCGCTCGAGCTTCTCCGGGGTCACACTGTCTTCAGGTTCGCCAAAAGCTGAGGATGTCCTGGTTTTAACTTCCACAAACACGATGCTATCACCATCACGAGCGACCAAATCAAGTTCACCATAACGGGAGGTGAAATTCTGTTCAATGATCTGATAACCCTGATCTTCCAGGTATTTTGCTGCCAGGGCTTCACCTGTTTTTCCGACATGTTGTTGATAAGTCATCTTCACCTTGTCTTTGAGTGAATTAATCCTACGCTATTGGATCAGAAGCGTCAAGAAAAATTAATCCCCGAATCATTAACTTATAATTATCGGTTAAAATCAATATGGAGGTCTTATGCCCATATCAGAAATCATCACCATCGGAACCGAGTTGTTACTCGGGGAAATCACAGACACAAACTCAACCTACATCGCCCGCACGCTGCGTGACTATGGGATTGATATTTACCGCATCACCACCATCGGTGATAACCCCGGCAGGATCGCTTCAACCATCAAAGAAGCACTCAAGCGGGCGGATATCGTCATCACCACGGGCGGGCTTGGTCCAACCATTGATGACCCCACCCGCCAATCAGTCGCGGCTGCTGCTGATAGAGGATTGGTCTTCGAACCCGATCTCTGGGAACAAATCCTGGAACGGTTCAAAGCCTATGGCAGAACGCCAACAGAAAACAACCGCCGGCAAGCTTATATTCCGCAAGGTGCCATTAAGGTCAACAATCCTGTAGGTACAGCCCCTTGTTTCATTGTGGAAATCGACCACTCGTGCATCATCTCGCTCCCGGGCGTCCCAAAAGAGATGGAATTTATATTGCGGGAATCCGTTATTCCCTATCTCAGCCAAAATTACGAATTAAAATCTCAAATTATTAAGGCAACCGTCTTACATGCGGCGTCAATTGGCGAATCGATGATCGATGAAAAGATCGAAGACCTCGAACAACTTGCCAACCCTACCGTTGGCCTGCTGGCACACCCCGGGCAGGTGGATATTCGGGTGACCGCCAAAGCAGAATCAGGAACAGAGGCTCAAAAATTAAGCAAACCCATCATTGAAGAACTATTCTCCCGCCTTGGAGATTACATCTACGGCATCGATGGCGAAACTTTGGAAGGCACAGTGAGCCAAAACCTGAACCAAAATCAGCAGCAATTAGCGTTGATTGAATTTGGCATGAACG
This sequence comes from Anaerolineaceae bacterium, assembly GCA_016841365.1. Taxonomy (GTDB): domain Bacteria; phylum Chloroflexota; class Anaerolineae; order Anaerolineales; family Anaerolineaceae; genus Brevifilum. The sequence continues at coordinate 122,572 of JAENZI010000003.1, forward strand.
GATCCTTCATTTCCCGGTTGAACCATGGGCAACCCAATTTGCTTAAGACTCAAATCATCAACACCCATACAGCAGATGAAAGCGATTTTCTCAAGCAGGTTGTAGAATTTCAACACCAGCATCTTGCTGACATCGGCTTTGGTATTGCACTGACGGTGAATGACCGAGTCACAGTACAATTAGCCTATGTTGATTCACGAAAATCTAAATTAATTACGCGCAGTTATGGCGGCCCGAAAGAGCATGCCCACCTATGGGCACAAAACACAGGCCTCGATTTTTTGCGCAGACAAATTTTAAACATTTAACGGTAACTCAATCAAATAGGAGAAACATGAAACAAGCAGATACGATTTTTTACAACGCAACTGTATTGACCATGGACGAAAACTTTCACATATACGAGCCCGGTGCGGTTGTCGTTCAGGGCGATAGCATTCTGGATGTGGGCAATCAGGAAGAAATTTTGGAGCAGTACACCGCCGAAGAGCTCTTTGATTGCCATCAAAAGATCCTCCTGCCCGGTTTGATCAACGCGCACACACATGTTCCCATGACCTTGCTGCGCGGCCTCGCCGATGATCTTCGCCTTGATGTGTGGCTGATGGGCTACATGATGCCCGTTGAACGCGAGTTTGTCTCACCTGAATTCGTCAGGTTAGGCACAAAATTAGCCTGCGCCGAATCGATTCGCAGCGGTGTCACCACCTTTGTCGACCTGTATTATTTTGAAGACGATATCGCTCAGGCAACAGCAGAGGCTGGTTTGCGAGCGGTTTGTTCACAGACCGTTCTTAAATTCCCCACACCAGATGCCACCTATTATGAAGAATCATTAGCTGCTTCAGAGGAATTCATCAAAAAATGGAAGGGACACCCGCTGATTGTGCCCTCTATCGGCCCTCACGCGCCCTACACCACCACGGATGAAATCCTGCGAGCCTGCGCTCACATGGCTGTAAAGTACGATGTGCCGCTGCACATCCATATTTCAGAAACAGCCAGTGAGGTAGAAGAAATGCGGGAGGAACATGGGATGCCAGTTGTCCCCTATGTCCGCAAGCGCGGCATCTTTGATGCAAAGGTTATCGCTGCCCATTGTGTTCACATTGACGAAGGCGAGATGCGCACGCTCCAGCACGCGGGTGCTGGTGTCGCCCATAACCCTTCCTCAAATCTCAAATTAGCCTCCGGGTTCGCCAATACCACCCGCATGCTTGAGCTAGGCCTCAACGTCGGGATTGGCACAGATGGACCGGCGTCAAATAACGACCTGGACATGATTGAGGAAATACGTCTAGCCTCCATGATCGCCAAATGCTCATCAGGCGATCCAACAGCCCTGCCAGCCAGACAGACTTTGGCAATGGCTACCAGTCTGGGTGCAAAAGCGATCCACATGGATCACCTGACCGGTTCCATCGTCCCCGGAAAGCGAGCGGATATCATCCTGATCGGCATTGATGAACTTCACAATTCCCCCAACTTCAGGAGGGACATGGAAGGCATTTATTCTCAGGTGATCTATGCCGCGAAATCAACCGACATCAGCGATGTGATGGTGAATGGGCAGTGGCTGATGCGGGATCGAGAATTACTTACGCTGGATGAGAAATCGTTGATCGCAGAAGCACAGGCGTACGCAAAAAAAATCGACACCTTCTTAATCGCCAGGGAACAATCCGTGCTTTCAAAACTCATCGCCATTGGCGGTGCTATGGAGCAGGAAAGCTTCGAAGTGCAGGCAAAGGTTCACATCAAGGATCCAGATGCCATCATCGCTGCCCTCAACCAGGATCAAATTGAGATTGTCTACACCCGTCATTACCATGAATATGATACATATTTCTACTTTGAACGTGAAGAACAGGGCCGCCTCCGCTATCGTGAAGATGAATTCATCGATAAGAACGGCCAGGTGACCAATGTACGCGGCCGGCTGACGCTGATCGGCATGACACGTGAAGGCTCATTCGACCGAGATGTAATGCTTTCTCGCAGCAGGTATTATGCTCCAGCCACCCACTCGCTCCGCTTCTACAGGGAATATTTCGAGCCCAACCATGAGATGGACATCGAAAAGAGCCGCCGCCGCTTCAAGATCCAATATCGGGATGTGGATTTCTATATCAACATTGACACCTTGCTCAATCCTGATTTGGGCCACTTCTTAGAGGTGAAAAGCCGTACCTGGAGCCGTGGCGATGCTGAACTGAAATCAAAAATGATTGCAGAATTGATCGAATATCTGGGTGCATCATCTGAGATGGCAGAAACCCAGGATTATCCTGAAATCGTTGAAAACTATCACAAAAATAAATAATTGCGAAAGCGAAACAAAAATGAGCATACATGTCCTCTTTCTCGCGGCCGAGGCAGAACCCTTTGTGAAAATCGGTGGCTTAGGCGATGTAGCAGGTGCATTACCTGATACCATTTATCACCTCACAAAAAATTTGCCGCCAGACGAGAAAGTGGACATGCGTGTTGTGTTGCCATACCATTTCGCCATCAAACAAAAAGAATTTAAACCCAAACACCTGGGGCAATTTAACGTTCATAGCAATGATCGAGCTTTTCCTTGCCAAGTCTATGAATACGACAAAGACGGTATGCCGATCTATTTTTTGGATGGCGAACCGATCGACGAAAAATCTCCCGTCTATTCACAGGATCCCATCCATGACGGGTATAAATTCGTGTTTTTTTCGTTGGCTGCACTTGGCCTACCAGAATTCTTGGATTGGCGTGTGGACGTGCTGCATGGTAACGATTGGCACACCGCAACAGCCATTTATGCGCTCAATCACCTCGAGTCACTCCCCAACACACTAAAAGAAACCAAGACTCTGCACACCCTCCACAACCTGCCTTATATGGGTGTCGGTGTTCAACAAGCCTTAACTGATTTTGGATTGCCTCCCACAAAAGACAAATCACTCCCAGAATGGGCCAGGCATTTACCGCTCCCGCTGGGACTGCTCTATGCAGATATGATCATCGCAGTTTCACCCAATTATGCCAAAGAAGTCCTCACGCCAGAGTTTGGTTGCGGTCTATCTGAGTTTCTTAAAACAAAAGGCGCTGCATTGGATGGAATCGTCAATGGACTGGATACAGATGTATGGAATCCGGAAACAGACGAGATGATTGCGCAGAAATTCTCATCACACACGCTTTCTCTACGAATGGATAACAAACGAGCCTTACAACAGAAATTTGACCTGCTCGTCAATGATGACATCCCGCTTCTGACTCTGATCAGCCGCATGGACCCGCAAAAGGGCATTGACATTGTCCTCAAGGGGCTGAGCTACTGGGCAGATTTGCCATGGCAGGCGATCCTGCTCGGCACAGGCAACCCTGTTGTGGAAGAAATGGCCCGTCAATTACAGGAGGTATATCCGGATCGAGTCCGCAGTGTGATTGATTTCAACGGGAAACTAGCCCACCAGCTTTACGCAGGTGCTGACATCTTCATGATGCCCTCCCGCTATGAACCCTGCGGGCTTTCGCAGATGATCTCCATGCGCTACGGCTGTGTGCCAATTGCCCGGGCAACCGGCGGATTGGTAGATACCATTGAACATATCTCCCACAAAGTCAACGGCGGGACCGGATTCCTGTTCGATGAGCCATATCCTTCTGTGTTCGCTGTCACGCTCAAACGAGCACTTAAGCATTATGCGAACAAAGAAACATGGAAAAAGATCCAGCTGAATGGCATGAAAATCGACTTTTCGTGGGAAAATTCGGCTCAGAAGTATATTGATGTTTATAAGGCGTTGCTCAATTGACAAAATTGAGCATCCCTTTAAAGGAGTAGTTTATGAAACAAAACCGTGCATCCGGCATTTTACTTCACCCCACCAGCCTGCCCGGTCCAGACGGCATTGGCGATCTCGGACCAGAAGCTTATCGTTGGGTTGATTTCCTATACCGTACAGGGTGTCAATTCTGGCAAGTGCTCCCATTGGGTCCAACGGGATATGGCGACTCGCCTTATCAGTGTTTTTCCGCTTTCGCTGGCAGCCCCTACCTGATCAGCATAACCATCCTTTTAGATCAAGGCCTGCTGACAAAGGCTGATCTTGCAGAAAGGCCTGAATTCCCCTTTGAGAGAGTGGATTACGGCCCTGTAATTGAGTGGAAAATGAAAGTACTGAATAAGGCTTTCAAACACTTTAAATCCGGACAGGATGCCCGGTTGATGAGTGAGTTTGTGGCGTTCAAAGAACAAGAAAAAACCTGGTTGGAACCCTTTGCCACCTTCATGGCGGTCAAGGCACATTTAGGCGGAGGTCCGTGGGATAAGTGGCCGGATGATCTGCGGAAACGTGAACCGAAGGCATTGGAAAAATTTAAGCAAGAACATGCCGATGAAATCGAAAGCCAATCCTTCTTCCAATTCATTTTTAATCAGCAGTGGCAAGACCTGAGAGAGTATGCACACCAAAAGGGTATCCGCATCATTGGCGACATCCCGATCTTTGTCGCTTATGACAGCGCGGATGTGTGGGTGAATAAAGAATTATTCTATCTTGATAAAGACGGACTGCCAGAGGTCGTGGCTGGCGTACCACCGGATTACTTCTCAGTGACGGGGCAATTATGGGGTAACCCGCTCTATAATTGGAGCACTCATAAAGACACCGGGTATGCGTGGTGGCTCAGACGCATGCAAGCCGTTTTAAACATGGTGGATATTGTCCGTCTAGACCATTTCCGCGGATTTGAAGCCTATTGGGCAGTACCTTATGGCAATGACACCGCTGTTGAAGGCCAATGGGACCCCGGTCCAGGGCATGACTTTTTTAGAGTGGTCAAAGAGAAGCTTGGTGAGCTGCCCATCATCGCTGAAGATTTGGGTGTGATCACGGATGGCGTGGTCCAAATTAGAGACGACTTCAACCTGCCCGGGATGAAAATCCTGCAATTTGCCTTTGCTTCCGATCCGGATGACGATTTCCTCCCCCACAATTACCCCAGACATTGCGTCGCCTACACAGGCACACATGACAATAATACCTCTCGCGGCTGGTATGACAATGCACCTGAAAGGGAAAAAGATTTTTGCCGCCGCTACCTGGCAAGGTCCGGGCAGGATATCGCCTGGTCTATGATTCGCAGCTTATGGCAATCTGTCGCAGATTGGGTTTTAGCCCCCATGCAGGATTTTCTCAGCCTGGGTGAATGGGCTCGCATGAACTACCCGGGCAACCCTTCAGGTAACTGGGGTTGGCGAATGCATCCCGACGCCATAAATGAAGGCTTAGCGCAACGGCTACACGAAACCAACTATCTTTATGGGCGATTACCGCAAGATGAGAAACAAGCGATTCGCCAAGCGCTGATTGAGGAGATGGAAGGCCAGACTATGCCGCATTAACTCTCGGCCGCCGGTTGACCGAGCCGATCACAATCCCAATCAATATCAACACGGCCCCCACCCCCTCGAGGAGTGTGGGGCTTTCCTTCAGGAAGATCAATGCTAAGATGATTGTCCCAATTGGCTCACCCAGCAGCGTCAGTGAGACGTAGGCAGCAGATATGTACTTCAGCGCCCAATTCAACAGCGAATGACCCAATAACTGAGGGAATACACCCAATGCCAGCAGCCAGATATAGGTCTGCCCGGAATATGAAAATACCGGCTCTTTCCGGATCAGGACAACCACCAGCAAGATCAGCGCGGCCACCCCATACACCAATGCCGTATAGGAGACCGTGCTTAATTTATGCCGTAGTCGACGCCCCATCAGCATATAACCTGCTGCCATCCAGGCGCCAAACAGCGCCATAAAATTCCCGAGCATGGCATCCCCGCTGAAGAATTGCCCCTGGCACTGCAGAGTCCCACTCTGAAAGGAACATGCGTTGCTAAAACCGACAATCACCCCGCCTGTGATCGAAACGAGCAAGCCAATAATCACGGATTTCCGAATGGACTCTTTCAACACCACCGGTGAAAGCAAAGCCACCCATAGTGGTGTGGTTGTCACCAGCACGACAGAACTTGCCACGGATGTATACTGTAAAGAGCTAATCCATGTGGCGAAGTGCAACGCCAAAAATAAGCCCGACAACCCGCCTTTGATCAAATCGGGCTTCGTCAATTTTCCAAACTCATCACGGAACTTAAAAAACGCAATCGGCACAAGGATCAGGCTGGCGATCAAAAGCCGCGAGGCTGCAATCACAATAGAAGAAGCCTCGCTTTGGGCAAACCGAATGAATATCGATGCAGTTGAGACGAACAAGATTCCCAACGTCGTCGCAAGGATCGGCCGCTGATGTGCATCGTTTTTTGGTGTATCTGCCATAGAGACTAATTGTAATGCAATCCCCACGCTTGACAAAGCCATTTGCCAGGGCTACAATCTCTGAAAATCACAAGCATCGGAGACTTTATGACCCATATCATCACCAGCCTGTGTGTACGCGAAGGAAGTTGTGTAACCGTTTGCCCTGTCGAGTGCATTGTGCCAGGCAAACCTGAAGACGAATGGCCGTGGTTTTATATTGACCCCGCCACTTGCATCGATTGCGGCGCCTGCATCCCTGAATGCCCCTTTGGCGCGATCTTTCCCGAACATGATGTACCTGAAGATTACATTGCATTAGGCGGTGAAGTTCAAACTGCACCTGCCGGCACACCCGGTTTTAACCAACCCTTTGATGGTTTTGATTATGAGGGAAATGAGGTGCATCTGGATCACACACGCACCCTTGAGCCAGAAGAAACACTCGACCTTACGAATGATATCCAGCCAAATTACGATTACTTCGAAAATGGCCCCGGGTATCTATCGTTGATGGAAGATTAAGCCAGCCAATACAAGAGGACAGATTTGTTGCTGTCCTCTTTTCATTTAATCGATGATCAGCATCTCCGCTGCTGCAATTGCCGCACCAACGATCCCAGCCTGGTTACGTAATTCCGCAGGGATCACATCCGCATTAATCCCTTTTAAGTACTTTCCATATTGATCATACTTTTTACTGACACCACCGCCAAGAATGATCGCATCGGGGCTGAGCAGGAAATCATAAACCTCCAACACTTGGCCTAGTTTCTTCCCCCATTTCTTCCATGAATATCCTTTTTCCTGCCTGACGCCATCGCCAGCCCGATCTTCCGCGTCTTTGCCATTAATTTTCAAATGGCCCAGTTCCGAATTTGGCCATAATTCTCGTTTAACGAACAAAGCAGACCCAATCCCAGTGCCGATGGTAAGAAATAGCACATAGTCATCCTGGTAGCGCTGCCCAACGCCAAACCGCATTTCTGCTAAACCGGCGGCATCGGCGTCGTTCAGAGCAACAGCCACACATCCGGTTGCTTCAGTGATTAGAGAAGCCAAATCTTTTCCGACCCATTCCGGGCTGACATTGGCAGCCGTTTTAACCACACCCTTTTGCACCACTCCCGGAAACCCTGCCCCGATTTTTCCTTCCCACCCAAAGTGATCAACAATCCGTTTGATCACCTCGATTACCTGTTCAGGTGTACCGGGTGAGGGTGTCGGAATACGGAAGCGGCTTTCGAGAAATTCACCGGTCTGCACATCCACTGGCGCACCTTTAATCCCAGAACCGCCAATATCAATTCCTAAAACTGACATCATTCCTCCTCATCTAATAAAACCGTGTTAATCACACGCATTTTCAAGGTGTTCTTCAAAAGTGATCGCAAAATTATGCCTTCCTGAACCGTCACAGGCTGCCCTGAAGTAAAAATAGGGCGTGTCAGCAGGGAATGCTACTGCTTGCAGCGAACCCAAATCCGGACTGCATATGGCCGTCGGCGGTAAACCACTCACTATATAAGTATTATAGGGTGAGTTCACGGCTAAATCAGCACTGCCCAACGGTGATTTCCACCAGCTTTGATTTGCCGTCTGATATCCAAGGGCATATTGAACGGTGGGATCCGTTTCAAGCCGCATACCCAATGCCAAACGATTGTAAAAAACTGAGGCGATCATCGGTTTTTCAGCCTCAACAACGGCTTCTTTCTCAACAATTGAAGCTAATGTCACTGCTTGCTGAATGGAGAGCCCCTGGCGGGTGAACCCATCCATCAGGGTCTGATCAACATTCTTAGAAAAAGCCGTTAACAACTCCCCAAGCAGTGCCTCCAACCTGGTTTCTCTTGGCATCTCGTAAATCCCAGGGAACAAGTACCCCTCAAGAGAAGAGACATCCTCCACGGGCAGTACGCCCACCAGTTGTGGTGTTGGTGCATAAGCGAGTTTGATGAATTCTTCAGCCGATATCTGCAGACCGCTGCCAGCCACGTTTTGGGCAATCTCCTCGATCCGCCAACCGGGTAGAACTGTGATAACGGCATCTCGTGGTGTTGCATCCAGCATTTCTCCAGCAATTTGCATCGGGGACATGGCTGAACTCAACTTGAATTGACCGGCCTGCACATACCGGTCTAAGCCAGAATACACCAGGTAAGTGCGCATCAGTTCAGCATCATCGATAAAACCCTCTTGTTCCAAACGCAAACAAACCATCGAAACGGATTCGCCTTGACCGATTTCAAAACGCCCTTCTGAATCCGTCCTTTCTCGAGCCGTTGTAAGCGATTCCTGATTGAGGAATAATTCCACCGGGTAAATCAACCGTTGCGTGACAGTGAGGTTCGGATTGGCTGGCCCAAACTTTTCTGAAACAGTTGTTTTGATCAGATAAAAACCTCCGACCAAAACAAGGCATAAGATCAAGAATATGATCAGACAGCCTGTTGCGAAAGCCGGTTTTTTACCTTTACGAGCCACGTAATAACTCCTCATCTTTGACCAGGTCTTGATTATGAATCAGGAAATCCTGTAAAAGGATGCTGGCCGCAATATCATCCAAATGGCCTTTGCGCTTTTTCCGGCTGACATTGAGCGCAATTCGGCTTTGAATCGCTGCCTGTGTTGTCCCGCTTTCATCCCACATCTTTACAGGTAGTGCCGTTTTGCTTTGTATAGTATCCGCAAAACGCTTTGATTTCCTTGCCCTGAACCCAACTTCACCCTGCGAATCAAGCGCCCAGCCAACCACGATCATACCGACCTCTTCCATCTCTGCAATCTCAATGATCTTTTGGGCATCCTTTTCTCTGGCGCGGTGTTGCACAACGGTCAACGGACGTGCCAACGTCCCTGTAGGATCGCTGATCGCGAGGCCGATTCGCTTATCACCTGGGTCAACACCTAAAACCTTCATGCTAAATCAGTCCTGTTTGGCTTTAGGATGATCTGCTCACAAACAACAATCATTTCATCAATCATAATCAAAATTATACAATATTTAGCTTCAGAAAAATCCTGATCAAAAAAGTTCCCGGAGAATTGTTCATCCCCGGGAACCTTTCGAATGCCTAATATTCGATTGTGCTGATGCCTACAGATCAAAATCTAAGGTGTGATCTGCAGGCAAGTGAATGCGGATCACCCTGCGATCCCTTGCCTTCAAGGCTTCATAATCACCCAATGCCTGAGCCCGGGCAAGAACCCCAAAGCTATAGGCCTCGTTGGGGATATCAATATCGTCGGCATTTTCCTGAGTAATTTGCAGGAACAAACCGTTATTCGCACCGCCTTTATGCAATTGTCCGGTGGAATGCTGGAACCTGGGTCCAAAGCCTAAGGTTGTTGCTTTACCCGATTTCTCGAGGATCTCCTGACGCAGTTCTTGCAGTGCAGACTGTGTTCTTTCATTGCGCGGCAGGTATGCGTTGATCCCGACATAGTCGCCATCTTCCGCAAGCGCCACAAAACCATCAATCACATCCTGCAAGGATTGGCTTACAGACAATCCCGGATCGTCCCTGCCGAACACCTTCACACCATCACGCGCCCAAACCACATCGGGTTCTCTTAGCTTCCCGTCCTCAAGAAACGCGGCAATCATCTTCTTCGTGCGATCTTTGCTGTCCTGCACATCTGGTTGGTCGAAAGCGTTCACGCCGATGATACTGCATGCCACGGCTACCGCAAACTCCCATAAATAAAATTGGGCTGCCAGGCTATACATACCGCTTACCTCAAGGACAATACAAGGATGCTCATTTTTCTTAATGTTCTCTACAAAGCCATCCAGATCACCGGTGTTTCTAAGATAAACAAATACCCGGTCAGAAGAATAAGCGCCTGCCTTGATAATCGGTTCATCCGCCACCGGGACGATCCCCACGTCTTCCTTACCGCTGCTTTCTGCCACGAGCTGTTCCAACCATGCACCCAGCGGTTTGAGTGATTCATCGGTAAGAAATGTTAGTTTGTCCCGCCCCGATTGATAACCCAAACCGATATAAATGCCCAACAGTGCACCAAGATTGAGGTCAATCTCTCGAGATGGCGCACACATTTTCGCAGCTTTCTGCGCCTCTTCTATAAACCGTTTGAGATCGATACCTATTAATGCTGCTGGAACCAGCCCAAAATGCGTCAGGGCTGAATAACGCCCGCCAACATTCGGGTTAGCCGTAAAGACTCGCCTGAATCGCAGTGCATTGCCCATCTCAGCCAGCTTGCTGCCGGGGTCAGTAATCGCAACGAAATGCTTCTGGTGACCTTCACCAAGCGCCTGTTTTGAGCGCTCCCAAAAATAATGAAACAAAGCCATGGTTTCGCTGGTTGTGCCAGATTTGCTGCCGACGATGAAGAGCGTCCTGTCATAGTCCACCCAATCCTCAGCACCTTTAACCTGGGCAGGCACTGTAGAGTCAAGGATTTTCAGTTCAGCTCCCTCAGTGGTTCCATTAAGAATCAAGCTCATGGTTTCTGGCGCGAGTGAAGAGCCGCCCATACCCAGCAGCAGCACCTTTTCAATGCCGTCTTCAAGGCATTGCTCAGTAAAATCGGTCAGATCTGAGATCAAATATTCGCTTTCAAATGGCAGATCCAGCCAGCCAAGCCGTTTTTGGATTTCTGCTTTACCGCCGGCATCATTCGTCCACACAGTTGGGTCATTCCGGAAGATCCGTGACACAACACCGTCCTTCTCAAATGAACGGACTGCGTTTTTGAATCCGTTATCTAAAAAACCCAGTTCCTTTACAAAAGCATTCTGTTGGGCTTCAATGGCTTGCAGCAAACCCTTAAAGGACTCTGAAAATTTCCGAACGCCCTCATCTTCCAGTTCTTGCGTGATTTCATCAATCGAAATGCCAAGCGAGTCTAATTTCTTAAAATCTTCTTTGGCTCGATCAATATCATCATAGATGGTAATCTTGGGATCACCATGATCAATGAATGCCGCCAGGGTCTCTGGCGGTATCGTATTGATCGAATTTTCGGCGACAAGCTCTTCGACATACTTAATATCGCTGTATTCCGGATTCTTGGTGCTGGTTGACGCCCATAATGGACGCTGCCGTTGTGCACCCGCATCTGCTAACATCTTGAACCGCTTGGAATCGAAAAAGGATTCATAAGCCTGATAAGCCAGCTGTGTGTTATCAACAGCAATCCTGCCGATAAGTTCTTTAGCAATCTCGGCATTATCTCCGCCCTGATCAACAACCTTCTGCAGGCGCTGATCAGCTGTAGATTCAAGCCTGGAAACGAAAAAGGAAGCAACAGATGCGATGTTGGAAAGTTCTTCACCGCGTTCAAGCCTTTTCTCCAAGCCGGAAAGGTAAGCGTCCATCACCTCTTCGTAACGTTTGCGCGAAAAAATCAGGGTGACATTGACATTAATCCCAGCAGCAATCACTTCTGTGATCGCCGGCAAACCTGCCTTTGTCGCCGGGATCTTGATCATCAGGTTGGGACGGTTAACTTCTTTCCACAGCCATTTTGCCTCAGCGATCGTGTTCTCGGTATCATCCGCCAAATCAGGATTCACCTCAAGACTCACGTACCCATCGGAACCATTCGTGGCGTCATAATAAGGGCGAAACAGGTCTGCTACGTTCCGGATATCTTCGATTGCTACCCGGTAAAACATTTCCTTCGGTGACAACCCAGCCCAGGACATGGTTTGCAAATCACCATGGTAATTTTGGGTGGTTTTAATGGCACTTTCAAAGATGCTGGGGTTAGAGGTCACACCATAGATTTCCCGGCGTTCGATCATCTTTTTAAATGAGCCGTCTTCAATCAACGACCGGGTGATATTGTCATACCAGATAGACTGTCCCAATAATTTTAATTGTGTGACGCTGCTCATTTATGATCCTTTCAATTCTTTCTGTTCAATCGCCCTGATCTTGCCCACCCGGCGTTGATGGCGTGGCTCATCCGAGGGAACCGCACCTACAAAGGCCTCTACGATGCCTTTAGCCAATTCAGGGCCAATGATCCGCCCGCCAAGGCATAACATATTCATCTGGTCATGCTCAACGCCTTGAGCGGCTGAGTATGTGTCATGGCACAGGCAAGCGTATACACCGACAATCTTGTTCCCGGCAATACACGCCCCAACGCCTGATCCACAAATCACCACAGCGCGTTCTGCTTCGCCAGAGACAATTGCCCGTCCTGCCTTTTCAGCAAAATCCGGATAGTCAACGCTTTCGGTTGAATCGGTGCCCAAATCCAGCGGCGTATGACCCAGCATTGTTAAAGTATCAATAACGGTTTGTTTCAAAGGGAAACCAGCGTGATCAGCTGAAACCGCAATTTTCATCTTAATTTCCTTTTCTCTTAATAGACTATTCGTCTGATAATATTACGCGTTTGCATCCTTTTTAAGCAGGGCGAGGGCTTTCTCGATGACATTGGCGATGGTAAAGCCATACTCGTCCATGACCAGGTCCCCTGGCGCTGACGCGCCAAATTTATCAATCCCAATCACGGCACCCTTGTCACCGACCCAACGCTGCCAGCCGAATGATACGCCAGCCTCAACCGCCAGCCGCTTTGTGACCTGCGGCGGCAAGACCAATTCCTGGTAATCCTTATCCTGTGCTTCAAAAAGCTCCCAGCTCGGGAAGGAGACCACACGCAGGTTTACTCCTTCTGCTGCCAGGTTTGCACCTGCACGCAGCACAAGATCAACTTCTGAGCCGGAAGCCATCAGTATTAATTCCGGATCCTCATTACCAAAATCTGCCAGAACATACGCACCTTTAGCGAGTTCCTCAGCGCCTGCATACACATCCCGGTCAATCGTCGGCAGGTTCTGCCTTGAAAGAACCAGTGCCACAGGCCCGTTGTGTTTAATAGCAACGCGCCATGCCTGAGCCGTTTCATTTGCATCGGCTGGGCGGATTGTGACCAGATTCGGGATCATGCGCAGACTGCCAACATGCTCAATCGGTTGATGCGTGGGGCCATCTTCCCCCACACCGACCGAGTCATGCGTATACACCCAAATCGAAGGATAATGCGAGAGTGCCGAAAGCCTGACAGCCGGACGCATATAATCCGAAAAGACCAGGAACGTTCCGCCATAAGGAATCAACCCGCCATGAACAGACATACCGTTCACGATCGCGCCCATGGCATGCTCTCGTACGCCAAAATGCATATTCCGTCCTTCGGGCACAGTTGCCTGAAAATCAGGTTCACCCGATATCCAGGTCTTATTCGATGGCGCAAGGTCAGCAGAACCGCCCATCAACTCAGGGATCGCTTTTGCCAGCGCGTTCAACACCTTACCAGATGCCGCACGCGAAGCCATGCCTTTTTCATCAGCCGGGAAAACGGGCAATGCTGACTCCCAATCTTCTGGCAGATCCCCGTTAATTCGACGCGCTAATTCAGCCGCTAAGTCAGGATATGCCTTGCGGTATTCCTCAAACCGATCTACCCAATTGGATTCCTTCTTTTGTCCGTCTGCTACCTTCGTTAAGAAATGTTCGTTAACATCTTCCGGTATGTAGAATTTGGGCTCCACCAGCCAGTCTGCGTTCTTTTTTGCTTGTTCAATTTCATCCCATCCGGGTGGGGACCCATGCGCTTCTTCTGTCCCAGCAACCGTTGGCAACCCGTGCCCAATGGTCGTCCTGACGACGATCAAAGAGGGCCGTTCATCAGCCTTAGCGGCATCAACCGCTGAAAGCATTCCATCCACATCAAAGGGGTCATCCACTTCTAATACATGCCATCCGTACGCCCTGAACCGGGCTAACCGGTCTTCGGTAAATGCCAATTCTGTCGAGCCATCGATGGATATTCGGTTGTCATCATAAAAATAAATCAATTTACCAAGTTTTAGGTGGCCGGCTAAAGATGCGGCCTCTGATGCAACCCCCTCCATCAAATCACCGTCTGTGACAATTGCATACACATAATGGTCGACAATTTCATGACCAGGCCGATTGAATTCTGCAGCCAGATGCGCTTCTGCAATCGCCATACCCACACCGTTGGCAAAACCCTGTCCCAACGGTCCTGTGGTGACCTCAACACCGGGCGTCAGGCCATATTCAGGATGGCCCGGGGTGATGCTGCCCCATTGCCGGAAGGAATGCAAATCTTCCATTGACACATCAAAACCCGTCAGATGGAGCATGCTGTAGAGCAGCATAGAACCGTGGCCGCCAGAGAGAACAAACCGGTCACGATTGAACCACTTGGGGTTTTTGGGATTGAAATTTAAAATTTTCATCCATAACGAATAAGCTATCCCGGCATTGCCCATAGGTAAACCTGGGTGCCCTGAATTTGCCTTTTGAATGGCGTCTACAGATAAAAATTTGATGGTCTTGATAGATTTGGTTTGGAGGGGATCAGAACTCATATTTATTTTTCCTTTCGTCTAATAATCCTTTCAATTTTACCATGAGAGGGTATTTGGCTTTGATTAAGATGTTGTAAACCTTTTCATTTTTTATTTGATTTAACTTGTTCAAATGTCTTATCTATGCACGTAAGGAATGGTCAAAGGCCCATCCGGAATAACGCACACCTTATGCCCGTAGGTTCTCATCATCGCAGGTAAAGCAAGGTCAATCGAGTCACATGGTGTCATAAATGCAGTGCGAATCTCATCATCGCCCAAACCTTCACTATACACAAAAACATCGGTATCCTTTTGCACCCTTGCCTGGATTTGAACCTGCCATTGATCCTGCATGGAAAAACCTGGTTGTTGAAGCATCTCGAGCACGCCATCTACTGAACCGGCTTTCCGTAAAATTTGGGCATATCCGCCATATTCAGGCAAGCCCTCAACGCAACGGGCTGCCAATAGAATTGCACCGCTCTTTCGCACAATCTGGCTGGCAGCACTGATACCTTTGATCGATTGGTACAGGTTTTGATCGAGAGGATAGCCGCTATTGCTCGTGACCACAATATCAAAAGGTTCAGAAACCGCTGCCATGGCATTTTCTCTGGCAAACTGACAACCCGCTTGATGCGCCTGGTGCACATCACCTGCAAACACCTGTGTGACTCCATTTTTCGTGTTCATAGTGACATTGAGTAAAAAGGATGGACCTAATTTTCTGACTACTTCCATCATTTCCATCCATACCGGGTTCCCTTCCGTGACGCCGAAGGTTGCCTGAGGGTCAGCGATCAACTCATAACCGTGATTATCCAGGATCGTTTGCAGCCCCACTGTGCCTGGCATAATCGCTTTCGGTCCGCCGCTAAAGCCGGCAAAAAAGTGTGGTTCAATAAAACCTGTCAGAATCCTTAAATCCGCTTCAACCACAGCCTTGTTGATCCATATCGGGTGGCCGAAGCTTGACTCTCCAATCAATGTCAAATTTTCCTGGTCCCTGCTGTCATGTTGCAGACACCTGAATCGCTTCAGGATATCCTCTCCCAAAAGTTGATCCATTTCCTCCTGGGTCTGCGGCCTGTGGGTTCCCAGCCCATTGATCAACACAATATCTTCCGGTGCAACGCCATGATCAAGCAAGTAATCAAGGATCACGGGCAATATCAGGCGATTAGGGGTCGCTCTCGTGATATCAGTGTGCAGAATGGCCACCTTTTTACCCTTAGCCACCAGATTCTTCAATGGTGGTCCGCCAATAGGTGCATCTAACGAAAATAAGAGGGCAGATTCAGGGTCATCCAAACCCGAAATGGATTTTGGCTGCAAAATCACCGCCGAATCAGGGAGCTGAATATTCAGTCCTGTGCGCCCATAGGCTAATTTAATCTCCAATCCATCCTCCATTTATGACTCAAATCCAAGCGGTTGCGGACATTCTGCTTAAGCTAGCAAATCAATATTGATTATACCTTTTGGTGCTCGCAAATCCTGTGTGCAAACAAAAACGACACTGATCCATCAAAGCCTACATCATGACCAGACCATATACGAATTAAAACCAACAACCTTATCCATTTACTATGTAAATGGCTGATTTCTACTATAATTAGAACACGAGATACACCTGATACTTTATTGAAAATTGTTTTTGAGGTGAAATTTGAAGAATAGAAATTTTTTTATAGGTGCCACAACCCTTACTGTGCTGAGCGTTATCTGGATCCTATTGACACCAACGATTTTCCCGAGGGTCGAAGGCGCTGCGCAATCAACTGCAGCCCATCCCGGTTTTACTGCTCCTGACTTCACATTATCAACCCCGCAAGATCAAACTCTTTCCCTGGCTGATTTCCGCGGCCAACCGGTTCTGGTCTTCTTTTGGGCGTCCTGGTGTTCTGTGTGCAAAGCCACCATGCCCGGTCTGCAAGCTGTTTATCAGGATTATCAGGACAAGGGATTTGAACTATTAGCTATCAACACTACCTATCAAGACACATTGTCCACTGCGATCAATTACTACAATACCCAGGGATATTCATTCCCCTTCTTGATGGATGAATCTGGTTCAGTTTCTAAGGACTACCAACTGCACGCCCTTCCGACATCTGTGATGATCGATCCACAAGGCACGATCACAGATGTAATCATCGGTTCCGGCATGAGCGAGGGGTTCTTACGTTCTCTCCTTGATAACATGCTCGCTGAAAGGGAGTGAGGTAGAACTATGTTTCCAATCATCAACATCGGTCCCTTAGCCATTCAAGCTTATGGTTTCATCCTCTTGCTAAGTGTGTTTATCGGTTTCTGGCTAAGCGGGAAATATGCAAAAAACCTGGGAACAAACGGCGATGCCATTGAAAATGGTTTATTGATTGGGCTTCTAAGCGGCATTCTCAGTGCCCGAATTGGTTTTTTCCTGCAAAACCCTTCGCTATTCATGGAGAACCCATTAAGCCTTGTCTCACTAACACCCACAATGCTGAATGCAAACTTTGGGTTGTTAATCGGATTGTTGGCAATCTTTATCTATGCGCAAAAACAACACCTCCCACTATGGCCGACTTTAGACACGCTAACGCCTTTAATCATCCTGGTTTTCGGGGGCATGCACCTGGCAAACTATGCCAACGGTGATACCTATGGGCTTCCAACAAACCTCCCTTGGGGAATCCAGCTTTGGAATGCCATCCGGCACCCCGTTCAACTATACGCAATCATTTTAGCCATCGGGCTTCTTGTATGGCTGTTGCTGAAAACCCAATGGCTGAAGCACAATCCTTATCCCCGCAGCGGCACATTATTCCTTTTCATTTTGGTCGGTTTAGCGGTCACCACCATTTTCACCCGATCCTTTGTCGCCCAAAAGTCGCAAATGTTAGGGTTAGACAGCCTTCAGTTACTTGCCTTTTTGCTTCTTTTGCTCAGTCTTTACCTCATTTATCAATTGTCCATCAAACCCCAAGAACACATTCAGGTTTTTATCAGCCTGGGGTCCAACACGAACCCTGAAGAAAATTTTGCTGCAATTCAACAGCAGATCAAAGATGATTTTACATTCAGGCGCGCCTCAAGTATTTACAGGACACAGGATGTTAAGTCACCCCCTGCTAACGGCAGCTATTTTCTAAATCAAGTGATGGAAATTGAAACAAACCTCAGTTTTCAAACACTAACAGAAAAACTCAAATCACTCGAACGTGACTTTGGCAGGATTCCCGGCGATAAGAAGGTTGTGCCTTTGGATATTGACCTACTGACCTACAACAATGATGTCTTTACATATCAGAACAAGAAAATCCCCAACCCGGATCTCACCCAATACCAGTATATTGCTGTGCCTTTAGCAGAAATCGCAAGCGACTTTCGTCATCCGGCAACCGGGAAAGCCATCGCCGAAATCTTAGATGACCTGCAAGATAAGACAACAGTTATCAAAATTGAAGAGGTGGAAAATGGAACTACAGGGTAAAACGGCACTGGTAACTGGCGGCGGAATCCGCCTTGGCAAAGCTTTTTCACTGGCACTGGCTAAAGAAGGTGTCAATATCATCGTCCAATACAATAGTTCAAAAAAGCCTGCAGAAGAAACAGCGGAAGAAATCCGCTCACTGGGAGTCAAAGCCGTCACAATCGGTGCAAACTTCAACAACCCGGATGCTGTCGAACAGATTATCCCTCAATCACGTCAGCATTTCGACCAGGTTGATATTTTGATCAACAACGCAGCAGTCTATCTTAAGGGCAAAGGGCTGGAGACGAGCCGTGAGATCTGGGAGAAACAATTCAGGATCAATCTGCAAGCACCTTTCATTCTCACCCGTGCGTTTGCCCAGCAACTGCCAAACGGTCAACCGGGCAGGGTGCTGAACATTGCGGATGCACAGATCATCCAGCATGACACAGACCATTTTGCTTACCGGTTGACGAAGTATGCCCTGGTTGAGATGACCCAGATGTTTGCTCTTGAACTGGCGCCGGCGATTACCGTCAACGCCCTCGGTCTGGGCATTATGCTCCCCTTAGCAGGCAAAGAGGATGTGGACCTGCAGGCTTATGCCAACAATTACATTCCTCTCAAACGCACAGGCAGCCCTGAAATTGCTGTCGAAAATGCCCTGCACCTGATCAAAAGCGACTTCACCACCGGTGCATTTCTCAGGGTTGACGGCGGTCAATACTTATAAATCTCAGGCGCTGCCAAAAACGGGGATGGCTACCCCATTTACAGCATCCGATTCCTCTGATGCCAGGAAGACGATCACATCAGCAATTTTCTCAGGCGCAACCCATTTCGAAAAATCTGCCTTAGGCATCTCTTTCCTGTTTTCAGGCGTATCAATTGTTGAAGGCATGACGCAATTCACCTGGATCTGATATTGTCCCAGCTCATCTGCCAGGCTCTCCGTTAAACGTAAAAGCGCACCTTTAGCAGCCGCATACGCCCCCATCTTAGCCCCGCCTTTCAACGAAGCACGCGATCCTACGGTTATCACTTTCCCTGATTCGTTTTCAATCATTTCGGGCACAAAAGCTGCCGAACAATTCAAAAAGGATTGTACGTTCAGTGACATCATGCTTTGCCATGTTTCTGCTGATATCTGATCCACGCGCTCACCCATCGTAAAACCACCGACGGTGTTGACGATCACATCTACGCTGCCCACCTCCTCCCGAATTTTCTCCCCAATGCGCAGCATGCCTTCTCTATCGGTCACGTCTACATTATCAAAGATGTATAACATGCCATTGCCAGAAACAAAATCAACCATGCCATCCAAACGACCCTGTTTATGATCCAGGCCGCAGACCGTGCATCCTTGATGTAAAAATGCCTTGCATACAGCGCTTCCAAGGTTGCCCGCGGCACCTGTTACGACAATAACTCGATCTTGTAAATTTCTCATCTGTTTTCCTTTTCGATTCACTTAAAAACTGGCACGATATAAGATTTCAGAATCCAGCTTTCCCACGCTTCTGCTGATACACCTAAATTCATTGCCTCATGATGGCTAATCAGTGGTGAGCCTGTCATGATCTCAGCTAACTGACCCGCTGGTTCAAATTTGCTGCGAAAGTCATGGTAAATTTGTCGGTCGTGAAGGTAACACCATGGTGCCAGCATGTATTGCTGATCTTCCGAGTGCACAGGCGGGGTGAAACGCAATACATCTCGCTTTTCACATGACGTTATGATCTCAGCATAAGCCCTCACCTGTTTTCCAAAATCTAACTTCGATTGTAGATACCGGGTTGTTCCTTCTTCAATCTTATCGCTGCCCTCATTGATAGCCAACACAGCATCCACGGCACCATCAATATCGCCGAAATGCACTTTTGCGACCAATTCATCTGGCAGCAGTGTTCGATGCACCCCCACCCTTGCAACAATGCTCGGTGTGCCGCAAGCCATCGACTCATAGGCAACATTACCAAACGCTTCCACAATACTGCCCAAACACAGCGTGACATTCCCAAGGCTGTAAAGTTCTGGCATCCGCTCGATAGGCAGCCACGGGATAAACATAAAATGATCAAGAACACCGAGGTCCGCCATCAGCCGCATCATCGCGTTATAAAATTCCGAATCCACTGATGAGGTCATTTCCCCGATCCATTCCGGCACAAGCACTTTGATGTTCGTCATCTGATAATCATTCACCAACCTTGCCGTCACCTGGATCGTTTCAGGCAATCCTTTGCCTGCTTCAGGCCTGTGTGGATGCAAGAAAATAAAATCTCGAGTCGGGTCTACACCCAACCTTCGAGCTATGCGACTCGAGTCAACATCGGAAAAAACACCAAAGTCGATTCCATTATGGACCAGGTGCATCCGTTCTTTCAGACCGGGATAAAACCGTCCAGCAGTGTGTTCAATGACAGAAGAAGAATATTCAGAAACACAAACGATCTCATCCGCTTTGCCAGTAAAAGTGCCTAATACGGACTCGGGGTAAATATTATCTCTGAATGAAATCACTGTTGGGATTTTTTCATAAACATCGGGGAGCAGCCACTCGCCATCGTGGATGTAAAATCGATCAGCCCCCCTTAAAGTATCGGTTAGTTTCTCCACCATAAGCGCTAAATCAGCACCGCTGACTGCATAAGGCTGTGGGAAGGGTAAATTAAACGCTAATTCCGGTAAAACTGTGACGTTCTCTGCCCACTTAAAATGATCTGCAGTACCTTTTGGTTTGGCACACAACACCACGACCTCGTGTCCAAGTTCGCCTAAATATCGGCTGATGTGATACAAATGTTTTGAAGCACCGCCCGTGACACGATCATGATATAAGGGGTTAATCGAAAACATCACAATTTTCATACAACCTCAATTCGGATTTCTCGGTACAATCATAGCAACAGAAAAGCGAGCAACTATGGACACCATTTTTATCAACAATCTGCAGGTTCAGGGGATATTAGGGATCCATCGCCATGAACAGCAGAACCCGCAACTCATCCAGATCAGCGTGCGTGTCAGCACAGATATCCGCAATGCTGCTGTTAACGATGATATCCTTCAATCGGTTAATTATTCAACCCTGGCGAAGGATATCATTGAATTCATTGATCACAACCATTTTCTTACTATCGAAGCCCTGATCGAATCACTGGCTGACAGAATCTTGCAAAGCCCACAAATTAGTGATGTGTGGCTGCGGGTCGAAAAGCCAAATGCTGTGCCTGCCGCAAAATCGGTAGGGGTAGAAATAACCCGCTCCAAAAAAGCTTAGATATGCAGGCTGGATGCACCACGGGAGATGTTGTTTAGAAATTCCATCCTGGTGGTGATTTCATCCCTGAAAACACCCAGCATTGCTGATGTCGTCATTCGGGCATCTTGTTTCTTCACACCGCGCAGCATCATGCACATGTGTAATCCTTCAACAACAACCGCCACGCCCTGCGGATTAAGCACAAATTGAATGTACTCTGCAATTTGCGTCGTCATCCGCTCCTGAACTTGCAGCCGCTTTGAAAACAAATCCACAATACGTGGGATCTTCGACAAGCCGATGACCTTATCCGTTGGCACATATGCAATATGCGCCTTGCCAATAAACGGCAGCATGTGGTGTTCACACATGCTCGAAAATTCAATATCCCGCACGATCACCATCTCATCGTAAGCCACATCAAAAACAGCCTCGTTGATCAATGCCTTGGGATCCATGCGGTAACCGCTAAGCAGTTCTTCGTAGCTTTTCGCTACCCGGTGAGGTGTCCTTACTAATCCTTCACGGTCCGGGTCTTCGCCAATGGCGACAAGGATATCCGCAACTGATTTTTCAATCGAGTCAATATCCATCTCTTCTTCACAAAACAAATCCGCTGCCTCAGCAAGGGGATCTCTACAATCATCTACCATGTTGAACCTCCATTTTTATAGTTTATTTAATTTTAGCACAATCAAAAATCGGTTTCTTAATCATAAAGCGGCTTGTATAAGGTCTTTATACAAGCCGCCGTCATTTCTCTTCAGTAATTATCCAATTTCAGGGATGATGATCCCATAAGTGTCATCACGACGCTTATAAAGCACATTAAACTCACTGGTATTGGCATTATAAAAAACGAAGAAATTCTCATGCCCCAGAAGCTTCATTTGTTCGACGGCTTCCAGTTCGTTCATCGGCACAAGTGGGAACCGCTTTCTGCGGACGATTTGGGGTTCTTCTTCGATCTCTGTTTCAACTGGGTAAGCCACGTCGATGGCTTCAGCAATCGTCTGACCGTCCCCGCGGCCGCGATCCCGTTTGCCTTTGTAGCGCCTGATCTGGCGGCGCATCTTATCAAGTGCAGCATCAACTGCGGAAAAGATACTGTCGGAGCGTTCTTCAGACCGTAAGATAAAGCCTTTCCCGCGCAAGGTTAATTGAGCGACGTGACGGTCATTTGCATTTCTGGCGGTCTTAACATGAGAAAGATCTACCCGGCATTCATCGACTTCATCCAGAAATTTTTCAAGCTTTTCTACTTTCTTCACAACATAATCATTCAGACGATCCGTTAATTCTAAGTTCTTCGTGAAGATATCGATTTTGACAGTCATATTAGCCTCCATTAATTGTGGGTAATTTAATTATACTTGAACAGACTCCAACTTGGACAGTTGTTTATCATTCAACAAGGCAGCACCAACCGTTGCGCAGAAAATAAAATTTCCGCCAGCCTTTTTAAGCGCTCTTGCACACGCTTCCAATGTCGATCCGGTCGTTGTAACATCATCTACCAGCAGAACACGCTTTCCTGAGACAATTTCAGACACACCCTGAAACGCACCAGCAACATTTGCCCTTCGTTCTTCTGCGGATAAACCGACCTGCGACTGTGTATTGCGCATCCGCTTCAACCCGTAGGGCGAGAAAGGGACACCTAATAAAATTGAAACAGGCCGGGCAATCAATGCGGATTGATTGTAACCCCGCTCTTTTACCCTTTCTGTGCTGAGCGGTACAGGAATCACAAGATCAAGCAACCAGCCTTCATCTTTGACCATGTTTGCCAACCACCTGGAAAATAGGTGACTGATCCCATGATTGTTCGCGTATTTCATCGCATGGATGCCTTCACGGATCACGCCATCATAAACAGCCAGTGACCTCAGGCCTGTATCCGGCAGGTCATTCATGTAGTTATTTTTCACCATCTTCTGGTGATTGCCGAAGGAATTAGGGTGTTTATTATCAATTAGGAATTGAATTTTTGATTGGCACTGCGGGCATAAATGAAAACCGGGTTCATCGCATGCCGCACACACGGGCGGATAAACCCAATCGATTGCTTCACAAAATCCTTTATAGAGCAGGGCTGGAATTTGGCCTCTCACCACAGATTGCCACCTAATGATTGTCTATTGGATCGATAGTAAGAACTCCTGCCAGAGGTTTGAAAACGCAGGTCGGAGCAAAAAGAAGATTGTCACCAATACCATGATGGCCAAAATAATGATCAACATCATTTCTACCCACCCAATCCCCCCATCATCTGGTAACTTTGCCATGGATCCTCCTGTCTTTCATCTTTTTACCATTATATACTATCTCAAAAATACTTTATAATGATTATTGTACTAATCTCAGAAAAGTTTTTAAAATCCTTAGATAATCTATTGCTTGCCATTTATAGAATTTGTATAATAATATTGAAGTTAGGTCAGAACAGAACTTACTATCAAAACAAACTAATGAGTATGGAGGAACAATGAGCGATATATTAGAACAGGTAACCGGCGATCGTGATTTTCTCAAGAAGCTTTTTGCGAAGATCCCAGGCTTTAAAGGCTATATTGAACGCGGCGATCGACGTATGTCAGACAAGTTGCTGCGAGATCATATTGCAGCGGAATTTGATACCCTTTATCAGCGTGTTTCAAGTCTCCAACGCGACTTGATCAGCCAGGGTGGTCTCGAATATATCGACGACCTTGAAGCCGCAGCCATCAAACTGCGCCAATTCATTGATCGGGTTCGCACCGCATCCTATGGTTACGCCGGCATCTTTGATGCCATCAAGATCAAAGAAGAAGAGCTGGATAAAGTTTATGAGTATGACAACGCATTGTTAGCCCTTTCAGATGAGGTTCGGTCGGCAATTGACAATGTGGAACGATCAATCGGTACGGAAGGTTTAGATGCTGCGATCCGTCATTTGGTGAGTGTCAGCCAGCAATGTGTGGATGCGTTCAATAAACGCTCCGAAGTGATGAAAGGCATCATCCCAGACGAACAAGCATAATCAAAGGCTAATAAACGAAAAATTATATTCGTTGATTAATTTAGGAATTGGAGTAAACAAAAATGGCTAGAATTTTTGATGTTGTTGAATATCCACGAGAGATGAAGGACGAAATTGTCCATCGTTTCCCTGAAACCGGTGTTGCCGATCTGCGGATTGGTTCTCAAGTGATCGTACGTGAAGGCCAGAACGTGGTCTTCATGCGAGACGGTCGTGCATTGGATGTGTTTGGCCCCGGCCGCCACACCATTACCACCGCCAACATCCCACTGCTTGTGAACCTGATCAGCCAGGCATTTAATGACCGGACGCCCTTCACAGCAGAAGTCTATTACGTCTCCATGCGTGAATTTGCTGACCAGAAATGGGGCACTCCCCAACCTATCATCGTCCGCAACCCGGGCGTTGGTCTGGGTGTTGCTCTTCTGCAAGGTTTTGGTACCTACAGCTACCAGGTCAGTGACCCGCAGCAATTTGTCAACCAAATTGTTGGTGCACAGGGTTACTATCGCACAGGCGATATCGAAAACCGCTTGCGAACGATGCTGCTTGCAAAACTGCAAGACTTGCTGGGCGAAACCACAGCTAAAAGCAATGTGATGGAGCTGATCGGCCAGACGAATGAGCTCTCTGCCGCAGTCCGTGCCACAGTACAGGATGACTTTTTGGCCGTCGGCCTGACGCTCAAATCATTCTACATTGGCAATCTAAAACCATCTTCAAAATCCGCCGAGGAACTGCGTGCAATGGGTATGCTCGATATGCAAACCTACACCCAACTGCAGGCTGCGGACGCCATGCGTGAAGCTGCTCAGAACCCCAGCGGTGGTGCAGGCCTGACAGCAGGGATTGGCGCTGGCATGGGCATCGGCAACGCCCTCAGTGGTGCCCTGGGTAATGTCGGTCAGCAGCAAGCCGCCCCTGCCAGTGGCGCAGCTGCTGGTGCCATACCCGATGTAATGACCCCTGACGAAGCCGCACAATTCCTTAAGGTTTCTGCAGAAGATGTCGTGGCAGCGATTGAAGCTGGCGACCTCAAAGCACGGAAATTGGGGAACGCCTACCGGATCAGCAAAGATTCCCTGCAAGACTTCTTGAACGGCTAAGTTTAATGTATTCAAAATGAGATCAAAGGATGCTGAAAATTCAGCATCCTTTTTATCTTAAAATATCAAGTATTGCCCTACCACTAAAAATCCGTCATCGTTCAGCGTGGTATAATCACTTAACAATCCGTTAATCAAAAAAATACTTATCAATGAGACTTCACGAGTACCAATCCAAAGAAATTTTCCATCAACAACACATCCCTATCCCCCGGGGGCGATTAGCCTCAACACCAGAAGAAGCAAAACTGATTGCTGAAGAATTCAACGGCCCTGTTGTGCTGAAAGCACAGGTTTTAGTCGGAGGCCGCGGCAAAGCTGGCGGGATTCGCCTCGTCAAATCACCTTCTGAAGCGCACGAGGTCGCGTCAAAAATCCTTGGTTCCCGCATCAAGGATATCCCTGTCCGCAGGTTGTTGATAGAAGAAGCCGTTAATATCCAGCAAGAGATCTACTTCGGCATGACAGTAGACCGCAAAACCGGTGAGACGATCGTGATTGCCAGCGCAGAAGGCGGTGTGGATATCGAAGAGATCGCCAGGAAAACGCCTGAAAAAATTGCCAAAGTTGGCATCAATCCCTTGTTGGGACTTAAAGGCTTTCAGGCTCGCATATTAGCCGCAGAAATCGACCTGCCGCGCAACTTGTGGCGATCCTTTATTGAAATTGCACAAAATCTTTACCGTGCTTACACGCAACTCGATGCAACCCTGGCAGAGATCAACCCGCTTGTCATCACCAGCAGCAATCGCCTGGTTGCACTGGATGGCAAGATCCTGCTGGATGAAAACGCCCTTTTCAGACACCCTGAATACCTCGACAAACGCGACCTCTCTGCAGAAACGCCTGAGGAAATCGAAGCACGAAAATTCTGCCTGTCTTACATAAAACTGTCGGGCAACATTGGTTGTTTAGTCAATGGTGCCGGTCTGGCAATGGCCACGATGGACATCATCCAGCACAAAGGCGGCCAGGCTGCCAACTTCCTCGATATTGGGGGTGGTGCTGGTGCTGAAAAAGTTGCGGCTGCCTTAAGGATCATCCTTTCAGATCCGCAAGTCGAAACAGTGCTGATCAATATTTTCGGCGGGATCACCCGCTGCGATGAGGTCGCCCGAGGCATCATCAAGTCAATGGAGGATGTTGATACCAAAATCCCGTTTGTCGTCCGGCTCGTCGGTACCAATGAGGAAGAAGGCAAACAAATCCTTGCCAGCGCAAACCTTGAAACCGCAGACACTCTGCAGGAGGCGGCTGAGAAAGCTGTTGCCCTTTCCATGGAGGTTTTGGTCTCATGAGCATATTGATCAATGAAAACACACGCCTGATCGTTCAGGGCATCACCGGACACGAGGGCAGCTTTCACGCACACCAGATGCTCACCTATGGCACGAACATCGTCGCCGGTGTCACACCGGGCAAAGGCGGTGAATGGGTCCTCGATGGCAAGGTGCCCGTCTTCGATTCAGTCAAAACAGCAGTGGATGTCAGCGGCGCAAACACATCTGTGATCTTTGTTCCTGCCCGGTTTGCAGCAGATGCCATCTACGAAGCGATCGATGCAAATGTTGAACTGATCGTGTGTATCACAGAGGGCATCCCGGTAAAAGAAATGACACAGATCACGCAAATCCTCAAAGGCAGCAGGTCACGCTTGATTGGACCTAACTCACCTGGCATCATCTCACCACCCTATACCAAAGTTGGCATCATCCCCAGCACCATCACCCAACCCGGGTCTGTTGGCGTGGTTTCACGTTCTGGCACGTTGACCTACGAAGTCGTGTATGCCCTCAAACAGGCAGGGATCGGAACGAGCACCTGTGTGGGGATTGGCGGTGATGCGATTGTCGGCAGCCGTTTTGTAGATGTATTGTCACACTTCGAAGGCGATCCCCAAACGGATATGGTAGTGATGATCGGAGAAATCGGCGGGCAGGATGAGGAAATCGCAGCGAATTTCATCGGCACAAACTTGAGCAAACCTGTGATCGGTTTTATTGCCGGTCAGGCAGCTCCGCCGGACAAACGCATGGGGCATGCCGGTGCAATCATTGAAAGCGGTGTTGGCACCGCAGAAGCGAAGATCGCTGCACTGAAGGATGCCGGCGTGAAAGTGGCAAGTTATCCAGAAGAAATCCCGGGGTTAATTGAAAATTTGCGCGCTATTCATTGAGCGCGAATCAAAACATCTGCTTTCTCAGGTCAATAGCAAGGATGGTAAGAATGGATAAAACAACATGGGGAATAGTGAGTACTGCCAATATCGGGCGCAGGGCGATGATTCCGGCGCTCAAGGAATCAGAGGGAGCAGAAGTTTTAGCAGTCGCCAGCCGTGAATTGAACAAAGCCAGATCATTTGCAGATGAATTGAATATCCCAAAAGCCTACGGCGATTATCAATCCCTTTTAGATGATCCAGAAATCCAGGCTGTCTACATCCCCCTCCCTAATCATCTGCACAAAGAATGGACGATCCGCGCAGCAGAAGCAGGAAAGCACGTCCTGTGTGAAAAACCCCTGGCGCTTAACCCTGCCGAATGCCGTGAAATGATTGATGCCGCACAGGCAAACGGTGTGCAACTGATGGAATCCTTTATGTACCGTTATCATCCCCGCATCCGCGCTGCCAGGGAAATGGTGCACTCAGGCTCACTCGGTCAGGTTCACACGATCGAGTCTGCCTTTACCTTCCGGTTAGACTATCTTGATGACATCCGCTACAAACCCGAGATGGGCGGCGGGGCATTAATGGATGTGGGTTGCTATTGCGTCAACCTCAGCCGCCTGATGGCTGGGCGGGAGCCAGAAGTCGTCCAGGCACGCGCCGTTTGGGCATCGACTGGCGTCGATTCAGCCCTGACCGCAATCCTCGATTTTGGACAGGGATTGTTGGCGCACTTCGATTGCGGTTTCAACCAGTCGAAACGGCAGCGTAGCATCATTGCCGGTTTACAGAGTTTTATCGTTCTCAGGGATGTCTTCCTGCCGGGAACAGAAAAATCTAACATCCTTGAAGTTAAAAACGGCGAAACCCATAAGGAAAAATTTAAAGGGATTGATGAATACCAATTGATCGCCGAAGATTTTATGCGCAGCATCCACGGGGAGGCACCCCTCTACCCGATTGAAGATTCCATTCACAATATGCGCACTATTCAGGCATTGCTAAGGTCCGCCAGGAATAACGGTCAGCCAGTGGAACTTCTGTGATCTCGAAAATTAAAAGCAAAAACGCTGTTCAATAAATTGAACCATATTAGCTAAATTATTCAATTATGAAATTGCTCCAAACGACAGCCACCACCATGAGAACGCCAGGTATAAGACAGACGTTTGATACATTGCTGTATCAACTTGGTTGATGGTGGGTTTTAAACAACTTTACACTTTAATAGTTCAGCGATTATCATCAAAACTTTAAACTTTACCGGCTAAACTTTTCGATTTTGTTTGATTGTGGGTTGAGAGCCACAAACAAACCTTGCGGTTCAAACTGCCCAAGATGGGGATTTTGAATTTGTGGTTTTTCCGGACCACCCCGATCTTATACTTTCTCTCAATTCGCCGTAGAAGCAATATTACTTCTGATTATATATCAATTGTTATAGTAGCATTCTTCAAACTCAACTGACCATCAAGAGTTCCAAGAACAAATTCTAAATCTTCAATCTCCTTTGACAATTCAAGTTCATTAACATTAACAACATAATCCCGTGAAAAACCTGAATCCTTATCCGTAACGCCAACACCTTCATTCATAGCTTTATGACGCATTCTTTTCAAGTCTTCTGTTATTATACTGAGGAAATATTGTTCTTTTGGTGCTATTTCTCTTCTCCAAGTGAGCCAGTCACTAATCGTTTTTGTTTCATTACCAATTAATATAGTATTTTCAGAATTCGCTTTTTGGATAACAGAACGGATTTTTATTAAGCGGTCTTGAAGATCGAAGATTGCCTGCCTTTCTCGAGCAATCAATTCACTGGATCCGCCGTCCTTCTCATGAGGATCTCTTATAGACGACTTCCTATATAAATAGTTTTTTACAAATTCCCGTTTTTTCTCTATTCGTTTTTCAATGGTTGGGATTTCAGCAAGGGCTTCCGTAATTGTTATCTCAGTCATCTGTTTACACTCCTGGTTTTTATTGATTTAATAATTATACACATTTATGGAACCGATTGCATATACCTGAGTTTGTGGTTTTTCGGGTAAAACAAGCATATGCAAAAAATTCTTTGATTCTAATTTTAATTTTATCAAAATTAATCTGTTTTTTCAGGTTAATTAACCAAATTATGTAAACAATATAATAATAAAGTCAGCCGGCAGTCTTATATTATTGTTCATGATGAGTATTTTGTTCAATAAACTGGTTTAGATGGACTCTCCACTTGGCCGGATCATACCAACCGCAACCCTCACATGTACCTTCATATTCTTTAGTGCCAAAATAGAAAAAGTTTATTCCAAGAAGAGGTTGTCTTTTATTAGTGGCATTACACTTTTCGCAATGTCTGCTCTTCAAAAGATTGTGTTCACGAACCAATAACATGTATCGACTTTTTAACTCTTCATCAGTAGCATTATCATCTAAATCTGCTTCAGATTCACCCCATCTAACTTCAGGGATTCGATGATCAACTTCAATTGCTCGACCTGTAGGAGCATATCCAAGGATCTCGTCTTTCCCATCAAACAACTTTATTATCCTATTTCGCAAATTTCTACTTATCGTTGCTCTTTTAATAGGTTCATGTTGAGGTGTTGTCGAAATCAACCTTCTGTGATGAGTGATCCTCCCACAATTCTTACAAAGCATACGCTTTGACCAATGTGACCCAACTTTTTCCATAGAGTAACCATCTTGTCGAATTCCTTGAAGAGCCTTGGCTGGCTGAGACCCTGGAAGCTCACACTCAGAACAATGCCATTTTAAATCGCTCAGTATTTCAAAAATTCTATGTTTTTGGGTTCCTTCGTTATACGGGTTTGTGTTTTGCATAATATCTTGTTCCTTATTGAAAATCTATTTGATAGCAAAAATGATGTCAGACAGAGTAACCTCTTGTGGCTTAAGATCTAATCTGATTAGATTTTGGGAATTAAATATAGCCAAAAATTCACGTATTTTCACCTTAAGCCAAGAAATGTTTGCTTTCAATTTGCGGTTTTGTCAATTTGAGTTATTTTGGTTTCTATTTCATAAATAATCTTGACCTAATTTTTAATTCCTGAGAGATCTGTATTAAATCCATTACAACCTCCTTTTATTGGCATATGGAAATGGCAACAATATTCAATTGTTGAGACGCTATTTATGGGATTTTAGGTGTCCTGGGTCACAGCCTGGGACAAAAGAATTTACATTTCTGGAAATCATGTGAGCAATATTTTTCATGACCCCAAAAATTTTTTACGATTGAACTGCTAAAATAATACTAATTTATACCTATCTATCACTGTATTAATGATAAACCATACTCACTAAATTCATAATTTCCTTTACTGATACGGGTAAAAACATTTCGATACTTTTTTAAGACCTTATTCCTTCTTGGGGGTGCATTACTGATCATCGATTGGAAGGTTCCAGTATAACCCCTTTCCCAAACATGAGATGAAAGTCCTAATTCTAATCTTATATCTTTCCGTGTGAAACTAGTTTTGCCTTTTTTTACATACAAATCACTTGCCGCTTGAAATATTTCCTGTACATGTGTCATATGTTACTCCTCTTCGCATTTAAACGATAGTCACCACAAATTAATTCTATTCAAAAGTTGTATTATATATAAATTAATTATAATTGATTTCATTGAAGACCAAACTGTGGTTTTTTATCTGATACTCAATATACTTTATGGGATAACATTTGTTATTCTTCTTATTAAAATACTCAAAGTCTTCCAACATATCAGAGAAACTCTGGTTATTTTTGTTTTTAATTTTTTTCGCTATGATAACAGGTTGAATATCACTAACTCTGTTAGGAATGTAATACTGTTCTAACCAATCAACATATCTTTGCAACTGGTTCGTTATCACTGAGTTTGCTTCACACGCTTTTAACTCAATCGCCTTAAGAATTCGCGAATTTGGCATCAGCAAAGAGACAGCAATGTCAATCCTCTGCATACCAAAACCACAAGAGACCTCATTACCTAACCATTCAATGATCTTGTCACCAATCAGACTATCATCCAAACTCGTATTAGTGTTTCTTCCAATATTGGATAGGATATAT
Organism: Anaerolineaceae bacterium; assembly: GCA_016841365.1. Taxonomy (GTDB): domain Bacteria; phylum Chloroflexota; class Anaerolineae; order Anaerolineales; family Anaerolineaceae; genus Brevifilum. The sequence continues at coordinate 154,351 of JAENZI010000003.1, forward strand.
GCTTGCAAATGAGTCTCGAATGCCCTTAACTTTGTATACTTTCTTTCTAATCTAGGAAAAATGTTTATATTTTCTCTTTTACCTTTATATTTTTTTCCGCTTGCATTGATAATCTGTTGTGTATTCTTGTCAAAGCTAAAGCCATCATTATTCAACATCTGACGTTGATTCTTGTCACGGAGAAGTTTAAATAAACGCTCACTTTCGTATATGGTAATCATAGTATTCCCGCGATTACCTTTCAATTTCCTATAAATTAAACTCCACAACATTTGATGTGGGGAATTAATATTTTTTATTTCATCAAGTGCTTCCCATTCTGTAACGCCAATTGGGTACACCTCATATGGTTCAATAATAGTTCTAAAAGTTAATGATTTCCCTAATTCTGCCTTTAAATATTGGTCAGGTTCATTGTTTTCAAAAAAAGAATATTCTTCAGTTGCTCGAAAAACACCAAAAAACATCCCTTCATAAATATGCATAGAACTATTTTGTTGAAGGTAAAAAATAATAAAATCACCTTTTCGTACTCTCTGTGAATCAGCGATCATAGATACTAAGCTGTTTTCTCTTTGATACGGAAGTGATGTGGTCGCCTTATTATTAAAATCGATGTAGTAATCTTTAGAACCAGTTCCTGAAAAGAGATATTCTAAGTGGATCATAAATGTTTGCGTATCTACGATAAATACATGCGTCGTTGCCATTATTTACCTAAATTATGTTCTTTCTTGAATAGAAAAATATATTCATGCTTAAAAATATAGAAACCACCAACTAAAGCACGGTACCGCCATAATTCTTGTGCATTTTTCTTCCCTTTTGTTTCCTCAAAATTTTTAATTATTGTGGATTTTAAAGTAAATCCATTTTTTAAAAATTCTTGCATTGTATAAAAACCAAGAGGTATCCATTCACCTTTTGAATATTTATCACCAATTACCAATGCGCAATATCGATCTTTATCCAAGATGTTGTTTACCTTCACTGCGAGAAGGCTCATCTTCTCAAGGAATGCTTCAATGTCTGTAGAATTAGATAAATCGCGAGGATCTTCGCTAAATTTTATTATGTCCCAATATGGTGGATGCATGATCACAAATTGAACAGATTCAATACCAAATGTATTTAGTGTCTGCGGATAGTCCAATTCTATACTATCTGCTATTACAATTTCAGCTTGCACATTCTTAGTAAATAAATTTGTCTCGTTTTGAACGTTATTTTTAGCTAATTGAGCTACCTCAGATTGAAGTTCGATTCCAATTCCATTTCTGCCGAGGCGTTTACATTCAATTAAAGTTGTTCCGCTCCCAAGAAACGTATCCAACACCCACTCATCACGCTTTGTATATCTTCTTATGAATTGATTTGGTATTTGCGGTATAAAATTTCCCCAATAACCAGCATTATGAGCGCCCGAACTATCACGTCTATTAATGATCCAAAGACTATCAGTAATAATGTCTTGGTATTCTTTCCATCGATAAAGATTTATATCATTTATTTTGCTTGTTTTCACTTTTGTGAATGATTTGATCAATCTTGTTAGGTAATATTTAGTTCGTTCAATCGTATGTGTTTCTTGAATTTGTGATAATGCATCGATTAAAAAACCTCTCTGAATAACAATTGTTTTAGTTTCTTTATCATTATCAACACCCTCAATTACTCTATAACTATCAATATCAGTTTGGATTCTTAATATCGAATCTTTAATTTCATTTAAATCATTACTATTGTATGCTCTTGACAAATCCTGTACGATTTTGCTTCTATTAATTTTCATAGATAATTATTATTCCTAAGTTTGTAGTTTATTGTTCTAAAATTTTACCATGCCATAAAATATTAGCATGCTGTTGGTTTCAAAGTTTGAGTTATCAAGTTTGGGGCTAACTTGAAGTGATAAAGTAGGACACACCTAATTAATTTGTTACATCTGGTTAAGTCCACAAATGGTCTTCTTGAAAAATTAATATTTTTTTTATCAATTTATCATTTCAAAAGTTAAAGAGGAAAATGAATACAGATATTTTTATATCACCATTCTCGTTACAATCACTGCTTATTAACACTGTCCGACCTATAATAAAAAAGGATAAGCTCCGGCTTCCCTCTCACCCGGACTTATCCTTCCTTAGAATTCCCTAAAATCACGACTCTTACAACTTGTTGTCAATATATTCGACCGCGTCGTTAACCGTCTGTATATCGCGTGCTTCGTCGTCTGAAATTGCGATATCAAATTTTTCGCAAAATCCATCGATCAAGAAGAACTGATCCATCGAATCGGCTTTGAGATCTTCAATGAAGCGGGTTTCAAGGGTAATATTATCATCATCGACCTTCAATACATCCACAATGACTTCTTTTACCTTTTCAAATGTGTCGGACATTATGCCTCCTGTCTGTGATATGATTATTAAAATTCTAACGCGCCTTTGGAAACTGTCAAGGCAATCCGCCAGTTTCCCTAAAATTTAACCCGATATGATGGAAAAAGATACGCCAATCGCCAACCGAAAAGACGAGCATATCCAGATCAACCTCGAAAAAGATGTTGATTCATCTCTGACAACGGGGCTTGAGGAATACCGCCTTATCCACCAGGCACTCCCCGAATTATCGCTTGAGGAGATTGACCTCAGCCAGACTTTATTCGGGAAACATCAGCGGGTGCCGGTACTGGTGTCGTCAATGACAGGCGGCACAGAAGAAGCCAAGCGGATCAACCGCAACTTAGCCACGGCTGCGCAAGCTGTAGGTTTGGCGATGGGTGTGGGTTCTCAGCGTGCTGCCATCAAAGAACCTTCCCTTGCAGCCACATTCCAGGTACGCCAATATGCGCCCGACATCCTGCTGTTTGCCAATCTCGGTGCTGTTCAATTAAACTACGGCTTTGGGATTGATGAATGCCAGCGAGCTGTTGAAATAATCGGTGCGGACGCCCTGGTCATGCACCTCAACCCCCTGCAAGAAGCTCTGCAGCCTGAAGGGGATGTCAATTTTGCTGGGTTAACCTCAAAAATCGCTGAAATCAAACGCCATCTATCCGTGCCATTGATCGTCAAAGAGGTCGGTTGGGGATTTTCTCAAGATGCCGTACGGATGCTCTACGAAGCAGGTGTTGACGCACTGGATGTCGCCGGCGCTGGCGGGACCTCCTGGTCAGAAGTTGAGAAGCATCGCATCACAGACCCCTATCAGGAGCAAACCGCAGGCGTTTTCAAAGATTGGGGCATTCCAACCACCCAGTCGCTGCTTAACGCCCGCGCGGTGGATGAGAATTGGCTAATTTTCGCCTCAGGCGGCTTGCGCACCGGGATTGACATCGCCAAGTGCCTGGCATTAGGTGCACAATTAGGCGGGATGGCAAGCTTGTTCCTGAAAGCCGCTGCGCAATCTGCAGAAACAGCCGCCGATACCATGCGCATGATTGTCAACCAGGTCCGGATTGCCATGTTTGCGTGCGGTGCCCGTAATTTATCAGAACTAAACCTCCAAAAACTGATAAAAATCAAATAGCAGGATGTCAGAATGAACCTCAAATCACTGCAACAACAGCTCTTGCCTAAAATTGAGACCCATCTGCAAACCTTCCTTGACAACCAACCCTTTGAGCTCACCCCGGGGTTGAAGGAGATGCTCTCCTATCACATGGGTTGGGAAAATGGCGGCAGACCGGGCAAGCGCATCCGACCGTTGCTGACCTTGCTATGTAACCAGGCTTTCGGCGGTGCGCTTTCTGATGCCTTCCCAGCAGCGGTCAGCTTAGAATATCTGCACAATTTCACCCTGATCCACGATGATATCGAGGACCGTTCGCCCCAACGTCACGGACAGGACACCGTCTGGTACCGCTGGGGCATCCCACAAGCCATCAACGCAGGTGATGCCATGTTCAGCATTGCCCAACTGGCGATGCTCGGGCTGAGAGAAACCTGCCCGAATGATGTTGCATTGCATGCTGCACACCGCCTGAACGAAGTCTGCCTGCATCTCACCCAGGGGCAATATCTCGATATCTCATTCGAATACGAAGATTCCGTCCCGTTAGAGACTTACCTGATGATGATCGAAGGTAAAACAGGGGCGCTGGTTGCCTTAGCTGCTGAACTGGGTGGATTAACCGCTGGAAAACACGCATCAATCATCCGCACCTTGTCTGAATTCGGCAGAAACCTCGGGATTGCCTTCCAGATTCAGGATGACTTTTTAGGGATATGGGGCGACCCAAAAATCACCGGCAAATCAACCGCCAGTGACATCACAACCAAAAAGAAAACCCTGCCGATCCTTTACGGCCTGCAAAACAGCACAGAATTTGCTTCCTCATGGCAAGTTGTTTCTCCCACATCAAAGCAGGTTCAGCATATGGCTGACTTGTTAGAGACATGTGGTGCTAAGGATTATGTCAAGCAACATGCAGAGCACACCACAGATCAGGCTTTTGCGGCATTAGAAACCCTGTTCCCCAACCATGGTGAGGGAAACAACTACGCACAGGCGTTGTTCGAAATGTGTGAGGTATTACTCGCCCGAAAAATGTAATCCCCCCCTAAATTTTGGCTATTCCCATTAAGCCGCCAGCCGCTGACGTTGTTCTCGGCTGCGCACCATCAACCACACGCCCTGAGCCAGGTGCGCTGCCGTAAAGGCAGTCACCGCGACATAAACGCCAAGGTAAGCATCTGTAAAAATCCCAAATGCCAGGATCAACCCCAACACAAACAAAAATATTGCCACTGCTTCTGCAACAGCTCGTGTCTTCCCAAAATAGACGATGATCCCTTGATAAAAATTGATGAATAGGCTGATAATCGTCAATGGCACGCCTATCGCCAACACATTCATCGCTAAAGGCACCAGGTTTGCCGGCAGATTTGCAAAGCGGGTGAACCACCACTCAGAAAATGGCGTCAAAACGATCAGCAATGCGAAACCGAGTGTGATAGCAGAGGCCAGCCAAACGAATTTTCGTAATGCCTGGAACGAACGTCTTTCTTCAAGCAGCGCCACGACGGCCTCATTGAAGGCAACACCAGGACTTCTAAACACAAACAACAACCCCGTTACTACTGACCATGTTGCCAGCGAATCAATCGGATTGGGCATGCGGGATACCGCACCGCTGATCAATGGCTGCCATAACAGCCACAACCAGGATGTCAGCGCTAGGGGAATATAAAACACCATGAACTTTCGCGTCGAAAATGTGTCTGCGACTGGCGGTGCTGCTTTGATTTCCGGGAGGATTTTTCGGGCTCTCAGCCCTGCATAAATGGCTTCAAAGCTGACCCCCAATCCCTGCGCCAATCCAGCAAGGCTTGCCCCAGGAATAGTTTTTAGAGTAAACCCAACAGCCAAAACAACGCTGACGGTCACCAGGCGGACGATTGTGATCTCCCCGACAATTTTCGAGTGCCCAAAACGGATCATCGTTCCCTGTTGGAACCGCCGGTACGCGATGGCGATCGTCCATGGTGATAAGAACAGCAGCCCCCGCCTTGCTGGCTCAATGACTTCTTGAGGTGCCTGGAGCAACACCGTAACGATAAAATCATATATTGGGGTAACCGCCACAAGAACGTGGACAAGGGATAAAATGACCCCCATCCATAATGTGATCTTTTTCAGTTTCTGATAAGAATACCAATCCCGGCTAAGGGCAGTTGAGGCTGCCAGCAGCATCAGCACCGGTGCTTCAATCGTCAGTGCGATAGGAAAGGTAACTCCGCCATAGGCTGCCAGGTTGATCTTCGGATCAGCGAGCCGAGCAGAGATGGCATTGATCGTCGGCAGTTCCATGCTCATCAGCATCCAACTGGCAACTAGCGGCAGCCACGTCTTTAGTATTTTCTTAGTGGTTAACTTGTCTGCGTCCGAATCCAGACCCTGGGTGTGATTCAATGATGCGTTCCTCGGGTCAATTCATTTAGAGTTTGGGTGGGACTCAAGTATCCGGATGGCACCTTCTGCGAGGATCGCAACAGCAGGCGCTAAGGAAGCTTCATCAATATCAAACTTGGGGTGATGGTGTCCGTAATCCAATCCTCTTTCCTTATTGGCTGAACCGACCATCAAAAAGCATCCGGGCACATCCTGCATCATGAACGAAAAATCTTCTGAGCCCATGGTCTGAATGGCCGCATCAATCTTTGCGTCTGCAACAAGTTCCTTTACAACATCTGTCATCAATGACACAAGTTCTGGATCATTGATAACCGGGTAGGTCATGCGGGTCAACGAAATTTCAGATTGGCAACCCATCGCTGTGGCAACATTTTCCACAATCTCATAAAACCGGGTCTGCACCTTTTCAAACACTTCTGGCTTGAAGGTGCGGATTGTGCCTGTCAATACTGCTTCTTGTGGAATGATGTTGAACGCCGAGCCTGCATTCACCGTGCACACTGAGACTACCGCACTTTCCAGTGGGTTGATATTGCGCGATGTGATCGTCTGCAGAGAGCTGATAATTTGGGTCGCTGCCATAATCGGGTCAATACCCTGATGCGGTGATGCGCCATGCGCACCTTTGCCAGTCAATTTTATAGAAAATATGTGCCCGCCTGCCATGGAAGGCCCGGGGTTGAGACCAAACCAGCCAACCGGTTTATCATTCCACACATGCATCCCCATCGAATAATCTACTTTTGGATTATCCAACACGCCAGCCTCAACCATGCGTTCTGCCCCACCACCCCCCTCTTCTGCGGGTTGGAACACAAACTTGATCGTCCCGGCTAAATCTTCTTTGTGCGCTGCTAACAGTTTGGCCACGCTCAAACCAACTGCCACATGGCTATCATGCCCGCAGGCGTGCATCTTGCCTGGTGTTTCTGAAGCATATGGCGCTCCTGTCTCCTCCAAAATCGGCAAAGCGTCCATGTCAAAGCGCAGCAGCAATACAGGTGCATCAGATTTACCTCTTATAATGCCAATCACACCGGTCTCTGCAATCCCTGTTTTCACTTCCATACCAAGCGCAGTCAACTGCTGCGCAACAATTCCGGCTGTCCGAACCTCCTCAAAACCCAGCTCGGGGTGACGGTGAAAATCCCTGCGCAGTCGGATGATCTCATCCTGCATGATCATAGCTTCATCAAATAATTTCATGCTGTTTTTCTCCTGAATTTTATTCGTCGGAATTGTTCGATATAACTGAATGGTTCGCCTGGTTCTTGCTGCACGCGCTCAAGCATCCTTTTTTCAAAAGCCTCAGGCTCTCCAATTTGCGATTGGTGCATTTTTAGTGCGTTCAGACGGTCTGTCCAATGGTCGGTGACATCCAGTTTGATATCAGGCTCATGCGTCAGGCTCATCCAAACTTCTTCCACTTCATGCGGCATAAAGCCTTCTTCTAATAGCTCTGGGAAGAAAAAATGGTTGCCGGCAGCAGGGAAAACAGCTTCGATCATCGCCTGGCCGGCATTTCGATGATCCGGGTGGTTGATATATTGTGGGCTGGGGAAGTAATTTGTGGGGTCACAGGTTACCAAAATATTTGGCCGATATCTGCGGATCTCCCTGACAATCTGCTTGCGGATTTCTAAGTCAGGGATCAGATACCCATCCTCAACATCTAAGAAATCGACCGAAGTAACACCCAATACGCTGGCAGCCTTATTCTGCTCATCAATCCGAATTTGCATGACATCTTTGGGGGTTAGCGACTCATCTGCTGCCCCTTTATCACCCTTGGTGAGCAGCAGATACCGTACCAAATGCCCTGCCTTGATCCACCGGGCAATGGTGGCACCCAAGAAAAAATCCGGATCATCGGGGTGAGCCAGAATGATCAGGATTTCTTTACGCTGCTCCCATCCCTCGCTAAATTCCATGGTGTAATATTCCTTAGTGTTGGCTGTGATGATTAATTCTTATTGGAACGGCGAGATTGACGCCCGCGTCCTCGTTTTGAAGAACCGCTGCGTCTTTTATCGATTGGCTTTGTGCGTTGTTCGCCATCCATTTTTTGATCCTCTGCACGGCTGACGACCGAATCGTGGTCTTCAGGTTCTTCAGGCAGCGGTTCAACTTCTTCACCTCGGGCAATTTTCTCTGCCCGGTCAAGTTCTTCTTTCGAAAATTGGCGCGGTCCGATCTCAGGCAAATCCACGATAACAGCCTGCCGCAGCGGCAAGATCTGAACAACCCTGCCTTCGCCCATCGGGGTGATCACTTTTCGCTTGCGCTTTGGCAGCGTCTTGATCGCTTCCACATATTGATCATATTCATACATCAAACAGCACCGCAACCTGCCGCACATGCCAGTGATCTCTGAGGGCGTCAGTGAAATATCCTGTGTTTTTGCCATCCGGATGGAAATGGAAGAAAACTCGGTCAGAAACTTTGAGCAGCACCGGGTTTCAAGCCCACAGGCACCCATACCGCCGATCAATTTAGCCGCATCCCTTGGGCCAATCTGACGCAAATCCACATTTACGTCTTTTTCCATCTTCTGAATGTCTTGATGCAGACGTTTGATATTAAAATTGACCGACGACTCACTGTTGAGCAGGATGAATAGGCGGTCACCGTCCAAAGAATACTCGATCGAGACCACTTTAACGGCACTCATGTTGTTTTGGTTTAGAAGCTCAATAATCCGCTCTCTGACCTCTTCTTCTTTGATTGCCAAAGCCTGACGCTGCAGCAGGTCTTTTGGGCTTGCCGGACGCTCAACAGGCTTAAAGGATTGTAGATCGACATCCTCTGTATCAATATTGACCTGTGAGATCGTCGCAAGCTGCAATCCCCGGCTTGTGCGAACCACAACAGGATCGCCCGGTTTAAGATCTGGATATCTCGAAGCGTCGAAATAGTAAATTTTTCCTACATCTTCAAATTGAATACCAATAATATTGCTGTGAGTCATAAATTAATTATAACCTATCCGAAAGGTCATCCTCTGATTTGCATGCTCATGCGGGCAGCGACTGATTCAGCCAACGCCATCATCGCCTTTGCCCCTTGTGATTCGGGGTCAGCGATAACCACAGGGTCACCCTGGTCACCGCCTGAGCGGATGCTCTCATCTATGGGAATATTGGCCAGAAGCGGTGCACCTGCCATACTTGCCAAATGTTCGCCGCCGCCTTCACCAAAAATCTGCCGTTTGGTTCCGTCTTCCATTTCAAGATAGCTCATATTCTCAACAATTCCCAAAATAGGAACTTCCATCTTATTGAACATGGAGACCGCCCTGAACGCGTCATCAAAGGAAACCTTTTGCGGCATGGTCACAATAACGCCCCCGCTCAGAGGAACGGTCTGTACCAGTGATAGCTGCACATCACCTGTTCCAGGCGGCAGGTCAACGATCAGGTAATCCAAATCGCCCCAATCCACGTCATTCAGAAATTGTTTAATGGCTGAATGCAACATCGGGCCGCGCCAGATCAGCGGTTGACCAGGCGAAACCATAAACCCGATCGACATGACTTTCACGTCATAAGCCAGGGCAGGTTGGATCTTCATCCCCTGAGGTGTCGGCGGTAGTGACTCCACGCCCATCATAGTGGGAACGTTTGGACCGTAAATGTCAGCATCCATCAAGCCGACTTTTGCGCCGCATTTCGCCAGGGCAACAGCCAGGTTGACTGCCACTGTGGATTTCCCCACACCACCTTTGCCTGAACCTACCGCAATGATGTTCTTGATCGTTAGGTCTTTGATTTTATCATCAGCTGGGACGCGGGCGCCCATGGTGACATTCACCGAGTCCACACCGTCAATTGCCAGGACAGCATTTTCCGCATCTTTTTGAATTTGTCCTCTTAATGGGCAGGCGGGTGTTGTCAATTCAACGGTGAAAGACACCTTGGAATCTTCTATCTTAATATCTTTGATCATCTTCAGTGTCACAAGGTCTTTTCGCAGTTCCGGGTCCTGAACCTGGCTCAGAGCGGCTAAAACCTGCTCCTGGGTAACATTTGGCATGCTGCAATTCCTTTCATACTTCAAAAGAAGTCATTTTGATCAGTCTCTGTTGAAAATCAGGATTGAATTTCAAGAAATCATTACGTATCAATCTGACAAGATTCAACACGAGTTCAATTTTACCCACTTGTAGATAAAAATTCCACTTGGCAAATTTTTTAAGTTAAGTGAATGATGCAAATTTAATTTTAAGAGAAATTAGTCGAAAAAAGAATTACCAATCTAACCAATAGTTTCCCCCCTGTTCAAATGAAATTCATTAATTTACAATTACCCTTATCTTCATAAATCATGTTTTTTTAATTAAATATTTACTCTGCAAATTTACAGTAAACCACTGTAAACCAGACAAGGTTTAAAAGCAGTCATCAAGCTGCATATCAACAATTGACGTCCACCATTAATTATTGAGGAGGTTGCTCAATGCGAAAAACAACAAGAGTTTTGATCTGCAATATCATCTTCGTCATTCTGCTTATTTTATTGTTCCAACAAACAAAGAGTGTCGGAGCAGCAGGTGCAACCTTTGTTGTCAATTCAACTGGGGATGAACATGATAGTAATGAATTCGACATGGAATGTAAAACGCTATCAAACACTTGCACATTGAGAGCAGCTATTGAACAGGCAAATTATGATGCCGGATCTGCAGATACAATCACATTTAACATTCCAACCAGTCTCGCAATTGATACCATTATCACAGTTGGGTCTCCTCTGCCAGATATTGTTTTCTCAACCATCATCCAGGGGCCTAATATCTCCAATGGAAAAGGTATTGTAATCAACGGCGGGGGCGTTTGGGGAAATGGATTAACTATCATTGGGAATGGTGTTACTATCCGAAATTTGAAAATCAGGAATTTTGGAACCCAGGGGATTCTCATTGATGAAGCAGACATTATCACAATTGAGGATTGTGTGATCGGATCCACAGTGGGTTCATCAATTGCACCTGGCAATGCCTTTAGAGGAATGGCTATTGAAAACGCTAACAATGTCAATGTTTTGAACAATATCATTTCAGGAAATGGTGGAGAAGCAGGTTCAGGCGAACAGGGAATACGTATCGTTGGCGGCGGGTCACATATCATTCAGGGGAATATGATCGGTGTTGATCAGACAGGCACCATTGCCAGGCCAAATTTAGGGGTTGGGATCTCAGTTTCAGATTCCAGCAACAATCTCATCGGTGGATCTTTAGCAATACAGCGAAATCTGATCTCGGGGAATGGCGGCACTGGCATCCTGATCAGCGGGGGAACTGGCAATAAAGTTATTGGGAACTTTATCGGCACAGATATCACAGGAAATATTGCCATCCCGAACGGAGGTGACGGCATCCAGCTTTTATCTTCAACAATCGATGCTGAAATTGGCGGTGATGCACCAGGAGAAGGCAACCTTATTTCAGGGAATAACAGTGCTGGGATTCGAGACAGCGGCACTTCAACACAAATTCAAGGTAATATCATCGGGTTAAATATCACGAAAACCACACCCATCCCAAATGCCAACGGGATTTTTCACTATTCGGGCACCTCAGCGACCATTGGTGGGACAAACCCTGGTGAGATGAACACAATTGCTGGCAATACTCACGACGGAATTGTCGTTGGTCCATTTGCCAACCAAAAACAGATAATCGGAAATGCCATCTATGACAATGGAGGTTTAGGGATCAATTTGAAAGAAGAGATTACAGAGGATCCCTCATTGGTTACCGAGAATGACGATGGTGATGGTGATACAGGCGCCAACAATCTTCAAAATCATCCCATTATTACGGGTTTCTCTTATGCTGGCGGAACAAGCTTGACCATCTCCGGAAAATTAAACAGTTTGCCTTTAGCCACATTCATTATCCATTTTTATGGCAATGATTCTTGCGACGCTTCGGGTTATGGCGAAGGTCAGTACTATCTTGGAAAAATGAACATCACCACTGCTGCAAATAACGAAGTCAGTTTCACAAAAACCATCTCCACAACAACTGTTTATGATTGCATCAGTGCAACAGCTACGGACAGTGATGGCAATACTTCAGAATTCTCCACCACTATGGAAGGATATTTCAATTATCTGCCGTTGGTGACCTACGGAAACTAATATTCATAAGATCATTCATTACGGCATAATCTTCTAAAACTTGAGTGAACCAGGAAATCTAATCAAAAAGAACAGCCCAATTTGGATTGATTGGACTGTTTTTTCTTTGAACTATTATATTTGGTTTTATTGAGCTACTCTACTGTGACGCTCTTCGCCAGGTTGCGCGGCTGATCCACATCCAGTCCGAGAAGAGATGCAATATGATAAGCGAACAATTGCAGCGGGATGCTGGTGATCACCGGGCTCAGCAGCCAGGGCACTTCCGGTACCCAGATGATATTGTCGGTCAGGTCAGGGATGCGCTCATCCCCGTCGGTTGCCACTGCGATCACTTCACCACCGCGTGCTAATGCCTGCTCAATCTGGCTAATCATCTTGTCATACCAGGGATCCTTGGGCGCCAATGCCACCACCGGCATGGAGCGGTCAATCAGGGCAATTGGGCCGTGTTTCATCTCGCCTGCCGGGTAACCCTCAGCGTGTATATACGAAATTTCCTTCAATTTCAATGCGCCTTCATAGGCAATGGGCATATTAATGCCCCGACCCAGATAGAGCATATGGTCCATGTTCATAAATTTACGTGCCAGTGCAACAATTTCATCCTCGCGGTCCAGGCAAACCCCGGCCAATGATGGGATGCCCATCAGGTCATTCACCAACTTAAAACGTTGGTCAGGGTCAAGTGTCCCGCGCAAGTCCCCAAGATACACAGCCAGCAGATACATATCTACCAGTGGTGCTGTAAATGCCTTGGTCGATGCCACACCAATCTCAGGTCCAACCTGCATGGATATACATCCATCTGCGATGCGCATCGCCTGTGAGCCGATGGCGTTCACATTTGACCATAGAATGCCCCCTTTCGAACGGCCTTCCTCCATCGCAGCCAGTGTATCCGCTGTCTCACCCGATTGGCTGATGGCCAAAATGACGGTGTTCTCGTCGACCAGAGGGTCGGCGTAACGGAATTCAGACGCAATCGCCACTTCCACGGGCACCCGGGCAATCCGCTCGATCAGGATCTTGCCAACCATACCAGCATGCGCAGCCGTGCCGCACGCCGTGATGATAATCTTCTGGATCTTTTTGGCTTTTGCTGCATCCAGGTTGAGCTCGTGCAGGGTAACCCGCCCGGCATCAAAGTCCACCCTGCCAGCCAGTGTATCCGTCAGCGATCGCACTTGCTCATGGATTTCCTTTTGCATAAAATGACGGTATTCGCCTTTTTCCGCAGCAACTGGATCCCAAGCGATGCGCTGCACCTGTGTATTGATTGGTTTGCCGTCAGTATCGATGACCTTCACATTCTTTTTAGTGACTACGGCAATCTGATGGCTCTCGAGAAAAACAACCTTGCGGGTATGTTCGAGTATTGCAGGTAGATCAGAGGCGACATAATTTTCATTCTCACCCAACCCGATCACTACACCACCTGCATTGCCCACACGCGCTGCCACAATCTTATCTGGCTCGCGGGACGACATCACCACAATCCCATGCGCACCCTTCAGGTGCTGCAAGGTTCTGCGCACGGCATCCAACAAATTACCTTCGATGGCAAAGAATTTCTCAACAAGGTGGACGATTGTTTCAGTATCGGTGTCAGACTTGAATTCTGTGCCCTCCGCCTCTAACTCCTCACGCAGGGCAAGGTAGTTCTCAACAATCCCATTATGCACCACAACGAATTCGCCAGTGCTGCCGATATGCGGATGGGCGTTGCGTGCGTTTGGCTCGCCGTGTGTCGCCCAGCGTGTATGCCCAATCCCGATTTTCCCATGAACAGGCATATCATTCACCAATGATTCCAGATGGCTTAATTTACCTGCATCTCGCCGGATCTCAATCTGACCGTCATCCAGCACAGCCACGCCGGCAGAATCATAACCCCGGTATTCCAATCGTTTTAGCCCACCCAAAATGATAGGGGTTGCGTCTCGATCACCAATGTAACCAACAATACCGCACATCGTTTTAAGCCTCCGTTTACTTTGATGCCCATACGTCCTGATCAAACCGCGTCGCGGCGATCCAACGTAAAGCATTTTTAGTTTTCTTTTTGGGAAGTCAACTGCAGTCTGCAGCGGGAGGCATCCGCCGATCTCTCGATTTTCCTGTCGTCCAGTTAGCCCCGGTTTGCACCGGGGAACCTCCATCCTCGTCACCATCCCACAAAGGGGCTGGCCAGGCGCTTTATTCCCAATAAATTGTTCAATTTTTTAAATCCATTCCAAAATTTTTTCCTATTGGAATGTCACCATTATACCTTATCCAAAAATATAAGAAAGCTCAACTATATTTTAAGTCTTGGAAATAATGGCATGAAGCACTGAGCAGGGTTTTCATTTACAACCCAGAAGAATCCATAATCTATTGAAAGTAAGCGTCTCGCAATTTTTTATCGTCTCCTGGTTGGTCGACATCCATCAAAACACGGACATCGACCCACTCCAGCCAATCCACATCAAATTGACTGAAGATCGCCCTCCCACCGCGATCCCCTGCCACATGCTTCAGGGCATCAAAGGTTTTGCAACTAAAGATCACCGGATTTCCCCGTTGGCCGCGTACCAGTGGCGCAGTAATGTCTTTACGTGATTTGGCGTATTGGTCCAGCAATTGTCGGATCATAAACGATGAAATCTGCGGTTGATCACTGAGCAAGAACATCGCACTATCACACCCCTCCTTGAGTGCCGCCAACCCTGTTTGCATGGAGGTTGATTGCCCCGCTGACCAATCTGGATTGTAGACACACTTCACAGGCAAGCCTTTCAATGCCAACTGTACTGCGTCGTGGTCGGCTCCTGTCACCACGATCAGGGGCTTCAGGCCGCCCGCTAAGGCATTTTCGACAACCTTGACGACAAACGGCACACCCTGCCACTCTAAGAGTTGTTTGGGGCTTCCCAGCCGTTCACTTCCCCCCGCCGCCAGGACAATCCCTGCTGTCCGTGCATACACGCTCAACACACGGTCTTCCATCTCAGGTTTCTTTAGCGATGCGGGCACAACCTGGTCATAGCTGTCAGCTAATCCCATCGCAATCCGTTTGCCTTTGGCTTGCAGCATCGCGTCATCCGCCTGGTTCAAAAATAACATTTTCCATGATCCTTCAGGTATAGCTTTCAAACCACCTTGATCCGAACCAAGTACCGCGATCACATCTTCAACGCGGATGATATCGTTCAACCCCAATCCGCTCAGATTTGAAAATAGCTCGGGGCGATGGACCACATCAGCCGTTAATCGCTTTCCGATCGCACCTAAACCAGCGATAACCACCACGCGATCAACCCAATCGGGGATCACCGGCTCGTAACTGGCAGGCGCTTTGAGCGAAAGCTGGCGCGCACCATCGGCTTCAATCAGCAAAGAGAGGTCCTTTTGCCTGCAAATTTCCCAAAGCCTGAACAAAAATTGCTCGGGCAACCCTGTCAAACGATTTGCATCGTTTGCGGGGCCTGTGATTAACAGAGATTGATCTTGCTCATAATCAATCAATTCTAAATCTTCCATGGAGTGTATAATCTGGTGCCGGTGCGCAAGTTCAGCCTGCCAGGTGCCAAGATGCGTTGTGGTTGTGATCACAACCGGCTTTTCAGTTTCCTTCGCTAAGGCAAATATCAGGCTCGATTTCCCACCTGCACCTACAAAGGCAACTGACTCACCTGCTTTAATCCTGAGCGCTCTTGAAACATTCATATTTGCTCAGTTTTCCCAAAGCCTGCTCCGGATTTCTTTGTGTGTCAATATCGCTTCAAGCACCCCACCGCCAATCGCGATCGATTTTTCAGACACAGTCCAGTATCTGAAGGTTTCAGGACGTGGGTCCACATCCCCAACCTTCATCCCCTGCCGAACCATAATCCCCTCATGGATCAACCCTCGAACCACCCCATCAAATGGTGAAGTGACCGTATTCCATTCCACAGATAAAATCGGATCACCCGCGTTGACTGAATCTCCGATGTGAACATGGTTCACCACCTCACCGGAAGCAGGGGCGCGCAGCACCCGCTCTCGGGTATATTCCTTTACCTTCCCCGGGACGCCGGTATCCGGCTCTGGGCTGCCTTCCCAGTAAACCCTGCCGAGAAAGTGACCTCGATTGGTCTCGATCGCAGCATGGCAATTATCCTTGGCAACAAATCCAGGCCCAAGTCCAACCACCATATCGGCCAAGCCCAAAGAAAGCGGCGCATATTTTTTTCGCATCCGTGAATCGACCAAAACAAGAGGTTTGTGGTCATCAATAATGTTCAACTCAGGGTCAACCATCACCGGGACGGTTTCCATACGCCAGGTTTCAGCGACTTCTTCCCATGTTCCCACGAGACGCCCCGCTACGCCTTCAATTTTGACCTCGCCCTCAAACACAGCCTGCGCAAAAGCCACCGTTCGACGCACCACCGTTGGTTGGGGTGTTTCGACAACTAAAACGCGGATTCCAACCCTGTGCAAGCGCAACGCGACCCCGCTTGCCAGGTCTCCCCCGCCCCAAACCAGCACATACGCTGTCATTTGATCTTTCCTAATCCTCGCAGAACACGTTCTGGCGTGAGCGGAAAATCGTTAAACCATACCCCCGTGGCATCATACAGGGCGTGAACAATGGCTGGCGCCAGTGGCAGGTAGGGCATTTCTGCCATCCCGCGTGCACCATACGGGCCGAGCGGGTCTGCCAATTCCAAGACGATTGATTCAACCTCCAATGGGATGTCCTTGACGGTTGGGATCAAATATTTTGAGAGCGTATCTGTCACGACATAGCCGTCTTTCTGGATGAAATTTTCCATCAGCACGTAACCCGCAGCCTGAACGATACACCCTTCGATTTGCCCCACCACCTGCATGGGGTTGATCGCTTTGCCAACATCATCAGCACAATACACCTTCAACAGCCGGATATCACCGGTCTCTGTATCCACTTCCAATTCAACGGTTTCTGCCACATATCCGTAGGTGATGTTTGGATAACATTCGCCTGTTTCAGGGTCCATGTGGGTGGTTGGAGGAGCATGATAAGTAAACTCAACCTTCACCGGGCGCTCTTCCGCACGCCACTTCTCCAATGCTTTTTCTGCCGCGCCTTTGATCGAATTACCTGCCATAAAAGTCATCCGTGAGGCAGAAGAACTCCCCGAATTGCCTGTAAAGGCTGTATCTGAAACGACCAGTGAGATCTTTTCAACAGGAACATCCAGAGCCTCTGCCGCGAATTGCTTGAAGGCAGAGTGAGCACCTTGTCCAACATCTGCCCCGGCATGGTGAAGGACAACTTGCTCTATCTCCCGCTCGCCATAAAGCTCGATCATCGCATGACACGATTCTGGTCCACCGTAAGAAAAACCAACATTCTTGAAGGCACACGCAATGCCTCGTCCCCGTTTGATGGTTCCCTCGTCCTTCATCTTTTCGGGTGCCTGCCAGCCTAAATCAGTCTGCTGCCACCCGGAGTGCACTGCGCAAGCCTCCGTCACAGGTTTGATCGTCACTCCTTCTGGGATGGTGGAATTCATCGAGATAATTGAACCATCCTCCATCAAATTCCGCATTCTGAGTTCTACAGGGTCCATGCCCAAAGCTTCTGCCAGTTTATTGACTTGCATTTCCGCTTCGAAGGCACCTTGCGGTCCGCCAAACCCTCGAAAAGCGCCCCCCGGGACGTTGTTGGTGTATATGGCATCCGCATCCACGCGCACATTAGGAATCTCATAAGGACCGGTGCATTGCAAGAATGCATTACCCATCACTTTTGTGGAAGTATAGGCATAAGCACCCCCATCTGCAAGAATTTTTACTTCTGCAGCCAAAATTTTGCCTTTCTTTGTCGCACCCCACTTCCCCTTGATCCGGTAAGCATGGCGTTTATGATGCCCGATGATCGACTCTTCGCGGGACCAAATGGTTTTAACAGGTCGGTCAATCCCCTGCTCATGCAGACGCATCACAGCCAGCGCCAGCACAATCTGGATGGACATATCCTCACGGCCGCCAAAGGCGCCGCCGATTGCAGGATAAATGACACGCACTTTCTCGGCTGGCAATCCAAGCGCATGGGCGATTTGTTCTTGATCTTCATGCGTCCACTGACCCGCAACCACCACAGTGATCCGCCCTTCCGGGTCGATGTAGGCAACACCCGCCTCGGGCTGCAAATAAGCATGTTCCTGAACAGGTGTATGGTACTCACCTTCAACGATCACATCACAAGCTTCAAATGCCTTATCAACATCGCCATGGCGAATCTGGTAATGGCAAAAGACATTTGACTCCTGGTCCGGTTGCAGTAACACTGCGTCATCTGCCAATGCTTCATCAATATTGTTGATTACCGGCAAATCTTCATAGGTGACTTTGATTAACTTAACTGCTTGTTCTGCGATTTTCATCGTTTCTGCAATCACGACTGCTACCTGGTCACCTACAAAGCGCACACGGTCTGTAAAGAGTTTGGATGACCCAGGACCGCATAACACAGGCTGATCGGGCATGATCAAACCATATTCATTTACCGGTACATCCTTTGCCGTCAGCACTGCCAAAACACCTGGTAAGGCTTCAGCCTCGACGGTGTCAATCGCTTTGACGACCGCGTGCGGGCGATTAGCAAACAGGATTTTCATATATGCCTGGTCTGGCAGGTTGAAATCACCGGGATAAAGTGCTTCGCCGGTGGCTTTGTCTTTGACATCAAATCTGGGGATCGACTGTCCAATATAAGCCATCATCACTCCTTTACTGCCTCATTGTGGTCAGCATCAGTTCCAAATTCGCTGGCATGTTCGATTGCCTCGACAATCTTGTAATATCCTGTGCACCGGCACAGATTTCCTGATATCGCCTGGCGGATCTCCTCTTGCGAAGGTGTCTTGCGCTCCTCCAACAATTTTGCCGCCGACATGATGAAGCCTGGCGTGCAAAAACCACATTGGATTGCACCGTAATCAATAAAGGCTTCCTGAACGGGATGGATATGCTCCTTTGGGGTGATGCCTTCGATGGTCACAATTTCTGAGCCATGCGCCCGTCCTGCTGGCACCAAACAACTCATCACTGCCCGTCCATCCAGATAAACCGTGCAAGCGCCGCATTCCCCTTCAGCGCAGCCTTCTTTCGTGCCGCTTAACCCTGCCTCATCACGGATCAGATTCAGCAAGGTTTTATCAAATCCTGTCGTGAACCGGTATTCCTGACCATTAATCCAGGTATGGATCTCTTTACCATTCCATGGCTCTTTGGTTGGATTTGTATGAATACCTGAACCCATTAACAACACCGGGCTGCTTGGGATTTGATCCTTGTCCACACCCTTGAATATTGCCGTCAATGCCCGTTTAGCAATCACCTGGATCATATAATCCCGATAGCCTGCAGACCCGCGCAGGTCAGAGATAGGGCTGGCAGCCTTCCCTGTTAGCACCGCCGTTTCGGCAATCACCTCTTCGTTCAAGGTCTTCTGATCCAAAAACCTTTCTGCCTCTTCAGCGTGAATGATAGTCGGCGCGGCTGCCCCCAACGTTATGCGTGCATCCTTAACTTTGCCTTCTACAAGCTTCAGCACAACACTGACATTGATCACAGAAATAGCCTGAGCCTTTCGCAAAGCCGTCTTGATGAAGAACGAGTGATAATTCTCACCCGGGGCATCAAAGAAAATATCAGACACGATCTCATCCGGCATCATGACCGTTTTACGGACGCCTTTGTAAAATTTGCTCAATGGGACAATCCGCTCTCCCCGGCTTGACAATAATTTCAACTTTGCATCAAACGCCATCAAAGGGCTGATCGCGTCATTCGCAGGTGACGCCGTAATCAGATTGCCTGCCACCGTGCCCCGGTTGCGGATCTGGGGAGAACCCACCTCCCAGCAAGCCTGCAACAGCGCAAAGGCTTTTTGGCGAATCAATGGCGAGGCTATCACATGGTTATGGGTCGCCAGCGGGCCAATATGGACAACGCCATCTTTATCCTCATAAATGTCCTCCAACCCAGGCAGCTTGCTGATGTCAATAATCGTTGTCACGCCCGGTCGATTGCCGCGTTCGATCTCGAGGATCAGGTCTGTGCCGCCTGCAATGATCCTGCCTTTTTCACCAACTTCTGCCAAAACGTTCACCGCTTGCTCAAGCGATCCTGCCATGATATATTCTTGCCACATAAGTTGTTCTCCGTTTGATTTAAACTTTGCGCTTGTGACTTGTGCCCTCATTCCGCAAGGCAATGATCTCTGCCATGATGCTTACTGCAATCTCCTCTGGTGTTTCAGCATGAATATCCAGTCCAATCGGGGATTTAATCCGTTGAATTGCCTCAGGTGAAATGCCTTTCTCAGCCAGTTTTTCCTGCGTATGCTTAAACCGATTCTTTGAGCCAATCAGCCCAATATAAGCAGCATCCGATTCCAAAAGTACCGGCAGCCCTTCAACATCCACATCAGTACCTCTTGTGACAAGCACTAAATAAGTTTGAGAATCAATTTCAATATGCTCGGGCAATTGACTCATCAACACAGGCAGATACTGATCACCGCCAGGCGTTGCCTGGGGGTTGCAAAGCTCTTCCCGGTCATCGCTGATGACCACACGAAACCCCAGCCAACCGGCTAGATGCGCCACACTTCTTCCAACATGCCCCGCCCCGACGATCACCACGGTGGGATCATGGATAAAAGGCTCAACAAAAATGGACATGGTGCCTCCACAAACACCCGGATCACCCTTTTCCGGATCGATCAGGTCATAGTTCAAGAATCGTGTTTTTCCATCATTGAGAGACTCCTGTGCCTCATCGCGCACAAGGTTTTCGATCTCACCGCCCCCAACCGTGCCTTCGGTATGACCGTCAGAAAAGACAATCATCTTTGCCCCAGCGTGACGCGGCACAGCCCCTCTCGTGTTGACGACTGTGCATAAAGCCACAGGTTTCCCCGAATGCACGGCCTGTTCCAATCGTTCCAAGATTTCCATCATGTTCTCCGTATAGCCTCGTAGACTTGGGTGGATACCCTCACCAGATCAGTTCCTGGCTATCTCAACTATTGCTTTGCCTTCAGTTCACGCCAAACCAATTCTGGCAGCGCTGGTATCTTCTTCAGGCTTACGCCGCATGCATCCAGAATTGCGTTCCCGACAGCAGGCGCTACGCCATCTAAGGGGATTTCGGCAACTGCCTTAGCCCCATAGGGGTGTGAAGGCTCATAGGTTTCAACAAAAATCGTCGTCAGGTCTGGCATCTCGTCCGACCTGAAGATGTGATAATCCTCTAAGTCTTTTTCTCTCGGATTGCCCTGTTTATCATAAACAAGCTCTTCGCTGACAGCATAACCAAGCGCTTGCGCCATACCGCCTTCGATCTGACCAGAAGCTGTCACCGGGTTGATGATCACACCTGAGTCAACGGCCATCACCAGGTTATTCACCGTGACCATGCCCGTATCCAAATCCACAGTCACTTCAGCAAATTGCGCCGCAAAGGGTGGTGGTGCCACAGGTGATACATGTGAAGCCACACCCATGATCTGCTCCTGATCGGACTGATGAAGTGCATTCAGTGCAATTTCCTCAAAGCTGACCGACTCCCCGGTTGGGGCATAAGCCTTGCGGTCTTCGAGGTAAATCTCACCAGCATCGACCTCCAAATCCTGCGCCGCGAACATCATCGCTGCCCTGACCCGGATGCGCTCGGCTACTTTTTCAGCTGCCTTGACCACTGCCGTACCAGAGATGTATGTCGTGCTGGAGGCATAAGCACCCTTATCAAAAGGTGTGAAGTCGGTATCGGACGAGTAGACGATCATATCCTCCAACGGCACACCCAAGGTTTCTGCAGCCATCTGTGCTAAAACAGTGTCCGAACCTGTTCCCAGATCGGTTGCGCCTACCAATAAGTTAAATGAGCCATCATCGTTCATTTTGATGCTGGCACCGCCCATATCTAGATAGGGGATTGCTGTGCCCTGCATCACCATTGCTACACCGATGCCCTTTCGCAAGTGTTGCTGACCAGGAACCTTATGCCATTCGGGATTGTTGAATTTTTGATCCCAGCCAATAGCCATGCGCCCTTGCTGAACACACTCTTCCAGCCCGATGGTATAGATCGTTTCCGGCATGGGCTCGCGCCCCTCACTCCATACTTTACTAAAGGGATGGATTTCACCCGAACGTAGAGCGTTTTTTAGTCTGAATGCCAGCGGATCCAAACCCAGTTCACGCGCAATTGTTTCCATGTGACGCTCAACAGGCCAATAGCCTTGCGGCACACCGTAGCCGCGGTAAGCACCCGAAGGGACGGTGTTGGTATACACCACGTCCGAATAGAAGCGGATATTAGGATCTTTTCGATACTGTCCATCACCCACATACAGCGCCATGGCTTTGTGGCCGGTGTTACCAGCCACGGTTAACGCATGGCAGCCCAATGCGCCGGTGTCACTGAGCGCATACATTTCATTGGCCGTAATCGTGCCATCTTTCTTGACACCCGTTTTCATGCGGATGCGCATGGGGTGCCGCGGCCTTCCTGCAATGAACTCTTCTTCCCGTGTCATTTCATAAATCACAGGGCGACCAGTGGCGATCGTCAAATGTGCTGCCACATCCTCGATCAAGACCTCCTGTTTGCCACCAAACCCGCCGCCGATACGGGGTTTGATCACCCGAATCCGCTTAATTGGCAGATCCAGCACTGGGGCAATTTGCCGGCGCACATGAAACGGCACCTGGGTGCTGGTGCGGATCACCAGCCGGTCATCTTCGTCCCAGTAAGTCACCACCACATGTGGTTCAATATAAGCCTGATGAACCTTTGGGACTTCATATTCCGCCTCAAAAATGCGATCTGCTTCCTCAAACCCCTTTTCAACATCGCCAATATCGATCCTGATTTTTGCTGCGACATTTTTAGATGGGTCGGATTTATCAAAGTTAACATATTCCGGTTCATCATGGATAACCGGCGCACCATCCGCCATAGCTTGTGTTGGGTCTAATACAGGCGGTAACACCTCATAATCCACTTTGATCAATTTCAGTGCAGCTTCTGCGATCTCAGCCGTCTCCGCAGCCACAAACGCCACCCGGTCACCGACAAAACGCACTTTCTTATCCAACGAAAAAGTATCCAACGGACCTGGGATGGGATGGGATTGACCTGCTGTTGAGTAAGCGACACGTGGAATATCCTGCCAGGTGAGCACGGCGGCAACACCAGACAAAGCTTCTGCTTCCGAGGTATCAATATGCTTGATCAACGCATGGGCATGTGGGCTGTGAAGAACCTTTGCAACCAGCATATCTCGGCGTTCAAAATCTGCTGTGAATGCCGGTTTGCCTTGTACCAGTTTTACTGCATCAACTTTGGGTTCGGCATGTCCAACCGTTTTCATCGGCGATCGTGATTCGAGGACTTTCACCTTCGGGAAGACTTTCGTCTCAGTAACAGTCCCGCTACCTGAAGTCAGCGGTGATCCACCCGCATCCGGTTTCCCTTCAAACGAAATCACTTCACCGATTTCCATAGGCTCATCAATGGGCGGCACATGCTCACCGCGCAAAATTGCGGCGGCGCGCAAGACCGCCTGCACCGGTTTGAGATACCCTGTGCAGCGACAGAGCACGCCAGAAAGGGCGTCACGCACTTCTTCCTCAGAAGGCGAAGGGTTCTTCACCAACAAAGCTTTTGCCACCAGCACCATGGCTGGCGTGCAGTAGCCACATTGGATTGCGCCTGTTTCCACGAATGCCTGCTGGATCACGTGCAATCCCTCAGTCTCCCGCCAACCCTGCTTGGGATGTTCACCCATTGACTCCACTGTTTCAATGCGATGCCCTTCAGCCTGGGCTGTCAGCATCGTGCAGCTATTGACCGGAACACCGTCAAACAAGATGGCACACGCACCGCATTCGCCTTTCTCACACCCGCCGCTCTTGATGCTGAAGAAACCAAGCCTGCGGAGAGTATCTAAAAGCCTCTCTCCGGCTGGGATTTTCAAGGGATAGTCTTGCTGGTTGATATTCAGAGTTATTTTCACCTTACGCCTCCCTTTCTTTGATTTCATCGAGCCGTGCCAGGCACCGCAGTGCTAATTTGGCTGCAACTTCACGGCGATAAGCCGCTGTCGCCCACTGATCTTCCGCCTCAAAATAGGCATCTCGGCTGGAAACATCCACGCCGCTTGGCTCAGGCCCATCCATCGCAATAATTGGCGCATCCCCATACCCGCCAAGCGCAACACGTGTTCGGCCTGAAGGCCACTTTGCAAGAGCCACGATCAAAATCGGCTGATCCTTGGGCGATCGCGCAACATATTCAAGAACAAGATGAGGTTGCAGCATCCAGGTGGCTTTGGTCATCAGAACACCAGGAGATTGATGGCCGCGCAACGGAAGCCAATCACCAATCTTGATTTGGGTGCTATCAGGCTCCCACGTCAGTGTGGCATCTACAGCCAGCAAAACAGTAGAAAAGATCGACCTTCCGGTACCGCTGACCAGCCATCCGCCTAACGTTGCAGCATTGCGGATGTTTTCGCTGGCGTCAATTTTGATCGCCTTCTTTATTTCGGGGTGAACTTCTGGCACTCCCAACATCTGTGACAAGTGAACTGTGGCACCGATTTCAATCTGCTGTTTGCGCACGTTGACCTGGTCCAATCCAGCGCTTTGAAGGTCAACCACGCCAAACGTATCTGACTGATGGCGGCTGACGCTTGTGCCGCCACCCAGAGGTTTAAGCGTTTTATCGCCATCCATTAATAATTTCAGCGTTTCATCTACTGAAGCAGGTCGAAAATATTCATTGATCATTTTTCCTCCTCATCTGGATAGACACGCCAGCCTAAAACTTCCGGGTCAGCATTTGGCAATTCGGATTCAGGGATATCGACCAGAACTAATTCTGCTTCTGCCAACACCTCACCCTCCGAATTCAGGATTTCACTATGCGCATGAGATACCCGCCCTCTCACATCACCGGCAGTGCCGATCACTTTTAGCGGTGTTTCGATCGGGACAGGCTTGCGATAGCGTACATTCAATTGAGCCGTGACCATGAAATGGTTCGGACCTTCCATCCGCGCCCTGCCGCCTGTTTCATCCAGGATCGCTGCGATAATACCGCCGTGAACGATGCCCGGGTACCCCTCATACTGGCGGGGAACAGCAATTTCTGCTTGTGTCTTCCCAGGCGCGGTTGTGAAAAATACAATTTTCAAGCCTGCGTGGTTTTGCCGACCGCAGACAAAACAATTAATGGACGCGGGTTGTTTTTGTTTCATTTATTTCGTCGCAAAAGTATCAATCAGTTTTTTCACATTTCCGCCTACAGGATAAAGGATCGGGCAGGTCGCACCGTTATCTAAATACTCCTGCACCTTTGCCCGTGCATCAGCAGGCGTGCCGCTAGCCGTGATCTTATGGACCAACTCATCCGGAACCAGGTGCTTGGCTTGCATAATCTGTTCATGGGTCGCCGGCCAGCCTAAAATGGATTGAATCTCTGCAACCACATCCATTGAGACGCCTGATGCTTTCGCAATATGAGGTTGCTGCGCCAGGTATTGGGTCAGCAGTTCCCGGCTGGTGTCGATCGCCTTATCGCCATCATCATCCACGGAGCAAACCACCAACTGTGGCCGATCCAGTTCGTCCAAAGTTCGGCCTGATTCCTTAAGCCCAACTTTCAATTGATCAATTGCCTGAATGTTGTACTTTGGTGGAACACAGTAGTTCAACACAACCCCATCTGCAATCCGGCCGGTTAATGCCATCATTTTCGGCCCGGTCGCCCCGATATAGATCGGGACATTCCGGGGTTCACGCCGGCCGTGAACGACATCCAGCTCGATATTATTGACATGCACAAATTCGCCGTCAAATGATACCCGCTCCAGGTTCAGCAAGCGCCGCAAGACAATCACCGTCTCTTCCATAGCCGTTAATGGGCTTTTTCGATCGATCCCAACATTCTTTGCCAACGGATCCCACCAAGCGCCAATCCCGCAAATAATCCGGTCAGGTGCTAAATCATCCAGTGTCAGGAATGTGGCAGCCAATAAGCCAATATTGCGGGTCCAGTTGTTGATCACCCCAGAGCCGACTTTGATTTCATCGGTCACTGCGGCATAAGCCGCCATGGGGACGATTGCATCACGCACCAACCGGGATTCTGCTTGCCAAACAGCCTCAAAACCTCGCTCTTCAGCATACTTAACATAATCCAAACCATCTCGCAGATCGTGGGCATCCTGCAAATATAAAGCTACTCGATCAATCATGATTTATTCCTTTTTAACTAGGGGCGCGAACCAATTAACAAAATACTCACTCTGATATTTTGAGCTTAAAATCTCATAATCTTCCGGGATGTCGAGATCTAATGCAATCCGCTCATTCTCGTAGACGATCAACGACGCGCCAACCGATTCTGTCAATTGGCAATGTTTGTTGAAGGAATCCTGACCGTAAGAAAACGTCAGCAGATCGGCTGGATCAATATAAAGCATATTCGTTCCCTGTCTGCGACGGTCAGGCCCGATCACAGCCATCGGCGGACGGGTACGCTGCGCAAGGAAATCAGACACATCTTCAGGAGTCAACAATGGCAGATCCGCCGGGACGATCAACACACCTTCGGTTGAGAACGCCATCGAGAACAGAGAGGCACGCCGAATGGCATTATTCAGTTCAGGTGTGCCGTTTTCTGTCACTGTGCGAACGTTGAAATCACGTGCTTCAGTTAGCACATCTGAATCACGGCTGACAACCAGGATGTCTGATATTGCATCAACTGCCTTCAGAACTTCGATTGTACGGATAAATAATTGATGATTGAGTTGGAAACGTTCTTCTTCAGATAAAATAGGTGCTAATCGGGACTTGCCGCGACGCAAGGGTTTAACTGGAACAATTGCCCATAGGCTCATAGATTTAGTGGCTCCTGTTCAGGATCCTTTCGCCAAACAATAAGACTTCCTCTGCCAAACGAATGCGATCCTGTTCATCCTTCATTAATATATCAGTAACTAAAGGAATTATACGACAAGCCTCAATTTTTTCCAATTCGCCACGATCGACATGGTCAAAAACAAAAGCCGTCAACAATCCCTCATAGTGCTCTGCTACTGCGAATGCTGTCGGACGGATGCCAAGCTCCTGATACATCTTTGCCGCCGGTCCTTTTAGCGCTTTGCCCCCAATCAGCGGCGATACCGCCATTACAGGCTTTTCCCGCATCACAGATCGATAGCCTTGCACTTCAAGGATAGGGTCAATGCTCACCCAGGGATTAGAGGGCGCAAGTATCACCAGGTCACACGCATTCAGGGTCTCCATCGCCTGCGGTAAAGCCCGAGCATTTTCAGCACCCTCAAATTCGAAATACGCAACCTCTGGCTGGCAAGCTTGATGTACAAAATATTCCTGGAAGCCAAGCGCCTCACCTGATGCGGTATGCACAATTGTCCTGACCGGGTCATCGCTCATTGGGTAAACCCGATGTTCAATCCCCCACAAAGAACATAACCGTTCAGTAATTACGGATAGGGGTACCCCCTGTTGAAGCCAATTTGTGCGTAATAAATGAGTCGCCAGGTCATTATCTCCCAACCGAAACCAGTCAAGCCCGCCCAATGATTGTATTGCGTCAAACACATGCCAGGTCTCCTCTTTCCGCCCCCACCCCGTGTTTGGATTAGCCAGGTCAGCCAGCGTATAACAAACAGTATCCAAATCAGGGCTGATCGCGAGCGAAAGATACTCGAAATCATCGCCTGTATTGACAATCACACTCAACTCATCCGGATTGAGTAGAGCAGCTAAACCGTCAACCAGTTTGGCGCCGCCTACACCGCCTGCAAGTGCAACAACTTTCAATCCATCTCCTTGTTCTTGATCAATCTTCTGAAAAATTCGATCGAGCCAATATCTTCCCCGATCCATCATCAACATGCTCAGCCAGAGCCACATTATTGACCAGCACAAATAATTCGATGGGTTCAAAAGCAACCACATTCATCGCACAGGCTAAATTCGCTTCAGAAAGGTCATTCAAAGCGAGCGTGATATGGGGTACCCATAATTTGGGTGAATAATACATTTTTGGATCTTTGCTCAATGGCTCCATTGCTTCCCAAATTCGGTTATGGAAGTTGATCATCTCAACTGACTTAACCATCGGCAGATACAATATTGGATGTTTGCCTGAAAAAATGCCTAAACCGAATGTGTGTATCGTAAGCGGATGGGTTTCTTCCGCCAGATCCTCAAGAACAGAGGTGGTCAGAGGCACATCCAGGTCATCTGCAACAAACCAGGTGAAATGAGGTGTAGAAACCTCAAAAATTGCCTGCAAGCCACATTCCTCACACAACTTTCGCCAGAGTTGCGTGACGGTGTCAGATGATTTGGGGTCAAGCTCGCTCATGATTGCATACATATCAATTTCACCTGAACATATCTAAATCTTTAGGCCGGATCAACTCCTGCAAACTGCCATCTCGCAAGGCATAAGGAAAACCGCGTGCCAATACAACCGGTGTGCCCTCTGCCGCCTGCCCCATCATCAATGATGCCGCAGCAGCCAGTTCATCAGCAGCAGCAACTCGCGTCGCTCGCAGACGATAGTCAAACAAATCCGCTTCTCCGCGCAGATCGACGAGCCCGGGCAGCCCCGATAAACCGATCGCGACACCGACCGTCCCCAACCGCCAGGCTCGCCCGTGTGAGTCGATGATCAACACTCCAATCTGACAACCCGTTTCATCCTCAAGAGTTTGACGCAGTACTTCCGCAGAACCATCCGGATCTTCAGGCAACAGCAAGACCCAATCCTCCGGTGATCCCCAAGAACCAGACACATTGGAGTGATCAATGCCTGCATTGGCGCACACAAACCCCAATTTGTGTTCAACGATGATCAGACCCTCCCGCGTCCGTAAAACCTCACGGCTTTCAGAGAGGATCAATTCCAATAAGCGAGGGTCTTTCCCGGTCAGAGCAGCAAAGTGCTGCGCCTCATCTGAGGGTTTCACTGTTGTCAGGTTAACCAGGCGGTTTTCTGCCTTTGAAACGATCTTCTGTGCTAAAACCAGGATATCCCCATCCTGCAGCGCAAGCTGGTTTTGCTTAAGAGCGGCAAGGATGATCTTTGCCAGGTCATCACCCGGACTGATCAATGGTATGTCCTGCAGAGGAATGAGACTGAGTGCCATATTACTCTGAATCAGGAATCCCGGTGATACGGATGCCCGAGGCATGCACATGATGCTGGATATTCAAACCAATCAAAATCGAGGTTAGACCTTCAACGACAACAGCATTTTCAATCGGGCCGGCATCCCAGCCTTTCAAACCGGTATCAGCGACCAATTCTAATACTACCTGCCGGGCTGCTTTGCCTTTCCCACACACCAGCACGTCGCAATCCACATCCCCTTTGCCCATCAAACGCTCATGAGAAATGTTTTGAAAGGCATCCACCACATTGCAGTTCTCGCCAAGAATGGCTTGTGCCTCCTGGGCGACTGACCCTGCTTCAGGCATTTGCACTTTGGTCACCTTGGGCGGCACTATCGGTACCACAACATCCACCACCAATTTGCCGTCTAAAACGTCCTTAAGGCTCTCAAGTGTGGGTCGATGTGCTGCATAAGGCACCGTAATTACTGCGATATCGCAGGCAGCGACTGCATCACTGTTTTCCATCCCGCATAGGGTGCCAGGTGCATTTTCTAAAAGGGCAGCCACTTCCTCGACAGCCTTTTGGGCTTTTTCATACTGGCGTGAGCCGATGATGACATCGTGACCCGCCTGTACCCAGCGGAAAGCCAATCCTTTACCTTCATTCCCTGTCCCCCCGACAATGCCGAGGGTGTAAGTTTTCTTATCCGTCATGATTGCTCCTTATTAAATACTGGCACTTGTTTCAAAGTCATGCCAGGTTTTCTTTGATATCTCCATAGCCTTTGCCGCAATTTCTGCCTCATCGAGGGTCAGTAATTCTCGGCGGTACATCAACGGTTTCCCTGCCACGATCGTCGCAGTGACCATGCTTTCCACAAAGCCAAACAGGATATGCCAGGGCAAGTTGCCTGCGGTCAGGGGCGTGAAGGGATGATAATCCACAAAGATCAGGTCAGCCGCTGCGCCTTCGGTAATTTCCCCGATGGGCAAGCCGTCAAACAATTCCGTGATCAGATCAGAATTATTCTTGACTGCCATTTCCACCACCTGGTACCCGCCCATCCGCCGGGGATCGCGATGTGCCATCTTGTGCAGCAGGTAAGCTTCTTTCCACTCCATCCACATCGTGTTGGTAAAGCCATCATTCCCCATACCAACCCGCACACCTGCCGCCATCATCTCCTCAATCGGTGCCACACCTACTGCGTTGTTCATATTGGAACGCGGTTGGTGGGTCAACCAGGTGTTCGTTTCAGCCAGTCGCTTAATTTCACCCTCATCCAAGTGGACACCATGCGCAAGAATTGATTCTGGGCGTAAGATACCAAACTCGTCTAACCGATGCACAACACGTTTGCCGGATTTATGCAAGCTGTCTTCCTGGTCTGCGATCCCCTCCGCAGCGTGAATGTGAAACCCGATCCCAGCTGGGCACATATCCTGCGCCTTGGCCAATGTCTCATCTGAAAGCGTCAGACTGGCATGCAAACCAAAATGCGCCCGCAGGTTTGCATCCTCTGCCTTCCTCTGCTGGATTCGGTTAATGAACCGCAAGTTTTCATTCAATCCCTGCTGCGCCTTGCCTGCACCATCACGATCGGTGACTTCATAGCATAACGATGCCCGCAGGCCGGACTCGTTCACAGCAGCAGCAACCACATCCAGTGAGCCTTCTATGGCATTGGGTGAGGCATGGTGGTCGATCAACGTTGTTGTGCCGTGTTTGATGGCATCCACAAGGCATACCAGGGCTGAATAACGTACACCTTCCATATCCAGGGCTTTATCCAACTGCCACCATAATTTTTCGAGGATTTCAGTAAAGCCCTTCGGCGCATCACCAGGGATGCCCAATCCACGAGAAAAAGCGCCGTAGAAATGGGTATGCGCACAGTTATTCCCGGGCATCACATACTGCCCTTCAGCATCCAGCTGTTCTTCTTCAGGGTAGGCAGCAATCAGCTCGCTTTGTGGGGCAATTTTTTGGATCACACCTTCCCTAATAAACAGTCCCCAGCCGTCATCCAGGATGTGATGATCCGAGCCCCAGGTAATCAATTTGCCATTGACGATCAGCATAAATACCTCTCAAATCAATTTACAGTTATCGTACTTTAATTTATTATCAAAAATTATAGCACATGGCACCTGAAATTTCCCTGTGACCATACCATCCATTCTCCAAGTACATACATTCGAAATAACTCAAATCTAATGCTATAATCCTTTTATCGATACGGCTAAAACTCATGCAAAATCAATCAAACCACCTGCCCCAAAAAGTTATCCACGGGATCGAATTGTTCAATCAGCGCAAGTTTTACGAAGCCCATGAGTACTTTGAAGCCGCCTGGCGAGCGACATCCGACGATTCCCGTGAGTTTTACCGTGTTTTACTGCAGATCAGCGGTAGTTTTTACAGGCTCGCACAGGACCGGCCCGCAGCAGCGCAAAAATTTCTCTCGCGTGCTCGGTTTTGGCTTGAGGCGTTTCTGCCATCCCATTGCGGCTTCGACACAGCCAACCTGAACGCCTACTTGGGTGACCTGCTTAACGCAATTAAAGAGGGTGTAGATGCAGAAACGATCTTTGCCCAGCATTTCATACCCCTGCCGCTTCCAGATCAAAAGGAAACCTAATGAAAATCCTCCTCACTGGCTTTGAACCCTTTGGAGAAAGCCTCTTTAACCCCAGCCAGTTATTGGTGAATGCCTATTCACCGCCTGCCCTTGCCGAGATCACAATTTCGAAGCAGATTTTACCCGTCGATCACGACCAGGCGCCGAAAGTGCTGATGACGGCTCTCCAGGATCACCAACCGGATGCAGTTTTATCCTTCGGTTTGGCGTTGGGGAGGGCAAAAATCTCGCTCGAGAAGGTTGCGATCAATTTTAAAGACTACCGCATACCCGATAACACCGGTATCACCTTGCAGGATCAACCCATTGTTGTGGATGGACCGGCTGCTTATTTTTCCACCCTGCCTATCCGAGATTTTCTCACCAAACTCAACGAAGCAGATATCCCTGCGGAAATTTCCCTGACAGCCGGCAGTTACCTGTGCAACCAGGTTTTTTACTCGATGATGCATCATATTGCGATAAAAGATCTGCCAATGCGCGCTGGCTTTGTTCACCTACCCGCGCTGCCAAAACAGGCTGCACAATCCGCAAAACCTGTTCCATCCATGAGCCTGGAACAGGATCTGCAAGGATTACAAATCATGATCGATGCGCTGATGGAACCTGCTATAGGCCAAAATTTGCCCGCCTATCCATAAAGACGTCCCTCCCACACTTCGTAAGTAGATACCCGAAACAGGAGCAATATGAACCAGATCATCATTGAAAAAACAAATCAAGTTGGCCAAATTCTTCAAGAAAAAGACGTGGATCTCTGGTTAACCTTCGTCAGGGAGACCAGTGCTGGGGGCGACCCGGTTCTGCCATTGATCTACGGCGATGCCGGGCTGACCTGGCAAAGCGCATTGATCTTCACAGCCAGCGGTGAAAAACTCGCTATTGTCGGGCGTTTTGAATTGGAAACCGCCAAAAATACCGGCGCATTCGATCGCGTCATCCCCTATGATGAAAGCATTCAACCTGTCCTTCTACAAGAAATCGAGCGACTGCAACCCCGCCAGATAGCTGTCAATATCTCTAAAAATGATGTGATGGCAGACGGCCTGACACACGGGATGTATTTAAACCTGCTGGAGATATTGGAAGAGACCGAATACAAGCAGAGGGTCATCCCGGCAGAATATATCATCAGCGCACTGCGCGGGCGGAAAACAAAAGGCGAGATTGAGCGGATAAAGACCGCCATCACCAGCACGCTTGAAATTTATGAACACGCCTTCGCTCACATCAAACCCGGTATGACGGAGATTGAAGTTGCCACTATGATGCAAGCCGAAGTCGAACAGCGTAAGCTTGGCTATGCCTGGCCAAAGCAAAATAACCCCGCTGTCAATTCTGGGCCGGATTCACCAGTTGGGCACAACGCACCCACAGAGATTGAGATTGAAAGAGGCCATTTGCTCCATTTTGACTTTGGCGCCAAAGAAAACGATTACTGTGCCGACATCCAGCGTATGGTTTACTTGCTGCGTGATGGAGAAAGTTCCCCGCCCCCAGCCGTTCAAAAAGGATTTGACACGATCACAAGGGCTATTCAAGCGGCGTTTGCTGCATTAAAACCCGGCGTTCAGGGCATCGAAGTGGACAACGCTGCGCGATCCGTTGTCACAGGCGAGGGTTACCCGGAATATAAATACGCCACCGGGCATCAGCTCGGCCGGCTCGCCCACGACGGCGGATGCTTGCTCGGCCCCGCCTGGGATCGTTATGGCACGACACCATACTTGCCCGTTGAGGCTGGCCAGGTCTTCACGCTTGAACCCGGGTTGATGGTCCCGAATTATGGTTACATTGGCCTTGAAGAAGATGTACTGGTCACAACAGACGGTGCGGTTTTTCTCTCTCCCCCGCAAACAGAGCTGATTCTATTATAAACTAACCTATACGAAAAAGAAGGCACAGGGTGTGTGCCTTCTTTTATATATCAATCCGTCAAATGATCAGGCTTCGATAATCTCAATCGAATCAATGGTCACGGCCGGTGCATTCCGATCGTTTGGATCCCGTGCTGGAATTGAAAACAAAACATCTATCCCATCTTCCACCTCGCCAAAAACGCTGTGTTTTCCATCCAACCATGGCGTTGGCACATGTGTGATGAAGAATTGTGCCCCGTTGGTGTCTGGGCCTGCGTTCGCCATGGAGAGAATACCCGGTTTGTTGTGCTTGAGTTCCTCATCAAATTCATCTTCAAGTTGATATCCCGGGCCGCCAGAGCCTGTACCTGTGGGATCGCCGCCTTGCGCCATAAAATTCAGGATGACGCGATGAAAGAAGGTGTCGTCATAGAAGCCTTGTTTGGCAAGGAATACAAAATTATTGACCGTCTTTGGCACCTGTGTCTGAAAAAGGTTGATTTGAATATCCCCTTTTTCAGTGTGAAGTATTGCTTTGTAGTCTTTTTCCGTGTCAATCATCATTTCTGGTGGAGCGGACCATCGTTTCTTGTTTTCAGCCATCATAACCTTTCTGTGTGTTTTGTTTAACTTTCTGGTTCATCTGTGATTTCATACAACTCGATCAGAACACCATTCGTTGCTTTTGGATGAATGAATGCCATTTTTCGCCCCGGCAAAACCAGGGGCTCTTCATTGATCAATCTTACCTGTTTTTCCTTCAAAAAGATTAAGTGTTCTGCAATATCATCAACCTCGATGCAAAGGTGATGCATCCCCTCACCCCGGGTTTCAAGATATTTGGCTATCCCGGCGTCAGCCGCGGTGGGTTGGACAAGCTCAACTTCACCCTCACCCACCGGCAGAAATGCCACCTTAGAGGCTTGCGAAGGGACATCCTCAACATGATCCAGTTCAAGCCCCAATTGGTCTCGCCAAAACTTGAGGGCTTCATCGATGTCTTTTACAACAATCGCAACATGATTGATCTTCTTAATCTTTGCCATTCTAAGATTTCTCCCAATTATATAAATGTTGGCGGACGGTACTGACCCCACACATCCCGCAAGACGTTGCAGATCTCGCCAAGTGTGACATCATTTTCTGCGCACTCGATGAACAAAGGCATCAGGAGTGTGTCCGTTCGGGCAGTGGAGTCAAGCTGGGAAAGCAATTGGTTCACCTTTTCGTTATCACGCTTCTGGCGGAGATCTGCCAATTTCTGGTGTTGGTTTTCCTCCACTTGTGGGTCAACTTTCAGCGATTCCAATTCGATCTGTTCTTCCACCTGGAAGTCGTTGACGCCCACCACAATTTCTTCGCCGTTTTCGATCGCCCGCTGAACCTTATAAGCTGCTTCCTGAATTTCGCGCTGCATAAACCCGTTGTTGATCGCACTTAGCGCACCGCCCATTGCATCAATTTTTTCAATATAATCTGCGGCCATTTCCTCAATTTGATCCGTGAGTGATTCGACCATATACGAACCTGCCATGGGGTCGACAGTGTCAGCCACACCGGACTCGTGAGCAATGATCTGCTGGGTGCGCAAGGCGACCATCACTGACTTTTCTGTTGGCAACCACAATGCCTCATCCATGCTGTTGGTGTGCAGTGACTGCGTCCCGCCGAGCACAGCGGCCAACGCCTGCAAGGTCACCCTGACAATGTTATTCTCTGGCTGCTGGGCAGTCAGTGTTGAGCCGGCAGTCTGGGTGTGGAAGCGCAGACGGCATGAGCTTTCATCCTTTGCACCAAAACGTTCCTTCATAATGCGGGCGTATAACCGGCGAGCCGCCCTAAATTTCGCAATTTCCTCAAGGAAGTTATTGTGGGCATTGAAAAAGAACGACAACTGGTTCGCAAAATCATCCACCGCCAGTCCAGAATCGACTGCGGCCTGGATATAAGCAATCCCATTTGCCAGTGTGAAAGCTACCTCTTGGGCGGCTGTCGAACCTGCTTCTCGGATGTGATAGCCCGAAATGCTGATCGTATTCCAACGCGGGATGTTATCCTTACAATAAGTGAAGATATCCGTAATCAACCGCATGGAAGGCTCAGGCGGGAAGATGTACGTCCCCCGGGCGACATATTCTTTGAGAATGTCATTTTGAATCGTCCCCCGCAATTTGTTCAGGGGGACGCCCTGCTTCTTTGCCACCCCAATATAAAATGCTAACAAAATCGCAGCAGGCGCATTGATCGTCATACTTGTGGAAACCTTATCCAACGGAATACCAGCGAACAAAGTCTCCATATCCGCCATAGAGGAGATCGAAACACCGACCTTGCCAACTTCTCCCAAAGCCATTGGATCATCCGCATCATATCCGATTTGCGTGGGCAAATCAAAAGCAACAGATAAACCTGTCTGCCCCTGATCTAACAGGTAGCGGTATCTAGCATTCGATTCCTCAGCCGTGGCATAACCTGCGTATTGACGCATCGTCCACAGCCTGCCCCGGTACATCGTGGGCTGCACTCCGCGCGTGAATGGATACTCACCAGGGAACCCCAGAGATGCGAGATAGTCCTGGTTTTCAGGGGGCAGCATCACCGGCGGCAAGGGAATCTCAGAAGAAGTTTTGAAATTTTCCTTTCTTTCAGGGAAGCGTTCGACCAGTGGATCGTAAGTCTCCCGTTCCCAGCGTTTCAGATCATCCATCAATGACATTTTCACCTCATATTATGTTAATTTGGCTTTTCACTAGTATACCCGAATTCATGATACGCTTCGGAACAATTCCAAAAACCAGCGAAAGATGCTCATTATTGGAATAGGAGCATCTTGCGAATAAACAAAATTTTCAAATTTGGTGATTGCCCAACACCCTGAATTCTGGTAAAATCCTTTAGCTTGCTCGTTGTACCCTTCGAGCAAAAAATTCTAAGAAAGAAAGGGCTTGTAAAAATGAAAGTATTGTTGATCAAAGATGTTTATAAATTAGGTCGTGCTGGCGAGATCAAAAAGGTCGCCGCAGGCTACGGCCGCAACTACCTCATCCCGCAGGGCTTTGCTATCCCAGCAACAGCAGGCGCGATGAAACAAGCAGAGCGTATTTCCAAGAAGGCGACTGAACGCCGAGCAGCACTCAATGAAGAACTGGGCGATGTGGCAGAAGTCTTAAGCGGAAAAACCCTCACCTTCCCGGTCAAAGCGGGAGAGACTGGCCGCTTGTATGGTTCAATCAGTGCTGACGATATCCTCGAAGCGATTCAAAACAACTTTGAGATTGAGTTGGAAAAACGACAGGTTGAAACAGAACCAATGCGCCAGTTGGGTAAATATCAGGTTCCGATCCACCTGACCATGGACCTTGTTCCTGAAGTTACTGTTGTGATTCACCGTGAAGGTGAATTACCAGAAGAGGAAGAACCAGAAGAAGCAGTTGAAAAGGTTGCCGAAGCAGTTGCAGAAGTTGAAGAAGCAACTGAAGTGGTCGAACCTACCGAAGTTGAAACGGCTGAAGAACCTGCAGTAGCAGAAGCTGACGAAGAAACTGAAACAGAAGCTGAAGCATAAGTTCTAAGCATTACAATTCGAGAAGACCGGCCTGCGTGAATGATCACATCAGGCCGGTTTCCATTTAGAATATAATATCCCTATGGCAAAAAATTTGGGTCAAAAATTACGGCATATCCGGGAGGCGCAGGGGCTGTCTCTGGAAGAAATCGCGCAAAAAACGCGCATCCATCAAACTTACCTCAAAGCCATTGAGGCGGATGACGACACATTTCTCCCCTCTGCAGCACAGCGGCGCGGTTTCCTCAGGCTATATGCCAGCGAATTAGGCGTCGCATTAGAGGACCTTCAACTGACAGATACTGTCACGCCAGAAGATAAAACTTCTGAATCTGCATTGGAAGATACTGACACCGGCAGTTCTGATCAATCAGAAACGGATGAATCCCATCTGGAAGTCAATGAAGAACATCTCTCCATTGAAGAGGAAATCGACGATCAGGCTGAAGCTCTGGAACCAGAACGATATCCTGAAAACATAGAACCATCGCCAGAAATCTCCCAGATTGACTTGTTAACCCCGTCATCTGAGATGTTTAAAGCCATCGGCACCACCTTGCGCAACCGCCGTGAGTTGCTCAGCCTTTCTCTCAACGACATATTCAATAACATCCACATCCGCAAACAATATCTTGAGTGGATCGAATCGGGCGATTTTAACAAGCTCCCCTCACCCGTTCAGGCGAAGGGTATGCTGACGAATTATGCAGAATTCCTCAATTTGGATACGGATGCCATCCTGCTTTCATATGCCGATGCACTCCAAAAACAGCGCATCGAAAAGCAAGCTTTGGTCGCTGA
This sequence comes from Anaerolineaceae bacterium, assembly GCA_016841365.1. Taxonomy (GTDB): domain Bacteria; phylum Chloroflexota; class Anaerolineae; order Anaerolineales; family Anaerolineaceae; genus Brevifilum. Next base: position 192,470 of record JAENZI010000003.1, read on the forward strand.
CGAACCCAAACGCCAGGCAAGAGAACTCTCACAAAAGCGGCTCCAGCTCAAAAACTTTTTCTCACTGGATCTGCTGGTGATTGCGGGGCTGTTTATTGCATTTGCGGCCTTTGTGATCTGGGGCGTCAACCGCATCATGCCAACTGGAGAAACCACATCAGATGCCACAGAGATTCCGGAAGTGGCAGATATTCTCCTGGCAACAGGGTCACCTACACCGCTGCTTACCCAGTCCGATCAAGAATCTACAGATTCTGAGGGTGAAGACGATGCAACACCAGAAGAACCTACGCCGATCTTTACGCCATTGGCCGAGATCTATCCCATTAACATCCTGATCATCCCATCACGCCAGGCTTGGGTTCAGGTAACCGTTGATGATGAAATCGTTTTCGAAGGGCGTCTTGTAGCCGGCAATGCTTATGATTATTCCGGAGAGGAAAGCATAGAAATCAGAACCGGGAATGCCGGTGCGCTGCAAATCTATTTCAACCAGGAGGATATCGGCTCTGCTGGCTTGATGGGTCAGGTCGCAGATTTGATTTTCACTGAGGACGGATTGCTATTGCCCACACCGACAATCACACCAACCGTCACTAACACACAACAAGTGACTCCTACACCCACCCAAACACCGTCACCAACCCCGACAAGTGAAGAGAATAATGACTAAACAATCGCGAAATACCTACCATCTGATATCCCTTGGCTGCGCCAAAAACCTGGTTGACTCAGAATCGATGGCGCAACTATTAAACCAACAGGGGTTAAACGCAGCAGCAGTGCCCGAAAATGCAGAATACCTGATCGTCAACACCTGTGGTTTTCTAAAATCAGCCCGTGAAGAAGCGATCACCGTACTTACAGACCTTGCCAGCGAGAAAATGCCCTGGCAAAAGCTGATCGTTGCTGGTTGCATGACAGAACTGCACCGAGATCAAATTCTGAATGCCGTCCCGAACCTTGACGGTATGTTCGGCACTCGCCGCTGGATGGACATTCTCGATGTCGTTCAACAAACTGGGGTGAAACGCGAAAATTTACCCTACACCCACTTCCCGCCTGCAGAGACTGTCGGTCAGGATGAAAAAGGCACCTATCGTGCCGCAGTCCAGGGGGGCAGCGCTTACCTCAAGATCGCTGACGGCTGCCGGCGGTCGTGTGCTTATTGCTTGATCCCGCTGATCAAAGGCACCCTTGTCAGCCGTCCGATGGAGAAGATCATCGCGGATGCCAAATTGCTGCAGGAAAACAACTTGAAAGAGATCATCCTGATCGCACAGGATGTCACCGATTATGGGCATGACTTCGGACAAAAAGACGGATTGACAAAACTTCTGAAACCACTGGTCCGCGCCATCCCCGACGTGCCCTGGATTCGCTTGATGTACACCTTCCCGGGATATGTAACGGACTCCCTGATCGAGCTGATGGCATCCGAACCCCAAATTTTGCCCTATCTAGATATCCCCTTGCAGCACGCCGACCCAGAAATTTTGCGTGCAATGCGCCGTCCCAGCGATATGGGCAGTGTTCGAGAGACGCTTGCCAAATTCCGCTCAATGATGCCCGATGCTTCCCTGCGCACGACGTTCATTGTCGGCTTCCCTGGCGAAGATGACCGTGCATTTCAAAATCTTGTGGATTTTGTTGAGGTTGTGCAATTCGACCATGTAGGAGTTTTCCCCTATTCCTTCGAACCCGGTGCACCAGCTGAGCCCTTGGGTGACCCAGTGCCGGAGCATGTTAAAACCGAACGGATTGAACACCTGATGCAGATTCAGGCCGGGATCTCCCTGCAGCGTAATCAGCAGTTCGTTGGAAAGACCCTGGATGTTCTGATCGAAGGTGTGGATGATGAAAACCAGATCTCAATTGGACGCTCCTACAGAGATGCACCTGAAATTGACGGCCTGGTGATCGTAGAGGGATATGCACCGGTGGGAGAAATGGTCAGCGTACAAATCAATAGTGCTATCACCCATGATCTGATCGGTACGCCTGTCGAACCAAAATGATATCGTGAGGGAATATTTCTCTTTCTAAATCACAATTTAACATGAAATAAACACAAAAACGCAGCCCAAAGGCTGCGTTTTTATTTTTAATTTGTTTTATTTTTAGGAAAAAATCAAGTCAACACTTTGCTTTACGGGCTATCGGTTGGCCCAGGCGTTTCTTCGCCAGGCTGATCTGTGGGCACTTCAACGCCGCCAGTTGGCGTGGGTGTCGGGGTTGGCGTTGCCGTTGGCGGTATAGGGGTTGGCGGGTGCTGCTCTTTCCAGCATTCATCTGCCACCCATTGTGCCGTCGGTTGTGCTTGAGGGTCGGACCCTAAACCCATCGCCTTGTCAAAGTATTCCTGAGCCTGGCAAAATTCCCCGGCATCCGCCAGTTGTGAACCGTAGGCAATCGCTGCAACCCTGTACCGTTCGGTCGCCGTCATGTTGGTGCCGTCACGCAAGTTTGGCAGCGCAGGATACACCTGCCCAAAATAATACAACACCTGTGCCCAATCCACGCCCCAATAACTGGCACCGGTCAGATACATCCGCGCCCAGGTGCGAAAACCCTCAGCTGAGGTGTCCAGCGGTGCAAACTGTTCAGCAAGCGAAAGATCATACAGCCCTTGTTCAAGCTCGCCTTCAACAAGGATTTTTTGAACCCCGCGATTGCGCAGCGCAATATACAGCATGCCATCCACCTGGACGGTCTTATAGCCAATATTCTTCTGACGCAATGCTTCAAGTGTTTGAATGGCCTCATCCCATTCTTCTGCCGTAATATGCTGCTGCGCCGTCAGGAACAGCTCTTCTTCACCTCGTAAATCAGGTGTCGGGGTATAGGCGGGTACAGTTGGGGTTGGAGAAGGCTGGGGAGTCGGCGTGCCATATGAAGCCATCAACAACAACGTCTGGCTATATAGATCGCCAACCTCTTTGAGTTGGGCCTCATCCATAAAGGGTGACATTTCTTCCAAAATCCAATCCAACCGATCCAGCGCAACTTCGTAACGACCTTCTTCTATGTCCAATCTTGCGCTTTCCAGTTGCGCTTGGATCTTCGGTGAGGCCTGTGTCTCTGCCAGCTGCACACGGTCATTAATCCCGCGCGGCACCCCCAAACCGCCCCCCACCAGGACGATCACGATCACTAGCAGAATGGTCATCAAGAACCACGATGAACGGCGCGAAAAGAATTTCTTTTTCTCGCGTTTCTCTCGTTTAGGTTTTGCTTTTTTCTCGGGTTGAACGCTTGGCGTTTCTTTCTCAGTCATAGGCAGGATTATACCTTATTCTTTTTTAAAGGATTAAATATTTCTTTACCTGCAAAATATGGCGACTCTAAATGATTTCCAGGTAGAAAACACACTTTATAAGTAATTGTGATGAAAGTGATAAACTACAATGTCGGTTCAGATGATGATGGTCACAGAGTTGTCTTCTTCACAACTGAAGCAAACTCCGCACTTCCCGCCAAACCGGAATCAAGCCGACGCCTAAACCCGCCGCCATACCACCCAGCGACAACCACAGATCGGATAACGGGATAGGCAGCACAGACATGATCAACCAGGCGGCTAAACCAGCAGCGCCTGCCCCAAGCACACCTCTGCCGAAGGTGCCCCACACCCGAAACTTCTCCTGAAGTTGCCGGTTCAACACCACAACCAGCACCAACGCCTGAATACTATACGAAATCGAGTTGGATAACGCAATCCCGCCAGCGTTTAAGGTGCCCATTAACGCGATAGCCAGGACCAAGTAAACCACAAACCCCATCGCCGAGACCAGCATCGGCACCCGGGCATTCTGTTTGGCGTAAAATGAACGTACGCCCAGCTCTACCACGCAGTGCCCCATCAGACCCACCAGGTAACCCTGTGTTGCCCACAGGATCATCTGCGCCTCACCCAGCTCAAATCCAAATGCCGTTTGAATCCAGGGCAGGCTGCCCAAAGACAAAACGACGGTGATGGGCAATGACAAAGCGACCATCACCTTTAACGCCCGTTCAATCGTCTCCTTAAATTCCTTCTGTGCACCTGCTGCAACATGTTCAGAGAGCGTCGGCAGCAACGCTGTGGCGATCGCCGTTCCGATCAGCGTCTCCGGTACCTGCTGGATCCACCAACCATAGCTCAACGCCGTCACAGAGCCGACCGCCAAACGTGATGCCAGGTTATCCCGCGCCAGAAAGATCAGCTGGATGAACATCATGCTCACCAATCTTGGCCCCATTAACCGCAGCACTCTGCGAAAGGCTGCATCCTTAAAATCCAATTCTGGGAACCACTTGAATTTGTACCGGATCAACCCCGGAACCTGAACTAAGAGGTGCAATGCAGCACCGATGATCACCCCGTAAACCAGGCCATTCACCCCCAATCCGAACGCGGGCAGCCTGAAACCTAGGATCTGGTAGCCCTCTTCAGGTGCTAATATGATCGCGCCGAAAATTTGCCCCAGGTCATACACAATCGGGGCAATTGCTGGCAGCAAGAAGTGCTGGTTCGACTGCAACCCGGCCATTACCAAACCGCTTATCGAAAAAATTAAAGTGGAAACCAGGTTTAGGCGCATCAATTCAATCGCCAAATCTTGCTGCTCAGGTGAAAAGCCCGGGGCAATGCCTAACTGCCCACGCACCAACGGCCCAGCCAGCAGCCAAACGATCACAGCCAAACCACCAGTGACGATAAAGGCAAAATTTGCCACTTTTGAAAACAACCGCCAGGCAGATTCGCGTCCTTCTTTGGTCAGCGCTTCAGAGAGTACCGGAATAAAAGCGATTGCCAGAGCACCGCCCGAGATCAGCGCAAACAGCAAGTCCGGGAGGTTATTTGCTGCGTTGAACACATCCAATTCCGCGGAAAGTCCAAATTGCCGTCCGATGATGATTGTGCGCAGCACGCCAAAAATCTTATCCAGGCCAAACAAAACCGCCAGCATCAGCGAAACACGTGTCAATCGGCTGAGTTTTTTCATTAAAATCCTCTTCCGCAAGGTCAGTTCGTCATCCTGATTATGCCATAATCCGCATTATCTAACCAGACACAGGCAAATTCCTTTTCATCAGGCATCTGTGGATGTTACAATTAAGCCAATGGACAAACAAACCCAAAACGGAAAATTATTCATCGTCGCTACCCCGATCGGGAACCCGCGGGATATCACCCTGCGCGCGCTGGACGTACTTAAAAAAGTCGATGCCATCATCTGCGAGGAATTCCGACAGGGCAGCCGATTGCTGCATCAACTTGGGGTTGAGAACGAACTAATCCCCTTAAATGAGCATAATGAAGCCGCCGAAGCGCATACAATTGCAACGCGGATCGCCAAAGGTGAGAACATGGCAATCATTTCAGATGCCGGCACACCCGTTTTTGCTGATCCCGGGCAGCATCTGCTTCAGCTTCTTTACCAGATGGACATCCCGGTATCACCTGTGCCCGGCCCCGCGTCCTTGATGGCCGCCTTATCCTTGTGCGACTTCCCCATCGAACGCTTCATTTTTGCCGGTTTCCCGCCACGTAAGACAGAATGGCGAGAAAAATTTATACAAAAGTTTACATCAGCGGACTATCCTGTCGTTCTTATGGACACACCTTACCGCTTGACCAAGCTGCTCAGCGAGGTGGAGACCTTATTTGGCAAAAATCAGGAGATCCTGCTGGCCTGTGACATGACCCTCAAAAAAGAAGCGATCTTTCGAGGGCAAATCAAAGATATCCTGCCCAAGGTCACAGGCCAAAAGAGAGAGTTTATCCTGATCTTGAATCTGAACAATAAGAAACGACGGCGATAAGATGAGCAGACGAGCCCATATCACCCTGCGAGACAAGACACTACAACTGCCAGCCTTTCTGCCGGATGCTACCTCGGGCTATGTACGGGCGGTTGATGCGCATGACCTGCGACTGGTTAACATCCAGGCGTTGGTAATGAACACCTTCCACCTGATGCAAAAACCCGGTTCCAGCACCATCCAGGCGTTTAATGGGCTGCACAAATTCTCGGGTTGGGATGGTGTCATCGTGACCGATTCGGGCGGATTTCAGGCTTATTCACTCATTCACGAATCTGATAAGTTTGGCACCCTTACCGATCGCGGGATCATCTTCCGCCCTGAAGGGAAAAACCGCAAACTCATTCTCACCCCAGAGAAAAGCATCCAATTGCAGATCAGCTATGACAGCGATGTGGTCATTTGCCTTGATGACTGCACCCATGTGGATGCACCCCGTGATGCGCAAGAACAATCCGTCCGACGAACGCTTGACTGGGCACAACGCTGTAAGCAGGAATATGAACATCAAATCGCTCAGCGAGAGATCCCCGAAAGCGAGCGCCCCCTGATCTTTGGCGTAATCCAGGGTGGCGGCTACCCAGACCTGCGCAAAAAGTGTGCAGAAAGCCTGCTGGAAATCGGTTTTGACGGCTTTGGATATGGCGGCTGGCCGCTGGATTCAGACGGGAACTTGCTGGAAGACATGGTATCCCTGACCCGCGAGCTGATTCCAGAAGAATTTCCGATGCACGCCCTTGGGATCGGTCACCCCATCAACTTGATGAAAACCTATCGCTTGGGTTACGATATATTTGACTGCGCCCTGCCCACCCGAGATGCCCGTCATGGGCGCATGATGCGTTTTACCCAACCGCCCGATCAGCCTCTCGCCGAAGGTGGTGATTGGCTCGAATTTGTTTACATCCAGGATAAAAAATACATCAAAGACAACCGCTCCATCTCTACCTACTGTGACTGCCCTGTCTGTCTCCATTACAGCGTCGGTTACCTCCATCATCTCTTCAAAACAGGTGATTGGCTATACCAGCGCCTGGCAACACTCCACAATCTGCGTTTTATGACCCAGCTCACCGAACGGTTACGTCATCATGCCCGGTAACGCCCCCCTTGAAGCCTTGATCTCGGCTGTGCAAGCCAATAAAAAATATCAATTCATCCTGCCTGATCTCATCCGCAGGATCGGCGAGGATGTGCTAAAGACCAGCAAATCAGGCAAAGCTGCCGTCAAAGCGGTCAGAAACAAGCTGCATCAGATGGGCGGTGCTTACTTCAAACAGAACCCGGACTATGAGCAGATCAAAATTCGTTTACACGACCTCCCAAATGAAATGGGGGCAGAGGTGGTCAAACACTTCTGCACAGACGTCATGTGCAGCCATGCTTCCACGGCAGAACGATTGCCCATTTTGGAAGACTTCTTCTTGACCTGCCTGGCGCCCATTGCACCGGTGACCAGCGTCATTGACCTTGCCTGCGGGTTGAATCCGCTGGCGATCCCCTGGATGCCTTTAGCTGACGGCTTCCGCTACGCCGCCTGTGATATTTACCTCGATATGCTCTCCCTCATCCAGGATTTTTTTGAGTACTTCAATCTGCAGGCTGCAGCCTTCCCATATGACCTTCTGGGTGGTGCGCCGACGCAACCCGCCCAGGTAGCTTTCCTGCTCAAATCCATCCCGTGCCTTGAACAGGCGGATAAATCCCTTAGCCTGCCGCTGCTCGAATCGATCAACGCCAAGCACATTTTGATCTCGTTCCCTGCTCGCAGCCTCAGCGGTCATAAGAAAGGGATGCCTGATTTTTACAGCGAGCACTTAGATCACCTGCTGGCGGGTAAATTCTGGCAGGTACAGAAATTTTCTTTTTCCTCCGAAATCGCCTTTTTGGTGTCAAAATGAAAATCAGTGAACATATAACACAGGCTCTGACCAATAAAATCCTTGATTCGCGAAAGTACCGCCACAGCGGTCTTAATCCTGAAACTGTCCGAGACCTGATCCATCAGGAAGCAGAGAAGTGCTCTTCCGAAAAGCAACTGCTCAAAGCTGTACGGCGCAAGCTGCATAATATCGTCGCCCCCTACCTCGGCGAACCGGATTATGAGGAACTTCTACCGCGATTACACGCCCTCGATAATACATCACTCGAGTCCCCAACCCTGCGTGACCTTTGTCTGGAGGTGCTTTCACGCCACGCCTCGACAGATGAGCGCATTACCTTATTGAGCGAATTCTACGACAGGCTTTTTGCGGTCACAGGCAAACCACATGTCCTGCTCGACCTAGCTTGCGGACTGCACCCACTGGGTTTCCCTTGGATGGGGCTGCCGGTCACAACCCAATATTATGCCTACGACATCATTCAGCCGCGGGTTGATTTTCTAAACGGGTTTTTCCAAACCATCGGTCTGCAGCCATTGGCTGAAAATCGGGATATCCTGACCGATCCGCCAACAATCACAGCCGATCTGGCCATATTCTTCAAAGAAGCCCACCGGGTAGAAAAGCGCAGCCCTGGGCGCAATAAAAGATTTTGGTCTGAATTACGCGTAAAAAAACTGGCGGTCTCTCTGCCTGTGGAAAACCTATCTGGCACACACAGCCTGATCGACCAGCATCGGAAATTGGTTTACGACAACCTGCCCCATGCCGGACCCGTGACTGAAATTTTGTTTGAAAATGAAATCGTATTTGTTATAGATTCCCCCGGAGGTACTCCAACGTGATAGAGCCCACCTCAGGCCAATTGCAGGCCAGCCTGGAGCGCTTTGCCGAGATCCTCACTGAACAGGATATCCAGCAAATCCTGGCAATCCAAAATCAGCCCCTGCCAACCGGGATCCGACTTAACCCTTTAATGGCCAATCCGAAACAGGAAATTAATCGCCTGGCGTCCCGCTACGGCTGGCAGACTGCACCTGTCCCCTTTTGCCAAAACGCATGGACCATCGAAAACGCGGATACCTCACCCGGCGGGACAATAGAACACCGTATGGGACTGTATTACCTGCAAGATGCAGCCTCGATGGTGCCCGTTTCCTTGTTTGACTTCAACACACCTAACCCATTGATCCTCGATATGGCTTCCTCACCAGGCGGGAAGACCACCCATCTGATCGACCGTACCTGTGACACTGGTTTTATCCTCGCAAATGACGCCAGCAAAAGCCGCATCCCTGCGCTGCGCGCCGTCCTCAACACCTGGGGCGGCATTAACCAGGCGGTCACCCAGTTCCCGGGTGAATCCTTTGGGTCATGGTTCCCCGAAACCTTTGACGCTGTCCTGCTTGACGCCCCTTGCTCAATGGAGAACCTGCGTCCCACCGAAAGTCATCCCCTGCGCGAAACTTCTCATGACGAACGGCTACGGCTGCAGGAACGGCAGGTTCAAATTCTCATCAGCGGTTTGCGTGCGCTAAAAACCGGCGGTCAGATGGTTTATGCCACCTGCTCACTTGCCCCTGAAGAAGATGAGGCAGTGGTCAACGCCGTGCTGAACACTTTTCCCCAAACCATTGAAATTCAGGATATGTCTGACAAATTCTCCTTCATCACCCCGGGGTTAACACAATTCAAAGGTGAAATCTACAATCCCCAGCTGCAACGCGCTTTACGAATGTGGCCGCATCTCACCGGCATGTCTGGTTTTTTCTGCGTACGGTTATCCAAAATAGCAACGCTCCCTGCGCAACCTGCCTCACCACCCGCAAGGGAATTTTCCAAAACCGGTCTACAAACGCCAAACAAACCAAACAAGAAACAGGTTCTTGAACAAATCCTCAATAACTATGGTTTTGATATGGATTCCATCATGGCAGAACATCGTCTGGAATTAATGACACGTTACGATCAACTTTTCTTAATCCCCCAATCCTACCTGCAGCATTTTATTACCCTACCCTATGAATTCATCGGCATGGCTATCGGCAGGTGGACTCAGGATCAGTTTGAACCTTCGCACGAATTTATCAGCCGCTTTGGGAGGATGTTTACTCAGGGGAAAATTAGCATTGGGGAAGATCAACTGGATGCATGGATCGCTGGCCGTGATATCCGCTACCCGCAAACGGCACGCTCCCCTTCAGGGCAATACCTGATGGTTACCGACGAATTCGGACGAAACCTTGGGATGGGCAAACTGTTGCCCAAACGCTTGCGTAACATGCTCCCCCGTCAATCATTCTAAATATTCAATAATACCTTCTGTTGAAAATGCCCCCTCGGGGTAAACACCCCGGTAATTTTCTGGGAGAAGTTTGGCGATTTCCATCATGATCGCGTCCGCCACGGCTTGCATGGTCTCTTTGTTCTTCCGCAGTTCTTCAAACTTGACACGAAACATTTTCCCAACCCGGATGTGCATGGGTGTTCGCTTCAGACGTTTGATATTTTCCACAAACTTCTCATGCCCATAATAAACAATAGGAATGATCGGGACATCCACCTGGCTGACTAACAACGAAATCCCTGCTTTAGCACGGATCAGCACGCCATCTTCCGTGCGTGTGCCCTCTGGTGACACTGCCAAAATTTTCCCGTTTTCTAAGGCTTGTTTTGCCTGTTTAAACGCTGTAAAATCGGCAATCTCACGGTCGATTGGGATTCCTTCCCATACATTGAACAAGAACCGATGGAGTGCGTTATCCCATGACTCCTTTTTGACCAAACCTGTCGTTGGCCGTGGGTGTAAATGGGCAATAATGATCGGGGCATCCAGAAAATTGACGTGATTCGCCGCAGCAATTAACGGGCCTTGCATCGGCACCTTTTTAAGTTCGGATTTATCAATTTTGAGGATGATACGGGAGATGATCTTAATAACGCTGTTGACCAACCACTTCTTCATAACATCACTCACAAATTAACTGTAATTGTTGTTTCAAAACCGAAACTTCAATCGCCTCACCGGCTTCACAAATCGTTTCACCATCTGCATGCACCGGCAAAGAACCCGTCAGTGCCTTAATTTTAATGCTTACACCTGTCGGCATCTTGATCGCCTGGTGGCTTTGTTGTGTGCCGCTCATCACCTTGGGAAACAGACCTAAAACCTGCATCCGGCTGACTTTATGGGCAATGCATAAATTTAGCAACCCATCATCCGATGCGGAGTCCGGCGCAAACATAAAAGAGCCTCCCATCCTTCGGCCGTTCATCACCGATACTAACAGGCATGGTTGTTCGATCACTTCACCATCAATATCCAATTGTAATAATGGTGCATCAAAATATAGGAAAATGGTTTTGATTGCAGCGATCAAGTATGCGGGGATCCCGCTGATAAATGGAGGCAATTTCGCTGCCTCAAACCCAACAATGGTATCAAACCCTATCCCGATCCCATTCCCAAAATAACGCCCATCGGGGAAGTTACCGCCCTTGACAAACCCGACATCAATCTTCCGGGTCTTCCCCTCGACTAAAAGCTGACAGGCTGCTTCAAGCTCTTGAGGAACACCCATGCCGAACGAAAAATCATTACCACGTCCAACCGGGATCACCGCCAAACTGGATGTAAGTTTGCCATTGTTCGCGGCCTGCATCAAACCATTGATCACCTCGTTTGCTGTCCCGTCTCCACCGACGGCGACAACCGTCGCATACCCGTTGGAACCTGCTTCTTCAGCAAGCGAGATCGCGTGCCCCGGGTAGTCCGTCATGATCAAATCAAAATCAATTTCAAGCTTTTCTAAAATGGATTTAATCTCTGGGATGGCTTTCTTTGCTGCACCGCGTCCAGCGATTGGGTTAACAATCACACAAATTTTCTTCAAAATAATCTCCTCTTTTTACCAGTATTGATATTAACCCAATTTACACAAATAAGTTGCATCAAACCTTAAAATCTCGCTGCGATCATTCACCCAGCGCAAACAGCACCAGCGCAGGGAATAAGATAGCCGCGGTTTCCATCCGCAAGATGCGTGCCCCTAATGAGACAGTTTTACATCTTGATAATCTCGCCAGTTCAATTTCCGCTTCCGAGAATCCGCCTTCCGGCCCAACAAAAAGTGCGATTGCACCCCGGTCTTCATCATCCAGTACCTCATACAGGCTGTGACCCTCAGTGGCAGATTCTTCCCAGGCAATCAGTGCCAACCCGAATTGATTTCCTACTTCAGCCAAACAATCTTCAAACCGAGCAGGTTGATGAAGCTCCGGTAACCGCCCCCTGCCCGATTGCTCAGCCGCTTCACGGATGATTGCCTCCCAGCGCGCCACCTTTTTTTTAGTCAAGTTTGTGGATTGCACCAGCGTTCTGGAAGAAACAAAGGGAAAGAAATCCGAAACGCCGACTTCCGTCCCCTTCTGCAGGATCAACTCCACCTTATCACGGTTTGTCATCCCAAAACACAGTGCAATTCTTGTCAAAGGTTCCGTTGTAGCCATCTCACGAGAAATGATATTTCCAGCAACCTCGTTTGTGTCCGCGTTCAAAATTATGGCAACATCAAAGACAGAACCACTGTTATCCAATACTGCTACCCGGTCACCTTCGCGCAATCGCAAAACATGGCGGATCTGGTGGGCAATATCAGCTGGAAATTCAACTTTATCGCCTTTGATTTGTTGTGGATCAATAAAAAATCGGTTCATCACAAGGTATACTTAATCCATTCCAATTTGGAGCTAATCATGTCAGAAGAAAAGCATAACACACAATCAAAATCCTTCAAGTACCTCGATATTCTTATGACGATTTACGTTCTGGTGCTTGTTCTCAGCAATATCGCCTCTTCCGCCAAGATCATCGATTGGGGCATCAGCCTGGGGCCAATCCCGTTGAGTTTCGATGCAGGAACGCTCCTTTTCCCGATCAGCTATGTCATCGGTGATGTGATGACAGAAGTATACGGATTCAAACGGTCCCGCCGCATTATTTGGATCGGCTTTGGCGCACTCATCTTTAGCGCTATCGTCTTTTGGTTCGTCCAGATCCTGCCGGGTGAAGCGACCTGGGAATCAACTGTCGGGCAAGAAATCTATGATCAGGTTCTGGGCGGGATGAGCTCAGGCGGGATCATTATTGCCAGCCTGGCGGGGTATCTTGCCGGCTCGTTTTCCAACGCCATCCTGATGTCACTGATGAAAGTCATGACCAAAGGCAAGCTCTTGTGGACCCGCACCATCGGAAGCACAATCGTGGGTGAAGCAGTAGACACATTCACATTTATCGCTGTGGCCACAGCACTGGGCGTGTTCCCGCTGAGCCTATTCTGGAGCCTGACGGTCACCAACTATATCTTTAAAGTCCTCATCGAAGCATCAGTCACGCCGCTCACCTACTGGGTGGTCAACACACTCAAACGCAACGAGGGCATCGACACCTTCGATAACGATCTCCACTCGATCAAACTTCCCTGAACCTCAATCCCGCAGTCCTTCAATCACCACGGTATATTCACCGCGTGGGTCTTCTTCTTTAAATTGGGCAATCAGCTCACTCAAACGCCCGCGCGACACCTTCTCAAACTTCTTCGTCAGGTCGTTGGCAACCGCCGCCTGACGATCACCCAAGACTTCCAACGCGTCCTCAAGAAAAGCGAGCAGACGATACGGGCTTTCATAGAATATTTGCGTGTGCGATGAATCAGCATCCTCCGCGATGAAACGTTTGCGTGCGCCCGACTTTCGGGGCGGAAAACCCTTGTAAGTAAAACTATGCGCAGGCAAGCCCGCAAGGGTCAACGCCATCACCACCGCTGCTGCGCCAGGGATGGCAGTTACAGGTATATCATTCTCGATTGCCGCCTGAACGATTGAATAGCCCGGGTCAGAAATGGCGGGCGTTCCCGCACTGGTCACCACGGCGATTGACTTCCCATCCAAGAGCTGTTCGATCAGCAGCGGGACGACTTTTTTCTCATTGAAGGCATGATAACTTTTTTGTGGTTTATGAATGTCGTAATGGTGCAGCAAAATGGATGTTTTGCGTGTGTCTTCACTGGCAATCAAGTCCACCGAGCGCAGTACTTCTAGTGCCCGCAGCGTGATATCACCTAAATTACCGATTGGTGTGGCAACAAGATAAAGCACCTTTCACTCCTTGTGGTTGAGAATGTCAGTAACTTCATGGATCGCCTGTTGGGTATCGATGAACTGTACAGCCTGCATCCCGAATTCCCGCGCAGCCAGTACGTTTTCCTCATAATCATCGAGCAACAAGGAGCGTTCTGGTGTCGTATTCAGCCGCTGCATGGCGATTTCAAAGATTTTCGGGTCCGGTTTGATCACGCCCTCTTCAGCAGAAATTATGATCTCATCCACATAATTATCCAGATGATAATGCGCTTCCATGAGCTGACGCGTTTGGTCGCCCGCATTGCTCAGGATAGCCGTCTGATAATCACTCCGAAGGGACGCCACAAATTTAAGCAATGCTTCATTTAAATTCTGCTTCGATCTCATGCGCTGCTTTAATTTTTTGATTAGCACCGGACGAACGCCCCAATCCTCAGCCATCTTTTCCCATAGGGCATCTTCTGGTAAATTGCCCAAACAAATCTCTGTAATCAATGGAGATTCATTGGGTTCTGCCAGCATTTGGTCGATCTCAGGCGAATCTTGCCAGCCCAAGATCTTTTTCCAACGTTGAATCGCGTTTTGGTTCGGCGTTTTGACGATTACCCCGCCAAAATCAATAAAGATGGTTTTAATCGACATCGTCTAAATTCCCATAAAATTACTTCAATGCAAATAACATAATTATTATATCAGCAGAGGCACACTAAGAATTTCTTCATTAATAAACGCATGGTAAGAAATCCCTGAAAAAACAGGTAAAATTAGGCATAATCATTTTTTACAAAACCGTTATCATCCCATCAATCACATTTGATGGAAAGGGAAACTATGGAAAGATCCGTCCCAACCCGGGCATCTGAAGAAATCGACCTTTATATCCGCACAATCTATTCCTTGCTGCGCTCCACCACACCGGTTCGTATCCGAACCCTTGAAGAGGTGCACGCCGGGATGAACTCCTCGCTGCACCCGCTGGTCCGGCAGGATTCACCTGACATATCCTCATTCATCTATGCGAACCTACGCTTGCCGGATTGCCTGCCGGATGTGTGCGCCGTGCTGTTAGGGCAGAGCGCCACAGTCTTTGAACAATATGGCTACCAGCAGGTGGAAAATTGGCAGGAGGTTTCCGCTCGTGCCCGCCGGCGGCGCTGCTTTTACGATGGCGAGTGCACTCTTGCGTGCTATATTGCTTCCCGATCGGATATTGACGATGTCGTCCCGATGCTGACCGCTTATCAGATCGAGTGGAACAAGATGCACAATCTCCTTCAAGGATTATCGGAGGATGAGTTTGCTACCCTTTCGCCTGACTCCGATAAAGACTTGAAGCATCTTTCAACCGTTTTACAAATTACTTTAGAAGAACTTTTGAGGCTTGAAACCATTTGGGGCGATCAGTTCAAAGACATGCTTGGCAGAATAAGGGGAAAAAAACTGGATCTTGAAGTACAGCTCTTCAGCGGTTCATTAAACGAATACCGCCGGGCAACCCGTTTTTGGTGGGAGAATATTGAAGACAAATTCCCTGAAATCAAACAGCGCCCAGTTTATTTTATATCCAGCAATACCCACAGCATCCCCAATCTGCTGACCGGGTTCGCACTGATGGAAAAAGACCGCCTGACGGACTATCTCCAGTCGGATGGGGACGAAACCCTGCTGGCAGAGTGGCAGGATATCAGCCGTGAAGAAGTGCCGTCACGCCCTGAGAACTTCCTATATTACATTCTCAAAAAATACCAGGCAACCGCACAAGGGCAGGACCTGATCAAAGCCCAGGCGGATTATGAAGACCAATACGGAGTCCATAGACTGCCAAGCGAACACGCCTTCGACATTGAAGCCCAAATCATCGACCTTTCAGAACTCAACCCGGAAACAATAGACCCGCGGCTGACGCCGGAGAGTTTCGCCGGCGAGCACACCGACTGGTCGTTCCTCGCAAAGAGCAATGCGCTTATTCTAAACATTGATTATCCCCTGGGTTTGGCTGCTTACAACTTGCTTGTCAAAATTGCCGAACACACCTGCCCCATGCTGGGCATCTATGTAATGGGCAAAGCCGCCACGCTCAACGGGCGCCGCGGGGATGTGATGATCCCTAATGTGACCTACGACGAGCATTCTCACAACACCTATATGTATAACAACTGCTTCAAAGCCGGTGATGTCAGCCCCTACCTGATGTATGGCACTGTTCTTGACAACCAAAAATCAGTATCCGTTTTGGGCACTTATTTACAAAATGCCCGGGTGATGGAAGTCATCTATCGGGAAGGTTACACAGACATTGAAATGGAAGCAGGGCCGTATTTGTCGGGCGTGTCCGAACTGTACCGTCCCACACGCCATCCGGTCAACGAGATCGTCAACCTATATGGTTTACCTTTCGAACTGGGCATCCTTCACTACGCCTCCGATACGCCGCTCACCAAAGGCGAAAATCTCGGTGCGGGCACGCTCTCTTATTTTGGCGTGGATTCGACTTACGCCACTTCGCTGGCAATCCTGCGTCGAATCATGCAGCATGAGCATGACCGTGTCGTAAACGGAAAACCAAAGAGATAAGTTTGTTGTGACAACCTGTTTAAACTAAAAGCCAGAGCATCTCAACAATCACTGCTCTGGCTATTGTTTAATTAATTGCTCACCCTAATTGCTGGCGTATCCGTTCTGCCGTCTCTCGGTACTCCGTCAACCGATCCCGCTCTTTATTGACCACTTCTTCAGGCGCTTTTTGGGCGAAGGGGCTGGCCAACAGCTTCTCAAGCCGCTCAATCTGAGAAAGTGCATCGGCCAATTCCTTCTCCAACCGTTCTCGTTCAGCCTCAACATCCACCAAACCTGCCAGGGGCAGTGAAATTTCCACAGGCGTGACCACCAGGGTCACACGGTCATCCGACGGTGCCAGCGGCTTTTCCACAATTTCCAATCCATCCAGGTCAACGCCAGCCAGTGATGAAAAGATCTGCTTTTGTGATTGCATCAGGGTGGTTTTCTTGCCAGCGCTGATCGTGCAAGCAATCTTATGGGCAGGCTGCACCTTATATTCCGCTCGAATATTGCGGATGGCGCGCACCATTTCCTGCACGAGTGTGAAGTTTTCGATTGCGTCATCCTCCCAACCCTCGGTTGGGGTAGGCTCAGGCCACCTGGCAACGATCAACGCGTCTTCCCAACCGCTTTCTGGCGCAAGTTCTGCCGACACTTCTTCGCTGGCTGCCTTCAAATGTCCCCAAAGCTCTTCGGTCACAAAGGGCGTAAAGGGATGCAGAAAACGCAAGCAGGTATCGAACACACGCACCAGCGTCTGAATGGTGTAATATGCACGATCACCGCCTTCAGCGATCTGATCCTTTGAAATCTCCAGGTACCAGTCTGCAAACTCCGTCCAGAAGAAGTCATAGATCTGCCGGCCCGCTTCACCAAACTGATAGCCTTCGAACAACCGGTTCACCGTGGCTTTCAATTCCCTCAGCCTTGCCCAAATCCAGCTATCCGCCAGGGTCCAATCCGGTTCACCTTCCACTGTTGCCGGCATATGTTCCAGATTGCCGATAATAAACCGTCCTGCATTCCACAATTTGTTGGCAAAGTTGCGATTGGCTTCCACCTTCTTGATTGAAAGGTTCGTGTCATTCCCCGGCGTTGACCCAACCAGCAGCGTGAAGCGCAGTGCGTCTGTGCCCAGTTCATCCATCACTTCCAAGGGGTCAATGTCGTTATCCTTGGTTTTGCTCATCTTCTGGCCATGCTCATCCCTTATCAACCCGTGCAAATACACCGTATGGAACGGCACTTCACCAGTGAACTCCAAGCCCATCATGATCATCCGTGCGACCCAGAAGAATAGAATATCGTAACCGGTCTCCATCACACTGGTGGGATAAAAATACTCAAGGTCAGGCGTCTGTTCCGGCCAGCCCAGTGTTGAAAACGGCCACAAGCCAGAAGAAAACCAGGTGTCCAGCACATCCGGGTCCTGCCGCAGATTTGCGCTGCCGCAGTGCAGGCAGGTGTCCGGGTCTTCGCGGGCAACAGTCATTTCATTGCAGTCATCGCAATACCAAACCGGGATGCGATGCCCCCACCACAACTGCCGGCTGATGCACCAGTCCTGAATGTTTTCCATCCAGTTGTAATAAACCTTTTTGAATCGTTCCGGGATGATCTCGATCCGCACATCGCGCACGGCTTCCAAGGCTGCCTCAGCCATTTCTTTGATATCGATGAACCACTGTGTAGAAACCATTGGCTCAACAATTTCACCGCCCCGTTGAGAGCGCGGCACTTTCATCAAATAGGGTTCAACCTTGATCACCAACCCGGCGTCTTCCATATCCGCCCACAATTTTTTACGGCAGTCAAAACGATCCAACCCCTGATAAGAGCCGCCTTCTTCATTAATGGTCGCGTCCTTATTTAACACATTGATAAAGGCTAAATTGTGCCGCATGCCGATATCATAATCGTTCGGGTCATGGGCAGGTGTGATCTTCAACGCTCCGGTGCCAAACTCACGGTCCACATATTCATCTGCGATCACCGGGATCTCACGGCCTAGCATTGGCACAAGCGCTTTCTTCCCCACCAGGTGTGCAAAGCGTTCATCATTAGGGTGGACAGCTACGGCAGTGTCGCCGAGGATCGTTTCTGGACGGGTGGTCGCTACGGGGATAAATTCATCGCTGCCAGCAATCATGTATTTGAAGTAATACAGCTTGCCATCCTCCTGCGAATATTCCACTTCCAGGTCAGAGACTGCCGTCTGAAGGCCTGGCGACCAGTTGATCATACGCGGCCCGCGGTAGATCCAACCCTTCTCATACAGCGTTACGAAAGCCTCCCGCACAGCCTTTGATAATCCCTCATCCAGGGTGAACCGTTCCCGTGTCCAATCACAGGATGCGCCAAGACGACGGATCTGCTGGGTGATAATCCCGCCATACTCTTCCTTCCAAGCCCAAATCCGTTCTAAAAATTTTTCACGGCCTAATGCCAGTCGGCTGGTGCCCTCTTCGCGCAGTCTAAGTTCAACCTTCAATTGGGTCGCGATCCCGGCATGATCGACGCCAGGCACCCAAAGCGTCGGTTCGCCCTTCATGCGGTGATAGCGGATCATCAAATCTTCCAAGGATACAAACAGCGCATGCCCCAGGTGCAGCCTGCCCGTTACGTTGGCAGGCGGGATTGAAATCACAAAAGGCTTAATCTTTGGGTCAAAGTTTGGCTTATTTGGGTCATTTGAGGGCTCAAAATAACCCGCATCCCACCACTGTTGATACAGGCGCTGCTCGGTTTCAGTAAAATCGTAAGTTTTAGGCAATGTTTTCGCCATTTTTTCGTCCTCCTTTTTCCTGCTGCATTAAAATTAAAAACCCTTTCATCCAGAGGACGAAAGGGCATTCTTCCGCGGTACCACCTCATTTCGCTGCACTCAGCAACGCACTCTGCCCGGACCAACATCCGGTCACGCTTTATCGGGCGCACCCGTGCTGTTCTACTCACCCAATGGGATTTCTTCAGCAATTCCCTGCGGCGACTTCATCCATTCCAATCCTGCGGACGCTCTCAGCCTGTGGCAGTCCTTCTCTTTCAGCGGGAAATGCATTACTCTTCCGCAGCATTTCAAGTAATCAGATTATAGCCATAAATAACAATTTTTTCAAGACTTGATACTAAACCTAAAATCTTAGACTTAATATATTTTAATATTTTCGCCTTTTATGCTACAAAAGAAATAGAAGATCCTACGCATTAGGTATATCCCCCTGCATTTTAAACCAAACTTCCAATACTCAAATCGAGGAGGTTCAAATGAATAAATTTTATAAGATTTTCGGAATATTGACATTGTGTTTTTTAGTTTTGTTAAGTGCTTGTGGAACCTCTGTCATCAAAGGAAAAGTCGTCGGCATTAATGGGAAAGCCCCATTTTCTGGTGATGGAATCAACACCAGCAGACTCACCTTAAATGAGGAGCTGATGGTCACATTGGGTAATGGCACAACAATTACTGCAAACTGCCCGAAGGAACTGCTATCCGCTATCCGGTTGCCTGATAAAGAATTTGAGTATAGTATCGGCAGTATTCCGCTTGATCCAATGAGCGGTCAGTTTATTGCCAATATCACCATCTTCTTGGATTTTGACCAATACGTTTCATTAAAACCCGAGGATCCAGACACCTGGACGGTTACCAGTGTTGACCCGGTTCCGTAAATCTGACTAAAAGGCAAATGAACGTAATATTATCGTTAAATCATTAAATATCTGCTCCTCGCAAGGATAAACCAATTTATTTTATTTTCCTGTTTAATAATCCTGAAGGATAATAAAAATGCGGCTCATAATGAACCGCAATTTTTAAGTTGAAATATTATATTAAATCCAAATTATCTCCCCATTGAGACGACCTGGTCTTCCCAGCGGTGCCAATCTGAAAATTTTTCTTCGATGATCTTGCGGCCTTCCCCAGGCGCGTCAAGCCCAACCAGTTCTAAATCAGCATCAACCATAATGCGTACCAGCTCATGGAATTTCACTTTAGGTTCCCAATCAAGCTGTTCCCGCACTTTTCGGGTATCCGCTTCTAAAAAGTCCACCTCTGTTGGGCGATAATAACGCGGGTCGATCCGCACATAATCATGCCAGTCCAAATCAACATAGCCAAAAGCTTCATCGAGGAAATCAGAAATCTTATGGGCTTCCCCTGTACCAACCACGTAATCTTCCGGCTTGTCACCCTGGAGCATCCGGTGCATCACCTCCACATACTCCGGTGCATAACCCCAGTCACGCCGCGATTCAAGATTGCCTAAGTAGAGGTGTTTTTGTTCCCCTGCCATGATATTCGCCAGGGCGCGTGTGATCTTACGGGTCACAAAGGTTTCACCCCGCCTTGGTGATTCATGGTTGAACAAGATCCCATTAACGGCAAACATCCCATAGCCTTCGCGGTAATTATGCGCCATCCAATAAGCATATAGCTTGGCCGCGGCATAGGGGCTGCGGGGTTGGAAGGGTGTGTTTTCATTTTGAGGGGGTTTGGAGTTACCATATAACTCACTGGAGGATGCCTGGTAAAAGCGGGATTTCATCCCTGCCTTACGGATCGCCTCGAGAATACGGGTTGTCCCTAACCCGGTCACATCGCCAGTGTATTCTGGCATATCAAAGCTCACCCGCACATGGCTCTGCGCAGCCAAATGGTAAACCTCATCGGGCTTCACGTTATATAACACATCCAGCAGCGTATCACCCGCAGTGACATCGCCGTAATGCAAGAAAAGCTTGACCTTGCCGTGGTTGCCGTGCGGGTCACGATAGATGTGATCCAGCCGTCGTGTGTTAAATGTGCTCGATCGGCGGATCAAGCCGTGTACTTCGTATCCCTCATGTAAAAGCAGTTCTGCCAGGTAGGAACCATCCTGCCCGGTGATGCCTGTAATCAATGCAGTTTTCAAGTGCGACCTCCAACAAATTCATTTAAAATAAGACACAAAAGTATAGCCCTTTGGAGAAGGACTGTCAAACCCCCAAAAACGAAAAGAGGGCATATTGGGGTTCGTTGACAAGTCTTTCATTTAATGGCATGATAATGCAGCCTTAAGTATAACGGATATTCACCATGCAAAGACACAAATTTCCACTTTTTCGTTGGGTTGCGATCATTATCATCCTGATCACAGTCGTGCTGGTCACAGTTCAGCTCGTAGCCTACAGCCGCATCCGAAACAATTTTCCGCTTGGTTTCCAGGTTGGTGGCATACCAATCGGCGGCCTGAACTATGAAGAGGCTGCTGAAAGGATTTATACCGTCTATCGTGCCCCTATCGAACTGAATTATGCCGGCAATCCCATCCAGGTGCGCCCGGCTGTCTTGGGTTTTGAACCTGAAGTCGAGCGGATGCTGGCTGTTGCCGACAACCTGCGCGTATCAGAGCCATTTTGGGAAGGCTTTTGGAATTTCCTTTGGAATCAGAATATTGAGGTTACCAATATCCCCCTCAGCGCCGACTATGATGAGCCGCGCATCCGAGAATATCTCCGGCTTGAAATTGCCCCCCGCTACGACACGCCCGCCACACCCCCGCAACCAGTTCCCGGTTCGACAACCTTCACGGCTGGTAGCCCCGGCACCCAGGTCGACTTCGATCGTGCTGCATTGCAGATCGTCGATGCCCTTGGCTCTGCCGCGAACCGCAAGGTCAACCTTGCCTTAGATCAGACTTCTATCCCCGGCCCTGCTATTGGGGATTTGGAAATCATGCTTAAACAAATCATCGATGTTTCAGATTTTGACGGCACAGTCGAGTTGTATATGCAGGATATGGACACCAACCGCAACCTGCACATCGCCTACCAAGCCGAATCCGGCGATCTGCCCACCGATATCTCCTTTTCAGCCTGGAGCACGGTGAAAATCCCATTGATGGTGACAGCCTTCCGCTTTATGGAAGAACCCTGGCCTGAAGAATATTTGGAATTAATGGAAGAGATGATCGAGCAATCCGAAAACACGAGCACCGATGAGCTGGCAATGGCAGTCATTGACAGCAATCTCTCACCCCTGATCGTGACAGAAGATATACAGCGCTTAGGGCTTGAGAACACCTTTTGGGGCGGTCATTTTTATGTAGGGGCTCCCCTCCTGCAGCGTTTTGAGACCCCCGCCAACCAGCGTGAAGATATCAATACCGACCCCGATATCTACAATCAGACCACACCGGCAGACCTGGGCATGCTCATGGAAGATATTTACACCTGCGCCGAGCGCGGCGGCGGTGCCTTAATTGCCGCTTTCCCGGATGAGATCACGCAGGCGGAGTGCAGGCAGATGATCACATACTTGTCGCGCAATCAGATTGCCGTTCTGATCCAGGCGGGCGTGCCATCCGGCATTACTGTCGCGCACAAACACGGATGGGCAAATGAAACTGACGGTTTGATCCACACCATAGGCGACACAGCCCTTTTATATACACCAGGCGGAAATTATGTGCTGACGATCTTTGTCCATCACCCGGTGCAAGCCGTATTTGATCCGGTCAACGCGCTGTTCGCAGAATTAAGCCTGGCAATTTACAATTTTTATAATAATTTTGGTCAATAAAAAACCGGCTCAAAGAATGAACCGGTTTATTTTTATCTAAAAAACACCATCACCCGATAAAAATTTCAACACTTTCGCCGTCGTCATCATCAACGTGGATGTAAAACGGCTCCTCCGCAGATAAACCATCTAAAATTTCGGAGTACTGATCCACAGGTTGATCACGCAGACCGGGGATTTTATGCCCAAAATTTGAAAGCACCCAGCGCGTCAGGCTGATGGGCATTGGCAGGCTCAAAGCGATCCTTTGCGGCGTCTCTCCGGGCTTTTGCTGAATTCTGAGATGCACCCACACGCTTCTACTGGACTGAAAACTCATCGCAAGGATAAATACCCCAGCTAAAAACGGCAGCCAAGCCAGCCAGAAGCCAAAACCAAAACCATTCGCCTCATAAGCCGAATACATCCAGATCGCGCCCAAAGTGGTTATCAATAAGCCAATGCCAAAAGGCAAAATCCACCAGCGTTTTAAGCGCTTCATGCGATCCATCTCTTCTTGCGGGATCTGAGGATATGTTTCTGACTCCTCGAATATGACATCTGATTCAGCAATTACGGCGTTTTCTGCAGACTGAAACTCTTCAGCATCCTCTTGATTGCTCTCTTGCGATCCGCCACCCATCGCATTGATCAAGCGCAAGCCTTCTTCGGCAGTGATCTGCCCCTGCTGGATCATATCCATTATTTTGCGTTCAGCGTTATCAACCATCAGTTACCTCAATCATCCAATGCTTTAAACAATGTTTCTGCTTCATCCACGGTGATCTTATTATCCTGCAGCATTTTCAAGATCATCAAACGTTCTTCATCGCTGGCACCCTTTTTACCTGCTGGGCGCGTGACGGACGGCGTTGCAGATATATCAATCCGTTTTTCGCTTACTTCGCCAGTATCCACATTAATGCTGAAGCCGCGTTGCTTTTCTACATTCTCCATGATTTTATCCAACCGGATTTCAGCCGCTTTCACCTTGGCTTCTGCCATTCTGGTTGCTTGGGTTACCCTTTCCTGGATTAGTTCACTGAACGCTGATTCCTCATAAGCGAATTTATCAGAAAGATCCCCTACAAAGTCGTCTTGCAGTTCGGTTAATTCACGCAACGAAACATCACCTCCAGCAGCAGCACTAATTGTGCGGCTGGCTTCTGGCATCTTGTAGGTGTAAGTGTGTTCAACCAGATCAAGATCATCCTGTCCAATCAAGATACGGATGTCTTGGCCACCAGAGCGCATCTCGAAGTTTGTAGGCTCAAAATTGTCGCCCACTTCCATCCGGATCGAACCCCCTGCCCGTAGAGCTAATCCATCTTTAGAAGCCGCAAAATCCTTAAGCACGATGTCGCCGCCAGCGCGAATGTCTTCACTGATGGTCAAACTTTGAGCCTTGAACGAGCCCCCTACCTTCTCAACTCGGATCAGCCCGTGTAATGTCTGGCCTTTGAAATCGCCACCCGCTTTCTCAAGCAGGAAGTCTCCCTGGATGTTTTTAGTCTTACAACTGCCGCCGATTTTTTCACATCGGAAAGATCCCACCTCATCCACGACAAGATTCCCGCCCACCTTTTCAATCTGAACAGCACCAGATGCTTTGCGAACCGAGAAGTTCCCACCAACTTTTCCGATTCTGACCTCACCCACATCATTAAGCACAAGATTGCCCAGGGCTTTTTCGCCATTGATTATGCCACGAACGCCTGAGATCTTGACAGAGCCCATGGCACGTTCCAACTCGATTTGGGAATCAACTGGCACAGAGATCTCGCTTGAGGCATTTACAGTTAGGTAAACATGACCATTCTCCTCTACCAGGGTCGCAAGCTGTGGGGAATCAACCTCACAGGTGACAGACGACTGCTCAACACCCATTATCTTGATTCCGCTATAAGCTTTGATATGGATGACGGGCTGATCGGACGAGAGATTCAATTGGAGCGACATGGCTATCCTTTCGTTATTAAGAAAACAACTCTTGACTCAAATTATTTAAAGTTATGATATCATTTAATTAAGTTTTGTCAAGTGTGGTATTAATTATATTTAACTAACAAAATAACAAGTCCACATGGCTATGCAACAATTTATGTCAAATTTTTATTACCCTACATAAAATCTTACCTTCTTGTTAACCGCTTGTTAAAAATAAACGAACCAAGCATGATAGAATACAACACTACAGGATTAAATAATTTCGATAATTTTGTGATAAACTGTAATTATCTCTTTAGCAAGTTTGGAGTAATGATCCTCCATGAAAGTCTTTAGCAAGAACTTCGTCTTTCAATATTCGTATTCCCATCCCATTATTCATAATTAATTCTGCGCGTTAATTACCGGTTGTAGTCGCCGATATCTTGAGTCCTACCCTATTTAAATATTTCAAGGAGGTGCACCAGGAAAACCAATTAAACAACGAACCTTCAATTCAACCAAGAGTATATATTCAAGGAGAAGTATAAAATGAGAACGAAGAAGTTTTTTGTCTTACTTTCAGTGTTGGTTTTAGCCGGCTTATTGCTTTCAGCCTGCCAGCCAGCCGCTGAAACAGCAGAACCAGTTGAAGAAACTGAAGCACCGGTTGCCGAAGAAACTGAAGAACCTGAAGTTGAAGAACCTGAATTTCTGTGGACTCAGAAATTACGCCAGGCAGTCGCTGCTTCCATTGACCGAGAGGTCATTGTAGACCGTGTATTCGAGGGGCGCAACATTCCTGCCTACCACATGGTGCCTGAAGGCTATCCCTACGCCACACAGCCATTTTTCGACAAATACGGCACACGTGATCTCGACATGGCCATTCAGTTGCTGACCGAGGAAGGTTATACTGAGGATAATCCCTTCGTATTTGACCTTTGGTTCCCCCCCGAGCACTACGGCACCACCACGGCTGACGTGATGCAGGTCATCAAGGAACAGCTTGAAGAGACCGGCTTGATGGTCGTCAACCTTAACAGC
The DNA here is from genome assembly GCA_016841365.1 of Anaerolineaceae bacterium. Taxonomy (GTDB): domain Bacteria; phylum Chloroflexota; class Anaerolineae; order Anaerolineales; family Anaerolineaceae; genus Brevifilum. The sequence goes on from JAENZI010000003.1 coordinate 218,375, forward strand.
ATGAACTGGGCAGAATACGTCGACGGTTTTGTCGCCGGCGATCTCCCCTTCTTTATGTTAGGTTGGTTCCCGGACTTTGCTGACCCAGAGAACTGGCTTTCACCCTTTGCTTCCTGCCTGCAGTCACCCGATAACGGCGTGAACTACTGCAACGAGCAAATGGATTCACTTTTACAGTCAGCGGCAGCTTCTGCTGATCCTGCTGAACGAGAAGACCTCTATCAACAAATCGGTGAACTGTATGCTGAAGATGTTCCCACTATCCCATTATTCTGGGAGCCCGAATTTGTTTCCTATCGTGATGGTGTGGAAGGCGTGATCGTAGGTGCACCTTTCGAATTCAACTATCATGTCCTCAGCTTCTCTGATGATGCTGAAACTGCCTCTGGCAGCACCGATACGATCATCATTGGCACCACAGATGAGGTCAACAGCCTTGACGCAAGCGATGCTTATGCCACCCACGACTGGGAGATCATCAAGAACACAGGCGTCGCCCTGATGTCCTATGTTCCTGGCACGTCAGAACTGGTCCCTGGTGCTGCTGCAGCAGCCCCCGAGGTTAGCGAAGATGGCCTGACCTATACCTTCACCCTGCGTGATGACCTGAAATTTGCTGATGGCACTCCTGTCACCGCTCAGAATTACGTCGATTCTTGGAACCGTCTCAACACACTCGAAGGCCAGGTTTCCGGCTTGGTCCAGCTCTATGTGGAAAGCGTTGAAGCGACCGATGACTTAACAGTTGTCTACAACTTGAAAGATTCCTTTGGTTTCTTCCCGGCACTGGCAGCCACAGCCCCCTTCGTGGTGACCAATCCTGCCACGTTCGTTGCGGATGAGATCGTTCAATTCCCAGAGTCTTTTGACGGCATTGGCGCCTACCGCTTGGTTTCCTTCACACCTGGTGAACAATTGGTTTTGGAAGCAAACCCCGAGTATTTCGGCGAAGCGCCACTCATTCCCAATGTAATTGTTCGCTACTTTGCCGATCCCACCACCATGTCAAACGCCATCGAATCCGGCGCAATTGACGTTGCCTGGCGGACCTTAGGCCCAGTAGAAGCCATCCGTCTGCAGGATGTTGAAGGCGTGACGGTTGACAAAGTTGAAGCCCCAGCACTTCGCTACATGGTCTTCAACCACACGTTCTCAGTTTCAGAGTAATCACAGCAACATCAGTCAAGTCAGTGAGGCGTTTACAAAGAAGAACACATGATAACCAGCTAATCTGAAGACTGATATCAATAAGCACAAATTGGGGGCGAGGGAAACCTTGCCCCCAACGCATACCTAATCATAGTGGGAGTGAAATTATGTCTACTTCCTTGCGGAGATTTTTGATCACTCGAATACTGCTGACAATTCCCATGGTGCTCATTTTGGTCACGATGATCTTTTTTGTCATGCGTGTCTTACCGGGCGATCCCATCCGTTCCCAACTTGGCCCGCGTGTGAGCGAAGAGCAAGCCGATGCCCTCCGCGAGCGCCTCGGGCTGAACCGCCCCCTTTACATCCAGTATTTTGACTTTTTATGGGATATGGTCACTTTTAATTTCGGCAATGCCCTTACACAGGGCGAAAGGCCAATTAAAGATGAACTTGGCGAAAGACTGCCGGCAACCATCGAGTTGACCATTCCTGCCATCAGCCTGACGGCTTTGATTGGCATATTCTCTGGCGCATTTGCCGCCAAAAATCGCAAAAAACCAATCGACTATATCATCCGGCTGATTAGCATTGCCATTTATTCGATCCCTATCTTCTTTATGGGACTTATCTTCCAGATACTTTTTTCTGTCAGGATCCCAATCTTCCCGCTTGCTGGGCGAATGGATACCCTGATGTTAACGAATTTCCGGTCAATAACAAATTTCTATGTCCTGGATGCCATCCTCACACAAAATTGGCCGGCACTGTGGTCAGCCATCATGCACCTGGCAATGCCATCCATCACACTCGGGCTAGCCCTCTCAGGCGTTTTCGTCCGGCTCACCCGGGTGAACATGATTGAAATGCTCCAGTCGGACTTCATCACAGCAGGACGTGCAAGGGGTATCCCCGAGAATAAACTGACCTACAGACATGCCCTGCGCAACACATTTATCCCCATTCTGACGATGCTAGGGCTTCAATTTGCAATCCTTCTTGCAGGGGCTGTGTTGACCGAAACGACATTTTCCTGGCCTGGTGTTGGCCGTTATCTCGTAGAACGCATTCAGCTCCGCGACTATACCGCTGTTCAGGCAACCGTCGGCGTTTTTGCCTTATTTGTGGCCCTGATCAGTTTGTTGATGGATGTCCTGTATGCATTTATCGATCCACGAATTCGCTACTAAGACACCATACCGGATTTGGAGTTATACCCAATGAAAAACATGAATATTGAAAACGAAAAACAAGAAACATCAGAGGAAACCCCGGAATGGCTTTTGGATTTGGATAAAGTCGGATTTGTACGCAGGCTCTTCATCGCACGCAAGTGGTATGGCGGCGATTGGTGGTTTGTGGCAATCAGTGCTGTACTGTTGATCTTCATCATCATCGTGGGTATTTTCCCCCAATGGTTTGCACCTTACGACCCCCGAGCTGAAGTCGGGCCTTCCCTGCTTGCACCAGGAGAACCACCTCCATCCTATCTATTGGTCACGCCGGTTGAAAGCGGTGATATCCGCTTCAGAGATATTGCAGATAGAACAAATAATATTGGTTTTATCATCGGCAGCGCGGCCAGCCAGGCAATGCGTGAGGCTGTGGACGCCTTGAACGCCGAGGCACCTGAAGGCACCCGCTATCAACCCCGCCAGCAGCGCTATGAAACCCTTGAAGAAGGACTTGATGCTCTTGCCAATGGTGAAATTGATGGGTTTATCGCCTCTCCGGAAGAACTGGGCGAAACCCTGGCTGACTACGCTACTCTTCAGCAGATTTCGACTCTGCGTGAAGAAGGCGATAAGGGCTTTCTATTTGGGACCAACCAGATTGGTCAGGATGTATTGAGCAGGATCATTTGGGGCACACGCATCGCGCTGATTGTAGGTCTGAGTTCGGCAGTCGTTTCATTTGTGATCGGTGTGCCGCTGGGTTTGATCAGCGGTTTTGTGGGTGGACCTTTTGACCGCGTCCTCACGCTGTTGATGGACAGCCTGTATTCCTTCCCTGGTTTGATCCTGGCGATTACCATTGCAGCGGTTTTAGGCGCAGGTATCGGAAATATTATCGTCTCGATTGCTGTGTTATATATCCCAACCTACTACCGCATTGTCAGGGGTCAGACGCTGCAGGTTAAAAAAGAGCTGTATGTTGAAGCGGCTCGCAGTCTGGGGACCAAATCGAGAAAGATTTTGACAAAGTACATCTTCCCGAACGTGATCCCATCTGTTGTGATCATCTTCTCAGTTAATGTAGGCGATGCCATCCTGACTGAAGCCGGGTTGAGCTTCCTCGGCTTTGGTTTACCGCCAGATACCCCCGATTGGGGCATTGACCTGGCACGCGGCCAGGATTATGTCCGCCGGGCGTGGTGGCTGATCACCTATCCTGGTTTGATGGTGACATTGGTGACCCTCTCGTTCAGTATGCTTGGCGAGAGTTTATCTGAAATTCTAAACCCGCGTCTCACGGAGCGCTAAAATGACGACAAACAAAGAAATATTAATGGAAATACGTGATCTCTCTGTCGAATATACAACCAGGCTTGGGCAGGTCAGCGCTGTGGACAAGATCTCCTTTGATATCTACAAAGGTGAAATTCTCGGTCTGGTTGGCGAATCCGGTTGCGGAAAGAGCACAATGGGCAAAGCGCTGATGCGCATGATCCAGCCGCCAGGTAAGATCACTGGCGGTCAGATCATTTTCGATGGTGAAGATATCATGACCTACGACGATGATCAGATGCGGGATTTTCGGGGACGCAGGGTGAGCATGATCTTCCAGGATCCCATGACATCCCTCAACCCCGTCCAGCGCGTGGATGAACATGTCATCGAGGCGATCCAGGTTCACGAACCTGAAACAAAAACCGAAACTGCTCTGAAAAGAGCAGAAAAACTGATCCAGAAGCTGGGCATCCGCAAGAACCGCATGAACAGCTACCCCCACCAGCTCTCAGGCGGCATGCGCCAAAGGGTCATGGTCGGCTTGGGATTGGTTCTCAACGCCGATCTGATCGTCGCGGACGAGGCAACAACCTCCTTGGACGTGATCGTTGAAGCAAAATTGGCCGATCAACTCCGCCAAATTCGTGAGGATTTTGATGTTTCTCTGCTGGTCATCACTCACAATATCGCTTTAGTCGCCGAATTATCCGACCGGGTCGCTGTGATGTATGCAGGGCATGTCGTTGAAATTGCTGATGTCGAACCGATTTTTGACAATCCACTCCATCCCTACACCAAAGGCCTGCTGGACTCGATCCCGAATATTAAGCTGGATGAGAAGGAAGTGCTGTATAAAATGCCCGGTGAGCCACCCAACCTGACCCATCCCCCTTCAGGTTGCCGGTTTCACCCACGCTGTCCATTCGCCATGCCGATCTGCTCAAAATATGAGCCAGACTTCAAAGAGGTAACACCCGGAAGACAGGTCAAATGCTGGCTGTACATCGACCATCCCGAAAAAGAACAAGCAACCATCGAGGTGCAAGCATGACAATTCCAAGCGAAAACCAGAACAACGAGGATTACCTGGTGCAGGTGACCAACTTAAAGAAGTGGTTCCCCGTTCAGACCAGCTTCATAGATCAATTGTTTGCAGAAGAACGAGAGTTCGTCAGGGCGGTTGATGGTGTAACCTTCAACATCAAACGCGGTGAGGTGCTCGGGTTAGCCGGCGAAAGTGGCAGCGGCAAAACGACCATCGGTCGGGTGACGATCGGGCTTGATGAAAAAACCGATGGTGAGGTAATTTTCGACGGCATCAACCTTTCAACACTTTCACAAGAACAACTGCGTAAAATGCGCCGCCGGATGCAAGTTATCTTTCAAGATCCTTTAGCTTCGCTTAACCCCCGCATGTCTTTGGGAGATGCGATCAAACAGGGTTTGGAGATCCACTATCCTGAAACCAAAGATCAGCACCGCGATATTGTTCTGGAAATGATGGAAGAGGTGGGTTTAAGCCCGGCAAAATTCTTCTACAACAAATTCCCCCATCAAATCTCCGGCGGGCAGCGACAGAGGGTTGTGATCGCCAGGGCACTCGTAACCAAGCCTGACCTTGTGCTGGCAGATGAACCTATCGCCATGGCAGATGTCAGCGTAAGAGCCTTGCTGCTGGATCTGATGGTAAAGCTGAAGAATGACTATAACCTGACTTACCTGTTCATCACGCACGACCTGGCAACCGCCAAGTATATTTGCGACCGCATCGCGATTTTGTATCTCGGCAAAATTGTTGAGATCAGCGATTTACGTGAGGTTTATGCCCACCCGCTGCACCCCTACACCATTGCACTCCTGGCAGCCGTGCCCGTACCCAACCCGCACGAACGGCGCGAAGAACCCATGCCCAAAGGTGAAATCCCCAACCCGATCCATCCACCCTCGGGCTGCCGCTTCCATCCGCGCTGCCCTTATGCCCAGGCTGTTTGCTCGGAAAAAGAACCAGAACTGCGAGAATTGCGCCCAGATCATCTCGTCGCCTGCCATTTTGCGGAGCAATTCTTAGACTCCTGATCAAATAAGCGGCAAACAAACAAGTTAATACTTAAGTTAATGAACATGCGATGTCTTCATCGCATGTTTTATATACTCACGATACTTGGCTTTATTGATAACGTTTCAGTAAATCAATAATCGCTTGATGGTTGGTCAGTGAAAGGATCGAACAAAGCTGTTCGCTGAATTGCCATACCGGTCCTTCTGTCTTCTCGATCAACGATCGGTAAGCCGGATACCGTCCATTTAACGCAGCAACTCTTTCACCAAACGGGACAATGCGGTCGCCCTCAACCAGCTTATCACAGAAGAAGACTAGCTTAATCTCCCATGGGCGGCGGTCAAATTCGGGACGCAAAATTGAAGAAAGGTTGTGTTCCCGGACGATCTCGGCAACCTGGGGATAACCTTGATCCTTTAGAAAATCAGCCCCCATTTCCCCGTGAGCGCCTGAAATCCTGAGCGTTTTGATCTTATCCAGATCGTGCAGCAGTCCGCCCCGATGCGTGAGTATGGGATCAACAGCGTAACCCAAATTTCGCATCAGGACGGCTAAGACATATGCCGCCCGGCTCACCGTCTGTACATGCTGCCGGATGTTTTCTGGCAGGTCCCATTCATCCCACCAATCAATACATTGCGCGAGTGTGGGTTTATTGAGCATTTTGAGCAAATCGGTCAACTCACTTGATGACCTTAATTCAACATCGTGAGCTGGAGAAACATCAGGAAGTATCTCCCCACTCTTATTTACCCAAACCGTTTTGATACCTTCCTTAGAAAAAAGGTTGCATTGAACGTAATCCTCACACATGAAAAAGACATCCGCAGCATTAGATGGTTGTGCAATTAAACCAACGGTCTCATCAACGGGTAACAATTGGTCTATCAATCTCAACTGAACCTGATCAGAAATCGCTGCAATATTCATATTATCATCAGTGGTGGACTCACCCTGGGCAGCCTTATTGAATAGCTCCTTTGAGAGTGTATAAACGAGAAACTCGCGAACCATAAAATAACCTTTACCCGAACGAAGACATCATTGAATAGAAGATACCTGAGCCAATCCCTCACAAAAAAACTCTCATTGATTATAACGGGGTTGCAGCCATCCGACAAACACTATGGGACATGAGTGCCATTTCCACAAAACACAATATTAATGGCACTAAGAAATATGGGTTCAACCAATCGCCAATCCGGTTTACTTTACGGGAATTTTCGCGGTATAATAATCCCTGCTCGCCCCCGTAGCTCAATGGACAGAGTACCTGACTTCGAATCAGTAGGTTGGGCGTTCGAGTCGCCCCGGGGGCGCCAAATATGGCGGTAAACCCACCATACACCCCCATATACAGGGGTAAAAAGAGCCTTACATGTGATAAGGCTCTTTTTTTACAGCTACGTTACAGCTACGGAGAAATATCTTTATTTGTTTTCTGATTTCTTTATCTTATTCAGTTCATCACTAACTTCAGTCAATGTAAACAGTTCATCCATCTTCTGTGCTGCCTCTTCTTGCATCGAAGGTAAAACATGAGAGTAAGTATTCAAGGTAAGACTGATGTCAGAATGTCCCAAACGCTCCTGAACAACTTTTGGATTGATCTCTTGCTGAAGCATAAGCGTTGCAGCACTATGCCTAAGGTCATGAAATCGTAGGTCTGGCAATCCTGCCATTTCTAAACACCTTTTATAAGCTTTCAATACATTTGCGCAATCCTGCGGTGTTCCAATGGGTGTAGGAAAAATTAAATCATTTTCCTGCCACTTATCTCCTGCAAGAAGCCGCTCTTTATATTGCTTTTCTCTGTGCTCCCGTAATATATCTACGGTTTTTTCACCTAGACTAACCACTCTTCTACCAGAAGCAGATTTGGGCTCGCAAAAAACCAGTCCCTCACCTTTTCTGCGCTGGACCTGTCTTTGTATTTGCATTCTTCCAGTTTGCCAATCAAGATCTGACCATTTCAAACCCAATATCTCACCTTGGCGCAATCCGGTTGTAACCGCAATCCGTAACAGTACACGCATACGTGTTCCTTCTGCAGCCTGGAGTAACTGACGGACTTGATAGTCATCCAATGTTTTCATCTCTTTACGCGGCACTTTTGGCAATGTCGCTGCATCTGAGACATTTCTGACAACCAGTCCGAGCTTTAGGGCATGGTTTAAGGCTCTATGAAGCACCGAATGAATTATCCGTGTCGTTCTAGGACTTATTCCTTCTTCCAATTTCCTTGTGTAAAGGCTTTGAACATGATTTGGCTTCAAATCTCGCAACAAAATCTCTCCAAGATGAGGATTGATATGTTGATGCACTATTTGAGCATATTGATCACCAGTATTGGGTCGAACTGAGGTTCTAGCTACAACCAGCCAATCATCCAGAAATTTCGAGAGTGGCACCCTAGCCCCCAAAATGTTTAGCCCTTGTCGTCTTTGTTCAACCTTTTTATGGCGCCAATCATTTGCCTCTTTTTGTGTATCAAAATATTTTATTTCCCGATTTTTCCCAGAACCCACCTGCCCTACCCAGCGCTTACCCCTCTTATAAACACTACCTTCACCAGCAGCTCTCTTACCCATTTATTTCTCCTTTACATAATTATTGGTTGTCATATCAGATTTTAGATGCGTAGATAATAACCTTCATCTACACTTCTACATCTACACATCAAGATTGTCGAAGTCTTCATCGTACCTATGTGTTTTTCCAGAAGGAATCTTTTTGATTTTTCCATCTAATATAAGCTCTTCAAGGATTACATCAACAGTTGCTGCTTTGAAATGAGTCAATTGCTGAATTTCCCGACTTGTCAAGCCACCTCTTGTTCTTATTAAGTCATGTATTCGCTCTAAAGGATCCGGCTTAAAAGAACACATAGCTGAATTGCTGTTTGGCAAAGTTTTGTAGTATAAACGATGCAAATTTTCTCGCCATTCCTCAGCGATGTTCTGGCCAAAACCCCAATGGGTTAATGTCACTTCACTATCATTATTTAAACTAGCTATTAACACAGCTATACGTAAGGCCATATCAGGATATCGGATGTAGTTACCTGCAAGATCTAATTCTTTAGAGTTTTGAATCTGATCTTTCATATCCCTTCTGTATGCATAATAAGCACATTTGACATCACCAGTAATGTTATACAATTGACCTTTGGCGGGTATTACCTTAAATTCTGGTAATAAATGAATTTGCGGAACACCTAGTCGTTCATGCCAATCTCGGATTTTTTTAACAAGAGCCTTCGGAACTTTCATCTCACCATCTGGAAATTCTTTATCTCTCCTAAAATCATCTGGTGGACAAATAAAAGCAATCCTGGAAAGAAAACCATCTGTCCATATTTTAGATCCCTTCATTGCATGGGGTGAGAGGTCCTTTGGGGTCATTCCCCCCAACAAGACTAAGTAAGGATATTGGATTACCTCATCATCCCTAACAATCGTGGAATTACTTAACTCTGGTCTGTTATCGTATAATTTTTTTAGAAGTTCACAAAAACTAGCGTTATAATGAGATTTTTGCATCATTTCCCGAATAAGACTGCCAAACTCATCAAAAATCCAACCCCGTTGTCCAATGAATGCTTGCTTTTTTTGGATAGAATTGATTATCATCTTCTTCTCATCGGCATCTTTATTGTCAAAGTCTTGAGGGATCTGAATGCACATTGAAGAAAACAACTTTTGAGCTGTAACAGTATCGGAATGTAACAAAAAGTCTAAACCTGACTCTTTGATAATAGCTCGAACCAATTTCATCACTGTCGTTTTTGCTGACATACCAGAAGTATCCACTAAAAGAATATACATTGATGGAGCTTGACGGCTACCAAATAGATATTCAACTCGCCTGGCTGATATAATCGATACTGTTGCAAGTGCACAAGGTAGATAATATCCTTCATATGACTCTGGACTCCATAATCTAAATAATCCAACAATATCACTTAGTAAAGGACAGACATCTTCCACTTTAATATCTGGAAATCTCAGATTGAGGGGTAATTCATTAAACTCAGGAACTTGAGAATTCATAATCATTAAGCCTTTCTCTAATTTTAAGATCAAGTCTTCATTGAACGTGAAGACTTGATCTCGTAAAACCTATCTATTTTTATGAGGAATATTTACTCCGAACCATTCATTTATTATTTGCATAAAACTGAATTCACCTAATTCACAAAATCCGATGAAATCTATGAGCAAACTATATTTCTTTGTCAAATATTCAGCAAAATTTAGAGGCCGAAGCAAAAGAAAGCCCCCCATACTACATATCACTTCACTTGCAATAGAACATGAAACCAAGAAATCATCCAAGCTACAATCACGTATCTCATCGAAATCATAGAATTCCACTTGGAACACTTCTCGATTTGAAAACCTATCTGCATTAGTTACCATTTTTCTTAATGCTTTGGCTATATTCTTTGCATCTTGATCTGAGATCCATCCTATATGTGGGAATAAATAATCAGACTCAAAATCCGAATTGAAAGGACCTTCTTCAGAATTTAAAACCAGGACATATCCTTCAGGTTTCCATCCATTGCGTTTTGCTTCTCGTAAGAATAGTGCATAATCTGGTAAATCAATTCGTAAATTTGTTCCATCAGATCTTTCAAGAACAATTTGCGGTTTACCAATCGTCGTAAATTCTATTTCATTAGCCATTTTGGTCTCCTTTATATATTTTATGAGTTGATATATACTGATTTAGATCTTCATTACTGACCCTAACATTCTTGCCAATCTTTATTGTAGGAATTTCACTTAGTCGAAGCATTCGATAGGCTTTGGAACGACTAATTCCTAATATTTCTGCAACTTGTCCCGCGTTTAACAATTTTCTTTCACTCATATTGTGCCTCCTTAAACAAAATTTTTTTCGAACTCATCAGATACTTTGAAGCTAATTAACTCAAACAAAATACCATTTGAGATAAACCAAACCATAAGAATTAATTGATTTTTGGGGGAAATGTGTTAATATTATAAATAGAAGACTCCTTTCAATCGGGTGTTTTCAAACTGACCCACTGCCTGGCCGTAGTGGGTTTTTTCATTTAATGAATCCTATACTTTCTTAATCATTTAAGCCTTTCTCATGTATACGACTTTGTGATATATAACTTTCCAAATCATCTTTACTGACCCGAACATTTTTGCCTATTGTTATTGTTGGGATCTCCTGAAGGCGCATCATTTTATACGCCTTAGATCTGCTAATCCCCAAGACTTCGGCAACTTCATCTGCTGTCAATAGTTTTTCTTCAATAATCATTGTTACTCCTTGGAATAAAAAAAACGTGTAATCCAATTGTTACACGTTTATTATGACTTACTATAATATTAATATTTATGGGAAAAAAGTTTTAATTTTTCCCACATCTATGGGATTCAGAGCACCCGTTACTAAATTTCTAGACCAATCTGTATAGATTTCAGTCCTTAGTTTATTCCATTTAACAAATCTATTTTCAAAAAAATCTTGTATTCCATAAGATTTTTCCCACAACTTAAGTAAAGCCTTCCTTTTATTTATTGATTCCAGATCAGAAAACTCTTTTAGTTTACTAGGCATCCAATCAATTGATAATCCGTGGTTATCAACTTTATCTTTAAATTGTCTCACTTTTTCTCTGACCATTGATCTGGTTATTGGACCTGATTCAGGAAGCCAAGGGAATTTTTCTTTATTTATATTTTCCTCTGCGAATTTTGACCATTCTCTAGCCTCTTCAGATGAAATACCAAACGAAATTAAGCAATCCTCAAATCCAGAAGAGTTATCATCACCATTTAGATGTATATCCGTTGGAATTAAATCAATCCCTGTTAATAGAAATAATATTTCAAAGTTAAGAAAATCTGCAATATCTTTGTAACTCATGTGGTATTCCTCATGTAATCTGTAAGCTGTGTTGTGAAATACCAACTCTGATTTAGAATAATCACCATAAGCAGAAGCAATATTATCCCGAATACTTGCTATTTTCCACCAATCTTCAAGAATATCTCGTATGGTTGTACTTGAAGTGATAATCAAAACTAAACAAACACGTTTAACATTTTTGGCGGCTGAGACACAACTAGCAACCTTTACATGGTCAAGCATAGAAACATTACTTATATTTGAATTCCAAAATTCAAGATTATCTGGAAATTGGTATAAATAGACTTTTTTGTTTTCATCATAATCATTTGTTGTATCCATTTCAAAACCTTCCTTTACATTTTCGAAGGATTAATATTACAGTTAAGTATCAACTCATTACTTCTTCTAACAATACATTTCTGATAATCCGAGAAGCACACTGAAGTATCCTACTATAATCTTCCAAAATTTTCTTCGAGGAAACCTCATATAAAGACATATAATTTGCACTTGCTAATTCACCAATCTTAAAATACTTGCAAACTATATACCCAACAGCTTCCGCTTCCATTTCTTTTTCAGCTCTTGACAATTGACAAGACTCCACCTGGTGGAGAAGTTCATGGGCTAACTCATGAACTAATGTCTTTGTTCCTGCTTGTGGAGATATAACAACACGTCCACCCATACTCACTCCCTGAGTTTCTCCATCAAATGCTTCTATTGTAACCGTAATCCCATTGATTTCAGCAAATTTGATCAACTTTTTTTGCAACTCTAGATTTTTCTCTGGGCTCTTCCAATTTGGTTGCTCTGGTAATGGTTCACCATCAGTTTGACTTACATCAAATACATGTGCCACATGGAAGCCAATACGTTCAATATCATTCCCATCACTATCTTCTTCATTCCAAAAATGTGGCGCTAAAATAGGTATTCCCGTTTCACTTCTCCTCACATATCTACCTAGTATTTTCCAAGCATTGAACCCAGCTACATGAGTTGCATTTGGATTGGCAAATAGTATAAGCCAAACATTTGACGGGCTGTATTGATAGAATTTAGCGCAGAAATCCAGATAGCGAAGCATTTCTTCGCTGGTTCTGGCTTTATCAGTCGCTTGTGCTAATTCCTCGAGATGCTGCTCAATCTTGTTTTTCAAATCTTTGGCTGAAGTTTTTGATTTGTTTAAGGTGTTCATTTCAATTTCCTTTCTTAAATGAAAAGATGGAGCAAGCCTAAACCTGCTCCATCATCATGAATAGTTTCCGATTCTTTTTAGAGGTAAGAGCCCAAAGGCAATTCCCCATCTCTAAACATTTGCGCCAACTTCTTTGCCGTTTCGATTGCTTGGGCATTGCGAGGATCGGTATAATCCTGCTCACTTAGTCCAACAATCATCCCCAAGGCAAAGCAGACAGCAAGACGCTGGAGGGTTCTATGGGTATGCCGTAGATGCAGCCCAATCAACCGCCCTTCCTGAAACTGCTTGCCTCCAAGATTGAGATAATCCTCAAATAGTTTGGCAAAGTTCTCGGGCGTCATTGATTTAGCAACTTTGTAAATGGACACTTCCTCGCCTGTGGGCTGTCGCATACAGGTTTCGTTATTCCATTGCTTTAATTGAATGGTATTTTTATTCATCATTTCTCCTCTTGCTAAAAGTCCCAATCATCATACCAATTATCAAATGTTGGGACCTGACCATTGTTTTTTAACTTTTTTGGCATTGGCAACATAAATAGAATGACCACGCCCAGGCTATAGCCATCCCAACGGCTGCCGGTCAATAAAGCAACCCTGCCCTCTACTGGATAACCGTAAGCCCGGAAGTAATGGACAATATCGGCTGCCAGAAGACGGTTGATATAACCGAATTGTTCACCATTTTCACGGGTTACCATGACAGCATTACGGTCATAGGGATTATTCGGCTCCATCTCCAGCCAGATTCGGTCACCCATCTTGAGACGGGCTACAATTTCCTGACGACCCTCGAATGAAACCCCAACCACACGAGTTGAGATAAGACGACCTTTAATTGTTGTGTAAGGGTAGTAAGCCCGTAATTCAGGTAGGTATGTCTCCTGCGAGGATTTTCCAATATTTTCTACAACTAAACTTTCCATTTTTGCACCTTCTTTCTTTAAATAATTAGAGGACAGCCTTTGGAAATAAGACTGTCCTCATGGGTTAGTTATGCCTGTTATTCCAAGCACTTAAGTATGAGCACCCCAGGTTGGGGGTTGGTGACCTGCACCCTAGTATCCGGCTGCAGACCTGCAACTAGCAACCAATTACCCTGAAGTCTAATCTGTGGGGTGACCTCCTTTCTGTAATAGTCTCCTATATTATGGACCTTAATCGTTCTGGGTTTGAGTAGGCTTTTCGTGCTCATTGCTCTTCGCCGTTGCACCAGCCATCATTCCAGCGATGGGAGTACCAGGTACGCCCGTTCTTTGACCATTTTTGCATCTCCACACCGTGGAGAGGGCAAATAGGGTTCTTGCCATTACCATCTGGCTTAAGAAGGACAGTAAGCTCTGAGCTTTTTCCGTTCGATTTGTTGCCGCCATTGTGGCTTTCTTTACGAACAGGGATACATTTGGCTTCAATCAGGTGTGATAAAGCACCCTCAGCCTTTTTAAGAGCCTCTGCGCCCGTCCCAGCCTGAATGGATAAAATGCACTCAAACCCACTCGGATCGAGATAACGTACAGACCAAGTGGAAATGCTTTCCGAGAATCCACTCAAGGTCTCAAAATTTGTAGATGTGTCTGACATACCGAACTCCTTTGGTAAACAAAAAAAGAGCGCCCTCCCAAATGAATGGAAGAGCGCTCATTGGATAAAATAGTGGCTGTAACCTAATCCAGGACCTCACCGCAATCGCTGCAGATCTCCGTAATATCATCCCAGACCTCACCAGCAGAGAAATGGTGCCCACCATTGCGCACGACATGCTCATGGGGACATTCGACCTGTTCCAGTAGTTGCTTGAACTCTGCTAGATTAATCCACTTGCCACTCAGGCCAGTGCCATGACATTTAGGGCAGGAAAAATAACGCATGTAGCGTTCTCCCTTGGTATCCACGGTCTCTCCGGCTGGGAGATAGGCCTGGCCATTACAATACGAACACTTACTGAGAATCTTGACCTTGATTATCATATGCCTCCTTTGGTGGTTAAAACAAAAAACCCGCCAATCAAGGCGGGTAGGGTGCCTGCGCCATGGTCGCAGGTGTTAAAATAAATTGACCCCCATGTTCACTTAGGGCTATAGTACCACTAGATATCACTTACTGAATCTTATGCAGGGATATTTTGACCCGAAACGATTTTAGGACTCCACTGGTGGAGAAGGCTGTTTTCGTATGAAAACGTCATATTGGTCTATTGCTATTTAAAAACAATAACAATGATGCTTAGAGTTATTTAATAACCTTTCACGGGGGTATAGAGATGCTCTGATGTCAATTATTCACAACAAAAATTGCCCCGCTGGTGGAGAATGCGGTTTTCTTTAGAAAACTGAACTTTAGTCTATTGCAACTAGAGAAAACAGAATAGTTTAACAATTAACACAAAAATTAATTTTAACAAGCCTGTGGGAGGGAGTTAGAAGCTTGAGTTTGTAGTAATAATTTTCTCCACCCGGTGGAGAAATCAATTTTGTTTGTAATAAGATAATACTCCATTAACAATCGAGAAATTACAAACTAAAAATAACAATAAACTATTCTCCGCAGGTGTAAAGTGCCGTTTACGTCACTTTACGTAAACGATTTACGGGAAAAATGAAAATTTAAGTAAGAGTGGGAAAAGTAAAAAATAGGCTTTCACGGGGGTATCGTTCATATCTAACGAATTGAAATTTTACAATTAATTTCCACACCATGTGGAGAAAGAAATTTTTAGGCATTTCATTTTATGCGAGTTGATCAGTTAATTTTTCCCTATAAATTACAGATTTTCATCTTAGCAAAAGCTCTTCAAGAAACATAAACTCTTTTTGATTTAAAGTCTCACCGCCCACATGCTGCACATTCCACAAGCCAGTTTTCCGGATCTTTTCCACTGGAGAATAACGTCCCAGCCAATTATCGGATGGTTTGCATTCTGAGCATTGCGCTATGGTAGCGATTATCCGGGATTCATATAGCCTTCGGATTTCTCCCATATTCATTGGTATTAGTGAAAAACTAAAATTTGTACGGATAACAGCGGTCACTTTTGATTCTACGATTGCTTGTTTATCACTATCCGCTTGACTCCAGTAGTTCTCCTTTGCCCTCCTTGTTGTCCGATCCATGTCCCACTTATCCAGGAATTCATCCCCATTCTTAGCTAACAAAGCCCTCCCAATATTTTTCCTAAATATACTGCGATCTTTATTTTCATTGATGTAATGCTCATCCAGCCTACCAATTAATCGATCATCGCCCCGATGCGATCCAACACGAACAATACGGTCGCATCCATGGGCTTTTTCTCCCCGCTCAAATAACACGTAAATGCCATTCTTGGGAGCTTGGTACAAATCATAAGGAAAATGATACCGAGGTAATTGGTTGAATAATTGATGCAGATCAAAACACAAATTCATTATGATGACGTCCTCCTTTTTAATTCGCTTAATAATTTTCCAATTGGCAATCCTTTAAAAGGGACCTGGTAATTCTTCATTTCGGGAAGCAAGAATTGTCTGTATTTTTCTCCCGCTAAAATTACAAATAAATCGTTCACAATATCGGTTCTTTCTTTGAGCTGTGCCACAACCCTCTTTGCCCAGCGCCGTCGATCAGGAGTACTCATGTTATTTAATGTCAACTCATAAGGTTCAACAACCATATCAAGCGGAAGCAACCCATATTTAGCTGACAAGATGTAAATGTCATCGGGTTTTTGTTGTTGAGCATATTTGAGACTTAACTTGAAAAGTGTGCTCGTATATAAATTTCTTGCTTTGGCAGAGTGGGGAAGCTTACTCTTTACACAGGAAATCAAGTAGATTTCTTTCATGCCAAAAACTCTTCCTGTCCATTTAATAAAGAACAAGTAGATTCTAACGATTATTGGATTTTCGTTTCAGATTTTTTACTCTAAATTTAAAACTCAGCTATATAACCTTTATTCGCTAATCTTCCGATAAGGATATGAGATCTTCCATTCCTCATATACTTTTTCGCATTCATTTTGCCAAAAAGCATCCTCATCTTGGCCTTCTGCAAGCACGCCTAGCTCTCTTGCCCAATTGTAGAAGCCTTCTCCGGGTTTGCCACTGACTCCCACAACAATTGCGCTCATCATGGGTCGACCTTGTTCCAACTCATTTTTCGATATGAGACCAATCACCCCACCTATCAGTTTACTCATGTAATTCCCGACCAATGGCCAGGCGTTCGCTTGCGCAATTTCCTGGTAGGTCGCAAAACCATGATGTCGGGCAGCATTGACAAGAATGCTATAAGTTACAACATATTCTTTGGTATTCATCCATTGATCAGTATCAGGCATTTTCCCTCCAGCTTTTACTCAGAATAAACACATTCCTCTGGTTCTTAGGAACCAGCACTCCAATATTCTAATACCACTCCTCTACATTTCTACGCATCTAAAATTTTACATCATTAAATCATCCAAAAACTCAGATGCGGGTTCAACACTGGTCAACAATAGATGATCTCGCGCCCGGGTACACGCCACATACAGCAAATGCCTTTCAGTGTTATAGACATCCAGCAAATCAGATTCATCCACAACTCGCTCGATCCGTTCCTGCAGAGGAATAATTTCATCATCGCACGCCATCACAGCCACAGCCCTAAACTCTAAGCCCTTAGCAAGATGCATTGTGCAAATCGAGATATTCCCGTCTGTCGTTGATACTTTCTCATCAAGAATGCTATACGGCAATTTAGTAGATTCAACCGCCGCTTTTGCGCGGTTAAGTTCATTCTCCGATCGTACGAATACTCCAATTTCGTTCAACGTCAAACCATGCTCAACCCATTGTTCCAGATGAGAACTCACAGCATCAATTTCCTCGCCAAAAGTTTTACATTTGCGGATGATTGGCTCGGGTCCATTAAAGATCGAGATCGTTCCGGTGCGCTCTTCTGTCACACCATCCACATCCGAGATCTCAGGGCCAAGAAGTTTATCCGCTTGCATCCGAATCTGGTGTGAGGTGCGATAGTTAATTTTCAATATCTTGCTGCGCCCCCGAATATCGACACCCAATGCCAACCAAGAAAATGGCTGTTGGAAGATTCGTTGTCCCAGATCACCAGCAAAGAAGAGGCTGTTTGCTCTATTCTTGCCTAGTGCTGCCAACAACTTTAGCTGGGCAACACTGATATCTTGAGATTCATCAACAACAATAAAATCAAAGGGGGAAGGATTACCCCCTTGATAATGCTCTGTTAATCGATGAAATATCGATGCTCGTGTAATCAAATCATTAGACTTTAATTCTTTACGAACAATCTCAAAAATAGACCAGAGTACTCTCCGCCTTTCTTCAGGCAATCTTGTTTTACGACCCAGCCGCAATACATTTTTATATTCTTCCCAAGCGTTTAATTGCCATGCATCAATGACTTCTTCCCATTCTGTCATGAGAAAACGTTGGCTGAAATGATGATTTTCGACCTGGTTTGAAGCCATTAAAATCAATTCCAAAATAGCTTCTTTAGTTGCAATTTGGAACTCTCCAAAATTCATGCGATAAAGGCGCTCACCAATCGTGTTCATCGCATAGACTTCAATCTGGTCAGCTAACCGAGGTTGATGGTAGATTAACCTTCGCAATTTTTCTTTCAATGCATGTGCTAATGTCTCAGAAAAAGTGGAAAGAAGCACACGGGATTCAGGGTGTGATTTTGCCAGGAATACAGCCCGGTGCAATGCAACCACAGTCTTGCCAGTGCCTGCTGAACCAGACACCCGGGCGGGACCGGAATAATCTGCCTCGACAAATTCCTTTTGTGTTGGATGAAGGAATATCGTCCATTTTTCCCATGGGAAAGCTAATGCCTGCTCCAATTCCTCAACATTATCCATAACCCGGAACCGACGCAAAGCATCGGGATGTTCGAATGGATCCTCCACTGGTTCTTCAACAGGTGTTATCCGAGGTTTTCCACCAGTAGCCAATTCCAACACGGCTTCTGCGGCTTCGGCTGGTAAATGCTCAGCCAATTCCAGAATGTTATCCTCATTTGCAACTTTAACATCTTCTAACCATTCAGTGGGCACACCGTACAACAGCAAATCCTCATCCGTGACATTTTCAAGAAGGGGCGGTTTTGGACGTTCTTCGGCGATGTAAGTTGGGATGACAATCTCTTCAACCGTCTCACGTACTTCTACCAATTGTGCTGCGCCTGTTGTGGGATGCGTTTCAAGTTTACGACGCCCTGCCCAATCATAGGCATCATCATGATGACCGACATAGCACAACATCAGGTTGGATTTGGTACGATGCACAATGATCCGGATATCTCGATTTACTTTTATTGAAACAAAATTTGGATCTTGCGCACGATCTAATTTATGGTAATCCAAACCTGGCCTGGATGGGTCGAGCTGCAAATCGAACGCGGAAGTCTTTGCTGCTTTTTGTTCCTGACTCGTCAATTTTGTTAGGCTATCGGTAAAAGTATCGGCAATCAAAAAACGCATGTTTACACCCTAAAGACTTTCATCACCTCATCACCCAAATGGTTGATCACTTTAACCGCAATTCGGCCTGATTTTGGTTTATCAAATGGTCTTGATGTATCGCTATACAAGGACTCCCAGGCTTCCTCATTGATCTCTGACTTCAAAGTTCTTTTGAGGGAGTCGTAAGGGTCATTTGCTCCCAGGAAGTAGGCATGCCGCACAAAGAAGCTCTCTTCGTTGTAATCGGTGTCAATGAACCAACAGGCAATCCCATCCGCGTTGTCGCTGCGGACTTCCCCGGTGCTGGGGTCAAAAACATCCACACCATTGATCTTGACCTGAACTTGATCCTCATCCAATTTTAGAATTTCAATATCTGGTTCACCAAAAATGACGAAAAGATTGCCCTTGCCCGTATTTTTAAGGTCATCTGCCATGTGTAAATCGGCATTCATCCGGGCTTTGAGCACGGGCACTTTGCCAAGTTTGTCGAACTCTGTGGATTGCGCATCAAAATTGAAAGCGCAGGCGATCAAAACATCAAAACCCGCATCGGCTGCTTCACGGGCGGCGGCCACCAGGTCCGGCCTAGCAACGGTACCAAACTCCGGCCCCAAGAAGATGGCTGCTCGTTTTTGAACCTCTGTTTCCTCCTTACCCTTGTAATATTTGCCTTCCGCACAAATAAGATCTCCTGGCCAGGGGATCAGTGAAGCAAAATTGATCTTGTCCTCTTTATGGGCTTGCTGTACGCCTGCAGATTTCAGGTTTTCAAGGACCATTTGTGTAAAACTCTGACCCTCCCCATATCCAACCTTTCCTTCGGCGATGCCATCAATCAATTCATCATTTTCATCTACACCAACCAAGCGATGTGGTGAGAGTGATTCCACCGTAAATGGTCCAGCAACACGAACGATAGAGTTATCCTCATAAGGTCGATCATAAAGATAATCAAATTCAGATTTGGCAAGGATTGATGCGTTTATTTCCTTTTGACGCTCAATAATGATACTTTTCCACATCTTATGTAAACTTCTTGCTTTTTCTGGCCATTCACGTTTTGGTTTTTTTGGTATTTCCCATTGTTTAAAATTTTCATCTAAATACGAGTTGAATTCATTTAATACAGAATTTAATTTAGATTGAAAATTATCCCAAATCAATTCAAGTTCTGAGTTGTTAGCTATCGTGCCAAGAGTAATATGAGGAGCCCTCTCATAAACAAATCCTTGGTCTAATTTCCCATAAGTTGGTAGGATTGATGGTGGGGTTCTAGAAATCTCAGCCTCCTTCGTTTGACCTTCTTCTGAATCTACCAATAAATAAAAAGGATAACGAGAACCCATTAACCTAATCCGAGCTAATGCTAAAGCAACTCGAGAGGTATCTATTGTTATCCATCTTCTTCCCCATTGTTCAGCAACATAAGCTGTTGTTCCTGATCCACAGGTCGGATCTAGAACTAAATCTCCAGGATCTGTAACCATTAACAAACATCTTTCTATGACCCGCGTAGCTGTTTGAACGACATAACTCATGTTCGTTTCACCACGGGTATCAGTCCAAATACTAGTCAATGGAGAATATGGAAAATCATCAAAAAATCGTTTATAAATCCGCAAACCTTTTCTATGTACTAACCTTCCAATTTTCCAAAGAAGTTTAGTTCCTTCAACACCTACAGACCAATGACGCCTTGAACCACATGAAAGTGTATAGTTCTTCCCTTTCGATTCAACCGTTATATCAGCCGAGCCTGCTTCAGAATAACCTTGTGAAACAATTGGCCCAGTAGCATAGACACGTGCACCATTAGGCAACTTTGTTGGATCGAATAGCTCTTCTTTGGTGATATTTGTTTGTCTGGTGGTGCCATCTAGCAATTCAACATGGCGATGCTCTTTTGACCCCTCTTCACCAAGTACTTTTGGAGAAAACAATTGCCTATATTTCATCAATTCAATGTTTTTAGCATATATAATTAAATAATCAGATGATATAGGTACAAAATTAGTTTTTGTTTGACCACTTGTTTTGGTGAATGAAATAGTTGCCACATAATTATCTGGACCAAAAATCTCACTCATCAACTCCCGTATCCTATGAACGTTTTCATCTCCGATTTGAACAATGATACATCCTGATTCTTTAAGCAAATCCCGCCCTACTATCATTCGATCCCGCAAGTAAGTTAAATATGAATGAATACCATCTCTCCATGTATCTCTGAAAGCTTTAACTTGTTCAGGCTCCCGAGTGATATGCCCGACATTACCATCTTTTACGTTTCTACTTGTAGTGGACCATTGAAAATTTGAGTTAAACTTTATGCCATAGGGTGGATCAATATAGATACATTGTACCTGTCTTCGCAGTCCCTCTCGTTCCGCCAATGAAGCCATCACAAAAAGGCTATCGCCCAAAATCATGCGGTTGCTCCAGTTAGCATCGTGCTGGTAGAACTCAGTCTTGGCAGCCTCATCCGGTAAGCCATTAAAATCCTCAAACAAGTCCAATTGCTGCGGAGCACCTTCCTGCTCCTGCGCCTCCGTCATTCGCTGAAGGTCGTCAATCAAAACCTTAGGATGAATTTTCTCCTGGATATAGAGGGGTGGCGCTGGTACGACCAGATCGGTCCAATCCTGCAAGTCTTTACCCCGCCAAACCAACTGCGGGTCCAGATCCGGGTTGCGCCGCTCATAAG
This sequence comes from Anaerolineaceae bacterium, assembly GCA_016841365.1. GTDB lineage: Bacteria > Chloroflexota > Anaerolineae > Anaerolineales > Anaerolineaceae > Brevifilum. The sequence goes on from JAENZI010000003.1 coordinate 240,304, forward strand.
CGACCAGCAAAGGTGATTTATCCTCATCACGTACCAGGGGTTCTAGTTCTGCTGTGGGAATGTGCCTTCTCGAAGCTTCATCGTGCGTAAAGTTTTCAACAGATTTCTTGTTAGCCATCATGCGACCTCGTCATTCTTAATCATCGTAGCTGAAGCAACTAATTTTCCAAATTCTTCATCGATTTTTGCGGTAAATTGTTCTTCCATCGCCCATACATTTTTCAATTCAACAAAAGCCCACCGACCAAAGGCACCTGCGTTATTGACCCCTTCAACCCAGTAGGTTTCCATGGTTTGTTTCTTGATTTTGGCGTCTTCCCCGCGGTAGCCTTTGATCTCTACCACCAGATTCAATAAATCTTCCTGTCCATCATCAACCCGGACGATATAATCGGGGATGTATTTTTTGGCAATCGATCCGTAGCGGTAAGGCACTTCTAACCCAAGTCCCTGGTTTTTAACATAGGAATGCACCTGGGGATGCGATTCAACCACTCGGCAAAACTCACCTTCCCAGCCACTATCCAGCACCGCCCAGTTGATATGACATTTGCGTGCGTCCGTCTGCCATCGTCGGGCTTTAGAAGTATAGAAATTGACATGCATTGTGGAACCTTGCGGGTTATAGGGATCCAAAACAGCCAGTATGCGTTTTTCGCCACGAAAGAAACGATTGATCCCAGCATGGATGCGATCACATGCCATTTCTGCTAGTTCCCGATACATCAACTGACCGGGATATGTCCCCCCACGACACACTAAATAATTATCCAACCACGCTTTAGTGATCCGCTTTAACTGACCAAAAAGATGCAATTCTGGATTGCCATCTTTATCCCGATAACGGGAATAGAGCAATTGATGGGTGACATTAAACAGGATTGTGGACGGCCGGAGATCGGCCAGGTGTTCTAAATTCAGATTGACACTTTCGCCAATGATGCCGGCATCAAGTGTAATCGAAGGCCCGACGATATCAGGGGTCAATTCTAAAATTGAATCCTCATTAAAGTCCGCTTCCAGACGTTCATCAGGCAGTTCCACTCGATAACCTTCAACCCTTGGGAACCTAATCTCCATATCATCCCGCTCCGGCCTTATGGCACGCACATGCACAGATTCTCGCGGCGGTTGCGGTTTAGAAATCACAGGTTTTGCTGTGAAATCAAAGGGAATCCCTAAAATATCGGCATATTCCACATCAAACAGGCCTTCAGGGTTATATTCATCCGCATAATCGGGATTGAGGTCGTAGGACTGTCGGCGCAACGCTCGCCCAACCACTTGTTCACACAACAATTGAGTGCCAAACGCACGGATGCCCAAAATGTGCGTGACCGTATTTGCATCCCACCCTTCAGTCAGCATCGCCACAGAAACCACGCAACGGATGGATTCTCCCAAACGCCCTTGTTTACCAACGGTATTCATCACTTCACGCAGCAAGTCCTGGTCCGTGATATTATCCGCTGCTTGTTGATCACCAGTTCTTTGCCGAATATCTCTCCTGAACCTTTCGATTTCTTCCTCTGCCATCTTGCGAAAGTTTCTATCCAATGCCTCACCAGATTCAAGCTGCTCACTATCAATTAACAGCGTGTTTGGCCTGGCTAGGGGATTGCCATGTTCATCAAAATTCCGGAACAACTTCAGGCGACCGTTCGCTAAGGTTGTTGATCCATCTTCATTTTCCTGCTCAAAACCTGATATGAAATCGTAAACCAATTTTGAGATTGAAGTATTCTGACAGACAATAATGAAACAAGGGGGTGTACTGATCCCTGCTTCCTTCCATAAATCAAATGTCTTTTTGTAATGACCATAAAGGGCTTCTAATGCCGTTTGAAGTTCGACAGGTAAACTAAGAGGGTCCAAATTACCAGACTTACCTCTACCCTTTTTAGGCATTTTGTTTCGGATAAACTCCCACAATTTGCGGAATTTTGGCATGTCTCCACCCGGGATATTATCTGCAACAGGCACACGGGGCAGTTTGACGATCCCACATTCAATAGCATCCATCAGTGAGAAATCACTGACGGTCCAGGGGAAGATGGTGCCTTCCGCATAGCCTGAGCCCTTTAAAAAGAAAGGCGTTGCAGATAGGTCAACAACCTGGCTAATCCCCAGCTTATTTTTTACCATCTCAAGGCCGGATATCCATAAGCGAGCTGCTTCATTGTTCTTATTAGCCTCTGCCCGATCATCTCCCTTAAGCTGGGCTTCTTCATCAGAATCGGGTTTTTCTCGATAGCAATGATGCGCTTCATCATTGAGAACCATGATCTTCTTCATGCCCATTAATTCCGGTATGACTCGTTGTAGCATCTGACCTTCGGTTTCAAGTGTGTTGAGCTCATCTCCCCGCCCTTGAAGTAACGAACGGCTCCCCCTGGAGAGGTCCATCTTTTCTCTGAGTTTGAAGGCGTGATAATTGGTGATCACAATTTCTGCTTTATTTAGTTCTGGGAGGAGATCGTTGGGAACCAATTCTCTGTCCCGATAATAAGCATCAGGGTCATTTGGCTGAAGGACACGTAAACGGTCCTTAATCGTGATGCCAGGTGTAACCACTAAAAATCCTTTAGTAAACCTGGAGCTGGTTGGCCTTCTGACAGCATTAATCGTTTGCCAGGCGATAATCATTGCCATGACCATTGTTTTGCCCGAACCCGTCGCCATTTTTAAGGCAATCCGTTCAAGCTCGGGATTAGCTTCATGACTGGCGTTCTTCAGGCGCTCCAACAAATCTTTTTCCCGTTTACCAGCCTGGGGGGCAACTTCTGTCAACCAGATCAGTGTTTCAACAGCCTCGATCTGACAGAAGAAAGGGCGCATGCTGCTGAAAGGATGACTGCGCCAGTGTTGAAGTAGCCTGGCTGTTTCAGGTGTCACATGCCAATCATTTGGGTTAGGAATCCTGCGCCAATTATCGATGAATTGCCGGATTAAATTGATATTCCCTGTGGGATCATATTGCTGCTCTGCGGTCGAAAGCCCCTCACCTTCATCTAAAACCAACTCCATCTGACTGGCAGAGCTTTTTTGTCTCCTGGGTTTTGGGATAGGCGTGATAAACTCAGCCCCTCTTCGGCGTTCAATAATTCGTTGGGTTGGTTGTCCTGACTTGTCGAGTTCCCAATGTCTTGAAGGATATTCGTAAGGAGAGTTAAGAATGGGTTGCGTGAAAAAACGATTTTCCATAAGTGGTTCCATTTTCATATAACATGTTTGTAGTCGTTGTATTTCCCCAGAACAAAACCATCATATGGCAATGTGTTATGGAAAATGCCAACACTAGCATCTTAATCATAATACAAAAATTGAAGTCCTAAAAACGCTGAATTCGTTTAGTCTTCAAGAAAAATATACTTCCTGATTAATCCTTCGATCCTTGGCACATCAATCCCACCATCCTCATTATCCCGTGAAGTGATCACGATCGGGAATTGGCCTGGTTCTAGGTGAGCGTGTAACAAAAATCAGCGTTATGGGCTTTAAGGGTATCAAAGAGCGAGCCCTGAACCATGGCGCGGGACGCGGGTTCATCGACAGTCTCGATTTTTTGAAGGGGCATGGTGATTCCGGCGATATCCACCTCGCGGCGGTTGCCATATTCATCGTATTTACCCTCCCAGATCAGTTCCGTGCGAATGGTTGAAAAGGGATGGGGATTATCAGGTCCACAAGGTTTTTCTGGCATGGGGGTCCCTCCTGAATCGTTTTATATAAACTCAAATATATGATACCATAATCAGATAAGGCATACTGAAGATCATCGGAACAGCAAGTTAGAGAAGCCAGCAAAATAGACAATGACAAAGTATGAGAGGGAAAACAATGGGTGATTTCGGATACATCGAGAATATTCGAGTCTACATAAATCGTGATGAACATGTATTAGTCCAAGGTACACGGCCAACCAGGATGGGGCATGACAAATTCTTTGACCTCCATCTGTGTGAAACAATTACGTTATCAGAAGCCTCTGAAAGAGAGCCACTGGTTGAAATTGATGAAAATGAAAAGAAAATCGCATTTCGATTGTATAACCAATGGAAACAATGGGGCAAAAAGGACAAAATTATTGAGCAAGCAGAGGCCTATCTTTCATTGAATTACAACCGGATTAGGCAGGAAGAACAACAAAACGCACAATCTTCAAATGACCGAATAACGAACCAATATCCCAACACAAAACAAAATCCTTTCGACAAAGAACTTGAGCAAAGACAAAAGAAAACCTCACAGGCTGCAATCAAACAACAAAATAAACCCCGAGTAAAAGAAACTCAGAAAATTGAACAAGCTCTAAACCCCAAAGAAAAAGCCATAAAGAAAATCGTTGAAGAACGAAAGATAACATCGTTGTTTCATTTCACACATATTCAAAACTTGAAAAGTATTATGAAACGGGGATTATTGAGCCGAACTGAGGTCGAAGAATTAGCTAAAACAGAATTGTTACAAATTAATGATAACAAGAGATTAGACAAGCAAAGAGAGGCCATTTGCCTAAGTATTGGATTCCCCAACTATCTGATGTTTTACAGTTATCATCAAGGAAATTATGATGATTGGGTTGTAATCAGCTTAGAACCGGAGATACTTTGGAAATATAACTGTGCATTCTGTCATAGAAATGCAGCCTCAAACGAATGCCAACATATTGATATCAATTCAAGAAAATGGGTGGAAGCATTGAAACGATTATTCGATGATATTAATGATGTTAAGAGAGAAGATTTACATTTACCAAAGAGTTTTCCAACCGACCCCCAAGCTGAAGTCTTAGTGTTTGATAGAATACCAGTTGATGATATACAAAAAATATATTTCTACAACAATGAGAAAATGATCTACTACCAAGTTTTGTTTGATAAGTACCCAAAAACACTTTTTGATTGTGAAATAGATTATTTTAAATGGCGTGTCGATTATGAACATTGGCGCGTTAACCAAAATAATTTCGACAATAAAGCAAATTTTAATGAAGATGATATCCCATTTTAGGAGGCTGTATGGCAAAAAGACCAATATTCATCCACAGCCTCGAATTCCCATTTGTAAGAGAAGAAATTTTAGAATTTGAGTGGTTCCCGGGGTTTTCAAAGGCACAGGCACAAAAATCAATAAGGTCATTACACCGATCTGCGCATAAAAAGGGGATTGAACCTGTTTTAGAAATCTCCTCAAAATCACCTTCTTCAATGGGGGTAGAACTGAGTGCGTTTAATCTGATGATGACGTTTGAAAATGGTCATTCGTTGAGTGTTGAATGCGCCTTCCAGGGCAGCAAGGTATTTGAATTGGGCGGCCCCTACCAGGAGATTTATGAGGGAACCAGCATCGAGGCAAAGAAGGATGAGCGGCTAAGAACATCGGGGGATGTGATCGGGTTCCAATTATTAGATGAGACCTTCCCGACAGAACCAAAGACTGCATTTTATGATTGGTTATATATCAAGGCACTTTCTCAAAATTCTGTGTATGCGAAAATGTTACTGAAATATAATGGATTTTCAGATATCGCATTTAATCCACAAAAATCGATCAATTGCCAGGCGAGGGCAGCTGCGTTGTTTGTATCGCTGGGAAATAAGGGAGTATTGGAAGCGGTTCTTGAGGATCGAGTTGCTTACTTATCTACTATCAATGGTCCACAAAAAGATGAACAAGAAAAGAAATCATCAGTAGAGCAAGGCAAACTACCATTCAATTTTGAAAATGAAGAAAATAGATATGTGATGTAAAATTGAAATTAAGAGAAAAATAATCAATAGTGACTTTATTAATGAAGTGAGCGGGAAAAATGTTGATTTGATAGATTTCCATTAAAGATTTTATCTAATACAAGGCAGGGATTAATGATAAAAAAGTGGAGATTAGGAAAATTCAAATGCATAAGAGATCAATCCGAGTTTGAATTTAGGCCATTAACAATTCTCGCTGGAACCAACAGCAGCGGGAAAAGGACTTTAATTCAATCAATATTGCTCATTAGTCAGACACTCGCAAGTCGTGTACACAAAAGCTCTGTTGTTTTGAATGGACCGCTTCGAAAACTTCGGCTTTTTGTTTGTCATATTGGTCCCCAAAATTGCTTAAAACTAAGAAGGAAATCCAATGATACTATGAAAATAAGATGGTTTCAGCTATGTTTTATCCACCTATTGAACTTTTGAATGATAAGATTTCCACCCGCTATAACTTAGACTCCTCACACCAGGTTACATGATCTTTTAAGGTATCCAGGATTTTTGGCCATTTTTGTTGATAGCAAAGGTAAAGATCTGAGCGTGCCCGGGACATCATCATATAGGTCATCATCCTTTGACGACTCTGATCCTCATCCCAACTCAAATCCGTATCGCGATCAAAGAGTTTTTGAACTTGTGGAATAAATACTATTGAATATTCTAGCCCTGTTTGCCGGCGAGCTTCGTAAATGTTCACTCCCCGAGGCAATATTTGGCGAAATTTGTCCAGAACAAAGTGTTTAGTATGAAGAACCCCAATTTCCTGTGGGACAACCCCTTCATCGAGAAGTAAATTTACCTTGTTTTTGATGTAATCTGCTTCGGCGGGAACATCTGAAAAATGGCAAACTTTTGGTTTTGGCCCATCGCGAAGATCATAACTATCAATCGCTTCTAGTATTTCTGTTTCGTCCTCACTCAATAATTGTTGTGCCAGATCGTCATTGGCAATCAGGGAGAAAGCTGCTTTAAAGATTTGCCTGGTATTGCGATATGGAATTCTCAACCAACGGGTTCGGCCGACGACATCCACACCTTTCTGTTTCCAGCTGAAAAAGCGATAGACGCTTTGGGACGGGTCATCACAAATGAACATCGACCCATTTGGTTTCAAGAAATAATACAAAATAGGTATCCAATTAGGTGCAAAATGCTGGGCTTCATCAACCAGGATGACATCATACTTTTTCTTTGGTTGTGTTCCAGATTGCAAAAATTCAAAGGTCAAATTATGCCTATCAACCCAATCATGGGCAGGGATGTAACTTAACTCCTTTTGATAAAGTACAAAAATATCGAAAACTTCTGATTTCATATTTTGAGAGAGCGTTTTTCCTTTAACGCCACCTCTCCCTTCCCGGACATTATTGCAATATTCGTCACGTGTGACTCGACCGACCTCCTTCATCCAGGTGATCTCGTCAGCTAGAAAATCAACGCCCCATTCATTGATAGCAGGTATGTCTTTAGCCAGTCTGTTAAGAACTCCTCTCATATTTTGAGCTTTGGTTAATTGACCCCTTTTAATCATGTGGATTTCAGCGCAGAGCTTATCAAAATTGATCACATCGACCCTATCCAGGTGCGCCAGTTCAGGTCTCAATCGATTATCAAGGATGGGTTTATTAAAGGTGGTGACTAAAATATCGATATCTTGATAGAGTTTATGTAAATAATTCGCTCTTAGAATAAGGACATCTGTTTTCCCAGTACCGGCGAAACCCCTGAGGAGACGAATATTTGTATTTGATTTTAAATCGGCAATATCAGGCGGCATCTCGCGTTCTAAATGCTTCAACCTTTTTTCGGGATCTGCCAAATCAACAGAAGTAAACAAGTTTGTTTGGTGCTTTTGCTCGGCATCTCGATCATTTTGTTCAAAATTAAGAGGCTCTTTGAATATTTCTTCCTGGGTTTCATCATAGACACCTCTGAACTTGTCAGTGACGAGATCCATAACCTTCAATTCTCTATCGATAATCGCACAAGCTGCACGCAATTGTTTTTGAGACATTTCTTTTCTGTAAACAAAGGGAATACTAATTTTTATAAGCTTTTCCTCAAGAATCTCAGGAGCCATGTCATCTCTACCAAAAACATGGGTCTCACCCCAAACTCTTTCCAATTTTTTTATCGCACTGCCAGGAATATGTGGTAAAACTCCAGCATATCGATATGGAAAATCCAATCTTCCTGCCCAATCATGAAGGTCTTCATCTTCTTGAAGCATATCTGCTAATAAAAGTACAGCGATCCTTGCCTGTTCCACAGGACTGGTCTTTTTTTCTGGCGTATCGCTTGCACGACGCTGCACCATCGCATAATCAGGACCCGCTCTTGTTATCGTAACCCAATCTTTGACTTCTAAAACGACAACACCTACTGTCTTGTGAACAATGACATAATCAGGATCTCGTCGTTTGTCTTTATAAATTAAGGGGGGTTGAGCATAAACACGAAAACCGTTTGGTAATTTTTCCAGAACTTGAAAAAGCTGCTGATCTCCCCATTCGTCACCGGGTTGCCCAAAAATCCTCGCCATGTTGAAATTCCTCCTAATCTCGACTATGTAAAAGGAATCATACCATGAAGATTAATTGCCATGAGAAAACATAAATACTGTGACGGCATGAGATAGAAATCAAGAATAACCAGTGGTTGAAGCTTTACGTCACATCTATCACGACCACCAGCAACCGGAAACCGGTGCTGAATAAATGGTATCGAGATCGGATTAATTTACCGATTGCTGATCTAATAAATAAATGGGAACCCGTCACAGGTGAGAAAGTCTCTGATTGGGGAGTGAAGAAAATGAAGACTAAATGGTGAAGCTGCACCATTGAGTATTGGCGGATCTGGATAAATCTGGAACTATCTAAAAAATCGCCGGAATGCCTGGATTATATCGTTGTGCATGAAATGTTGCATCTTCGCGAACGTCATCACAATGATTTTTTGTTTTGCATAGATACCTTTTTGCGAGATTGGCGCTCGAGGCGAGATTTATTGAATAGTTATCCTTTAGCTCACAAAAATTGGATTTATTGATATCAACTTTGTTAATAACGTTGTTGAGCAATCCGACGTCGGATTAATTTAATCAGAATATGATGAAGTAGTAAGACCAGCAAAGGGCTTTAATTCAAATTGCCTTAAGAGCAAGAATTGATTTCTTTCAGATTGTAGCGCTTGTTTATTATCTTCGAACCCTACCAGACGCATCGCCACCTAAAAGACGGTTTACCTCTTCTACACTCACACGGTTTGCATCTCCTGGAATCGAATGTTTTAAACACGACGCTGCAATAGCAAACTTCAAAGCAACTTCATGTTCCATGCCAGAAATCAAACCATAAATCAAGCCGCCCGAAAATGCATCTCCTCCGCCCACTCGATCAACCAGATGGGTAATCTCGTAATTAGGACCCATATAAAAATTTTCTCGATCATGTAGACAAGCTGACCACCCATTATGACTGGCGCTATAACTTCTCCTCAAGGTAATTGCCTGGATTGCTAAATTTGGAAATTTTTCCAAAACTTTTTCACATAATGCCTGATATTTTTCAGGATCCAATTTCCCTGATGTGACATCACTTTCTAAATCTTTTTCCGGAAGTGTTACACCGAGAGCAAGCTGACAATCCTCTTCATTAGCGATACCCACATCCACAAATTTGACAATTTCGCTCATCACCTCTTCAGCTTTTTTCCCGTATTTCCATAATTTCCCACGATAATTATAGTCACAGGAAACGGTAAGCCCTTTCTCTTTTGCTTTCTTAACCGCCACTAATGATAGGTCAGCAGCGCTTTGACTGATAGCGGGAGTGATGCCAGTAATATGAAACCAATTTGTTCCGGCAAAAATTTTATCCCAATCAAAATCCTCTGGTTTTGCCTCTGAAATAGAAGAATGTGATCTGTCATAAATCACTAATGAAGGCCGCTGATTCGCGCCGGTTTCAACATAATAAACGCCAATCCTTTGACCTCCTCGCAAAATTAAAGAGGTATCCACATTCCTGCTTCTTAGAAATGAAATACAAGCATCTGTTAATTTATTGTCTGGAAGAACAGTAACAAATGCCGCATCGATACCAAAATTTCCTAAGGATTCGGCGACATTTGCCTCGGCTCCGCCAAAAGTGGCCCGGAGATTTTCTGATTGTAGCAGACGCTCATAGCCTGGCGAATTCAAACGAAGCATAATTTCACCCAAAGTAACAACCCGCAAGGATTCTGAATTCATTTTTCCTCCTCTTTACAAGGTAATTAATCGATTAATTATCTTATCTCGTCAAATCTTTTTTTACCGGCCAGAAAGACTTTTATTAAAATCGTCAAGTGCATATAAGACTTCATCAATATCATCCTCTGAAACACTTGGCGACATATGACCGATTCTAAAAACTTTATTCTTTAATTTTCCCAAACCTCCTGCGATTTTTATTCCATGCTTTTCACCAAGGAAATCAACTATTTCACTCGTTGGAATGCCACCAGGTCCATAAGCAGCAGTTAATACAGGAGCCATAATCTCATCAGGAGTGAGAGGAGGCATTCCAATTTTCCGTAAGCCTCTTCGTAGCCTGAGTGCTAAATTGCGGTATCGAGATAATCTATTTTCTATACCCTCCTCCAGCAGGTCTTCTAAACTGGTGTGGAGGGCTGTTACATTGTTTGTTGCCATAGTAATTGGAAAAGGATGCCAATCTGCCCAATCCTCTGCATATTGCTTCCATGTTCGTAAATTTAAATACCATCCATGTTTGCTGTGTTTATTTTTTTCTATTGATTCCCACCCAAATTCACTAATAGCGACTGGTGCTAATCCCGGAGGTGATCCAAGGCATTTTTGTGAAGCAGTAGCACATAAATCAATTCCCCAATCATCCATCCGAAAATTCAGGCCACCCAATGAAGATACAGCATCAACAAAAAAAGTTAGATTTTCTTCTCTCGCAAGTTGTCCTAGTTTCTCAATGGGGTTAACAATAGTAGTTGAGGTTTCTAAATGGACTACAGCAATACCTTTAATGTCGGATTGACTCTTTAACACCTTTTTTATTTCTTCAATCTGAATTTCTTCACCATATGGACTGATTACAGGAAGAACCTCAATGCCATAACTTTCTGAGATAGCTTTCAATCTCTCGCCAAAAAATCCATTAATTGGAATGACAACTTTATCCCCAGTTCCAAACGCAGAACCCAAACATGCATCAATGGCAGACGATCCAGAACCAACAATTATGTGAACATCTCCTTTGGTTATAAATACCTTTTTAAGGTAATCAAGTGTTTCATTATAATACTCTGTCCATTCTTTACCGTAATGAGCACGAACAGGAGACCCAATCGCTTGAAGAACCTTAGTGTCAGGTTGAATTGGTCCAGGGATCATCAATTTTTTTTCTTTCATCATTGCCGTCCCTCTTGAACTAATGCAATAAACTTTTCTGCCCGACGGGTAATCTCTTGATAATCACCATTTTCCAATAATTGATCATTGACCAAAGAAGAACCTACACCTAATGCGATTGCTCCATTCTTTATGTATACCAGTGCATTTTCAAGATTTATTCCTCCTACCGGGATAATTTCCAATTGAGGAAAAGGTGCCAACACTGCTTTGATCATCTTCTGACTGAGAATACTTGCAGGAAACAATTTTATAAATGTCGCACCGGATTCCCATGCATTAATCATTTCTGAAGGAGTGAAGCATCCGGGAACTACTGGAATCCCGTATCTATTGCAAAGGAATATCATTTCTTTATCGAGTGAGGGAGCAACAATAAAGTCCGCTCCCGCCAGAATCGCCATCCGAGCGGTTTCAGAATCAAAGACTGATCCTGCCCCAAACAATATCTCTGAACGATATTTTTCTTTAGCCTCTTTAATGACATCTAAGGCCCCAGGTGTTGTCATTGTTACTTCAATGGCCCGAACGCCACCCTTTCTTATTGCTTCTGTGGCATGAATTAACGCCTGCGAGGAGCTTGCACGCATTATTGCAATAATACCTGTTTCTCGAATTAATTTAGCTTTCTCATCTTTCCTCATTATTTCACTCCTTTTAAATAATCTCATGTCCACAACAACTATTCATAATACTCTGGTGATACCTTAATTGTTTTCCACCAATCAGGGTCATGCCCGAAAAATAGCTCAGCATCGTTTGCTGAAGCAAAAGCATCAAGCCGCTTGGCACTATTTTTAGCTAAAACAGGATTCCAAAACCCTTCCCATAAATCGTCGATCAGGCTTTCCTTCAATGAAATCGCATCACTTGCTATAACTATTGTCCTACCGTTATTAAATCTTAGAATTACACACATCATTCCAGGAACATGGCCAGGGCAACAAATAAAATCAATTCCCGGAAGAAAGGTTGTTTCTCCATCAAGCAAGTGATAGTTTAACCCTGGTATTAAAAAGTACTTAGGAGGAAATGATTCGGGATGATCTAAAGCATATCGATAATGTTCTCTTTGCACAAGGAAGGTCGCATTGGGAAAGAATGAATTGCATCCACAATGATCAAAATGTAAATGAGTATTTATGACAAAATCGATATCTTCAGGCTTTATCTTCAACAATTCTAATTGATACAAAATCGAGTCTTCCTTGTTCATCATCGGAATAATCAATTCTTCATATTGTGTACCTTTAAAAGTTGCATCTGGATTTTCAATATGAATTGGATGCATTCCTGTATCTAAAAGAATGTTTAATCCTTGGGTCTGAATAAGACCTGCCCAATTCGGAGCAACAACTCTTACCCCTTCATCTTTTCCTGGAGTAAAGACTTTACCTTTATCATCTTCACAATTCCCAACAGGCAATACGTAGAATCTCATTGGTGTCCTTTTCAATATCGAGAGTGTTTTTCAAACAAATCAACAGAGATTTGATCTTGTAATTTTTTTGATATCTTCTGGGCTGCATTGATGGTAATGTCAATTAATTTTCGGTCATCCTGAATTTCAGCCATTCTGCTTCTGGGGCCTGAAACACTTAAGGCAGCTATGACTTTTCCATCCCCATCAATAATTGGCGCTCCCACACAATAAACCTCAGGTTCATGCTCTTCCAAATCCAAAGCGTAACCATCTTTTTTAATAATCTCCAATTGGCTTATCAGATCGTCAACCGTTTGTATTGTTGATGATGTATACCTTTCCATTTTGTGCTGATTAAAATAGGAATAGACTTTCTCATGATCTTCGTATGCTATTAAGACTTTTCCTAATCCAGTGCAGTAGGTGGGAGATCTTCGACCTAATGCAGAAGCCATTAACCCGATTGCATGCAATCCTTGTAGCTTTTCAATATAAAGCACTTCCATATTATCCAGTATGCCAAGATGGACAGATTCCCCTGTTGCATCTCTTAACTGCTTTAATTCATCGATAGCAATTCGCCGTAAATCATCTCGATCATAATAATCACCTGCTAATTCAAGACACCTCAATCCCAAACGGTATTCTTTCGTTTTATCATCGAGTGTCACAAAACTGTAGGATTCCAATGTCTTTAAAATCCTAAAAACTGTGCTGTTATTCATGTTTAGTTCGTTGCTGATTTGGGTTAAATTTAATGGCATTTTCTTCGATAACAAATTTAGAACACTAAGTGTTCTCTCAATTACTCGAATATTGTAGTCTTTACTGTTAGCCATTATAGTGAATAAATACTCCCTAACTAAAATTTTTTGTTAAAATTTTTCATTTTTTCAATCAAGATTTATTTCTAACCTGTTGAAAATCTATCCAATCCTGGATTTAAAATCTTGATATAATGCGAGCAATTTGTTTTGTTCCATTGATAAAGTCCTTTATGCGAATATGCTCATTTGGGGCATGTGAGCGATTATCCCAATATCCAATACCAGGATTCACCACAGGAATATCCATAAACCCTCCAACAGCATACGCAGGACTACTTCCACCTGAAAGCGGACCAATTAATGTTTGCTTTCCATAAACCTCAAATCCGGCCTCGGCTGTCAATCTTACCAAGGGATCATCCATAGGCGTGGTAAATGGCCACATTTTCCCCAATACATTAATTTCTACATCTTCAAAACCATTAACATCCAGGAATTTTCGTAATTTCCTGAGAATATCTTCCGGATCCTGATCAGGCACTAAGCGAAAATCAACTTTTGCTTTTGCTTTTGCGGGAATAATTGTTTTTGTGCCTGGTCCTTGATAACCTGATCCGAATCCCGCAATATTACATGTCGGATTAAAAACAGCATATCTTAGCTGATTTCCACTCACTCCATTGATAAATTTATCTATTCCAAATTGGGTTCTTAAATCAGTTTCAAGGTCTGGCCAAGCATCGAATGCATTTAGTTCCTCATTAGTTGGCTGCCTGACGTTATCATAAAACCCCGGAATGAGAATATTGTCCTCGTTATCTTTTAATAATGCAAGTGCTCGGTTGAGATGCCATGCTGCGTTTGGAAGAATATGGGCATAGCCTGAATGAGCATCTATTTTCATTTTGTTAACCAAGAGTTCAATGTACAATACACCACGTACACCTAGAAGAAGTGAAGGTTGGTCACCATATTCCAATTTTCCTTCTTCCCAAATAGCACCATTTGCCTTAAGCAGATCCTCGTGCTCCCGCACGAATTTTGCAATATTTGGACTTCCACTCTCCTCCTCACCTTCTAATAAAAACACAAGATTACAAGGAAGTTCTTCATAGGTATCCATTATTGCATCATAAGCTGCGAGACGAGAAACAAACTCCCCTTTATCATCCTTAGCTCCCCGAGCATATATAGCGTCATCAGTAACTCTTGGTTCAAAAGGTGGAGATAACCACAAATCTAATGGCTCTGGTGGTTGGACATCATAGTGATTGTAAAACAAAAGTGTCTTATCCCCAGCGCCCTGGACTCGTCCAACAATTATTGGATTGCCGTCTGTTTTAAATATTGTGTTTTCAATCCCATGTTCACTTAATAATTCTCCAACAAGGTTTGCACAATCAACAACACCTTCCCCGGTAGAAGAAACGCTTGGTTGGGAACATAATCGAACGACTTCATCTATATAACGTTCGATATTCTTTTCAATATACTTATCGATTGTTGTATCAAAATTATTCATTGCATCCCTCGCTAATTTCGATACTTCTCAGCCCACTCTGACCCGGTCCAGGATATTGTTTTTTCTGGAATTATCTTTACTAAATATCGGGGTCTTTCCTGAGTTAAATCAGAATAGTCAGACCCATGTTCTCCCATGTATTTGGCACTCATTTTCCTTCCAATTTCCGCCATCTTACCACTTGGAGGTTTCGGGCCCTCAACTATCTCTGCCCTGCCAAGAAATAGAACCCGTGTCCATGGAGTTGAATCAAGCGCACAAGAAACTGCTACTCGCGGATCCCTCTGAATGTGCTTCACAAAAATCGAGCGCTCCCTTGGAATAATCCACATATTTTCCCCATCAAAGTATTGCCAAACTGGAGCAACATAAGGAGCACCACTTTTTCTTGTTGTAGCTATCCTTGCCACAATTGGTCCTGACAAAAACTGTGAAATTTCGTCATCTGTTAAACTCCTATTTTCGCCTAACCAATCTCCCGTATCCTTGGCCACAATTACCTCCATTTCTTAAGATGTCTGACAGAAGTCATTTATTCTATTTTTTTTGCTTATAAATTGCTACGGCAAGAATAACAATTATGCCTTTGATCAGTAACTGATAATACATATTCACATTTGACATAACCATAATATTGTTGATTAAACCGAGCAAAAATACACCGCCAAGTGTGCCAATTAAGCTACCCCTTCCCCCCATGAAACTGATACCACCAATTACTGATGCTGTTATTGCGTCAAACTCCATTCCCTGACCAGCTAGTGGATCGCCTATGCCCATACGTCCTGTGGCAATTAATGCCGCAATTGACACCAATAGACCAACGAATGTATAACGAATGATTTTTATTTTCTCAACCTTGATTCCAGATCTTCTGGCAACCTCCGCATCTCCGCCAATTGCATAAATATTTCGACCGATTTTTGTGAATTTTAAAAGAACATAAACCAATATAAAAATCAAAAAGAAATAAATGACGGGTAATGGGATTGGCCCTAATTGACCATAGTACAATAACTCACTTAATTCTGGTGTGATACCTCCCTTAGGAACAGTCGTGTATGCATAAGCAATACCTTGGATGATTGAAAAAGTCGCTAATGTAACAATAAAGGGCTCAAGTTTTAACTTTGTAGTTAATAAACCATGGATAAAACCAATCCCCGTTCCAATAAATAATCCAAACAAAACCATAGGGATTACCAACGGTTCTCTACTGTCCATTATTCCGGCAACAACCAAACTGATGAGTGTAACTGTTGATCCCATTGACAAATCAATAGCCCCTGAAATAATTAATATTGACTGACCAACAGCCAAAATTCCTAAGACTGTTGCTTGTTTTAGCAATGTTATCAAGTTATAAGTAGAAAGAAAAAAAGGTGAACTTAAAGAGGCAAATATCACCATAATCAAGATCACACCATAAATAGTAAATATCAACAGGTTATCTTTGAATACCCTGGTAATTTGTTGTTTTAGATCATTTGCCTTAGGTGAAGCTGTTGACATTAATTCCTTCCTTTCTATCGCGGTTCGATAAATATCTCAAGTTATTCTCCTATGGCTAACCGAAGGATTCGTTCTTCACTTGCTTCATCTGACTTCAATTCTCCTGCTATTTCGCCCTGATGCATAACCAAGATTCTATCGCTCATACCTAGAATTTCTAAAAGCTCAGAAGACATCATTATTACACCAGCTCCATCTTCTGCTAGATCACGAATTATGTTGTACATTTCTTTCTTGGTTCCAACATCGATACCCCGCGTTGGTTCATCTAAAATAAATACATTTGGGTTAGTCCCTAACCACTTTGCCACAACTACTTTCTGTTGGTTACCACCACTTAATTGCTGAACTACTGTATTAATTCCTGGCGCTTTGATCTCTAAAGCTTGCATATGGTCTTTTACGTATTTAATTTCAAGATTCTTTTTGATTAGCCCAATCTTAGTGAAAAATTTTAACACAGGCAAAGTTATATTTTTCTTGATTGATAGCTTTAAGACCAACCCCTGCGATTTTCGGTCTTCGGGAACCAAACCAATACCTAACTCAACGGCCTTTTTGGGGTCAATATTTTTAACTGTTTTTTCATCAATGATTATTTGGCCGTTAGTCAGGGAGTCTACTCCAAAAAGGGCACGTGCTAATTCCGTTTTCCCACTCCCCACAAGGCCTGCAATACCTAAAACCTCTCCCTTATGAAGAATAAATGATACATTATTAATTAAATTTTTAGTGCTAATATTCTTTACTTCTAAGATTTTTTTGCCAGTTCCATTTGATGATTTTGGGAATGTCTCATCTAAAGTTCGGCCTATCATCATTTCAATTAGTTCAGATTTTTCTGCATCCTGAATCTTTAATGTGCCAACTAATTTTCCGTCCTTCAAAACTGTAGCCCGATCAGCAATTTCAAAAATCTCATCCAAACGATGTGAGATGTATACTACTGTTATTCCACGTTCTTTTAGCGATCGAATTACTTCAAAAAGATAATTTAATTCCTCTCCGGCTAATACAGCACTGGGCTCATCCATTATGATGATTCTTGCGTTCAATGATAAAGCTTTGCCAATTTCAACAATTTGTTTTTGTGCCACACTTAGATCTTTTAAGAATGTCCGAGGATCGATATCAAGATTTAAGGACAATAATATTTCACTTGCATTTGAATTTGCTTTTTTCCAATCAATAATTCCAGATTTTTTTGTAGGTAAGCGACCAAGAAAAATATTTTCAGTAACTGATAGATATGGAAGAAGGTTAAACTCTTGATAAATTACACTGACTCCACATTCCTGTGCAATAATGGGATTGTTTAGTTCGACTTCTTCACCTGCGATTTTAATTACACTCTTATTCCCGTCTGGTCGAAAAACGCCAGCCAAAATCTTTATCAAAGTCGATTTGCCTGCACCATTTTCACCCACCAATGCATGAACCTCACCCGAGATGACTTTCATGGACACATTATCCAGTGCCCGCACACCTGGAAATGTTTTTGTAATATCAATTAACTCGATTAAATAATCCGACATTTTCACCGAAGCCTTAACTCATCATTTAATATTTTGATTGGAATCTGCACGAGTGTTAGTTTTTTCGCACTCGTGCAGATTTTTACTAAAGATTTTTCAGACTTATGCCGCAAACATTTTGTCAATATACTCGGCAGGAAAACGATAATCGACCCAAAGATCATCTGGCATGTCAGGTTTCAAAAAATCATCCAACTGCGACTTGTCAAATTCCATACCAGGCACATCAACATACCTTGGAACGACTTCGCCCATAAGAATCGAGACACACATCCCAACAGTATCAAGAATATATGAGGAGGGATAGCCTTTACAGAAGAAATCAACATCATGCTGCTTTGCCAATTTCAAGAAACCATTCAGAGGTTCAGAAGTCATCGGTGGAATTTCTCTATTCGCCTCCACAAACGCCTCAACTGCTCCCCAAGCCATAAAAGCACTATCAGACCAAACAGCATCGATTTCTGGGAAGGATGCAATCCAGGCTTCAAAACCCTTCTTTGCTTCACTTATGGACCAATCCATATAATCATGCGCTAAAATTTCGATTCCTGGATAGTTTGAAAAAACATCTCTTGCAGCTTCTAAGCGTAACTCGGCAGTGTCTGTTCCAGCAATACCGCTGGTCATCACTATTTTGCCTTGCCCCTGAAGCTTCTTCGCTACCCAATCCGCAAATTTTGCGCCAATAATATAATTGTCAGGATTAACAAAGCTAGTCCATTTATCGGACTCATAAGGGAGCTGGCCAATAACCGATGGGATACCCATGTCATATGCCCTGTCCCAAATCGCCTTTCCTGCAGCACCCAAGGCCCCCCCTATCATAATATCTGGCTCCTTAACCAAGATGCTTTCCACATCGCTGATTTGTTTTGCTGCGTTTCCTCCAGAATCAGCATAGTAATACTCACTGAAGAGACCTTTATATTTTTCCCAAACCGCATACTCCACATGCCAGTTATTCATCAAAGCCCATGAATTTGTTGCGCCTTGAGCGGGATAGGCAATTGTCCATGGTGGATCTTTCTTATACTTAGTACAATCTATCCAGTTTATTTGCATTGCATCCACTGGACTGGAAACTGGGACTGCCACAAACCCTTCAGTCGAAACCGATTCCTCAGCTGCCAATTCTGTAGGTGTGGGTGGATTAGCCTGACAACTGATCAGTAAAGATTCTGCAGCAGTGACGCCTACTAATGCAACAGCAGCTTTGACAAAATCTCGTCGTGAAATACGATTCTTCCGATAATCATTAACTAGATTATCAATTTTTTTGTCTTCCATTTGATTCTCTCCTTTATCTTTTTAGATTGTTTAATTATCGAAAACCATGGTCTACACTTTATAAATATTCAAACTTATTTTGCCTCCTTTCTAACCTTTACCTTTGATTTGATTCTTGAGATAAGTAAATTTGCGCCGTTACTCTTCGATCCCAAAGCAGATGTTTGCATTATTGAGTACATGAGAACAGCCGCTATTATGATTAAACCTTTAACAATCAGCTGAACATTAATTGGGAGACCTAACATCAATGTGATATTAAAGAGTATCGTCATAATCGCAACACCCACTATGGTTCCCCCAATGCCTCCCATCCCCCCCTCAAAACTCGTTCCGCCTACTATTGTAGCAGCAACAGAATCCAGATTAAATCCTGTGCCCAGGTATCGATCACCATAACCTATATATCCGCTAAGAACCAAGCCTGCTAAAGCGGCAAAAAAACCTGAGATCATATAAGAAATAATCACAGTTCTATCAACTTTAATCCCTGAATATTTTGCCGCTTCAGGATTCCCCCCTACAGCAAATAATTTTCGTCCATATGGCGAATGATTTAGAATAATGCTTGCTATAGCAAAAAGAACAACCATAATGATTAATGGTACGGGGAAAAGGCCGTGAATCTTCGCCAACTCTCGAATAAAAGGTGCTGGCCTGCCACTAATAATTCCCTGAGTATATGCAAGACGTGCCCCTTCTACTAATATTGACATGCCCAAGCTAACAACCAGAGGGGGCATATTTCGCTTTGTAATTAATAAACCATTTATTAGCCCAATAAAAACCCCGACTAAGAGGCATGCAATAATCCCGATCGCGACATTATTATTTTCACCTTTTGTTATTTCAGATATCAAAATCGCTGCAGTACCCATCGTCGCTCCCACCGAAAGGTCTGCGCCTCCCCCAATAATCACATATGTCTGTCCTATACTCACGATACCCAAGACCGCAGCAGATCTGAGCATATTTAGAATGTTGTCTGTTTTAAAAAATGAAGGAGAGAGAATTGATGACAACAATATTAATAGAACCAAAAATACATAAATCCCATGTTCTAATATAAATACTTTTATCTGGTTTATTGAAGGAGAAAATTTTTTTCGTTTATTTTTTGATGATGTCTCCAAGATTACTGCCTCCTATAAACAGTTTACTAATTAAACAACAACTATCAGTAAAAATACACATAAGCAAACTCTCATTGCAAAGGTCGATAATCCTTTGGCATATTTCTTTTTAATCCCAATTTTTCTGAATTTTCTAAAAAAGTTGCATGCGTCCATAAAGCACTGGCTTTTAGAAGCATTTTTTGAGCTTTCCGAAAATCATGTAACTTTTTTGCATTAATTGTTTCAATAAGCGCTTCTCTCGCTTCTTCAAGCATTTTTACGGCTTCATTATTTTTAACTGTTCCTTGCGACAATGCATATTCAATCAATGAATCTTCCCATCGATAAGTACCTCGTGTAAGGTTGTATAAGTAGGGGTCAAAGGCATTCCACGGTTTATCCATATAATAGAACCATGATTCCTCATCACTCAGATGATGGCGTCCCTCTTTTTCATCCTTTAATGCTGCCTCGCCAAGCTTTTTGCCCATAAACTGTGCTCGGTTGAGAGCCTCATCGTAATATACAGTATGAACAGGAATACCCTCAAGATACAACAATTTGTTTGTAAAAGCCCATTTTGCCAATTCAATTTCTGCAATATGCATCATCCCTTGATTCCCTGCACAAGATATTGATGCGAATGGCATCCCATGGAGTGTGTTATGGGATAAAAATGGGTACAATCTTTCAATAAACAAATGGGTTTTTGCAGTAGAACCCCAACAGTAGACCGGCTGCGCAATAATCATAGCATTTGCAGATAATACTTTCTTAAATAACTCACCTTCCCCCTTTTTCCCCATATCATCATTTAAAATACAATAATTTTCTGGATGTCTAATGCATGAAGAACATGCTGTACATGGTCCAAACTCATAATCATAAGCTCTGACTAAATCAATAGATACACCAGGAACAGCTTCGGCTGCCTCAATTGCCCTCTGTAATAAACCACTTGTAAATCCACTTTTTCTTGGGCTCATTAACAATGCAAGTAGGTTAGCCATTGAAACTCTCCTGAGATCAGATAAAATCCAATGATTTAATGCTTATTAGTTCATATGTTGTACATCCACACCACTAAATAAATACTGATAAAAATCTAATTCTTTAATTGTGAAAATAAAAAAATCCCCGCGCATTACAGCACGGGGATTAATTCAAATTCTGATTGGAGAAAAATTTGACATTGGTTTTCTCACTCAGTGAAATTACTTTTCGTTAGATAAAATATAGCATGAAGTTTAAATCTTGTCAATATAATTTTGAAATTGAATTCTTGATTTGAAAACACTTTATCTCACAAAAAGCGAGCTCCCATTTATGAAATATTAAAACAAAAGATCAAAGCAATTTTTGGGGTTGCTTAATAGAAATTTCAACGAATTTTTTTATAAAGAGGGGTAAATTGAAAATTTATCCAAAAATCAATGTGGATCACATATTGAGTTTCTCTACATATTAAAAAACATGAGACCGCCTTAAAAGTTAATATTTTGGAATAGATAATGATATAGACTGATAATTTTAGTTTTTGCAGGTAAGGGAACAATAATATTTCGCTGAGGATCAAGGGGGCTACATAGATCAAGCCATTTTTGACCTGTATTCAGGAATTTTTTACTTAAAAAATCAGATGAGAATTATTACAATAAATAGATTAGAGAGAGAATAAGCTAATCCAATCGCATTAAGTGGGAAAATAAACGATTATCAAAGTGTCTTAAGAATTTTGATCATCCTTAGTCGACAGGTTTTCTGCAATTTGGTCCTCAGTCAGATCCTGTTTACTCTCCTCATTCAAACGTTTATTTATTGATCTTCGAACATCATTTAATGAAGTGCCAATTATTGAAGCTTTTCCATCCAACTCATTGATTGTGCCTGCGAAATCTTCATCATCCATGACTTTTTTGGGTAAATCTCTGATTTCCTTTGATGCAGAAACAAGTTCTTTCCAGAACGGGGATTTTACAAAATCTTTTACCCAACCCGCCACATCACCCGCAACCTTAATTGTTCTTTCCGGACCAAGAACAATTAAGGCTAGGATAACGATAAATAAAACTTCTAAAGCGCCTAAATTAAAAATCTTCATGTGAAGTTTGGTTGGGTTTGTTAATCGTCTTCAGCATTTTGATTGTTATCTTCGATATTTTCCTTTTTTTCACCGGAAATACCCTCCTTAAATGCTTTTATTCCTGCTCCTAATTCTCCTGCAATCTTACTTATCCTACCAACCCCAAAAACTAACAAAACAATAACTAACAAAAGCAAAATTTCTGGCCATCCCATTGTTTTAAACATAAATTACTCCTTTTTCTTTCGTTGTTTTTGAGCTATTGCTGTGAAAAATATTCCCAAAATATATAACCCCATTAAAGGGGTCATTAAAATTGCCATATTAATTGGATCAGGTGTGGGCGTTACTACCGCAGCAATCACTGCAATAATAACTAAAGCATATTGCCAATGTGTAACAAGCATCTTTGTATTGATTATCCCCAGTCTTGCTAATACAAACATCAATAAAGGTGCTTCAAAGCTTAATCCAATCCAAAACAAGATGCTTGTTACAAAATTAACATAATCCTTCCATTTTGGTAAAACATTTGGTCCGGGAAATTCTACAAGAAATGGAATAGCTGTTGGAAGCATAACTAAATATGCAAAGGTGGCTCCCGCAAGAAATAAGAGTGTTCCAACCGGTACAATTGCAACTAACCAACGTCGTTCTTTATTCATCAATCCAGGGGAGATAAATAAATACAATTGAACAATAATAAACGGCAATGAGATAATGAAACCACTTAATAATGTAACACGAAAATAAACGCTTAAATTTTCAGCAACTTGTATAGAAAGTAAATTCTCTAATCCCCCAATAGGTTCCGCAACCATTTTAAGTAAGAAGTTCGTAAAAAAAGAACTGATTACAACACCCGCGACTAACGCAATGACAGAAAACAATAACCGTTTACGCAACTCATCTAAGTGTTGCCAAATTGACATTTCTTCTGTATGTTGTGACATATCAAATTCTTAATAGGTGAATGGTTGTTATAAATCTAACACCGTGCTGAGAAAACATTATATCACACATAATTTTTGTTTTATTGATTCTGGAAATAATCGGAGGTATTACACAAATTATTTGAAAATTTTTTGTTTATCTTTTCTGGGAAACATTCCGACGTCGGAAGTTGGTGTAGCATATCCTGAAAGTTCAAGCCAGCATCAACCAACGATCCTTAACAATCGATTTAGTTACCAGGTTAAAAACGTATGCCTGTTTTCCTTACCTCGACGATCTCCATCAATCAACTGAAGACCAATATCAAATAAGAAGCTTCATTTAGAAACATACCAACGACGCTTGTTCTTCTGCGGATTTCTATTTTGCTCCTTTCCAAGGTATTTATGGTCCTTATCGACTAAGATGGATTTGACACCGCTGCCATGCCACACTTCATGGGACAGCTCTTCGATCCTCACCAAAACCCACATGTGCATTAATAGTCACCATTTTCACATTGTGCATACCTCTACCCCGCAAGCCTTAAATAAATGACATCCAGCGGCTTTCATGGTCACTGCGGGATACAGAATATCCAAAAACCTGTCATTCGCCCTTTGGAGAGATCTCTCTAGCTACTAAAACAACCTCTCCGCGTAAAAATCAATCCTTACTGACCTTTTTGTAATGGACATCAGCAAACAGGTATTGCATTTCTCCGAGTGGTCGTTCACGCCATTCCTGCAAAATTTCATCAAGCTGTTGTCCACCTCTACTGATTCACATGGGTAATATCCAAACCCACACAGTCCTTTCGTGATAGCCTTGACGCTTCTTGTCAACAAGCTCTGTACATTCATTTCGGCAAAGGCAATCAGAAGGGCTCGTTCGCTTCTCATGCCCTTTTCAAGTGCTGAAGAGTAGAAGCCTCCTTCACGCTTTTGTGGAATGGCAAAGATAAAATCTTCAGACATGGTTCTGACCGTTTTAGGTTTGCATCCATTGGTATGGCCTTTACGATCTTGGGTTCGTTAGTATGCCGTTACCTGCAAATAGTTAGACTGTTTTACTTGCATCACATTGATGAGAATAACCCTGACTAATTCGGGAATGGCTTCCAGACCATTTCGTGTCAAATCTTACTTATTGCATTAAGAAAGATTATAATTTTCTTGATGAGTCATTTAGCTCTCCTTTTCAGATGTTGTGGTCTATTTACGACACCTCTGAATCACCACTTTTGTTAAGGTTCAAGATTTTACAAATAGATTGTTACACCAACTTTAGAAGGAGTAGGGATGAGTAAAAGAATGAAAGAAGCGCTCATTGGCGGAGCTTTATTGGGAATTATCTGTGTGGTGGGCGCGTATATTCGCTCCGGTTCAAATGCCTCACCTGCTTTTGTTTTCTCACTATGGTACAATCGTGTAATTATCGGGCTGGCTATAGGCGCACCATGGAATGAAACGAGTAGAAGCAAGGCGTTACTTCGTGGCGCATTTCTGGGGCTTTTGGTGTCCTTTGCATTCTACAGCTCTACAGGTTTTCAAGATCATATAAGTTTTGTGGCTGGGATTTTGTATGGGGCGATAATAGAAGGATGGCTCACTCGATCTAAAAAATAAGGTGATTATTGCAATTTAATCTGCCAAAGGTCCTTATATAAATAGGGAACACATCCCTCAAAGGCGAACACCTCTTCATAATCACCATTCCTTATGGTCACAAACAAACCAGAGAACTCAAAAGTATCATCGTCATAGGCTGATGGATACCCAAGATAGTTCAGGATCCAGTTAACCTCTAAAGGATCGGTGATCAGGATAAGGTCTTTTCGGTATTGAATAACATTGATTGTTCCAACATAATTTACAATTGGTTTTAACATTGGTTTTATCCTTTCTGCTGGATACATAGCCTCCAGCAAGGCATATTGACTGATGAGAATATCAAATCCCCCTGCCATACATAGGTCTTCGCCAATAATATGCAGTGTAGAACCGTAGATGTGTAGATAAGGTGATACCTAAAAAGTATCTTGTGTTTTGCTTAAGATGGAAATAAAAAAATGATAGAATTTGACACCATCTTATGCTTCCAATGCGATTGGTACATGAGATAACTAGATAAATAAAACCAATCTACTAGCAACTTACTGCCTGAACTTCTTTGTTATGATGGACAAGGTAGCAATGGGAGCACGGTTGAGATCATCAAAGCCCAGATGCGCGCCGATAAAATGATCACGATTTAGCGGAGGTAACCCATTTAGCAATATTCCGTATGTTATAATCTCAATAAGGGTACTTTCAGAATCGTGCAGTTCTTAAATATATTGTCGTGCCTCAACCCATCGTTGTGTAAATAAAAAATGGCCCATCATGAAAGGGAAAAATGATGCAAACCGACTTTATTGAGATTCTGATGAAACATATTATGGAAGCTACCATGATACCCAAAGCACAAATCGAACGCGCAGTGGGGCCAATCCTGAGCATGTTTCTGGCGCAAGTACTGACAGAAACTCTACGAGACGACCCCGATCTGTCGGGGGTGATCGTAATGATTTGTCCGGAATTTCCGCTAAAGAAAGGTGGAAATCGCCAATCGACCAATATAGACTGGTTAATGCTCAATCCCTCACGGGAGATGCTGTTGTTTGTGGAATTGAAGACATCCGATACATCCGTAAATGCCAACCAAAACGCCATCTATCACCAGAAAAAAGAAGAAGTTCGCAACCAGGGTGGGAGCTTCCTCGTCCATGATGTGGAAATTTTACGAGATGCATCAAACGAATCAGGTAAATACAGCTACATTCTCGAACACAGGATCGCCCCTCACCGAAAAATGATCACACGTTGCCGGGATGCCAGGGTGCTGTACATCGTCCCTGCCAGTGCAAAACGCAAAATGACCAGTGATATTGATAAAGTGATTACCTTCAGTAATCTGGCGGAACAGATATCAACGCCTTACCCGGATGCTTGGAAGGTGATCCATAAACACCTAAGCAAGCTGGATGAATCGTCACAGCGCTCCCGCAATCACCGATATGCAACATCTTCAATGGAATTTGATGGAATAAACTATCAAGATAAATTGACCTTTAAGCCAATGATAGATTTGTGTGAGAAAAGGGGCAATGCTATTGTGGTGGGGTTTATGGGTGGTAGAACAGATCTGCTTAACAGCAATCGGGCTTACCTCGAAAACAGGCTTTACAAGTGGGATGTGGCTCGCGGGGGTGTAGGCAAAAAAGAAGGTCGCAATTGGATTCCCGGTGATGAGTTTCTCAGGATTGTTACAATGAATCTGAAAAGCCATGGATCACAGAAAGCCCGATATGCTGCACCAATCAGTCCGCGTAGAACTAACTGGGCAGGTACAGCCAAATTTGACGAGATGGTTGCCCTGTGCAAGGAGCACGGTGACGATATCGTAATTGGGTTTACCGGCGGCTGGAACGCCTTTGCCAATACACCCATAGAAAAACTCCGCAGCCGGAGCCATTATAAATGGGATTACAACAGAAATATGGGCAAGAAGAAGCGTTCGGATTGGTTGAGGGGAAAGACAGTGTTGCAGGTGCTGGAGCGGAAGATGTGAAATAATTAGAAGCTTGGCTGCTTCTGTGATATCAAAATGAGTGTTGGAAAGGATGGGTAATTTTTTCAAGATTTATTTTAGATCATTTGAATCATCGATGTTTTTAATTTGCTGTAAGAAGTCTGGGAAAAAATTATTCTTTCCATAATAAGACTGATGAAAAGGTTTTAAAGGAGGTTTATGATGGGTCGGTCAGATATAAAAGTTCGGGTTTTAAAAGAAGTAATCGCTGATCTTGGTCAGGAATTTTCCACGAAAGATGTATCGGAAGATGAACGAATGATTAAAGCACACCCCTTTGATGTAAGACATTCCCATTATCATGCATTTGTTGGTGGTGCGATCAGTGATAATCGAGGCTCCCTTAATTTGAAAGAGGTCAGAAAAGGAACAAAACGCGGATCAATTTGGAGAAAAATTTAGTTTCGTGTTGTAAATTCCAATATTATTGGATGGTTCCAATAATATTGCTTAATATATATTAATAAATACTATTTCATCATTTTGATATGTGAGGTGATACCCCATTTATGAGACCACATATGGTTAACTCACCTATAATATGTAGTGTAGAACTGTAGATGTGTAGATAAGGGGGTACCCTAAAAACCCAATCAATAAAATGAATGGTAGTGGTTTCTACCCCCGTGGAGTGATTTCTCCACCGAGTGGAGAAAGGGGTAGAAGAATTCTTTTATTGTTATTTTAGGGAAAAACAGTCGCTTTTTTACAGCTATCTTACAGCTACCACAAAATACATAACGGAAGTAATGAACAAAATACACATTTTAACCCCCATATATGGTACACAATGGACACATTACCCCCATATATAGGCACTGGAATTACTGGAGCGGATCTTCGAATCAGTAGGTTGGGCGTTTCCCCCTGCGGAGGACAGGCGAGTCGCGCCGGGGGCGCTATTCATTCAATTGACCGAAACATCGAATCACTCGCGTATCACACTCGAAGGGAACACAAGGGAACGACGTCAGTTGGTTGCACGTTCGTGTTTCCCGCTCAATCAGATATTCTTCACAGCCCCTGACAAATCGCAATTTGCCTCTATCCAAAATCGATTCAGTCGGATAGAATTATTACCCTGCAGGACAACATCGGCCTGATCGGCCGGTGTTTTTTTATGGAACGAACCTATCTCCTCATCAATCAGGACTTGTAGTTTTATGCTTACAGAACGAACTGATCTAAGAAATATCGCCATCATTGCTCACGTTGACCATGGCAAAACCACGCTGGTGGATGGCTTGCTAAAACAAGCCCATGTTTTCCGCGCAAATCAACACGTAGCCGAACGGGTTATGGACTCAAATGACTTAGAACGCGAACGCGGTATCACAATTTTGGCCAAGAACACCGCTATCGAAATTTGGGATCAAAATGCGAAGCAAAAAGTTAAAATCAACATCGTCGATACTCCCGGGCATGCCGATTTTGGTGGAGAAGTAGAACGGGTCATGAATATGGTTGACGGCGTGCTGCTCCTGGTGGATGCAGCCGAAGGTCCCATGCCGCAGACACGTTTCGTGCTCAAAAAAGCCCTCGAAATGAATCACCGCGCCATCGTCGTCATCAATAAAGTGGATCGCAAAGGTGCTGATCCAGAGCAAGTGCTCAACCAAACCTTTGATTTATTCATCGAATTAGGTGCCAGTGAGGAACAGGCATATTTTCCAGTGATTTACACCAATGCCGTCAGCGCCCAAGCTGGTCGAAGCCCAGATTTGGGTCCCGACCTGCAACCTCTCTTTGATGCCATCTTAACTGAAATCCCCTGTCCACAAGTGGATCTCGATGCGCCTCTGAAAATGTTGGTTACCAATCTGGGTTACGATCAATACCGCGGCGTGACAGCTATTGGCCGAATCCACGCCGGTCAGATGCGAGTCGACATGCCATTAGCCCGTATCCGCGTTGATGGTGAGATATTGCCTGAAAGTGTTCGCTATTTGAACATTCATGAAGGACTGGTCCAGGTTGCAGTTGATTACGCTCAAGCGGGGGATATCGTCGTCCTGGCTGGGTTGGAGGGGATTGCCATTGGTGAGACGCTGACCGATCCAGAGCACCCTCAACCTTTGCCTCCTATCCAGGTGGAGGAGCCGACTGTGCATATGACCTTTGGAGTCAACGCATCACCCTTTTCGGGACGTGAGGGCAAATGGAGCACCTCCCGAAAATTACGCCAGCGTCTCTTCGATGAACTGCGGACGAACGTAGCCCTAAAAGTGGTCGAAGGCGATAGCCAAGACTCCTTCCGAGTCTCTGGCAGGGGTGAACTGCATCTGGCTATTCTTATTGAAACCTTACGGCGAGAAGGGTATGAATTCCAGGTGTCGAGACCAGATGTGATCCTGAAGCAGGATGATGAGGGCAAAACACTGGAGCCTTTCGAGGATGTATATATCGAGACCAGTCCGGATACGGTTGGTGTGGTCGTTGAAATGTTAGGGACACGGCATGGTGTTATGAAGAATATGGTTAACACCTCTGCAGGCAACGTACGTTTAGAATTCTTGGTGCCAACCCGCGGTTTGCTGGGCTTTCGCTCTCATTTTCTGTCTGCCACGCGCGGCGAAGGTGTCATCCATACGCTCTTTCATGGCTATTTACCGCACTCAGGAGAAATCGGCGAGCGCTCATCGGGATCCCTGGTAGCCTACGAGGCCGGATTAACAACCACCTTTGGCTTAAAGAACGCTGAAGAACGGGGGATTTTGTTCTGCGAGCCAGGCACCCCAGTCTATGCCGGTATGGTGGTTGGGAAACACCAACGTCCCGGGGACTTGGATATAAATGTCTGCAAGAAAAAAGAACTCACCAATATGCGAGCAGCCAATACAGATAACGAAGCACGGTTAACGCCCCCCAGACAAATGAGCCTTGAAGAAGCCATCGAGTATCTGGGCAAGGATGAGCTTTTAGAAGTTACACCTCTCGCTTATCGTATCCGCAAACAATTGCTTTCCGCTCACGAGCGTGGACGACGAAATAAGGCAGCCAGAAAAGCAGCGGTTGAGGCGGTAAGCTAAGCAAATAAATTTCATGCGGTAATGAACTTCCGCCTCATTTTTGCAGGAGGCGTTTGGTTCATTTGTTCATCGCAGTTGAACAAAGAGTGAGATTTGTGGCATTTTTCATCTTCCAGTGATAGATAAAAAAACCTCGATCACGTGAACTGAAACTGAAAACCAGTAACGCTAATCTTCTAAGAGTTAGAGAGAGTCAGAGAGCGATTATTAATCTGCTGCTGGAACCCGGATAGATGTATACACTTTCCAGACAAACACATCCCGTGGCACCTTGGGCAAGGCAAAATACGTTGACACTTTTCTCCTTTGATATTCACATCCATATCCCTGATGGGTGATAAGCCTTGCCATCAAAATACGAACACATACTAGGACTCTTGATTATTAGAATCATATACCTCCTTTGGAAGTTAAAACAAAAAAACGCCGAATGGGCGGGTAGGTTGCCTACAACAGCTGGACGCAGGATTAATCTTACCTTTTGGCGAGCACCAAGTCTTTTCCCAACTAGTTCACTGCTCTACTTGCATCACATTGTTGAGAATACCCTGATTAATTTGGGAATAGCTTCATGACCATTTCGTTTCAAATCTTACTTATTGCAATGAGAAAGATTATAATTATCTTGATGAGTCATTTCACTCTCCTACTCAAATGTTGTGGTCTATTTACGACACCTCTAAATCACCACTTTTGTTAAGGTTCAAGATTTAACAAGAAGATTGTTGCACCAACAAGTTCGACATAATTGTTATTGTGGTAACCTTATACTTCAACCAACTTATTAAAAATCTTTCGATTTCTATTATAGATTTCTTTGTTCAATTCTCGTCCGTTATGTTTACTAATTGATTTGCTCTATTTATAAAAACTACATTCTTGTCTACATAATTATTAGCTATCAGGCAATTCACAGCATACCAATTTTTAACCGAGTGAACTATCATCATACTTGTTGAATACTTATGAACCGGGGTTTTCGGCGACGGACGATGAATAAAAAATCTAACCATTCATTGAATTATTTGAAAGGAAAACAGATAAGTGAATAATTTCCAAGATATTGTGTCTCTCGGAAAAACTGACATTAAAATTTCAACCGTGGGTGTGGGCACCTGGGCGTGGGGCGACAGGCTTGTTTGGGGGTATGGCGGCGGTAGCTATAATGACACAGATATCCAAGAAGCATTTGATGTCAGTTTGGAACATGGCGCAAACTGGTTCGATACTGCTGAAGTATACGGTTTGGGCAAATCAGAAGAATTTTTAGGAAAATTTTTACCCTCAGCATCTAAAGAAGTGCTGGTGGCAACAAAATTTATGCCATATCCTTGGCGCGTGTGCAAACAAGCAATGTATCGCAGCCTCGAAAAAAGCTTGAAACGACTAAAACTTGATCAGGTTGACCTCTATCAAATACATACACCCCTCTTATGGTGGCACAAGCCGAAGTATGTTACTACACTCGCTGATGTCGTAAAGGCAGGCCTCACCCGGGCTGTTGGTGTTTCCAATTTCGACACAGAGAAAACCAAGATGGTAAAGGAAACGCTTGAGGCTGAAGGGGTACCCCTTGCCTCAAATCAAGTTGAATACAGCCTGTTTGATCGGAGCATTGAGAAAAACGGTTTGCTCGATTACTGCATTGAAAATGACATCACAATCATTGCCTACAGTCCCCTTGCAAAAGGGATGGCAACCGGTAAATATGGGCCAGATAATCCACCGCCAGGTCCACGAAAACGGATATATCCACAGGAAAAATTGCAGCAGTATCAACCTTTAATCAGACTATTACAGGAAATTGGGACTGGGCACGGGAAAACACCTGCACAAGTTGCCCTGAACTGGACAATTTGCAAAGGAACAGTCCCTATCCCTGGAGCAAAAAACGCGAAACAAGCTGCTGAAAACCTTGGGGCGATGGGATGGCGGCTGAAACCTGAAGAGGTGGTTGCTCTCGATAAAGCCAGTAATCTTCCAGATTAACTGAGAATCAATCTCCAACGATCACCGTGATAATAGGAATTCCAATTAATAATTTAATAAAAAGTATAGTGAACTTAAAATGTAATTAGTCGGCAAAGATACAACAGGAGTAGTGATGACTAGAAGAATGAAAGAAGCGCTCATTGGCGGCGCATTATTGGGTATTATCTGCGTTGTGGGTGCTTATGTTCGCTCTGGTTCGACCGCTTCGCCAGTTTTTGTTTTCTCACTATGGTACAACCGTGTGATTATCGGGTTGGCTATAGGCGCGCCCTGGAATGAAACAAGTAGAGCCAAGGCACTGCTTCGTGGAGCATTTCTGGGGCTCTTGATCTCCTTAGCTTTCTACAGCGCTACTGGATTTCAAGATCACATCAGTTTTGTGGCTGGGATTTTGTATGGTGCGATCATTGAAGGATGGCTCAGTAGATCAAAGAATTAAGGGATTAAAAAAATTAAATCTGCCGGAGGTCTTCAAACAAATATCGATCCGAGCCGTCCATTGCGGCCACCTCCTAATAACCCCAACTTTGACCGAAACAAAAAGACCAGACAAATCACACTTGGAATGTTTATAATTTAATTGCGAGCGGTGATTAACAATCTCACTTCCCCTAAAGCGACCTAAGACGTGGCACAAAAACAAAGCTCAATGTCTAAATGGAAAAGTAGAAATCAAAACCCAACATTATACAAACAAAAACTTTTAATGAAAAATCAATATAATGATATAAGATGAATTTATATGTTTACTCAAAAAATAATCAAGATCATTTAAGGAGAAGATAAAATGAAAGAACAAATACTTAAAAAATTACGAAAATTTAATATGTTTATGGGGGCGCTTCACCTGGTTCAAGGGATTGCCATGCTGTTCCTGGCAACGACTGTTATTCAAACCATTGCTGAGTTCACACCCACCATCACGCAAAACTACCTTTCGTTCAACGAGCAAACACGTTCACTGGAGCTGGCTTCCGCCGAATTGTTTAAGCTTCCCTTCGGGATTTTAGTGGCCTCATTCTTGTTGATCTCGGCGCTTGCCCACGCCATCATCTCCATCCCGAAAAAGACCAACGATATCTATAATGCTGATCTGCAAAAGGGCATCAACAAGTTCCGCTGGTTCGAGTATGCCTTCAGCTCATCGATAATGATCGTCTTAATTTCAACCCTGTTTGGTATATATGACATTGCCTCCCTGGTCCTCATTTTCATTGTCAACGCTTCTATGAACCTGTTCGGGTTAGTGATGGAACAGCTCAATGCTGGCAGTAAAAAAGAAGGAAAGGTAAAATGGGGTCCCTTCGTGTGGGGCTCGATCGCTGGCATCGCACCCTGGATTGCCATCTTGCTCTACATGTTCGGCACCGGCAATTTTGACCAGGTTCCGTGGTTCGTTTGGGCCATTGTAGGCACCTATTTTGTCGCTTTCAATACCTTCCCCATCAACATGATTTTGCAATACAAAGGTGTTGGCAAGTGGAAAGACTATCTTTACGGCGAACGAACCTATATCGTTCTCAGCCTGGTAGCAAAATCAATCTTAGCCTGGCTTGTGTTGTTTGGTGCGATGCAACCTTAGTCGAAAAGTTTTGGGGCATAACGCATCCCATAACTAAGCAAGTTCTACACATATTACTAAAACGAAAAGGGGCTGTCTAAAAAGGCAGTCCCTTTCATGTTTAACGATCAAAATTACAC
>JAENZI010000013.1 GCA_016841365.1 Anaerolineaceae bacterium
TAATTTTCATTCTTTGTGAAGAGAGGCTGCCCCTTACTTTTGGGACAGCCTCTTTATCCTTTCGCGCGTAAGGGATTATTTTGATAGACTTCTTTGCCGGTAAAGATCGAGGGTCTCAACGGCGTGCCGCAAGTGCGGAATAACAATACTGCCGCCCACAACCAGGGCAACATTGAAAGCATCATACAATTCTTCATCGCTCCAGCCGGCATTCACGCATTGAATAATATGATAATCAATGCAATCGTTGCAGCGCAGCACCATCGATGCCACCAAACCTAATAATTCTTTTGTAGCCGAACTCAACGCACCGTCATCATAAGCCTTCGTGTCCAGGTTAAAAAAGCGTTTAATGCCCAGATGCTCAATTTCCGCAATGCGGTCATTCATCTTATGCCTGTAATCTTCAAAATTCTGCAAACGATCAGTCATCTCGTGCTCCATTAAATCAATTATTTATCCTTCATCATCCGCTTACGCCGCAGCGCTTCTCGCAAGGTGCCAATCAGCAAGATCAGGATCAAGATCGTGCTCCAAAAGATGATCCCATCTGTGTACCCGATTTCTTCCGGCGTGGGAGGCAAAGTCTCAGCCTCAGCCGTAGCGGTCAGTGCGGCGGCGGTCGGTGCAACTTCGCCATCCAGAGCAATGGCTGTGGGCGAAGGTGTGGCTGACTGGTTGTTCTGCGAAATTGGGCTGGTGAATGCCATAATCGAGAGCATCAGCACCAAGACCAACAGCAGGTAAAGGATCCAATGCGGACCAAAACGCTGCTTAACTAGTCGCAAACCATGCTTTTTCTCAGGCATTACTGTGCCTCCAAGCTTTCTACAGCCACTTGTGCTGCCTGAGCCGGGTCAACCATCCCCTGTAAAACCTGGCGCGTACTCTCACGCAAAATCGGGCCGAGGCTGCCGATGATATCGTTGGATGGACGCAGACGGGTCATCAGCGCCACCTGCCCTACCGTCGAACGCAGGCTCTGGCTCTGCCAGCCCTCAAGGGATGAAGGCCTCGCAGGGAGATAGCCAGCGGCTGCAGTCCATTCCGAGATAAATTCAGGCGCTGCCAAAAATTCTGCCAAGTCCACAGCCAATTCCTGCCGGTTTGTAGATGGAGTCGCCACCGTCCACGACCACCCGGTTCCAATTGAAACGCTGCCCTCTGCCATAGCAAACAAGGGTACTACTGTCGCATCCGCTGGCCCTGAATTGAGAAAATCCGAAAGCCAGGTCACAACCAAATTGGTCTGCCCATCCCGAAAGGCTGCCCACACCTGGCTGGTTGTTTGATATTGAACCAGGTCAGGGGAGAGCACGCCAGCCTCAACGCCCTCCTGGAACAAACTGTAAACCTCAGTCAGAGGCTGCACTTCAAGCATCGGCCGGCGCTGATTATCCTGAATAGCGCCGCCTTCGGCTTCATACAGTGCAAGGGTAAACAGCGACTGATCGCTATCTGCAGGGAAAGTCAATGGCGTGGGCGCTTCCAACAGCCCTGCCCAGGTATTCGGGAACTCAGGGATGCTTTCAGGGCGATAAACCAGCACTAACGCATCTGCCGCAAAAGGCAGGCCGTAAGTACTCCCCTGCCACAAGGCCATATCCCTGGTGAAACCATACCAATCCGAATCATCCGGGATTTGCGTGAAAGACTCCAATGGATAGATCAAACCCTTTAATGCCGCATTCTCCATATCTGACCGTGTAAACGCAATCAGGTCTGGGAGGGCATCCGGCGCGGCGGAACTTGTCGCCGTGAGTGAATCCAGCAAGCCGCCAACCCCGCTGCCAGCTTTAACCCGTACGTTGATATCCAATCCGTCATTCAGATCAGAAAACATTTGCAGGCGGTTCGCAAAGAATAAACTCGCCTCCGTTTCCAGCGATGGGTCCATCTCTGGCGGCACCCAAACCGTCAGGCTCGTCACCGCTTGGGGTGTGGGTTCAACTGTGATCGTCATTTCGGGTGTTGGCGTCGCATCTCCACCCGGATCTGTAGCCAGTGTCGCTGTCGGCTGCGCTTCTTCAAGCCACGGCAGCTCGAATGGCAGGTTTTCACAAGCAGCAAGTAAAAACGCCAAAACCAGCCCTATCCCCAGGAGTTTTCTGATCATCTTCGTCTGAGTCACATTAACCTTCCGAGGTTCACCCCAACAAAATGGGTTCACCGAGCAATTTAACCAATAGCTTTACAGCGTTTTCAACATCGTCCGTATCCACCATTTCAGACGGCGAATGGATGTAACGGCAAGCGATCGAAACACAACCAGCCGGGACGCCAGCACGCGTCATCTGAATCGCGCGTCCATCGGTGCCGCCTGCTTCCAATACTTCAAGCTGATAAGGGATATTGGCTTCTTTTGCCGCTTTAACCATCCAATCCACCAGGCGCGGGTCAGCGATGAAGCTTGAATCCCGAACTTTGATTGCCGGTCCATCGCCCAGCGCCACTGCCATCTTTGTGCCTGGCCGGGGTGTATCACCGGTTCGGGTTACATCAATCGCAAAACCAACGTCTGGGTCCACGCCAAAAGCTGCTGTTGTGGCACCGCGAATACCAACCTCTTCTTGCGTGCTAAACACAAAATGAACTTCATGGGGTGTGGATTTAAGCTGCTTTAATACCTCAATGGCAATCGCGGCAGAAATCCGGTCGTCCATGGATTTTGCTACCATGCGCTTGCCCAGGTCTATAAAAGGCCGCTCAAATCCGCATACATCGCCGACCTTCACGGGGCAGCCTGCTTTGCTGGTGGCGCCAACATCAATAAACAGGTCGGAAAGTTTAGGCATCTTACCCCGCTCAAGGCCATCCATCCCAATCACGCCGCGCGTACCGTCCATAAAGCGCACACGCCCGCCGTAACAGGTCAGCGGATTGATACCGCCAATGTTGGTAAAGCGGATAAAACCATTGTCGTCAATATGCGTAGCCATCAGCCCAATTTCATCAATATGAGCCGAGACCATCACCCGCAGTCCCTGCTCCGTTTTTTCGCCTTTCCGGGCAATCAGGTTGCCCAGGGCATCCACGCGCACATCATCCGCATCGGCGCCGATACCCTCGCGGATCACATCACGGATTTCATATTCAAACCCGGAAGGACCGGGGGTCTCTACTAATTGTTGGATTAAAGATTTCATTAATTGCTCCTGATAGTTGATGAATAGTAAGTCTGGTTTGATCGAATTTTCAATCCCGCCGCTCGCCTGCAATCAGGTCTGGCGTCACACGCCGCAGGGCGGCATGTAATAATTGAAGTGTGTGTTCCCAGTCATCTTTCCTTGCGATGCTAATAGCGGTGTGCGCATAACGAGATGGAACAGAAACCGATGTACTGGGGATGCCGCTGCGGGTTTTATGGATCACACCTGCATCCGTGCCGCCGCCGCCAGGCTGCCGGAACTGGAATGGGATCTGCTCTTCCTCACCGGCTTTCACCAGCAAGTTTACAATCCGCCGATCAGCAATTGTTGCCCGGTCCATCACATAGATGGCAGGGCCGGCATCCAGCCGGGTATTATACTGAACGTTTTCATCCTCTGCATCCCAGGTTGGCAGATCATAGGCCGGGGTCGAATCCACGGCAATTGCCATATCAGGGTCAAAGGCATACGCGGCCACACGTGCCCCACGCAGGCCCACTTCTTCCTGCACTGTGAATGCCGCCAGCAAATCAATATTCTCAGGGGCATGCCTGAGCAATTCGATCAAAATCGCCACGCCAAAACGGTTATCCAGAGCTTTTGCCCGGATACTCGGCCCCAGTTCTTCAAACCGCGTCGCAAAAGTCGCACGATCGCCAGGTTTGACCTTATCGCCGATCTCAGGCCCAAGGTCCATGCGCATTTCAGACACGCTGATCTTGTTTTGGCGTTCTTTGGCCGTTGTCATGTGGATGGGTTTTGCCCCAATCACACCGGGCAGGTGATCCCTGCCTACCAAAACGGCTTTGCCAGGCAACTGACGCTCGTCAATACCGCCGATGCATTCAAAAGCAAAGAGGTTGTCATCATGCTTTTTGACGATCATAAAGCCGATTTCATCCATATGGGCTGCCAGCATCACCCGCACCCTGTTTTCGCCAGTGCCCAGCTTGGTCACAAGCACATTACCGAGCGCATCCACTTTCACTTCGTCTGCGATAGGTTTGACTGCTTCAAGCACAATCTGGCGGACTTCGTGCTCGTCGCCAGAGACTGCCGTCGCATTACATAGTTTTTCTAATAATTCAATTTGTTCTGCGCCAATTTTCAGCGCTTCATCAATTTTCTTGGTCATAGATCACTCTTCCCAACGAATTTTATTTAAAGTATCCGGTGTCAGGTCAGCAATGAATTCAGCCATCAACCGCCCTGCACGACGAACATCTTTTAGCGATACTGTCTCAACCGGGGTATGCATATAGCGCAGCGGGATGCCTATAACCGCACAAGGGATCCCTTCTGCCACAATTTGTACCGCCATGGCATCCGTGCCCGACATCTTGGGCATCAGGTCACGGTTGTACGGGATTTCAAGCGCTTTGGCTTTCGCCTCGAAAGCATCATACAATGCGGGGTGAATGTTTGGGCCATAACCAATCCCCACACCCTTCCCAAACGGCAAGCTGCTCCAATCATTCGAACCGGGGCCTTCTGCGAAACAAACATCGATCACGATGGCAAGATCCGGCTTGATCTCAAAGGGTGATGTAAGCGCACCTCCGAGGGTTTCTTCCTCCTGTGCGGATGCCACCGCCCAAACATCCCAATCGTGCAGGCGGTTCTGCAGCGCCTCTAAACATAGTGTTGTCGCAGCGACAGACACACGATTATCAAGCGTATGCCCTGCCATGGCTTCACCGGTCAGATCAAGCGGTTGCTGCGCGTACGAAACGGTATCTCCAACTCGCACCTTTTCTTTCACATCTTCTGGGCGCAGCCCGACATCAACAAACAAATACTTCATCTCCACGGGGCCGTCACCGACCGATTCGGGCAGCAAATGCGAAGGCGGTTGAACCACCACACCTGGCAGCGCTTCCCGCCCATGCACGAGAACAGGCTGACCCGGAAGGATCCGGTGATCGATGCCGCCAATTTCGGTGATGCGCAACAGTCCTTCATGGATTTCTGCGACCATCATGCCAATCGCATCCATGTGTGCGGAAATCAACACACGGTGCCTTGGCTCTGCCCCCTGGCCTCTTTTCAACCCATGCAGGCTGCCAATTTTGCTGACAGAAAGTTCATCGGTCAATGGTTCCCAGTGTTTTTTGATGATCTCTCTGATCGGCCTTTCAAAACCGGAAAGCCCTGATGCAGACAACATTTCTTTCAATAATTCTGATAAATCAATCATATATGGTCATATCCTTATTGAATCTGGTTTAAGGTGAAGTCGTGACAACTTCCCAGGTTGGATTTGCCGACGGATTTGGGTTTGGTGTATTGGTCTGCGTCGGTGTCGCCGTCGCTGTGCGTGTGAGGGTTGGCGTCGGCGATTGTGTTTCGGTTGGGGTAAGCGTCACGGTCATTGTTTGAGTAGGGGTAGGCGTTTGGGTTTCTGTGCCTGTTTGCGTCACGGTGGCCGTAATCGTCGGCGTAAGGGTGATGTAAGGTGTGAGGGTTATCGTCGCCGTTCGCGTTGCTGTCACGGTTGCTGTTGGGATCTCCTGCCCAGGTTGATTGCGGTTCATCCTCAGAATCACCAACCCCAGGCAATAACACGGCAAAGACGCCAAAACCACAGCGATCAAAATGTAACGAACGCGCTTTTGCTTGCTCAGTTCCTTCAATATGCCTCCAACAGGTAAAATCATATCATCAGCCATCAGGCTGGGCAAGTTAAAGTGTACTTCAAAACAGCCCCCCACAATAATTTAGTTACACAGAATTGAAGAAGTTTTGTAACCTCAATCGTCCGATCAAGAGATCAAAAGGTTTGAGATAAATGTTTCTGGCAATTAACGGCCAGGCTTACGAGCAGCAAACCACACGCGGGGTGAATTTTCCTGCACCTCTGTGCGCTTGCTCAAACTCCCATACATCCCGGCTATTTCGAACCCAATTTCACTGAGTAAAAATTGGATATCCGCAATCGGATAACCTCGTTCCCGGTGGGTTTCATCAATCCGCTCCCATCCAACCCCCTGCTGTCTGAAAATTGTGACCTCCATCGCCGCCACCAGGTTCTCATAATCAAAGGATTGGCGATGGATCTCAATGAAATCATCCGCCTCATTTTGAATATAGGTTTCTTCACGCATCCAATCAACAGCCAACCCGTAGATGGTGTTCATATCAAAGATAAAATAACCACCAGGCCGCAGCGCCCTGAAGGCGCCAGCAAATGCCTCGTGCAGATCCTTGATGTTGAGCAAATAGTTCAGGCTGTCGAAAAAGCAGGTCACAAGATCGAACTGGTTCTCATAGGGGATGGCGCGCATATCTTCAACCAAAAATGTGACTGACTGCCCCGCTTCATGCGCCCGTGATTTAGCCAGTTCAATCATCTGCGGCGATTGGTCAATCCCCGTTACCGAATATCCTTGCTGTGCCATTATCACCGCGAAACTGCCCTCACCACAAGCCATATCCAACACATCCCTGGGCTTAAAACCTAAATATCCCAGGTATTCAGGCAGCACCGATTCTGCCAGGTTCTGTGAAAACCTGACATACGGCCCGCGCTGATAAATCGATGCAAATCGATCATAAACCGGCATATCTTGCTCCCGTGTGATTGAGACTTGACATCATCATCACCTAATTCAACCTGAGAAAATTATAATCTCAAACATAGTCAACATAGGACTACATCAAAAATAAAACCCCTGCAGCAATGCGCTCTGCAAGGGTTAATTGTTAATCCGTTCACACGGTATCAGATGATAAAATCTTCCCGTGCATATTTCTCATCCAGCTTGGCAAGGGCATATGAGATGAGCGCACCAACCACAAACAGGACAGCGCACACCGCAATCGTCCACCCGCTGACGCCTTCCGGGATGATCACAATCGTCGAGCCAATCACAATCCCCAGAATTAGATGGTACATGACGGTGAAGTACTTCTTAAATAGCCATGAGATCAGCCTTGCCAACAGCAGCACGATCAGGATCAAACCCAGCCCCAGCGGCACAATCACACCCAGGTCAAGCTGTCGAATGCCTGATGCCATAGGTTGATACAAACCCAGGTAAATCAGGAAATTTGAGGGGCTCATGCCGGGCACAACCACGCCCAAGCCAATCAAGGCTCCGCTCAGCACCCAGTTAAGGAATGACGGCGCCATTTGAACCGAGCGAATGGTTTCCATCCAGCGCATGAAAAATACCATGCCGACAGACACCAGCACCAACAACAGCCAATGCCAGGTTTTTCTGCCTTTCTCACCCGATTTTTTGAACAGCGATGGGAAGGTGCCTGCAATAAAGCCGATAAACAGCCAGGTAAATTGGGCAGCAAAGTTGCTGAAGGCGTAATCCACCACGGCCGAGAAAGCGACGACACCAATCATCCCGCCAATCCCGACCGGGAGGAAAAAGATCACGTTCTTTAAAAACTTTTCGCGCAAGTTGCCGAGGAAGCGCATCAGGGGTTCGTAGATCCCGAACACCACAGCCAGGACGCCGCCTGAGAGCCCGGGGGTGATAAAACCCACACCCACCAAAACACCTTTCAATAGGCGCACAATCCAATCGAACGCATTGTTTGTCTTCGCTTGTTCTTGATTTTCTGTCATAAGTGTATTGATCCTTGTTGATAAAGCCTATGAAATAAAACAGCACTTAGGCTAATATATTAAACGCCAGATGTCAACACACACCAGCTCAAAGCACAGCAGTCATCTAACTGTTAGAGCCCTTTGTAGCTTTCCATCAATTTGAGGATGCGGGCGAAGTGTTTGGCACTTTTGACATATAGATCCAGGCTGATGGACTCGTTCGGAGCATGCGCCCCGCTTTCTGAGTCTCCTGCACCCGAAGAGATGATCGGCACATCCAGGTAAGTCTTGAACATAAAATTCGGCCCCGATCCGCCGACCATCGGGATCACCCGTGCAGGTTTGTCATAGACATCCTTAGCAGCGTCCACCGCAATCTTCACAGCCGGGTGATCAGGATCGGTCTTCGCAGGCGGGTTACCGCCCAAGTCAACGATCTCAATATCATCAAACCCATGCGCATCCAGATGAGCACGCAGTTGTGCCAGTACCTTCTCCGGTGTTTGGTTCGGCACCAGCCTGAAATCCACTTTCGCCCGTGCTTCCGCCGGCAGCACCGTCTTTGAGCCCTCACCCTGGTAGCCTGAGGTCAACCCACAGATAGTGCAGGTCGGTTCGTAAACCCCTTCAATCGCCAGCTCAAGCTCGTGATTGATCCCCTTTAAAAAGTGATCGATCTCATATTTCTCTTTGTAAAACGCTATCATTTCCGGACCCTGGGCTAAGAGTTCTTTCTCACGCTCAGTGGGCGGAATCACATCCTCATAGAACCCGGGCAGCAAGATATTCTCATCTTTATCCTTAAGGCTGGCAAGTGCCCACACCAGGCGCCAGGCGGCATTAGGGAAAATAGACC
The DNA here is from genome assembly GCA_016841365.1 of Anaerolineaceae bacterium. Taxonomy (GTDB): domain Bacteria; phylum Chloroflexota; class Anaerolineae; order Anaerolineales; family Anaerolineaceae; genus Brevifilum. The sequence continues at coordinate 8,570 of JAENZI010000013.1, forward strand.
CGCCCGTCCCTGAATGGACATCCTGATTCGCAGTGCGTGCGCGCAGCTCTACGTAACAAATGCCCCGCATCCCCAGCATCTGGATGGGCTGATCCATGTGGTCCACACCGCCTACCTCCCACACGCAAACATCACCTGCCAGCAGCTCTTGATGGGAGCGGACAAATGGTTCAAGGTTCACGCTGCCGATCTCCTCTTCGCCCTCAACAACAAATTTGACATTGCATGGCAGCTCACCTTCTGCATCCAACAGCGCATCAATGGCAAGCAGTCGACCGGCAAAATTGCCCTTGTTATCAGCCACACCGCGAGCATAGAGCCTGCCGTCGCGCAACGTAGGCTCAAAAGGCGGCGATTCCCAGAGATCCAATGGCTCTGGCGGTTGCACATCGTAATGGTCATATACCAGCAGGGTTTTATCCGTTCGGCCTTTACGCTCTCCAAAAACCACCGGTGAGCCGCCCGTGAGCAGAATTTGCGCCTCAAAGCCCCGTGCCCTAAGGCTATCAGCTACTAACACCGCGCATTCCTCAATCCCCAGATGCTGGGCTGCCACGCTGGGTTGCGCACATAAGCGTGAAAGTTCTTCTATACTTGAATCACGTTTTTCTTCAATCAATTGATCAATCTTCTGATATGCCATGCTTCCCTCTCTCTATGTCCTGACCTAATTTGATTACCATTCCAGATTATCAACTAAAATATTTTCTCCACAATCGACATCACCCATTCCCCTGCATAGGCAAACATCATCATCTTTAAGACCTTCCCAATCACGGAAAAGATCAAAAACTTCCAGACCGGCATTTTTAAGATGCCTGCCACAACCCCCGCCAGATCAAACAAGGGATTAGGGATAAAAGCCAGAACAAGGATGGTCACATCCCCATACTTCTCCATCCAGCGGACCACCCGCTCATATCGTTCAGACCCCTCAACCACCGCCTGGCCGCTGAAGCCAGCTAAATAGCCCGAAAGCTCCCCGAGAGCGGCACCTGCCCCTGCAGCAATCGAAACCAGCAGCGGATTAAAGATCGCGCCCATAGCGGACGTAAATACCACACCGGGGACAGGGATAAGAATGGTGGCATTAGCCAGAATTGAAAATAAAAAAATGCCGGGATAGCCATATCCCTGCAATTTTTGAATTTGGTCACGGTTGATGAGCAGGATCACTGTCAAGGCGATTACACCCAGCAGAATAATCACCCTGATGATGTTTAATGTCTTCTGTGAAAGCTTCTTCTTGGTTTCAGGCTCGCTGACTTCCGTAGATTCGGCGGCGTCAGAGCTGGTTTCGTTGAGATTCAACGGACAATTCTCCATTCAATAACGCCTCTAACCGTGCAATCACCATATCCAGGGCAACGGTATTGAACCCCCCCTCCGGCACGATAACATCAGCATAACGCTTGGATGATTCCACAAATTCTAAATGCATCGGGCGGACCGTTTTAAGATATTGTCCAATCACTGATTCCACCGTGCGCCCGCGGTCTTCGATGTCGCGCTCAAGGCGGCGGATGAAGCGGATATCCGCATCGGTATCCACATAAATTTTCATCGTAAACAGCTCTCGCAGTTGTTTTTCGACGAAGATTAAAATGCCCTCAACCAAAATCACAGGCTTTGGCCGAACCAAAACCGTTTCAGCTTTACGATTGTGAATTGTAAAATCATACACCGGACGCTCAACAGAATGCCCCGCCTTCAACTGCTCGATATGTGCAATCAACAGTTCGGTCTCCAGAGAATCAGGATGGTCATAATTAACCTTGACCCGCTCTTCTAAGGGCAGTTGTTTTTGATCCCGGTAATAGGCATCATGCGGGAGAAAGGCGATCTTATCCCGGCCGACCCGGTCGAGAATAAAACCTGCTAACGTCGTCTTGCCGGACCCCGTCCCGCCGGCAATTCCGACCACCATTGTTTGATCTGTGTGTTTATTGTGGCTCATACTGAAATTATAACCGCTGATTCAGGTATAATCTTTTAAAACAATGGAATTAAGGAGAAACCATGCCAGCACAATTAATCGATGGAAAAGCCATTGCAGAATCCTTACGCGAAGAAGTCAAGCAAAAAGTCAGCGAACGGGTTGCCAAGGGGTTGGCCACGCCCGGCTTGGCAACGGTGATCATCGGCGACAACCCTGCCTCAAAAGTTTATGTTCGGATGAAACAAAAAGCCTGTCAGGATGCAGGTATTTATTCGGTCGGGCACGAATTGCCAGGCGATGCCTCTCAAGAAGAAGTTGAGACCCTGATCCGCAAGCTGAACAATGACCCCAAAATTCACGGCATCCTGGTGCAACTGCCCCTGCCTGCCGGCCTGAATGAAGAGCAGGTGCTCAACTCGATCAGTCTACAAAAGGATGTGGACGGCTTCCACCCGATCAACATCGGGCGATTAGCCCAAAAAGGGCGTGAACCGCTGTTCATTCCCGCCACCCCCTCCGGTGTGATCTATTTGCTCGAGCAAAGCGGCGCGCAGCTCGAAGGCGCGAACGCTGTTGTTTTAGGGCGATCGAATATCGTCGGTATGCCGGTCAGCATGCTGCTGGTTCACGCCAACGCCACCGTCACCATCTGCCATTCTCGTACCAAGGACATCCCTGCAATCACACGCGAAGCGGACATCCTCGTTGCCGCAGTCGGTATACCGGAATATGTGCGCGGCGACTGGATCAAACCCGGTGCCACGGTGATTGATGTCGGCGTCAACCGTGTGGAAGATGCCAGCGCAAAACGCGGCTATCGCCTGGTCGGTGATGTTGCCTTTGATGAAGCCGTTGAGGTTGCCCGGGCAATTACCCCAGTGCCGGGCGGCGTCGGCCCCATGACCATCGCCATGCTCTTGCGCAACACGTTGCGTGCCGCCCGTCTGGCGGATGGGAATGATGTAGGATAAATTTTTCTGAGATTGGAATATATTTTGGGCGGGTTCGATATCGGAACCCGCCCTACTTTTTAAATTGATCGCGTTTGAGGGTTTAATTTTCGAATTGCCTAACTAAAAGTCCATGATGATTGTGACCGGTCCGTCATTAACTAGCGCCACATCCATATGTGCGCCGAAAATACCGGTCTGGGTGGGCACACCCCGCTCGCGCAGCATTTGGGCAAAGGTTTCCACCAAGGGCTCAGCCAGATCAGGTTTGGCAGCATAGTTGAACGATGGCCGCCGCCCTTTATTGGTATCGGCGAACAGCGTAAATTGAGAGACAACAATCGCTGACCCTTTCACATCAAGCAGTGAAAGGTTCATTTTTTCATCTGCGTCCTCAAAGATGCGCAGGTGGGCAATTTTATCCGCTAATTGCTCGGCGTTCTCATCTGTATCCTGTGGCGCAATCCCAAGTAAGATCACCAACCCCAAACCAATTTCCGCCACGATCTTTCCATCAACCGTCACCGACCCCTGTCTCACACGCTGTAAAACCGCTCTCATACCAAAATCCTTTAAATATTCTAATAATTGATATCTGACTATCTATTATACCTATGACCGCACTCAACAACCCTTTGCGTATGCGCTATAATCAAATTATGATCGCAGACTTAGAACAAACCGAACTGGTCTGGGTAGACCAGCCACAAAAACTAAAAGAAATTGCCGATGAACTTCTCAAACAGGACATCCTCGCTGTAGATACGGAATCAAACAGCCTGTATGCCTACCAGGAGCAAGTGTGCCTGATCCAGTTCTCAACACGGGAAAAAGACTATTTGGTCGACGCGCTGGTTTTACCCGATCTTTCCCCTTTGGCGCCGATATTCAAATCAGAAGACATCCTCAAAGTTTTCCACGCGGCCGAATATGACCTGATCTGCCTGTTTCGAGATTATGGCTTCAGGTTTAACTTCCTGTTCGACACAATGATCGCCGCCCGCACGCTGGGTTACCAGCAAATCGGCTTAGGATCCCTGTTGAAACAATTCTTTGGGATTGAGGTCAAGAAGAAATATCAGCGGGCGAATTGGGGCAAGCGGCCGATCAAGGAAGAAATGCTGGCATATGCCCGGTTAGACAGCCACTATCTGATCCAATTACAGCAGCACTTGCGCAAGGAGTTAGAAAGTTCCGGGCGCTGGGATCTCGCTCTGGAAGATTTCAGACGGCTGACCCAGGGCGTAGAAGACACCACCAGTTCCAGTGAAGACGATTTCTGGAAGCTTCAAGGTGCGCGGGACCTGAACCCCAGACAAGCAGCCGTGCTGAAATCGGTATATGAATTCAGAGAAGCCACAGCCAAGGCACAGAATCGGCCAACATTCAAAGTGCTCAGCCATCAAGTGCTGGTTGATATTGCCAGCACCTGCCCTGAAACACAATCCGAGCTATCGAAAGTCCCATCGCTCAACAAGCGTTTGGCAAACCGCTATGGCAAAGGACTGATCGATGCCGTTCTTGCCGGCAAGCAAGCCCCGCCCGAATATCCACCGCATTATGAAAGACCCGAAAACGGCATTTTAAACCGGATAGACACACTGCGTGAATGGCGCAAATACACCGGGCAAGACCTGGGGGTGCCGTCTGACGTCATCCTGCCGCGCGATGTGCTCAACCGGATTGCCTGGGCAAGCCCGAACTCAATTAAAGCGCTCAAAGAACAAATGCAGGATGTCCCACATCGCTTCGACCGCTTTGGCCATGAAATCATTAAAATCATCAACAACGGGAGTAAACCATCTTGAAATTAACCGTTTATGGTGCAGCACAAACCGTCACTGGCTCAAAACATCTGATCGAGATCAACGGAAAACGGCTTTTGCTGGATTGCGGGTTATTTCAGGGCAGACGTGAGAAAACCTACGAATATAACCTCAATTTTGACTTTGACCCAGCCAGCATTGATGCGGTAATCCTTTCCCATGCTCACATTGATCACAGCGGGAACCTGCCCAACCTGGTAAAAAGCGGTTTCAATGGTCCGATCTATGCGACCGATGCCACCCGCGATCTGGCAGATATCATGCTCAAAGATTCCGGACATATTCATGAGTATGATGTCAAATATCTCAATGAAAAACGCAAAAGAAAAGGTCAACCGCCTGTAGAACCCCTCTATACCATCAGGGATGCGGTCAACACCATGCCGCACTTCAGGCAGGTTGCTTACAATCAAAGCTTTAACCCTGTTAAAGGCGTCACCGCCCGATTTATTGAAGCAGGCCATATTCTCGGCTCAGCAGCAATATTGCTTGATCTTCAAGAAAATGGGAAGAAAAGCAGGTTCTGGTTCTCCGGGGATATCGGCCGTCCCGATAAACCCCTGCTGCGCGATCCTGTTCTGCCTGGTGGGTTCAATGTGGACACGCTGTTAATGGAATGCACCTATGGCGACCGTCCCCACGACGATATCAGCAAAGCATTTGATGAATTTGTCGATGTTGTCAACCGCACCATCCGGCGCGGCGGCAAGGTCATTATCCCGGCTTTCTCTGTAGGACGCACCCAGACCCTGGTTTACATCCTGAATGAAGCCATCTCAGCCGGCAGAATACCCAAGATCCCCGTTTTCGTAGACAGCCCCCTGGCGGTGGCAGCCTCTGATGTCTATCGCCGCCACCCGGAATGTTTTGATCAGGAAACGTGGGACATGATCTCTACCTACCGCCACCCCGCGCTTGATTTTGATTCACTCACTTACACCCACTCTGTTGAAGAATCGAAAGCCCTCAACGACCGGCATGACCCGATGGTGATCATCAGCGCTTCAGGCATGGTAGAAGCCGGCCGCGTTCTGCATCATGTGAAAAACAATATCAACGATGAACACAACACGATCCTGATCGTCTCATGGCAGGCGCCTCACACGCTGGGCAGACGATTGGCAGACCGCGAGCGCGAGGTGCGCATCTTTGGCGAATCCTATTACCGCCGCGCCCAGGTTGAAACGATTAACGGCTTATCTGCCCACGCCGGGCAGGGATTGCTGACAAAATACGCCGCCTCTGTCGCAGGTGAAGCGAAACAAATCATCCTTGTGCATGGCGAAGAAAAAGCAGCGGAAACATTACAGGAAAAACTGCTTCCCATCAAGGATATGCCCCCGGTTCACTTCCCGGAGCGTGAAACTTCTTTCGAGCTTTAACCCTGCTTAACCCGCTGATTAATTTCGAGTATAATGGATGCCTGCAAGTGGAGAGGTGCCGGAGTGGACGATCGGGGCGGTCTCGAAAACCGTTGTAGCCCTTGGGGCTACCGAGGGTTCGAATCCCTCCCTCTCCGCCTTGTTTTTCACTAAATGGTCTGATTAAGTTCCCACTTTTTACAAAATTCGTCGTTATGCGCGCGGTGTGATCACACGTAATACACCCTTTGCCAAATTGATCCGGACCGGTGTTTTACCTTTTATATCGCCATCAGCCTGATAGGACATAGCATTCTCCGTTGAGATGCGGACACTTTCCTTAACCTGCCAATAGTGTATGTGCGGTGCTTTTCGGGGTTTCCCGGCGATGCGATAAAAAATTATCTGCAGGATATCCACCAGCGTTTTCGAGCGGATGGCATACAGATCTAAAATCCCATCATCCCCTTTAATATCTGCATCGAATTCCTGGTCAATGATCCCAACATGACTGGTATTGAACACGGCAACTTCTGCCGCCAAGACGCGATGGGTTTGCCCATCGACCTCAAGTTCGACCCAAACCGGCTCCAACCCGATCCACTTCTTGATGATAGCAACAAGATAAGCCAGCCAGCCTAAACGATCCTTTTGATCGCGGCTGACATCTTCAAAGGAGGAAGACAGGATCCCCAAACTGACCTCTAACAGGTAATATCGCCCCTCACATTCAACCGCATCCATCGTTTTTGTCGCAGTTCCGCTCAGAATGACCTCAAGCGCATCCGCCATATCGTTGGGGATGTCCATTTCGCCTGCAAACGCGTTGGCTGTACCCCCGGGTAAAATGCCAAAAGGAATTTTTGTGCCGGCGACGCCGTCCGCCACACCCGATATCGTGCCATCCCCGCCGCAGGCGACCACCAGGTCATAATCCTTTTCGAGCGCGTCCTGAACGACCTGCTTCAAATCCTCCTCCCCCGTGGTTTCATATAAATCATAGGTCCAGCGACCCGCCGATTTTGCCTCAGAGAATAACCGCTTGGTCTCTTCAGGGTCGCCCTGCCCCGCAACCGGGTTCAAAACCACAAAGGCGTGCATATCTTTGTCAGAATGATTGTGTTGCGTGTTCATTCAACATCCTCCTATGAATTATTTTGGGGTATACATCCTGTTACAAAACCCACAGCCAATATCCTGATTTGGTTTACACAGATAATCACCAAAAATCACTCCGGATAAGACAAACCAAACCCAAAGGGGTAGAGCGGATCCTTTGAATCCGATGGGACATCTGCCCGTTGTTTGCGGACTGCCGCCATCAAGGATGGCAGTTCAAAGGGCAGTTTGCCCTGAGGTGCGACTATCCCAAAGATGACCTTCAACACTGCCTCATCGCTCGCGCCATAATCAACGAGCAATCCTTTAGCTGCTTGAGCAATTTCAGGGATCACCGCCGGGCGATCCATCGCGATGACCACGATTGTGGGCGTGGTGCGCAGTAATCGTAAAATGGCGGCTTTCGCTTCACCTTTGAAATCCAGGTCGCCATGATGAAAGCCCTTTGCCATGGGGATATTCGTCTCGACCGGATACCAGGGCGTGCTCAGGCGCAACAGGGCAAAATCCGCATCTGCAGGGTCATCCACCACCTGTGCAAATTGACGGGCAACCGTCTCGTCCAGGTTCTCAACATAAACCTTTGGGGAGCGGGTCAACGGTAAAACCCCGTCATCGTTCTTCAACAGGGTGATTGCCTTCGACTGGGCAGCCTGCCCGAAGGCAAGGGACTCTGACGATCCAATCACCCGGGCCGTCAGCTCTGGATCGATAAAAGGCTGATCGAACAGACCCAGCTCAAACTTTAACCTCAACAAGCGCTCAACCGACTGGTCTATCCGCTCCTCTGCAATCAACCCTTCATTGACCAATGTCACGACATGTTGCGGGCAGCTTTCGCCGCCAAACTGATCCACCCCCGCCTCAAGGATCTTCCGAACCCGTTCGGTTTCGCTCAGGTGCTCAACACCCCAGGCGCGTGCAGCCCAGGTGAAATCCGGTGTGACCAGGTCTGTGACCAAGCCCCAGTCGGTGCAAACCACGCCGTCATAGCCATACCGTTCTCGTAACAGCCCGGTGATAATTGCTTTGTTGTAAGCCATCGCCACGTTTTCATCGGTCTGATCAACAGGCACACCATAGTAAGGCATGATGGCTGCCGTGCCTGCTTCGATAGCTGCCTCGAACGGGATCAGGTGATATTCAAAATTGTCCCCTGGGTAAATCTGCCCTTGCTGAAAGGCAAAATGGGGGTCCATTCCCTCTTTTTGTGGGCCGCCCCCCGGGAAATGTTTGGTCATACAGGCAACACTATGCTGTCCGAGGCGTTCGCCCTGAAAACCTGCAATATAAGCCCTGCCTAACCAGGCCGTCAGATGGGCATTTTCGCCAAATGTGCCCCCGATGCGCGGCCAGCGGGGCTCGGTTGCCAAATCAATCTGCGGGTGAAGCGCCATGCGGATGCCGGTTGCCAGATACTCCTGCCGGGCAATATCTGCAAACTGCCAGACCAGTTCCTCATCACCAATCGCCCCAAACCCCAAAGGCTGGCACCATTGGGAATAATCCTTCGATTTCATCTCAAAGATGTTTTCGCTGAAGTGATGTCGCGGATCTGAGGCGATCGTGATCGGAATGCCCAGGCGTGTCTCTTCAGCAAATTTTTGGAGACGATTGCACCACTTAGCCAACGCCAATGCACCCGGGATTTCCCAGATGTTGAAATGAGTCATCTTGTGATCGACTATCTGGTCTCTGGCAAATAGACCGAACTTCATCGAATCTTCTCCATCAGGCGTGTCAGGCGGGTCGATCGAACCATCCTCGCTGACGACAGAGCCATTGATAAAAAGCATGCCAGCCTTTTCTTCCAGGGTCATCTGACTGATCAGGTCTTTTACCCGGGCTTCTATGGGCTGGCGCGGATCCTCATAGATATCCAATTTGCCGTTCATGTTGAGGTCACGATAGGTGATGCCATCTTCAACTTTCAGCAATTGCGAGTTTTCGTGCAAGATTGTGGATGCGTCTGTCATCAGAGTTCTCCTTGTGGATCAAGTGAGGGCATATTTGTAATCAAACTAATTGCTTTATGAGGATTATAACCGAGAAGCCATTTGGCATTTCTGGTTACCCATTCCTGCTTCACAATTCCTGCCTGGAATGACAGGCTTAAAACAAAAAACTGATTCGCTTTGTGGAATCAGTTTTACAGTATTTAGATAAACAATCAGCTCATTCAATCTCGGTCATCATCGTCCAGATGGTCCGCGTCCTCCCCAAAGGGGATATCGGCGCACAGCAATGCCGCAAAAACCCGCTCGATCTGGTCCATGCTATCCTCGGGGCAGGGATAGTAACGCAGGATATCTTCATAGGTGATGTAAGACTGCTGCCTGCCGAGTTGAAATAACTTTGCTATCGGCGAGATCTTTCGTGCGCTTTCTGAAGTGTTGGGTGCCTCAATTTCTTGATCCATATGCGCCTTCTTCAATCAAAACAATAAAATTAATAATAATGATGATCCGTTTCCTAATTCAGATCGATTATAAGCATATTATTATTTAACGAAAACTTCAACCATTTTCGCCATCTGAATGACAAGATTCATCCAGCCAATCATCCCGGGAAATATATGATGTTGGCAAACTTCGTTCCAGATTTTGCGATTCAAGATTTTGCTTAAGAAAGGTAATCACGCAGGCAGCGTTTAACAGATGGATGGCGCAGCCGCGAGAGTGCTTGCGCCTGGATTTGACGCACCCGCTCACGAGTCACACCCATCTTCTGGCCGACTTCCTCCAGAGTATAGGATTGCCCATCCAACAAGCCAAAGCGCAACTGCAAAATACGCACCTCGCGTGAAGGCAGGTCTTCAAGCACAGCGATCAATTGCTCTTTGAGCAAATTCGTAGTCGCAGAATCATCTGGCTGTGGAATCTCATCATCCTCAATGAAATCTCCAAGTGTAGAATCGCCCTCATCATCGGTGGGCAGTTCCAATGATAACGGCCGCCGGGCAACCTGCAGCATATGCTCCACTTTTTCGGGCGTGACCTCCAGGGCTTCAGCCAGTTCTTCCAGGGTGGGTTTACGGTCAAACTGTTGGGTCAACTCATGCTGGATGCGCATCATTTTATTGATCTGGTCGCCCATATGCACGGGCACACGGATGGTGCGTCCCTGATCTGCCACCGCCCGCGAAATCGCCTGGCGGATCCACCAGGTGGCATAAGTGCTGAACTTATACCCCCTCCGGTATTCATACTTCTTGGTGGCACGCATCAGGCCGATGTTGCCTTCCTGGATCAGGTCGAGAAAGGGCACACCGCGGTTCATATATTTCTTCGCGACACTGATCACCAGCCGCGAATTGGCCGTGATCAAATGCTCCCGGGCTTTCCAGCCATCCTCCACCAGGCGCCGCAGCTCTACCCGTCGCCTCTCGTTGACGTTTCCCCGCGCCAGTTCCGCCCGTGCCATCCGGCCACTTTCAATCCGTTGGGCAAGTTCAATCTCCTCCGCGGAAGTTAGCAGGGGCACACGGCTGACCTCTTTAAAGTAAAGACCAATGGTGTCTCTGGTTTCAATATTTTCCAGATCATCCGATGGTGCCGGTGTTTCGTTGTGATTAACCCCTTTACTTTTTTTCTTTTTGTCACGGGGGATCGCCCCCTGCGGTGGGTCTTCAAGCAATTCCGAGTCCTCAACATAGGGAATACCTGCGCTGATCAACGCAGAAAATACAAATTCCAATTCCTCCACACGCTGTTCCGCATCCGGGAAAAACCGGAGGATGTCAGACGTGCTCACAAAGGATTTTTTGCGGCCTAATTGGATCAATTTGGCAACAGACGAAGCGGATTGCGCCCCTTCGAGTGCTACCCCCTGTTTCTTTGTTTTACCCATGGAATCCTTTCAATTGATGCCAGGTGTGCTTGGTATGAAATTTGGTCCCCAATCGTACGTCTACATATGACCCACAAAACGCATCTGGGGAGAATTTTATGATCATCACATATATGAGGATATTATTTTTTAAGCAAAATATCAACCATTTGCTAAAACTGACTGCAAAAAACATCAGGAAATCGAGACATATGACATCTTTTAAAAGCAATTTTTGACAAAGTGTCCAAAAATTTTATACAATACCAAAAATCAGCACATGTGGAGGTAAACGATGTTCAAAAAAGAGCAGTGGATGATCGTGTTAGTGTTTACATCAATTCTTTTGGCATCGTTATCTTGTTCCATGCCATCCTGGTTAGGGGCATCACCTTCCGGACTCCAATTGGAGGAAACAATCCAGGCAATGCAAATGGCCACAGAAAGACATCATAACCAGAACACCTCAAACATCGCAGGGCAATGGACGATTGAAGAGTGCAACGCGATCCAAGATGTAACAATCACTGTGAAGCGTTTTGAAGAATATCAAGTCGATGAAGGGCATGTTGAATGCGACTACTCACATGAAATCCTTAATGTCAGCCAACTCCCAATCAGAATCATTTATTATAAGCACTTTTATTATGGCGGCCTTGAGCCGCCCAATGATTATGAATTTGGATGGAACAAAGTTGCCCCCCGCCAAACTTCAGAAACTTGGATTTTATCATCCTTCCTAAGTGACTGTGCAAATTGCACGCCTACAAGATATGAATCAATCCATTTCAGTATTGCTGTCGTTTATGATAACCCTCAATGCGAATGGATCACCGCGGGTGATGGCATTCACTTTGATATACTGCAAATCGCTGAAGAACAACCGCTGTTAGCACCATGCACAACGATCTCGCCGATAACTTACTCAGAGGCAGTACCGGATATTTCCATCGGGTTGCGGCGTTAACACAGAGCTCAATGAATTAAACCAAAAACTCGTGCAAAATGGCACGAGTTTTTTGTCAGCGGGGAGGGGGGGATTCGAACCCCCGGTTGAGCTATACACCCAACAACCACTTAGCAGGCGGCCCCAATCAACCACTCTGGCACCTCCCCAATTTAATGAATAACCCTCCTGAATTCAGGCGGAGGGAGAGGGATTCGAACCCACGGTGGGCGCAAACCCACACCTGTTTTCAAGACAGGCGCCATAGTCCACTCGGCCATCCCTCCAGAAATGAGATTCTACTATTAAATGCCCCTCATCACAAGGAAGGCGCTTAATTATAGCACCTTGAAATTGAGATGCAACACGCAGATCGGATGATATTAAAGATAATGTTCAAGAAGCATATTATGAGATAGTATCCAGCACCAGAATATTTCAATAAACCAAGTCACTCTTGTTCCGCATCCCCAGCCTTTTCTCGGGGGAAGTAAACCGCCATCCGATCGCCAAAGTCCTGAATATAGAGACCTTTGGGCTTGAGCAGCAACCAGAAAAAAGCATAAAGGTCACCAACTGCACCTGAGGCATTCATCGTGACCAGTAACAAAATCGGTAAAACCCAAGCCGACGGCAAGATCAACATCAGTCCAAACCCAACAACTGAGATAACTACCAGCGGCGCCAGACTGATGATCAGATAAGCCGGTTTTGGGATAAACCAGTCAGGCGCAGCAGCATAGGCATAAAAGCCGCGAAAACCAAACTTTGGTCGTCCACCCGTAAAAAGCCAAAAGAACAAGCCGTGAATAGCCTCATGCAAAAAGATCATCCCTACAATCACACTGATCAAGATTATTATGGTAACAAGAAAAGTTCCTGACAAATATCCTGAAAATAATCCATCCAAAGGGTCTGTAAACAGTGAGGGACGTATAAGCTGCAGGAATTTAAAAGATAGCAACACTGAACCTGCAAACATCCCCAAGCTGGCAATGTTCAGTGCGATGGCAAGTTTGATATCCTTGGCAAGGTTTAAATTTGCACTTAATTGATAAGTGCCTGGCAACACTTGCATGGGTCGTTGAGTTTCAGTCATGCCAATCTTATCCCTCATCATTTGCTTGGGCATGGTACACACGAATGCCATCGCCATAGTCCAGCACGAGCGAGCCATTTGGTTTGCGCATCGCCCACCACACCATGGCTGCATCGCTGAGGGCTGCTGCCAGGTTGAGCGAAACCAGCAGCAACACACCGGGCACCAGGTTGAGCGGCACCACCATCACCGCCAATACACCCAAAACCGTGATCAAGATCGCCGGCGTCAGCCGGATGGCAGCGTAAAGATTTCTTGTTAGATACCATTCAGGTGCTGCGGCATAAGTATAAAAGCCTCTAAATCCTACGCTTGGACGCTGGCCTGTGAACACCCAAAACAATACCCAGCGCATGCCTTCGTTCAAAACGATCATCAGCCCGACCGAAAGCACCAGCAGCAATACCCCGCGCCAAAATTCCCGCATCCCGGTGATAATCAGGATGTTCTCCTCTGCGAGATACGCCGGACGCAGCACCGCCAGGCTTTTTACCAGCAGCCAGCCGACGCCAAACAACACGCCAATCCCCGCCAAGTTCAAGATCATTCCCCATCCCCGGTTCTCGTTCAAATCCAGTTTTCCAATCTGACGGTAATTTTCCGGTAAATCTTGCGTTGCTCTAAATTTGCTCATCCTTACTTTCCACTCCTCTCAAGCCCACATCGTCCCCAAATTTAATCTCCATCAGCCAACAAATTGGGGCACAGCCTCACTCGACGACGGTATTGGTCGGCCAGGGCGTGCTGGTCTCAACGGCACTCGTGGCCGAGTCTGTTCCCGCGTTTTCTGCTGGGAGGGTCATGCTTGGTTCAGGGGATGGCGGTGGCTGGGTCTCTGTCGCGGCAAATGGCGCTGTCCAGCTTGCCTGTGGCGATGGCGATACCTCTGTCAAATTCCGAAAGGCAGCTCCATTCCTCAGATAAACATAAACCAGCAAAACAAACACTAAAAGCAGGATTGCCAGACAGCCCAGTCGCCTGCGGCGCTTTTTCAGGTCAGCAACTGCCCTTTGTGCCTCTGCTAGGGGCATTTGCATCAACACCAGTGTCACGTTGTCATGCCCGCCGCGCTGGTTAGCCATGTCGATCAGCACCTGCGGGGCGTCCTCCAGGGATTTTGTCTGGATCACCTCGCGGATTTCATCATCTTGCACCAAGTCCGTTATACCGTCACTGCACAGCAATAAGATGTCGCCAGGCAAGAGCTTTGCGCCCTGGTTATCAAGCGCATCCGCCTCGCTTTCACCCTCGAACAGCCACATCCTGAAATCCGGTTTTGGTGTCTGTTGAGAGCCCAAGTAGCGCCGGATGATATGCGCGTTGGGGTGGTCTACCGCCTCATCTTCTGTCAGCATCCCTGCATCATAAGCCTCCTGCAGCCAGGTATGATCTGTGGATAATTGGATCAGGTGCCCTTGACGCAAGAGGTAAATGCGTGAATCGCCCAAATTAGCCGTGAACAACCTGTCGCCAATCACCCAGGCACAGGCGCAAGTCGTCCCCATCCCCTTCCGACCCTTTTCCGTCAATGAGGCACGAAAAATTTCGTTGCTGGCGCGGGCAACCGCCTTCTCCATCGCTGCCAGCGGCTGGCGTCCATCACTGGCTGTCAGCTCTTCCGTGAGGATCGACACCCCCATCTCCGCCGCCACCTCACCTGCGCGATGCCCGCCAATGCCGTCACATAACACAGCCAGAACCGATGGCGTTTTCCGATCGGGTCCCGTGCGGAATGCCGCCACCCGGTAGCGGTCTTCGTTCTGCTTTCCTGTCCGACCGGGGTGACTTGCTGCTTTAAACTTCAAATGAGTACGGTTTTCTTCGGTCATAAGATGGGGTGATATTTCGAGACGTTAACTTTCTGATGGGTGTCACTGTCTACCATTGTAAACCGAAATCCCAATTCCCCAAAATGGATCAGATCGCCATGCTCGATCTGGACAGGGCGGCGACCTACTCGTTGATAGTTCACCCAGGTTCCGCCCGATGACCCCATATCCAGCAGCCAGGTAAGGCCTTCCCAATGCTGGATGATGGCTGAGGTTTGGGCAATACCCGATCCTTCCAAAACCAGGTCAGTCTGATCAGGGTCACGACCTACGACAACCCGAGGTTGTGAGATTTTGAAAGTTTGTGACGAATCATCGACCCCAAGCATGCCTAAAGGAATCAATATCGCATAAGCCTGCTTAGCGGATGGTGTAAGAGTCACCCGATCTTGCGAAGGTTGTGTTGTCAGGCTGGAGAGAGTCTTCCGAATTCTTTTTGACACAGGCGATTTCCAACCTCGCCTTCCCAGCCAGATCAGCAGTATAAGGACGGCGACAGACATCATCGCGATCACGCCAAATAAAACCTTGCGGCCAAGGTTCGTGTCTGCATCGGGTTCAGATGCCGCCACTTCAATCCGCACAGGCGTCAGGATTGTGCGCCCGGTTAGTCCGATCTCATCAACAACCTCCACCTGGATCTGGTGTTCGCCGGCCTGGTCAAAACCGTTCAAGTCCCATGTCAGTGACTCAAAAGGCGGCTGGTCGCTTTCTGCCACAACCTCCCCATCCACCAGCAGACGGCTGGTGGATATTTCCCGCAAATGCTCATCGGCATATTCGACCAGATATTGAATATCGATTGCACCGGGAGTTAGCGTCTCCCCATCCGACAGAATTTCTCGGTTGATCACCGCCGGGGGTGAAATCAAGATCGGCTCGGGCGGAAACACTTCAATATACAACGAGGTGCTTTCACCCCTTATGACGCCCTCCGATAGGGCAAGCTCAACTGCTAAAGGATAGGTGCCCGTCTCGCGGATGCCAGACCGATAGGTCAGTGTATAAGAGAAGCCCAGCGAATCCAAATAGGTTTCTGGGTCCGGCAGGGGTTCTTCACTGCCCACATAAAAGAAATCCCCGCCTGTGATATCAGCCAGGTCGAACAATGCTTGTCCCTGAGCATTATCTAAGAACAATGCATCGCCGACCATCCACACATTCACCTGCACGCCGGCTGCACGCGCTTCTTCCGTCAGCCCATATAATGTTGAAATTTGATCTGCCAGTGGCGGTACCGTCAGATACAAAACCACCTTATCTGCCCCAAAGGGAACCACACGCTCGGCTGCAGACCGAATGGCGGTTTCAAGGCTGGAAAGATCCGGTGTCATCGACCTGAAATTCGGCTGATAAGCTGTAAATGCCGTCAGCCATGGGTCAGAGGATTGTAAATTCCGCACGAGTGTGCCCTCGGTCGTGATCAATGACCAGGAATCTTGTGGCGCAAACTGCCTGCGTGACGCCCAATCCGCCAATGCTGCAGATATTTGCTGGTAAACAGAAACACCTTCGGCATCCCGCAGATCAAAGTCACGCGCGCCGTTGATCGCTAAGGAAAACAACACCCCCACCTGGTGCTCCTCCAGGGCAATCAACTCCACCTCCGAATCACCCTCTAAAACCGTCAATCGCTCGCGCGTCACCTGCAGTCCTTCATCCTCCAATCCGGACGGGAGCTTGAATTGGATGGTAATCTCTGGGAAGTCGGAAATATCAGGCGCCTGTAATAGAATACTGCCCGAGATCTGCGCCGATACTTGCTTAAATTCAAAACCCCAAAAGGCGGTGCCCAGGTAAACAGACAGCACAAAAATGACCCCCAAAACCTGCATGCCAAAAGCGAGCTTCTGGCGGTGGCGCGTGAACCAATTTTTATTTTTAGGCATTATTTCTTAGAATGTGACCCGTGCCGGGACTTTACACTGGCTCCTGTGGATTCAAAACAGTTGGTGTGAGATCAGCTTTGTCAGTTAACCGCCTGTAGGTGAGCGTCCAGCTTGCCAGCACATAGGCTTTTAGCACCCCGCCTAAAAAGATCATGATGGGGATCATCAGCAAAAACAATATGATGCTGACAATCACACCCGCACCCACAGCCCCGCCATCCAGGGCAAGCAAACCCAGCACCAAAGGCATCGGAACGAGGATCAACGGCAGGGCAATCACCAAACCAATGATGATCTGTCCCAAGCCCAGGATCAAGAACATGACCAATACCTTGCCTAAATTTCTCGTGATGACCTGCCAGGCACGGCTGATCGCTTCAAATATATCCTTATCCTCCTGAATGATAGCAATCGTGCTGAAATTCACCATCAAATCAATGAATATACCGATCGCGATCAATAAGAAAACGCCTAATCCGCAGGTAAAGACCACCAACAGGATGATCGGTATAAACAGCAAGAATCCGATGATGAACCCGGCCACTCTCAGACCCAGGTTCAGCAGCAATACCTTCCAAAAATAAGGTTTGATGCCGGTAAAGACCTGTTTTAATGAAATCGGTTTTGCATCACTTGCGGCTTCGTCTGCGATCAACGTCCCTTTGATGACGCCTGCTTTGCCAAATGAACCGGCAAACAGCATCACCACAGACATGACCAGCCCAATCAGAATCAATGCCAGGGCAATCGTCAAACCGAGGCTAACCCACACACCGACCGGTATATCTGCCAGCCATTGAGCAAAATCTTCAAAAGCACGCTGGGCAGAAGGCGACATAAATGGTGGGCCATTCCACGATCCAGTCTCGCCGCCAGAATACACAGCGTTCCCCCCGCTGCTGCCCCCACCACCGGCGGAACCCATACCACAGCCCGCCAGCACACCAAACAACCATAGTATTTTATGCTTCCAGATGATCTTCCAAGCCTTTGACAATATTTCGCCAAAATCCATCGCTTCCTCCTTCGAGCTTCCTACATTGATTTTTAACCAGGGGGATAAATTCTTACAAATTAATTATATTAGAAACAACAGGGATCGCCAAATCTTTCTGGCGCCCATTCACTCATTCCCACTCTATCGTCCCGGGAGGCTTGCTGGTAATATCGTAGACCACTCGGTTGACGCCGGTGACCTCATTCACGATCTGGCTGGCAACCCGAGCCAATAAATCGTCAGGGAGCCTGGCCCAATCTGCCGTCATAAAATCCTCGGTAGTCACCGCTCTCAGGGCAATTGTCTCTTCATAAGTGCGCTGATCACCCATCACACCAACAGACTTAACCGGCAGCAGCACAGCGAATGCCTGTGCCACCGTCCCGCCAACCTCGGGTTTCATACTGCCAGAATGCAGTAAACCTGCCCGTTCAAGCGCTGTCACAAAGATGGCATCTGCCTGGCGTAACTTTTCAATTCGACCTGGTGTGACCTCACCGAGACAGCGCACTGCCAGCCCAGGCCCCGGGAAGGGTTGCCGGTGAACCAAAGCCAGTGGCAGCCCCAACGCCTCTCCCACTGTGCGCACCTCATCTTTGAACAGATAGCGCAGCGGTTCTACCAGCTCAAAATCCATCGCTTCAGGCAGACCGCCAACATTGTGATGGGTCTTAATTCGGTGGGCGTGCTCACGCTCAGGCGCCCGGGATTCGATTACATCCGGGTAAATGGTGCCCTGCACCAGATAAGGCGGGCTGCTCAATCGTTTGGCGGTTGCTTCAAACAGTCGGATAAACGTTTCGCCAATCACGGCGCGTTTTTCTTCCGGCGCGGTAATGCCCTTTAATTTAGAGAAAAATGTCTCTGCGGCTTCAATCACCCGCAGGTTCTTACCAAAATGCTCGCCAAATGCCTTTTCAACCCAGGCGCTTTCATCCTGGCGCATCAACCCCGTATCCACAAAGACTGCCGTTAACTGGCTGCCTACCGCCTCACGCACCAACGCTGTTGCCACACTCGAATCGACGCCGCCGCTGACCGCAGATAAGACCGGCGCATCGCTCACCTGTGCCTTGATCCGTGCGACAGCATCTTTGATCATGGATTGCGGTGTCCAATCGCCGGAACACCCGCAAATATCGATTACAAATTTTTTGAGAATGTCGCGCCCTGAAGGCGTGTGGTTTACCTCAGGGTGGAACTGCAACCCATAATAGCGGCGCGTTTCGTCGCTGATCGCAGCCATCGGGCTGTTTGCTGTTTTAGCCAAGACGTTAAAGCCAGAGGGCAGCGACTCAATCCGGTCACCGTGAGACATCCACACCTGCAGATCATCTTCCACATTGAGCAGATCGGAAGGCGCAATGATTTCAAGCTCAGCCAGGCCATACTCCCGCGCCTCAGAGGCAGCCACACGTCCGCCCAAAGCATATGTCAGCGCCTGCATCCCATAACAGATCCCTAAAATCGGCAGCCCTGATGCGAGTACAAACTCCGGTAATTTGGGAGAACCTTCCTCATAGATGGAAAGCGGCCCGCCAGACAGGATAAATCCCTTTGGGGTAAGCGCTTCAATATCAGACTGGGGGGCATTCCAGGGCAGCAATTCGCCATACACATGCGCTTCCCGCACCCGGCGGGCGATGAGCTGAGAATATTGTGATCCAAAATCAAGGATGGCGATCGTTTCAGTCATGCGCCTCCTGCTGATGCTCGCTGACCAAATGCCAATGCCACTGCGGCACAAGCTGATTTGGTCCGCCGTTGTTGATCAGCCGATAACCTTGTGCGGTCAGGTCAAAATCGGCGATCAGTGTGGTGACAATCTGGTAGAAATCCTGGGCAAATTCTGGGGGCTGAGCACTCGCGTTATCAAATGTGTGAACGGACTGCTTCGGAAGGATAAGGATATGCAATGGGTAATCCGGTTGTGGATGATAAAAAGCCAGCCAATGTTGATTTTCAGCTAGTCGTCTTATTGGCAGAAAGGTGTTCATATGTCGGAAGAAAAACGCTGTCAACGGATGAAGTGGACGCCAGCGCGCCGCTCGCAGCAAAAAAGATAAGACCTTAGTCTTCAGCGAAGACAATTTCGCCATGTTCAAGAGCGGCAATCGGCACCAGCGAGTGGATGGGCACCTCTAAGTAGGACAGCATTGCCCGTCCTTCTTCAAAAGTTTTCTCGATCAATGCCCCGATCCCCACAATTTCAGCGCCAGCGGTTTGTGTCAAACGCACCAGACCGGCTATCGTCGCACCTGAAGCAAGAAAGTCGTCGATGATCAACACCCGCTCGCCAGCGCCCAAGTACTCTGGCGAAACGATCAGCTCAACCATGCGTCCTTTGGTGTGCGATGGCGCTACGGTCAGGTAGACCGTATCGGGCATGGTGATGGGTTTGTGTTTGCGGGCATACACCACCGGTACGCCTAAATATTTTGCCGTCATCAATGCGGGTGCAATCCCAGAAATTTCTGCAGTCAGTATTTTGGTGGGATGTGTTGATTTACACAGGTCAGCCAGCGCTTTGCCGCAAGCCTCCATCAAAGCCGGGTCCACCTGATGATTAATGAATGGGTCTACCTTCAGGATGCCGCCGCCCAGGCTTTCGCCTTCTTCTTCAATGCGTTTCTTTAATGGTTCAAACACAGCTCCTCCATCCTTAACTCAGCTAATTTGTATAGACATTTTACAATAAATAAATTTTTAACAGGGAAAAAAGGGCGGATTTAACCAAACATTAAACTAATCAGGCGGGTGGATCTTTTGTTCCATCAGAAGGTGTGCTGTCGTGGTTGCGCAGGCGGAAGAGCACCTCTTCAAGGATTTTGCGGTTAAAGCTGACCAGGTCAGCGATTAAGCCGATCAGGAAGGTGATAAAACCGACGATCAGAAACACCGCCGCCAGGATCAGGGATTGGATCATCCCTGTTCCACGGTCCTGGAAGTAAAACACCAGGAACCGCACCCCGATAATCATGCCGACCAGCAACATCAAGATGCTGATCACGGTGAAAATGCGCAGGGCACGGTACATAGCAAAGGAACGCAAGATCGTGACCGAAGAGTTGACCAGGTAGTGCCGGACACTGCTGAAAAGCCGCGAAGGGCGCTCTGGCGGATTGGTTTCAATGGGAACAAAGGACACCCGCACATGCCTTGCACCAGCCTGGATTAAAGTTTCGAGCGTATAGGAATAATTGCTGAGCACCATCGTCTCTAAAGCGACTTTGCGCGTGATCGCTCGAAAACCGCTGGTCGCATCCGGGATGTCAAAACCAGCCGTGGCAGAAACCACCCGGCTGCCGAGCGTCTGCAAGGCTCGCTTGTGCGCGGGGAAGTGCTTGACCGATCGCACACCTCGGTCGCCGATCACCATTTCAGCCTGATCCTCAACGATAGGCCGAACCAATTTATGAATATCCTCTGCGCGGTACTGGTTATCGGCATCGGTGTTGACGATCACATCCGCACCCAGCCGCAGGCAGGCGTCAAGCCCGTGGGCATAAGCCTGCGCCAGACCAATATGACGGGAGAGATGGACAAGATGGTCTGCCCCATGTTCACGGGCGACCGCTGCGGTGTCGTCCGTGCTCCCATCGTCTATCACCAAAACTTCAACCGCGTCAAAACCATCAATCGTTCTCGGCAGTTGAGAAAGGGTCTTGGGCAAAATTTTTGCCTCGTTATAACAGGGGATTTGGATGATCAGTTTCATAAGTGGGTCTTCCCTTACACAGGTTGATACCAAGTATATCACGATGGATAAGATTTTCAGGTGTGTCTGAAATTGCGCACAAGGCGTGAATGTTAAAACATGCCCGATGTGTTGATAATATTTCAATACAATTATATACTTACTCAAATATTGCAAACGATCTCATTTTATTTGGCACATTCATCTAAGGAGCGCTCTAATGAAATCCTCTCGATTAAAATCATTCAATTATGCAGTCGGGATGTTCGGCACATCCATCCCCATCAACTTATTAAAAACATTCGCAGCAGCCTTCTATGTCAAAGACCTGGGTCTGATTACGGCTGCCCAATGGGCATCAGTGCTGTTCATCTACACCTTCATTGATGCCATTGACAACCCGGTTTACGGATACCTGTCAGACCGGACTCGCACCAAGTGGGGGCGCCGAAAACCCTGGCTGGTGATCGGCACGCCGCTTTTGGTATTGGGTCTGATTGCCTTCTACTCTCCTGCTCCATTCCTCAGCGGAAAATCGGCGCTGGCATGGGTGATGCTGTTTTATATCTTCACCGGCACACTTGACTCAGTCATCAACGCCAATTACGCGGCACTCTTCCCCGAACTCTTCCCGGATGACATCAGCCGGGCTAAAACCAACGCCCTCCGCCAGGCATTTCAACTGGTGGCAATGATCATCAGCATCGCCCTCACCCCCATCGTGGCAGAACAACTTGGCTTCAGCCTGACCGCCATCCTCTACGGGATTTTGGGCGGAGCGGTGATCTTGTACATGTCACTCACCAGCAAAGAAAAACCGATCGAAGACCATGAAGCCAAGCCAAAATTGTGGGAAAGCATCAAAACCCTGGTCACCAACTGGAAGTTTTGGGTTGCCGGGTTCGCCAATGCCTTCTACAGCGCGACCATGTCGTTGGTGATGGCAGCGCTGCCCTTCTACTCAGATTACAAGCTCGGCATCAGCAGCCTGCAACAAACGATCCTGTTTGCAACGGTGCTGCTGATCGCCATTGGCAGTGTGGCAGTTTGGGCATTTTTCGTCCGCAAATATTCCCTCATCCCGGTTTGGCGGGCCGCCCTGATCACCCTCACGCTGACCTTCATCCCGCTCTATTTTGCCAACTCCTTCATCACGGCGATCATCTGCAGCGCACTGGTGGGCTTCGGCTTCGCCGGTGTGATCACTACCATGGACCTCGTCCATGCCAAGATCATGGACGAAGATCGGCTAAAACACGATGTGCGCCGTGAGGGCATCATCGCCAATGCGCTGGGCTTTATGAACCGACTGAACGGGTTGTTCACCAGTTTAGCCTTCCTGCTGATCACACAATTCTTCGGCTTTGTGAGCGGCGACCAGCCAGGCCCGCACCCAGACCAGGCTTCTCTCTTCCTGCTGACAGTCTTCCCCTTTGTGCTTTCTGCTATCAGCGTGGTGTTTGCCTTCATCCTCAAATTCCCCAAGGAAGTGCTCCAATCTACAATCGCTGAACCTGAAGTCATTGAAAAATAAGGATAATCAACATGGCACTGATACATCTCGAGCACACACCTGAAACCGTAAAAGTCTGTTTACCGCTATATATCATCCTGCCTGACCCCGGCAAGGTCGGGGAGGTGCCCATTCAACAGCGGAAAGTCCTCTATTTGCTGCATGGGTTGAGCGACAACGGCAGTGCCTGGCTGCGTTACACAAACATCGAAGCGCTTGCCTACGAAAAAGGGTTGGTGGTGGTCATGCCGTCCTTCGGACGCAGTTTCTATGCTGACCTCCCCAATGGACAAAATTATTTCACCTACCTCACCCAGGAACTGCCAAAATATCTTAAGGATGTATTCGGGTTGGACCCTAAACGGGAAGACACCTTGATCGCAGGCAATTCCATGGGCGGTTACGGTGCATTTAAAGCGGCATTGAGGTTCCCTGAAAAGTATGCCGCCGCCGCCAGCCTGTCTGGTGTGCTCTCTATTGAAATCCTGAAAATCCACCCGGACGATCAACGGAAAGAGGAGTTCAAAACGATCTTTGGCGATTTGGAACAACTGAAGGGCACACGCCATGACCCGATGGTCTGGCTGAATAAGGCTGCAGAAAACCCGCAGAACCTACCCCGTTTATATGTTGCGTGCGGCAAGGAAGACGACCTCCTGCCCGTCAACCGGGTATTCCAGTCCGCTACCAAGAAATTGAGATTACCGGTTGAATACAAGTTCGAAGACGGCCGGCACGATTGGCTTTTCTGGCAAAAACACATTCAACGATTTTTGGATATGGTCATCGAAAGCGAAGCCTGAGCAGGAAGGCGGTCGAGCAGGGAGCAATTTATGAGCACAACTCACCTGGAATATTTCATACCCCACGAAAAAGAAGGGCAGTATCTCACACTGCCCTTTGAGATGCCGCAAGATACAGAATCATTTACGCTCAGCTATCACTACCAGGCCTGGGAGGAAAACCCACAAGGGATCGATGGCGGTTCATTTACTGCATCCGAACCCCTCAACACGATCGACCTCGGGTTGCTTGATCTGGATGGAAACCAGGTGGGTGTATCGGGATCCAACAAGCAAACGATCACCCTTTCAGAAACCGACGCCACCCCAGGTTATGCGCCCCGAGCCTTAACAGCAGGCACCTGGCAGATCCTGATCGGCGCTTATAAAGTCGCCCCGCAGGGTGTGACAGTGACTTATGAGCTTTCTTTTACACCTAAAGAACGAAAACTCCTCATCGGCGATATCCACACACACACCCACGCCTCAGACGGGGTATTGTCGGTGCATGAGCTGGCAGTACACGCCAGGCGGCATGGCTTGGATTTTTTAGCCATCACCGATCACAATCAGATGGTCAGCGGGGCACAACTCCCTAAACTGCCCGGCATCACGCTCATCCCGGGTGTAGAGTGGACCCATTATCAGGGGCATGCCAACTTCCTCGGTGTGGATAAACCCTACGATGGGCCATTTTTCGCCAACGATGCGCAAGATGCCCTGGCACGCTTCCGCTCAGCCCGAGAACGTGGTGCCCTGATCGTGATCAACCACCCCTTTGATGACTGCTGCGGTTTCCAATATGATTTACAGGAATTCCTATTTTATGCAATCGAGATATGGAACGGACCCATGCGAGAGAGCAACCTGCGCGCGGTGGGATTGTGGCAATCGCTTTTACAGTCCGGCAAGCAGATCCCCGCTGTGGGTGGCAGTGATTATCACCGGGATAACTTATTTCAAATCCTGGGCGGGCCCTGCATGGGCGTGTATGCTATGAGTAATTCGCCTTCAGATATTCTGGACGCGATCAGAGCAGGCCACTGCTTCATCACCTTTGCCCCCAACGGCCCCCGGCTTGAAATGCAGGTTGGTGAATGGATCATGGGTGATGTTGTGAATTGGCGGGCAGGGCAAACCCTTGAAATTTCAGCCACTGGCCTGAACAAAGGAGATGTGGTGCGCGTGATCACAGCCGTGGAAAGCACCGACCTGTTCGTAGCCCCTTCCGATGGCGCAGCGGCAGTGACTTTCCCGATCGGGTCACCCGGGTTTGCACGGGTTGAAATTCATCGCGTATTCCTGCCAGGTGTCCCAGCGTTGCCGGCATTGATCTCAAATCCGATTTATTTTGAGTAAATTTCGCCTGCCTTTGCATAAATATCGTTTGCAAAGCATCCTGCAAGGAAGCAATCTCAATACAGCGACTCCACATTTTATTTACCTTTCCAACACTCCTTATGAGATCGCCACGTCGTCACGTTGCTCCTCCTCACGATGACATAATATCTGTCATTGCGAGCGCAGCGATTGCGAAGCTTCCTGCAAGGAAACAATCTACTGTCATTGCGAGCAAAGCGAAGCAATCTCAATACAGCGACTCCACATTTTATTAACCTTTCCAACACTCCATATGAGATCGCCACGTCGTCACATCGTTCCTCCTCGCGATGACAATATTCTGCCATTGCGAGCGCAGCAATTGCGAAGCATCCTGAAAGGAACCAATCTCATGAGATGCACAACTCAGCAGCATCGTCAAATTTTCCTCTTTATCCTGCGAACAATGAAAGCACCATTCTCTTACTCAATTTTCGGTAAGGTTGTGATTGTACACCTCAAAGCGGTCAAGGTAGTCTTAAATAGATATATAATCAATAAGAACTTCCTTCTAACACCCACCTCACTGAAGACATAAGGACAACATGATGAATGAAAAGCCAAAACTTCTGATTATTGGCGCCGGCGTAGCCGGCCTTTCAGCCGGTATCTATGCCCAAATGAACGGCTTTGACACCACAATATATGAAATGCATAGTATCCCGGGCGGCCTGTGCACCGCCTGGCAGCGGCGTGGCTATACCTTCGACGGTGCAATCCGCTACCTGACAGAGGTACACCCGGAGGTAAAGGGCTACCAGTTATGGGAAGAGCTGGGCATCCTCAATCACACTGAGATGCATTTTTACGACGAATTTGTGTGCATTGAAGGTCGGGACGGGCGCAAGCTGCATATTTACACTAATATTGATCGCCTGGAAGAACACCTGCTTGAACTCGCTCCACAAGACGCAGCCCTCATTCATGACTTTATTGAAGGCATCCGGGATTTCACCCAACTGGACCTTCCGGTCGATATCACTGCGGCTGATGCCAGGGAATTTGCACAGATGGGCCGTGGGATGCTTCCCGTCCTCCTCCCCACAATTCGATGGCGAAATGTGACCCTGGATGAATTTGCAGATCGGTTTACTGATCCTCTGTTGCGGGAGGGCATGCACCATTTCTTCCAATTCTCACCGAAAGATTTCCCGATGATGCTGTGTCTTTCGACCCTGGGTATGATGCATGACCACGAGGCAGGCTATCCCATCGGTGGATCCCTACCCATCGCGAAATCACTTGAATCGCGCTATCTTGATCTGGGTGGGGAGGTCATTTACCGGTCGAGAGTATCAGACATCATTGTTGAAGATGATCATGGAACAGGTTTAGAACTGGAAAGCGGTGAGATCGTTCGGGGGGATATGATCATCTCGGCGGCTGACGGCCGCATGACCATTTTTGACTTTCTGGATGGTAAATATACCAATGAAAAAATCAACAGGATTTACCAGGGTGGAATGACCCCAAGCAAATCAATCCTCCAAATCTCATTGGGCGTGGCAATGGATTTCTCAAATCATCCGCCGATGATCAACTTCCCCCTGGCGGAACCGGTCTGGCTGGGAAATATCCGCCATGACAGACTGACACTCAAGCATTACTGTTTCGACCCCAATATGGCGCCTGAGGGCAAATCGGTGTTAACAATATGGTGTGAGGCGGATTTCGATTACTGGCGTTGGCTGCGGGGGGATTTAAGCCGCTATCGCGACCACAAAGATGAGGTTGCTGAAGTAGTAATTAACATCCTCGATCAGCGTTATCCCGGCTTTCGGGATGCACTTGAAGTGGTAGACGTTGCTACACCGATGACTTATGAACGCTATACCGGAAATTGGCGAGGCGCTTTCGCTGGCTGGGCACTCACCACCCGGAAGATGAGTATGATGATGGGCATTGGGATGGATAAGACCCTGCCTGGTCTTTCAGGGTTTTACATGATCGGGCAGTGGGTGGAACCTGGCGGCAATGTCGCGTTGAGCTGCGCTTCCGGTCGAGATGTGATCAGGGATATCTGCCGAGAGCGTGAGAGAGAATTTGTCACTAAAAGTGACGCATAATTCTTTAGACAAAGACTAACTCTATTTATCATCGCAAAGCGAGATCGCCACGTCGTCGCTACGCTCCTCCTCGCGATGACTATTTTTTGTCATTGCGAGCGCAGCGATTGCGAAGCATCCTGTAAGGAAGCAATCTCAAATAGTTGTTTCCAAGCACCTTAAAGCCAACCAGCACCTGACCTGAGATCGCCACGTCGTCACTCCGTTCCTCCTCGCGATGACATAATATCTGTCATTGCGAGCAAAGCGATTGCGAAGCATCCTGCAAAGAAGCAATTTACTGTCATTGCGAGCAAAGCGAAGCAATCTCATGGGATGCATAACAACATAAGATCGCCACGTCATCACTCCATTCCTCCTCGCGATGACAAAAACATTCCGTTTCCCACCATGAACATCGTTATAATTGAACCATGGACAATCCCTTCTCCCTCAACCCCCAGGATTTCTATGCCTCCCACGGGCAAATCAGTGATCCTGCACCTTACGAAAAACATCTCAACGATCTCCCTCAGGCACTCCCTGACCTGGTGAAAGCCATCCAGGGCCTGATGCTGCACCTCCACTGGGCAGAGCGTTACGGCATCACCCTCAACCGTATCCGTAAAGACGAAGCCAACCTGCGCACAACTCGCAACCGCATTGCCGCGATCCTCAACCTGAACCCCGCCCCACTCTCACAAGTACGCATCTTGAACGAGCGGACTGTCGGCACTTGCCGGGACTTTGCCTTGTTCCTGACCGCGGTGCTGCGCCACCGAAAGATCCCTGTCCGGTGCCGTGCGGGTTTTGGCACCTACTTCACAAAGAACCGCTTTGAAGACCATTGGGTGTGTGAATACTGGCAGGCCGAAGAAAAGCGCTGGGTGATGGTCGACCCGCAGCTTGACGAATTGCAGATCAAAGCGCTCAAAATCAAATTTAACCCACTGGATATGCCCCGCACAAAATTCGTCACCGGTCCCCAAGCCTGGGACTTGATCCGCACCAATCAGGCAGACCCAAACCGCTTCGGAATCTTCAACCTGAAGGGCATCGACTTTGTTAAAGGCAATCTGATCCGCGACTTCCTTGCCCTGAACAAGATCGAGATCCTCCCCTGGGATAACTTCTCGCTGATCAATAAACGATTTCGATCCATGACGCCCAAGGAAAAAGACTTGATGGACCGGCTTGCTAAGATCAGCACTGGTGAAGACCAGGATTTCCTAATGGTCAGGGCAGCTTTCACTGCCAACCAATCCCAACTCTTACCGAATTATTTCATTCCATAACACCTGCAAGGACGATAAATCATGCCCCAAAAATCACCCGTCTGGCTACAAAAAGCCATTTTCTATCAAATCTATCCCCAATCCTTTTATGATTCCAACGCAGATGGTATCGGCGATATCCCCGGTATCATCCAAAAATTGGACTATATCGAATCGTTAGGTGTGAACGCTTTGTGGATCAACCCCTGTTTTGTTTCACCTTTTCACGATGCAGGCTACGATGTCGCCGATTATTACCGGGTTGCTCCCCGGTATGGCACCAACGAAAATTTAAAAACCCTGTTCGCTGAAGCGAAGAAACGCGGCATCCGTATTCTGCTTGATTTGGTGCCCGGGCATACATCCATTGAGCACCCCTGGTTCCAGGCATCCCAGCGAGATGAGAAAAACGATTATTCAGACTACTATGTTTGGAACGACTCCATCTGGGAGGTGCCCCAGGACGACCTACCGATCGTGAGAGGGTATGCCCAGCGCGATGGGGCTTATGTCACCAATTTCTTCTGGTTCCAGCCGGCACTTAATTTTGGCTTTACCCAAACCAACCCCGATAACCGCTGGATGCAGCCAGTGGATGCCAGTGGACCGCAAAAAGTGCGGGAGGAAATCAAAAAGATCATGGCATTCTGGCTAGAGATGGGTGCCAGCGGTTTCCGGGTCGATATGGCAGCCTCGTTGGTTAAACGCGACCCTCACAAGATCGAGACCGCCCGTTTTTGGCGCTGGATCCGGGATTGGCTTGATAAAGCCTACCCTGAGGCAGTGCTGGTCGCCGAATGGGGCAACCCGGCGCAATCTATCCCCGCTGGTTTTCATGCCGATTTTCTGCTGGGGTTCAGTAATCCAGGCTGGGTGTCACTCTTCCGTAAGCGCGGCGAAGGGCGCTGGCGGGATCGGTATAGCTGGTCCTTCTTTGACGAGTCGGGGCACGGGGATATCAGACAATTCCTCGATGAATACCTGTATTACCTCGATCTCACCAAAGACCAGGGCTACATCGCCTTGATCACGGGCAACCATGACGAGACACCGCGCCTTGCGAATGGTCGCAACCTGGAAATGCTCAAGCTGATCTATCTGTTCCTGCTGACCATGCCCGGCACGCCATTCATCTACTACGGTGACGAGATCGGGATGAATTTCCGCCCGCTTGCCTCAAAAGAAGGCGGTTATCAGCGCACGGGTTCCCGCACCCCGATGCAGTGGTCAGGAGATGAGAACACCGGGTTTTCAACCGCCCCCGAAGAAGATCTATATTTACCCATCAACCCCGATCCAGACCGTCCGACAGTATCCAGACAGGATCGCGATCCAAACTCACTGCTCAATCGTGTGCGCGCCCTGGCAGCCATCCGGCAGCGCTGGCACGCACTGGATGCGGATGCCGAATTTGAAGTGGTATACGCTGATAGCGGGAAATTGCCCTTTGTTTACACCCGTTCCAAGAACAACCAATTATTGATGGTTGCACTCAACCCATCCAACAAGAAGGTGAGCGTGGAACTCCCCAAATCAATTTTTGTTACGCTGCCTGCTCCTGTGGATGTGCCGGGAGATGCCAATATCACAACTTCGAAATCCGGTTGGACTCTTTCAATGGGGGCTGTTTCTGGCGCAATTTTCAAAATCAATTAAGGTGAGGAATTAATAAACTGGGATGCTTTCAGCATCCCAGTTTATTAATTAATCTTGTTAATCACAAAGTTCAAAAGGATCGAGCGTTATTCCTCTTTCTGGGCGCGTTTGGCTGCCGCTTTTTCAAGGAAGGGCCCGCCGACGGCAAAAAAGAGCGTCCCAGCCAGAGCCAGCCAACCCACCCAGTCGCCCAAAAGCGTGTTCAAGGTTCCATTGCCCGTTCCCAATGCCACATCCGCGACCAGGGTCGCGCCGCCGCCTTCAGGGTAGGCTGCCAGGGCCAAGATCCTCCCGTAAGGGTCCACAATCGCAGAATCATAACCGCCGTCTGCTTTTACCATTGCCACACGGTTTTCGATTGCCCTGAACACCACATGGGTGTAATGCAATTCAGCAATTGCGCCCCAATCGTTGGAAGGCACACCAATCAACTGCGCGCCATGTGCCACCAATTTGCGGGCTGTATCGGTATAGTCCAGGTCATAGCAAATGATCGTCCCTAAGGTGCCGATTCCGGTTTGATAGACCGGGTAGGTGCCGCGCGTCGGGCTGGTTTCACCACCAAACAACACCGGGTGATCCTTGCCAAAAACTCCCAAAAATTCACCGGATGGATCGATCACCGTCGCCTCGTTGCGAAAGGTGCCATCCTCCAAATTGACCACATACCCAACCGCCAGGTAACTCCCGGTCTCCTGAGCCAGTTCTGACAGACCCAACCGGTCATCCACCTGCGGGTCAAACCTCATGGCGCCCTCTGGCCAAACGATAAATTCTGCACCCTGATCGGCTGCAGAGCGGGTCTGCGAGAGCATTTCAGTATGCAAATCCGCCAATAACGCTTCCTCGCCGCGATTGCCTGTAATGATCGGGGAAATTTCAGGCTGGATGGCAGCGACAGTCACCTGCGCGCCGGCAGGGATCTGCAACAGCACCAGGCTGAGCAGCGCCCACAAGATCATCGCAATCCCAGTGCCGTTCGCCCAACGACTGACCCTTTTTGCAGGTATCCCGGAAACGATCTTGTCCGGATGGCGGTGATCCAACCAGAATAAAACACCCTGTGCCAGGACCAGGTTGACCGCCATGATCAGCATGCCCTGCCCAATAATGCCAAAGATGCTGGCAGGTTGAATGAACCACACCTGACGGTATAGCGGATAAGCGATAAAGCCCCAGGTGCCCGCAATCGGGATGAATAAACGCACCATCTCAATCCCCGCCCAGGAAAGGGCGCCTTCCAGCACAAACCAGCGATAATGCGTCTTCTGGTGAAATTGCCGGTTGCGAAAATCCATTAAAAAGGCAAATGCAGCCGCCACCACGGGTAAATAAACCATATAAGAGCCGGTCGGGTTAAAAATCGGGCCTAAATACCCCTCGAGCCAGATCCCAATCGCCAGTGCTGTGGAAAGGCTGGAGAGTTTCGCCGGTATCAGTCGATGCTGTGCGATCTGCAGCGGCACCCAGCCGATGAAGATCAGGGGCCATATTTCATATGGCGGAAACGCCAATATAAACGCGACACCGCTCAAAACACTGAACAGAATCCCAAGCAGTGCGTTTAACCAGGGTTTGTCATTTTTCATTGCTTATTCCTTTTTATCGCTAACAGGAATGTCGTCTGTAAATCTAACTTGTTGTACATACAATCATAACAAAATGTGACAACCGAAATCAATAGCACAAGTTTTATGCTCAGCCAGATGGCATATGAGCATAAACTCTTTTTAATTTTGTGGTGATTTAATAACGGAAGAGAATATCCAGCACGGATTTGGTATCCGATAGGTCATCTAACAGGTAGTCCGGAGCAGCATCTTTTAGCGTTTCTTTATCAAATCGGCCGGTTGCCACACACAACACCTTCACACCGGCATGTCGAGCGCAAGCCACATCTCGCGGCGTATCACCGATCACAATCGCATCTTCCGGTGCCACCGGCGACCCCATCATCTGGCTCAAACGATACAAAGCAAGCGATGGCAGAACATTGCGGTCAATGTGCTCACTGCCAAACGCGCCAAACCTGAACACCGCCGGGTCAAACCCAACCGCACGCAATTTATAGGGGACAACCTCTTTGACATTGCCAGTTACCAATCCCAAAGAAAAACCCGGGTCGGGCACAAGAGACTCCAGCAAGGCAGGCGCACCAGGTAATGCCCGCATCTTCAAAACGGGTGCTGAGGCTTCAACATGCCGGGCATAAGCTGCAAAGGCTTCTGCACGGTGTGCCTCAATCTCATCCGCATCAACACCCGCCATGCCCATCAGGTCATTCAGAATCTGCCAGTCCGTTTTGCCTGCCATATCATAGGTGTCGATGGGACCGGTGACCCCAAACACATCTTCTAACGCACGCCGGAAGCAAATCAGACCCTCATTGCCAGAATCCATCAGTGTGCCGTCAATATCAAATAATAAAACGCGTTTCTTTGTCAAAAGCATACCCTTTATTCTATCAAAGTCCGTAATTATTGCCTCAATCAACAGCATTTTACCGCTGATTGTGGTTTAATTAGAAAAATTGAAGTGAAGAAAGGAACGCCTCAACATGACAACAAATTACCGGCTGTGCCTGGTGGGTTTTGGCAATGTGGGCAAAGCCTTTGCCAGATTGTTGATGAAAAAAGGATCTGAACTGGCTGAGCGTTATAACCTGTCGATCTCCGTCACCGGGATCATCACCGGATCACACGGCGGGGCAATCAACCCCGATGGGATTGACCTGAAGAAAGCCCTGAGCCTAGCGTCCGACGGGAAAAGCCTGGAATCACTTTCCACAATCGATACCCCAAATGACGCGATTGATTTCATAAAAACCTGCCCGGCAGAATTTATGTTTGAGACCACGCCCGTCAATCCCCAAAGCGGACAACCCGCCATCCAGCACATCCGTACCGCTCTGGATTCAGGGATGCATGTGGTCACCGCCAATAAAGGGCCTGTCGTTCATGGTTATGGCGAATTGGTAGCCCTGGCGAAGCAGCAAGGCCGGCGCTTCCTGTTTGAGTCCGCCGTGATGGACGGCGCTCCCATCTTTGCCCTCTTCCGTGAACCACTTGTTGGCGCGAACCTGCTCGGGTTTCACGGCATTCTTAATTCCTGCACCAATCTTCTGCTCGAAATGATGGAACAGGGAAAAAGCCTGGAAGAAGCCATCGCCTTTGGCAAAACCATTGGCATTACCGAAACAGACCCCAGCAATGATGTTGACGGATGGGATGCAGCGATCAAAGTTGCTGCCCTGGTCACCGTGTTGATGAACACACCGCTCACCCCGCAGGAAGTAGACCGCACCGGGATTCGCGGTATCACACCAGAAATGATCCGCTCGGCGCAGGCGGATGGGCAGCGCTGGAAACTGGTCTGCACTGCCAAACGTGTTGACGGGCGCATCCAGGCCAAAGTTGCACCAGAGCGCGTCAGCCCACAATCGCCGCTCTACAGCGTGAACGGCACCAGTTCCTATTGCCAGTTCGAGCTGGATGTTCTGCCCGGGCTGGGTATCTTAGAGAGCGACCCCGGGCCTGAGACCACCGCCTATGGAATGTTTGCGGACTTCTTGAACATATTAGAGGTGATCTGATCATGGACGAGCCGATTTACCTGGCTTTAGGGTCCAATTTGGGTGACCGGGTGGACAACCTGTGCATTGCCAAGGCATTTTTACTGCCGGATGTGATCCTCCTACAGGAATCCCCCATTTATGAAACGCCGCCCTGGGGGTTCGAAGCCCAGCCTGCCTTCCTCAACCAGGTGGTCGAAGTGCGCAGCACGCTAAGGCCCCTTGAACTGCTATCCTATCTGAAGGACATCGAAGCAAGTATGGGGCGCCAGAAAACCTTCCGCAACGGGCCGCGCCTGATCGATCTGGATATTCTATTCTATGGTTCGCGCGTGGTTGATGAAAACAAGCTTCAAATCCCGCACCCGCGCCTGCATCAGCGCGCTTTTGTGCTGGTGCCACTGAATGACATCGCCCCGGATTATGTCCATCCCGGTCTGAACCAAAGCGTTGCCGACCTGCTGTCAAAAGTTGATCGGGAAGGCATCCACCCGCTGTGACCTTTCTGGCATTTGCTGTCCTGCTCCTCCCCGGTGTGGCCTGGTGGGCCTGGCTGGGTAAACGCGATCAGGACCCGCTGATCTCACTCACCCACATCGTTAGCATCAGTTTGAGCCTGATTGCGATTATGGCAGAAGGTGCCTTTCTTCTTGGGGTCGGGTTTTCAACAGACAGCATCATCACCCTGGTTGTGCTCTTTGCAGGCCTGGCGGCAGCGGGATTAGTCAAAAACAAGATTAACCTGCCTGCAATGTATCATCCTCACCTCTGGGTGGGGTTCGCCCTCTTCGCCCTGACAATTGTTTTGCGGCTTTATCAGGCGCGTGAACTGCTGCTACCCAACTGGGTGGATTCACAGCACCATTACCTGATCGTGCGTGTAATTCTTGAAAATAAGGGGCTGCCGGAAAACCTGTCGCCACATCTCGCTACACCTTTTTACTACCATTACGGATTTCATGCGGTCACCGCCCTGTTCACTGCTGTCAGCAGGCTTGAAATCGGCCAGGCAATGCTTATTTTGGGGCAAGTATTGAACGCCGTAATCAGCTTATCCATCTACACCCTGGCTAAAACAATTTGGAAAAAATGGCAGCCAGCGGCGGTTGCTGCGCTGCTGGTCAGCTTCGTGACTCGTATGCCGGCTTATTATCTGAGTTGGGGGCGTTACACCCTCACCGCCGGCATGCTCATCCTCCCGGTTGCCATCGCCCTCTGTATTTCTCTGCTGGAACTTAACCATTCCAAACGAGCCTTTCTTACACTGGCAATCCTTGTGGCAGGCGTATTGCTAAACCATTACCTGGCTGGCCTCGTGCTGGGTATTTTTATCCTGATCTTCTCACTTTTTACATTGCTTTCACGCCCTCAGAAATTCGACAAAGCTTTTGCCGATCTATTGCCCATTATCACAGCCAGCCTGGCTGGTTTATTACTCGCCCTGCCATGGCTTATGCGGCTGTTCCAATTCTCGATCAGCCGAAAAGAAATCAACCTGGTTCTCCCTGTAACAACCCAAGCCCTGTTCAAGACAGCCGATCGATGGGTTTATGTTTGGAAGCTGCTCGGCCCCCTCAGCAACACCATGTTGTTAGGGCTTGCAGTGCTGGGGTTGATCATTGCCCTTGTTCGCCGGCGTAATCTGACGTTTGCCATCTGGAGCTTTGCGTTAATCCTGCTGACTCTCCCCTGGGCAGCGCGCCTGACGCCTTTCCGCGAAGACCACTTCGCCATTATCCTGTTCCTTCCCATCACCATCTGGGCAGGCTGGTTGGTCTGGCAATCCGGCTGCTGGCTGGGTAAAAGACTGGATCGAGTGTGGCCCGCTGCCGCAGTGTCAGCAGTTCTGGTTGCTATGTTCATCGTTTGGGCTTACCCCCTCAGCAGCGACATCGTCAACCCGGTGACGGTGATGGTCACACAGGAGGATATCGAGGCATTGGATTGGGTGAAAGAAAACACGCCCCCGAATGCCCGTTTCTATATCAACACAGCTTACTGGCTTAATAACACCTATCGCGGTGTCGATGGAGGCGGGTGGCTGTTGCCCTACACAGGGCGTTGGGCCATCGTCCCGACCGTGTTTTATGGCTACGCCTCCGATACCGATCAGGTCAACCAGATCAGATCCTATGGAGAACGCGCCAATGCGATTTCCACCTGCACTGAGGATTTTTATACTCTGCTTGAAGAAGCGAACCTATCATGGGTGTATCTCAAGCGGGATGTTGGTGCGTTGCAGCCGCAAAGCCTGGAAGGCTGCCCGGGCATTCAAGAGACCTATAAAAATAGCAAGGTGACCATCTATCAAATCACCCCTTGACGGACTCTCAGTATGTTTATTTGTCATCCCTCATGTAAACGGCTATAATTTTCTCACTCATAACAAAATGAAACAGCTGGCGCAAGTCGTATTTTTATCAGGAAAATCATGACCGTAATTTACACGCAATTATCACAGGTGATCCCATGAAGATCAGTATGATCGGACCGGTCTACCCCTACCGGGGCGGGATTGCCTATTTCACCACCCTCCTCGCGAAAAAACTGTCCGAGGCAGGGCACGATGTGCAGATGATTTCGTTTAAGAAACAATATCCCGCCTGGCTCTACCCGGGTGAGAGCGACAAAGACCACAGCCCCGGCAGAGAAAAGGTAGATGCTGATTACGTGCTGACGCCGCTCAACCCAATCACGTGGCGGCAGACGCTGCAGGCAGTGTTATCCTTCCAACCGGATAAAGTGATCATCCCCTGGTGGGTAACCTTTTGGGGGCCGGCTTTCTGGCACATCATCACCCGCCTTAAGCGGAACGGGATCAATGTTTCTGTCCTGATCCACAACACCATGCCGCATGAAGCACGCTTTTGGGACCGCTTTTTGACACGGCACACCCTTGAGCCAGCAGACAGCTATATTGTGATGACGGAAAAAGAAAAGCAGCGCCTGCTCGCATTACTGCCGGATGCAGATAACATCGAAAGCGCCTCGCTCCCCATTTTTCATGCATTTAAACATACCGGTTTGCCCAAAACAGAACTGCGCCGCCAGCTCGATCTGCCAGCAGATCGTGACATCGTCCTATTCTTTGGATTCATCCGACCCTACAAGGGCTTGCACGTGTTGATTGACGCGATGCAGATATTAACAGAGCGCGGATCCCAGGCTGATTTGCTGGTAGTCGGCGAGTTTTGGGATCAAAAACAACCCTATCTTACTCACATCTCACAGGCAGGGTTGAGCGATCGGGTCCACATATTCGATTCCTATATCCCCGATGATGAGATAGCTGCTTATTTTGAAACCTCGGATGTATTTGCAGCGCCGTATATTGACGGCACACAAAGCGCAGCGCTGAAAACCGCCTTTGGCTTTGGTTTGCCGGCTGTCGCCACAGATGTGATCAATGACGATATGGTGGTGTCAATGGGCGAGCATTGCAAGATTGTTCCGGCAGGGGATGCAGATTCGTTGGCAAAAGCCATAGAAACGCAGCTCAGGCGTGAACCACAGAAACAATCGCAAATTGATGATTTAGTCGCACGCTCATGGGAAGACATGCTGGCAGCCGTCAGTACACACCCGCAAGAGGTTCATCATGGCTGATAAACCAAAGATCTCCGTCATCATCCCTAACCTGCACTCGCCAATCGTCGACCGCACCATCAAGTCTGTATTAGCGCAGGAAACGGTGTATGCCTTCGAAGTGATCGTGGTTGGGCAGGACAAGTTCAACCTTGTCAGGCAATTTCCACAGGTGCAATTTATCGAGACGCCTTCCCCCGTTGGTGCGGCAGAAGCACGCAACATCGGCATCCGACGCGCACTCGGGGACTGGCTCTTTTTCATTGATTCCGATTGCATTGCCCAGCCGGGATGGATGCACAGTATGGCTGCCGAATTCAACCAGGAAAGAAAGGTTGTGGGCGGCGGCGTGATCTCCCCTGAAGAACCCTTCTGGCTGCTGGTCTATAACCTGTCGATGTTTTATGGCGAACTGGCATCCCAACCCTCGCGTGAACGAAAATTTGTACCCACACTGAACCTGGCGGTGCATCGGGAGGTGATCGATACCGTGGGTTTCATGGACGAAGGCTTACCCCGCGGCCAGGATATCGAATGGACTTCCCGCATGACACAAGCTGGATTCCGCATTCTCTTTAAGTCGGATGCGGCAATTCAACACTTACCCACACGCAAAGATCTCAAAACGCTGCGGGAGTATGTGCGCAAATCCGGTTATTATATGATCCGTGTCAGGCTGAGAAATCCGCAGATCTTTAAGATGCCAAAACTGCTGAAACATCCCATCATCTGGGAGATTTTCGCCCCGCTGATTGCAGGCTATATCACGCTGAAAATTTTCTTGCAGACCAAAGAGGTCAGGCAGCACATCAGGATTCTCCCATATATCTACTTACAAAAATTATCCTGGTGTTATGGCGCCGCTGAAAGTTTGCGGGCAATCCATAAAACGGGTTCAGATCGAGCAGGGAAATGAAGAGCCAATCCCAAACCACAAAACAAACCCATCACCTCAGCAACTTCAGTATTGTTTGCCCGGTGTGTAAGGGCAAGCTTGACACTCATGATGATGCAGTCGTGTGCGAGACTTGCAAGCGGGAATATCCCATCATCCATGGCATTATTGACCTGCGCCATCCAGCCAGCCCGTTATTGTCGGTAGAAGAAACAATGCTTGCCAATTTTCCTCATGCTTCATTTGAGGAACTTTTAGCGCTCTTATTAAAAGATGCCGATCTCTCCGCTGAAATTATCAACGATACGCTGCACTACTACCAGAAACAACTGGATCGCGCCGAAAAAATGACCGGTATGTTTCTGAAAAAATTGGGGGAGGATTTTGCGGATCCCGGCCTCAACCTGGCACTGGACCTCGGATGTGGTTCTGGTGCAGGTGTTTATGCCCTCACGCAAAGATTCCAGCGTGTTGTTGGGATAGATACCTCCATGGCACAACTGCTGCTGGCACAAAAGACCCTCGAGCGGTTGCCTTCAGGTAATTTCATCTTAATCAGGGCTGATGCAAACAATCTCCCATTTAAAAATGAGAGTATGGATTATGTCCAGGCGATCAACGTGTTAGAACACATCATGGGCGAGAAACAAATTATCCTTGAGATCTCGCGCTGCTTGAACCAGCAGGGCGGCTTTGCAGCAGACTCACGCAATCGTTTTGATATTTTCACACCAGAGCCTCATACGGGCATCCGCTTTTTGGGTTTCCTGCCCCGTAGACATATCCCGCGCTTTGTGCGCTGGCGGACGGATGCACAGTACGAACAAACCTGGCTGCTCTCACACCACGATCTTTCTCAATTGATGCGGGACAACTTCCGTGGGGACTTCAAAATCCTCTTTCCAGATGTGAGCGCCTATGGCAGTTCCCAAAAAATCAGTGATCTTGTTCGGAAATTAGCCCAAACACCCATCTTACGGGGACTGGTCTTGCGGTTATTCCCTTCTCACATTGTCATCGGGCAGAAACAAGGTTCAAGCCTCGATTGATGCAATCCCTTTCAGATATTCAAACAACGCAAAATTCTGTCGTAAAATTGAGATGCGTATTTGATTAATATATTTGCGTTCATTATCAGGAAGTCAGCGCACTCATGGCATTAACCAAACTAAAGGATCAAGTCTGGATTGTCACAGTCAACTGGAAGCAGCCCTTGCTGACTGAGGCATGTGTCCAGAGTTTCATTGATGACCAAATCCCAGAATCACACATTATCATTGTTGATAATGGATCAGCCGATAATTCCTTCGAACGCTTGAAAACCTCCTTTCCTGCGAGCCAGGTCATCCAATCTACAGAAAACTTAGGCTTTGCGGGCGGATTCAATCTTGGCATTGCAGCAGCGCGTTCGATTGGTGCTGCTTATGTGTTTATGGTCAACAACGACACCACTATCCAACCAGGTATGATAGATGACTTCCTGAAGAAATCCGCCAGTGTGGATGCAGACATTGCCTCACCGGCTATCTACTACGCTGACCAACCCCAAAAATTGTGGTCAGCGGGTGGATATTTCAACACACTGCTCTGCGCACCGATTGATGCGCACCGTCGCAATAAACCGCTGCCGCAGGAACCGGTCAGCAGGGAATTCTTGACAGGCTGTGCGTTGTTGATCAAAGACAGGGTGTTTGACCGGATCGGGCTTTTTGATGAACGGTTCTTTCTCTATTATGAAGACCTTGATTTTATCAAACGAGCCAATGACACCAGCTTAAGCCTTTGGCTGATTCCGACCGCCAAACTCTACCATCATGTGAGCGCCTCCAGCGAAAATGAACGCTCGCCAAAAGTCTACTACTGGATGGCACGCTCAAGCTGGTTATATTATCGTAAACATGCTAAAGTTTGGCAGTGGTTTTTCATTCTGCCCTGGCGGCTAGGCCATGCGCTAAAGACCACCGGCACGCTGCTGTTTCAAAAGCGGTTCAAAGCGGTGTCAGCCTATATATCGGGTTTTCTACACCTCAATCAGGATCAATATGAACAACCTCTTGATGATTGAGATAAAATAAAAAATTCGATACGACGAAATAAACACAAGTAAAAACAGGAAACAACAACATGAGCCGATTGCGAAACCAAATCAGACAGTATCACAGAGAATTTGACGGTCTGATCGGCCGGCTTTTCAGCAACCAAAAATCCTTAAAAAAATTGGGGCGTGACCCATTCTCGAAGATCAACCCAGCCCAGGATGACTCACTGACATATTCCCGCCAGGACCACTTTAGCAAATTCCACCTGATGGATGTGCACCAAAATCAAAACCCATCTACTTGCGATCTCAAAGTCTACCAAGACCTGTTCGTCTATTCTTACATCATCGATAACGTCCGGAAAGGGGCAAAAATCCTGGAGATCGGCGGTGGTGAGTCGCGGGTGATCGATGCGTTCAAAGATGATTATGAGTTTTGGAATTTAGACCGACTCGAAGGTCAAGGACACGGGCCAACAAGCATCTATGCTGACAGCGGCTTTCACCTCGTTCGGGAGAATATCGGCAATTTCTCTTCAGAATTGCCAGAAGATTATTTTGACCTGGTTTTCAGCATTTCGGTAGTGGAACACTTTTTTGAAGACGAGAATAGCCTTGAGAACATCTATGCCGATATCCAGCGCATCTTGAAGAAGAATGCCATCAGTTTACATTGCGTCGACTCACTGCTGCACAGCGATCACATCTGGTTCCATCCCTTTATTCACAAGGTCACACAATCGACTGATGTGGTTGACCTGGATAAACTCTCTCAACAAATTAATGCTGACCGTCATCTATGGGTACTGCCAAAATTTGCTTATTACACACGCTGGTTCCCCAAGACAAAATCAACAATGAAGAAATTTGGTCAGCCCTTCTCTGTGAATCTACTCTGGCAAAAGGCAGGCCAATGACATTACGATCCAACAGGCATCTGCTTAAGTCCATTTTTTCCTACACCACAGCCAATCTAATCGCCCAGGGTTTGGTTGCAGTCTATACCCTTTTGCTCATCTGGTGGCTTAACACCGAGGTATATGGCAATATTGCCGCCCATAACGCGGCAGTGCTGCTAACCTCCTTCATCATCACCATGGGGTTACACGAGTGGCTGATCCGGACCATCCCGCTGGAGAAAAAGTCCAAAACGCTGACCGGTGAAATCCTGGTCTACAAGATGGTTGTGGGGCTCATCTGGGGTGCAGGGTTGATGATCGTTTTGCCTTTAATCAAACCTGAAATTTATATCCCCCAACTCCTGATCATCATCATCCTGGATGTATGGTTCGAATCGGGTTTTTACCTGCTTCTGGCAGACCTGTTAGGGCACACGAAAGTCATCTCCGCCTCGTGGCTTCTGATCGCATCGAGGGTACTGCGCTTACTCTCATTGATTTTGGTGATCTTGATCGGTTCACATTCAGCGCTCCTGATTGTCCTCCTCAGGCTAATCGCCACAGGGGCGATTTTCATCATCGCATTGCTGATATCCAAACCTGTCTTCACACAGATCAAAAATGTCAACATTTTCAACATCCTCAAATCATCAGTAGTGTTTAATGCCGCAGAGATTCAAAACCTGATCTTCTTGCAAATTGACCTCAATCTGCTGACATTGGTCAACGGTGACCCGGTTCTATTGGGTGACTTTGCAGTCGTGATCAGCGTGATCAATATGATCATGACCCTGCCATTAGGAATTGCTTCCATGATGCTGCCCAACGCCATCCGATCCTATCGAACCGCTCCAGGTCAATTCAAAAAGAAGATGATCCCGGTATTGGTGGGATTCTTATTGTTTGGTTTAGTTTTGTGGGCGAGCATTTCTATTTTCAGGCTGGAGATGATTAACCGCTTACTGCGGGGCAATTATCAGAGTGTGATTGCCACCCTGCTGCTGATCAGCCCCATCCTGCTCATTCGCACGCTCAACCAGTTCAACCGGGTTTACCTGATTGCCGTGCGCTGGGAGAAAAAGCAACTCTTACCGTATGCGCTGGCAATCCTCTTCAAGATAATCGCAGGTATTTTCATCGTCAGAAATTATGAATTGGTGGGTTTGGTTTGGTTAAGTATAATAAGTGACCTTTTATTGCTTGTCGGTTTTTCAATCCAGACCTTCAGGCATCACATGCAGCACAGGGCAGAACCAACCTCATGAAGATCCTGTTTATTGTTCAAAACATCATCGGTCAGGGCACTTATTTGCGGGCCTTTGAGCTTGCGAAAGCCCTCGCGCAGATGGGGCATGAAATGACGATCCTGGCATCCGCACGCGAGGTTCGAACGCCGCCATCAATAACAATGTCCGAAGGTATTGAAATCATTGAAGTATCCGACTTCATCTCTGGGCCTACCCAATCGGGCTGGGATGTTTATAACCTTCTTCAGCGAATCCATCTGCTTAAAGGCAAATCCTTCGATCTGGTGCATGCCTTTGAAACCCGCCCAACTGTCATCCACTCTGCCCTCAGCCTAAAACGCCGGGGAATTCCTCTGTTTTTTGACTGGGCAGATTGGTTCGGCAAAGGCGGGTCTGTAGAGGAACGGCCTAACCCGCTTCTCCGAACCCTGTTGAGACCAATCGAAACCTACTACGAAAATCATTTCAGAGGGCAAGCTCTCGGCACAACCGTCATCTGCAGCACCCTCAAACAGCGTGCAATTGGGTTGGGAGTCGATCAAAACCAGATTTGCATGCTGCCAAACGGTTTTGATATCCAAGGTTGGAAGAATGTCCCAATTCGACAGGCACAACAAAACTGCCACTTAGATGATCACCACCATTACATAGGTTATCTTGGTTCATTGTTTCCAGCAGATTCTATTCTTCTGGCAAATGGCTTTAACCATTTACTCAAACTGATGCCCAATGTCAGGCTGCTCCACATCGGGAAAAGCAATTACCAGGCGCGTCAGCACATTCAAAGTCCAGATGCCTTGATCGAAACTGGGCCGGTGACCTTCACTGAAATGATGACCTATCTCTCCGCCAGTGATGTGCTTTGGCTGCCATTTGTCAATTCCAATGCAAACCGGGGGCGTTTATCCTTCAAATTTTCAAATTATTTAGCCAGCGGCAGGCCAATCATAGCAACAGATGTCGGGGATATCCCTGGCTTCATTCGAGAATATCAAACCGGTTTGGTAACGGACGACAAACCCGATGCATTAGCCCTTGCAACACAAGAGCTCTTACAAGACCCTCTCCGGCGAGAAATTTATGCAAAAAATGCCTCAGACCTATCCCAGAACGATCAGTTCTCCTGGGCGAACAGAGCAAACCAGCTGGTAGCATTTTATAAAGAAAGATTAGCATCCAATGACTGAATTAGAGCGCTCAAATATCGAAATCTGTGAAAACTGCGGCGGAACCGATTTTGATCTTGTTTTTTCCGGCAGC
Organism: Anaerolineaceae bacterium; assembly: GCA_016841365.1. Classification (GTDB taxonomy): domain Bacteria; phylum Chloroflexota; class Anaerolineae; order Anaerolineales; family Anaerolineaceae; genus Brevifilum. Next base: position 52,195 of record JAENZI010000013.1, read on the forward strand.
GACAAATTGATGGGAGTCGAAGGACAGTTCAGCATCGTTCAATGCCAGAATTGCGGCATCTACCTGCTTACACCGAAAATCTCATCCGAAGAGATGGAAAAATATTACCCTGATGATTACATTTGTTACTTAGAAGCCATCGAGGATGATCCCAAACCCATCAGCCGATTCACCCGCAAAAACGCACTGAATAAACGCTGCAAGCAAATCACAAAACGGGTCGAAAAACCCGGCAAAATCCTGGATGTCGGTTGTGCCACCGGGATCTTTTTGGATGGCATGCAGCAACGCGGCTGGGATGCCACAGGCGTCGAACCCAATCAAGAAGCAGCAGCATACGCAAGACAACGTTTTGGGCTGGATGTGTTCAACGGTTTCCTCGACGATGCCCACTTCCCTGATGAGACTTTTGATGTCGTCACCCTGTGGGATGTGCTGGAACATGTGCCTGACCCAAATGCGTTTATGGCCGAAATTCACCGGATATTAAAACCCAATGGTCTGGTGCTTGGCACCATGCCCAATGCAAAAGCCTGGGAACGCTATCTCTTCGGAGAATATTGGCTGGGTTGGGAAATCCCGAGACATTACCGATCACACACGCCGGAGACCATCGAAGCCTTTTTAGACAGACACGGCTTTGCCGATTTTGAACTATTCAGCTTTATTGGGCGCCATGGTGCCTTCATGATCAGTGTAGACTTCTGGTTAAATTCATGGCCGGCAGCTGGGTGGAAAAAGAAAGCCATTCGCACAATCTTAGGATCAAGGGTGGTTTGGGCGCTGACCTATCCCTACTTTTTGCTTGCAGAAAAACTTAATCGCAGCAATGTGATGACATTTGCCGCCAGGAAAGCGAAAAAACCGTCTAATACTCCATAAGTATTATTGATAATCTTCCTCCATTTTGATATTCTAAATACAACCTTATAAATGGAAAAGGAGAATCACATGCGAAAAATTACTTTCTTAGCAGTCATTATTGTCATGCTCGCCATAGCCGTTGTTCCAGTGGCAGCACAAATCCCCGCTTCTTACAGTTCAACAGTGAATGTCACCAACCTGTCCAATAGCGCAGGAACCATCTACCTGGACTTCTATCGGAGCGATGGCACTAAGGCTGCACAAATCAGCCAATCCATTGCCGCTTATGAAACCAAGTGGATCCAATCCTTCGCTGGTCTCGCGACCGGCTTCAATGGCGGCCTGGTGATTTCTTCCTCTGTGCCCCTGGCATCAATGAGCATGCTCACAGGTAAGAATAGCGCCGGAACCCCCGTCAACTATGCCAGCTATGTTGGCACTTCTACCGGCAGCGGCGTCGTTTACTTACCGCTGTTGATGAAATCCAACTACGGCTACAGCACATACTTCTATGTTCAGAACACATCGGATGCGGCAGTCAATGTTACGATCAACTACAGTGATGGCACCTCGCGGACAATCACAAACCTCAAACCATCCGCATCTGTCAAAATTGACAACCGCTTAGAAGCCCACTCTGCAAAGAGTTTCTCAGCGAAATTGACCTCCTCGGGTGGCGACATCACTGCCGCCGCTGTGGAATACAGTGACGGGCAACAGGGAGACCAGCTCTATGCCTATGGCGGTTTCTCCACCGGCACAACCAAACCGATCTTCCCGATGGTCAACGAAAACAACTACGGCTACTGGACCTCTGTGAACATCCAGAACATGGGTGCTTCACCCACCACAGTCACCGTCAGGTACTCACCCTCCGCAGCAGGCGTGGCATGCACCGAAACACAAACCATTCCAGCCGGTCAGAAACGCGACTTCGCAACTTATGCCTTTGCTTTCTCAGCATCGCTTTCGCCCACACCAGTCACGACCAACTGCGCACGATATGAGAAGTTCATTGGCGGCGCAGCTGTTATCACCAACTCAAACAACCAGCCGCTGGTCGGCATTGTCAACCAGATCAACACCAATGAAGACCCGAATAAGGGTGGTGCATTAATGTCACTGAACCCGACAACCGCTTCAGACACCGTGGTCTTCCCCTATGTCCGACAGTGGGATGGCACACAGCAATGGTTCTCCTCATGGACAATCATCAATGTCAGCGGCACTTCGATCGCTGCAGGCGATATCCGCTGCCATGTGGTCGGAACGGATAGCGGCGGTGCAGTCAACACCTACATCACCAACCCCACCAGCATAGTGAATGGCGGCGCATGGCTCAAGCAGTTCTATAAGAACTATGCACCCTTGAACAACGGCTTTGTGGGCGGTGCAGTCTGCACAACCACATCAGGGAAGCACATCGTCGGTGCAGCCAACATCCTGGCAGCCAATGCAGGCATTGCAATTGACTCCCTTGCTGTTTACGAAGGTATCACCCCGTAGACTGAGCAATAGATTATAATCAAAAGAAGTAGAGTTTATCCTAAACTCTACTTCTTTTTAGTTTATCAAATAGCCAATTCGGAGTTTTTATGAAAAATAAACACGCATTACTTCTGATCATCATCTTTCTACTCGCTTTTACTGGATGCTCCCGTGAAGAAGAAATGATGGTTGAAGAAACACCGCCCTCCCCCGGCAAAGAGACAGGCGTCGTGTATGGTTACCTGGTATCCTCAGAAAATGAGCCTGTCAGTGAAACAATTTATTTAGCACAGGATATTGCCCACGACCAGCCCGATTTGCCGATCACCGTTTCCTTCTCCCTGCAATCTGACCCGCGGGGAAAGGTCAATACAGAAACGGGTTTCTTTTATTTTGATGAAGTGGAACCCCGGGAAAATTATGTGATTGCCATCCTCGCAGGGGCTGCTGAGCCCGTGTTCATCCTTGAAGAGGGCACAGAAGTTCCGCTGGTCATCGAGGTAGAAGCTGGAGAAGCTGTAGATCTGGGAACCCTGATCGTGGATCTTTATTAATATCAGGATATTATCGCGAAAAAATAATAGTAATTACTTAGGTGATCCAATTAACACAAAAAAGAGCCTTCAAGATGCTCTTTTTTTGTCTTAATTTTCAATATTCGGCAATAAATTGATAAAAATCGCTTGATATTTATAGGCAATACCAACAGGGTTGCCCCCAGCATTTTGTAAACCCAAAATATACAGATAATCGGTTAAGGCTGTCATCGTCAACCCCTGGGGCTTAGAAAACAGAAGCGTCTCACCAGAATAGACCCATTGCGCCTCATCCACCATAAAACGGCTGATGGATAAATTGTCATCCTTATTCTGCACAAGGGCAAAAATCAAATTTCCAACTTCCTCAAGACCAATAATGGTCAGATCCTCGTCGGATGGAATAGATGTGACCCAAACATCCTCTCCGGTGCCTTCTCGGGAAGGTGTATAGACCTCGTTGACAGATGTGATACCCTCATCCGTTTTCCCGCCAACCACGTAGATCCTCCCGCCCACCATACCAGCGCCAGCATTGAACCGTGGGGTCAGCATCGGCGTTCCCTCGGTCCAGCTATCCAGGGTTGGGTTATAAACATAAACCTCATCGAGGGCTTTTTTACCATCCCATCCGCCGAATAAGTAGATTTGGCCTTCATACTCTGCCAATGCATAAGCAGAGATGGCTTGCGGAAGGCTGGCGCCTGTGCTCCAAAGGTCCTTCCGTGGATCGTAGATTTCCAATATATCTGTGGGTTCTCCACTGGATGTCTTTCCGCCGGGCACATAGATCTTTTCCCCCAACAAAGCCCCGCGCACATCTGTTACTGGTGTGGGTTTATCGCCCAACTTCTCCCAGTGGCCACCCTCAGCACGATAGCGGTATACCTGTCCGGTTACCCCTTCGGGTTTTTCCCCGCCAATGGCGTAGATATCGCCATCATAAGCAACAGCCGCCATACCCCCTATCGGCTCAGGCATCGGCGGAAACGATTCCCAGCGAGTGACAATTTCTCCAGTAAAGTTAGGTTCGGGTGCTTCTGCTGGCTGCAAAGCCTCGCTCCCCAAAACCGCCAGTAAGATCAACACCAGAAGACTTAACACCCATGCCCATAAATGCTCTCTCACACGTTCGAGCAACGTTGTTGTAGGTTGATCAAGCGCAGTCTCGCCCCCGGGCACATCCACCAGCCCATGTTCCATTCCATACATGGCTGCTTCTGTGCGTGAAGAAACTCCAGCCTTCTCATAAATATTGCTAAGATGAACCTTAACCGTATTGGGACTGATGGTCAGTTTTTGAGCGATCTCGCGATTTGTTAAACCTGTGGCAACAAGCTGCAATACTTCGACTTCTCGGCTGCTCAGGTTGTTTTGTTCAGACATAATGCTCTTGTACTTCTAAAATTCCGAAATAAGAAATGTAAAAATATTCATTATAAAGAGGTTGGCTCAGCCAGCTTTATGTTTAAGCGCCAGAAGGTCAGCCTCAACCATCATTTTCACCAATTCCCCAAAATCCACTTGAGGTCCCCAATGCAAATGCTTTCTCGCCAAAGTTGGATCGGCAATAAGCGGGAATTTTTCTGCTGCGCGATAGAACCGCTCATCTTCCACGACATAATCACGATAATCGAGATCAACAACTTCAAAGGCTGCCTGGCAAAAATCCCTGACGGTGCGTCCCTGCCCAGTACCGATGACATAGTCATTGGGGGTTTCCTGCTGAAGCATCAGCCACATTGCCCTGACATAATCGCCAGCAAAGCCCCAATCGCGCTGAGCGTCAAGGTTGCCAAGCCTCAATTCATGAGCCAACCCCAGCGTAATCTGTGCAACCCCATGCGTGATCTTGCGTGTGACAAAATCTAACCCGCGCCGGGGGCTTTCATGATTGTACAGAATCCCGGAAACAGCAAACAACCCATGCTGGCGGCGATAATTACCCGTGATCAAATGCCCATAGACCTTCGCAACCCCATAAGGATTGCGTGGATTGAGCCGCGTGTTTTCATTTTGAGGTGATTCTTCCGCTTCACCAAAGATCTCACTGGTAGAAGCCTGATAAAACCGTGCCTTGGGTGTAACCTGCTGCATGCAATCCAGCAGTCGAGTCACGCCTAAGGCAGTGGAATCGGCCGTTAACACCGCTTGCGACCATGAAAGCTGCACATTGGATTGCCCGCCCAGATTATAGATTTCGTCAGGGCGATATTCATCCAGAATGGTGTATAAAGACCCCTGATCCAGCAGATCGCCATGCACAATTGTGATCTGATCTTGGATAGGCGCGATCCGCTGATAGTCCACAGTGCTGGTCCGACGCACCATCCCCACCACCTGATAGCCTTTGTTGAGCAAAAATTCTGCTAAATACGAGCCATCCTGACCTGTAACCCCGGTAATCAATGCAACCGACAAGGAAATCTCCTGAAATTATGACTATTGGTAAATCACATCAGTTATTATACCAAGCAAAGAACACTGAAATGTATCCCCAAATAATCTAAAATTTTTTCCGCTTCTTTGACATACAAAACACCTTCCAGGAACATTATCCCAGAAGGTGTTTTGTGATTTTGTTAGATGCTCTATCAGTCATCAAAGATATACAGCGGGTAGATATAAGAGTTCTCAAACTCATAACCGTCGGTATACACCGGAGCGAGTTGTTCCGTCTTGTTGCCAGACTTATCATAGGCTGTCAATTTGAACACGATCAGTTGTGCTTCTGATGCTGCCATCTGGTATGATGTCGTCGATGCAGGCAAAGATGCTTCAAGGGATGAAAATGCTCCATTGTTCACACTGTACTCCAATGAATAGTGGTCAAGCCCGGTCAGATCGTCGCCTGCCTCCCAGGTTATTGTGACAGCAGAATCTCTAACGGGTGAGGTGATCGGATCGACCGTCAGCCAGGGCTGTGTCGCATCGACAATCGCATTGAATTTCACATCAGCATCCATATTGCCCGCCAAGTCCTTTGCCACGGCCACAATGGTGTAATTCGAACCCTCGTCCAAACCAACCGTGTTGATCGCTGCCTGCCAGCCATTACTCCCATTCACATCTTTACCTAAATAGACCCAGTTGTTATGAGACCAATCCTGGTCGTGCATATAGAATTCAACCGACGTAATGGCGCTGCCTGTACTGCCTTTGGTGACAGTAGCATTCACCAGCCCGGACTGCGGCAAAGCCAAAACACCGTCCTTCAGCGTAAGACTGACTTTAGGATCCACACCAGCGACACATTCCACATCTTTGATCAACGGGCGCACAGCTAAAATCGGTGATGGATTGCCCTCAAAATCCCACACCCGCAACCCAAGCAGGAATGGGCCATCCGGAACCTCTGTATCGCACAGATTCACATCGGTGGTGAAAGGATTGTTAGTTTGCGCATCACCAATCTGAACCCAGTTCGTCCCAATTTTTGCCATAATTTCCATTTTGGTCACGCTGATGTCATCCTGCCCCCAGCCGGAAACCGTCATAAGAGGTGTCGTAATTAGTGCCTTCCTGGCAGGGGTTGTCAGCCCACCTGTCGGCGGGTTAGCCGGCAAGTTGCCAGAAATGTAATAAGTTCGCCCTTCACCGCCATAGGTGTCTGCTTCATAGGCTAACCTGGGCCGCCCACCCTGTGTGACAGAGTCCCAGTTGATATCGACATCCTTGAAAGTGATGTCTTCCGCAACACCCCATACCGATTGCATACTGGATGACATATACCGGGTTTCTTCGGCGATCACCATAAAATGCACATGATGCCCTGAGCTATAACCGGTATCATCCACATTAGCAATGTACTGACCCTGCAGCACTGGCGTCCCGACTTCTTTCAACTGATCAGGCACACTATCCTGAGCAATATGCAAATAGATCTGGTAGGTCCATGGCGTCGTCGACCGATCCTGGATTGTGATGCTGTTCGTGCAGTAGGTATCACCATTCGCACAAGTATCCCGCCAATGAAAGACCGTGCCGCCCTTCGCTGCAACCAACGGGAACATAGTGCCGTCTGCGAAGTCAAAGGCATGGGTGCAATAATAGATCGGGTAACAGGAGGAGTGACCAACTGACCATGTCAGACGTTTTTCCAAGCTGGCTGCCCAAGGCAGATAATAGCCACCAAATACACGGTCCGTCTTTGGTTGGGCATCACCTGCGGGGAGCAAATCACCCTGAATGTTATTGCTTCGATATTGAAACGTCTGAAATGCCTGAGCGAATTTGTCGTCACCCTCTAACAACACCTGCCATTTCCCTTTGGAATCCAATTCAGCAAGCGCCAACTCCGGTTCACGCCCCAGCCAATCCCCGGTTTCAGGGTCAACAGGTGCCAGCCAGACAATCGCCATTTGCCCATCATCCTGAACCTGGATATGGTCTATATCGTATTGATTTTCTACCCAATGACCAGTTGCCGTCGCAAGGCTGCCTTTGACAGTCAAAGCCAAATCCGGGAAGCTATCTTCAGGATCTGGCGTTTCTGCAGGGTCAGCGGGAGACCCAATCACATCCGGGTTTAAGGGGATATCCAAAACAATCACCAGCACCAGTGACAGGATAATCAAAACCAGGATGAATATACCGAATTTAAGAAATTTACTCACAGCAATCTCCTTATGAACCTCAGACCACATCTACTGTTAAAAGAGGTGTCTTTGAAGGATACAATTTCGTTTAACATATCTAAATCAATTGCAACATCCGTGCCACGATAGGTGCTACAATCGATTTATTATCTTGAATTAATGCAATGTCTGCAGGAATGATGCCAGATCTTTATTCTCATTAAATAGAAAAGCCCATTCTGGCGCAAAATTTCCCCAATTGCCCCCAATCAGCAATTAATAACAATAATAGAATTAGTTTCAACCTTTTCGTCGGAAACAAATCAAGGTGATATCATCGACTTGTGATGCACCCTTTCTGAAGCTGTAAACATCTTCAAGAATTTCGCGCACAATCCACTGGCTGGGATGATGTGTGATTTTTTGAACAACTTTTTCCAACTGCGCCATATTATAAAACCCACCTTCAGGGTTCATCGCTTCAACAACGCCATCCGTATACAGTAAAAGGGTATCGTCGACTCCAATTTGCTGAGAAATCGCCACCCAGGCTGCATCCGGATCGATGCCAAGCGCCATCCCATTCGGACTCAGGCGCTGAATATTTTCCTTGGCGTCATTTCTGATCAGCAATGCGGGATGATGGCCGGCGTTACAGTAGATCAGCCGGCCAGATTCGGGATCAAGGATTCCATAAAATATCGTGATGAACATTTGGGCTCGGGCATCTTCCAGCATCCGCAGATTGGTCGCTTGCATCACAGCAGCCGGGTTGTCGGGGTAAGCCTGTGCATAAGTTAATAAAAGCGTTCGCCCCAACGCCATATACAGGGCTGCACCCAACCCCTTGTCAGCCACATCTGCAATGATGAATCCCAAGCGTCCATCCTCCAGCCTGAAAAAATCATAAAAATCCCCAGATGTTTGCCTGGCAGGACTCAGGTTGGCAGCAATATCCCATCCAGGAACCTCTGGCAGATGATCCGGCAAAAAACTTGCCTGAATATCGCCTGCCAGGCGCAATTCCTGGTCCACCCGTTGGTGCCTGAGCGTATCGCGGTAAGTCTGCGCTTGCTGAAGGGCAGTAGCAATCTGGGCAGCCAAAGTTTGCAACGCAGGGTAATACTCTTCCAAAGAAACCTTATCCCAGCTTTGCGGTAAAGACAGCAATTCAATGAAGATTCCACCAATCGGCTCTCCCGTGAGTTGATTCAAAATCGGGGCTGTCAACATCGCGAAATGTTTCTCATCCGGGTCTACCCAGGGAAGGGCGGTCTCCTCTAAAAACCCAACCGGGTCGGTCTGATCCAACAGCCAATCCCAAATTTTCGGCGTATGGCTATCTTTCCCATCGGGGTAACGCAGTAAATAAGTTTCGGGCGCTAACCAAACCACTGCCCTGCGGGTCGGGAACATATCCGGGATGTGCTTACGCAGCAACGACGGCAAGTCACGGGCATCCACTGGTGCAGCTAAGATGTCGCGTCCCAGCTTCTCAAGCCCCATCAATTGATCGGTTTGACGCCGGCTTCTCTCAGCCGAGCGGCTAAGCTGGTTAGCCAATAATCCAATCAGCAGCAATCCAACAAAATACAACCCCAGAATCAATGCGCCATGTTCAACATAAATCCCACTGGCCAGCACGCCCAAAATCAGTGAGATGAAGGGCAGTTCCATGGTGAGTGCTGTGAACCAGAACAAACCCGCCGCATTTTTCACCCCGAACTTCGTGTTCTGAACCCAAATCACATATATGATGAATGGCAGCCAGACCGAAAAGTAGATCAGTGCGAAACTTATCACGGCAATCATCGCAGGATAAATGCTGTGCAGGGTTAATCCTGCAATCGGAAATTGCCCACCTAAATTCTGGTAAATCAACTGAGAAAACAACGCAGGAATCACCAACGATGCTGTATTGAGGCTGGCAGAGCGGACACTGTTCCAGCGCATATCCCTGTTGATCGCCCTGCGCCAGGATAAACATAATTCGACCAAAATCCATAATTCAAACAGCCAGATGATCGATGGCCCAAAGATCAACATCGCCGTCCATAAGATCACGACCACAAAATCGCCATCCGACCCAATCATGTGGCCATCGCGCAGCGTGTGCATCATATAAAAACGCAGCCGGCTGAAGAGGACAATTGCCACTAAAATCACAAGCAGCCAGTGCCAATGCGCCAAAAGCAGTGCCCAATCCGTGATAAAAAACAACCAGATCAAACCAACCGCCGCCAAGGGCAGGCTGTAAAGGATGCCGACCACATCACACATCAATAAATAGCGTGTCCCTGCAGGACGCTCAGACAACTCTGGACGTAGTTTCCGTTGCAGAAAATGTAATAATGAAATCATGCCCTAAATTATAGCCGAGAGTGAGCAGACTGAAAGATAATTTTGGATTGTATTCAGAAAATCTTATTGAGTGGAATTTCATGAGCAAAAAAGATTTTTATTGATTGTTAAATAAGTTCCCGAAGGCTTGCATACAGGATTAAAGTGTGATAAGATATCAGCCAATCAAACCAATCACTGTTTTCTGGGATGTGTTCGCAAATACTTCTCGAAAATAGCGAGTTTTTTGTTTAATTACTAAGGGAATTATATTTCCCAACAGAAGCATGTAGAACGGAAGGATTTAGTATGCCCAGTTCATATCTAACAAAAGAGGGATTTGAAAAGCTTCAAAAAGAGCTGGATTATTTGCGTTCAGAAAAGCGGAATGAAGTTGCCATCCGCCTGCGCGAAGCTTTGGAAGACGGCGAATTAATTGAAAATGCCGAATTAGAAGCCGCAAAGAACGAACAGTCCTTTGTTGAAGGCCGCATTAAGGAGCTTGAAATTCTTCTTTCCAATGCGCACCTGATTGATGAATCGATGAAAAGCGATATGATCCAGGTGGGTTCCAAAGTCAAAGTTAAGGAAGAAGGTTACGACGCGGAAGAGTATGTAATCGTCGGCGCAGCCGAAGCTGATCCGCGCCTGGGCCGCATTTCCAACGAATCGCCCCTTGGTCAGGCGTTGCTTAATAAAAAGGCTGGTGATAAAGTTAAAGTCGAAGCACCTGGCGGCGAATTTGAAATTGAGATTCTCTCCATCGGTTAATTTTTTTACGATATAAAATTTGCCCCGCCCGGCTCGACTGGTCGGGGTTTTTATTTATACATCATTAGGAAGGTATCATGCTCGAAGAAACATTTTCTGAACTTGAACAAACACGCCTTGAAAAACTGCAAAAAATGCAAGCCGAAGGGATTGAACCTTATCCTGTTGAGGCTGAACAAACCCACACCAGCCAGGAGGCGATCAGCCTCTTTGTTGAGTCTGAAGAAAAGGGTGATGAAACGCCCATTCAGGTAACCCTCGCCGGGCGTATCAGGGCATTGCGCCCAATGGGCAAGATTGCCTTTGCCCATATCGACGACCGCGACGGGCGCATTCAGCTTTTCTTCCGTGTGAATGACCTGGGCGAAGAAAATATGGAAACGTTGGATGACTACTTCGACCTTGGTGATTTCATCCAGGCCAGTGGCTATATGTTCCGCACCCGTAGGGGTGAAGTGACGCTCTATGTCGAAGACTTCAAAATGCTGGCTAAGGCTTTGCGCCCCTTGCCCGCCGCCAAAGACGAAGTCGTGGACGGTGAAGTCGTCAGGCACGCCACTTTAAGCGATCCTGAAACCCGCTATCGTCAGCGCTATCTCGACCTGGCAGTCAACCCTGACGTGCGTGAAATCTTCAAGATCCGTGCTGCAACCCTTAAAGAACTGCGTAATTTCCTCGATAGCCATGACTTTGTCGAGGTTGAAACCCCGATATTGCAGCCCATTTATGGCGGCGCTGCAGCCCAGCCTTTCGTCACACATCACAATCAGCTCCATCAGGATCTGTATTTACGGATTTCGTTTGAGCTGTATCTCAAAAGGCTGCTGGTTGGCGGTTTGGAAAGGGTCTACGAAATTGGGCGAGACTTCCGCAATGAGGGCGTGTCTTTCAAGCACAACCCTGAGTTCACCCAGCTTGAGTTCTATTGGGCTTATGCCGACTATCAGGATGTGATGGCCTTAACAGAAGAGATGATCTCACAGGTTGCTCAAAATGTGCTGGGCAGGACCACGATTAAATTTAACAACCAGGAAATTGACCTTGCTCCCCCATGGAAGCGGATCGAATTGCGCCAGGGAATCCTCGATGCAACCGGGATCGATATCCATCAGCACCCAACGGCTGAATCACTGGCGGAAGCCATGCAGGCAAAGGAAATTAAGTCCAAGCCTGGCGCCACACGCGGCAAGCTGATCGACAGCCTGATTGGTGATTTCTTAGAACCGAACATCATTCAACCAACATTCCTGTATAATTATCCAAGGGATATTTCTCCGCTGGCGAAGAGCAGACCCGGAGACCCCACCACCGTTGAACGCTTCGAAGGATTCGTGGGCGGCATGGAACTCTGCAATGCATTCTCCGAGCTGAATGATCCGCTCGACCAGGAACAGCGCTTCCTTGAAATGGGGCGAGCCTACAGCGATGATGATGAAGAACAGCACCCCATGGACGAGGATTACCTGAATGCACTCAGCTACGGAATGCCGCCAGCCGGCGGGTTCGGGATCGGTGTCGATCGGTTGATGATGCTCTTAAGCGGGCGCAGAAGTATTCGTGAAGTCATCTTATTCCCTCATTTGCGTAACATCATCGAAGAGGAATAAGGGGGCTGTAAACTGGTAAAACATAATTGATCTGAACACACGCAGGGACTGATACACACCCATGGACGAACAGGCACTGATCAATGATGCACTTGAAGGAGATTTGAATGCCTTCAACACCCTGGTTTTGCACTACCAGGATTTGGCATACAATGTCGCCTACCGTATCATGGGTGAACCCGACGCTTCAGGGGACGCAACCCAGGAAGCTTTCATTTCCGCATATCAGAAATTAGATCAATACCGGGGTGGGTCGTTCAAATCCTGGCTGCTACGGATTGTGACAAACGCCTGCTATGATGAACTGCGCCGCCGCCAGCGACAACCGGTGACACCACTCAAACCAGAACTGGACGACGGTGAAATCCTCGAAAATCCTTTCTGGATTGAGGATGATCAACCCACACCAGAAGAAACCACTGAAGATGCGGAACTGCAAGAAGCCATTCAGCATTGCATCAATGAGCTGGATGAGAAATTCCGAATTGTCCTTGTTTTGGTCGATGTTGAAGGGCTGGATTACGAAACCGCCTCAGATGTGATTGACTCCCCGCTTGGCACAGTCAAGAGCCGTTTGGCGCGGGCGCGCGAGCGGGTGCAGGACTGTTTACAGGGGTTTTGGGAACTTTTACCCGATATCTTTCGTCTTAATGATGAGGAAACTGCATGAAAAACGAAAGACGCTCGACCCAAGAACTGAATAGACTTTCTGCCTACCTGGATGGCGCACTTACCGCTTCTGAGCAAAAACAACTCGAAGCGGCATTGATGCATGACCAAAACCTGCGGGAAAAACTTGAGAACCTCCGCCGGACAAAGATCATCCTGGGCAGTCTGCCGCGCATGCGAGCGCCGCGCAATTTCACACTTACACCAGATATGGTAACTGTTCGCCGTAAAAAGCAGCAGCCCTTTGTGAACCTATTGCGGCTTGCCTCATCGCTGGCAGCAGTGCTGCTGGTTGTGTTGGTTGGCGTCGAGCTTGTTTTAGGCGGCAAATTCCAGATGCCGGGGGCGATGATGGCTGAGGCACCGCTTACTGAAGAAGTCGCTGTGTCCGATGCGGAAACATCACCAGAACCACTGATCCAGTGGTTCCAGGGAGGTGTGGGCGGCGGCGGAAAAGAAGCCGCTACAGGCATGGGCGGTGGTGCGATTATGGAAGAATCCGCCAGTGAAATTTATATCGAAGAAGCACCCGTTGAAGAAATGCCAGTAGAAGAAATGCCAGTAGAAGAAATGCCAGTAGAAGAAATGCCAGTAGAAGAGATGCCAGTAGAAGAGATGCCCGAGGAAGTTCTTCCTGAGGAAGCCCTCCCTGAAGAGGAGATGGAAGAAGCGGCAGAGGCAGAAATGATGCCCCAGATCAACGCTGAACCTCAAGAACAGGCTGATTCATCTGCTGTTCAGGTAGATGGCTTAATCCTGGGGGTCAATCCCGATCAAGGCGGAGAGATCCTCAGCCGCAGTGAACCGGGCACTGAAGATGAGTCAACACAAGCAACCTGGCCGCTGATCCGCTGGGTACAAATCATCCTGGCAGTGATTACCATCGCTGGTGGGTTGATCCTGTGGAATCTTAAGCGGAAACAGCGCTCTCAAAAGCGCGCATAACCAACATTTTTATATCCAATCCCACCCCGCTGTTTGACATAACCCCAGCCCCAAAGTATAATCAAACCTCGTGAAAATTGTTTGATTAATGGGAGAAGAGCGCTATGGAACAAGAAAAAGAAATTAAAGCAAAAGAGCGCTATACGGGGACAGTGCTTAAAACAACGCTGCAGGGTGCGTTGGTCGATATTGGTAGTGAAATACCTGCATTTATCCATATTTCGCAAGTCGTGAAAGATGGCGACCCAAAAACACAAATCAATAGCATTGAAGAGGTGTTAGAAAAGGGTCAAAAATTGGATTTCTGGGTCAAACGCGTTCGTAAAGACCGCATCGAATTGACCATGAAAGAACCGCTTGCCCTTGAGTGGCGAGAGATCAAACCCGATATGACCATCAAAGGAACCGTCGTACGATTGGAAACCTTTGGTGCTTTTGTTGAAATCGGTGCGGAGCGCCCCGGTTTGATCCACATCAGTGAACTTTCACACAGCTACGTCCGCACGCCGGGTGAAGTTGTGCGTGAAGGTGATGAAGTTGAAGCAAAAGTACTTGAAGTCAACCGACGCAAGAAACAAATCAAGTTGAGCATCAAAGCCCTTCAGGAACTGCCAGAGACACTCCAGGTTCAGCAAGAGCCAGAACCTGCTCAACAGCAAGAAGAACCGCAAGAACCCGAGTTGACGGCAATGGAAATTGCATTGCGAAACGCAATGGAAAAATCCGAAAAAGGTAAAAAGGACGAAGCCAGCAAGAAATCTCGCAAAAACAAACGTTCCTCTGCGGAACAGGAAGAATTGCTCTCCCGAACTTTGGAGAATAAAGTTGGTAAAGATTCATAAAACGATACACTCGTCCTGCGGGATGAGGCGAAATATCTAAATTGACACACCGGGGAGGTGCCGGAACCATCGGCCCTCCCCTAAACTTTTAATAGGGTAACCCCTCAAAATCCAAAATTTTTTTTATGGGAATTCTCTCAGACATGGAGGAAGGGTGACGACAAAATATATCTTTATCACCGGTGGTGTCCTGAGTTCCATTGGCAAAGGTGTGACTGCTGCCGCAACCGGCCGTCTACTCAAAGCGCGCGGCTTCTCGGTTGCCGTCCAAAAACTGGACCCCTACATCAATGTCGACCCTGGCACAATGAGCCCATATCAGCACGGCGAAGTCTTTGTGTTGGATGACGGGTCAGAGACAGACCTCGACCTTGGTCATTATGAGCGGTTTATTGACATCCGCCTGAACAAAGTCTGTAATGTGACCACCGGGCAAGTGTATGCCGAGGTCATCAGCCGAGAGCGGCGCGGCGACTATCTCGGCGGCACAATTCAGGTGATTCCCCATATCACCAACGAGATCAAACGCAGGGTCAGAATGGTTGGTAAAGCCACTGGCGCAGAGATCGTCCTGGTCGAGGTTGGCGGGACGGTGGGCGATATTGAAAGCTTGCCCTTTCTTGAAGCCATCCGCCAGATGCGGTTTGACCTGGGACGGGAAAACACCTCCTACATCCATCTCACCTGGCTGCCGCATATTGGCGCAACGGGTGAGTTGAAGACCAAACCCACGCAGCACTCCGTCCATGAACTACGTTCGATCGGGATCGTGCCCGATGCGATCGTCACCCGTTCAGACTATCCCATTGATGCAGAAATACAGGAAAAAATCGCCTTATTCTGCGATGTGGACGCCAAAGCTGTCATCCCCATGGTAACCACCCCCATTTTGTATGAAATCCCCTTACTGTTAGAAGAAACCCCGATTGCCGACCTGCTGCTGGAAAGCTTGAACCTGAAAGCCCGCACCCAGCCTGACTGGAGTGAGTGGGAGAAAATAGTATCTGAAGTGCAGCGGGAAAAACCACAGGTGAATGTGGCATTGGTCGGGAAATATGTCGAATTGCATGATGCATACATCAGCGTTCGGGAAGCGCTTCAGCATGCTGCCCTGGCAAACGGGGTAGAACTGAATCTCAAGTGGCTACATTCCGCTGATCTCGAAGAAGATCAGGGATTAGAAACGCTCAATAATGTTGATGGCATTATTGTCCCTGGCGGATTTGGCAGCCGGGGAATTGAAGGTAAAATAAAAGCAGCGACCTACGCCCGAGAAAACAGTATCCCCTATTTTGGTTTATGCCTCGGGATGCAAGTGATGGTCGTTGAGTTTGCCCGCAATGTCTTGCAGTTAAACAAAGCAAACTCGGCAGAGTTTGACCGTTCAACCCCTGCCCCGGTGATCGACCTGATGCCAGAACAAAACAGCGTCACCGAAAAGGGCGGCACCATGCGGCTTGGTTTGTACCCCTGCCATCTGCAGGAAGGTACCAAAGCACGGGATGCTTACCAGGTGGAGATGGTTGAAGAACGCCACCGGCACCGGTTTGAACTGAACAACGATTACCGGGCTGAACTTGAAGACGCTGGGTTGATTTGTTCCGGTGTTTCACCGGATAACCGGCTGGTTGAGATTGCCGAAGTCAAGAATCATCCCTTTATGCTCGGGACGCAATTCCATCCGGAATTCTTATCGAGACCAAACCGCCCGCACCCGTTGTTCACGGCCTTTATCAAAGCCGTTTCAAAACATGCTGGCATCCATAAAGACGTATAATAAAAGCAGAGACAAAGGACATCTCATGAAAAAGTCATTGTGGTTCGTTGGTTTCATTTTCATCCTGGTCACCGTTTTAACGGCGTGCCAAACAGCAGCAACCGACCAGGCACCCGTTGAAACTGCCTACCCGGTTGAAACCGGCAGTAAACCAAACCAGGAAAACGAACAAACGATTGCTGAATCCGCGTATCCCATTTCAGAAGAAGATTTACAGAACCTTTACCAAACCTGGTCCCTGACCCAATATACAGAGGATGGCATCGTCAAGGATACCCAAAGCAAAACCATTGCATTCGCTGCAGACGGCACCTATCAAATGACCACGGAACAGGGAAGCACTTCAGGCGCCTGGACCTCAACCCTGTTAGGGCTTGAATCCTCACTGGTAATTGACCCTGATTCCGATCAGCCCCTGACCTACGAAATCATCGCCCTGGATCGTGATTTGTTAACCTTGAGATCTGTCCAGGATAATTTAGAAATCGAAGAACAATTTCAACCCGCAAACTGATTTATAAGTCATTATTAAAATGTGTGAGTAAAAGAAAGGAAATAAAACAATGGATACAACAATTATTTCAGTCAGCGCAATTCAAATCCTCGATTCACGCGGCAACCCCACCGTGGAAGTGGAAGTCATCCTTGGCGACGGCAGCTGGGGCAGGGCAGCTGTCCCCTCCGGCGCGTCCACCGGCGTGCACGAAGCCTTAGAACTGCGTGATGGTGACAAAGACCGCTTCATGGGCAAAGGCGTCTCCAAAGCCGTTGATAACGTCAACACCCGTATTGCTGAGGTATTGATTGGCGCAGATGCCACCGACCAGATGGACATCGACATGGCGATGAACGCCCTGGATGGCACACCCAACAAAAGCAGCCTCGGCGCCAATGCTATTTTGGGCACCAGCCTGGCTGTGGCCAAAGCCGCAGCAAATGCGGTTGGCCTGCCGCTTTATCGCTATTTGGGCGGCATTTATGCCCACGAATTGCCCGTGCCGATGATGAACATCCTCAACGGTGGTGCACACACCGGGTGGCAAACCACAGATGCCCAGGAATTCATGGTCATGCCCTTGGGTGCACCCACTTTCTCCGAAGGCCTGCGCTGGGGAGCTGAGATTTATCACACTCTCAAGAAAGTCCTCAAAGAAAAAGGATATGCAACCTTAGTAGGCGATGAAGGCGGTTATGCGCCTGCCCTCAAGACCAACGAAGAAGCCGTTGAAATCATCCTTGAAGCCATCGAAAAAGCCGGTTACAAGGCTGGCGAAGATGTCGCCATTGCACTCGACCCTGCCGCTTCTGAGTTCTACGATGAAGAAGAAAAGGTCTATCACCTGCGCACCGAAAACAAGAAACTCACCAGTAAAGAGATGGTCGCCTTCTGGGTGGATTGGGTCAATAAATACCCGATCGTCTCGATTGAAGATGGCCTGGCCCAGGACGACTGGGAAGGCTGGAAGCTGTTCACCGAACAGGTCGGGAACCGTGTGCAAATTGTGGGTGATGACTTGCTGGTGACCAATCCCCGCCGCGTGAGCCGCGCCATTGCCGAAAAAGCTTGCAACTCGCTTCTGGTAAAAGTCAACCAGATCGGTTCACTGACGGAAACCATGGAAGCTGTGACGATGTGCCAGCAGCACGGCTGGACAGCTGTTACATCTCACCGCTCCGGAGAAACTGAAGATTCCACTATTGCAGACCTGGCCGTCGCGATGAACACGGGCCAGATCAAGACCGGTGCCCCCGCCCGTTCCGACCGTGTGGCGAAATACAATCAGCTCCTGCGCATTGAGGAAGAATTGGGCAGCAGCGCTAAATATGCTGGATGGGAAGCGCTTAAGCGGTAACCCAAACCCGGCTCATCCAACAAAAATGATTGAGACGCTGCGTTTTCACGCAGCGTCTTTTTTTCATTCTTCTATTAGAATTAGGGCATGCCAAATACATTTAAAAACCATAACGCACAACTGATTAACTGCCGAAAGTGCCCCCGCCTGGTTGACTGGCGCGAAGAAGTCGCCCAAACGAAACGCAAAGCCTACCAGGATGAAGATTACTGGGGAAAACCTGTGCCCGGGTTTGGCGACCCCCAGGCCAGGATCATGATCGTCGGTTTAGCCCCAGGTGCACACGGCTCGAACCGCACCGGTCGCATGTTCACTGGCGATGCCAGCGGCGATTTTCTTTACCCTGCCCTGCATCGAGCCGGGTTTGCCAACCAGCCATCAGGTGATCACATCGGAGACGGCCTTGAACTGATCGATGTCTTCATCACCGCCATCTGCCGCTGTGTCCCGCCTAAAAACCGCCCCAAGGTCCCAGAGATCAAGAACTGCCTACCGTGGATGGAAGCAGAAATTGACCTGCTCCCCAACCTGCAAGGGTTTGTCGCCCTCGGCAGAATTGCCTTCGACGGCATCCTGCGGATGTATCAGATGCAGGGGATCGACCTGCCAAAAATGGAATTCGGACATAACACTTTCTATGAATTGGGGCAAGGTTTGCCCTGGCTGCTGGCGTCTTATCATCCCAGTCAGCAAAACACCCTCACCGGCCGCCTCACCCAGGAGATGTTTGATAATATATGGGAAAGGGCTAAGACGCTGTTAGTCACAAAACCCTGTTAAACTTTCACAATATTGGTCTACCATAAGAAAAGCATGTCCTTCAACCTGATACCGAATACCTGATACCGAATACCTACTCACTAATATCTTTTCTACCATTCACAACTCACCAATTACCATCACACCATGATCAAACTCCGCCTCGATAAAGTCTCTTACGCCTACCCCTCCAAGCCTGTGCTGCAAGAAGCCTCCTGCGATATTCAGGAAGGCTGCTATGGCGTGATTGGGCCTAACGGGAGCGGCAAAACGACCCTGCTCAAGCTGATCCAAAAGCAGCTCAAACACGATTCAGGTTTCATCGCCGGAGATAAAACCCTGCATACTGCCTACATGGCACAGGAGGTCGACCTTGACCCGGAGGCGATTGCCTTCGATGCAGCCCGACAGGGTGCAGAGCGCGTCCTTTCCCTCGAAGGTCAGTTATCCGCGCTGGAAGCTAAATTTGCAGACCCCCATTATTACGACCATGAAAAGCGCCTGGCGCAATTGCTGGATAAACAAGAGCAGCTTTTGACCGAATATAACGACCTTGGCGGCCCCGGTTTGGACGGCAGGATCCGCACTTTGCTTGCCCAGATCGGCTTTCAGGACTATGAAATGCACCTGGCTGTGAAAAACCTCAGCGGAGGACAGAAGAAACTGCTCGCCCTGGCGCGTATCATGATCAGCCGGCCGGATATCTTACTCTTAGACGAACCGGACAATCACCTTGACCTGGATGGCAAAGTTTTGCTCCAAAACCTGATCGAATCTTTTTCGGGTAGTGTGGTGATCGTATCGCATGATCGTTATTTCCTTGATATGGTTGTGGATGAGATCCTTGAGGTTGAAAACGGGAAGATCACGCAGTTCAAAGGTAATTATTCAGAATACATGTTTGATAAGAACCTCCGCTTGCAGCGACAGGCAGAACAATTCCAGGCACAGCAGAAGGAGATCAACCGCCTTGAACAAGCTGCCAACCGCTTGCTGATGTGGGGCAAGGTTTACGATAACCCCAAATTTTCCAACCGCGGCAAGAACATTCACAAGCGGCTGAACCGCTTGGAGCGGATCGACAAGCCCCAGCTCCAGGCAGACCAAATCGAGATCAGCCTGGGCGGTTGGCGCGGGAGCGAAAAAGTGCTTGAAATCAAAACCCTCAGTAAGGGATTCGCAACACCAAACGGTAAATCAATCGAGATGATCCTGCAAAATATCAACATCGAATTGCGTTACGGCGACAGGGTCGGCATGATCGGTCCCAATGGTGCTGGTAAATCACTGCTAATGCGGATGATCCTCCGACAGGATCAGCCGGATTCGGGCAACATCTACCTCGGGCCGAGCATCAAAACAGCTTATTACGCCCAGGAATTTGAAACACTGGATCCCAAACTCAGTTTGCTGGAAACGATTTGTAAGGCGGGTAATTTTTCCGAAAGCCGCGGGGTAGCATTCTTGAAAAAATACCTGTTCACGTATGAACAGCGGGATACCCCCGTCGGTGCACTTTCTGGCGGTGAGCGTGCCCGGCTGCAAATTGCCCTGATCACGCTGTCAGGGGCAAATTTCCTCCTGCTGGATGAACCCACCAACCATCTGGATATTCCTTCCTGCGAGGTGCTCGAAGATGCCCTGCTGGATTTCGACGGCACTATTCTGGCAGTCAGTCATGACCGGTACTTCCTCGATCGGATCTCAACCAGGATCATTGAACTGCACGGTGATGGCACGCCGGAATATTTGGGCAATTATTCAGATTACGAAAGCCAAAAGGGAAGACGAAGCGTTCAGGGGAGGAATACAAAATAAACAACGCAAAGCAAACTTAAAAATAAAACCTTCTGATTAAATTGTCGAGCGCCAGGGACGCCGACCCTGGCGCTCATCAGAAGGAGAAGAAAAGTGTCTTAGCT
>JAENZI010000014.1 GCA_016841365.1 Anaerolineaceae bacterium
GTGGACCCAGAGAGATTCGAACTCTCGACCTTCTCAATGCCATTGAGACGCGCTCCCAACTGCGCTATGGGCCCATAAAATTTTTTTGTACCCCGGAGCCCTGCGTGCGACGGCGGGGCACCACAGTGGACCTGGAGGGATTCGAACCCTCGACCTCCTCAGTGCGATTGAGGCGCGCTCCCAACTGCGCTACAGGCCCTTTTTTCAGGGTGACAGGATTTTACCTTGCACACGGCGATTCTGTCAATAGAGAATTCGTAATTATGATGGCACCACACTCTTCTGCCATAAGCGACCGCCGCTGCCTGCCAAATAATTGCGTAACGCCAGACGCGCTTCGGTTTCATCGCGCCAAAAGCCGCTGAGCTGCGAGGAATAGCACAGCACGGCGTCCTGCCAGTGAATGAGCGCATCTTCATCAAGAGGGTGTGGGATTTTTGACCATCTATTCTCTTCTGCAGTAAGCCAGCTGAATGCTTTTAGAATGTAAGGGTAGTCGGCGAAATAATAGTCAGCCCTCAGAAATTGCTTACCTGCCTCTACAACAACGCGGTGGTCAATATGGCTCCCTAACCCCATCGGCATGACCAGTTTCGAACTTTCTGGGATCTGCGCCGCTAAGCGCTGACCGATGTCATTAACCAGCCATTCCTCCGGCGGCTTGCCAAACAGTTCATCGACATTGTTGACCAATGGTTCACCGGTTTCCCTGTCCACACGGTAGATCACATCTAACCAGTCGAAGTGATGTGCTTGTGCGCCCAATTTTTTGCAAGCCGCATGGTCTTCCTCTCGGCGCATGTTAATGGCGTCTTTACCGGTTTTGCCCCAAGCCCGGTGATTTTGTTGGGCAAAAGCGGAATATTCTTCATTCGTGGGATAACCTGCCATAATCGTCCAGATTTCGACGAGCTGACCTGTCCGGGTTAGGTCCCATATCAGGCCACCGCAGGAAAGGACGACATCATCGAAGTGGGGGGAGATGAAGATCCAGTGTGAGTGCTCCATGGGGTAATTGTATCATTTGTGAGTGGGGAGTAGTGAGTGGTGTGTGGGGAATGGGGAATGGAGAAATGGGAATTCGAGATTAGGCGATGCGGTATTGGGAGGCTGGGTTGATGGGCGAGACTGCTGTGCTTCGCTCGCAATGGCAGGAGGTGAGGGTTTACGTTTGGCAAGCGGATCTTCAATGACCAGAATCGAGACTGCTTCGCTTCGCTCGCAGTGACAGTTGGCGTGGGATAAATTGGATGAAAAGTGAGACTGTCGCGCTTCGCTTGAAGTGACAAGAGGTAGGGGTTTAAACCATGCAACGATTATGCAATGACCAGAATCTAGACTGCTTCGCTTCGCTTGCAGTGACAGTTGGCGTGGGATAAATCGGATGAAAAGTGAGACTGCTGCGCTTCGCTTGTATTGACAAGAGGTAGGGGTTTAAACCATGCAACGATTATGCCTTGACTGAAACCGAGACTGTTTCGCTCCGCTCGCAGTGACAGATTTCTTTCACCTTTGAACTTCCAACTTTTTTCTTTCTATTATCATTTCCTTTCAGCTATTGGCTATCACCTATCAGCTATCGGCATTTCCCTTTCTTAAATCAAAACTGTCCCAAACCTCACTGGCTTGGGACAGTCGTTTGTTCTCTTTAGAAAGAAGTTTTAGTCTTCTTTTTCCTCGTCTTCACGGCGTTTGGCTTCGATGATTTCCTGCGCCAGGTGTTGCGGAACCATTTCGTAGTGGCTGAATTCCATGGTGAAGTAGCCACGGCCACCGGTCATTGAACGCAAGATGGTGGTGTAGCGCAGCATTTCAGATAAGGGCACATTGGATTTGACAGTTGAACGTCCTTTGGCGGTATCCATACCCTGGACACGTGCCCGGCGGGAGTTCATGTCACCAAGGACATCACCCATGTTTGATTCGGGGACGATGACTTCAACCTTCATGATCGGCTCATATAGCACTGGGCCGGCGCCTTTGAAGGCAAGCTTGAAAGCCTCGCGGCCTGCAATTTCAAACGCAATCGGTTTGGAGTCCACGGGATGTTCTTTTCCATCAAAGACGGAAACTTTGACGTTATGAACGGGGTAACCAGCCACAACGCCGTCTTTCATCACGTTCTTGATGCCTTTTTCAATGGAGGCCATATAGTTGTTGGAAATGGAACCGCCGAAGACATCGTTGGCGAATTCGAAATCTTCATCTGCCAGGGGCAAAACCCGCAGATGAACTTCACCAAACTGGCCAGCGCCGCCCGTCTGTTTCTTATGGCGGTACATGGCTGCGTTTTCACGCGTGATCCGTTCTTCATAGGGCACCTTGGGTTCCTGGATGTTCATCCCAAGCTGGAATTTCGATTCAGCCCGTCGGATTGCCACATCAATGTGTTGATCGCCCATGCCTTTGAGGATGGTCTGCCGGGTGGCATGTTCGTTATGCCACGAGAGAGTCATATCTTCTTCACACAACCGGGTGAGGGTTGTGCTTAATTTGGCAGCATCAGATTGGGTTTTGGGGAAGATCGCGACCTGATAAAGCGCGTTCGGGTATTCCGCTTGAGGAAGGATGAGAGGATTGTCTTTGGTGCAAAGGGTATCGCCGGTCGAGGTGACGCTTAATTTTGCCACCAGGCCGATATCACCGCAGTGGATGACGCTGGCCGGGATGCCTTCTTTGCCATGCGGAACCTGCATGCCGGTCAGACGTTCTTCTTCTTCTTCGTTTGCATTCCAAATTCGCTCGTCGCCGACCATTTTTCCGGAATATACCCGGAAGAAGGTCTGCTTACCGACGAATGGGTCAGCTGTGGTCTTCCACACATATGCAGCCAGGGGTCCGTCTTCTTTGGGTTCGAGTGTGACCTCTTCACCTTTAGGCGTGGTGGCGACGACTGAGCCCACATCTGCCGGTGAGGGCATCAGGTTGACGAGAAGATTCAGCAGGGGCGCAATGCCAACTTTATGAGCACCTGCAGCAACCATCACAGGGATGAAGTTGCCTTGATGAATGGTGCTGCGCAGACCGCTGAGAATTTCTTTATCTGTAAGATCGCCATTCTCAAAATATTTTTCAAGCAGCTCATCTGAACCTTCTGCTGCGGCTTCAACCAGGGCAAGATGGCCCTCTTCTGCCTGCGCTTTAAATTCATCTGGAATGTCAACCCCGTCTTTGCCAGCGCCTTCATAGGCTTTCATTGACAGCAAGTCGATCACACCTTTGAAGTCTGCCCGTTCACCCCATGGAATTTGGAGCGGCAGCAAGCGGGTTTCAAGGTGGGTTTGAACGGAATCAAGCGCTTTGTTGAAGTTAGCGTTCTCCCGTTCCATTTTATTGATCAGCAGCATTTTGGGGATTTTGAATTGTTCGCTGTATTGCAGTGCCATTTCAGTGCCGACCTCAAGCCCAGCGACGGAGTCCACAAGGATCAGGGCGCTGTCGGCGACGCGCATGGCTGAGATGACTTCGCCGATGAAGTCGGTGTACCCGGGGGTATCAAAAATGTTCAGTTTAGCGCCCATGTATTCAATCGGCACTACTGATGTTGAGAGTGAAATCCCACGACGAATTTCTTCCTCTTCGTAATCGGCAATGGTTGTGCCATCTTCGATCTGACCCATACGGGTGGTCTGCCCGGTGAAATTTGCCATGGCTTCCACCAGCATCGTTTTGCCAGCACCCCCGTGAGAAGCCAGGACAATATTGCGAATTGATTCGGTTTTATATTCTTTCATGAAAGAGACCTTCCTTAAAAAATTATTCTTTTAATAATGGCATACAAAGCCCAATTTTAAGCCAATCAACCATAAAAGTCAAAGCAGTGATGCTTCTGACTTCATCTAATTAATCACTTGGGGGTAACAGATCAGAAAGTTTACGTCGATATTGATTGAGGGCGCACTAAAAGACCGGTATACCAGTCATTATTATAACAGGCTTGTCCAGCCCCTATAGCGACCTGCCGGGTTGATATGCAATCCAATTTAAATTTGTTTTTGAACACCACTCGCATCCAAAGGAAGGAGCGTTTTTAATTGACTGAGCAATATCTATTTATGCAACATGTAATTCGTTCACCTTGCGGAAGTGATAGCCATAGATGGTGAAGGTGATCGCCAACGGGAATTTTTGAGGGTAGTGGAACAACGTCCAGAAGAATAGTTTCCAGTAGTGTTTGCGTTCTTTGCTTTTGATCCCAATTTCAAAAATTGAGGAAAATAAGGCGGCAATTTCATGCCATGTTACATTGACGGCATGGCGCGCTGGATGATAATCTTTCAAAAAAGTCCTGACCCTTGCGTAGAATCCTTTAGCCGAATAAATCGAATCGAGGATAGAGCGGTAGCCCTTTTTCAGGAGCTGCAGATCCATCTTGGGGACGATGTTGGTCTCGCCATCTACGTTGTCTCCCGAATAGGAGTTTTGAATTCTGCCTTCTCTAAGCATCCGTTGATAGAGCTGTGTGCCCAAAGGTGCCTGCAACAATCCGACCATGGCTGTCACAATGCCGCTTTCCTGGATGAACTGGATCATGCGCTCGAAGATCGTTTCGTCGTCGCTGTCAAACCCGACGATGAAGCCGCCCATTACCTGCAAGCCCATTTTCTGCAGTTTCTTGACAGAGGATACCAGATCGCGGTTGCGGTTTTGGCTTTTGGAGCATTCCGCCAGCCCGGCGTCATCTGGTGTTTCAATGCCGATAAACACCTGGGTAAACCCGGCCTGCACCATCATCTCGATCAGTTGATCATCATCCGAGAGGTTAACTGATGCCTCAGTCACGAATAAGCAGCCCTTTTTGCCTTTGCGCCATTCGATCATGGCGGGCAGAACCTCTTGTTTGAGAATGCGCTTGTTACCGATGAAGTTGTCATCAACGATAAAGATATTGCGCCGCCAGCCAAGGGCGTAAATCTTGTCGAGCTCGGCGATGAGCTGTTCGGTGGACTTGATCCGCATGCGGTGCCCCAGCAGGGCGGTCACATTGCAGAAATCACAGTTGAAGGGACAGCCGCGTGTAAATTGCAGGCTGAGAGAGTCGTAATGGCGTAAGTCAATCAACTCCCACTGGGGGATGGGTGTTTTCGTGATGTCGGCAAACTCATCTGTTTGATAAATTCTTTGTGGTTTGCCGCGCCCGAGGTCAGACAGGAATAGGGGTAAGGTAATTTCTGCCTCATTCAAAACGAGATGATCCACCTGCGGGAAGGATTCTGGTTCAGCAGTGAACAGCGGGCCGCCGGCGACAATTGTTTTACCTGCGGCGCGGGCGCGTTTGATCAGGTCTTGCGCAGATTCGCGCTGAACGGTCATCGCGCTGATGAGGACCATGTCTGCCCATTCAAGGGTTTCTTGTTTGAGCACCTGCACATTCAGGTCAACCAGGCGTTTTTCCCATGTGGAAGGCAACATAGCTGCCACGGTCAGTAATCCTAATGGCGGCGAGGATGATTTTTTCTGGATGAACTTTAGTGCGTGTTTGAAACTCCAAAATGTATCTGGAAATTCGGGGTAAATCAGTAAAATATTCATTCCTGTACCTCTTGCTCCATCTCTTCTGAGACAGATTCTTCCGCTGTGTCAACTATGGATTCTTCTTCAACGGGCTTGGTCGTTTTTGGGTCTTTCTTGGGGCTGGACTTTTCTTTGGCGCGCTTTTTCCGCTTATCTTTTTCGCTATTAGTTTTTTGTTCGTCCATTAATTTATCCAATCCCATTAGTGCGTCCCGCTCAAGCCGGTTGATATTTTGGAAATTCACGGCCATCTCTTCTACCGAATAGGGAAGGTCGGCATCCAGCCACCAGTAGATGGTTGCCAGGAGCGAGCCAGCAAAGTGATTGGCAATGAAATCGGGCGGAACGACTGGCTGAGCACCAGTTTCTGCCACCTCATTTTCAATACAAGTTTTGATTTTTTCTGAAATGATGTGATGCAATTGCCTTGAGGCCGTGATCCCGCCTGAGCCGATGATCAGTATGCGATAAAGGTCGTAATGATCGGCAGCAAAATCGAATAGTTTTTCGATCCCCTTGAGATCTTCCAGCCGCCATTGATCCTGTGAGAACTGCGGCACCTGGGAAAGGAATTCTCCCATGAGTTGATCGACAACATCCATTAGCAACTCATCTTTGTCCTTGAAGTGCAAATAGAACGTCGCACGTCCAAGGTTGGCTTTGTCGGTGATATCCTGAATGGAGACGGCGTCGTACCCTTCTTCAAGGATAAGTGCCAATAAAGCGTCACGGAGAAGTTTTCGGGTGCGCTGCACACGGCGATCTAAGCGTCTGGCCATGAATGGACCTCCTAAATATTAGACAGTTTATGTTTTGTGTGTAAAATAATAGACAGATGTATATTATTTACCTGACTTGATTATAGTCAGGTTTCTCAATTTGTCAATGGATTAATCAAAATAAAGGTTGAGGCTGGCTTGGAAAAATTGGTGTAAAAAATTTCAAATGCTTATTCGCTTTGGTTAACATAACACCATGTGCGCGTTTGGGTTATGAATTTCATTTATGGATCTGAATTCCGGGGTCCTGGTAGAATCCTGTTTTATTTTTTGTGGCGTGTTTTGTATATCAATGGTTTGGCTTATAATTAACCTCATATTAAACACTTGTTGCAGAAAGGATCTCCGGCGATGGCCACACGCTCCCAGGAAAGTGTCATTGAGGAACTTGACATCACCAGCAAAATTCTGGGGATTAATATCAGCGGTGCAAAAACAGTGGCTGTTTATGGGGATATGAACGGCCTGGTGTATGAGCGGATGCAAATGGCGACGCCCTCAGAAACGTCCTTCTTGGAAAGTTTCGACACGATCTGCGACCAGGTTGATAAACTGCTTAAGTTGAGCCGAGCGCAGGGACTGAGTAGCCCAAAGGTGATCTCTGTGGCTGTCTCGGGTCCGGTGGATTTGGCTAAAGGCGTTGTCCAATCGCCCCCGGATTTACCTCAATGGGATGATGTGCAGCTCAAGGGGCGCCTTTCTGTGCGTTATAACCTGCCCGTGTTTATTGAGCACCGCAGCAGTGCCGCTGCGCTGGCGGAGTTTTATTTTGGCGCTGGCATCGGCGTGGATCATCTGCTCTTTTTGGATATGGAACCGGTGGTTTCTGCCGGGATGATCATCAATAAAGTTATTTACCACGGCGACAATGATGCGGCAGGTGATATCGGCCGGATGCGAATGACAAAGGGGGGACCAGCAGGCTTGGGCGAGGCCGGATCGCTGACCGGGTACGCCAGCGGGTTTGGTATGGCGCAATTAGCCAGTCTGCGTTTTCCTGACCGATGGCCTGCCGCGCCAGCGCCGTATGCACTCGTCCAGGCGGTTAACGCAGGTGACGTAGAAGCCCTGGCTGTTGTGGAAGAGGCAGCGGATCATTTGGGTAAAGCCTTGCTGTGGTTGATTTTCACGCTGGACCCGGAGATGGTGGTGTTTGGGCATCCGGGCGATGTCTTGAATGAAGCTTTACTGATGCCCTTGCGTGACGCTGTGCTGCGGCATGGCGGTGGGGAGGCTCGGCAACTACCGCTGCTGGCTGTTTCTAAATTGGGGGCAAAATTGGATGACACCGCTGCATTAATGGCCGTGATAGACCGTTTTAAACGGCGCAATGGTGCCTAAATTTTCGAGTTTTTGATTTGAATAACGGCGTGATACAATTTGAGACATGTCTGAAACATTACCATCCCAGCAGCCGATCGGCATTTTTGATTCTGGTGTAGGCGGTCTTTCCGTTTTACGGGCAATAAGGGCAGAGCTCCCACATGAGGATGTCCTCTATTTCGGCGACCAGGCGCACATCCCTTATGGCTCACGGGGTAAAGACGCGGTACGTGATTTTTCAGTTGGGATTACCCGGTTTTTACTGAATCAGGGCGCTAAATTAATCGTGGTTGCCTGCAACACTGCGTCGGCTGCCGCTCTCCACGAATTACGATTAATGTTTCCGGATATTTCCTTTGTCGGTATGGAACCGGCTGTCAAACCCGCAGCAGAAACGACGCAATCCGGCAAGGTTGGCATTCTGGCGACTCCCACAACCTTCAGCGGTGAGCTGTATGCTTCGGTTGTGGAACGTTTCGCCCGCGGGGTGGAAATCTACACCAGTTCTTGCCCGGGGCTGGTCGAGCAGATCGAGAGCGGCGCATTGGAGACCGATGCAACCCGCGCGATCCTTGAGGATGCGCTGAACCCAATGCTGGCGGCAGGTGTTGATACGATCGTGATGGGTTGCACCCACTATCCCTTTGTGATCCCATTGATCCAGGCGATTACCGGACCGTCCGTCCGTACGATCGACCCGGCACCGGCGATTGCCCGCCAAACCCGGCGTTTGCTGACAGGGTCGGATCTGCTGAACGGGCAGTCTCAACTTGGTGAATTGCGGTTCTTCACAAGCGCTGAACCAAAAAACCTATCACAGCTTTTACTAACTTTACTGGGGGAAACAGGACTGGTTACCGGCGTGCGCTGGGAGCAGGGTTCAATTATTCCGGATTAGATTACTCAGAACGATTAAATTGATTTATCAATGGCTTGTTTGGCAAAAAACCTCATTCATCCCGCGTGATGGATGAACCGGACATGCCGTTCGGGCTGGCATTGACAATCTCTTCCCATCTTTGCAGATAGCCTTGATAGCGGTATTCGCCAGCATAAGCGCGCCAACCGCTGAGGACCAGCGGGAGAGGCTCGCTGACACCCACCCACTCACCGTTGAACTTGCGGGTGAAATGCAAGTGGGTGCCGCTGGCTTGGCCGCCCTCACAGGAGGGGTGCCCGACTGGTGCATCCTGGTCGAGCCAGGTGTTCAGTGCCACACGGCCTTCTTCAGCCATGTGTTGATAGACCAATACCCAGCCTGTGCCTTCATCCCCGTCGCCGTCCAGATCGATGGCAACCACACTCCGGATTGACCGAATGACCAGACCCGGTGCCGCTGCCGTGGCCCAACGGACGGAAACAGCGCAAGGGGGTTCGCCTGTGATCGGGGCGAAGTCGAGTGCACCAAAGGGCGTGCCGGTTTGCCAGGCCATGTGAGGACCTCCGGTCAGGCTCCAGGTTTCACCAATCGGGAAAGGCAGAGTCAGGGTCGGCTGGGCTGCGGTGCTGAGCAGGTAGGGTTCAACCGCTTCAGCACGCGCCCAGTAATCGCCGAACATCGTCTGGTAGAAACTGAGGAATGACTCCGCTCCGGAAAGATGTGTTTCCCACACAGGTTGGGTGTAAAGCGTCGCAAATAAGTGCATCAATCCCACGCTGCCGGCATTCAGACCGGGTGAAAGGCGTGCACTCCCTCCGCCAAAGAAGGTCAGGCGGGTGAAGGTGCCATCACGCCAGCCATAAAAACCCTGGGCGAGGAGTTTAGCCGTGATCATTAGTTCGTTATATAAACCCGTGTCGGTGCCTGCCCCATACCCGATGGGATACGGGTTGTCCTGTGCGTCAGCAGGGTGCCCAAACACCCAGCCTGAGCGGTATTCCAGAAATGCCAGCAATAAGCGCGGGTTTGTGCTGGTTTCAAGAGCGACCCGCTGGACGATCTCAGGGCCGGCGAAGACCTCACCGCGGATGTCTTCCGTGTATTCCGCAAGAAAGCCGCCGGCGCTTTGGGCAAACACTGCGGCATCAAATCCACCAACGCTCGGGCCGTAAATCATTTCACTATCGGGTAATAACGGCACATGATAAGGCAGCAGATCGCTGAGGATATCGGGTACTGTGATTTGAACACCCAGCGGCAGCAAACCTTCTTGTGGAAGTGGGCTGTCTGAAGCCATCTGGCTGATATCCACAGCGAACCGCTGAGCGACCGCGTTGAGTGTGTCGCCCTGTTGTGTGGTGTAGACGATAAAACCATCTAAAAAGGTCAGCGGCGGGTTTTGTTGTTCTGGAACAGGAGCGGTGGATTCATCAGGTTGGAGGGTGGGCGTTGTGATTGTTTCAGGAACAGTTGTATTTTCTGCGAGCAGTTCGCTTGGATTGAGGATGCCAGCCACCTCTGTCATTTTCTGTTCTGAAAGAGGGACAGCAGTCGGCGTTGCCTGAGGGAAGTGGCAGCCGGAGAGTAAGGCAAGGATGATTAAGACCATCAACACGATACTGATTTTTCGCAGATGGAGTCGTTTTTGAGTCTGATTTCGTTTGATCATGATCTTAATTTAAGACGTTCGTAGGATTGTTAAAGTTCCTCAGGGCATGTGGTAGTTGTAGAAGAAAATCGTAAAGATGCTCTGGTAGACCTCTGGGTTTTCATAATAATAGATGACCAATGCAAAGTCCTGGTCGGTGATGTCACCCAGGTTTGGGATGCCATCGCCGCCGATTTGCGATGCTGTGACCGTCAGTTCATGAGTCCCAGCAGGGAGGTTGTTGAGGAAAATGCCTTCGGTGTTATTCTTACCATCCGGTACACCACCAGCCAGTGAAAGGCCGTTCGCCCCGAAATAGTTGCCGAGATAGGTTTTAGCGTTTATTTTAAGTGAGAGATCTAAATCATTGACCCAAGCGGGTGTTATCCCGCCCAATCCATGACCGGGGGCATCTGTCCAGACCAGCATCACCCGCAACTGGTTAAAGGGATTGCTAACCGGGATATCCACAGACCATTGCTCCCCGGTGCTGTCAAACACGAAAGGCTGGTCATAGTAGGTGACGCTGTGTGCTGGGTCGAGCACTGCACCAGCATCCAATCTTCCCCAACCCTGTTTTGAATCAAACGGGTGCCCGAGCGGGACGCCGTCCGCATCGTAATGCCCTGCCAGGTCCTCAGCGACCGGTAAGAAAGCCGCTTTGATCATTGCCGGGCTGGGATCTGCGCCCGTCAACCTGCGGTAGCGCTCAATGAAAAGCGCTGCTGCGCCTGATACGTTGGGTGAAGCCATACTGGTCCCGCCCATCAGCGTGTATGAAGCCCCAGGCTGTGTTGAATCGACATAATATCCCGGTGCGACCAGGTGCGGGATCTTGCGCCCATCCAGGGCGGGGCCGTGTGCTGAGTTGGCAGAGATATCATCGATGTTGGAGAGTTGATCGCCGTACGAATTTTGTAGATAGGTTGAGCCGATGGTAAAAGTGTTCTTAGCCTCGTCAGGCGTTCCCTGAGTAGAAACCCCGCCATACCCGTTCATAATCGAGAGGATGTAAGATAGAGATTGATTGCCGGGTTGTAAGGGGTCAGCATCACGCACACCGATATCGACCAGGCGCGTGTCGGCATCATATCCCAGGGGTGTTGCCGAAGGTCCCCAACTGTTTCCTGAAATCAAGGCACCGTTTTGAGAGGACTGGGTCATAAGGGTCAGCATCCCATCTGGTTGCTGGTAGGTGGGGTTGTAGACCTGTTCAATCAGATTAGCTCCCGGCGCCATCCCCAACCCGCGCAGAAAACCGTTCAGGTCGCGTGTGCCTGATGAGCCGTCGCCAGCCATGATGCCGGCGGTGTGGGTTCCGTGGTTGCTGATCGCCCCGCCGCCGCAGGTGCTCCCAATACAGGGCAGCATCCGATTGATGAGGTCTGGATGGGATTGGTCGATCCCGCTATCCACATTGGCAATTATTACACCTTCGCCCGAAAGGTTCAGCCTGGAGAGCCAATTCAGGTAACCTGGGTAGGCTCGATTAGAGAGATCATAATTGCCTGCATTGATCTGATTGCTCAGTTCACCCCGGTCGCCGCCATCGGTAGGCACGGGTTGTAAACTGTAAACGCCGGGCAGTGACGCTGCAGCCAGAAGCTGATCACCTGGGATGTAGAACGTCAGCAGATCAAAGGCGGGGTCAGCGCCGGATACTGTCTCAATTTGATTAGCGCCTAATGTGTGCAGACTATCCAGCGTCGATTGCAGTCCGGCTGCCGGGTAGAACAGGGCGCGTACCAGGATTTGATCACTGCTGAGCAGGCGGTTTTGCGGCTGGACGGCATACGCTGGCAGAAAATCACCCGCCCAACGGATGAAGTCTTGAGAGGAAATACTGTGCAGTTGCGTAGTATCCGCCCACACCACATAGGTGAAGGGGTGAATGTATTGGATAATACGCACACCCTGATCTTCCAATGATTGCAGCCAGGCTTGCATTGTTGGCCCAAAGAACTGCACCAGGTGCAAGCTGCCAACGGGGGATTGAGCCGGTTGATCCCAGCCGGTAGTGAATGAGGGGGGTATTTCCAGGGGGTCAAAAGACTGCCCGCCCAGCGTGAGGGTGTAGGGGTTGTCGATTGCCGAATAAGTGATTCCAGCCTGATCCAATTCTGCCAGCTTATCCGCTGTTGTTGTGCTCCACAAAAAACTGCCATAATCGATCCAGGGCTGGCTGACGGAAAGCGATTGGATCAGACTGGTGTTGTCACTGGCAGGAATACGCACGCCGACCTGCTGTGCGCTGCCAAAGGCGGGTGTGGATGCCCACGGCAAACATAACAGGAACAGGACGCTGAGCATTAATTGAAGGCATTTACGCTGCATGGTCACTCATTTTTGTTTAATCAGTCTGGGATTAATTGTACATGCAGACGGATGGTTTCACAACAACATGAATCTGTGGGTTGGAATGATTGGCTTAGCTGGATGCGCTGGCATATTTCATTAAACCGCGCCTGAACAGCCAAGACGCACCAGCTAGTGTAGCCAGGGAAAAGATCAGGGTGATGGCCATCATGGCGGGCGAGAGGGTGCCAGATAGCGCCTGCGCAGGGATGGTCGTCATCAGCCCGACGGGGATGATCCACGTCAGGATCAGGCGCAGCCAGTCCGGATAGAGCCCGACAGGGTAGCGTGCCAACTGAAAGAGGTCATTGATGATCCAGGTGAATAGAAACCCCGAATTCCAGAAGACCAGGGCAGAGAATGCCAATAGGGATGAATAGAGCAGGATGACGCTTGCCAGCAGCATGAGCAAGAAGGAGAGCAGGATGCCCAACGATAGCGTTTCACCCAGCAGGATGATGGCATAGATCAGAACGCCCAAAGCCAGCACAACATCAAATAGCGCATAGATCCGCCAGTTTCGAAAACTGACCAGGAATTGTTTATCAACCGGGCGCAGCATGGTGAAATCAAAAGTGCCCTGCCAGATCTCGCCATCCATACCCGCCACAGATTCGAGGCTGGGGCTGATAAACAGCCCGCGCAAGCCGCCTAAGAGCAGATAAATGCCAAGCAGGGCTAAAGTGCCGGGTAAAGACCAGCCATTGATCGTTTCGACCTGGTTGAAGATCACTACAAGGCTCAGCACACCCGTGCCCAGCGAAAGGAAAGAATTCAGCAGGCGGATAAAAAAGTTTGAGCGGTATGCCAATTCAGCCTGCGTTGAGACTTTGAAGAAGGACGCAATCAGTTTGAGATGGCGCATGGCTTAACCTCCGATAGCTTCATAGTGGCGCACACCCCGCGTCCACACCAGCCGGTAGAGTATGAATGCGACGACGGTCCAACCCGCCTGATAGGCAAACCCCACCAAAATCTCCCTCGTTGTCAGTTGCCCAACAAGGACTTCGACCGGGAAGGCAGACATATAGCGGAAAGGCAAAATCTGGGCGATGGACCTCATCCACGCTGGCAGCAGCGCGATCGGTGCCAGGTGGCCGCCAAACAGGAAGATGAACGAATCCTGCAGGGCAAGCAAGGAATCTGCCCTGGTAGCCCAAAATGCCAGCAGCGCCAACCAGTATCCCCAAAAGAACCTGAGCGCCCACGCAGCCAACACAGCGGGAATAAAGAGCAATCCCTGTGACCAGGTCAGGTTAAAACGCGGCTGAATGATGATCGCAAGCAGGGCTGTGATGGGAATCGAAAAGAGCATGAAGACGACCTTGCCGGCGATTTCGGAAGACAGGCTATGGTAGAGCGGAGACATAGGTTGTAACAGCCAGCGGTTGATTTGCCCGTAACGAATGTTATCGCCCACCGTCCAGTTGCTGATGGAATAGGTGAGCTGGTTTACCAAAATCAAAACCAGGTAATAACCTGCCAAGGATTCCTGTGTCAGCCCGGCAAGGGATCCTTCGCCAGCGGCGGCAGACCAGATGAACAGGTAAACCAGCAATGGCAGCATCCAGCCAAAAGCCAGCAGGAAAAAGAAGCCGCGATGCTGCAACCAGGATTGCCAGGTGTTTTTGATCAGTGCCCATCCGCCTTTGTGGTTCATACGCTCCCCTCCTCGTAAATCTGGTCGATGACGGCTTCAATTGGGGGGTCTTCGACGGTCAAATCAGCCACAGGGAATTGTTCGAGCAGTGTCGCAGTCACCTGTGGAATCTCTTGACGAGGAATCCGCAGGACATGGTGCCCCTGCTCTGAAGGCAGTTCCTCGACGCTGGAGAATTGGGAGATAAATTCGGAAAAATTATCAATTGGGCTGGCAAACTGAATTTTGATCAATTTGAAGGGTGCCAGGCTTTTTGCCAGCGTATCCAGATCGCCGTCATAGATCAGCTCGCCATGATGGATCAGGATCACCCGGGGGCACAAGGCTGTGACATCTGCCATGTAGTGGCTTGTGAGGATCACGGTGACCGCATGGGTGTCATTGTATTTCTTGAGAAAAGTGCGCAATCGGCGCTGCATGGCGATATCCAAACCAAGCGTTGGTTCATCCAAGAACATCACATCGGGTTGGTAAAGCAGCCCTGCGACCAGTTCACATTTCATCCGTTCACCCAGGGAAAGATTTCGGACGGGCTTTTTGAGGAGTGCTTCCATGTCGAGCAGTGCGATCAGCTCATCCAGAGTCTGTTGATAGGCCTGCTGCGGAACGCGGTAGATTTCTGATAGCACTTTGAAGCTGTCCAACGGGGGAATATCCCAGTTCATCGCACTGCGGTTGCCCATCACCATACTGATGCGGCGCAGGTAATCTGGTTGCCGCTTCCACGGGATAAAACCTGCCACGGTTGCCTCCCCCGAGGTAGGGTAAAGCAAACCGGAGAGCATTTTGAGAGTCGTGGTTTTGCCAGCGCCGTTTGGGCCAATCAACCCGACCATTTCACCGGTATCAATGGAGAGATGGATGCTTTTCACCGCTTCGACCTCGCGGAATTGGGGCTTAACCAGGCTTTTAATGGACGCCCCTAACCCTGGGGCACGTTCAGGGACAGTGTAGTTTTTGGTCAGGTTTCGAACCTGGATCATGGGTTGGTTCATGCTGTTCCTCTTTTATTTTTAAGCGGCGTTATTCATGAGCAGATGGTCAAATTGCAGAGTCTGTTGAGATCAATATTCAATTTTTGGTGTACCTGATGAGCTATTATAAAAGTAAATTACTTTATGCGCGGCTGGATTATCCGTGCTGGACGATCAATTGTAACAGATTTTACTCTATGTTTTGATAGATTTTACTGTGTTGCGCAGGCGATGCAAGGATCGAAGGCGCGCACGACCCTGCCAACCGCTTTTTCCAATTCCAGGTTGATCCCTTGCGGTGAGACATACCGTTCGCCAGCCACCTTCAGAGCCCTTTCGATTGCCAGCATGTTGTGAGTGGTAGGGATGATGAATTCAGCGTCTTCGATCAACCCGTCTTTGACCTTGTAATGGTGGATCAGGGGGCCGCGTGGCGCTTCAACCAGTCCGAAGCCTTCGCCATCCTTTACCGAGTAGGGCACAGCCGTGTCCTCATAGTCCAGATCATTTGAGAGCATTTCGATCGCCCGTTCAAAGGCATACACCAGCTCAATCCCGCGGCACAGGTCGAACAGCAGGATTGGGTGCGCGGGTTTGCCAAAACTCTGATTCAGTTTTTGCATGTAGCCATCCGCCAACGGTGTTCCCATGGCAAGAGCCAGGTTGATCCTTGCCAGGCTATTGGCACGCATCACCTGACCTTCGTAGCTGGACTGTCCGGCATAGCTATATTCGGTCTCTTCATAGGACAGGTAGTTGCGAAAAAGCCTGGGCGGGAAGCTGGCGCGTTCGGTGCCATTTGGTCCCAAAACCCGGATCTCTTGGCTGTTGAATGCCGGCCGGTTGCGTCCGGTTGAGGCGATGTAGTACGCAGGCTGGTCATCCCCCCAGGTGCCGATGCGTTCTCTCATCGCCATGGACATCTCCCAGTATTCATCAAACAACGTACAGGCGATCGGGAGTATCTCTTGTAGTTCTGCCAGCATCTGTTCGGCAGGTTCTTTCTTGATGCCGCTGGTCACACCGCCCACGACTGCTTTAATGGGGTGGATGAATTGCCCGCCTGCGAGGGTGATCAGTTTCGTGCCCATTTGGCGCACTTTTAGGGCCCGCTGTGCCAGGCTAAGCTGCTGCTCAGGGTCCGCTTCGGATTCATCCATGTGGAAGATACTGCTGGCACCCACCCGGTCTGGCATGGTAAATATAAACAATGAGGTAGCCTGGTTCTGTATGAGCTGTCCGAGCAGTAATAATTCGCGGATATCGTTTGCCAATTGCGGCGGTTCAACCTCAAAGATATCCTCCAGTGCTTTGACGGAGGCGACATGGTGGGCTGTGGAACACACACCGCAGATGCGCGGAACGATGACCGGCATTTGTTCTGCCGGCGTACCCAGCATGAAGTATCTGAATCCGCGCATCTCAATCGCCTGGAATTGGGCGGAGACAACTTTCCCATCCAATACTTCCATTTCAACACGGGCGTGACCTTCGATTCGGCTGAGGGGAAATCGTAGAGTGGTCATTAGAGTATTTTCTCCTTTGGACGGGCGGGTCGGTTCCCGTTCATATAATCCGTAAATTGAAACAGGAATAAGGATAGTTGAGGGGAGTGCAGGGCTTCGTTGATCTCCTCAGGCGGAATATCCGTCAGACGTTCAAACACGCTTTGCACCCGGTCGAACCACACCTGTGATTCCTTTTCGATATAGGCATCCGATGGTCCTCGGCATCCCACGCAGGGATGCCCGGGACGGGTGCAAATGGCGCGGCAGCCGCCGCGTGTGGATGAGCCGACGCAAAGATATCCCTGGTTGATCAGGCAGATGTCGGGCAGCACTTCACCCTGTTGAAAACCGAGCAAATGTTTGGGTCGCATGTCTTTGAGTTTCTTCCGGCCGCACTCCTGGCAAACAATACTGCTGGCTTCAAAGTCTTCGGGTCCGGTCAGCGCTGCCATGAAAAGCTCGGGCGTGGGCGGGCAGCCGGGCAGGTACAGGTCAACATCCACAAAGGCATCGATTGGCTGGCTTTTGGGCAGCAGGTGAGGCAGGTGGTGACGGTTGGCCTGCGCCATAAACATCTGGCGCACTTCATCACGGTCGCCTAAATTGGCGACTCCGCCAGAAATGGCACAGGTGCCTACGGCGACCACCTTTTTTGCGATCTGTGCTGAACGCCTGAGGTTCCAGATGTCTTCATCGTTGCGCACACCGCCGCTGACCAGCAGGATCTCGGTATCTTTCGGTACGGCGTGTGTGGAGACCACCAGTGGCATATACACCAACTGGTATTGCTCCACCCATTCACTGGCGTTAAGCAATGATACTTCGCAGCCGGCACAGCCTGAGAGCTGCAAAACGGCGAATCGGGGAAGAGAGGGTTTGGAAGACATGACTGCCCGGACCTTTCTGGCTTTGTGGGGGATATCCGGTTTCTAATCAGTAGTGATTTGAAACCGTCACGATTCCTATGACCTAATTTTACATCAAAGTATTCCATTTCTGACTGAGGTGTTAATGATGACTGCAATTTTGGAGTGCATTATGGTATCCTTCAATTTGGAATTTTCTAAAAATACAAAAGGATTGTATATGAAGCCGACATTGGATTTTGTAAAAACGATAACTGGGCAAGCTGGTGAAATTTTGCTGAGTTTCGTCGGTGAAGAGATGGGCGTGCGGCATAAGAGCCGCCGGGATTTGGTGACCCTGGCGGATCACGCCGCTGAAGCATACCTGATTGATACGATCCGCAAGGCGTTCCCAGATCACGCCATTAACGCTGAGGAATCGGGTGAGTTGGAGGGCGCTGTAGCGCACCGGTGGTTCATTGACCCCCTGGATGGTACATTAAATTTTGCTCACGGCTTGCCGATCTATTGTGTTTCGGTGGCTTATGCCTACCAGGGTGAGATTGAGCTGGGTGTGGTCTATGACCCAGTGCGCAAAGAGTTTTTCAGCGCTGAGCGCGGCAGCGGTGCCTGGTTGAACGGTCAGCCCATCCATGTCTCTGAGCGTGAGGATCTAATCGAATGTATGCTGGCAACAGGTTTTCCGGGGGATGATTGGGGCTCTGTTGGCGATAACATGGAAAATTTTAACCAGATCAGCCAGGAAGTTCAAACTGTGCGGCGCTTGGGTTCGGCTGCTTTGGATATTGTGTATGTGGCTGCCGGCAGGCTGGATGGCTTTTGGTCAATCAAGATTCATCAATGGGATGTGGCTGCAGGCGGTTTGATTGTGCGTGAGGCAGGGGGCGTTGTGACGGATATGTTTGGTGATGCGGATTACATGAAAAAGCCGGTGACCTTTGTGTGTGCTAACCCGTTCATTCAGCCGAAAATGCTGGCGATGCTGGCAGGTGTGCGCCAAGACAACCATTAGGTTCGATCGGAATATTAAATTAAAAACCGCTGTTCTTTGAAAATGAACAGCGGTTTTGTGTTTGTTAGCCGATTAGCGTCGGTATTCAACCGGGTGGGCAACGTAGTAAGAGGTCGCCTGGACGGCAACCGGTACGGCTAATTGCCGATCTGCACCAGGGGAAAACTGGATCACAGCCTCGATAATTGTGGATACAATGTTATTGATTAGCCGGCTGATCGCCGATGAATTTGCATTTGTTTTCATGTCTTGCTCCTTTGACTTGGTTATTTCTTGTTTTCTTATTTCATGAGTAATCTTACTTTATTTATCCATATAAATCAATAATGTATAAGGTTTGTAAATTGTTAACGTCTATTTAACAGGCATTTGGTTAATAAAAAGTCAAAAATGAAGATTCCCTGGTTTCTTGAATTTAAAAGATGACGGCTGGCCGAATTCCCCTTCCAGCCAGCCGTTTGATCCTTTTTAGCAGTAATCAGGATTTTTTGCTGGTTGAAATACCCAGGAGTTTATAAAGCGGGCAGACACCAACAAAGCTGGTGACCAAGGCAATCACAGCCACAATGCCCAGGATGATGGCCCATGTGCCTGATATGACGTTTGTGAAGTATAAAATGGCAATCAGCGCTGCCAGCGCAAAACGAATGATCCGATCCCACGTTCCCATATTTTTCTGCATAATAATCTCCTTTTTTATTAATCAGATGCAAATAAAGTTCAATCCGTTACATAAAATTCCTTACTCTATTAAATATACAACCCCAATCTTAGAAATTTGATAGAATGGGGTCATCCATCGGGAAGGGCAACCCATGCAGGCTGCACCGCAAGAACAAATCACCAAGCGCTCACCATTTTATGGCTTTTTGCCCTTTTTCTGGCTGGCAATTGCCTTTTCAAGCGGGATCCTTTTATCATCCCTTGTGTCAATGCCCCTTTGGGCGTGGGTTGGCGGGTTCTCTGGGTGCCTGCTGAGCTGGGCTCTGGCGTTAACCCTGCCAAAATCCTTAAACCTGACACACTGGTTGCGGAACCAGGCTCATGTAGAAGACCGAATGCCTGCGATTTTGCTTGCAATTATGTTCTTCTTGGGTGGCTGGCGATATTTAGCCATTCAACCGGTGATTGATAGGTCACATGCGGCTTTTTATAATGACCGGGGACGGGTTCAGTTGATGGGGGTTGTGTCTGATCAGCCCGATCCGCGTGACAATTATGTCAATTTGACGGTCGAGGTGGAAGACCTTGAATTTTTCGAGGATGGCGGCGATCGAAAAAGTACACCGGTTGATAAGGGCATCGTGCTGGTGCAGGCACCTGCCGGCAGTTCTTTTGTTTATGGCGACCGGGTCAGGTTCAGAGGGGAATTGCAGACGCCGTTTGAGAGTGCTGAGTTTTCCTACCAGGAATACCTAGCACGAAAAGAGATTCACAGTGTGATGCCCTACGCTCAGGTGATGTTACTGGAACCCAATCAGGGTAACCCTGTTAAGGCATGGATTTATCGATTGCAGGAGAAGGGTTACACGTTATTGCAGGCGTTGTTCCCTTCACCTGAGTCGGCTTTGCTCTCTGGGATTTTGCTCGGGCGTGATCAAGGGCTTTCCCCGGCACTTCAGGAAGCCTTTCAAAGGACAGGTACCACGCACATCATCGCCATCTCGGGTTTCAACATGGCAATCCTGGCAGGCTTGTTCTCCGGTATCTTCACCCGCCTGTTAGGCCGTAAATGGGGTGCAATCACTGCTGTGGTCGGGATCACGGGATATACCATTTTGGTAGGCGCTGAGGCTGCGGTGGTGCGGGCGGCGATCATGGGCATTCTGGGTGTGTTGGGCGGCATGTTTGGCC
Organism: Anaerolineaceae bacterium; assembly: GCA_016841365.1. GTDB lineage: Bacteria > Chloroflexota > Anaerolineae > Anaerolineales > Anaerolineaceae > Brevifilum. Next base: position 20,374 of record JAENZI010000014.1, read on the forward strand.
GCCGCCAGAACGGCATCAACAGTTTGGGGCTGGCAGCATTGGTGATGATGCTGCTCTCCCCATTCGTTCTTTGGGACATCGGTTTTCTATTATCGATAGCCGCCACATTTGGGCTGGTTTTATACGCGCAACCGATGGAGGAAAAGTTTGTTAATTGGGCTGCCAACCGTATGCCAGAAGAACGCGCCGAAAAATTAGCCGGCCCAATCGGTGAATTCTTCCTCTTCACCCTCGCGGCACAGGTGATGACCTTGCCGATCATCACCTATCATTTTCGCGGGATATCCTGGTTGGCGCTGTTTGCCAACCCGTTGATTTTACCGCCGCAGGCACTGGTGATGATCCTTGGGGGATTGGCGCTGCTCTGTGGGTTGGTATTGCCAGGGTTGGGGGCCTTGGTGGCGATGGCCGCCCTGCCATTGCTGCGCTATACCATTCGCACTGTGACCTGGCTGGGTCAACTCCCGGTAGGTGAAGTGAGCCTGGCGCGCTTTCACGTTCTGTGGTTGGCGGTGTTCTATGCGGTTTTGTTTGTGTTGACGCTTTTCCCGCGAGAAACGCGCCAGAAAATCTATAAACGGCTGTTTTCATTACAGACCGGGGCATTACTTCTCTTCAGTTTAGTTTTCCTTGTTTGGAATCGGGCTTTGTCGTTACCCGATGATAACCTGCACCTGACCTTGCTAGATGCTGAAGGAACGCTATTGATCCAGTCACCTGCTGGGCATACCGTGCTTGTAGGGGGAGGAGACAGCCCGTCTACCCTGCACCAGCAGCTGGGCCAGATGCTCCCAGCGGGAGATCAGCGTTTGAATGTTTTGATTGTTGCCAGTGCTTCACGCGACGACCTGAACGGTCTCAGCGGCGGTTTAGGGCGGGTGTCGGTGGAACAGGTGTTGTGGGGGATTGACCCGCAGGTGAACCAAACCGCGCGCAATGTTTATTCAATTATCGCTGAGAAAAGTCAGTCAATTCAAACCTTAGAAACCGGTCAGACGGTTGAGCTCGGGGGCGGCACGAGACTGATGGTGCTCAGGTCGGGTGAACGCGGCGCCATGTTGTGGCTGGAGTTGGGCAAATTTTCTGCATTACTCCCTGCTGGCAAGCTTGATAGTGATGGGTGGACTGTGTCAAACGCGCCCGATGTGGTGCTCTTGCCCGACAATTTTTCTACTGAAGACCTGCCCCTGGCTCAAATCATTGATTGGGTACCTTCTGCCATCCTGCTCCCGCTTGACCAATCCGACCTGCCCCTCTCGGGTGAGCATGAGCTGCTGAGTCACTTCGAGGGTTACCCACTGTTGCACACGCTTGACCAGGGTTGGATTCGAGTCAGCACAGACGGGGAAAAATTGTGGGTATCCGGCGAGAAGTGATTGTCATCGCCAACAAAACCTGATATTTAATTGAAAATAAAAAACATTTAATTTCTGATTTGAGTGACGACTTAAGATGATCCACCATTTTGCCGTGGATAATAGACATACGAATACTTAATTTATATAATTAACTTAAGGCTTCACTCCAAATTCTCCTTACATCTTTAAAAAAACCGACACAGCCTTTCCAATCAGTCTTCACACTGTGACAAATATCTGTTAAGAGAATAATCGTTAAGAAGGTGAGCTTTCCATGAAAAAGTATATCGTTTTGTTATTTCTTTCATGTCTGATTGCTGCATGTACGGTTGTCAGCCAATCACCAACAACTGAATTCTTAGCAGAACCAACAGCCCTCGAAACGGAAATCGAGAGAAATTTACCAGTTCCAAGCAGCACACCGGACTCCTCGGTTGTCACTTCATCAGAAGTTGCACCTGCATTGATTGTCGAAACAGATGCTTTTTATACACAAGTCGCTCAAGTTGGGGGGAGTGTAAGTGGGCTTGTTTTTATTGAGGATGTGGCATATGTTGGGGTCGGCCCCCGTATAGCTGAGATTAAATACAACCACCAAGGTGAAATTCAATTAAAGAAATTCAGCGATCCCTTACCCGGCAGGGTGACAAATCTGATCAAGCTTGTAGATGGATCTGCTGACCGTCTGGTCATCAGTGCTGGTAAATTTCTTGTGATCATGGAACTTTTGGATAAGGCAACACTTTCAATGAAGTGTCAGCTTGAAATGCCGGGAGAAATCTCTTCTTTGGTGCTCGATCATGTATCGCACATTCTATATGCTGGGGGTGCAATTTACCATTCTGCAACCGATTATTCTGGTTTCATCTCAGCGGTGAGCCTTTCAGAGATTGGCTGCATGCAATTGATATCTTCTACGGATATGCCAGAGCCGCCTTTGAGTTTGGCGTTAGGAGAGTTGGGTTTATTTGCCGGTGCAGAGGGCTATCAAGGCGGGTTGTACTACTCGCAGGTGAATAAATCGGGTGAGCTTTCTTCAGCCGATCTTGTGATCCCCTCAACACCAGAAGCACCATTTCAACCCCTTTGTCTGCAGGTTTTTGATGATCGTTTGTACGCCAGTTACCGATCAGTCAGGGCTTATGATATCAGCACCCCTAAGCAACCAGCGTTGGTTTGGGAAGAAAGTGTTGGGGGAAATGTGGTCAAAAGTTTCAGTATTGCTGAAGAATGGATTTTCTTTTACGGCTGGACAATTAAGTCAGAGCTTGTTTATGATTCATTTGTTCCTCCTGAACCTGTGACAGGCGCTCCACTTGGAGAAACAACGAAAATCACCGCACTTTATGATGGTTTATTTATCGTTGCTGATCATGCGCTGAAGAGTTTTGAAATTGTAGATCCGGAAAATTTCCTCCTGGCAGATGAATTTCAACCAGCACTATCTAATGTGGTTAACGCTGCATCTAACAGCGAAAAGATTTACGCCATCGATCTTGGTTTGGGAGATGGGCGCGGATTTGCAGTCTTGGAAGTGCTTGGTTTGCCTGATTTAACACCGCTTACCCGTGTTGAGACCGAACTGCTGAATAACTTATCGTTATTTCAAGGTTTTGAATTTATTGACGATAGGCTTTATCTTGCTTCATCAGAGGCTGTTTGGGTATATGACGTGATCCTATCAGACCCACAATTGATCAGCAAACTCAAAATCGACGGGGGTGATATTGATGCTCTCATAGCGCTGAAATTTGCAGACAAGGATTTGATTTTTGTTTCACAGCAAACCTCGGAATGGTCAACATTTTCGATATATGACCTGACAGACCTGCAAACGCCAGTAAGGCTAGGCGATCCTATCACTGTGCAAAAAGGGGAAATCATTTCGGTTGGCATCACTGAAAGCAATGTTTATGCGCTCATCAGACCGATTTATGAGATCGATTTTGCGATACTGCACGTTTTAGGTGTTGATGGCGATAAACTCTGGATTAAAGAATCTTATCAGATCCCAGGGTATATCACGGATATGGCCGTCAACAACAGCCTCATCGCAATCACAAGCATGGATAAGCTGATGGTCTATAAGGTCAATCGGGAAGGACTGCCTGAACTTACTTCTCAAATAGATTTAAGTGCTTACGGTTTTGGTGTTGGAATCGAAAAGAACGACTTGCTGGTTATTGTCGGAACCAAACGGGGTCCTGCGAATGTATTGGTTTATGATATTATGGACAATGAGCAGATTGAACAAATTGAATCAATCGATATCGCTGAAAGCGGCCTTTCGAAGCTAACTGTATTAATGACAGAGTCTTATCTTGTCTTACCAAATGGCATTGGTGGTATTTCGGTAATTCAACTTAATCCTTAGTCATTCAAGTTGGACACATATTGCCAATCACAGAAATAATCTCACGGGGGTTAACAATGATTACGGATGTTGATTGCTTTGGATTATGTCTGATTTTAGGATTGAAACAAATCACCAACAAGTATTGATTATTGAAAGGGTTAGGATCATAACATGCCACATCAATTACCCGAAATGTATTCCTTATCAAAAAACTTGATTTATGCTCAGCAAACCGGTTCACCGATTGTGGCGCTGGAATCTGCTGTGATCACCCATGGGCTGCCCCGCCCAGAAAACCTCAACCTGGCACGCGACCTGGAAGAGATGGTTTTGCAGAACGGCGCCACACCCGCCACAATTGCCGTGCTGGATGGCAAGGTCAGGATTGGGTTGAGTGATGAGGAACTGGAACGCCTGGCAAACCTTGATGGAACACGCAAGATCAGCCTGCGTGATATTGGCATTGCCCTTGCCCGCGGCTTCAGTGGTGGAACGACTGTGGCAGCCACACTGTTCGCAGCGGAACAAGCTGGAATCCGTGTTTTTGCGACCGGCGGGATCGGGGGCGTACACCGTGGCGCGCCGTTTGACGTTTCAGCCGATCTACCCCAACTGGGCAAGTCACAGGTGCTGGTGGTCTGTGCGGGTGCCAAATCCATCCTTGACCTGCCGGCGACATTGGAAGTGCTTGAAACCCAGGGTGTCCCCGTAATCGGTTACCAGACAGATGAATTCCCGGCGTTTTACACCCGTGAAAGCGGGTTGCCTGTCGATTGCCGCGTTGACACCCCCGAAGAAGCGGCGCAGATCGCGCTCGAAGCCTGGGATGCAGGCTTGCAATCCGCCGTGCTGCTGGTGGTGCCCCCGCCAGCGGAGTCGGCAATGGATGCCAGCGTGATGGAAAAGGCGATTCAACAAGCGTTGGAAGAAGCTGAATCGCAGGGGGTACATGGTTCGGCGACCACGCCATTTCTGCTTTCACGGGTTGCACAACTGACGGGTGGGGAAAGCCTGCACGCCAACCTGGCGCTCTTGAAGAACAATGCCCGGGTCGCTGCCCGGGTGGCTGCTTCTATGGGCAAATCCGGGCAGAGTAAGATATTTTGATTCAGCTTGGGATCAATTGTTTTCCGTAGGCCTGGGCGTACGGGTGATGGTCGGTGTGAGCGTAATGCTGGGCGTTAGGGTTGGCCATTGTGTCTGAGACGGCGTGATGGTTGGGGTCTTGGTCGCCGTCTTTGATGGGGTTGCCGTCTGTGTCGGTGTGGGCGTGATGGTCGGGATAGGCGGTTGGCCTGTCACTGTGAAGAACCCCGAGACTTTCCATTCAGCACCCACAAAAATCTGCACTTCGTATAAACCGGGCAGCCATTGGTCGCTGGGGGGTTCCCAGTCGGTATAGCCATATCCGCCCGAACCGCCTTCCCACACGGCAGTTTCATAAAAGACAAGCTCACCATCCCGATACCATAAGGCGCTCCACTGCACGCCATTGGTCATGTTGTTGTAGCTGAAGGTGCCAAACAGATGCCCGACCGGGTTTTCAAACTCGATTGCCGGTTCAATCGGTTGCAAGCCATCGTCAATCCGGCGTGAAAACTGGATGGGGCTGAAGACGGCATCCGGACTGGGGGTCACCTCCGCCTCAAACTCGTCCTCAATGTCATCGGGCATGCTGGGTGTGCTGGTGATCGAGGGTGTGTTTGTGATGGTTGGCGTGAGCGTGATGGTTGGCGTCAGGGTAATGGTTGGTGTGATGGTGATTGTGGCTGTTTGGGTGATGGTGGGTGAAGGTGAGATAAAATTATAAACAATGGGTTCAGAAAAGTTTAAAATAACCCAGGTCAAAGGGATCAATAAAATCGCAATGATCAGCAAGCGCCATCCGCGCACCATGCGGTCATGACGTTTTTTATAAAAAGGGATCTTCCGGCTCTTGATCAGATGGTTGATCGCGAGAAGGATCGTGATAACCGCTGCCACACCGGTGATGATGGCAGCCGTTAAAACGGTTGAGTGGATGTCGATTTTCAGCATAATGTCATCAATCTTCCTTCGATCAATCGAATTATAGCGTATTTTGGCTTACAATTAGCTGAAGTTATAATAAAATCAACAACAATGTGACTATCAGGGCTGAAATAATTTAATGTCGTTAGAAAATGGGTATCTGTTAAACCAGCGTTATCGGATCGTCGATATCCTCGGTCAGGGGGGGATGGGGGCGGTTTACCGCGCCGTTGATGAGAACCTTGATATTGTTGTTGCAGTCAAAGAGAATTCCTTTCTTTCAGAAGAATACTCACGTCAGTTCCAACGAGAAGCCAGAATTTTAGCCGCCCTGCGCCATCCCAACCTGCCACGGGTGTTTGACTATTTTGTGATTGACCAGGAAGGTCAATATTTGGTGATGGATTTTATCGAAGGGCAGGACTTGCGTCAGTGGATGTCGCAGGAAGAGAGCCTTTCGGAAATTGAAGCTCTCCAAATTGGCCTGGAGATTTGCGATGCCCTGATCTACTTGCACAGCCAGAATCCGGTCATCACCCACCGTGATATCAAGCCAGGAAACATCAAGATCACACCCACAGGGGAGGTTGTGCTGGTAGACTTTGGCCTGGTGAAACTGCTGGAAGGCCATGAAAAGACCACAACTGCTGCCAAGGCAATGACGCCCGGGTATTCCCCGCCAGAACAATATGGCGATTCGTCAACGGATGAGCGCACGGACATTTTCTCGCTGGGGGCGACGTTATATGCAGCGCTGGCTGGCTATTTACCAGAGGACAGCCTGGCGCGTTCAACCGGAAAGGCGACGCTCACGCCGCTCAGGCATTACAATCCGAGCGTTTCACAAGACACAGCAAAGGCTATCGAGAAAGCCCTAAGAATCAATTGCGATGAACGCTGGCAGTCAGCAGCAGCCTTTAAAGACGCGCTCCTCAAAGCCAGGGAGAAAATCCCGCGAGATAAGTGGCAGGAATTAAGCCAGCACCCCATGTTATTTAACGAGGAAAGTATTACGGATGGGGATGACCCCACCCAAACCACCCGCCCGTCAAGTAAAGCAAAATCAGGCAAACGAGTTGATCCCGTTTGGTTAATTTTTGTAATAACAATTGTGATGGTTGTTTCGTTATTTGGCGCCAGTTTGATCTGGCCTGAGTTATTTCAGAGCATCTTGGTGGGGGATTCACAGAGTGAACCGACAGCGACATTGAATGTCTTAATTGACACACAGACAGCCACCCGCCAGATTGCAAGCCCGGAAATAACAGAAACACCTTTCAGGCTAAGTATTGATCCGGATGTTACAGAAACAATAACAGCCACACCAACGGCAACCGTTACTGTTGCTGACCCCACGCAACCGGTCACGCCCTCACCGACACCCCTGGGGGGCGGGGTTGGCATGATGGCTTATGTCTCAGAAAGAACAGGAAAGCCGCAAATTTGGTTGTATGATGTTCGCTCGCGAGTGACTACCCAATTGACGGACCTTGATGATGGTGCCTGTCAGCCAGACTGGTCGCCAAGTGGGATTCAGATTGTTTTTACCTCGCCATGTATTAGCAAGCGAACCAGTTATCCGGGGTCGAGCCTGTATGTGGTTGATGTCGACTCGGGAAACGTGTTTCCTCTGCCAGGTTCACTCGAAGGGGATTTTGACCCATCCTGGTCACCGGATGGGGGGTGGATCGCGCACACCTCGTTGATCAATGGCAAGATGCAATTAATCAAGACGGACCTGGACACAAAAGAAAGGGTCAGGCTCTCTGATGGAAAATATGAGGATTCTGATCCTGCCTGGTCACCTGATGGCGAGCAGTTAGCCTTTGTGCGTGTGCGCAGCGTGGCCCAAATTTGGTTGATGGATGCAGATGGGGCAAACCCGGTTCAATTTACAATGTCTGGCTTAATTGATAACAGCAACCCTGCCTGGTTCCCCGATCAGAGTCTGATCCTGTTTAGCCAGGTGCTCGGGATGGGCAGTCCATCCAAGCAAATACTCGGAATGCGGGTTGAGGATATCGGCAAAGAAGAAGAGTATTCAGTGGTGCCAACAGCTCAGGATTCGTATATTCCTTTGATGGATAATGTGGATGTCTCGCCGGACGGCTATTGGCTGGCATTTGACTACTGGTATTTTGATGTTCTTTCGGATATCTATGTGATGACCTTCCCGGGCGGCAACCTGATCCAATTAACGATGCATCCCAGCCCGGATTATGACCCGGTATGGCTGGACTGATCGTTTCAAATTACCATCGGGTAAGTTTCAGGCTTTCTCTCGCAACCATAAGTACTGGAAGGGCCCCAGCACAAGCTCAGCGTCGCTCTGATATAAGTTTTCACTCACCAGATCTTCAAAGTCACTTCTAATCCCTAATAACCTCAGGGTGTTTGGCGAGATGGTCTGCGAATCGTCGCTAAAATTGTTCAGGATGAGCAGATCTTGTGTTCCGTTGCGCCGGTTGTATCCAAACACGTGGGGGTTGCCGGCGTCAATAAAGCGGGGCGGTTCACCGCTGATGGCTGATAAATTCTTGCGCAAGTGGATCAGACGCTTAAGCCCATCGTAAATACGCCCGGGGATCGAATTCTCATCTTTCCGCTGCTGGTAAAGCGCGGTGTCTGCTTGGGGGCGGTGCACCCAGCGGCTGTCGTCCATTTTGGCGGTGTCATCGCGGTAGCCGTAATCATTCAACGTTCCCACTTCATCACCCAGGTAGATCAGGGGAATCCCGCCGATGGAAAGGATCACGTTGTGGATCAGGAGGATTCGCCGAATGGCTAAGTCAACCTCGGTTTGGGTTTCTTCATTCAGCGCTTTTTCTAACCCGGCTAACGAGGCACAGGTACCTGAGATCCGTGCGTCTTTTGTCCTCGGGTTTTCCTGGAAGGTAAGACCGCGGGCGAAACTCCCTTCGAAGCGCCCCGTATAAAATGCGTTCAGGAATTGACGGTGATCAAAGGCATTGATCCCCAGCGCTGCGGCATCTTCATCTGAAAATGTCCAGCCAATGTCGTCGTGGCAGCGCACGTAATTGACCCAGGCGCAGCCTTGGGGAATGTTGAACCGTTTGTGCATGGAAGTGTGCAGTAAATTCACTTCCCTTGTCGCCAGGGTGTTCCAAAGCAGCGCCATCAGGAGCGGGTTATAGGAAATCTGGCATTCGTCTTCATCGATATATTTTGCTACCTCGTCCGGATGGACGATCGCCTCTGACTTGAAGATCAACGCTGGGGCAGCGATGCGAGCGATGGCGTTGTATGCCTGGATGATCATATGCGCTTCTGGCAAATTTTCGCAGTTGGTTCCCAGGGATTTCCAGATGAAGGCGACGGCGTCCAGGCGCAGCACTTCCACGCCCTGGTTGGCAAGGAACAACATCTCTTCTGCCATGTGATTGAACACTACCGGGTTGGCATAATTCAAATCCCATTGGTTGCTGTGGAACGTGGTCCAGACCCATTTTTCGATGTCATCAAAATAGGTGAAAGCCCCGGGGTGCTCCTCCGGGAAGATCTCCCTGAGGTTTGCTTCATACGCATCTGGAATGGTGCGATCGGGATACATGCGGTAGTAATTCTGAAAATCCTCGTCACCTTCACGCGCTTTTAACGCCCATTGATGTTCGTTGGATGTGTGGTTAAAGACAAAATCAAGCACCAGGCTGATGCCTTCTGCGCGTAGTTGATCGGCAAGCTGGCGCAATTCTTCCATCGTGCCAAGCGCTGGGTCTACTTCTCGGTAACTGCTGATGGCATATCCGCCATCGTTCTCGCCTTCTGGTGAGCGAAAGAGGGGCATCAGGTGCAGATAGGTTAACCCTAACTCTTTGAAGTAAGGAATTTTGCGGCGGATCCCATCCAGGTTGCCAGCAAAGAGGTCAACATAGCACACGCCGCCCAACATTTGATGATCCTGGAACCAGGCAGGTTCAGATTCCCGAGCTTGGTCAAGCGCTTTCAAGGAATCTGAGCGTGCAAACCAGGATCCTGCCATGATGGATAGCAGGGATTCGACGTGATAAAAGAAGTCATAATGATCGCCATACAGATGGAGCAGTATCGGGAACAAGCGCGAAAAGTGCTCTTGCAGCCGCGTTTTAAATATTATCCATTGCTGTGGGTTTTCACTTGCCGCTTCCTTAAAGGCTGAATCCAGACGGGGGAGCAGCCTGGTGAGCGTTTTTTGGGCTTCTTTTTGGGGGTCGAGCACAGTTTCTGATGAAGGAGACATCTCGTTATCCTCGGTTTGATATTTACGATTGCATAGACCAATCAATTAACCTGGGCGTGTTGTTGCAGAAAGAATTCAAGCTGTTCAGCGGTCGGCAAGGCTGGGATCGCGCCGAGCTGTGTGGTCGTGATCGCGCCAACCGCATTAGCCCTGCGGCAAACCAAGCGCATTTCAGCTTCATTTTGCGGGGCTTGTGGAAATTGTAACAATCCGCTCAACAAGCCCGCGACAAAACCATCCCCTGCGCCAGTGGTGTCGATCGCCCTGACATTGAACCCGGCAACGGAATCATGGAATTCGGGCGTGTGATATTGGCACCCCTGCTTGCCGATGGTGATCACCATCAGGTGCAGGTTGTCATGCCACAGTTTGCGGACTGCACCGTCAATGTCTTTATCGCCTGATAAGAAAAACAGCTCTTCTTCGCTGACCTTGACCAGATTGGCACGCTGCCAGATGCTCAACATACCGGTTTTGGCAGCATCAGGGCTGGGCCAAAGCGCCAATCGCAGGTTGGGATCGTAAGAGATCAGCACATTGTTTTCCTCTGCGATTTCCAGTGCTTTCAGGGTCGCGCTGCGCGAAGGTTCGCTGATCAGGCTGATCGAACCGGTGTGGAAGATCTTTGCCCCTTTGATCAGGTCGCCGTTCACTTCTTCAGGTGTATAAAGCATGTCTGCGCTGGGGTGCCGGTAAAACATAAACTCGCGCTCGCCGTCGCCGCGCAGCGAAACAAATGCCAGGGCTGTGCGAGCCTCTTGCGAGAAAACCAACCCCTGTGTGTTGACGCCAACCTCATCGAGAGTCGCTTTGAGGAATTGGCCAAAGGCATCATCGCCCACTTTACCTAAAAATGCTGTTGGAATGCCCAATTTAGCCAGCCCTGCAGCGACATTAGCCGGAGCGCCGCCAGGTGCTTTTTTGAAGGATGGTGCTTCCACCAGCGACACATCGGAAGCAGTGGGGACAAAATCAATCAGTAATTCGCCTAAAGTAACAACTTCCGCCATGGTTTTCCTTTCAAGAGCCGAGCTAATCGTTCTCATAAACTGGGAAAGCGGTTAGGTTGAAAGACCTTTCAGGATCAGTGTACGAAAACGCTGGGTCGTGTTCAAATGGTTGTTTAAGAACAAAACCTGACTGGATTCCAGAGAAAGCAGGTCAGGTAGTTTGCCTTTCAATCAGTTTTAGGGGCAAGCGAACATGCCGGATAGGGCGATCGGGGTCTTTAATGCGGGAAAGCAGGATTTCAACTGCCAGCCTGCCGGATTCATCCAAGGACTGATGGATGGTGCTTAAGCCCACATAATCTGCCACATCAAGATCGTCAAAGCCCAGAACCGCCAGGTCTTGCGGCACACGGAAACCCAACTGCCTGGCTTTGTTGAGCACACCGATTGCTTGCAGGTCAGTTGCCGCAAATACAGCCGTCGGGGGTTCCGGCAATCTCAGGACGGGTTCGATCTTTTCTTCAGCGTCTTTGACATCGTAACTGGCTGTGCAAATCAATTCCTGAGGAAGAGGGATGCTGTGTTTTGATAGGGTTTGTTTGAAGCCGTTCAAACGCTGGGTGATCGGCAGGATGGCGTGCTCACCAAGGTCAGTGGTGTCGCCAATAAAGGCTAACCGGCGATGACCCTTTTGGGTCAGGTATTCTGCTGCGATTTCACCGCCGGCACGATCATCAATTTCAACGGTGTTCAGATCGGAACGCGGGTATTCGATCAACACGGTTTCCAGTCCGTTTTCGATCAGTTTTTTCGCGGATTCATCATTGACGCGCAGTGAGAGCAGGATCAGCCCTTCAAGGTGCCCTGTGACCGGGAGCGTGGCGAGGTAGTGGTTAAGGTGGTCGATTGACTCAACAGTGAAGATGGTCAGCTCAAAGCGGGTTGAGAGCAAACCTTCAGCCACGCCGCGCAGCCGCTGAACAAATGCAGGTGCCGTAAAGAAGGGAGAAACAACGCCAATCCGCGCAAAGTCTTTCATAGCACGCGCTCGGGCTTCGGCTTTGGGTACAAAATCAAGCTGATCGATAGCCTCCTGGACTCGATCACGCGTCCCCTCGCTGACATTAGGGCTGGCATTGATCACGCGCGAAACGGTGGAGATGCTGACCCCGGCAACTCTGGCAACATCATAAATGGTGGGTGTGCGGTTTGATTTTGAGGGCATTATGTGAATCGCTTGATTGATTAATCGGCTTGAAACTGCTTCCAAAAAAGTATTTTCAATTCCATATTAACATAGAGGGGAAACGATGTCAAATAATCTCGACTCGGCACAAGAGATTTTTCTTGTGGTTAGCATTTTTTGTTTTCGGTATTCTCTCGCGTATAATTAATGTAACTTATTTGACAGAAAATTCATCATAATAATAAATAAACAAATAAATTTAGGAGGAAGTATGGAATATCGACGATTAGGCAAGGCTGGCGTTAAAGTATCAGAGCTCTCTTTAGGCGCGTGGGTCACATACGGCAACCAATTTGGCGTCCCAGAGGCAAAGGAAATCATGGCGGCGGCTTTTGATGCGGGCGTCAACTTTTTTGATAATGCTGAGGCATACGCCAGCGGGCAGGCTGAGATCATCATGGGTAAAGCGCTCAAGGAGTTGGGCTGGGCTCGCAAGGACTACTTAGTTTCTACAAAGATCTTCTGGGGCGGTGAGGGACCCAATGACCAGGGGCTCTCATATAAGCACATCATTGAAGGCGTAAACAATGCCCTTAAACGGTTCCAGCTAGATTATGTGGACTTCGTGTTCGCCCATCGGCCGGACCCGGAAACACCTATCGAGGAAACGGTGTTTGCTTTCAACCAGGTCATCCGCGAGGGCAAAGCTTTCTATTGGGGCACCTCCGAATGGTCAGCAGCAGAGATCATGCGCGCGACGGATTTTGCCCGGCGCAACAATCTGCGTCCGCCATCCATGGAGCAGCCACAATACAATATGTTCCATCGCCGCCGATTTGAAGAGGAATATGAACCTCTCTATCGGGAATTGGGTTATGGCACCACGACATGGAGCCCGCTGTATGGGGGCATGTTGACCGGGAAATACAATGAAGGCAAGATCCCTGAGGGAAGCCGTGCGAACCTGAAGAGCTATCAATGGATGAAAGAACGGGTGCAAAACGAAGCGAAACTCAATGTCACCCGCAAGCTGGCTGAAGTGGCGCAAGACCTCGGTGTTTCGATGGCGCAAATGTCACTGGCATGGGTTTTGAAGAATCCGAATGTCAGCACAGTCATCACTGGTGCCAGCAAGGTCTCACAGGTGGAAGAAAATATGAAAGCCATCGCAGTCAAAGATCAATTAACCGATGATGTGATGGAACGCATTCATGAGATCATCAAAGATATTGAAGACTAAAACATATCGAATGGATATCTAAATCGGGCTGCCGAGATACCTCGGCAGCCTTTTTGATTCTTGGTCCCATTTACCAAGTAAACATGGTAGAAAGCGTCGAACTTTTATTTCAAGTCACTTCAGGTTAAAATGAGGATATTGATCTTAATTCAATAGTAAAAGGAGCACGCATGCCTCCAGTTTTATACCTTCTCGATGGTCACGGCCTGGCATATCGGGCGTATTATGCCCTCACTGCAGGCGGAACCCGCAGCAACGCATTTCAGACCAGCAGCGGCGAGCCGACTGCGGGCGTATATGGCTTTACCAGTATCCTTCTGCGGATATTTGAGCAGGAGAACCCCGATTACCTGGCGGTTGTGTTTGACAAAGGGAAAACCTTCCGCCATGAGATGTATGAAGACTATAAGGGCACCCGGGCGAAGATGCCCGACGACCTCCGCACACAGGTCGAGCGGATGCGTGAAATTGTGGATGCGCTCAACATCCCCAGGCTTGAAATGGAAAACTACGAGGCGGATGACGTGCTGGGCAGCGTGGCGCGCTGGGCGGCAGAGGAAAAGGGTCTGGGCGTCAAGATCATCACAGGCGATAAGGATTTGCTGCAGTTAGTCACCGACCGGGTGGTGGTCAATTTGGCAGGCAGCCGCCTGTCAGACGCACAGGATTTTTTCCCAGAGGATGTCACGAAAAAATTGGGTGTTCCGCCGGAGAAGGTGGTGGACTTCAAAGCGCTTTGCGGTGATTCCTCTGATAACATCCCCGGCGTGAAAGGGATTGGCGAAAAAACAGCCACCAAGCTCTTGGAGGAATATGGCTCTCTGGATGGTATTTATGAGCACCTGGATGAGATCAGCGGCAGGGCAAAAACGGCGCTGGAAGGCAGCAAGGAAGTTGCTTACCTGAGCCAGAAATTGGCGCGGATTGTGACAGACCTTGATATGCAGCTCGATTTGGAGCAGGCGCGCATTGACCGATTCAACCCAAAGGCAGTGGAAGACCTTTTCAGAGAGCTGGAGTTCAGGACACTCACCAAGCAGCTTAATGCGCTGGTTGGGAGGATGCACCCGATCATGCCGCAGGGTGAACAAATGGACCTGTTTGCAGATGTGGCACCTGAGGAAACGGCAGTTGAAACCCCTTCAGATATTCAGACCACAATTGTGGATTCAAATGCAGGACTTGAAGAGCTGCAGCGCACGCTTGAAAAAGCAGAATGGATTGCTTTTGACACCGAGACGACAGATACTGACGTGATGCGGGCAAAGCTGGTCGGTATTTCGCTGGCAGTTGAGCCAGAGCATGGCTATTACATCCCCGTGGGGCATGCCGAAGGGGATCAGTTGCCTGTGGAGAAGGTGTTTGACGCCCTGCGCGGGCCGCTGACGGACCCTGATATCAAAAAAACGGGGCATAACCTGAAATATGACTTTCTGGTGCTCAAGCGCGCCGGTCTGATCGTATCCCCGTTATCTTTCGACACAATGATCGCGGAGTGGCTGATCAACCCGGCATCCCGTAACCTGGGATTGAAGAACCTGGCCTGGGTCAGGCTGGGATACGACATGACCCATATCGAAGATCTGATCGGAAAGGGTAAAGGGCAGAAGACGATGGACTTGGTACCGATTGAGGAGGCGGCGGGTTATGCCGCAGCGGATGCTGTGATTTGCTTGCGCCTGATCCCGCAGCTACAGGAAGAATTGCGCGATCAAAAGTCAGAGTCGCTTTTCGGCACAATGGAAATGCCCCTTGTGCCAGTGCTGGCCGAGATGGAAGAGGCTGGAATCCTGCTGGATAAAGCCTTCTTTAAAAAGTTTTCTACGGAGTTGGAAGAACGCCTGGGCGAGATTGAGTCGCAGATCCAAGAGGCTGTTGGTTATGAATTTAACCTGAATTCCACCCAGCAGCTTTCTGAAGCCTTGTTTGATAAGATGGGGCTGGAACCGCCAGACCGGGCGCGTAAAACGTCATCAGGTCATTATTCCACTGCGGCATCTGTGCTGGAGGCGATGGCAGGGCAGCATCCGGTGGTGGATTGGGTGCTTGAATACCGCGAGTTGGAGAAATTACGCTCGACTTATGTTGATTCACTACCATTGCAAATAAACCCGGACACCGGCCGGGTGCACACCTCCTTTAACCAGACTGGCACGGTGACCGGCCGGATTGCCTCTTCGGATCCGAACCTGCAAAACATCCCCACCCGCACGGAAATCGGCAGGCGTGTACGCAATGGGTTCGTTGCACAGCAGGGCTGGCAGCTGCTGGCAGTGGATTATTCCCAAATTGAGCTGCGCATTGTTGCCCATATGTCGCAAGACAAAGCCATGCTGGCAGCCTTCAATGCCGGGCAGGACATTCACGCCACCACAGCAGCCGCTGTGCATGGTGTTAACCTGGACGATGTCACCCCTGAAATGCGCCGCCATGCCAAAGCGATCAATTTTGGCCTGATCTATGGAATGAGTTCCTATGGCCTGACGAATGCCACCGACCTGACCCTGGCGGAGGCAGAGAATTTTATCACGACCTATTTTGAGAAATTCCCGGGCGTAAAGCGCTTCTTAGATGGGCTGCGTGAACAGGCGGCTGAACAGGGCTATGTGGAAACACTGCTTGGGAGGCGGCGATACTTCCCGAACTTAAAGCGCGGGGCGAGCTACAATATCCGCCAGCGGGAAGAACGGGAGGCTATCAACGCCCCGATCCAGGGCACTGCTGCGGACATCATCAAAATTGCAATGCTGAAATTGCCGGATGAGATTAAGAACGCCGGTTTGCAGGCACGCATGCTGCTTCAGGTGCATGATGAACTGATCTTTGAAGTGCCTGAGGATGAATTGGATGAAACGACCCGCTTGGTGCAGAAGGTGATGGAAAACGCCTACAAACTCGACATCCCATTGAGTACAGAAGCCAAGGCTGGCTTGAGCTGGGGCAGGATGGAAAAGCGCTAAACTCAGACAATATTTCCTGAGACCTGAAAATAAGTTACTTTCTGGTATATGCTTCCGCCTGGATCCGTTTAGGCTTCAATCGCTATGCTCGTGCCTGTGGTGAATATCCGGCCAATGCGGGTGGTCGTGCTGCAAATAAGTGTGTTCATGAGCGTGGATATGCCGGACCGATGCATCGGATAACTCAAGGTGTTCGTGATCATGATGCGGGTTGGGGTGCGTATGCATGTGCGTGTGGATAAGCGCTTGATGGATATGTGCGTGCGAGTGCGTTTCCTTGAATAAGACATAAATTGAAATCAAAAAGGTCACCAACGCGACAAATTGAATCAGTGTGAATGCTTCCCCAAAAAGTAGTGCGATAAATAAGCCAAAGAAGGGTGCGCTTGAAAAGATCAGTTGGGAGCGGGTTGCTCCGAGATGCTGCGCGGATGTAATATATAACAAGATCGATAGTCCGTAGGAGACAACACCTAATCCCAACGCGCCCAGGGTTTGGACGGCGTTTGCGGTGAATGAACCCATCAATAATCCAAGGACCAGGTTAAAACTACCAGCAAACAATCCTTTCCAAAATGTGCTTTGGGCGGGGGTTATGCCGTCAATTAAGGCTGTCAGGTGGTTGTCTATTCCCCAACAGATACATGCCAGGACGATCAGCCCTCCCGCTTTGAACCCTGCGATGCCGCCTTCCCAGGCGAGCAGTGTCGCTGCACCTAACGCGCCGATGCTGGCTAACCAGCCTTTTTTTGAGAGGTAATCCTTAAAGAAAAGATGACCGAGGACAGCAGTCGCTAATAATTCTAAATTTAACCAAAGGGAAACCGAGCTCGCTGCAGCAATCCGTAAACCGGCGAGCAGGAATAAGGGGCCTAAAATACCCCCAAATATTATGGCACCTGATAACTTCAGGGCTTCCTTGCGCTGGATTTGCCAGGGCCACTGCATGGATTTTTCTTTGATTAATATCAGAGACACGCCTAAGGCTGCTCCTAAATAAAGCAACCCAGCCATTTGATAATTGTTAAGAAAGGGTAATAAGGGTTTGCTTAATGGTGCAGCCGCCCCAAAGAAAATTGCTGCGATAAAAGCTGCTAAAATCCCAAATCGTTTTTGATCTTCCATCAATTTTCTCATTTGATCCGAATCAGAGTATGACAAATTGACGTGCAAGAATTATTTTAGTAAACAAGCCTGACTAATCTATCAGGCTTTTAAGTTTTAGATTGATATATTGTATTACATTTTAGTCAGGGGGCTAAACCATCATTGGGACACGGCTATAGAGTTGCTCACGGATCTTTAAGATCTGCCGGCGTAAACGGTCATCCGTTTCCATCAGGTTGTTGACCTTATCGCAGGCGTAAATGACTGTGGTGTGGTCACGTCCGCCGATGAATTCACCGATTTGCGGCAGCGATACGCCGCCTTCTTCACGCAGCAGGTACATCGCAATCTGGCGGGGCAGGGCAACTTCCCGCGTCCGTTCACGCCCGATCAGCCGGTCGTTAGATATGCCAAATGCTTTTGAAACGGCATCCAAAACATCACCTGGCTGCAGGTCTGGGCCATGGGGGAGAAAGTCGGAGAGGGCGTTATGAGCTAATTCCAGTGTCAGCGGGATACCGCTCAGGTCGGAATAAGCCAGCACACGATTCAGAGCGCCTTCAAGTTCGCGGATGTTGGACTGCACCTGACGGGCGATCATCTCAAGGATTTCTGATGGTACATTACGCCCTGCCCGTTCTGCTTTGGATCGCAGGATTGCCAGGCGGGTTTCCACATCGGGGGGTTGAATATCAGCGGTTAAGCCCCATTCAAAACGTGAGCGCAGACGCTCTTCCAGGGTCACCAGGGCTTTGGGTGACCGGTCGGAGGAGATCACCAATTGTTTGTTCTGCCCATGCAGGGTGTTGAAGGTATGAAAGAATTCTTCCTGGGTGGACTCTTTGCCGGCGATGAATTGGATATCATCGATCAGCAAGACATCGATCTGGCGGTATTTTTCACGGAACGCGGCTGTGGTATGGGTTCGGATGGCGTTGATCAGGTCGTTGGTAAATTCCTCAGAGGAAACGTATAAGACATTCAGGTTTGCAGGCAGGCAGGCGTTGCCAATGGCGTGCAGCAGGTGGGTCTTGCCCAGCCCGACACCGCCGTAAAGGAACAGGGGGTTGTATGCCCGGGCGGGGCTTTCGGCAACAGCCATACAGGCTGCATGTGCCAGGCGGTTATCCGCGCCGACGACAAAATTATCGAAACGGTAACGCCCGTTGATGGTTGAATTTTCGGTTGTGTTTGTAGCAGACGTGCTGGGGTGATGTTGTTTTTCAGTTTTTTCTGCGGTTGAATTTGAGGAATGGACTTTGATTTCAGTTGTGACTGGCGACCCGATCATGCCGGTCAATATCCGGCCCATTTTCGCGCTCAAGCGGTCATCGAGCCAGTCCCGAGCATATGCATTTTTAACGCCGATCTCAAAACAGCCTGTCTCTTCATCATAGCCTAAAAACTCGGCGCTGCTGACCCAGGTATCAAAGGAAGCCTTTGACATTTCAAGTTGAAGTTGGCCGAGTGTGGCTTGCCAGGCGTGTTCTGCTCTCATGAATAATTCCTCTCTGCTGTGCTATGCAATCGCCCAATGATATCCAAATAAATTTATAAAAACACCACTTTTGATGGGCTTCAGTGGTGGAAAGATTTTTTCGGTTGTTTAAACGCCAAGGTTAGAAATTTTTCGCCCGCTTGGTAGGTAGTAGAATTTTAGCAGAGAGTCAACACAGCCTCAAGCGGATTTGCCCAAAATTTGCTAAAAATTCCACATTCTTTAAGCTCCCCCAACCTTAAAAAATATGAATTATTTGATAAATATTAAATTAGCCAATGATCAATATTTGATTCACCCATAGAGCGTTTAATAAAGCGCAACACCCCCCATATATGGGGGGTGAGTCTGTTAAAGCGCTTTCTGTGCCATATGTGGGGGTGCGTTATATAAACCCCATTTTGCGAGAAAATGCTCATATGTTCGAAAATTTGATTCAGATTTTGGAATCAGTGTTTTTGATCCTCGATCATCATCCTCGCAGCACGCCGGCCGATTTCCACAGCAAAATTCGTCCCCCGGTCCCAGGGATAGACCTGGCTCATGCTGGCGAAATATAAGCCAGGCAGCGGTGTGCAGATATCGGGGATGTGCTGTGAATGGTTGACCAGGGGCACGGGTTGGGCGTAGCGTGTGCGGAACAGCCACGTCTTATTGACCCAGTCTGGTGTGTAATTTGGATTGAATTTTCTGAGATGCGGTAGGAAGCGGGCTTCAAGCGCCTCTTGGCTGAGGTCGAAATTTTCGTGGTCTTGCGGAAGGTAATCACCGATATAGACGATATGATCGCCGCCAAAATATTCAGGTGAAAGGAAGTTGGTGTGCTCCACCAAAGAAAGAAACGGGAAACCGGCTTGTTTAGGAATGTTATACCAGTAGTACCCCTGGGTAGAAAGTTGGTGCTTGAGCGAAACGACCATCACAACTGCGCCCATGCTTTTAAGGTTCAATAAGCCCTGAAGGTAGGGCTGTGCCAGGTCAGGTGCAAGGCGCGCCAACAACCCGGGTGAGGTGGTTGCAAGCACCTGATCGTAGGTTTGCGTTTCTGCGCCTTCTGGTAAAAGCGAGACTTGCCCTTCACCCGCCTGCGTGATTCCGTTCACACGTGCGTTCAACTTGATCTCCACACCCATGGTTTTAAGGCGTTCAGCGAACTTATCTGCGAAGGTCTGAAAGCCGCCTTTAAAGGTGCCTAACCGCGTGGTGCGTGCATGCAGCCTGGCCCACATCCAGGCCATGTTGACCACTTTGGCGTATTCTTCGCCAAACTTGCCGATCATCATCGGCTCCCACATGGACTCATACACCCTGTCGCCAGCCCATTTACGCATCCATTGATCTACGGTGGTTTTTTCCAATGCCCGCCAGTTCTTGGTCAGGCGTAAATACAACCCCACCAGCCCAAAGCGGATTTTATTGACCCCCCAACCTAACCCCGGGTACATCAGCGCGGCGGTGATTGAATCAAAGGGATAAAATTTTCCTTCATGATACATTACGGTCACCGGGCGTGGGAATAAAACCTGGTCAGACCAGCCCAGTTCGTCAATCAGCCCCAGCATATGTTCATCGGAATGGAACCAGTGATGGTAAAAGCGTTCCACCGTCCAATCCCAGTGGGGTTCTTTGAAACCGGCTGCCAACCCGCCAACGTGATCGGAGCCTTCATAAATGACCACATCCTTTCCGGCTTTGACCAGGTCGTAGGCGGCGGACATCCCGCCGATGCCTGCCCCAATGATGGCGATGCGTTGTTTACTGTCCGTCATGTGGTTCACCTTTCGTCGTTGCTTCAAGCGGCGTTTCTGCCTGTGCCTGCATCTTCTCAATATCCAGCGTCCATTCGAGCCCTTCGCTCACAAAGAAAATCGCGCCGACCAATGTGATGGGGATCCACAATGCCATCCGCAGGATCAGGGTGTAGCCGAGGGCAGGTTCTGCGGGGATGCCGTAAGTTTGGAGCATGGCTCGTCCGGCGGCATCAAATGTACCCAATCCGCCCGGTGCGGCAGGGATCAGCAGAACCATATTGACCACCCCATTCAGCAGCATTAACTGCCCGAAGGTCAGGCCTAACCCCAGCGATTGATTCACACTCCAATACAACCCGGTTTCGAGCAGCCAGACCAGTACCGATGTCAGGAAGATCATCACTGCATCTTTTGGAGAGCGCAGGCTCATCAAGCCATCCAAAAAGCGGTCGGCGATGCTGATCGTGCCCTCGCGCCAGCGCTTTGGGACGATTTTGCTGATCACGGCGTGGATCAAGCGCATGGCGGGTTTGGGGAACATAGCGATGGCGATGAAGAAAATTAACCCGGCAGCGAATATTGCCGCCGCCCAAACAGCCAGGCTGCCCAATTGGGTAAACGAACCTGTGCCCGGAAGGCCTGCCAGTTGACCAAGATTTAACAATACAAACCCCACAACCACCACGGCATCGAAGATGCGTTCTACCACGATGGTCGCTAAACTGGCGGAAATCGAGATATCCTCACGGCGTTTGAGGACAACCGTGCGCAGCACTTCTCCCATCCTGAGCGGGAAGACATTATTGCCCATATAACCGATGAAGATCATCGGGAACAACGTCTTAGTCGTGGTCTTCTTGATGGGGTTAAGCAGGTACTGCCAGCGCCAGGTGCGCACCAGCATGCTGCTGAAGTAGATAGCCAGGCCGGGGACCAGCCACCATAAGCGGGTTTCACGAAGTGTTGCCCACAAGTCGGCATAATTGATCTCACGGAAGGCAAAATAGAGGAATACGGCTGAGATAATTAAGCCCAGCCAGATCAGCCAGCGTTTGACGTTTCTTTTCATGCTAGCAATTCTACCATGCCGGCATGCGGGTGACGATCACAAGAGTCCCTCGCAATGAAAGAATTACAGATGGTATACTATCCAACATGTCATTAATTACCGCTTCTAACCTATCCAAATCCTTTGGCCCCAATGATATCTTCGAGGGGATTTCGCTGGCGATCCCCCAGGGGGCAAGGATCGCGATCGTGGGTCAGAATGGCGTCGGGAAGACGACACTGATCCGCATTTTGATCGGGTTGGATTACCCTAACACCGGTTCCGTTCAGCATGCCAAAGACCTGACCATCGGTTACCTGCCGCAGGAAGCAACCCTGGTGACACAGGGCACGCTATGGGATCATTGCATGGAAGTCTTCGCCGATTTGATTGAGATGCAAAAAGAACTTGATCAAAGCATGGCGGCAATGACCGACCCCCAGCAGGCTGATGCCGCGATTGAGCGTTATGGCAGGCTGGAGCACAACTTTGAGCTGCGCGGCGGATATACCTACGAAGTGCGCATCAAACAGACGCTTTCAGGTTTGGGATTTTCCGAATCAGACTATCACCGCCCGATTGTTCAGCTTTCAGGGGGGCAGCGGACGCGGGCTTTGCTGGCAAAACTGCTTTTAGAAAGCCCGGATGTGATGATGCTGGATGAGCCTACCAATCACCTCGATATCGAGGCTGTGGAATGGCTGGAATCCTTCATGAAAGACTGGGAAGGGGCGTTGGTTGTCGTTTCGCATGACCGATATTTCTTGGACCAGGTGGCGAATACTGTGTGGGAGATGACGCCATCCTTGGAAGTTTACCGCGGCAATTATTCGGCTTATTTAACCCAGCGTGAGGAACGTTATGCACGCAGGTTGGCAGAATATGAAGCGCAAACCGCATTTATTGAAAAGGAACAGGAATTCATCCGGCGGAATATTGCCGGGCAGAACACCAACCAGGCAAAAGGCCGCCAGCGGCGTTTGGAGCGTCTGCTGGAAGATTCACGGTTGGCACCGCCCCCCAGCGAACCTCGTCGAATGCACATTCACCTGCAGACGAAAGGTCGCTCGGGAGACCTGGTATTGCGCGCCCATAACCTGCAGGTGGGCTATCATGATGAGGGCAAACCTTTGTTCGACTGCCCTGATCTGCTGTTGCAGCGGCAAGAATGCGCGGCGATCATCGGGCCGAATGGTGCCGGAAAGACCACCTTTCTGAAGACCATTCTTGAGAAAATCCCGCCCTACGCTGGTAAAGTTCAGTTAGGCGCAAGCCTTGAAATCGGTTATTTTGCCCAGGCGCACGAAGGCCTGAACCAGGAAAAATCTTTGATGGATGAGATTGACAGCGTGGCACCTAATATGCTGCCCGCTGAAATCCGCAGTTATTTAGCCAAGTTTTTATTCACAGGGGATGATGTCTTCCGTAAGGTGGGGACGCTGTCTGGCGGTGAACGCGGCCGGCTGGCTTTAGCAAAACTTTCGTTGTCGGATGCCAACCTGCTTTTACTGGACGAGCCGACCAACCACCTGGACCTGCCATCCCAGGAAGTGCTGGAGTCGGTGCTCTCTGCTTTTCCAGGCACGATCCTGCTGGTCTCCCATGACCGCTACCTGATCGATTCGCTGGCATCCCAAATCTGGGCGGTGGACCCGCAGGGCAAGAGTCTGCAAGTCTTTAAGGGGTCCTACACGGAATACAAGGCCTATAAGCTCAGTTTGCAGGAGGAACAATCCCAATCTGAAAGCTTAAGTCCAGCCACAAACGCCCAGCGGGATGCAAAACAGAAAGCCTTTGCTCAAAATAAGCCGATTTCGAAATATGAGATTAAACGGATCAAGAAGCGCCAGGCTGAAATTGAAGCGCAGGTGGGCGCTCTTGAGGCACAGCAGGCGGTCATCTCGGCTGAATTGGAAAATCCGCCGCCAGATTCAGGTGAGGTCTGGCAGCTTGGTGAGCGTTATATGGATTTGCAGACTGAAATTGATGCCTTAATGGGGGAGTGGGCACAGCTTGAGGAAAAACTGGGCGCGTGACTCTTTAAATCGAAGAGTTTTTAAATCAGAGGTGAGGGTTCCTCACCTCTGTTGGATTAAGATTCTTTTGTGTTTAGCCAGGTTTCAAAATCATCCAAAATTTGCAGAAACTCGTCCGGTAAAAATTGGCGGCCTTGATCGGCAAGGGCTTGGGGGACGCCTCTGTAATAGGCCTGGGCAATCCCGCCAGTGATGCAACCGATGGTGTCGCTGTCACCGCCCAGCGATATGGCTTTGCGGATGGCATCCTCATAGCTCTCGGATTCAAGGAAAGCGATGATTGCCTCAGGGACAGACCCCTGGCAGGAAACATCAAAGGTGTATCCCGGGCGGATCTGCGCCAGGGTGCGGTCGAGGTCGTAGCCGAAACGTGATGTGATCTCAGACCGGATGTCTTGCTGTGCAGCGCCTTGCCGCGCCATCAGGATTGACAGGGCGGTTGCCTGTGCGCCTTTGATGCCTTCTGGATGGTTATGGGTCACCTGGGCACTGCGTTCGGCTTCTGCCAACACCTCATTCACGGAGTCAAAGGCGAACCCGACCGGGCTGATGCGCATGGCAGACCCGTTGCCCCAGCTATTATAGGGTTGGGGATTTTCCAAATGGATCCACCCATGAAAATTGCCGCCGTAACCGCGCCCCGGGTAGCGCCGGGCGAAATCCTGATAGTTGGCGGTATAATCGCCATCGGTCAGCAGGGTTTTGGCGGTAGCCGCGGTCAAAACGGTGTCATCGGTGAAGAAGCATTTTTCTGAAAAGAACGGGAAATCCGTGGTCTTGATATTGTTCCATTCATAAACCGACCCAACAATATCGCCAATCATAGCACCTAACATTGTTTCCTCCTAAAAGTGGGTGTTTAGTGATGATGTAAACAGTTGGATTAATGTTTTCTAGCCAACCCGCAAAAGCGAAAGCCGGCTTGTTCCCATTTGGCTTTATCCCAGGCGCGCACCGCGTCGAATACCAGCGTTGAAGGGGTCTTGCCCTGAATATCTGCCGGGTCGATGTTTTTGAACTGGTCATGGGCTACGCCCAGCACGATCAAGTCGGCATTCAGCAGGGCGGCATCAAGTTCGGATACCTGTTGAACTTCCGGCAGGTGTGCGTTGTGCTTAAAGGGTTCGTATGCTAAAACTTTTGCACCTGCTGCTTGCAGGTGGTGAACAAGCTCAACCGCCGGGCTTTCACGAAGGTCATCCACATTTGGCTTGAAGGCTAAACCCAAGAAAGCGACTGTTTTTCCGTTCAAGCCGCCAGCGACCTGGTTGATCAGATCAGCCACAAAGGCAGGCTGCTCATCATTGATCTGCCGTGCGGTTTTGACCAATTGCGCCTCATCGGGCGCCGCTTCCACCAGGAACCAGGGGTCAACGCTGATGCAGTGCCCGCCTACGCCTATACCCGGGCGTAAGATTTCCACCCTGGGATGCAGATTGGCAATGCTGATGGCTTCCCAAATATCCACATCAAAGCGCTGCGCCAGCCGAGAAAATTCATTGGCGATGGCTATGTTGATATCCCGTGAGGTGTTTTCCATCAGTTTGACCATCTCAGCGGTGGTGGCATCCGTCAGGATGATCTCACCTTTGACGAAGGCAGCATAAAGATCTCGCCCGGCTTGAGCCGACTGGGGATTGATGCCGCCGATCACACGCGCATTATCTATCAGTTCTGTCAAAATCCTGCCCGGCAGAACGCGTTCGGGCGAATAAGCCAGCAGGAAGTCCTCGCCTGCCTTCAGCCCGCTTTTTTCTAATATCGGTGCAACAATATCCACCGTGGTGCGCGGCGGGGAGGTGGATTCGAGGATTACCAGGTTGCCGGGTTGAAGATGGGGAACGATCGATTCGCTGGCAGCGATCACGGCTCGCATATCGGCGCGTTTATCATCGTAAAAGGGGGTTGGCACAGCAATGATAAAGGCATCCGCCGGGCTGACCTGTGTTGATATCTGCAAACGCCCGCTTTTGAGCTCGTCCAGCACCAGTTCGCGCAAGCCGGGTTCGAAGATGTGCATCTGCCCAGCGTTGAGGCCATTGATGATATCGGTGTTGATGTCCATCCCGGTCACGTGCAAGCCTCTGCTGGCAAAAATGCTGGCAGTCGGCAGGCCGATATACCCCATCCCGATCACACACAGCGTTGAAAAGTCCAAATTGGTCGTCCTTTTAATGGTGGATAAATTGAGAGATTAGCAATCTGCCAGAATTTTACCTTATTTTTTACGAGGAATGATGGAGGTCACAGCAGCGGGTGGATCTAAGGGAGAAAATATGGTGAGAGGGGGTTGCTTGCTGTGAATGAAAATTAGCCGTTATAAACCCTTGCCGTTGAGCAGCACCCACACGGTTTTGATGATGATGTAGATATCCAGCCAGATCGACCAGTTGCTGATGTAATATTCATCGAGCTGCAGGCGTTCTTTGAAGGAAGTCATATTGCGTCCCATCACCTGCCACCAGCCAGTGATCCCCGGTTTGACCTTGAGGATGATCTTGGCGTAATCTCCCATTTCGGGGATCTCACGCGGCAGGTAACTGCGCGGGCCGATCAGGTTCATATCCCCTTTGACGACGTTGATCAGTTGAGGCAGTTCATCCAGGCTGTAACGCCGCAGGATCTTCCCGACCGGGGTTACCCTCGGATCGTTAGCCAGTTTATGATAGGTTTCATATTCCAGTTTGGCATCCGGGTCGTTTTCCAGCAGTTCTTCAAGTTTGCTTTCGGCATTGTCATACATGGTTCTGAACTTAAAGCTCTTGAAGGGGATACCATTTTGACCCAACCGCTTTTGCGTATAAAGGACTGGGCCTTTTGAACCCAAGCGCACCATCAATGCCAGGATCAGGAATATCGGCCATGTGACCAACAACATCAAGAAGGTGAGGAGCATATCCACTATGCGTTTGATGATGGTCTCTTGTTTATTGAGCAGGTGGTAATTGGTTTCGATGGCTAAGGTGCCATGAAGGTCAATCGTGCGCACCCATAAAGAGCCGAAAGGTGCCGTATTCAGCACGAACAGGATATTGGGAAATACATCCCGCATCCAGTGGAAGTTGGCGGTTGAAACATCGTCCATAGCATCGGTGAAGACCACATGCTGGATGCCGGTTTCTTCCACCAGGGTTTGCAGGTCTTGTTTGCTCTGGATGGCTTCAACGCCTGAGACGGGCTCGGATGCGGGGAAATCAGGGTCGTAATAATACACCGGTCTGAAACCCAACCGGCGGTTCTGCTGTAGTTTTTCAATGACGGGAGTTACATTTTCTTCTGAGCCGATGATCACCATCGGGATGCCCCACCAACTGAAGCGGGAGAAGCGGTTGCGCAGGGCAAACCGCCCAAGCATCATGAATAATGCGGAAAGCAGCCAGGTGAGGACATAGATCATACGGGAATAAGCAAGGCCCAATTGCTGCAGGAACAGGAAGACGCCCAAAAAGATGGATGCCAGTGAAACGACATACAGCACCTTTTGCATTTCGTGCACTGCTGCCAATCCAAAGCCGGGATACAGCCCATTCAACCAGGCCAGGATGATGTTGAAGATCAGATAGAAAATCAGCCCGTTGAGGATCACCTGCCAATTGACAATGCCGCCCATCAGCGGGATGAGCAGGATGCGGATGCCAGCCGCCAGCACGACAGCCAGGCTGATAGTGAAAAGGTCCGTAATGATCAACAGGATGTTGACGATATGACTGCGGTTTTCAAGCAGGGTTGACCTGATTTTTCGATTTGGTTTATCACTCATAGGTATCATTCTTTGTGTTGCACTTGATATTCTCTATCATAACACCGGGTAATCTTTCCGTGGTATTTTTGCAGCATTTTGAATGCGCTTGAAATGTGATGGAAATTGGCTTTGCTGAAGATATTCTTGCGCCCCTCAGCAAGGTGGATGTGATAAGCCTGCGCTTTGGGTAAATAACACACCCGCCAGCCATTTTGCCATAAGCGGCAGCAAAGGTCTTCATCTTCAAAATATAAGAAGAAACGCTCGTCCATCAACCCCACCTGGTCGAGGGCGGTTTTGCGCAAGATCATGACCGCGCCTGTGACCCAATCGACATCCGTCAGACCCGTGAAGTTGACGTCTTTCATCAAATAGCGCTCGACAGCGGGTAGTTTGGGGAGCAAACTGTCAATATGCAGGGCGCGCATCACCAAAACGAAAAAGGAGGCAAACCGCCGGCGTGATGGCTGAACCGAACCGTCAGGGTCCAAGAGTTGGGGGCCGGCTGCCCCAACCTTGGGGTGATGCTCCATAGCAGATACCAGCCCATCAACCATACCGGGCTGGCAGGTCACATCCGGGTTGAGGAGCAAATAATAATCGTATGCAGGGTGCTGACGGATGGCCATATTGATGTTGCTGGCAAAACCTTTGGGTGTTTCGTTTTCGATCAGTTCAACCTGGGGGTAGTTAGATCCGATCCAGGTAGTGGTCGCCGCTTCTGGCAGATTATTGACCACAATTACCTTATGGTCGCTCTCAATAGGCGAGGTCATCAGCGACTCAATCGTCTCTCTGAGCATGTCGCCATGCTGATGATTAATGATAATGACTGCCAGTTGGGTCATAAGCGTGTGTGATCTGTAAAACTTGAATTGGTGATTCCGATTCTACCATAGCGTTGATATGCTGATTTAGGCTGGGGCAGCCTCCTGTCAACGTTCGCCGCGTGCCTCTGCTTGCAATTGCTCATAAAAAGCCAGTAAAAAGGCATGCCGAGCTTCTGCCAGCGCTTTGCCGCTGTCTGTGAACATGCGGTCTTTGACTTTTTGCAGTTTGAACAAGAACTCATGGTAAGAAGAATGCGGTTCACCCGGGAGCTTCTCCCCGGTTTTCAGGAACTGATCGGAGGGTTCAGTATATGCCGGCTGCCCGTCGAGGGCAGCATACGCGATGGTACGGGCAGCGCCAATCGCGCCCAGTACATCCAGTTTGTCAGCATCAAACAACACCTGCGCTTCCAGTGTTTCGGGTTTATTCTCCTGCCCTCTAAAGCGGTGTGCAAGGATGCAATCTTTGACTGCACGGATTTTATGATCCGGCCAGCCCTTTTTTGCGAGCACTTCTCCTGCGAATTTGGCTGATGTGATATGGTGTTCAGCGCGCTGTGAACCTTCTCCGCCTGGCGCACTGCCGCGTGAATCGTGCAGCAGTGCGGCTGCCTGTACGATTCCGAGGTCAGCCCCTTCAGCTTTTGCCAGCCGGGTGGCAACCTGAAAGACACGCAGGACATGATCGAAATCATGCACCGGGTCAGCGTCTTGATACCATGAGCGTGCTTCTTCTATTGTGATCTGTTCCAATGTGTTTTCTCCCGCTGCCACAGGCTACGGCAGGCTGATGTTGAACCATCCCAAAAAGTAACCGCCAGCCAGTAGCATTGCAATGATGACTAAACCGATGCGAATAATGCGCCAAGCAAATTTGAGGATGGTTCGCAGGATAAAGATGCCTGCCACTAAAATGAGTCCGCCGGTGATGATCGTGATGATGTTTTGTGTGGTTTCTGTCATTAAGCCCTCAACCTTGTAAACGGAAAAACTTTGTCGTGATGATCAGACAGGGTAAACCCTGCCCCTTTTGATCACTTTGGATACAAGATTGATGCCGAAACGATAACCTAAGTGTTGGTAGTCGTCCACATTCAATATGAGGAGGTCTGCCTGTTTGCCGGGTTCAAGCGACCCGACCTGATTCGCCAGGTTCAGGGCTGCGGCTGCGTTGATTGTCGCGGCTGCAATCGCCTGGGCGGGGGTCAGCCCGATCTTGCGGCAGGCGAGTGCCAGGATAAATTGCATTGATTCACACCAGGATGTGCCCGGGTTAATGTCTGTCGCCAGTGCCAAAATGCCGCCAGCATCCAGAATATCTTTGGCGGGGGTGAATTCGTCTTCGTCCAGCCCGAACGGCGTGCCCGGCAGGGAAACAGCCACGGTATCTGACTGCCCCAGCGCACGGATATCGGCTGAGGAGGTCTTGACCAGGTGATCAGCCGAAGCGGCGCCCAATTCTGCAGCTAGGGCTGCACCGCCCAAATTCTTAAATTCATCCGCGTGGATTTTTAGGGGAAACCCAAGCTTACGTGCTTTCTCAAGGATTTGGCGGGATTGCGCCAGGTCAAAAGCGCCGTCTTCACAAAACACATCCACAAAGGGCAGGCTGTTCTGTGGTTGATTGTTCTTCCACCACTGCGCAAGCTCGGGCAGCATCTCATTGCAGATCAAGTCCACATAGGCTTGGGGGTTGTGCTTGAACTCAGGCGGCACGGCGTGCGCCGCTAAAAAGGTTGGCACTAATTGAAGGGGACCTTCTATATCAAGGGCGAGGATTGCTTTAAGCTGATCCATTTCAGAATCAAAGGTTAGCCCGTAACCCGTCTTGACTTCTGCGGTTGTTGTTCCGTGATAGAAAGACGTCAAGGCTCGTTGACGGGTTTGGTGCAGAAGTTCCTCCACTGAGGCAGCCCGGGTGGCGTTGACCGTCGAGAGGATTCCGCCGCCTGCGGCTAAGATTTCCATATAGGTCTTCCCTTGCAGGCGCATCGTAAACTCTGCAGCCCTGTCGCCAGCCCAGATGAGGTGGGTGTGCGGGTCGACAAAGCCGGGCATGACCACCTGCTGCACGGCGTCTAGTTTTTCTGCGTCGGGGTAGTTTGCAAGCAGGCTCTGGCTGTCACCGACCGCCAGGATGGTCTCTCCCTCAACTGCCACTGCGCCGTTTGGGATGATGCCCAGCTTGCCCAGTTTCCATCCGCGTTGCAGCCCGCCGCGCAGTGTGAGAACCTGGGAGGCGTTATAGATGAGAAGGATTTTCTTGTTTTCTATCATGGCACTCCTTCCTGATTATACCAATGGCCAAGGGTAGGCACGCCGGTCTTCGGGCGGCAGCGGGAAGGTGCCTGCCTTGAGCAAGGCGGCTGCCCGTTGGTGGAGTGCGTCGATTTCATCACCGGATAGGTAAGGTTTGAGGGATCGGTGAAAATCAGCGCCCGGGGATAAGCTTGGGATGAAGTTTTCGAGGTCTTGTTGGAGTGGATCAGGAATGGGTTTGCCTGCATGATCCCACACCACGGTGCGGAGTTTATCTTCCACGTGAAAGCTCAACCCATGGTCGATCAGCCACAGGTTGCCATCCGGGTCAATCAGCAGGTGGCCGGCTTTGCGGTCGGCGTTGTTGATCAGCAGGTCAAAAAGCATTACCTGTGGCAGGCGTGCCTGGTCAGCTTCTTTAAAATTGAAGTAGTGGTATTCGGGTTCGTGTTCGATGAAAACCTGGACGGAACCCGGTCCCATCGGGGCATTCTTGGTGCGGAAGACCGTTGCCGGCACAAACTCCCAGCCCAAACCTTCACTCACGAGGTAGGCTGCCACCTCTCGCCGAGCCAATGTGTGCGGCGGGAAGTCCCACAGCGGCCGTTCACCTTTGAGCGGTTTATACACCGTCTTCAAGGTCAGGTCTTTAAATTGGCAGATTCCGAGGAAGGTATAGTTTGATCCATAGAGAAATTGACCTTCCACGCGCATTTTGCCTTCATGCAGCGCTGAAAGGATCAGATCTTTTTCCATGGCGATGACTTTCAGGGGGTAGTTTTATGCCCGTTGTTTTTCGGTGAAAATTCACCGGGAGGGAGGATCGGTTCTCCTGTTGAAGGCCAGACTGGCCTGCCCCGGCTGGCGAGTTCGATGCCCCAGCGGCCCATTGCCCATAATTGCGATCGTGTGCACCAAAAGCGGATTTCGCTGGCTTCTTCTTCAGTGTTTTCTGACGCATCAATCGGCACTTCTTTAGCAATCAAGATCATGCGGTCCTGTTGGGTGTCGTAGGCCAGGCTCAACTCCCCCACACGGAAAAGCGGGTCCAGCGGCGGCTCGAGCAGCATCTGTTCCTCTTTATAATTTGGCGAAGCGTCTGTCATGCCGGGGATCTTCTCCTGCAATTCAGACATGAGGTTTTCGATGGCGAGCGCTAAGGTTTGCACCTGGAATTTTTCAACCAGTAAGGTGATGACCTGCTCTGCGTTGCGTCCCTGAAGGTAGAAAACGCGTTCTCCGGGTTTGCCAATGGCATCAACGGTGATATGGGTAACTGGATTCAAATCGATATTAATCCGGGACATACTCTTCCATTCAATTCAATACCCTCTTCATTATGAAGGCGTTCCCATTCCTTTGTTAAGGCTTTCTTTTGCTTTGCGCTTAATGTTCTCATATCAGACTCCTATCTAACCTTGACGAACAAAATTGCTTCTTCTTGGGGGTTTCCAAATTCGTCTTCATACCATCCCGCTTGTAATTCATAATTGAAAACAGGGATGGTAAACCATCCTCCCCAATCTTCCCCAAACTTACATATCAGCCTATGTAAAAGATGTTTCATTTAACTCATCCAATCTTTTGAATAAATCGGGGTGAATTTCTCGTGCCTGTTTTTCGCTGATGCGTTTACAATACTTTTCAATATATTCTCGTGAGATTGCACTCCATACCACGGGGCAATTACCATATTCATATATTCCCCCGAACCCTTCGAGCAATTCTGAAGACGGGGATGTGCCGAGCAAAACAGCACATACCGTACCCATGTGGTAACCCAACGCCTTACGGGTTGCTTTGTTTTTTAATGTTGTGGTTTCGTATTCTAAATAAAAGCGAAAGTTTTTCATTTGTGCCTTCCTTGGATTTTACCAGAATTGAGCTTCAATGGTTAGCATAGACCATACGATAGATGAATGATTTTTGTTAATTGTTAAATTGTGGATGGTGTGAAACGGGTGCAGAAATATTATCCCAGCGGTGCAATTTGGATATTGTTTGGCCCCATTAG
This sequence comes from Anaerolineaceae bacterium, assembly GCA_016841365.1. GTDB lineage: Bacteria > Chloroflexota > Anaerolineae > Anaerolineales > Anaerolineaceae > Brevifilum. The sequence continues at coordinate 52,956 of JAENZI010000014.1, forward strand.
TCCTTTGAGCTTGTTAACCAGCGGTTCAGTTAAACCAGTGGTCGCATTTGGGAAGTCAATCTCATACCACAAACCATTCTCTCTGACACGGAAGGCGAATTGGTCCTGCCCTGGGCGGGAGACGAGGATGTCGTGGATCCTGCGCAGTCGCAGCACATCCTGGCGCTTATCTCCGCAAGAATCGATGGTGATGTAAACACAGCGCGGATTTTGATCTTGATGGGGTAGCGGATCGGGCTTCGGTAAAGTCGCCGTCAGGACATGAAACCCCTGATGAGGCGCTTCCATCACCTGGGTCTCAACAGAGGATGCCGAGGACTGATACTGGGCTGATCGTGCATAGTTTCCGTTGGGAGAAGAATCAGGCGTTGAACCATTGCCTGAGACTGAGCGTTTGTTTGGTTCAGAAGATGACGATTGTGCGGTTTCAGTTTGATGAGGATCCGGATCTTCTCTGCGTTCTGTTTCGTCGGGTTGGGATGGCTCATCATCACCATCATCATCATCGGTATCGTCAATCTCGATGGGGTCCACTTCGTCAAAGGGCAGATTTGGCAAGAAGTCATCCAGAAAATCATCTTCAGGAATCTCTACTGGGCGCTGCTCTGGCAGATTAGCACATTGCGCTTTGAGCTCGTCAAGTGAAACTGGCGTGATGCTGTCTACCAAGATCTTTGGGTCCCCCTGACCTGCATCCACATGCCCCTCAACCTGCAAAATGCTATCCATTTCCATCAGGTGATAACACTTCTCCCATACCTGAGGGAAGATCACCAAATCCATCTTGCCATAAAGGTCTTCGAGGGTGGCAAACGCCATGTTGTTGCCGTTCTTTGTGAGGTGCTGCCTGAAGCGATCCACCATCCCGGCGACAGTAATTTTTTCACGGTCACCCGCCTCTGCAAGCTGATGCGAGAAATGGGTGCAGCGGTTAACCAGGATCTTTTGATAAGGAGTGAGGGGATGATCGGAGACATACAGGCCGAGCAGTTCGCGTTCCCAGTTGAGTTCCTCGCGTTTATCGGTGTATGCAGGCGGGTTCAGCTTGATCTGGTCCTGCACCGCATTGCCGCCGCCAAAAAGCATCAATTGACCGGCTTCTTTTGCCCTGAAATAGCTGCTGCTGACGGCAATGATCCGCTCAAGATCCTGTAATAGCGCCTGGCGCGCGCCGAAGCGGTCCATACTCCCGACTTTGATCAGGCATTCCAACGGGCGGCGGCCGACCTGGCGCATGTCCACCCGGTGTGCAAAATCGGTCAGGTCCTTGAATGGGCTGTCTTGCCGGGCTTCGAGGATCAGTGCAACCGGGTTTTCGCCGACGTTCTTAATCGCACCCAGCCCAAAGCGGATGGCAGGATCTCCCTGTTCCCGATCCTCGATCGTGAAATCATATCCGCTGGAGTTGACGTCCGGCGGCAGCACATCGATCCCCATGGCGCGGCAGTCTGCCACATAGGTGGCGACCTTGTCCGCATCGTTCTTCCACGCGGAGAGCAGGGCGGTCATATATTCGATAGTGTAGTGGTATTTGAGGTAGCCGGTTTGGACGGCGATCACGCCGTAATCGGCTGCGTGACTTTTGTTGAAGCCATAGCGGGCGAAGTTTTCCCAGTCCGTGAAGATCTGTTCGGCATCGCGCTGGTCGATGTTGCCGAATTCCTGGGCACCTTTAATGAACTTCCGCCGGTGGGCGTTTAGCTGTTTGAGTTTCTTTTTAGCAATGGCTTTACGCAAACTGTCGGCGTCGCTGGCCTCATACCCTGCCAGGCGCATCGCCGCCTGCATAATTTGTTCCTGGTAGATGGGAATACCAAAGGTGTCTTTGAAAATTGGTTCAAGGGATGGATGCCGGTAGGTTGGTTTTTCCTTGCCATGCATACGGTGGATATAGTCCGGGATGAATTGCATCGGACCCGGGCGGTAGAGGGCGATCATCGCGATCACATGCGCCAGTTCCTGCGGTTTCATCTCAGTGATGTAGCGGGTCATCCCCGTGCCTTCCAGTTGGAACATGCCGATGGTATGTCCCTGGCTGATAAATTCGAAGACTTCGGGGTCATCGGTGGGAATTGAGCGCAGGTCAAAGGATTTGCCGTGCCGCTCCTGGATCAAGTCGCAGGCTTTTGACATAATGGTCAGCGTGGTCAATCCCAAAAAGTCCACCTTGAGCAGACCCAGGTGGTCCACCACCGACATTTCATATTGGGTGACGGTTTTAACCGGGTTATCATCCGCCTGGTTTGTTGGGCGGTGCAGGGGCACGTATTCGATGATCGGCTCATCGGTGATGATCACACCGGCGGCGTGGGTGCCCGCATTTCTGACGGTGCCTTCCATCTGGCTGGCGGTATCTATCAAATCTTTGTAATACCCTGCAGATTGATAGACCTGCTGCAGATCCGTTGAGCTTTCAAGCACCTCTTTGATTGTGACAGGTTTGCCTGGGATCGCCGGAATTAGCTTGGCGACTTTATCGACCTCGCTGATGGGGATATCCATCACCCGGCCGACATCCCTGATTGCTGCCCGGGCACCCAAGGTGCCAAAGGTGATGATCTGTGCGACCTTGTCCTCGCCGTATTTTTCGGCGCAATACTGCATCATCTCCGCCCGGCGGTCATCTTGAAAATCAAGGTCAATATCGGGCATATTCACACGGCCTTTTTGCAAGAAGCGTTCAAACATCAGGTCGTGTTCAATGGGGTCGATCAGGTTGATATCCAGCGAATAAGCAACAAGAGAACCGGCTGCAGAACCGCGGGCGTTATACCAGATGCCCTTCTCTTTGGCGTGGTTGCACAGGTCCCAAACGATCAAGAAATAGGCATCAAAGCCCATCTCGTGGATCACGTCCAATTCATAATTGAGCCGTTCTTGGATTTGGGTGTCAGAGGCACGCTCGCCGTAGATGCGCTGCAATCCTTCCTGGCATAACTGGCGCAGATAAGTCTGTGCGGTTTCGTTTTGTGGGACGGTGAATAACGGCAGGTGGTAACCGGTGGGGCTCAAATCAACATCGCAACGCTCTGCGATCATCAAAGTGTTTTCAATCGCACCGGGGATGTCGCCAAACAGGGCTTGCATCTCCTCAGGGGTGCGTAAATAATAGGAGTCATCGTCCATACGCATACGGTCAGGGTCGGCGATCAGGCTGCCAGTCTGGATCGCAAGCAGGATATCTTGCAGTTTAGCGTCATCACGGTTGATGTAATGGACGTCATTTGCAGCGATAAACTTCACCTGGTGGCGGTTGCCCAGGTCGACCAGGCGCTGGTTGATCTGCGGCAAACCGGGGATCTGGTGAGATTGAAGTTCAAGGAAAAATCGGTCCTCCCCGAAGACATCCAGATACCATTTGAGGATCCTTTCAGCTCGCTCGATATCGTTGTTTGCGAGTGCACGCGGAATCTCACCCGATAGGCAGGCGCTGGTTGCTATTAAACCCTCACTGTGGGCTTTAAGATAGGCTTTGTCAATCCTTGGGCGGTAATAAAATCCTTCAAGTTGGGATGCGGAAGCAATTTTTAACAGGTTTTTATACCCGGCCATGTTCTCAGCCAGAAGCAGCAGGTGCGATGCACGTTTATCGCGCAGCGAGTCGCGGTCGGTCATTTTGCGGGGGGCAAGGTAGGTTTCAAGCCCGATGATCGGTTTGATTCCGGCTTCTTTGGCGGCGTTGAAGAATTCAACGGTGCCATACATGGTGCCGTGATCGGTCAGTGCCACCGCCGGCATCCCTAATTCTTTAACACGCGCAACCAGCGGCCTGATTTTACTGAAGCCGTCTAAGATCGAATAAGTTGAGTGCACGTGCAAATGAACAAAAGACATATCAAAAAAGCCACAAATAAGTTGTATGGATAAAAAGTGCGTCCTGCCCACCTGATCAAGGACGCCTCTCTTTATTGAATTATAGCATGTGGGCGCGCCAACAAAACCCTTCTTTCTTAAAGATTGGTTTATTTTAAGATAGGTTTTTTGATGGTATGAATTGGCGAGACGTTAAAACAAAAAAGCGAAGGGCATTCGCCCTTCGCTATCTGTGTTTTTTAGTCTTAGACCTGATTGATCGTTACAAAGATGAACGGATTGCGTTTTGTCTCTTGATAGAGATAGGACTTCACAGACCGCAGGACTTCGTTGTAAAGATTGCCGTTTGATTTGTCAACGGTTTGTTGGATCTGGCTGTTAAGGCCATCCATGATTGGGTCTAACTCAGCGGGGAGCATGAAACCGCGTGTGAGAATCTCGGGCTTGCTCTTGAGATGGCCGTTATCTTTGCTGACAACAACGTTGACAACCATGATGCCGTCCTGGCCAAGCGATTCCCGTTCCTGGACAATGCTTCTGTCCACGCTTCCCACGCCGCTGCCATCCACAAAGATGTAGCCGCCCGGGATGCGTTCGCGCAGCTGCAGTTCGCCATCCACAAATTCAATGACCTGACCGTTTTCAACAACGGCGATCTTGTCTTTGGGCATGCCGACTTCTTCTGCCAGCCTTGCGTGCTGTTTTAGCATACGTAACTCACCATGCATGGGGATGAGGTGCTGCGGCCGCACCAGGTGCAGGAGCAATTTCATCTCTTCCTGGCTGGCATGGCCTGATACGTGGACGGGTGCGATGGATTCGTAAACCACTTCGGCGCCTCTGCGGAAGAGGTTGTTGATCGTGCGGTAGACGGATTCTTCATTGCCGGGGATGGTGTGGGATGAGAGCACGATCGTGTCACTTTCGCGCAGATCGAATTTCCGGTTGGTGCCGCTGGCAAGCCGACCCATAATCGAACGCGGTTCGCCTTGGGAACCAGTCGCCATCAGAACGACCTGGTTGTCGGGCATGGATAGCGATTTTTCTAAAGAGATCACCAGGCGTTCAGGGAAGTCTACATAGCCCAATTCCCGCGCCATATTCATATTGTCCACCATGCTTCTGCCGGTGAAGGCGATCTTGCGTCCATGCCGCTCGGCAGCATTAGCCACCTGCTGCATGCGGGAGATCAGCGAAGCGAACGTGGCGACTAAGATACGGCCTTCTGCTTTCTCAAACACCTCATCTAATGCGTCGTCAATCACACGCTCAGATTGTGTCCAGCCTGGCTCTGTGGCATTGGTCGAATCGGCCAATAATGCCATCACGCCGCGTTCAGCAAATTCTGCCAGTTTGGCGTAATCTGTTGGCCAGTTGTCGACCGGTGTGTGGTCAAATTTGTAATCGCCTGTGTGCACCACCAACCCGGCGGGCGAATCAATGCCCAAGCCGACGGCATCCGGGATCGAGTGGCAAACGTGGAAAAAGTCCACAGTGAACGATCCGATTTGTACACGATCGCCGGCTTTGATGGTGTGCAGGTCTGCCTTGTGGGTCAGCCCGTAACGATTCAGCTTGACTTCTACCAGACCACGGGTCAGTTTCGTGGCATAAATCGGCGCGTTGATTTCCTCCAGAATATGCTGGATGGCGCCGATATGGTCTTCGTGCCCGTGGGTAAAAATGATCCCGCGCACACGGTGTTTTTTATCTTTGAGATAGTCTTCATAATCGGGGATGATGTAATCAATCCCAATCATATCGTTTTCGGGGAACATGATGCCCGCATCGACCATGAGAATATCATTCCCATATTCGTAAAGGGTCATGTTTTTCCCAACCTCGCCGAGGCCCCCGATTGGGACAATTCGTAATATTTTTTTGTCAGTCATTTGTTTCTTTGTTTCCTTCCGTACGCGTACGTACTGTCTATAATTTCTTGTTCAATTTTCATAAAAATTTTTAAAATGGGTTGTTCCCATTTGAGGTCAATGTCGTTTGAGTGATTGTATCACTTGTTTAATTAAAAACGCCCTCCGGCATCAGGCCGGTCAGGGCGAAGTGCTGCTTATATAAGTCAGTCAAATAATGCCAAATCTTACCAATGGCCGTTTCCGGCCTCAAACCTGTGTCTTACCAGTAAAGGATTGTAGCATGCGGGTTGAGTTAAGTCAATCAAAGGGAAAAGCGTTAACGATTAATTAATACGGGGGCAATTAACAGCCATCAGGAGTATATTAGCGTCAAGTTTTTGATAAAAGGGCTTAAATTTCGCAAATTAGTGTGCTATAATATGAGCCTGAAATGGCCCTCTAGCTCAATTGGTAGAGCAGTTGACTCTTAATCAATTGGTTCGGAGTTCGAGTCTCCGGAGGGTCATTTTTTTGTTAGGTATCGGTGATTGGTGAATGGTAAATGGGAAACAAAATGATCATTTCCTAATCCCTAATAACCAATTCCGATTACCTAATTACTACTCCCCAACCCCCCTCTTATCTCAATAGATCGGCATCTTCCAGGGCTTGTTTCAGGCGTTCATCGTAGCGGGGGTCTTCGCCGGTGAAGAAATCCTGCGTGGGATAGCCAAGCGTGATGAAAAGCGGTGCGCCAGCCGGGTCAAAGGGCTGCCAGATCACCACGCCGTCAAATGTGAGCGATGAGGCTTGTGACCAAAATGCGCCAGCGTAGATCCTTTCATCATGTGCAGTAATCACAAAGGGTAACCCGCTCATCGGCATCCCGCCTGAAAAGGCAGCCATCAATTTTTTATAGGCATCTTCAGACAGATTGATCGTCTGGGTTTCCCAATGATAATCAACGATGTCTTTTGTCGCGATCAGGGGGTCTTCTGCCAACTTCAGCTCATCCAGTTCATAACGGGCGAGATCAGCGCCTGAAATTTGCGAGTTTGCCACCAGGTAGAGTTCAAACGCGTCAGATTCTGGCTCAGCCTGCGGTGTCGGTGTTTCGGCGTTGACCTGGCAAGCGCTAAGGATGAAGACGATAAATAATAGGGCTAATGAGATTTTTTTGTTCATCAGTAAACCTCCAATGTGCTGTGATCTATTATGATAAGTTGTTTTATTTATATGAATCAGTCTCCGCGGATTTAATATACCATAATCGCTCGGGTGGTGTGCTCCAATCCAATAACCAGTCAACAGCCTGAAAATCCAAGGCTATTATAATTATTATAAAATCCATCGACAATGTGAGGCTGCGGTGAAGGTTTATCAACTCGATCCACGTAAATTTGGTCGCGTCAGGCGGAATATCATCCTGACTTATGCCTTTTTGGCTCTGGTTGCCCTGGCGGTCTTTTATCTTTACCTGCGAGATGCCCTGTTTGGACAGGCATGGATGCTGATCCCTTTTGTTCTGCTGTTGTTTGCAGGGGCGTGCTGGCTATCCATTCGCGACCGCAAGCGGTATTGGGACGCATTTCGGATCAGCGTACAAAATGACACACTGATCTACTCTGTCCCCAAAATGCCCGAGGTCAGACTTAAGCGATCAGATCTAACCGGTGTAAAACCGGTACGTCTGGGGATGATCCTTTCTACTCGGTTCAAAGAAAATTTTTTGTTGATCCCAAAAGATCTGCCAGATGAGGAATACGCGGCATTAAGGGCAACCCTGACACGCTGGGTTCAGTCAGATTGAGAACTGGGATTGAGCTTCTTTGCCATACGCCAGGCGGGTTCATTCACTCGCCGCAATCGCCCTTTGTGGTCCGTATAGGACCAGATCCCAGGGTGTTCCCCGATGACCTCATAACCCAGCCGGCGATACAAGCGCAAAGCGCCCGGGTTTTCTTTTGCAACATTGAGCGTGACATATTGAAATCCCCGCTGGCTCAGGTCGGCTTCTATAAACCGCATTAAATAAGCCCCAACACCCTGGTTCCGCCAGGCAGGTTTGACGCGGAATGAAAATACATAAGCACGCTGCCTGCCGTCTGCTGCTGATTGTTCACCGCTTTTGAGCATGACAAATGCCTGGCCGATGATGCCAGCCTGCAAGTGCTCGACAACCCACATCAATGCTTTTCCCGATTTTGTGTTCTGATAGATGTCTGCATACATTCGGCGGTAGTTAATAAAGGCACCATCCCACTCTAAGGCTGGCAGATCGGCTTGTGTCGCCTGGCGGATGGTCAGTTGATCTAAATCAGGGGTTGCTTTGGATGCGGTCTGATCCATAAGTGCTGATCCGTTTATTTTATTCTTCAGCTTCAGCCACCAATTTGGCTAAGAGTGCCCGTTCTTCTTCCACCGACTTGATCTTGCCGTCCAGCCAGGCGTCCCGCAGCGTGGTGAGGATGCGTCCATAGGCAGGTGAGGGGCGTAAACCGATAGTTCGCAGGTCTTCACCTGTTGTTTGCGGTTCGACAGCTGACCATTGGTCAATATAGTGCCAAAGCGGTTGACGCAGTTCCTGATCCGTGTTGATCAGATAAGCGCCATAAATGGCTAAGCGGGGGGCTTTATCACATTCGCGAACGACCGCGCTGGGTGATGCCCCAACAAGCTTGGACAAAGCCTGGTTGAGCTTGCTGGTGGAGACCAGTAATTTCTTCAAGTCACTTTTGAATCGTAAACGGGATGAAATGGAGCGAAGGGTGTGTTCTGGCTGTTGACCCAGCCATAGGAGGTAGCTCAGGGTCTGCCGCAAGTTTAGGCTGTCGGACGTTAACGGCAGATCCCAGGCGGGGTCAATGTGATCCGTGTCCAGTGTGCTCAGTAGACCTTTGATCTGTTTGTCCCAGGGCAATGCGGGATGGATGGCTTTTAAGATGCCCAAATCCGCCAACCGTTCCAGCATGGACGGGGCTTTAGGCTCTTCAAGGATCAGGTTGATCTCATGCCGAAGGCGTGCGCCGGTGAGTTTGTTCAGCAGGGGCAGGCTCTCTTGCATCAGAGCCAGGGTGCGGGGTTCAATGCTGAAGTCGAAGCGCTGTTCAAAACGCACCGCCCGCAGCAGGCGGGTGGCATCGTCCACAAAGGAGAGGGCATGCAGTACACGGATATGGCCTTTTCGTAAATCGCTCAGGCCTCCCCAGTAATCGTGGATTTTACCGTAATGATCACCGTCCAGCCGCAGCGCTAATGTGTTGATGGTGAAATCGCGCCGATGCAGGTCCATTTTGATGCTGCTGCTTTCGATGGTCGGGAGGGCGGCAGGCTGCTCATAGAATTCCGTGCGCGCGGTGATCAGGTCCAGGCTGTCGGGCAGGTGCTGTGCCTGGGCATCATCCGGTGCGTCCAACGCATCCAATAATGTCCCCTGGATGCCGGAGATATCCCATTTGGCGGTGCCAAATCTCTGGTGGGTGAGAACCCGCCCGCCAAAGCGCTCGGCCAAACGTCTGGTGAAGAAGATCGCATCGCCTTCGACGACAATATCAAAATCGAGGCTGGGATGTTCGAGCAGCAGATCGCGCACAAAACCGCCGACGATGAAGATCGGCAGGTTGATCTTTGCGGCTTCGGTGGCTAACGTCCGTAGCAGGCGCAGGCGTGCAGGCGGGACGGCTTGCTCGAGCCGCTGTGCCATTTCTTCTTGTGAGGGAATATCTGGCTGGGGGGTCAGGGTTTTAAGAAGATCCGTGCGGGTCACAATCCCGATGATTTCGCCCGATTCAGGCGAAAGGACGGGAATCTGCCCCCAACCGCTGGACCCCATCAGCGCTTGCAGGTCTTCAAAGGAAGCATCCGGTGTGATGGATACATTTCCAGCAGTCATCAAGCTCCCGACGGTCAGGTCCAGGCCGTGGCTGATGGCACGGTCAACTTCGCGCCGGTTGAGCAAACCGACAACTTTGCCATCAGCAACAACTGGATAGCCCTCATAGCCATAACGCTGCATTAATCGCAGGGCTTCTTCAACCGAGGTGTTGGGCGTCAGGATCAGGGGGTCTTTAGACATTAACCCGGCGACGGTGACAGATGGGCTGACATGCCGCTCGAGGTTGGATAGTAAAATTTCGTATTGTTGATCTAAAAATTGCTGTATTCCTGTTTCATCAAGGTTCTGTTCTGGCCGGATGAGGGCAGATGCCGCACGCTTGTGCCCGCCGCCACCCATCGCTTCTGCGATTGAGCCGACATCCACCTCGTCGCTGGTGGCGCGCCCCACCAGGCGGATGCCCTGTTGCGTGGAAACCAGCAACAACAAGGCGTCCGGGTTGAGCACGTCCCGCATTTTGTGTGCCACGCTCGAGATCTCATCACGAACATCCAAGGCATTTGCCCTGGCTGCCACGATGGTTTGATCTTCGATGGTGTAGGTTTGGGCGTTTTTCATCAGCCGGTTATATAACATGCGCTGTTCGTCGGTGAGCGGCGGATACAGGAACTCGGAGATAATGTCCAAATCGGCGCCCTGTTCAATACAGTAGGCGGCAGCAGATAAATCCGCCTCTGAAGTGGAACCATATGTGAATGAACCGGTATCCTCGTATAAGCCCAAAGCGAGTGTCGTCGCCTGAATGGGGTTGACGGCGATATTATTTTGCTGAATACGGGCGATCATCTGGCTGACGTTTGAGCCAGAATTAACCAGGTGCAGTTCCCAATCAGGGTCAGGGTCTTCCTTCAGGGGGTGGTGGTCATAGACGATCACGCGTGTTTCGGATGACAAGCCCTTAAGCGTGATCATGGATTGGGTATCTACGAGGATGATTTTATCGACAGGTTCGCGTGGCAGTTCTTCATGGGTGATGTAGGGTAATTCGTCTCCATAGGTCTGCAGATATTGCCGCCCGTTGCGGTTGATATTGCGCGGCAACAGCGGGTAGGCATCGGGATAGAGCAGCCAGGCCCCTAATTGTGAGGCCAGGGCGTCCATGTCCGCTTGTTCATGGGTCAGGATGACTTTCATAACTTAATCAAACCACCAATACGCTTGCTGATTAATGTTAAAGAAATTATATACCGTTTGCGAGAGACGTGCGATCAGCCAGTTGCCGTCATCGAAATCCAATTGCTCGGGGTCATACAGGAAAACTGTCAGGACGTAATCGCCCCCAGGGGTGGAGACAATGGCTACATCGCTCATGGAATGCAATAAGCCATCCAACTCCTGCACCCAGCCGTGTTTGTGCCCAATGGACGCCTCTGGCGGCAAGCCGGCTTCGATCAGCAAACCGATCTTATTCGATGTGAGGACGTCGATCATCAATTGGCATTCGGATCGGGTGATTTCACCGGGGAATGTTTCTGTCAGCAAGCCTGTCCCATCTTCTGCGCAGTGATAAATGCCTGAAAGCAGTTGACCCGCTTCTGCTGGCACAGTCTGGTTGAAGATATCAGGATCCAGGAAGATATCTTCTCTGGTGTTTGCTGGCGTTTCAAAGAGCTGTAAGACAGGCGCCCCAAGGTAGAAATAGCCTGCCAAAAAGGTGTTCTGCATGCCCAGGGCAGCCAGGTCTTCACTGACGATCAATGGGCCGCGCACTTCACCCAAATAGGCTGACATGAGGGTGTCCGCAGGGCCATTTTCCGAGAAGATAATCATCTGTTCGATCAGGTTGACCGCTTGTTCAGGGGTTGGTTCGTCCAGCCTGCGTAAAACCGAGATCATAATCGGGATTTTGATCGTGCTGGCAGCAGTAAAAGCAATATTCGGCTCAACGAGAACCCCATCCTGCAGGGCAAAGTGCAGGGTTTCGCCTGTCTCCATCGATTCAAGATAGAACTCGGTCAATTCATCGAAATCACTCAGGTTGATCTGATGGCGCAAGAATGCTTGCAGCATCTCTGTAGACGCTTCGCCTATGGTGTGTGTCTCAGTGCGCAAAATTGCAGGCCCTCTGCCAGGTGAAATGAGTGCCATTTGGATTTCCTCAAGCGCATTTTGTGTGTCGAGCTGTTCGCCCTGTGTGCTTGATCTGAAATTGGTCGTCCCCGGGATGGGGGTGATGGGTTGCCCGGGTTCAAGATAGCGCGGCACGATCTCTTGATCGAGATAGGATAAAACCTGGTTGTCATCCAAACTGGCTGTTACCTCGAGGTTGACAGGCTGTTCATGGGTTTTGTTCCATAGGTGATCCCAAAAGCGACTGCCATCGATTTGATCTTCCGCTTGCCGCACCAGATCTTCTGCATCCATGTTGAAGCCAAGCCTGTCAGGTGTGGCGTGGATGGTGTTGCCATTAATCTCAAGGATGATGGGCAGACCGTATATCTCACCGAGCCGCTCAGCGGCAGTCGGCGTGTCTAATCCGCCCACTGGGATGCCGCCGATTGTGCTGCCAGTGGGGAAGGTTTTGGTTCTATGATTAAAGCGGTTGAGTTCGACGAGGGTGATGACCAGGCTGCTCAGAATGAACAGGATGCCGATCCCGCCGAGTATACGCCATAGCGCTTTGGATTTCATACCCTCTCCAGCTTTGTGATCATGGCATGATTTTACCAGAGAGCGTGCATGCGTGCTTGAGTCGAGCTTGATTTGAACGATTAATAGGGACAGGTTCATTTCTCGCATTACTTCCAGACCAAAAATGTGTTAAAGTAAATAGAAGGGTTAGTATTAAGCACGAAAAATTGAAAGCCCGGGAGGTTTGTGATGAGCAAGACTGGAAAGAACGTTGGAAAAGGTTTGGTGTGGGGTGTTGGAAGCCTCATTTCAGGTTTAGCCGCTGCAATCGGTGGATGGATTGTTTACAGCCGAAAATACGTCCGGCATGACCTGCAACTGGACCAGGCGCTGGATGCTGAGCGGAAAGATTATGAATCAAAGGCTGCAGGCCGCCTGAGTTATTATGCGGACACTGCGGGCAAAGGGGCACCCCTGGTACTGTTGCACAGCATCAACGCTGCGCCAAGCGCATTTGAGATGCAGCCTATTTTTGACCGCTTCAGAGGGAAACGCCCGGTGTTTGCGCTGGACCTGCCGGGGTTTGGCTTTTCAGAGAGATCTGACCGGCTTTACAGCCCATTGCTATATCTACAGGCGATCATTGAATTTTTGGATGAAGTGGTCGGAAAGCCGGCAGATGTGGTCGGCCTGTCACTTTCCTGTGAGTTTGCGGCGTTGGCATCGACCCACCAGCCAGAACTTTTCCGCTCTATTGTGATGATCTCGCCGACCGGGTTTCAGCCCCCGAAAACCGATAAGATCTCAGAACGTGCCGAACGGCGCGGTGCCCGCAATAAGACTTATTCGCTGCTGGCAGTTGGCTTATGGAACCGCCCGGTTTATGATTTGATTTCAAGCCGCCCGAGCATTGCCTTTTTCTTGAACAAGAGCTTTGAGGGGATTGTGCCCGAAAGGTTGATCGATTACGCCTATCTCACATCCCATCAGCCTGGCGCACAGTACGCCCCAACCTATTTCTTGAGCGGAAAGCTTTTTACCCCGGCAGTGCGCGAAACGGTCTATCGCATGCTGGATTTGCCTGTGCTGGTGATTTACGACCGGGACCCCTACACCAATTTTGAGATGATGCCTGGCCTGGTTCAGGAGAGGGATAATTGGCAGGCTGTTCGCATTTCACCCACAAAGGGACTTCCGCACTGGGAACGGCCTGAAAAGACCTTCAATGCGATGGAATCTTTCTGGGCTGACCTGTAAGAGTTATTGTTAGAGAACTTTATTTAAACATTAGATGGCTGGAATGCCATCATGATAGAGCTTAAAAGAAACCAGACCTGCATCACGATCGCAGGTCTGGTTTAATTTAACTTTATTCTGTTTTAGTTCTGCAACAAATCTTCAATAGTGGGTTCGAGCATTGATAAGCCGGCTTTTCCTGCGGCACGTCTTTTGAGGTTGCCTTCACGGTCAAACACAAAATAAGCTGGCCATAAGTCATTTTCAAAAGCTTTTTTGAGTTTATGCTGATTATCGATACCGCAAGGTTCCGTAATGCCATATTCAGCAACGGCTTGCTTGACCTTATTGATATCCGTGTCCGCCTGCATCCGAGGGCAATGGATTGCCACGATCTGCAGCCCTTTGGGCGCGTACTTTTCGCGCCAGGCTTGTAGTTTGGGCATATTCTCATGGCAAATGTGGCAGCTCATTGCCCAGAAGTAGACTAAGAGGGGCTTACCCTGGTACTGATCAAGGTCAACTTGTGCATTGATCCACTCGGTGACACCATCGAGTGACGGCATGGGTGTATGTAAGCGCATTGGCATAATATATTCTCTCCGCTGCCTAAAGGGTGTCTTCGCCGGGAGACCAGTTGGCACCGCACAGGCCGCCAGCCTGCAGGGCTTCAAGCACACGCAGGGTTTCATCCACACTGCGGCCGACATCCATGTTGTGAACGACTGAATATTGCAGCACGCCTTCGGGATCAATGATGAATAAACCGCGCAGTGCCGCGCCTTCCTCTTCGACCAGCACACCATAAGCTTCTGAAACAGCATGGTTGTTATCCGATGCCAGGACGTATTTTGTCCCTTCAATTCCGTTCTCTTCTACGGGGGTCTTCAGCCAGGCTCGATGCGAATAGGTTGAATCGGTGGAGACGCCGAGGATCTCTGTGTTCAACGCCAGGAAATCTTCATAGCGTTCCGAAAGCGCCAAGATTTCCGTTGGGCAGACAAAGCTAAAGTCGTATGGATAAAAGAACAGGACAAGCCATTGCCCCTTATAATCTTCCAGGGTCACCACTTCATCCAGTGTCTCCATGTTTTTGGTGCTCAGCATCTCAAAATAGGGTGCGGGTTCACCTACTTTTGCATATTCAAATAGTTCCATTTATTTACCTCCATTGTGGTTAATTAATTTTATTTTGACTTTCAACCCGCAGATTATACCACAATAATGACCTTAATAGTCGGGTTCAATTGATTGCAGCCCGCCTAATTGATTGATCTCCAGAATCCAGCGGCTTCCAGGTTCAGCGCGCTCGAACAGGTCGCTGTCTGAGGTGGTGTAGGTGTAAGTTTCACCCCCGCCCGAAAAAACGATGGTGTATTCTTCGGACCTTTGCCCCAACCGCTGATCCTCCGAGACGTTCAGCGTTGGCCAATAGGGGTTGAGATTGTCGCCTGATATGGTGGCTGTATCCACAATTGCCCAATCGATGATAGTGTATTCACAAAAGTCGTCATAGACACGGTAGGTGCAGTCCTGAACGACTTCGCCGATACCGGTGCCGGTGTCTTCCACATAGGGTTCGCTGCATTCTTCAGTGGCATTAGGAACCGGCTCATTAGACGTGTAGCGGTATCGCATTGAACAAGACCCGATATCTGCATCAAATGGAATTTCATCTTCCCAGTCCGATCTTGTGACAGTTGTCAGGGCTTCGATGGCAATACTGCGTTCCCATCCGACGTCACTCACCGTGGCAGTGACCTCATCCGTCTTAAACAGCAGCATCATCAACACAATAAATCCGGCGATGCAGGCGAACACTGCCAGCATAACAAGAATCATTGAGGAGCGGCTGAGTTTTTTCTTAGGTGCAGGGGTGGTTGCTGGCGGCGGTTCCTGCGCTTCTGAAACGGACTCAACTTTTACGCCAGCCTCGCGCAGCTTGCCGCCCACAGAGAGCTCGCCGCCGCATTTGCTACAACGTTCTGCTGTTCCAGGGTTGCGGGTGCCGCAGTAGGGACAGTGAATATCGGGGCCAGCTTTCGCCATGCGAATCAAGGCTTCATCTTTGATGAAATCAAATTCTTCTTGATCAACCTGCTTGAATGCGACATCCTCTGGTTGAGGCGCGCCGCAGCTTGTGCAGGATTTGATCGGGCCCGGGTTTTGGGTTTCACAATAAGGGCATTGCCAAATCAGCGGGATAAAGCCAAGCGTTTTCCGTGCCATGTTACCTCCGGGATGGTCAGGTTAGATCACGCCTAATTTCTTGAAATAGATTTACTAAGGCGTCTACCGATATATGTTTGCCATTTTGTGGCTTTTTGATTTTACTTAGATTATAAAAGCAATCACTTAAATTAAGGGATTTATTTAAGTGATTTCCCCAGTTGGTAATCTTTTATTTATCAAAAGTTAATAATGAAGGAATACAATGGAGTGGTTGAACTATGAGATTCCTCTAACACACCTTACACAAACGATAGCCAGCCGGTTGGCGAAGGGCTACAATAATATAGAAAAAATATTAATTTTATGATGGAGGCAGAACGTGGCGAAAGCAGAAAGTAAACAAAAAAAGAGCCGCCTGGGATGGTGGATTTTATTAGGGGTTGTGGTTGTTGCCGGATTGTTTATCGGATGGCGGATTATGCAATCTCGTCAAGCCTCCAGCGAGTTGCTTGCCAACCTTGAGACGGAACCCTATCAGCAAGCGACATTGAATGCAAACATCTACGGCACCGGCACGGTTCAACCTGCCCAAACCGCAGTGCTGACCTGGGGAACCAGCGGCATAGTGGGTGTGGTGAATGTGTCGGTGGGGGATGCTGTTGAAAAGGACATGGTGATGATGTCCCTCGAGTCTGACTCGACTTCAATCGATATTCAGCAAGCACAAATTGATGTGATCAACGCTCAAAATAACCTGGACAATTTGTATGATAACTGGGAGTCGGAATTGGCGCAGGCAAAGCTTGATTTACTGAATGCTGAGGAAGACCTTGAGGACCTGGCGAATGAGCGCCAGATTATGAACTATCAGCGCTGCATGGATGAGCGCATTGAAGAGCTGGAAGATGAGCTCGAACTGGCGGAAAGACTGTATGATTTTCAGCAGACAGCCAATAATTTGCGTGCCGTGAACACCGCTCAGGCAAATTTGGATTATTGCCGGGCGGATTATACCGAACGGGAAGTGGCTGAAGCCGAGTTGAAAGTTTCCCTTGCTGAAAGCCGCGTAACACAGCTTAAAGAAAAAGTTGAACTGCTTTCTGAAGGACCTGATCCAGACCAGGTGACGGTTGCAGAAACCCAGCTTGCAATCGCACAATCCAGATTGGAAAGCCCTCTTGTCAAAGCACCGTTTGACGGTGTGGTGACTGTGCTTTCCACTAAGCCAGGTGATGTGGTTCAGCCGGGAACGCAAGCCCTGCGGATGGATGACCTGTCGGAATTATTCCTGGATGTGCAAATCTCCGAAATTGACATTCCGTTGGTTGAGGTAGGGCAATCCGCCGAACTGGTTTTTGATGCCTATTTTGAAGAAACATTCAGTGGGGAAGTGTCTGAGATTTCACCGGTTGGTCAGCCTGTTCAAGGTGTGGTGGAATATACTGTCCGCATCAATATGCTGGATGCCGATGACCGCATCAAACCGGGCATGACAGCAGCGGTCAATATTGTTGTAGATGAAAAAGAGGATGTATTTGTGGTGCCGAATGATGCAATCGTCAGCATTGACGGGCAGGAACATGTATATGTCAAGCGAAATGATGGGTATGATGCTGTACAGGTGACCCTGGGGGGTTATTCCGATTTTTACAGTGAGGTTGTTGAAGCGGATATTGAGCCTGGAGAACTGATTGTGATCAATCCGCCTGATGAAATCACGGGTGAAATGCCCTTTGGCGGACCTCCCGGCGGCGGTTTCGGTGGTTTCGGGGATTAGGGATGAACATGGATCAGCAAGATCAAGTCATTCAAGTTAACGACCTGACCAAGGTCTACCAGATGGGTGAGATCGAGGTGCATGCCCTGCGCGGCGTCAGTTTCTCGGTGCGTCAGGGCGAGATTTTAGCCATCATGGGGCCATCCGGTTCAGGGAAATCCACCTTGATGAATATGTTGGGCTGCCTGGATGTGCCAACATCCGGTGATTACCATCTTGAGGGCGAACTCGTTTCATCATTAAACGATGACCAGCTTGCACTGGTGCGCAATCGAAAGATTGGGTTTGTTTTCCAGACGTTTAACTTACTGCCTCGTGCAACCGCTTTAGCGAATGTGGAATTACCGCTGCGGTATGCCGGCAAGAACGGCAACAGGAAGCAGCTTGCTCAAGAAGCGCTTGAATCGGTGGGTTTGGGTGATCGCATTCATCATAAGCCGAACGAGCTTTCAGGTGGGCAGCAACAGCGTGTGGCGATTGCCCGCGCGTTGATCAATGACCCTGCCATCATTTTGGCGGATGAACCCACGGGGAACCTGGACACAAAATCCGGTGAAGAGATCATGGATTTATTACTGGACTTGAACCATACCAAAGGGACCACATTGTTAATTGTCACCCACGATCCTGAAGCTGCGGCGGTTGCTGAAAGAATTATCCGGATCCGCGACGGTCGGATTGAGGGACAGGAGGTTCGGCAATGAATTTCCTCCTGAATATCAAAGAAGCACTGCAAAGCCTGACCTCGAATAAAATGCGATCGCTATTAACCATTTTGGGGATCGTGATCGGTGTGGCATCTGTGATCGCGCTGCTCTCAGTGGGGGAAGGGGCAGGCAATTCGATCACGGGCGAAATTGAAAGCATCGGCACGAATGTGATCTATATTCTCAAGGGCAATGACAGTGAAGATGTGACCAATCCGCTTGACCTGACCCTGCGCGATGCAAGAGCCCTGGCAAGTTCTTCGATTGCCAGCGAAATCGCTTATGTCGCCCCTGTATTCACAGGTAATGCAGAGATTACCCATACAGGTACCACCCGAGAAACGCCAATTTTGGGCAGCACACCGGATTACCAGTTTGTTCAGAACATCACTATGGCGGAGGGTGAGTTCATTTCTGAAGGACAGGTGGAAGGGCGCAGCGCCGTGGTTGTGCTTGGCCCCGAAATTGCGCGTGACCTGATGGGCAGAAGCACGGGTGTTGTGGGCAATTCTGTGCGCATTGGCGGTTACCCCTACCGGATCATCGGTGTGGCGGAAGCCAAAGGCGGCAGTGCTTTCAATAACCCGGATAACAATGTTTACATTCCGATTTCGACTGCTCAGGCACGCTTGCCGCGCGGGGGTGCGCCCGACCGTGTGCAATACATCCTGGTTTCTGTTGACCAGGCGGAAGATGCGGATGCCGCCATTGAGCAGATCAGTGAGGTGCTGCGATTAACCCACCGGATCCCGCCTCGTAGTCCGAACGACTTTACAATTCTCAACCAGCAGGACTTCTTAGCCGTGGCTGCCTCAATCACGAATGTGTTGACTATCTTTTTGGGTGGGATCGGCGCGATCTCACTGCTGGTGGGCGGGATCGGGATCATGAATATCATGCTGGTCTCGGTCACAGAGCGGACACGGGAAATCGGCCTTCGTAAAGCCTTAGGCGCACGTAAAAAGGATATCCTTCTGCAATTTCTGACGGAATCTGTCCTTTTGAGCATGATCGGCGGTATATTTGGCATCCTGCTGGGATGGGTGATCTCGTTGGTGGTTCAACAAATTGCAATGCAGCAGGGCACTCCCCTCGATATCTCGGTGACTATCAATTCCGTTTTGTTGGCGACGTTGTTCTCGGCAGCGGTTGGGATATTTTTTGGCTACTACCCGGCTAACCGGGCTGCCTCCCTTGAACCGGTAGAGGCGCTGCGCTACGAGTAATTTTGGTTATTGATGACTTGTCTCAACACGATTTGAGAGTGGAGAAACGATAATTACAAAGGTTTGCATCCTTATCGTAGGGCAATCGTAGGGTAAACGTCAAGCGGCTGCCATTTGGATTTGTTAGAATATAGACAGCTAAGACACTTTTCTTCTCCTTCTGATGAGCGCCAGGGTCGGCGTCCCTGGCG
>JAENZI010000015.1 GCA_016841365.1 Anaerolineaceae bacterium
GGGAAGGTGGCACGCCATAGGCGTGACGAATGAGGGACAAACTACGCACTATTTCCCCTCATCAGTCAGCTAAAGCTGACAGCTTCTCCTGTAGCGCAGCGGAACACCTCCAGGTGCTGGGAGAAGCCTTAATTTCTGCCTGCCCTGAGGAGAGGCTCGACGTGAGGGATGAAGGAAAATGGGAATACAAAACTGCCTTTCATCAGTCTGATAAAGCTGACAGCTTCTCCTGGAGCACGGCGATACACTTTCTGTGCTGGGAGAAGCCAAAAGAAGAACATAACTAATTAATTTGTACAATTTAATCAGATTTCTTTTCTTCGCCTAATAAGCACCATCGTGAACAATATTGCCATTGCAAGATAAAGCACATTCCATAGGGCATATGAAACCAAACCAGCAGTGGATAAGACCCATTCCACATGAATCCCTGTATAAACCGCACCGATGACGCTCAAAATCCCATTGAGAATAAACAAACGCCGTGCCCAGAGTTCAATGCCATTCTCTGAAAAGAAATCCTTAGCAAAATACGTGCCCAACCCTAAAAACCCATATCCCCACATTTCAATTGACCAAAATATGGAAGATGGATTTGTAACTGAAAACAACTGAATGATAGGATCAAGCTCGGGTGAGTAGTTTCGCATCATGGCAGGGATAATAGTCGCCTCCGTAGAGTAATTCAAACCGATTATCGCGCAGGAAATGGAGGTAAATACCAATGCCAATAACGACATGAGATCATCTTGTTTCGAATGGATATATCCAATCATCAACACACTTCCAATGATCAGGAGAAAACCGAAATAGAAAGTTACGGATTGTATGGGATGATAATGCTCAACATAAACTTGCGAAGAAATCCAACCCGGCTGAGGTTTGATCAGCGACACCGCTAAAAAAGTCAATGGCCCTGAAAACATGACCCCAATAATGATCATAATTCCAGTGGTGATTCCCAAACGATATTCTTTTTGAGATGTTAATTCGGTCATTTCTCAGTCTCCTCTCATGAAATTTACCATCGAGAACCTAAACCCACCTGCGATTCTATTTTACATTAAGAATTTACACTGTTGCAATTTTGATGAGGGATTTAGCCATATTCTTTCCAGAGCACTCCTCAGTCCTACTTAATCTTCGATAAAAACAATTATCGGGTTAACAAATTTGTCAATTTCCCCAGAAAGATGTTGTATTAAAAAAGCATATCCTGAGGAGAGACACGACGTAAGGGATGAGGGACAAACTACGCACTATTTCCCCTCATCAGTCAGCTAAAGCTGACAGCTTCTCCTGAAGCGCAGCGGAACACCTCCAGGTGCTGGGAGAAGCCGAAAAAAGAGCACCATACACGAAAAAGCCTTCCCTTGGGGGAAGGTGGCACGCCATAGGCGTGACGGCCTGCCCTGAGGAGAGGCACGACGTGAGGGATGAGGGAAAATGGAAAAACAAAAACTGCCCCTCATCATGGAGAAGCCTTAGACAAATTCCCCTCAAATCACCTGAATTTGCGAGCCTTCAAGCGTCTTCTCCACCTCGATCCGGTTCGGGAAGGCTTCTTTAAGCTCCTCCAGGTGCGTAATCACCAAGATCTTTTCAAAATCATCCCGCACCAAATTGATCGCTTCCACCAACCGCTGCCGCCCCTGTGCATCCTGGCTGCCAAAGCCTTCATCAATCACCAGCGTTTGCAGCCGTGCCCCAGCCCGACGCGCCAGCACTTGCGAAAGCGCCAGCCGGATGGAGAAATTGATCCGGAATGCCTCTCCACCTGAAAACATCTCATAATCCCGCTCGCCCACACTATCGCTGATGACCATATCCAGCGTTTCCTTCATATCATCCCGGCTGGCATCTTTATATTCCCGCTGGGTCATGAAGTGGAACGACATCCGGCCGTTTGTCAGACGATCGAGCAGGTCGTTGGTGGTCTCTTCGATCTCGGGCAGTGCCTGTTCGATCAGCAGGGCAGGGATACCGTCTTTGCCAAAAGCTCGCTCAAGCTGTTTAAGGTCTGCGATGAGGTGTGTCTTTTCCTCCCGCTCGGCTGTCAATGCTGTTTTGCGCGCTTCTTGTGTCGCCAGCACAGACACCTTCTGCTGCGCTCCGCCAACCTCTTTGCGCAACAGGTTTTCTTTTTCCTGGATATCATGCAAGGCGGATTCAACCTCACCCAGGTCTGGCAGATCAGCCTGCGCTGCAGCCAATTTAGCCGCTGAGTCATCATGCATACGCGTCAGCTCGTCAATTTTCTCTTGCTGTTCAACGGACTGCGTCTCTAATCCTTCAATTTCACGTTTGATTGGTGCAAGGGCTGCCTGCGCCTTCTCCAGTTTCCGTAAGGCTTCTTCGGTCTCCCTGCCCGCCTGCTCTGCCTGGCGTAATTTTTGGTGTGCATCGGTGTCATATCCCAACACCTCAAGCTCAGCCTCGATTTCTTTTAAGCGGGTACGCGCATCGGGTGCAAAAGCACCTTCAGCAAGTGCATTTGTGATTTCTACCAGACGCATCGCGCCTTGCTTCTGCCAGGTTTGATCCTGCGCTTCAAACGCCTTCATCTTATTCGTGATCTGATCGACAAGCCGGTTAGCGTCTCGTAATTGTGTTTCCGCATCCTTGAGGTCGGCAAAGGCTGCACCCAACTCTTTGAGGCGGTTTTGGAAATTATCAAGCAGGTCTTTGTTCGCGTAATACTTGTCACGGCGTTCTTCGCCCTCTTGATAATATTTCTTGATGAGTTCACTCCGATGGTCTTCCGAAAGCGGCTGATGACAAACCGGACACTCCGGCTCCTTTGCGGCTTCAAGCTGGTCAAGCCGGTTGCGCAGATCTTCCATCTCTTCCTTCAAACGCGGATTTTCGGCTTTGGCTTCCGCATGTTGCACCTGCAACTGCCTGATCTCTTCATCCAGTTGCTTTCTACGGGCAATCTTTTCTTCTGCTTCCACGATCTCTTGCTGGGCTGCGGATAAATCCTTTTCAAGACGTTCAATCTCTGCCCGCGCCTTTTCCAATTCCGATTGCTGCGTTTCAAGTCCCTGCTTCTCTTGAAAGAGCCGGGCTTCCTCTGCATGGATCATTTGCAGGGGTTCCTGCCGCAGCGCTTCGTGTTTATGGAATTGATCGGCAATCTCTTCCATTGCCGCTAATTCCTGCCGCATTTCCTGCCAATGCTGATAGGCTATTTTAATTTCGTCTGAGCTGGCAAGAATCTGATCATAGCTTTCTTTCTCAGCCCGCCGTTCTTCCAGGGTTGCCGTAGTCCGCTCATACATCTTCTGAGTATCCTCAAGCTGTGAGCGTAATGTCGCCAGCATTTTTTGCTGCTCTTCAAATGAAGCATACCATCGCTGTGCATTCTCAAGTTCTTTGGCGCGTGCCTGACGTTGGGCTTCCAGTTCACTCAGCCTGGTTTCCAATTCTGCCAGCCGCGCTTTACGCTGCGGGGCTTCATCCAGCTCACTCTGGATCTCACTTAAACGACCATCCAGTTCCCTGACTTCCTTCTCCTGTTCACGCCTGCGGACGCCAGCAGCCTCCCGGTATGATTCCCAAACCTCCAAACCTAAAATATTGCTCAAAATCCGCTTACGTTCTGCCGGGCGAGCGGTAGCAAACTGGTCGGCTTTGCCCTGCAAGAAGAAGGAAGCATTGGTGAAAGTGTCAAAATCCAGCTTGAGAGTATCTTCAATTTTCTTTTCAGTTTCACGTAAGGTGCGTTCGGTTAATGGTTTCCAGCGGTCTTCCTGCCCGGGCACTTTAGAAAGCATAAAGAACTCCACTGAAGAGGTCTTGCCGCGGGCGTTGGCACGCTGCACGCGGTAGCGGTTATTTTCATAATCAAAGTCGAACGTCACTTCTGCAGCCTTGACTGAAGGGTGATTGTTGATGATCGATTCATCCCGCTTGCGCGCCCGCCCAAATAAAGCCCATGTGATCGCATCCAGCAGGGCGCTCTTTCCGGCACCATTCTGCCCTGAAATACAGGCTAAATCAAACCCCGTGAAGTCAAGTTCGACGGGTTTACGATAAGATAGAAAGCCTTCAATTCTGAGTTTTACAGGGATCATATCAATAACCTAAATCACTTAAAATTTCTTTGTCGGTGCGCTTCGATTGTTTTTCAAGCAGCTCTTCCCAAAAGGCGTCATCATAGCGGCGAGACCGTACCAAAATCGGCATGGGCACACCCCAACCCAGCATCAGCACCTCCTCCTTGGGCTGCAGCCGGGCAAGCATACCGCGCAGGGCATCGCGCCCCGCCAAACCGGTCAACACAGCCTGGATATCGTCGGCATCACCCAGCCATCCAGTGATGCGGGTGCCTAATTGTGACATCACCTCGTCATAGATCTGTGAAGGGCGCTGATCGATGATCAGCAGAGTCACATAGTATTTCCGCATCTCGCGGGCGATGGTGCTGAAGGTGGTTTGAGATGCCATCTCCCGGTTGAGGAGCTTATGCGCCTCTTCCACCGCGATGACAAGCGGACGCGGCTCTGTTGCGCCTTGATGCCCGCTGCGGAAATCATTCGTGCGTGCTTCCCATCGGTCCCGAATGCGCCGCGTGAGCAGGTTGGAGACAAACAAATAATCCAAATCGGTTTCATGCTTACCAAAGGAAAGCACCACATGCTGACCGTTATCCAGGTTGGCGATCATCATTTCAAGCGCATTGGCAGCGGGTTGCTCTACAATGTAATTTGCATGGAATAACCGATTAAGGTTTCTGTGCAAGCCTTCAGCTGCTAAAGGATGAACCCCTGCCCCTTCCGCCCAGGCTGCCACGCTATCGGGCGCCGGCACACGTTTACCTGTCTCCTCATCCACCACATAAGCATTCACCCGCATATGCTTGAACTCGTGGAACCAACGCTCAAACCCAAAACTGACACGCAGCGCCTCCAATGTGGTTGGTGTGGTTTCGCGCAGGTTCAACTCCTGCGCCAGCATCATCACATCTTCCGGGGTGATGTCAGATTCCGCAATCTCAAGCGTGTAATCGGAGTTATTCCCGCGGATGGTTGCCCCCCTGCCCAGCCCGACCATGCGGACTTTCGCGGGAAACTTGCCCTTCAAGCCCGGCACGCGCATACCGGTATCGGATGCCGTGTCATCGGGGCCGTATTCATTGTGCATGTCAAAGATCAGCACGGCGGTTTTGTCGCGCTTGATCAAACCTGCCAGGATGACCCTTGTCAGGAAGGATTTCCCTGTACCCGTCGCGCCAAAGATCCCTGCAGAACGCTGCACCAGTTTATCCAGGTTGACACACACCGGGTGAGCGCCTTCCTGGGTATCACCAATCCTGAAAAATGCGCCTTCACCTTCCTTACCAAAGATCTCAGCAATATCACCCGCCCGCGCCAGCCTCACCGGGGCGTGGTGCTGCGGCACCGTCTTAACCGGTTCAGGGCGGATTTGTTCATCCAGCACTTTTTGAAACCAGGCTTCATAACCCGGGTCATCCGGGTTTGGCCCCTGTTCCATCATCAAAGCGGTCATAATTTCAAGGTTGGTATAAAGCGTCTGCCCTTGCAGCAGGTTCGCAAGCTGCGGCGGGAATCTGTTTTCGGTATGTTCATCTGCAAAGCGCGGATCGGTAGACCCAAGCTGCATATCCGTGACCAGCCCATAGAACAGCATTTCACCGCTTTCGATGACCACAAATGCGCCTTCCTGCACCTGTTGTGCAGGGACGTTCAGCCGCGCCTGAAGGTTAGCCTTCAGCCCGCCGCCCACAATGTAGCCGATCGAGTCCGCCTGGTTTTCCGGGTTCTTCATGATCTCTTCGCTCATCTCTTTTACCCTGTCATTTCCGATATCGCATCATTCTATTTAAATTTCACTGACAGCACTCAGCACACTGATCAAACGCTGATAGTCATCCCGCATCAACCTGATCAGTTCTTGCAGCGCACCCTGATACCAACCCTGGTCCCCGGCAGCCTGGTGGGCAGCCCGTGCTGCCATCAGATGTGCGGCTAAAAGTTCCTCAACGGGCTTATCCTGATCACGCAAAATGTGCCTGAAATAGCCATAGCGCCCAGCGGATGTGAACCGTACCATCTCTGCATCCGAACACAAGTAAATAGCATCCAGGCTCAAAGGCGGCCGCGGCGGCAGGAGATGTGAAATCTGCCCGGCCTGCTCATACCCCAGCGCCATCACGCCGATTTCTACCGGCACATTGCGGTTCTCCCGGTTGTCACGCAAAACCTCATCCGGCACATCCTGGGCAGTGATCAATTGGCGCACCAGCCCATCGTCATCGATGTGGATGTCGTAGATCAGCCCATAAACCTGATAGCCCTCTTCCAGCGGTACCCGCACCAGGGCGCCAAAACTGGGCGCGCTGAGCTGGTTCACCCGGCAGCCAATCACAAAACCCGATGTGCCCGATCGTAACAATCGTCCGATTTCAATCCCGCTCATCCCTGATACCTCGTTTTTTCTGTTGATAAATCTTTGTGATATTGCTTATAGGATTTTTCATCCAAAGGGATTCCCCGCCGCTCAAATTCCGCCACGATCATCTCTTCCACATGCTGGTGTTCTGGCAATGTCACCACAGCCACCTCATGGGCGCGATGGAGAACATAGGGGTATGGCCGGGTTCCCAAAATACCCGCCTGCTCCGTCAGGACAGCCTGGATCAGACCCACGGCATCGGGATCAGCGGCAACCCATCCGGGAACTTCCACCCGTGCCAGGTGGGGCTTACCCGAGATGCCAACATTCAAATAGAAGAAGTGCGGCAGCAGATCCCGCCCAAAGCGTAAAGCCGTTTGTGAATAGATGGCAAACAATGCCGAGCGATCCCCCGGGTTTTTCAGCAGGTTCGCCACCAACTGGATATCGCTGACACCTGCAAACCGCCTGCGCCGTTGATGATATGCGCCTAAATCCTCATCCGACATCTGCACCAGCTCAAGCATCCGCCCGATCAGGTCACTGCCCGGTTTATCCACATACCCCAGGGTCATCAAACCCCGGTTCTTTAACTGGGCTAACACTTCGAGATACCGGTCTAACGTTCGGGTGAATTCTGCGGTCTCTTGCGGCTCATGGTAAAGCTCAAGGGGGCCGTCTGTCATCGAAATTGCCGGAGGCTGAACTTCACCTGCCAGCTCTGCCAGGGCTTCGCGTTCGCGCAAATCACGCTTGAGCGCGACCATCCCCTCCGAGATCATCCCACCGCCGGGTAAAAACACCGCATCATAATCCAGCAACTGACTTTGGGTGCTGATTTCGGGCGCCAAGCCAGACCCGCGTACCATCTTTACCACGCCAACATTGATCACGCAAAACTCAACTCTCGCATGCCGGCTGGGGTTGATCTGCGAACCGTCGGCGGCGATAATGGTGAATACTTCCGGCAAACTCGGTAAAGCAAAAGCCCGATCCAACGGCTCATCCACAGGAACAGCACAGCGCAAATTCGGCACAATCTCTGCCGCACGGTTCACCCGTGCCCGCAGTTCATCCAGGCGGTCGGCATAACCTTCAATCAAGTCCGTAATCTCTTGCTGCCGGCTGGCAATTTTTGCTTTCCGCGCCTGTGCCTGGGCACTGAAGTCGTTCAGTTTTCGCTGGATGTCAAGCAAGTTAACGGGCATATTTCCCTCAAGATGATTCGAACATTTGTTTGATTATTGTACAGGTTCTCGTTCTCTCTGACAAGTCACAGTCTAATTATAACGAGAGTTCAATCATAAAACGCCCGATCTTCAAATTTGCGGGTAAAATGAATTTCAATCTGATTGGAAATTCATCCCCGAAAATCCCAGGATTGTCTTGCCCACTCCAATTGTGCATGGTATAATCCTTTTTTGCGTCCAGTCCTGACCGGGCGCTGCAATTATTTCTGAAAGGTAAGGAAAGTAAGATGAACAAAGCTGAACTCTTAAAATCAGTTGAAGCACCTGTCAATGAGAACATCCCTCAGTTAACCCCCGGTGACGCGGTCAGCGTCCACCTCAAGATCAAAGAGGGCGATCGGGAACGTATCCAGGTTTTTAAAGGCACCCTGTTGTATGTGCGCGGCGGCGGAAATGACGCGTCATTTACCGTACGGCGCGTTGCCAGCAACGGCATTGGTGTAGAACGCACTTTCATGTTGCGCTCACCCCGCATTGAAAAAGTCGTTGTTGAACGACGCACCAAGACCCGCCGAGCCCGGTTATACTTCCTGCGCGAACGCACCGGCAAGAGCGCCCGGCTCAAACAGCGTTTCTAAACATCATCTTCGATCTCTGACCCGGCTTGCGGCGTTACGCCCGTCGGTCTCACACCTCATCAGGGCTCAACAACGTGTTAGATCACGATACTTGTTGATTCTAGATGAGGTGTTGATTTTAAGGAGTGATCCGTGTCATCATCTCAACCCCCTCTGATTGGAATCACCAGCGGCACCGGCCATAACGCCGCCGGAACGCTCCTGTCCCAGGTGGGACAGGCCTACATCACATCCGTCCGCAAGGCTGGTGGGCTGCCCATCGTCATCCCACTGGGTATTGGCCTGGATCAAGCAGCCTCTCTCGTCAGCCGGATTGACGGCTTGCTGTTAACCGGCGGCGGTGATATTGACCCGCAGCGCTTCAACGGGCAATCCCATCCAAAGGTCTACGGGGTCTCACCTGAACGAGATGCCCTTGAATTTGCCCTGTTTGAAGAGACCCTTGAGCGAGGCAAGCCCCTACTGGCGATCTGTCGGGGCATCCAGGTGTTAAATGTCGCTTTCGGCGGCGATTTACACACCCATATTCAGGACCAGCTTGAGAATGCCCTAAAGCATGATTGGTTCCCGGGCTACCCCAGGGATAAAATTGCCCACACCGCCAGCCTGACCTGCGGCAGCAAACTGCATGAGATTTTTGGCGGAGACGATATCCAGGTCAACAGTCTGCACCACCAGGGTATCAAAGGGGTCGGAAAAGGCTTGAAAGCCATCGCCTTTGCCCCGGATGGATTGGTGGAAGGGCTGGCGGTTGAAGATGCCGACTTTGCCCTCGGCGTGCAGTGGCATCCGGAATGTTTGCCGGATGATGCGGGAAACCAGGCGCTCTTTCGGGCTTTTATTGAAGCCTGTTAATCATTATTACAGAGCAAATTAAGTAACACAAACAACGGATTCTCATCGCTTACAAAAATCAGACAGCAAGAGCCGATTATTTTGGAAACCTCAAAACATCACCTGCGCGATCTTTTTAAAACTTACCTGGGACCTCAAAAGGGGCGTGTTGCCCTGCTGGCGGTATTTATTTTCGCCAACCTCGGACTGCAGCTTGTCATCCCTCAAATCATGCGAGACTTCATCGATTCGGTTGTCGGCGGCGCAGCACTATCTTCACTGGTTCGGCTGGGGGTTGCTTTTTTAATCGCCGCGCTGGGGCAGCAACTGATTGCCATCATCACTGCCTATTACACCCAAAATGTAGGCTGGACTGCAACCAACGCCCTGCGGGAAGACCTAACACGTCATACCCTTAATTTAGATATGAGCTTTCATAAAGCGCATCCACCCGGCGAGATGATCAGCCGGATCGACTCCGATGTCAACACGTTGAATGAGTTCTTTGCACAATTTTTACTCAAGTTAGTAGGAAATCTACTGCTTGTGGCAGCTATTCTAATTTTGCTCTTTCGTGAAGACTGGCGCATCGGGCTGGTGCTGACAGGTTTCAGCCTGGTTGCCTTGTTGGTGCTGACCCGTTTCCGCAACATCGCCGTTCCCCATTGGGAAGCAGAACGCCAGGCTGAATCGGATTTTTACAGCTTCCTTGAAGAACGCCTGGCTGGCACAGCAGATTTACGGGCGAACGGCGGGCGGGCTTACACCCTGCGGCAATTCTTTGCCCGTGTGCAGGAAATGTACAAACGCTCCATCAAAGCCGGCATGATGGTCAACATCATGCTGAACAGTATGTTCCTGATCTTCGCGATCGGTACGGCAGTTTCACTGGGGGTAAGCGGTTCATTGTATCTGCAGGGTGTCATCTCAATTGGTACGGTTTACATCGTTTATCAATACAACCGCATGCTCGAACGCCCGCTCGAAGATATCTCCCGGCAGCTTTCGAACATCCAGCGATCCCTGGCCAGCATCCGCCGCATCACAGCGCTATTCAACATTCACAGCAAGATCTCTTCACCGATCAGCATTTCAGAAGGTGCCGCTGAATCAATAAGCGGTCCGCTTTCTGTCCAGTTTGACCATGTTTCTTTTGCATATAACGATGACGCTCCGGAACAAGACGAAACTGACGAGCATCAGCAGCAGATCGACGAATATGTGCTGGATGATGTTCATTTTTCACTGGCAAAGGGTGAAGTGCTGGGGCTTTTAGGGCGCACCGGCAGCGGGAAAACAACCCTCACCCGCCTGCTGTTCCGCTTATACGACCCGCAATCCGGCTCAATCCGGCTGGGCAGCAATTACGGTTCATCCAACCTGCACGATATCCGTAATCTGCCCATTTCGAAATTGCGGGGGCAGATCGGCATGGTAACGCAATCCATTGAACTTTTCCATGCGTCTGTAAGGGATAACCTGACATTTTTTGACGCTGACATCCCGGATGACCACATCCTTTCGATCATCCACGATCTCGGTCTTTCGCGTTGGTATGCCAGCCTGGAGAATGGCCTGAATACGATCCTCGAATCCGGTGGCGGCGGCCTGAGTGCGGGCGAAGCCCAATTGCTGGCATTCACCCGCATCTTCCTCAAAGACCCATCTGTTGTGGTGCTGGATGAGGCCTCTTCCCGGCTTGATCCTGCAACCGAGCACCTGATCGAGAAAGCCGTGGAACGCTTGATCGTCAACCGTACTGCGTTGATCATTGCCCACCGGCTGAAAACCATCCAACGGGCAGATAAGATCATGATCCTGGAAAAGGGGCGCATTTTGGAATTTGGTGACCGGATGACCCTGGCGCAAAATCCCAATTCGCATTTCAGCCAGTTGCTTAAAACGGGCTTGGACGAGGTGCTCGTATGAAACCCGACATGCAAGAAAAGAACGCCCCACGCCCCAGCACCTGGTGGTATATCTGGCAGCTCACCAAGTATAAGCCCTGGGTATATGGCGCTTTTGGCTTGATGGAGATCCTAATCTTTGGCGTTTTCCCGCAGTTAAGCGGGTTTGTCATCCAGGCGATCTTCAACCAGCTCACTGGCGAAGCCCAAGCCGGTTTCACATTGTGGACCCTGGCGGCATTCCTGGTGGCGATTGCCATCGGCCGCGGCGCAGCATTCTTTACGGACGTCTTGCTGTATTTCACATTCCAATACAATGTCACAGCGTTACTGCGCCGCAACATCTTCGATACCATCCTGCGCAGGCCGGGTGCACGCGCCGTGCCTGAATCACCTGGTGAAGCCGTCAGCCGTTTTCGCGATGACGCCCAGGAAGTCGCCTGGTTTATGTCTGAAATGCTGATCGTGTTCGGGTTTGGCTTCTTTGCTGTGGTTGCATTGATCGTCATGCTGCGCATCAATGTTCAAATCACCCTGGTTGTGTTTATCCCACTGGCGATAGTGATCTTCATCGCTAATTTTGCCAACAACAAAATCACCGAATTCAGACGTGCCAGTCGCAAAGCCACCGGCAAAGTGACCGACTTTGTCGGTGAGCTATTCGGTGCCGTTCAGGCTGTTAAGGTGGCTGGGGCAGAAGAACGCACGCTTTCCTATTTACGAGAAATCAACGAAGAACGGCGGAAAGCCTCCCTCAAAGATGTTTTATTCACACAGGTGCTTGATTCGGCCTTCCGCAACACAGCCAATCTGTTTACCGGTCTGATCCTGCTGACCTCTGGATCTGCCATGCAGGCCGGGAATTTTTCAGTGGGTGATCTGGCGCTGTTCGTCTACTACCTTTCGTGGGTGACGGACTTTTCTGCCATCATCGGTGACAAGATCGCCTGGTTCAAGCGCCTGGGCGTTTCCATCGACCGGATGGTGCACCTGCTTCAGGGCACGCCAGCCGAAAAATTGGTGGCGTATGCCCCGGTTTACATCGGTAAGGATCTGCCGGAAGTGCCGCTGATCGAACGAACGCCCGAAGATGCTCTTCACTCGCTTGAAGTCCACAATCTGACCTACCTTTACCCGGATACGGGCAGGGGAATTACGGACATTGACCTGCACCTGAACCAGGGCTCATTTACCGTGATCACCGGGCGGGTTGGCTCTGGGAAAAGCACCCTGCTGCAAGCCCTATTGGGGTTACTGCCGGCACAAACTGGCGAGATCTTCTGGAACGGCACTCGTGTCGACCATCCCGGAGAGTTCTTTGTACCGCCCCGCAGCGCCTATACCCCGCAGGTGCCGCTCCTGTTCAGCCAAAGCCTGCGCGAGAATATTCTGCTGGGCTACCCCGAAACCGAGGTTGACCTGCAAGGTGCGGTCGAAATGGCCGTATTGGAAAACGACCTGGCAGAAATCCCGGGCGGGCTGTCAGCACAGATCGGCGCAAAAGGCGTCAAGCTTTCGGGCGGCCAGCGTCAACGGACTGCGGCGGCACGCATGTTTGTGCGTCAGCCATCCCTGCTGGTATTCGATGATATCTCCAGCGCGCTGGATGTCGAAACTGAAAACACCCTATGGGACCGCATTTTTGCGCACCAGAGCGGCACGACCTGCCTGGTCGTTAGCCACCGCCGGCCGGCACTGAAGCGTGCAGACCAAATCATCGTGCTTAAAGAAGGGCAGATCGAGGCTGTTGGCAGGCTGGACGATCTACTACAATCCAGCAGCGAGATGCAGGCATTATGGCATGGCGAAATTGAAAGAAGCTGAAATCACACATCTGCCTAATTGAACTGAACTGCGTCTTACCAAAAACTTTTGCAGCCACCTCCAAATTTCATTGACAGGCATTCCCTGAACGGATATACTTTTATCAGATTCAATTCAATGACCTTCGGGGCAGGGTGAGGGACTTCGTCCCAATTCCCGACCGGTGGTATTCCCCAGCCATGGGGCAGCCCACGAGCGCAAAATATTGCGCATGAAACGGTGAGATGCCGTTGCCGGCGGTTAAAGTCCGAATGAAAGAAGGTGTTCGCATCATGCGATGCGTATTTCTGCCCCGAAATTTACCGGGGTATTTTTTATGTCCAAGGTACAACCCGCAGCAAACCAACAAAAAAAACAGCCGATCAAACGGTTGGGAACGCTTGCCCTATCTATGAGCCTGGGGCTCTTGGTATGGCATCTGGTGGCTAAATGGCTTGACCTGCCCGCGTTCATCCTCCCTGGGCCGGGGTTGGTTTGGCGGCGATTTCTATTATCCATGTCTGATGGGCAGCTCCTGCGTCATGCGCTGGCAACCCTTTCTGAAGTATTAGCGGGGTTATTTTTCGGCGGTTTGGCGGGCACCATCCTCGGCTACCTGCTTGCAAAATCCCCTGCGCTGGAAAAGATCATCGGCCCCTACCTGGTTGCCAGCCAATCCATCCCAATCGTCGCCATCGCCCCCCTGCTGGTGATCTGGTTTGGCCCGGGCATCATATCCAAAGTTCTGATCTGCAGCCTGACGGTCTTCTTCCCTGTTCTGATCAACACCGTTGTGGGCATTCGAGAGGTGCCACAAGACCTGCGCGACCTGATGCATTCTTTGCGCGCCACGCCTGCCCAAACCTTCTGGAAGCTCGAAGTCCCTGCAGCGCTGCCCATCTTTTTAGGCGGTTTGCGGGTTGGGGCGACACTTTCAGTGATCGGTGCTGTCGTCGGCGAGCTGGTCGGCGCCGATCGGGGACTGGGATTCCTGATCAACGTCGGGCGCGGCCAGTATGACACTGCCCTGGTGTTTGTTGCTGTGATCACCCTGGCTGTGATTGCAATATCTTTATACAGCATTGTCTTATTGATTGAAACCCGCGTTTTATCCTGGCAGTCATGGCGGCAAAAGGCTTTATGAGGTTTTATTTTAAGGAGAACTATTGATGGCAGACAAACGATTCCTTCTATTGGTTTTTTTGATCCTCACCTTGAGCATTGGCGTGAGTGGATGCAAGGAGACCAGTCAACCACGACCAACTGAACTGATCCCCACCCGTTTTACAATGGGTTACATTCCTAACATCCAATTCGCACCAGTTTATGTTGCCCTTGAAAAGGGCTATTTCAGAGAGGCTGGTTTCGATGTCAACCTTGAATATGGCGATGAAACTGACGCAGTGGCGCTGATTGGTGCCGGCGAGCAAACCTTCGCCATCGCCAGCGGCGAACAGGTCCTGTTAGCCCGAGGTCAGGGACTGCCAGTGGTCTATGTGGCAGCCTGGTATGGGGACTACCCGGTGGGCGTGGTGTCGCTGGAAGAACACCGCATACAGGTGCCGGAAAATCTGGCAGGCAATTCGATTGGTATCCCGGGTCTTTATGGCGCCAGCTATATTGGCTTCATCGCCTTACTGAACGCAGGCGGATTATCTGAAGAGGATGTCGACCTGCTTTCGATTGGCTTCAACCAGGTTGAAGCCCTGGTGACGGAACAGGTGGATGCCGCAGTGATCTACCTCGCCAATGAACCCGTCGTGTTGCGCTCTCAGGGATATAAGGTCAATGTGGTCAGCGTGGCGGATTATATGGCGTTGGTCTCAAACGGGATTGTCACCAACGAGGAGACGATTGAAAATCACCCCGAGCGGGTGGAAGCATTTGTGGAAGCATTATTAAAAGGCCTCCAGGATGCCGTCAACGACCCCGATGAGGCTTATGAAATCAGCAAAAATTATATTGAAAATTTGGAAGATGCAGATATTGATCTGCAGCAGGAAATTTTGCGTGAATCCATCAAACTCTGGCAAACCGACCCCCTGGGATACAGCGAGCCTGCTGGATGGATCAATATGCAGCAGGTACTGCTCGATATGGGCTTAATAACAGAACCACTGGAATTGAACGAGGCATTTACCAATGAATTCCTCCCTTGATGCAGCCCTGAGGCTTCAAAACCTCGAAGTCATTTTTAGTGATGCCAGCGGGGTGGTGCATGCGCTTAACGACTTATCCTTTGAGCTTATGCCCAATGAATTCGTGTGCCTGATCGGGCCCTCAGGCAGCGGCAAGTCCACCATCCTGCGGGTGATAGCAGGGTTGGTCGAGCCTACCAGCGGCAAAGTGAAATTTAATGACCATCAATCCCACGTAGGGTTGGTCTTTCAGAAGGCAAACCTGATGCCCTGGCGGCGAGTGATCGAAAACGTCAAACTCCCCCTTGAATTGGAAGATCGGCCCGATGACATCATTCAAACCCGCGCCCAGGAGTTAATTGACCTGGTTGGCTTGAGCGGCTTTGAAAATGCCTATCCGCACGACCTTTCCGGCGGCATGGCACAGCGTGTGGCAATTGCCCGTTCCCTGATCCAGGACCCTGACCTGCTCTTACTCGATGAACCATTTGGCTCTCTGGATGCATTAACTCGGGAGCGCATGGGGGACGAACTGCTCCATATCTGGCAGGCGCGGCGAAAAACCGTGCTGATGGTGACCCATTCGATCTCCGAAGCGATTTACCTTTCCGATCGGGTGCTGGTGCTCTCTTCCCGCCCGGGGCAGATCAAACAGGTGTTAAACGTAGGATTGCCCCGCCCGCGCACACCAGAAATGCGCTATCTGCCTGAATTCAGCACACTGGCACATCAACTGCGTGACTGCCTGAGCGAAGAACAAATTTGCCCGCCTAAAATGTCTTCTCCGTCAGATCGTTCATCATCCTGAAACTTGGTCGTAAAGCCGGATATAAAGCCTTATATATTGGGTAGGCTTGCTGATAAATCTCGTGCTCCCGTTCATCCGGCACAGTCGTTCCTGTGATCTTTATCGCTGCCTGGCAGGCGGAGGGCACATCACCCCAATTCCCCGCACCCACACCAGCCAATATTGCCGCCCCAAATGCCGCTCCCTCGGTGGTGTTCACGGTGACCAGATCATTTCCGAGAACTGAGGAAAGCATCTGGCGCCAAAAGGCATTTTTCATCCCGCCGCCGGAGACTCTCACCTGGTGGATTTCCCGCAATCCCGACTCCTGGATCAACGAAAAGATATCACGGAACGCATAGGACACCCCCTCCAAGAGGGCGCGTGTCATGTGCGCCCGTCCATGCCGGGCAGCCAAACCAATCCATCCTGCCCTTGCCAGCGGATCTGGATAGGGCGTGCGTTCACCACTCAGGTAGGGCAAAAACTGCAACCCCTCGGAACCAACCGGGGCGCTTTTGGCCTCTTCAAGTAAGGTATCAAAATCCATTTCATGCGCCAGTTTATCACGATACCACTGCAGGCTTCCCGCTGCTGAAAGCATCACGCCCATAAAGTGCCACACCCCGGGCACCACATGGCAAAAAGCATGCAGCCTGCCTTCAGGTTCGATCAACGCGGAAGATGTCGGGGCAAACACTACGCCGCTGGTGCCAACTGTCAGACCAACAATCCCGGGCTCTACAGCGCCGACACCCACAGCCTGGGCTGCCTGGTCACCACCCCCGGCAACGATAGGTGTGCCTGGTTTCAATCCGGTTGCCCCTGCAGCCGAATCTGAGACCACGCCAGTGAATTTTGGTCCTTCAAAAGTGGACGGTAACCAGGCAAGATCAATTTGTAGATCTTCCAACAGTTCATTTGACCAATCGCGTGCTGCCAAGTCAAATAACACTGTGCCCGATCCCCCCGCCTTATCCATGGCGAAGCCGCCCGAAAGCCGATAGCGAATATAGTCCTTGGGAAGCAAAATGTGCTTCACGCGTTTGAAGACCTCGGGTTCGTGTTCTCTGACCCACAAGATCTTGGAGGCGGTGAAACCGGTCAGGCTCAGGTTGCCCGTGATCTGCAGAAAAGCCTGCTTGCCGATCTGTTGATGAATTTGATCGCACTGCGCTTGCGTGCGCTGGTCATTCCATAAAATCGCCGAGCGCAGAACCTCCCCCGCCTCATCCAGCAGAACCAGGCCGTGCATTTGCCCCGTCAGGCCGATGGCAGCAATCGACGCACTATCCACATTGGTTTGTGCGATCACTTTTCGGATGCTGTCCGTAATCGCCTGCCACCATTCTTGCGGGTCTTGCTCTGACCATAATGGGTATGGCGATTGGATCGTATGCGGCGTAGAAGCAACCCCCGTAATCTCACCCTGTCCGTCGATCAGCAGCGCTTTGCTGCTGGTTGTTGAAATATCTATGCCAAGGAAGTACATGCTCACCTCTTTGCGTTATTTACGAACTAATCCAATCGCACAGGGCAATGCAGCACCCGTTGATTGACCTTCACTTTTCGGTCGCCAGTGATTTCAAATTCACCGTTCAGGCGGATATCTTCCGATGAACTCCCTACCATCACCCGGATCGTGCCAGGTTCCAAAATCAGGTTTAGATCTCGGTCATAAAAGGCGCACTGGTTGACCTGCATCTGGAAAGTCATCTGGCGTTTTTCTCCGGGTTCCAAAGATAGACGCTGGTAACCGGCCAGTACTTTGACTGGACGCGGTGAAGACGCAAACACATCGCGGGTGTAAAGTTGAGCCACCTCTTCTCCACGCACATCACCTGTGTTTGTAATCTCACACGAGATTGATATCACTTCACCTGCAGCAGCGCTTTCAGGCGTAATACGCAGATTATCGTAAGCGAAAGACGTATAACTGAGTCCATGCCCGAAGGGGAACAAGGGTGATGGCTCCCCAGAGACATAATCACCATACCAGTGGGATTTCTGGCCAGAAGGTTTTGCGCGATACACAAGCGGCAACTGCCCGACTGAACGCGGGAAGGTCACCGGCAATTTGCCACCCGGGTTAAATTCCCCGAAGATCACATCCGCCACGGCATGCCCGCCTTCTTCACCTGGCAGCCAGGCTTCCAATATGGCATCAACCTGTTCAGCCAGCTCGGGGATGGCATAAGGGCGGCCATTGACCAACACCAAGACCACGGGTTTGCCTGTGGCAAGGATTGCCTGTGCAAGCTGCTCCTGCACGCCCGGAAGCTTCAGGTCAGAGCTGTCTCGAGTTTCACCCGTGGTGCAGGCAGGCACCAGCCCCGAACAATCGCCCAGTGCCAGCATGATCACATCAGCCTGCTTTGCGACCTCAACGGCCTGTGCAATCCCAGAGGTATCTGCCCCTTGATGGTCACAACCCCTGGCATACAGTACCCTGGCTTCTGTTGAGACAGCTTCACGTATGCCTTCCAAAATGGAGACAATGCGAATTTCATGCTGCGACATCTGCTCAAGTTCACCCGGGATAAAAGAATGGTTCGGAGGCGATTGAAACTTAACCAGCTCGCTCATCGCCTGGTAAGAATAATCGCCCAGCAAGCCACGCTCACAATCTGCATTGGGGCCAATCACGGCAATCGTCCCACCACGCCTTTCGAGCGGCAAGACGCCGTTATTCTTCAGCAACACCATGCTCTTAGCAGCGATCTCCCGTGCCAACCGGCGCTGGTCGGCAGTCTCAAAAACCTCAATCACGCTTTCTTCATCTACATAAGGGTTGTCAAATAACCCCAAATCAAATTTTGCCTGCAGGTGACGAGACACTGCACGGTCAATATCTTCAATATTGATTTTCCCTTGTTCCAAGGCCATTTTAAGCGGGTCAGCATAACCTTCGCTGGTGGGGAGTTCTACATCAATCCCTGCCTGTAAAGCTTTCGCAGCGGCATCTGAATAATCCTCAGCAATAAAGTGGAAATTATTCAACATGATCACGGTTTCGTAATCTGAAGCCACAAGCCCTTCAAAACCAAGCTCTTGCCTCAACAATTCCGTCAGGATGCGTTTTGAGGCGCCAACCACCTCGCCATCTATCTCAGGGTAAGCATTCATCACTGAGGCTAAATTGGCATCACGGATAGCAGCCTGAAACGGCGCAAGTAAAATTTCATAGATCTCACGCATACCGATATGAACGGGTGCACAATTCATCCCACCCTGAGAAAGGCTATGGCCAACGAAGTGTTTACCAGTAGCAATGACGCCTTTTGCCAGGTTAGATGATTGCAAACCACGGATAAAGGCAGAACCAAAATGACTGACCAGCAGCGGGTCTTCACCAAAGGTTTCTTCTACTCTTCCCCAGCGGGGGTCTGCAGCAACATCCAAAACCGGCCCCAAGCCCTGCCGAGCACCAATGGCCATCAACTGACGCCTGATCTCATTTGCCATCTGTTCCGCCAGGTCGGGCTGAAAGGTGCTCGCCAAACCTAACATCTGCGGATACATCGTGCCGCCCAACACCATCGCACCCAAACAGCATTCCTCATGAAGTATGGCGGGGATGCCCAGGCGGGTTTGCTCGATCAAGAACCTCTGTAATTGATTGGCAGTTTTTGCTGCCCTGACGGGGTCCAGGGTTGAAGCACCGCCTACCCGGGTGACCTGGCCAATCCCATGCCTGAGCCTGTGTTGCGCCTTTTCCCAATCCAATACACCATCCGATTGAATTTCATAAATCCAAAAAGAGCCAATCTGGGCGATTTTTTCGTCCAGAGTCATCTTGGCGGTTAGTGCTGCTGCACGTTTTTGGTTAGAGTCTGACATGGTTTTCTCTCATCTCTTCAATAAAAGAGTACATTCCTAACTTCCTGGCTGGAAAATGATGCTGCAAAACAAGTTAGCCCAAACCCAGCAACAATTCAATCGTTAACTGGTCAAGCCGTTCATACGGGAGCCGGCGCTTGCCTAACACCACTCGATCAAATTCAGCATTTTTCAGAGATGCTGCTTTTTCAGCAGAATACTTCCCAAAATATTGATCCATCGATCCATCATCGGCATTAATTTCTTTAAGCAGTGCCTGAATCTCCGTATCCTGATTGAATTTTTCTGCCTTTTCTTTGAGGATCAGATAAGTGCGCATACAGCCAACCGCAAAATCCTTCACGCCGTCATAGTCTTCGGTGCGGTAAGCATGGGCATCATAATGGCGCATCCCCTGATAATTAACATCCTCTAAGAATTTCACCAGGTAGAAAGCAGCTTTAATATCACGTGAACCAAAACGCAAATCCTGGTCATACCGTCCCGGGTATTGATCATTTAAATCGATATGGAACAACTTTCCTGCCTCCCATGCCTGAGCAACGCCGTGCATGAAGTTAATGCCTGCCATGTGCTCATGCGCGACCTCAGGGTTGACGCCCACCATCTCTGGATGATCGAGCGTTTCAATAAAGGCTAACATATGCCCTGTCGTGGGGTTATAAAGGTCGCCGCGGGGTTCGTTTGGCTTTGCTTCAAGGGCAAATTTCAGGTCGTAGCCCTGGTCAAGGGCATACTCACAGAAGAAGTTCATCGCCTCACGGTTGCGTTTGATGGCATCCACCGCACTCTTGCTGGAGTCTGTCTCAGTGCCCTCGCGCCCGCCCCAGAAGACATACACTTTTGCGCCAAATTCAACCCCTAAATCAATGGCTTTAAGTGTCTTCTGAATCGCGTAAGCGCGCACTTTTGGGTCGTTTGCGGTAAATGCGCCATCTTTAAAAGCTGGATCGTAAAACAAGTTGGTGGTCGCCATCGGCACCTTCAAGCCGGTATCTTCCAGCGCTTTTCTGAAGCTTTTCTTGATCGCGTCTGCCTCTGAAGGTGAAGCGTCGATCGGAATCAGGTCATTATCATGGAAATTGACACCGTAAGCGCCAGCATCTGCCAGCAGATAAACCAATTCGGCAGGTGTCTTTGCTTCTCTGACTGGTGCGCCAAACGGATCCCGGCCGGTGTTACCAACCGTCCACAAGCCGAATGTAAATTTGTGTTCAGGGCGAGGCGTATAGTTGTTCATTAGCAGTTTCCTTTTCAATAGTTAATTGAGATGAATCTAATGTAATAAAACTATTCTATCATTTCGCGATTCTTGTAAAATTTTACCCTTCAAAAATCACTAACCTAATCATTTAATCAGTAAAGACGACCTGTGAATTAAATAATAATCGCAGTCTATCCTTTGACCGAGCCTGCGGTTATACCAGAAACGATTTGCTTCTCTGCGAAGAAGTAGAATATGACCGTTGGGATTGCGGATAGAGTCACAAAGGCAGAGATCAATGCCAGATCCTGGCTCCATTGTCCCTGGAACTGCATCGTTCCCAAGGGAAGTGTCCAAAGTTCATTGGAATTCAGAACAATAAGCGGAACAAGCAGATCATTCCAGCTGGCAATGATAATCAGAGAAGCAACAGCAGCCAGAGCTGGCTTTACCAATGGGAGCATGATACGCCAAAAGAAATCAAAGTTCGAACAACCATCAATATAGGCGGAGTCTTGAATCTCGGTTGGCACGGACGTAAAAAAGCTGCTCAGGATCATGATATTTCCGGACAACTGGAAAGCAATCTGCACCATGATGACACCCGTCAGGCTGTCAACCAAGTTAAAACCCAATTTATCAAGTTGAATCAAAACAAGATACACCGGCAGGATGGCGACATTGATCGGGAACATCATCCCAATGGTGAACAGGTTGAACACAAAATTCTTCCCGCGAAACCGCAAACGGGCAAGGACAAAGGAGACCATGGCACTTATCATGACGGCACCCGTCGTGGTAATGATCGTTACAAAGATGCTGTTCTTCATCAGGTTCCAAAACGTGGGAGAAGTGATAATGCTGATGATGTTATCCCAATGTGGGGGATTAGGAATGGTATAGGGCTCAGAGTACATTTGCCCGGTGGTTTTTAGGCTGCCAAAGAGAAGAATCACAATAGGCACGAAGATAAGTATCGTGGCAATAATCAACACGAGATACTGGAAAAACCTAATTAATGCTTTCCTGGTTGAGTAGGATGAAATGACGGTTCTTTTCATACCAATATCCTTTCTAAAGGCCCGTAAGATAATCTGGTTTACGGGTCAATCTCTGATATAGAAGCGAGAAAATCAGGCAGAAAAGGAACATAATAATGGCGACAGCAGACCCATAACCAAGTTGATGCCTGACAATACCGTATCGGTACATATAGGTCGCCATCGTTTCACTGGCGTTAACAGGGCCACCACCCGTCATCACCCAGATAATGGTAAATTGCTGTATTGAACCCAGAACGGACATGTAGACTGACGTTCTGATGGTTCTGCTCAAGAGCGGCAGGATAATAAAGAAAAAATTCTGAAAACCATTTGCACCGTCAATCCGTGCAGCCTCTTCAAGTTCTAAGGGAATGTTTTGTATGCCGGTTAGGAATAATAGCATGTGAAATCCAAAATATTTCCATGTCAAGACAAAGAACACTGACATAAGGACTATTTTCGAGTCCGCCAACCAGCCGATCGGGTTAAAACCAAGCAGCACGATGACTGCATTGAGCAATCCCCGATCAGGATTGGCATTAAAAAGCAGCGTCCACATGATGGCTGTATTGACTTCAGAGATGACATAAGGCAAAAAGAACATCGTTCTAAACAGGTTGCGTCCAGGAAGGTCGCGGCCAACTAAAACGGACAAAATCAATGCGAGCGGCAGTTGCAAACCCAATGAAAGAATAATAATTATGAAAACATTTAACATTGATTTCAGGAATACTTGATCTGTGAAGATCTTTTTATAATTTCCCAATCCGATATTGTTCGTGGCGGGACCCAAACCATTCCAATCAAAAGTGCTGAAAAAGATTGAACGGAAAATGGGATAAATCACAAAGAGTAAGAAGAGAACCAGAGCAGGTAAAAGAAAGAGGATAATAAACAGCGTTTCTTTTTTTCGAGGCCTCAGTGTTGGGGATTTATCTGATTGTAAATTCAATTTTGAGGCATTGAGATGTCTCATTACGGTTTCTTTCTTGGCATCTAT
This sequence comes from Anaerolineaceae bacterium, assembly GCA_016841365.1. Classification (GTDB taxonomy): domain Bacteria; phylum Chloroflexota; class Anaerolineae; order Anaerolineales; family Anaerolineaceae; genus Brevifilum. The sequence continues at coordinate 22,802 of JAENZI010000015.1, forward strand.
GATTCAGGATCAACAATGAAAATCAATGAGTGTGTCCAGAATAAAGTGTACTATTAGTTTGAACCAATTCACTTAAGAAATGAGACAGGTGTGGGAGAGGTTAATAGACCCTCCTCACACCTGTCAAATTTAGAGATGTTTATTGTTCAGCAGCGACATTCGCGATTTCTTGAGCAACCTCTTCTGGCGTTGCAGTTTGTGCATAGAGCTTTGCTGTTGCATCATTTATAGTACCCGCTAAGACGGGAGGTAAAATCTGATCGTAATAGAGTTGGAAATACTCAGCGGCTGCGAACCCTTGCTGCACAAGCAGCATGTTGGGATCGGTCAAACCAGCCTCAGCGCCATTGACAACGGGGATACCGGTGCCAGATGCAGCAATAATAGTCTGATTTTCCACGTTGGTTAGATATTTCACAAACTCAACAGCTTCAGGTTCAGCGTCTTTACCCACAGCAAATCCATTGCCGCCACCCATAGCATCCGTGACAACGCCAGCGCCACCCTCAACTGCCGGGAAGTTAAACATACCCAGGTTGGCGACGCCTACTCCATCAGCACTGTTTGCAGCTTGAACAGATGGGCTCCATTGTCCGCCAATGAGAATAGCGGCTTCGCCATTACCGAAGGTTGCCTGCATTTCATCATGGGTCGCTCCTAAGAAGCCAGGTTGGAACGGTTCCATTTCAATGAGTCTCATAAGTTCCTCACCGGCTTGAACAAAGGCTGGATCGGCAAAAGAGCCAGAACCATAAGCAGCAGCGTTAAATGCGGCTTCGCCGCCTATACGGGTTACCAAATACGACCAAATGTGCATACCTGTCCAAGTATCTTTTTCGCCTAATGCAATTGGTGTGATTCCAGCATCTTTTAAGAGCTGCACATCGGTTAAGAATTCTTCCCAGGTTTCAGGTGGTGCATCAATGCCCGCTTGATCAAAAAGGTCCTTATTGTACCAGCAGCTTACCATACCCATATCCCAGGGAACACCATAGTTTTTGCCATCGACGCTGAAAACAGCCAGGGCACCAGGAGCGAAACTATTGCGCCATGCGCCACCATCTGCGTCCAAGTATTCTGAGATATCCAGCAAAAGGCCAGCTTCAGCCTGCTCTGCCAAACCAGAGCCACCCCAGCTTTGGAAGATGTCGGGCACTGAACCGGATTGTAGATCGGTATTGAGTTTGGTCTTAAAGGCTTCATTTTCAAGCACAGTGATATTGATGGTCACATTCTCGTGCATTGCCATGAAGTCATCAGCCATTTTTTGCCAATCTGACAGAGCGGGATCTTTAGTTGAGATATGCCACCATTCAATCACAACCTCCTCTTCCTCTGCTTCAACTTCCTCGCCAACAGGGGGTTCGGTCACCTCTTCAGCAGCGGGACCGCATGCTGTGAGAACAAACGTTGCGATCAACACAAGGCTGATCAGGGTAAAAATTTTTTTAAACATTTGGATCTCTCCTTCATAAGTTTGAATTTCATCGTCAGTCAAACACAAGCCAATGTTCATGAGCCAATTATTTCTTCCCGATATCACCTCCTTTTTGACGGTTTCTGTTGAACTATCTTTGATTTATTTAGGCTTTCCACATGAATCTCGAATGACCAGTTGTGTGGGCAATTCGATGCGAGTGGTCTCTTTTTCAGGATTCTCCAGCATACTGAGCAGCACCTGGGTGGCAACCCGCCCCATCTTTTCAAGGGGCTGATTGATGGTGGTCAACGCTGGGCGCACCAGAGATGCCTGAGGAATATCATCAAAGCCAACCACTGAAATGTCTTCTGGAACACGCAGTCCACGATTACGCACAGCGTCCATCACGCCCATCGCCATCACATCATTAGAAGCGAAGATTGCTGTGGGTGGGTGCGTCAAATCTAATAATGCCGAAGCACCGACATAACCATCGGGCTGGTCAAAATTTCCCTCATAAATCAGTGCCTCATCTTCCAGGATGTGATTGGTCTTGAGCGCAGACCGGTACCCTGCCAGACGGTCAACCGCACAGCCCAAATCCATCGATCCGGTGATAAACCCAATGCGCTTATGCCCGAGCGAGATCAGGTACTCTGTGGCGTTGTACCCGCCAGACCAGTTCATCGCGCCCACGGCAGGGCAGTCCTGTCCGGTGCCCTGATGATCGATCAGCACAAACGGGAACCGGCGCTGCTGCATGGTCTTGACCAAGTCCTGCGGCTGGCGTGGCAGCACTAACAGCAACCCATCCACCATGCCGCTGGCCAAATTTGCCACATAATTGGCCTCTTTGGTCGGCGTACGGTGTGTGGTGTATAAGATCAGGTCTAAATCTGCCAGGCTTAATTCCGCATCAATCCCGCGGATGATTTCACCAATGTAGCCGGTTCCCAGATCAGGCACCAGCACACCGATACTGTTGGTTTTACCGCCAGCAAGGCTGCGCGCCTGCCGGTTGGCAACATAGTTAAGTTTCTCCACAACATCCAGCACCCGCTCCCGGGTTTCCTTCTTGACATGCACATCGTTATTGATCACCCGGGAAACCGTCCCAAAAGAGACTCCTGCCTCAGCCGCCACATCATGGATCGTCACCTTAGACTTCATTTTTTTATTCATAATTATGTAAGCGTTTACAAATCCTTTTAAAATTTTTTTAGATAACCCGGATTAGTCCCGGTTTTCCGCCAATAAATGATCGTATTCTTATTTTTTATATTAATAATGAGTATTTATAGAAAGATTTTTCCCGCACCATTAAAATCACTGCAAAGCTAAGCCGCTTTAGCCTTGTAAGCGTTTACAATCCCATAGTAGCATAAATATTTTTCGGTGTCAAGAATAATTTGGTGGAAATTCGAGATTCCGGCTCAGCCTAAATCATGATCCCCAGAGAAAAGACCCACTCACAGCGCCCAAGCCTGCCGTTAACCATTATAATTAGGCATATATGATTCACATTAATTAATTACCGGTATTAATTTGACAATGACTCTGCCTTCAAATTTTAATGACTCAAGGATCACATTATGAAAGCATGGCGCGATGCAGTCATCGATGGAATTAATCGGCTTACCAAACATAAAAATAGTTATTTCTTCTCAAGACAGGAAATTATCTCTCAGGAATTAGATCTGATTGTTCGAGAAACAGAAAGCGAAGGAGAAACACCGTCTCAGACATTGAGCCGAATACTTCAAGAATTGAGAAACGATAATCTCATTGACTTTATAGACAATCAAGGCAATTACATTTACTTAGGTAAGAAAGTAAATATTGAAGATGAAGAGTTTACAATTCCTGCTCTTGATGCTGCAATTTACGCAAGAAAGTTGTCCTTTCGAGACATTGAAACCAGCGAGACGATCGCGCTAAGACGTCAAAGAGTTGGCCAAAATCGTTTGAGGTACTGGACGCTCTTTAATTATCATCACCAATGTGCACTATGTGATGTTAAAGATAAGAATTTACTCGTTGCTGCCCATCTAGCCCGATGGGCAGACTACCATGAAGGAAGAGGGGATTTGCAAAATATAGTTTGTCTTTGCCGTTTACATGACCCGCTACTAGAATATGGCTACATATCCCTAACCGATGATTATAAAATTTTAAAGAAGCACACAAACAGCAAATTTATCAATTATGTTTTGGATAATACGAATCGTTATCGTGAACCGGAAAATATGCCATTAAACTCACAATACTTATCATTGCATCGAAGAAGGTCAGGCTTCTAATTAATTCCTTTATAACCTTTAATAAGGAGAGAAACCCATGTCAAGACCACTGAAAATAGTCATCCCGATGGCCGGGTTTGGCTCCCGTTTGCGCCCGCTTACCTGGAGCAAACCCAAACCCCTGGTGTCTCTGGCGGGCAAGACCGTGCTCGACCACGTTCTAAACATGTTCCGCACCGTCCCCAACTTCGAGGCCGTTCAGTTCGTCTTCATCCTTGGACCGATGATGGGCGACCAGATCCAGGACTATATCGCCGAACACTACCCGGACTGGCATGTGGATTACGCCGTCCAGCCCGAGATGAAGGGCCAATCGGATGCCTTTTGGCAGGCGCGTGACCTGCTGCACGGCCCGATGCTGATGGCATTCTCAGACACGCTGATCGAAAATGATTTCTCCTTCCTGAAAAATGAAACCAAGGACGGGGTCGCATTCGTCAAACCCGTGCCCGACCCGCGCCGGTTTGGCGTGGCAAAAGTTGATGACACAGGCAAAGTCACCCAGCTCGTTGAAAAGCCACAGGATGTGAGCAATAACCTGGCTGTGGTTGGATGTTACTACTTCAAAGAGGCTGAGGACCTGATCTCCGCCATTGACGAACAAATGAACCAGGATATCTCCCTGGGCGGTGAATACTACCTGGCGGATGCGATCAATATCCTGCTCAAGCGGGGCTACGACATGCGCACCGAACAGGTTGAGGTCTGGTTGGACGCCGGCACGACCGACGCCCTGCTGGAGACCAATCAATACTTGCTTGAACACGGCCGAGACAACAGCGCTGACTTAACAGACTTCAAAGATACCGTGATCATCCCTCCGGTCAGCGTTCACCCCAGCGCCCAGGTCAGCCAGTCGATCATCGGCCCCAACCTCTCCATCGGTGAAGGCGCAGTTGTGACGGGCAGCATCCTTAAAGATTCTGTGATCGGACCCGAAACGCACATTACCGACTGCCATCTGGAAGGGTCGATTATTGGCCATCGTGTTACAATCACAGGGCAACGCGGGAAATTCTACCTGGGCGACGACTCACTGATCGAAAAATGAACGCCAGGGTTGAATCCTACGCCGGCAGCACAAATCCCGAGCATCCCCGTGCCATTGATTGGGAGGGAACCCATTACACCGTCATAGATATCCTCCACCGCAGGCGCGAACCCCACGGCATCGATTTTTTGGTGCGCTGTATGCCCGGGGATGTGATCTTTGACCTGTTTTATCTGTTTGAGGAAGAGCGCTGGCAGATCCTGCCGAAAGGGTCTGCACCGCAATAAGCGAGCCTAAAACCAAACTTAGAAGGAGACTGAATGCAGAAAAACTATTTATCCAAAACCGTGACCGCGCTGAAACCTTCAGGGATCAGGAAATTCTTTGATATTGCAGCGACCATGGAGGATGTGATTTCACTGGGAATCGGCGAGCCGGATTTCACCACCCCGCAGCCGATCATCGATGCCGGAATCCGCTCACTAGAGCATGGCGAGACCCATTACACCTCCAATCACGGTATCCTCGAGCTGCGCGAAGCCATCGCACAGAACCTGAATGACCTGTATCGTGTCCAATACAACCCTGCGAATGAGGTGGTCGTCACCGTGGGCGTCTCCGAAGCGCTCTACCTGACTTTCACGGCCATCCTCGACCCGGGGGATGAGGTCATCATTCCCACGCCATGCTTTGTCTCTTACCAGGCAGAGGTCAGCCTGGCAGGCGGTAAACCGGTGGAAGTTTACACCACCATGGAAGATGATTTTCAGCCAGACCCCGCCGTGCTCGAAAAGGCAATCACACCAAAAACCAAAGCCATCCTTTTAGGTTATCCAAACAACCCCACCGGCGCAGTCGTTTCACGTGAAAAATTGCAAGCCATTGCAGACCTGGCTGAGAAGCACGACCTGATCATCGTATCGGATGAGATCTATGACCGGTTGGTGTATGACTTCGATCATGTCTGTTTTTCGGCTTTACCGGGCATGAAGGACCGCACGATTCTATTAGGCGGTTTTTCAAAGAGCTATGCCATGACCGGTTGGCGTATCGGGTATGCCGCCGGTCCGGCAGACCTGATCAAAGGCCTGGTACGCATCCATCAATATTCGGTGATGTCCGCACCCACCATTTCGCAATATGCAGCGCTTGAAGCGCTGAGAGTGGGTGAACCCTACGTGCAGGAGATGCTGGCGGCTTATAACCGCCGCCGGAAGCTGATCTATCAGGGATTGAATGAACTGGGTTTGGAAACCTTTGAGCCGCACGGTGCGTTTTATGTCTTCCCCAGCGTCCACAACACCGGCCTCAGTGATGAAGCCTTTGCCGAACGCCTCTTAGCTGAAGAACACGTGGCAGTCGTCCCGGGTTCCTCCTTTGGCGACGCGGGCGCGGGCTTTGTGCGCTGCTCTTACGCTACCAGCTACGCAAAGATCGAAAAAGCGCTGGAGAAAATCGGCAAGTTTGTGAACAGGCTGTAAACCGTCAAATCTGAATGATTTATTTAACAATCTTATAAATAAAGTCCATATGGACCATACGGCGGCTTTTTGCCGCCGTTTTTATTATTTCTGTTGAAAAGATAAATATCCTAACTGCAGGGGAAAACCGAGATTGCCGCACCCTTTCACTGCGTTCAAGGCCCCGCAATGACAGAATGATGTCATTGCGACGAGCCGCACAGCGGGAGGAAGCAATCTCATGATTGCTTTTGGTATGACAATCTTCCTGACTGCACGGAAAAACGAGATCGCCACACCCTTTCACTGCGTTCATGGGCTCGCGATGACAGAATATGGTCATTGCGACGAGCCGCGCAGCGGGAGGAAGCAATCTCATGATTGCTTTTGGTATGACAAACTTCCTGACTATACAGAAAAACGAGATCGCCACGCCACTTCGCTATGCTCAGGGGCTCGCGATGACAGAATGTTGTCATTGCGACGAGCCGCACAGCGGGAGGAAGCAATCTCATGATTGCTTTTGGTATGACAATCTTCCTGACTGCACGGAAAAACGAGATCGCCACACCCTTTCACTGCGTTCATGGGCTCGCGATGACAGAATATGGTCATTGCGACGAGCCGCGCAGCGGGAGGAAGCAATCTCATGATTGCTTTTGAAGTGACAAATCTTATGACAGCACGAGAAAAGCAAGATTGCCACACCCCTTCGCTATGTTCAAGTGTTCGCAATGACAGAATGTTGTCATTGCGACGAGCCGCGCAGCGGGAGGAAGCAATCTCATTGAATACCATCTATTTCCCAGATCATTTTATGTACACAATACAATACCAAATAATCATCGGCTCCTAAAACAAGCAGGAACAAAAATCCATCACCCTTTGACAAGATGATTGACCCTGACCACGATTCTGAATAAACTAAACATACGATGTTAATGCATAAGAATGCCCGACTTCACCGCTGGTGGGATAGCTGGCTGGCTGTACTTATTCTGGCAACTGTCAGCCTGGTCGGTGTGCGCCTGTGGGCAACAGACTGGACGGGCGATCTGTACCTCCTGGTCTACCTGGCTTTCATTGCTGGCGCGGCAGGGCTGATGGTGGGATTCAGCCGCTTTTCAGTATGGATTACCGGCTTATTCGCAGCCATTTTCGGCACATTCACCTTCGGATGGCTGTTTGGCACAACCCTCGACGGGGGTCTTAGCTGGCGAGTCCGCATCCTCAACATCCTTGGGTGGCGTCTGCGCATTGCGATCGAGCAGGTCGCCGATGGCAATACGATAACCGACCCGATCCTCTTCCTGACGGTGATGGCTGCCATGCTTTGGATTACGGGTTTTGTTGCAGCTTTCATTCTAATCCGAAAGGGTTCGGTTTGGCCTTCATTAATCCCGTTGGGGGTAAGCATGCTGGTCATCGGGCACTACGATCTCAACCCGGTGCGCAACACGCGCTATATCCTGATTTTTTTCCTGCTGGCACTGCTGATCCTCGGACGGTTGACGTATATGCGCTACCAGCAGAAATGGCAGCAAGAGGGCATTACCACCACCAGCGAGACCCGGGCTGACTTCAATAAAACCTTGCTGGTGATCACCCTGATCTTGATCGTGCTTGCCTGGGTTATCCCGGTCACCCCTGCACAGGCATCACGCTATTCCGATTTTTGGGAAACGCTGACCGAACCCTGGGACCAACTGACCGACGAACTCTCACGAATTTTTGTTGTGGACCAGACCGACCCCACCTACTTCGGCTTCTTTGGCGATTCCTTGAACCTGGGCAGCGGCACCCCTGCCAGCGAAGAGGTCGTTTTCACCGTTGAGGTCACACAACCGCCCCCACCTGGCTATCGAAACTACTGGCGGGCACGCACTTATGATACTTATCAGGGTGCTACCTGGTCCTCAAGCCCTGGGTTGGCTGAAACGATGCTTTTTCCGGAGGAATTTTTGATCCCGTACCCTGCCTGGGAAGGCGGAGAAACCGCTGCCTACACCATCACCACCTCCGCAGACCGCACCGCCAACTACCTCTCACCCGGGTTGCCGACCTGGTTAGATCGTCCAGCGCAGGCTATTCTACATCCCCTGGGCGAAAACGAGCAAGACCTGATTTCACTGATTGCAGACCCGGCTTTGTTCAGCGGCGATGCCTACCAGGTTGAGACGCAAGTCCGCCTGCCCACAGAAGCCGAGCTGTTGGAAACAACCACGGAATACCCCGGTTGGACCGAGCGTTACCTGCAATTACCGGATGATTTTTCGGAGCAAATCGCCGCATTAGCAGTAGAAATCACACAGGACGTGGAACATCCTTACGAAAAAGCCAGCGCCATCACCCGCTACCTGCGCATCAATATCGAATACGCCCGCACCATCCCAGCACCGCCCACCGGGGCTGACCCAATCGAGTGGTTCTTGTTTGAGCAGCAAATGGGTTTCTGCAATTATTACGCTACGGCTGAAGTATTGATGCTGCGCACGCTGGGCATCCCAGCCCGGATGGCAGTGGGTTATGCGCAGGGAGATCTGGACCCAGAAAGCGAGCAATACGCTGTGCGTAAACGGGATAGCCACGCCTGGGTTGAGGTTTACTTCAATGATTATGGCTGGGTGGTCTTTGAACCGACCGTCTCACAGCCTGCCTACATCCTGCCTGCAGGGTTCCGAGATGGTAATGAACAAGACTTTGCCCGTGGGGATGACGACATCCCGCAAATGAACGACCCGACCCCCCAGCCCGATATCCCTCTGATGGATGGTGACTCATCCAGCCTGGAAGATCAGGCGGAAAATCCGTTTATTCCCGTCATCACCAGCCGGATCATCTGGACGATCCTGGCGATCTTTGGGGCAGCCTTGCTGGCGCTGGTGTTCATCCTGCTGCGACCCATGGATTTTGATATCAAAATTGACCCACTGCCAGTGCTGGTTGAAAACTACCTGATTTCAAGGGCTAAACCGGTGCCGGGTTGGCTGCATCAGTGGAGTCTGAGAGCCCAAATGTCCGCACCTGAAAGAGCCTATCGGCGATTAAGCTGGTCAATAAAATTGATCGGTCTGCCTCTCAAAGCATCTGACACACCGATTGAGAGAGCGCAGGCCTTGATCCGCACCCTTCCAGATGCAGAGCAACCCGCTCTGGATATTGTTAACGAATATCAATTGGAACAGTACAGCAATCACATCATCAATGAAGAACGCGCAAAAGCCGCCGAGCGCCAGGTGCGCAAACTGGCCTTGCATGCCAGGCTGCGGCAGATATTTTCTTTTGGGAATAAACCTAAATCAATCAAGTACTAAATCAAATTTCCCGCACAAGCCCCCGCAAAACGTTCATCCGCCTTTCTTTTAGCTCGGGTAGGGCATCAAGGGCATAGAAGGGATTACTGCCCTCAAACACAAACGACGCGGTAATGCTACCCTTGATGGCTGCCTCCAATGGGTCATAATTTTCACGATAGCCAGCTAAAAACCCGCCCGCAAAGGCATCATCCGCACCGGTGGGGTCAACCGCCCGGGATTGGTAACGCGGAATCTCCCAACGCCGATGGCTGACTCGGTCATACAAGTAATACCCCCAGGATGCTGTTCTGACCAAAACAAATTCCGGGCCAAAACCAGCCAGCGCCTCCGTCATTTGCCACACGTCCGTTTCGCGGCCGCGAAACAGCATCCGAATCTCCTGCTCGGTCGTGATAAAGGCGGTAATCCCTGAAATCAACGGTGGGATCTCCTCCCAGAATGCTGGCACCATATACCCCGGGTCGGAAGATAGTGTGATGGTCGTCGCCAGGCCTTGCCGGAAGACAGAGGGCAGGATGACATGTGAGACATAATCAATTGCACAGATGTGAACCCCGCTTGCCTCAAGATAATGCTCCGGAATGTCAGAAATTTGCAGCGAACAGGGCATCGGCTCTGTCCGACTGCTTTGCGCAATATTGGGGCGGTAACCCAGCAGCTCCGGGGGGAAGGGCAACCCGCGATCGGCAAAATACTGGACCGGGTTTTGTAAATAGGTGGTTGTAAGATCCGCATGCGCCATAAACCGGCGCATGTCGATTGGTTCGTTTACAACTTTGATCCCTGAGAGGTCAAAACCTAACGATTTGAATCGGTCTACCCAGCCCAACGGGAACTCACCATCCACCCTGGCGGCTAATCCGGCCGCCTCTCCCCACAACCCAAGCCCAACAGCGGCATAAGTTAGATTGCCGCCCAATTGGTTGACCTTTGGCGGCCCTGAGATCGGTAAGACATAATCCCGGTTCAGGCGTCCGGCGACCACAAAACGCAAATAATCCCCCGAAGAGTCCCCCATTATGCGTCCTTGTCGCCAATCATCTCAATCAATTTGTCACGGTAGGCGTCAATCCCATCTACTTCGGACGGGAACTGCATCCCAAGGTTTTTAATCGTATCGACAATCACAGAAGCAACAGTCAGGTTACGATACCATTTACGGTCACTGGGGATCACATACCACGGCGCCCATGGCGTGCTGGTCTGGCTGAGCATATCCTCATATGCTGCAGTGTAAGCATCCCAATGTTTGCGCTCTTCAAGGTCATCTGGGTTAAACTTCCAGCGTTTATGTGGCCGGTCTAAACGCGCCAGAAAACGCTCCGCTTGCTCCTTCTTGCTGACATTCAAAAAGAATTTCAGAATGGTGGTACCCTCATCCGCCAGAAGACGTTCAAATTCGTTGATGTGGTGATAGCGCTTCTCCCAAACGGATTTCGGCACCAGGTCATGCACTCTGACCACCAGAACATCTTCATAGTGCGATCGATTGAAAATAACGATCTCGCCTTTGCCCGGTGTATGGGGATGCACCCGCCACAGGTAATCATGGTCAAGCTCGCGCTGCGTGGGCACCTTAAAATTCGCCACTTTCGTGCCCTGTGGATTCACATCGCCAAATACGTGGCGGATGGTGCTGTCTTTTCCAGCGGTATCAATCCCTTGCAGAACCACCAGCACCTTTTGTTTGTGTTCGGCAAACAGCAATTCCTGAAGGTCGCGCAAAGTCTTGCCAAGTTCCTTGAGTTGATCCTTGCCCTCCTTCTTCTCAATATCGCCGTCGTAATAGGTTTCATAATTACTCAATTCCACATCTGTATTTGGGGGAACGCGGTATTGCTCCATGATGACTGGGTCCTTTCTTAGAAGTGATTGGCTTTATTATAAATGAATCGTGAAAAATGGAAAATAATCCCCCAGATATTTTGCTCTCCATCTCAATTTATGAGATTTCAGGGAATGTCGATGTGTAATTAATCGGCCCGAAAGAAACCTGGCTCTGATGGATGCGCAAGACCGTTACAGATGCCGGGTCGATCTGCAGCGATTGGAACCTGTCCAGCGGCATTCCTAAGAAATGGGCAACTGCTAAGCGGATCAGGTCACAGTGGGAGACACACGCGATCAGATCTTTCTCGTCGTATTTTCCGCTCAGTGCAATTAAAGCCTGAGAGATGCGACTCTGCGCTTCAATAAAGCTCTCACCGCCAGGGAAGCGTACTTTGCTGGGTTGCTGTTGGACTTGCTGCCATAGCTTTTTCCGATTGAGCTGTTTGAAGGATTTTCCCTGCCATTCCCCGTAATCAATTTCCAGAAATTCAGGCATGACCCCTACTGGCAGATTGTGCAGGCTCGCTATTGGGGCTGCGGTTTCTTGCGCCCTCTCCAGGGGGCTCGAAATCACTGCCTTAATCGGCAGGTGCTCCAACCTCGCCGCAAGCTGCTGTGCCTGATCAGTGCCGGTTTGGTTTAGATGAACGTCAGGCAACCGTCCTGCCAGCTTTTTACCGACAAAGTTATTTTGGGCGTGCCTGATCAGCAGGAATATCGCCATCTCAGACATCCCCACTTTCAGTTTTTAGATCCGCCAGCGCTTTTGCCTGGGCTTCGCGCCATCGGCTGAGTCGGTCTGCGACTTCAGCTTCATATCCCTGATCAGAAGGCTGATAAAACGTGTGACCGACCATCTTTGTGGGCAGATATTGTTGCGGCGCCCAATGGCCGTCATGGTCATGCGGATAAACATATCCCTCCCCATGCCCCAGACCCTTTGCGTCGCGGCTGCTATCCATCAAGTGTACCGGCACCGGGCCAGTCCCATTTTCCTCGATCTCCCGCACGGCGGCATGATAGGCAAAGGCGGAATTCGATTTGGGTGCGGTCGCTAAATAGAGCGTTGCTTCTGTGATCGGGAAGATCCCCTCCGGCAAGCCGATATATTCGTAAGCCTGGGCTGCCGCATTAGCGACCACCAAGCCCATCGGGTCAGCCAAACCGATATCTTCCCCTGCCAGAATGATCAGGCGGCGCAGAATGAAGCGCGGATCCTCTCCCGCGTAGAGCATCTTCGCCAGCCAATAAAGCGCAGCGTCAGGGTCTGACCCGCGCACCGACTTAATGAAAGCCGAGATCGTATCGTAATGGGCATCATCATTCTTGTCGTAGAGCACGGCCCGTTTTTGGATAGACTCCTGCGCCACATCCAGGCTGATGAAGACCTTTCCTGTTTCATCAGGTTGGGTCGTTTCCACCGCCAGTTCCAGGGCATTGAGCGCATTACGGGCATCGCCGCCAGCCATCCGGCTCAGGTGCGCCATGGCTTCGGGGGCAAGGATAACCTCCTGCTTGCCATAACCGTTTTCGGGGTCCGCCAGGGCGTTCTTCAAAATCTTCTGAATACCTTCTTCTGTCAGCGGTTTCAATTCAAAGATACGCGATCGGGAAACCAACGCTTTGATCACGTCAAAATAGGGGTTCTGGGTGGTGGCGCCGATCAGGGTCAACAAACCAGTTTCCACATGCGGCAACAACGCATCCTGCTGCGATTTATTCCAGCGATGTACCTCGTCAATGAACAGGATCGTGCGCCGTTGATATAGCCGGCGTCTCTCAGTGGCTTCTGCAATCACCTGGCGCAAATCCCCCACACCTGCCAGTACGGCAGATAAACTTTCGAAGTGGGCTTTGGTCAGGTTAGAGATGACCCTTGCCAGGGTCGTTTTGCCTGTGCCGGGCGGCCCATAGAGGATGATCGAGGAAAACAGACGATCTGCATGAATGGCGCGCCTTAATAACCGCCCCTCCCCAATGATGTGATCTTGCCCTACGATCTCATCCAGGGTTTGGGGGCGCATCCGGTCAGCCAGGGGTGATTCGTGCTGCATCCGCTCTTGCATCGCGTGATCAAATAAATCCATGTGCTGATTTTACCATGCTGTGCTTTAAATTGGAACATTTGTGCGAGACCACAATCCCGAACTTATACGGAAAAATTCATTTTACTGATTAACAAAGGGGACGGCATCGTTCAATAGCCGGAATCAAGATCGATGAGATTATACAGCGGAAGATCGGATAGGAACCGGTTCAGGTTCTCCTTGAAAAACGAGAGCAGATCCGCCTTGAGATGGCTGCCATAACCCGCGATATGCGGACTAATGATAACGTTTGGCATGTCCCACAACGGGCTTTCTGCAGGGAGAGGTTCTTCCTCAAAAACATCCGACACCGCACCGGCAATCTTCTTTGACGTGAGGGCATCCATCAGCGCTTCCTGGTCGATCAAACCGCCGCGGCCGACATTGATCACATAGGCAGACGGTTTCATTATTTCAAAAGCTGTTTCATCCAAAATGTGGCGTGTAGCGTCTGTCAGCGGCAGGGCTAAAACAACAAAATCACACTCTTTGAGCATGGGTTTCAGGGCGGCGATTGGATATAGGCGGTCAAACATCTCGCCATGCGGGTCGCCCATCCCTTCACGGATATAACCTTGATCCTCAGGGTGCATGACATCTTTTTTGGCAGCAAGGATTGTCGTCCCAAAGGGCTTGAGCAAGCGCGCCACCTGCCGTCCGATGCTGCCATAGCCCAAAATCCCTACAGTGCTGTGACGCAGTTCAATCGGCAGCAGACCTTGCCAAACTTCACCCCTCTCAGGCCATTGATGCCCACGTTGGTGTTGCATAATCTTCGGCAGCTTCTGCCCCATCGCTAATATTGCCATCAAAACATATTCTGCGACCTGGCTGGCCATCACCCCGCTCATGGAAGTAAAGAGGACATCATTTTTGTCAAATATCGGATGCGTAAGCAATACATCCACCCCAGCACTATTCAATTGCACCCACTTGAGGTGGGGCACATCTTCCGGATCAGGCAGGACATCCTGGGTATACAACACATCCACTTTGTGCCAGCGTTCATCAGGGATTTCTTCGGGATCTTGGACAGGCAGAAAGTGCAGATGCACCTTATCCGAAACCGCGCGCAGCAGCGCCTTTTGTTCATCTGAAAAGTCTACAGTTACGATAACATTGAGGTCTTGTTTCATACGACCATCCACATCATTTTGATCCCGTTTGCAGGGGATTTAAATATAGATTCTTTGTGGGTCAAGTTCTTCACGTAAGATGCGCAGTTCCTCTGGGTTCGGGGGCGCTGTTGTTTCACAATTTGGCGCCTGCCGGATAGCCCAACCCGTATTCTCCTGAACCTGTTCAAATTGAATGCCAGGATGCAGCGCTGTCAACACCAGCTCACCTGTCTCATCGGGTTTCATCAGTCCCAAGTTTGTGACGATTGCTTCAGGTCCGCCCCCGCGCACACCGGTTTTGGCGCGGGCGTCCCCCCCAGTCAGAAAGCCAATTGACGTGCGAAAATCAACCCGGGCAGGAAAACGCCGTTTTTGATGCGGCGTAATAATATAGCAGCGGTTTGCCCAGGCGGCAATCTCCATTGAACCGCCCGAACCCGGCAGGCGTACTTTGGGGTGCGCATAATCACCGATCACCGTGGCGTTGATATTGCCAAACTGGTCAATCTGTGCACCGCCCAAAAAGCCCACATCCACATTGCCGCGCTGCAAATAGAGCGTAAAAATATCATACATGCTGCACACCGAAAGCGCTCCGGTAACAAGCGACGGGTCACCAATGGATAGGGGTAAGCGTGCTGGTTGGGCGCCGATCACACCTGCCTCGTAGATCATCTGTAAATTTGGGGCGTGCGTCCGCATCGCCAGGTTGCAGGCCAGGTTTGGGATCCCGACACCCACAAAAACAACATCACCATCCCGCAAAAGCCGGGCAGCATTCACTACCATTAATTCTTGCGGGTTGTATTCGATTTCTTCCATGCTCAATGCCTCATCCTTAATATTCGCCATAGTTAACGGGTGCCGAAAGACGTTCACCTGCGTGGAGTCGCTGATGCACTTCTGGCCCCAGCTTTTCCCAATAGGCTTGGCGGTCTGGCAGATCATAGACCCATTCTTTGAGATACGCCTGGATGCCCTCATCTGTTTTGCTGATTTCATCCCATGCCAGGTAAAAGTCATTGTCTCGGTCATGATATCCCTGGGTGTAGGAAGGATGCGCACAATAGGGCACATGGCAGACTGCATCCACCACCAGTCCGGGGATTAAAGTCCGGTTTGGGTCAGAGCGTATGACAGCCTCATCCACAATTTCCTCAGCAGTCAGGATCACATGCTGGGCTGCAAAAGCGGCTAAGCGCTGCTCGCCGAGAATGCCCCACACATGGGCATTGCCCTGGGCATCCGACCGCTGCACATGCACAATCGCCACATCAGGTTTGAGGGGCGGCACGACGATAACACATTCACCGGTATAAGGATCGGTCACCTGCTGATATTGGGGGTTATGCTTCATCAGGTCTGCTGCACCGGTTTGCTTCATGGGCATAAAGGGCAAACCGCTGGCACCCGCCTGAAGGCGGCTGATCATACTGAAGTGGGAGTATTCCTCCCACTCCAACTCGCCCTTCTCAATACCTGCCCGCACCATTCGCAGCGAACCCACACCCGGGTTGCCGATATAGGAAAAAATCACCTTGCGGGCGCACCCGGCAGCCACCATCTGGTCATAGATCAGGTCGGGCGTTGCCCGTGCCAGCACAAGGTCCTTAATCCCCTGGCGGATGATCTCATGCCCTGCTGCAAAGGGGATCAGGTGCGTAAAACCGCTGGCATATAGCAGATCACCATCATGAACATATTTTTTAATTGCGTTGTGCAATGAAATCAATTTAGTTGTCATCGTCGTGTGTTCCATCCATCGTCCTGATCCTTTTGTTCATCGTCTTCCCCCGTGCTTCTTTTGCGGAAGAGAGAAAAGCGCGTGCTTTTCCGATTTCTTTCACGCAGTTTGTGCCACAAAAAATAGCCCAAGAGTACAAGCCCGGCGCCAAGCAGCAAATAGTCAAAGGCTGAATGCCCCGAGCGAAAGGCAGCAAACCCAACAATAAACAGGATGACCCCAACCAGGGACATCAAACAGCCAATACGTGAAAGTAGATACCGGATCATAAAATTGGGATTTCCAACTGGATCGCAGTTGTTAGAACTGCCATCCAGTTGTTAAGTTCAAAGGTCGTCAAAGTCCAGTATTAGGCTCGGCGGATGTGCGTCTGAATTTGCTCATGCATATAGAGCTGCACATAATAATGTCCACCAGCGTTCTTTCCGCTGCTGCCAGAACCTTTCCAGCCGCCAAAGGGTTGGAAGCCAGGCCAGGCACCTGTAGTTGCTCCCTGCGGACGGTTGGCATAGACCACGCCTGCTTTGATGTTATCAAAGAACCATCCGACTTCTTCTTCGTTGCCATAGAATCCTGCCGTCAACCCATACAGGGTGCTGTTGGCAAGGTCCATGGCTTCTAGCAGAGATTTGACAGGGTGGATCATGACGATGGGCAGGAACATCTCGCGCTTCCACAGGCGATGTTCAATCGGCACATCCACAGCCACTGTCGGCTGGCAGAAATACCCTTTGCCATAATCCCCATCGGTGATCACCTCACCGCCGGTGAGGATTTTGCCTGCCTGCTTTAATTCAGCAGTGAAATCCTGAAAGTCCTGATACGAACCTTTTTCAATCACAGGTCCCATATAGGTGTCGCGTTCGGAAGGATCGCCGATCTTGAGCTTTTCAGTCAACTCAACGACGCGCTTCACCAGGTTGTCATACATTTCTTCTTCAACGAACACTCGTGAGCAGGCTGAGCACTTCTGCCCTTGCAGCCCGAAAGCCGAGCGCACGATGCCGATCGCTGCATCTTCGAGATCTGCATTCTTCGACACGATCGCGGGATTTTTGCCGCCCAACTCTAAAATTGTCGGCCTGACATAATCACCCTGCGCAAACTTGCGGAAGATGCCCATACCAACATCATAAGAGCCGGTGAAGGTCAGACCATCTACATCCTCAGATTCGACCAGCACATTCCCGACCGCAGAACCCGGGCCAGAGACGAAATTGACCACGCCATCCGGGATGCCAGCCTGGCGCATACAATCCACAAGCAGGGCTGTTGTCCAGATGGTAACGGAAGCGGGTTTGACGACGAGCGTATTGCCAGCCACCAGGGCTGCGCCGGATGGGCCGCCCGTTAGCGCTGCAGGGAAGTTGAAGGGGCTGATCACGACCCAAACACCATAAGGTTTGAGCACAGATGTGTTGGTGGAATCAAAACCAGGCAAGGGATCTTTGCCCATCGGCACACGAAAACCTTGATTGGCCTCCATCTGGTCGCAGGCATAGCGGATCAGTTCTGCCATCTCGGCGACATCCCCCAGGGATTCCATGCGGTTCTTGCCAACCTCCAATGTGACCACCGCGCCAATTTCAAACAGCCGTTGATCAATGATGTCCGCTGTTTTGCGCAAGAGATAGACCCGTTCATCCCAGTTCATTCGCGACCATTTGGGAAAAGCCTCCCGGGCAGCAGCGATGGCATCTTCAGCATCCTTTGAAGTTCCTTTTTGGAAGGTTGCCAGGTGCATCTCGGTGTTAATGGGGGAGTATTCTTTGATCTTTTCCTCAGCATAGCGTTCTTCACCGCCGATGACCATGGGATATTCTTTACCCAGGTTGTCCTTTAACAGGTCCATCGCTTCTGCATAGTGAGTGTGCAGTTCTTCCGGCGGGTTGAACATGGTCGCATAAGTGAGCTTAAACGACGATTCATTTGCCATAGAGATTCATTCCTCCTAAAACTATTGGGGCGAAAAAGTTTGTTTACGAGTAGATTGTATCACGATTCAGTTGGATGATTAAACATGACAAAAACACCGCCACCACCCTTTGTAAAACCTTTAGGCTTGCCCTACACCTCATACAGAACCTATAATGAAACAAGATTAAAGAATTTAAGGATTTAAATGAAAAAGTTTTGGCGATATTTGGCTTTGGGTGCGTTAGCTGTCCTCCTTCTTGGGATGGCTGGCTTTTTGCTATGGGCAAGCAATCCCCCAGCCCCAGAACCCCAGGCACTGTCCAGCCTTAATTCAACTGAGACGGTGAAATTTGAAACTAATGGTCAATGGCTGATCTTTGCACCTGCAGTTAATTCCCCCACCACGGGGTTGATCCTTTATCCCGGCGGGCGGGTAGACGCCCGCGCCTATGCCCCACAGGCCAGGGAGATCGCTGAGCAGGGTTACCTGGTGGTGGTCGTGCCCATGCCGCTCAACTTCGCCTTTTTAGGCATCAACCGGGCTGGTGAAGTGATCGATGCTTTCCCAGAGATCGAATACTGGGCGGTCGGCGGGCACTCCCTCGGGGGAGCGATGGCCGCGGAATTTGCCATCAAGAACCCAACCCGCATTGCTGGGTTAGCCCTATGGGCTGCTTACCCTGCAGAGAGCACCGACCTATCAACATCAGGGCTAAATGTTATCTCCATCTATGGGGATAAAGACAACATCGCCTCGCTGGATGAGATTGCCGCTTCCCGATCCCGCCTGCCGGCAGACACAGCGTTTGTTGAAATCACAGGTGGCAACCATGCGGGGTTTGGCTGGTATGGTGAGCAAAACGGTGACGGCCTGGCTGAGATCTCAAAATCTGCGCAACAGGCTCAAATCGTCGAAGCCATGGTTAAATTTCTGGCAGAACTAAGCCAATAACCTATCAGGAGATCTATGAAAAAAGGCTGGAAAATTACACTCATTGTTCTGGGAATACTCCTGTTTGTTATCCTGGTGGGCCCTTTTTTGATCCCTGTGCCGCTCCTGGAGAACACCCAGCCGGTCAAAGCATTGGCAGACCCCGATAGCCGATTTGTGACCATCAACGGCATCGAAGTCCACTATAAACAAGCAGGTTCTGGTGAACCGGTGTTCATCCTCTTACATGGGTTTGGCGCAAGCACCTTTTCCTGGGAAAGAGTGATGACACCGCTTTCAGCCTACGGCACGGTGATCGCCTATGACCGGCCAGCATTCGGGTTGACCGAACGCCCGCTTGCATGGGAGGAAGAAAACCCCTACACACAGGAAAGCAACATCAAGATCCTTGCAGGCTTGCTGGATGCAAAGGGCGCTGAACAAGCGATTCTGATTGGCAATTCCGCTGGCGGCACCCTGGCGACCGCTTTTACCCTGGCTTATCCTGAGCGCGTGGCAGCGCTGATTGAGGTTGACGCAGCCATCTATCAAACCATGCCCGACTCTGCCATTTTATCCTGGCTCTTACAGACCCCGCAGATGGATCACATCGGATCGTTGATTGCACGTCAATTAGGCAGCGGACGAGGTGACGAATTTTTGCGCAATGCTTACCACAATCCCGCACTGCTCGATGCCAACCCGGAAATCATCGAGGGTTACCGCAAGCCCTTAACGGCGGAAAATTGGGATCGCGCTCTGTGGGAATTTACCCGGGCGTCCCAACCCCCCGGGTTAGCCGACCGACTGGATGAGATTCGGGTGCCAACCCTGGTGATCACCGGGGATGATGACCGCATTGTGCCCACAGAATACAGCCTGAGGTTGGCAGAAGACATCCCCAACGCACAACTGGTGGTCATTGAGAACTGCGGTCACATGCCGCAGGAAGAATGCTCGATAGAATTTATGCAAGCCATAGATGAGTTTTTAGACAATTTAATGGAGGTAAACAATGAGCAATAACCGCATCAACCGGGGCGATGCCCCGCCTGATTTCACCCTTCAAGATACATCCGGCGAAGAGATCACCTTATCAAGTTTCAAAGGCGAAAAACTGGTTTATCTTGTCTTCAACCGCGGGTTTTCCTGACCATTCTGCCGCAGGCATATGGCGCAGTTGCGCCAGGACTTTGATAAATTTACTGCTCAGGACACCGCCGTGATCGCTGTCGGACCGGATAGCCAAAGTGCCTTTGAGGATTTCTGGCAGAAGGAAGAGATACCCTTCATTGGTTTGGCCGACCCGGATCATACTGTGGCAAAACAATACGATCAGGAAGTGAACTTATTAAAATTTGGCCGGATCCCAGCACAATTCATCATCAACAAGCAGGGCATCGTGCAATATGCACATTATTCCTCCTCTATGTCGGATATTCCGGAAAACGAAGAAATCCTTGAGATCCTGAAAATGATGAACACATAGAATCAACCGCATTTTCAATTTTATTGGTATTTATTGGTGAAAAAATGAATAATCACATTCTTATCGCAGGCGCTACCGGGCGTACTGGTCGAATAATCGTCCAGAAATTACTTGCACAGGGCAAAAAACCGCACCTGCTGGTGCGTGACCTTTCTGAAGCGAAAGCTTTATTCGGTGATTCACCTATCTACTTCCAGAGTGATGTGCGCGAACCGAATACACTCTCCCCGGCTATGACCGAAGTGGATACCGTCATTTCTGCTATTGGTACACGCACCCCGGTCGGCAAGAACTGCCCCAAGCATGTCGATTATGAAGGCGTGGCGAACCTGGTGCACGTCGCAAAAGCGAACGGCATTCGGCGCTTTATCCTGATATCGTCCATCGCTGTCACCCGCCCAGACCACCCATTGAATTGTTTTGGCCGGATCCTTGACTGGAAGAAAAAGGGGGAAGAAGTATTAAGACAAAGCGGTTTGGATTATGCCATCATCCGGCCAGGCGGCTTACTCAACACACCTGGCGGTAACTGCACGCTGATCGTTGACCAGGGTGACCGGCTGTCTGGCACCATCAGCCGTGAAGATGTTGCTGAGATTTGCCTGATGGCTGCACACTACCCGCAACCACTCCAAGTGACCTTCGAGGTCATCCAATCTGAACATCCCAGCAAGAATGTCTGTATGCCCGCGCTTGAGACCCTCACCATGGATGCATCAGACTCGGGTTTCGCATAACCGCCTGTTATAGGATTCAAATTTATGGCGTCCGATTACCAGGGGGCACCCTTATTCTTTGAAACGCAGCGCCCGCATGCCGTTCAATGTCACGATCAGAGATACACCCATATCCGCTAAAACCGCCATCCACAACGGCGCATAACCTAAAAAGGCAATTACAGCCACCAACAGCTTGCTGCCCAGGCTGAAGATGATATTCTGTCGAATCAGGCGGTTGGCAAAACGCGAAAGCTTGATGGCGAAGGGCAGTTTATCAAGGTTGGCTGCCATCAGCACCACATCGGCCGTAGCCATCGCCTGCGCGCGCCCGCTGCCGCCAACAGCAATCCCTAAATCTGCGGCTGCCAGGGCGGGTGTGTCATTGATCCCATCTCCAACCATAGCCACCGCGCCAAATTGATCACGCAAACTGATAACAGCATCCTGTTTATCGCCCGGCAGCAAATTCGCCCGGACATTTTCCATCCCAACTGACTTTCCGATCGCCGCAGCAACGGCAGCATTATCGCCGGTCAGCATCACCGTGTGCTTGTGCATCTCATTGAGTGCTTCAACCACGGCTTTTGAATCGTCCCGGGGCTGATCAGCCACTGCCATAAACCCCCGCACCCGTTGACCATCGCACACCAGCATGGCTGTTTTGCCCTCGGATTCCGCCTGGTCGACCCATTCATTCACTTCAGAGGGGATGTGATGTTCGGCCTCAAATAGTCTTCGGCTGCCGATGGTCATCTTCTCGCCATCAATGATGCCCTCCACCCCCAGTCCGCCCCGCGTGGTCAGATTTTGGGCGGGGGCATAGCGGTCTGTCACCCCGCGCCATTCTGCTTCTTCGATGATTGCTTGTGCCAATGGGTGGTTGCTGTGACGCTCCAGTGCATAAGCCAGCGCCACCATGTCATCGCAACTTTCGCAGGCCTCTTCTCCATGGCATTCCAAACTGCGGCAATCCACCACTTTTGGTTCCCCTTTTGTCAGCGTGCCGGTTTTATCGAAGGCAAATGCCTTGATGCGGGAAAGCGCTTCGACAAAGATCCCGCCCTTGAATAAGACACCCTCCCGAGCGGCTTTGGTCAGGCTGGCAACCATTGTGACCGGCGTTGAGATCACCAGGGCGCATGGGCAGCTGATCACCAACAGCACCAGGGCACGGTGCAGCCAACCGCGCGTCCCGTCTGCGGTGTTGAAGAACGGTTCGCCGAATAAAAGCGGTGGAACCGATGCCATCAGTACTGCAAAAATCACCATTGCAGGCGTGTAATATTTCGCAAATTTCTCAATAAATTTTTGACTGCGCGAGCGGCGGGACTGTGCTTC
Source organism: Anaerolineaceae bacterium (assembly GCA_016841365.1). Taxonomy (GTDB): domain Bacteria; phylum Chloroflexota; class Anaerolineae; order Anaerolineales; family Anaerolineaceae; genus Brevifilum. Next base: position 45,463 of record JAENZI010000015.1, read on the forward strand.
CGTCACCATTTCAATGATTCGGTGGAGGGTACTATCGACCACCAGCCGGTTGACCTCTACAATTAACTGACCATTGCCGTTGATTGTGCCGCTGAAGACTTCATCGCCCTCGTCCTTCCACACGGGTAGGCTCTCACCCGTAATCGGTGCCTGGTTGATATCGCTCTGGCCTTCGAGAATGATGCCATCCAGCGGGATCCGGTCGCCTGGTCGGACCAGGATCCGATCACCAATATTGAGGTGCTCAACGGGCACCAGGGATTCATGTCCGTTTTCGAGCTTAACCGCTTTTGAAGACGCCAAAGCCGCCAACCCAGAAAGCGCTCCACGGGCACGAGCGTTGGTGAAACCCTCTAAGGCTTCAGCCAGGTCAAACAGCAAGATCAACGAGGCTGCCTCGGCATACTCACCGATCACCACCGCGCCAATCCCGGCAATTGTCATCAAGAAGTTGATATTAAATGTGTGGTTGATCCACAGGGTCATCAACCCATTGCGGGCGATCGGCCAACCAGCCAGCACCAATGCGCCGATCTGCAAACTAACCACCGCCCAGTTTGGAACGCCAACCCAACCCAAAACCAGCGAAATCAGCACGATCCCGCCAGCGATCAGAGCCATTTGCGTTTCAACTTGCTGGATCAGGTAACGCCAGAAACCTACCAGTGCATTGGGTTCATTTTCAGGCGCTAACTTCGTTTGATCATGATCATCGACGCCATATCCCAGTGCGCTGATCAGTTTTCGAACCTCACTCTCATCCACATCGCCGCGCACGGTCAGCATGCCATCAAAGAAGTTGAGCTTTGCATCATTAACATTTTTCATGGATGCGACAGAGGATTCCAATCCTTTTGCGCAATCCATACAATCCAAACCAGTAATTTTCAGTTGTTTTTCCATCATACCAATAAAGAAACCTCAATCGTATAGGATATGCTCAAATGTGCGGACAAGGATCTCGCGCACATGGTCGTCCGCCAGGGAGTAGAAAACCTCCCGGCCGTCTTTGTGATAGCGAACGATATCCATCGCCCGCAATATCCGCAGTTGATGCGATACGGCACTTTGGGAGACCGCTAAATGGTCTGCCAGGTCACCCACGCTGCGTTCACCATCAAACAACAAAGCCAGAATCCGCAAGCGGGTCGGGTCTGCCAGCGCTTTGTAAATCTCTGCCATGGCAGCCACCGTCTCTTCTGAAAGAAGATCGGGGTTTATATGTGTTAATGTGATCGTTTCGTGCATCATCGCTTATCCTTGAATATATGAGCATTTGTTCATATATTGATTATACTGAGATTTCGCCAAGCGTCAAGAGCGAGAGCAGTTAAAAAAGCAGCATCCTTTTTTAAGAATGCTGCCAATGTTTCTTCTGCCGAATTTCAATGGAAGAGGGTTGAATAAAACCCTCAAACAAACATCACGCTAACAACTTTGGAGGCATTTAGACCAAACTGGCGATCAACAAAGTTGCCAGACCCAAATAAAACAAATATCCCAGGGTGTCTGTCGTGGTGGTCACCAGGATAGGTGACGCGAGTGCCGGGTCAAAATTGAGTTTTTGCATCAGCATCGGGACAACCACACCTGCCAGACCAGCGCAGACCATATTTAGCAATGTTGCGGCGCCAACCACCAAGCCCAGCAAGGGTGTCCCCTTCCAAACAAAGGCGATAAGGGCAACGATAATGCCGATGCTCACGCCATTCACCAATCCCAACAACAATTCCCGTCCCAGGGTCTTAAACCCCTCTTTTGGGGCAATATCGCCCAACGCCAGCCCTCGCACGGTGACCGTCAGCGCTTGCGTAGCGGCACTCCCGCTGACACCTGCCACAATCGGGAAGAAAGCCGCCAAAACCGCGACCTGCGCAATCGTATCCTCAAATACGCTCAACACCGTAGCAGACAAAAGCGCTGTGACCAGGTTCAGGATCAACCAGGGCAGACGAGTTTTAATTGCCGAGGAAAGCGCCACATCCGCTGGCTGTTCTTTGGGAACACCACCCAGGCGGTAGATATCTTCCGTTGCCTCTTCTTCCAGGACATCCAGCAAGTCATCATAGGTGATCATGCCGACAAGTTTTCTATTTGCATCCACAACCGGCAGCGCAAGCAGGTCATAACGGAACATCAACCTGGATGCTTCTTCCTGATCCGCACCCACCTGGATGTATATCGGGTCATCATCCATAATATCCCGGATGATCGTGCTCGGTTTGGCAACCACCAGATCACGCAGCGAAACAACCCCGACCAGATGTCCGGCTTTATCTTCGACAAATAAATAATAGATCGTTTCCGAATCAGGTGAAAGACCGCGCAAATGCTGGATGGTTTCATCCACGGTCATATCCGCCAGGATGTGCACGTCCATTGACGTCATCACACCGCCGGCTGTCTCATCGGGATGCTCCAGCAGGCTGCGAACTTCATCTGATTCATCAATTCGCTGCAGAACCGCTTCAGCCTGCTCAGCGGGGATGTCGCCTAACAGGTCAGCCGCCTCATCGGGTTCCATCTCATCCACAATCTCAACCAGCCGATCAGTCTCCATCCGATTAGCGATCTCAAGAACCTCTTCATCCTCAAGTTCTTCTAAAATGTCGGCTGAATTGACAGGGTCCATTAAGGGCAGAATTTCCTGCTGCTGTTCAGGGGGTAGATCCGAAAAAACTTCAGCCTGGTCAGAACGTCTCAAGGTTTCGAGAAGCGAGGTCACCGCATCCCAATTCCCTGCGGAAAGTTCAAGCCTGATCTGCTCAAGCACTTCATCCATATTGATGATCTCTTTTAATGCCATACCTGCCTCCTGACAATAAAACCAGAACAAGAAATAAAAAGACCTTCACGGTGAAGATATCGTGAAGGTCTGGCTGCATCAGCAACAGAGGGCGCTACATCCTACAGGATCATCAGCAACCCTTTAAATGGCAAAACGCCATATTTACCTTGAAAATATCTATCACCTGCTAAATCATCATCATTCATAGCACACTAAGTATACACATAAATTCTAAAAATTCCTATATACTGGCAAAGGAAAATGCCGAAGAGTTCAACACCTAAACATGAACCTTACCTTCTGGGCAAATGCCATGATTCCAATGCATTAACACGTTCATTCAGGCGGTACTCAAGCCACGCCAGGATGATTCCTAAGATAATCAGAGCGACAGGGATGGAGAAAAACCATAAACCAAACAGCGGAATGATCACCACCACAACAACTGCCACAATCAGCAAGGCGATGCCCAGCAAGATCAGACCTCGAAATAAGATCCTCAATAGCCGAATCCACCCCTCAAGCTTTTTCTTTTCTTCTTTTACTAATGGATCGATCTCTTTGTTGTCTTCGACCATTTAATTCACCTTTTATCCCATGCTTTATCTCAAAGAAAGGATGCTTTAATTTACATTGCTATTATAGCCATTTCCGCCATCTAAATTCAAATGCACTTCTGATAGGGCGTTTGGGAGACAATGGACATCACTGTTGAGATTGCTTCCTCCCGCTGTGCGGTTCGTCGCAATGACAACCCGATGTCATTGCAAACCCTTGAATGTTGTGAAAGGGTGCGGCAATCTCATTCAGTCAACGCAATCTTTAGCCGATATTCGCCAGCGCGAAGGTCCACATGTCCGAAAATTCCTCGATCAACTTCGCCGTTGGCTTGCCAGCACCATGCCCGGCACGGGTCTCAATGCGGATCAATACAGGTGCATCCCCTGCCTGTGCCTTCTGCAGCTTTGCCGCAAACTTGAAGCTGTGGGCGGGGAAAACCCGGTCATCATGGTCACCCGTCAGCACCATGGTGGGCGGGTAAGCCACACCCTCTCGGATATTGTGATAGGGCGAATAGGCTTTGATCACATCAAAATCCTCGGGTTCATCCGGTGAGCCATAATCCGATACCCATGCCCAGCCGATCGTAAATTTATGAAAACGGAGCATATCCATCACGCCTACATTCGGCAGGCATACGCCAAATAGGTCGGGACGCTGTGTCATACAGGCGCCGATCAACAATCCGCCATTGCTTCGCCCGCCAATCACCAGCTTTTCAGTGCGGGTGTAATCCTCTCTTATCAGATATTCAGCAGCGGCAATAAAATCATCGAACACATTTTGCTTATTGGCCTTCATGCCCGCTTCATGCCACTCCCGACCATACTCACCGCCCCCGCGCAGATGCGCCTGAGCATAAATCCCGCCCATCTCCATCCACACCAGGTTCGGCACGCTGAAGCTCACGGGCAGAGGGATATTAAAACCGCCGTAGCCATACAGGTAAGTCGGCACATCGCCGGCAATTTCGAGGTCTTTACGGTGACTGATGAATAGCGGCACTTTGGTGCCGTCCTTGCTTTCATAAAAGACCTGACGCGTGACATAATCTTCGGGTTCAAAATCCAGGTCGGGCGCTCTAAAAACATCGCTGATCTTTGTTGCCACATCAAAGTGATAAACCGTCCCGGGTGTGCTGAAACTGGAAAATTTATAGAAGGTTTCAGGGTCATCCGGTTCTCCGCCAAAGCCGATCACCGTGCCCAAACCGGGCAAATTCAGGTCACCATCCGGCGTGCCGTCCATCATAAAGAAGCGCACCTGATAGGCGGCATGATGCAGATAGGTGCCCACAAAACGACCGCCGATAAAATCTACAAACTCCAGCTTATCTCGGTTTTCAGGCACGACCTCCGTCCAGTGCTCCCGGGCAGGTTGTTCAATATCGATGGCGATAATCCGGTGTTGAGGCGCATTTTGATCGGTTTTGAAGAAGAAGCGCGTCTCGTCGTTGGCGACCAACTGGTACTCCGCATCAAAATCAGGCAGCAGCTCAATAACCTCGGCATCCTGTTTCGTTAGATCAAGATAAAATACGGCATTTTCAGATGCAGTGCCGTGCCACACATTGATGATCAGATAACGCCCATCATGGGTAACCCTGCCGTCAAATCCCCATTCCTTTTGGTCCGGCCTTTCATATACCAGGCGATCCTGTGACTGATCTGTGCCAAGATGGTGATAATATAGTTTATGAAAATAATTCGCCTGCTTGAGCGCCGCACCCTGCGGGGCGTCATAACGGCTGTAATAAAAACCGGCATTTTCTCCATCCCAGCTGGCACCTGAAAACTTGACCCATTCGATGGTGTCCGGCAGGTCTTCACCGTCATCCACCCGCCGCACATGCCAGGTCTGCCAATCGGAGCCGGCTTCAGAAAGCCCATAAGCCAAATACTTCCCATCATGGCTGACGGCTCCGCCGCTCAACGCGACCGTTCCATCTTCTGACAAAGTATTGGGGTCAATCAAAACCTGCGGTTCTGCGTCCAGGTCCGCCATCCAATACAACACATCCTGGTTTTGTAAGCCGTCGTTGAATGCATAAAAATAGCGCCCGGCACGCTTATAAGGCGGTGAATATTTCTCATAATTCCACAATTCGGTCATCCGCTTTTGAATTTTCTTGCGGAGCGGTGAGCGGTTCAAAAAATCAAATGTCAGTTCGTTTTGCGCGCTGATCCAGTTCTGAACCTCGATGCTGTCAAGGTCTTCCATCCAGCGGTAGGGGTCGGCAACTTGCTGACCATGGAGCGTTTCAACCAGGTCATCCGCACGTGTTTTGGGATATTTCCACGTCATTTTTCTCTCCTATTGATTATGATTTATCGTAATCAGCGATGTATTTAAAAAGCGCAGCGGTCAGCAGGGCATCATCCACCGCTCGGTGCGAGTTGGGCAACGGGATGCCGCAGGCAGCTCCAGCCGCCTCCAGTTTATGCAAACGATAGCCCCGCCTGCGCGTGCTGACCTCGCCATAAAATGCGGCATACAGGTTCATCACACAAAAGAAGTATTGATCATCCAGCGGCCAATCCAACCAATAACGTTCATGGGTTTGTTTCATCAAACGCAGGTCGAATTCCGCGTTATACATCCCAATAAACCGCCCCTCAAGCACTTTGTGCAACTCCTCCCAGGTATCCTTCCAGCTGGGGGCATCCGCCACCATTTCCTCTGTGATCCCGTGCACCGCAATCGAATCCGGCGGGATCGTGATGGTGGGCTTGAAGAAGGACTTGAACAGCGTCTCGCCCGAAAGGCTGACCACGCCGATTTCAATCACCACATCTTTCGGTGAAAAGCCGGTGGTTTCGGTATCAATGAAAATGGGGTCATAAGCCAATATTTTTCGGGCACTTTGAATAACTTTTGGATGTGCTGCAGGGAACATAGAATCACCTCGATCGTTAGTGCATTAACCTCACAAAGTTTACCATATTTGGATGTCTTACCGCTTACATGACATTGAAGCCTTGCAGTGCCTGGTAGAACGCAAAACCCGCCAAGACCACCGCCGACACCAGCAGCAGCGCTCGCTGAACCCTTTCCCCCATTGCCCGAGTGCTGGAGAACAATAAGATCAGGACAATATTGCTGAGGATGAAAACACCATAAAAACTGACCAGGTAAGCCGCACCCCACCAGGGCGAAACCGCCCAGGCTTCGATCAGATTGGGGCCGTTGATCAGCGACCAGAATAGCCAGGGGCCTGGAGCAAACAGATTCATCGTGGTGGCTTTGAGCAGGGTCGTCCAGCCGCTCGATTCCTGCACCTCGGCAACGCCCTGATAGTGCCGAAAAGCCTGGTAGGATTCCCACGCCAGGAAAAGCAGCAGCCCCGCCCCGCCAATCTGCAAAAAGCGGATGAACACGGGCGGCAGGTTGTTTAACACCAGCATCACCAGCAGGATAACCGGCCCGTCACTGACCAGTGGAGCAAAGGCTGCCGGCAGGGTTTTCTTCCAGCCGTGCTTGATGGCGAAGGAGAGAAACACAGCCTGAAGCGGCCCGGGTGTGATGCCAGCCGAAAAGCCGATCGTTGCAGCCTGGAGGATGTAGGTGAGAAGCATGGGGATTATTATACGTCATCCCACGAAAGAATCCTGTCATCGCGAGCCCCTGAGTATAGCGAATCTAAGCACATTTGTCATTGCGAACCCTTGAACGCAGTGAAAGGGTGTGGCAATCTCTCGTTTCCGCCAGTTATGTGATTTGTCATGCCAAAAGCCATCATGAGATTGCTTCCTCCCGCTGCGCGGCTCGTCGCAATGACACCATTCTGTCATCGCGAGCCCCTGAACGTAGCGAAGGGGCGTGGCGATCTCGTTTTTCCGTTCAGCCATGTGATTTGTCATACCAAAAGACATTATGAGATTGCTTCCTCCTGCAGCGCAGCTCGTCGCAATGACACCATTCTGTCATCGCGAGCCCCTGAGCATAGCGAAGGGGCGTGGCGATCTCGTTTTTCCGTTCAGCCAGGAGGTTTGTTATGCCAAAAGCAATCATGAGATTGCTTCCTCCCGCTGCGCGACTCGTCGCAATGACAATATTCTGTCATCGCGAGCTTTAGAGCACAGTGAAAGAGTTATAATTCCCTCTACCCATACCACACAAACTTGCGGAGGAAACATGAACCAACCCGAATTAACCCAACAAGCGCTATCAATCTTGCGGACAGGCGAAAACTTCAACTGGGTGGTGATCACATTGCTGGCACTGGTCATTTACGTTTACACCAATGAATACAGCAAAGGCAATTTCAAGGGCATCGCCGCTGGGCTGAGCCTCTACCTGGTGCACTGGTTTTTCGAAATCCTGAATGCGCTTATCCAGCACTTTAGCGGGCATGCCCTGTGGACAGTGCCTACCGGCACAAGTTTCCTGATCCTGGTTGGGGTCGGCATTGAACTCAGTTTCATGTTTGCCATTGCCGGTTTGTTGCTAAGCAAACTCCTCCCTGAAGACCCAAAATTGAAAATACTGGGGATTAATAACCGGATTTTCATGGCAGTTGCCAACGCGGCACTGTTTTCAGTGATCGAGATCTTCCTCGCCAAAACACCCGCTTTCCATTGGATCTATCCCTGGTGGGGTTCCATCCCGGTGTTCATCACAGTCTATATCCCGTTTTTTGTTGTATCCTTCTTGTGCTACGATTGGAAGCCAAAAGTCCAGCGCCAGGTGATTGGCGGCCTTCTTATTGTGGACGTTTTGATGATGATTATCTTCGCCGGGATTCTGGGTTGGATTTAGAACAGCTCAATCACATACATCATTCTGCTGCTTTGATATCTTTCACGTTCAATTGCAAACTGCTGCGCCCGTTGAATATGTTGATTTCGAAGCGATAAGCCAGATCAATCCGTTCCGGCAGATCCGCCATCCAATACCCCTGCCTGAAGGCGATGGCATCATAGAAACGGCCGCCAGCTCGCAAATTCAGTTTCAAATGTGATCCTTCTTTGCCGACAGCTCTGGCATGCGCCACCTCAACATTGCGCGAGACAAATACTGGCTCCGGGTTGCCTCTTCCGGTTGGCTCAAGCTGGTGAATATCATCAAGGATTTCGGGGATATATCTGGGCGCCAGCTTTTCCAGTTTGATCTCACGATCAACCTTGAGCACAGGCAAAAGTTCCAATTCTCTCAATTGCTCTTCAGCGATCGCACGCATCCGCGTAACCAGAGCATCACGGTTCTCATTGCGCACAGTAAAACCCGCCGCCGCCGCATGCCCCCCGTGGCGCACCAGCAGATCTGCACATCGATCGAGCGCATCGGTGATGTGAAACTCGGGTATGGACCGGCAGGATGCCACCGTTGTTTCTTCCCCCTGGTGAGCGATGATCGCTGGCCGATAATACAGTTCTGTCAACCTGGATGCCGCCAGACCCACCACACCCTCACTAAAGTCCGGATCGGCAGCAAAGAACAACACCGCATCAGGGTCCTCGCCCAAAACCTGCTCAGCCGCCTTCGTCCGGATCGCGCTGGTCATGTCCTGGCGTTCCTGGTTGTAAGAATCCAACTGCTGGGCAAGCCGCCCTGCCTCAAACAGGTCTTGCGTGGTCAACAGCTCAAAAGCCGTGAGCGCGGACTCGAGCCGTCCAGCCGCATTCAAGCGGGGCCCTAAACCAAACCCGATGTTGCTGGCGTCGCACTTGGTCAGGTCAATCCCTGAAACCTGTGCCAATGAGAAAATCCCCTGGCGGGGTGCGAGGCGCAACTTATCCAGCCCCAATTTCACCAGCATGCGGTTTTCTCCCCTGAGCGGGGCAAGGTCAGCCACTGTCCCGATGGCAACCAGGTCCAGCCAGCTGTCCGCATCCACCCCCTCCTGTGGATAGCGCGCCAAATATGCGCATGCCAATTTATACGCCAGCCCCACACCTGCCAGCATTTTCTCTGGATAGGGGTCACCCGGCTGTTTTGGGTCGATCACCGCCAGTGCTGGGGGCAAAACCTCTCCTGTGGTGTGATGATCAGTGACAATCACGCTCATCCCCAAGTGGTTGGCTAACGCCACTTCTTCTACAGAGCGCACGCCGCAGTCCACGGTGATGATCAGGTTAGCGCCTTCTTCAGCCAGTTGATGAATGGCTTCTTCGTTCAGTCCATAACCCTCATCGTAGCGGTTGGGAATATAAACCCTAGGGGTCACGCCAAGCGCATTGAAAAACTCCACCATCAGTGCGGTGGATGTGACGCCATCGGCGTCGTAATCTCCGTAGACAACGATATTTTCAAGATTGACCACCGCCTGGTGGGTTCTTTCTACCGCGGCGTCCATCCCCATTAGCAAAAAAGGGTCTGTGGGGAAGCCGACCGTTCCATCAATGAAATGGCGAGCGGAGATGTCATCTACAATCCCGCGATTGTAGAGCAATTGCCGTAACAGCGGAGGAAAATCCCTTAAGTTCTTATCAACATCCTGCGTTATTTTATGATGCACATCCCAGCGTTTGGGCAGCGGTCGCAGATCGATTTCAGTGGTCATAGGCTCATTTCTAATATGTAATAACCGGCAATAACTACAAGGATTATAACGCACGCGGCAACGCCTATTTCCCCTTGACCGGCGTTACAAACCGGATTGGTGAAACTCAGCCCCCAAAGCGCATAAAAACCGTTAAAATAAGAACACCAATGACCAAGCCGAACCCCGCACTCCCCCTCGATCAGGTGTTGATCGGTGACTGCCGCGAGATTTTAGCGGATTTACCCGAAAACGCCGTCGACCTGATCTTTGCCGACCCGCCTTATAACCTCCAGTTGGAGGGCGAGTTGTGGCGCCCCAACCTGACCCGGGTGGATGCGGTGGATGACGACTGGGACCAGTTCGACAGCTTTAGCCAGTATGACCAGTTCACCCGCGAGTGGCTGGAAGCCTGCAGAAGGGTGCTCAAACCGACGGGCACATTGTGGGTGATCGGCTCTTACCACAACATCTACCGTGTCGGGAAAATCTTACAGGATCTCAAGTTTTGGGTGTTGAATGATGTAGTGTGGGTCAAAGCCAATCCTATGCCGAATTTTAGAGGGGTGCGTTATACCAACGCGCATGAAACTCTGCTGTGGGTACAAAAAGAAAAAGGCGCCAGGTACACCTTCAACTACCATGCGATGAAAGGCCTAAACGACGACCTGCAGATGCGGTCCGACTGGTACCTGCCCCTCTGCACAGGCAAAGAGCGCCTTAAAGATGGCGATGGCGAAAAAGCCCACCCCACGCAAAAACCCGAAGCCCTGCTGTACCGCATCATCATGGCCAGTTCCAACCCGGGCGATGTGGTGCTGGACCCCTTCTTTGGCACAGGCACCACAGGTGCAGTCGCACGCAAACTCCACCGCCACTTCATTGGCGTGGAAATCGATAAAAAGTACGCCGATTTGGCAATGGACAGGGTAAACGAAGTCGTTCAGTTAGAGTTTGATCCGCCCGTCTTTGTTTCTCCCAACCCGCGGCGTCTTAAACGCATCCCGTTTGGCAATCTGGTCGAAAGCGGCTTGCTTGAACCCGGCCAATTGCTGTATTTTGGCGCCGAAGGCGAACTGACCGCAAAAGTGCTGGCAGATGGTAAACTTTCTTTCAACGGCAAACGCGGTTCCATCCACCAAATCGCCAAGATGATCAAAGATGGACCCAGCAACGGCTGGAAGTTATGGTATTACGACGACCCAAAAACCCACAGACGGGAGCAAATCGACCGCCTGAGAGAAATCATGCGTGAAGCATAATTTATCAAACCGGTGCATAGAGTCCAAAGCAAACACCGGAAAACAATCAAAAGGAATAAACCAATGGAAAATAAGAAAACCTATCAGCAAACAGCCTGGAGCCTCACCGATCTTTTTGAGAGCTTTGATGACCCCAAGTACCAGGCAGCCTACAAAGAAGTTGAGCAAGGGACCAAGAACTTCCAGGCATATCGCGACCAATTGACACCGGATATCAGCGAAGAGCTATTCCTCAAGATCATCACCACCTATGAGCAGTTCTACCGCTTGATGAGCCGCCTGGATGGCTTTGCGCAGCTTGCCTTCGCCGCCGATACGCAAGACCAAAAAGCCCAATCGGAAGTCGCCCGCGTCAACCAGTTTGAGGCGGAAATGGGCAACCAGACCATCTTCTTCAGCCTGTGGTGGAAAGCTTTGGATGAAGAAAATGCCCAAAGGCTGCTGAAAGCCGCTGGCGATTATCACTACTGGCTGGAAGCCATGCGCAATTGGAAGGACTACACCCTCAGCGAGCCCGAAGAGAAGATCGTCAACATCAAAGACGTGACCGGCGTAAACGCGCTGAACATGTTATACGATTCGATCACCAACCGCTACACCTTTAAAATCGAAGTCGCTGGCGAAGAAAAAGAAATGACACGCGGCGAATTAATGGCGCTGGTGCGCGAACCCGACCCCGATTTGCGCAAGCGAGCCTATCAAACCCTCTACCGGGTATATGAAGACGATGCCCCCATCCTGGGGCAGATCTATCAGTCCATCGTGCGCGATTGGCGCAATGAAAACGTCAACATCCGCGGGTTCAAAAAGCCCATCTCCGTCCGCAACCTGGTCAACGACATCCCCGATGAGGTTGTCGAGACTCTCCTGGATGTGACCCGCAAAAACACCAAGCACTTCCACCGCTTCTTCAATCTCAAGGCCAAGCGAATCGGGATGGATAAACTTCGCCGGTATGACATTTATGCGCCGGTGGCAAAATCAGATAAGAAATACAACTTCAGCGATGCAGCCGACATCGTCCTGGAATCCTTTACCGAGTTTGATCCCCGCTTTGCACAAATGGCACAGCAGATCTTCGATGCCAGCCATGTGGACAGCCAGGTGCGCAAGGGCAAGATGAGCGGTGCGTTCTGCGCCACCATCTCCCCGGACCTGACCCCCTGGGTGCTATTGAACTACCAGGGACGCCCAGATGATGTGGCAACCATGGCACATGAACTTGGTCACGGCATCCACTCCCTGATGGCGCAGGAACACTCGGCTTTTACGCAGCACGCCTGTCTGCCCCTAGCTGAAACCGCCTCTACCTTTGGCGAAATGATGCTGGTCGACAAACTCCTCGCTGAGGAAACTAACGAAGCCGTCCGGCGCGACCTGCTCTTCCGCCAGATGGACGACTCCTTTGCCACCATCATCAGGCAGAATTATTTCTCCATGTTTGAGCAAACCGCTCACGATATGATCGCCGAGGGTGCACAGGTGAACGAGATCGCCGAAGCCTATCTTGAAAACCTCAAAACCGAATTCGGCGATGCAGTGGATATCTCCGACGAGTTCCGCTGGGAATGGGTGATGATCCCGCATTTCTATGGCGTGCCGTTCTATGTCTACGCGTACGCCTTCGGTCAACTGCTGGTGCTGTCGCTCTACAAACAATTTAAAGAAGAAGGCAACGCCTTCAAACCCCGCTATATGCAGATCCTCTCCGCTGGCGGTTCAATCGCCCCGGTGAAATTGCTCAGCAACGCCGGCTTTGATGTGACCTCTGCCGAATTCTGGCAGGGCGGCTACGATGTAATTGATGAGATGGTAACCACGCTCGAAAATTTGGACTAAGTAGAAGAAAACACATAAGTAAAATCCCGGTCACTGATTTGATTGGTGACCGGGATTATTTTGTCTATTGGGCAGGGATTCCCTCTGCAGATCTCTCCGCATTGTCCATGCGGCGGAAGACCAGCAGGAACAACCCCAAAGCGATCAAACTCATCACCAAACTCAAAACCCAAACGGAACGCACGCCATAAGCCCCCATCAAGTTACCGCCAAAATATACCCCCAGGCCAGATCCAATCCCAAAAATTGCCGTGGAATACAATCCCTGCCCCGTCGCCCGCCACTTGGGGTGCACCAACTGATCCACCAGGGCAATTGCGATCACAAGGAAACTCACTGTAGAGATCCCATTAAATATCTGTGTGGGGAGCACCCAAACGGGGTCCTTGACAAAGATATAAATCAGCCAGCGGAAGGGCAAAACAATTGCCCCCAGGATAATCAGCCCGCGTTTCGAATAACGTCGCAGCAGATAGGGCACTGCCAGCATCATCGGGATTTCGATCAATGCTTGCAATGATATGATCACGCCAATCAACCAATCCGAGGCATCTAAGAACTGCAGATGGATTGTCTGGTAGTTGAGGCAGATGCCAAGCGTGGCGCCAAAAAACACACTGCCTAACAAAAATATAGCAAAGTCCTTGTTTTTTGTGATCACTTCCCAACCCTTAACGCCCACATAGGAATAAGCTTTGCCGCTTTCAGGCAGGAGTAGGCTTAACAACCCCAAAACAACAAAGATGCCGACCAAAAACCAGGCAAAATAGGTCAGGATCTGGTTGAGGAACAAGCCTGCCATCAGGATGCTGGATATACCAAACCCCAGCGACCCCCATAAGCGGACCAGGCTGAATTCATCGGGCTTTCCAACAGATTCAAGATAGTCAATCAAAATCGCATTGCTGATCGGGCCGATGGGGGCGATCATCACCGAAAATAAGAAGGAACACATAAACCCAAAGATGAACGTCTCAGCAAAGGTGAAACCAAAACAAGCCAGCGCTACACCCATCGATCCAATCAATAATAAGATCCGCCGCTGGTTGAATACATCACTCAGATAACTCCATAGGGGTTGAAACACCAGTGAAACAATCGGCATCAAGCCAATCATCAAACCAATTTGTGCGCCGGTGTACCCTTTTTGTGACAGAAACACTGCGAAAAAAGGCCCAAAAACACCATTTGAAAAAAATTGAAAGAAAAAGAACAACTTGAATCGTAATTTCATACAATCTCCTTAAACCTTACTAAGTATAATGCCTAAAACAAGCAATTTATCTATTACAATTTGGTAAGTTCCCAACAACACAGAGAGGTGCAAGGATGGACAAGGAAATTATTCGCCAAATTGACGAGCATTTGATCCTGCGGCGGTCGACACAAGCAGATGCGCAGGAAGTGGCGCGATTCAACAAGGAAATCCATGGTGAAGGCAAATGGGATGAGATCGGACTGGTGGATTGGACGCTGGACTTGCTCAGCGGTGAGGGGCCAACATTTACACCTGATGATTTCACCCTCGTAGAAGACACCAGCAGCGGCAAGATTGTGTCAGCCTGCTGTCTGATATCGCAAACCTGGGCTTATGAAGGCATCCCCTTCAAGGTTGGCCGCCCCGAGCTGGTCGGCACCCACAAGGATTACCGCCGCAAAGGTTTGATCCGCCAGCAGTTCGACGTACTGCACGAGTGGAGCAAACAACGCGGCGAATTGGTGCAGGTGATCACCGGCATCCCCTATTACTACCGCCAGTTCGGATATGAGATGACCCTCAACCTGGGCGGCGGCAGGGCGGGTTACGAAGCGCATGTCCCCGAACTAAAAGAAGATGAGACCGAACCTTACACCTTTCGGCTTGCCGAAGAAGGTGATATCCCCTTCTTGATGGAAACCTACCAGCGCGGATCTTCACGCAATATGGTCAATGCCGTGTGGGATGAAGCGCAATGGCGCTATGAACTTTTCGGGAAGCGGAAATACAACATCAACCGGCGCATGATCTACATCATCGAAGATCAATCGGGCAAGCCGGCAGGTTTCATCGGCATCCCGCCTCATAAATGGGGGAAAAGCATGATGCTGACCCTGTATGAAATTGCCGAAGGATTCGCCTGGACGGATATTACACCCAGCGTGATTCGCTTCCTCTGGCAAACCGGCGTGCGCCTGGGGGAGGAACAGGACCAGCCGCAGCAGATATTCGGGTTCTGGCTGGGTGAGCAGCACCCCGCCTACGATGTGATCGACACATTGCTCCCCCGTAAACGCCAACCCTATACCTATTATGTGCGCGTACCTGACCTGCCCGCCTTCCTCAACCTGGTCAAGCCGGTATTGGAAGCACGCCTGGCTGAAAGTTCATTTGTCAATTACACGGGAGAATTAAAGATCAGCTTCTATCGGGATGGTATCCGTCTGAAGTTCAATCAAGGCCGTCTTGAAACCATTGACCCTTTGCGGTTCGATGAAATTGAGGGGTGCGCTGCTAATTTCCCCCCGTTCACCTTCTTCCACCTTGTTTTTAGTCATCGCAACATGGCAGAGATCAAACAAGCCTACACGGACTGCACCACGGATAAGGATGAGACCATGCATCTCTTGGACGCACTATTTCCCAAAAAGCCATCATCCATTTGGGATATTGCCTGACCGTTTATTTCAGCAATCAGAAGATTAATCTTCGTCTTGTTGATTATCCGTCTGGTCCAGCGGCTTAAGCCAGGGCCAGCGTTCTTCCGGCGGGATCTGCTCTTTGGGTTCAGATTCGGTTAGTCGAATCGTAACCACTGATGGCGGCTGAGATGCGTTAGCAGTATCCATTGATTGTCCCAGGTTAGCGTTGACGCCCTTTTGCAGGTTCTGGTATTCCTGTGTGGCGGCATATTGACGCAATTGATTGATTCGGCGGATGAGCATCGGGTGGCTCTGGAAAACCTCTGCCAGGCGATTGCTGACATCATCATCTTCTCTATCGATAGCAGCCATAGCCTGATCAAAATCGCGCTGACTGCGCACCTCCGGCGCGACAAGTTTGACCAGGGCGGACACCGCCAGGTTCAAATTCCCACAAGCCAACAACCCCGCCCGGTCAGCCGAAAATTCACACATCCGGCTCCACCAGCGGAAAGCAGCATACAGGATCACCGATGCGCCAAACGGGGCTGGAATACCCGCCATGCCGCCAATGATGGTGTTCAACCAGGTGTGCCCCAATGCCACATGCCCCATTTCGTGCCCAATGATAAATTTCAGCTCGCCCGGCGACATCACCTTCAGCAGCGGTGAATACAACACCAACACCTTTGGGGTTTCAATGCCAAAAGTGTAAGCGTTCATCTGGTTCTTTTCCACAAGGTAAACATCCACAGGTCCGGGTTGAAGCTTCAACTGACATTCATCCACCACTTCGTCAAGCGCGGGGGTTTGCAGTTCATTCACCAAAACCGCCTGCCGCATCAGTCCTTTATGATGCGAACGGATCATCACTGCGCTGAGCACAAACATACCAATGATAAAAATGCCGCTCACACAGAAGGTGAAGGTGGATGTCAGGACAATCACTGCCCCCACGAGCAGAACGGTGATGGCAAGCACCACCCCTTCATTATCATAACGGTAACGGCGCGATCGGAACATTTCTAAGCCTGGCTTTCTCCAGTCGTTGTTAGAAATTCTCTGACGCGCATAATTTGCTCACCGGGAAGGCGATTTGTCTCCTCCCAATAATCCAACAACTGCGTCAGCGTAAACAACGAGTGCATCCGGATGCCGCGCTGCGCCAAAGCTTGTTTAGCGCCAGATTCGCGGTCGATCAACACCACCACATCGCGCACGACCAGCCCGACTGCATTCAGTTTATCGATCGCCTCAAATTTACTGCCGCCTGTCGTAGCCAGGTCATCGATCAAAACAATGCTTTCGCCTGCCTCAAACACACCTTCAATATCAGCCGAAGTGCCGTAGGATTTGGCAGTCTTGCGCGGGTAGATCATCGGGTAATTCCCCTGCAGGCTGACGGCTGTGGCTATCGGCAGCCCAGCATAGGGCAGCCCGGCAATCCGGTCAAACTTCAATGTCTTCAAAAGGCGGACATAAGCGGCCGCCACCTGGCTCATCCATCCCGGAAAAGCCACCAGCCGGCGCAGATCGATATAAATCGGGGAAACGATCCCCGACTTGAGTGTGAACTCGCCAAAGCGGACACAGCCCATTGAAAGCAACCCCTCAACCAGCGGGGTCTCAAAATGGCCTTCTCGCGTTTTGCGGCGTTTGGCATGCGGGATGGTTGCTTCCTGCGCTTCTCTGAAGCGTAAGGTCAGGTCACGGGCGGCTTTTGATGGATCCTCCGCGCGGGAAATCCCGCGGCTGACATTAATCAACAGCCCCAACCGATCCTCCCGCAAACCGGCTTGCATGGCTGTGTTCAAATCTGCGCCCTGCGCACCAAGCCCCGGGGCAAGCAGCCATTGATCCGGTGCCATCTCACGCACCCGACGCAGCGCATCCGGGAAGGTCGCCCCCACCACCAGGCCGATATTATTCCCTGTACCCCACTCCGCTGCCAGACCGGCAACCTTCTCATACACCATCATCAACCGGTAGTGTCCTCCAAGAGGCAGGTCCTGCAAATCCACTGAACCGGGATTGCTGGTCTTACATAATAAGAACACGCCCTTTTCAGGGTCCTCCAGAAAAGGGGATAGCGAATCGTAACCTAAATAAGGGCTGAGGGTGATCGCATCTGCACCTAAGACATTGAAAGCAGCGTGGGCATAAGCCTGCGCTGTTGAGGCGATATCGCCGCGTTTCGCATCCAGGATGACCGGGATGTCATCAGGCACTGCCTGGATCACACTGTGCAGTACCTCCCAACCTTCAACGCCCAGGGCTTCGAAAAATGCCGAGTTAGGTTTAAAAGCCAGGGCATAAGTGTGGGTGGACTCTATCAAGCGCAAGCAAAAATCCCTGGCCGCAGCACCCGTCTGTTCGGGCAGGTCCTCGAGATGCGGGTCCAAACCCACACATAGCAATGAATTAATTGATTTTGCACGCTGATCGAGTTTTTCAAAAAATGAAAGCATGATTCACCTCACGACCTAACCAGGATGGCATTAATTGTAATGCCAATTTCACCACGAAATAGTTCATCCTAAGCCACAGCAATCAGGCTTTGCCCAGTACCATCGCCAACAATGCCATACGGATATACAGCCCATATTCCATCTGCCTGAAGTAAGCCGCCCGGGGATCATCATCCACAGCCATTTCAATCTCCCACACGCGGGGCAGCGGGTGCATCACGATCATTTTGTCCTTTGCGCGCAACAATGTTTCGGTTGTGACGCCATAAGCACCTTTCAGGGATTCATGTATATTGGGGTCCTCAAGGCGCTCTTTTTGAACCCGGGTGACATACAACACATCCGTCTCTGCCAGCACTGGTTCCAGACTGGTGAACGATGCTTGCGGTATTCCGGATTCCTCAATTTCTGTCATGATCTCACGCGGCATGGCGAGCACATCAGGTGAAACATAATTCAATCTAACATCATATAAAGTCAGCAGCCTGGCGAGTGAGTGCACCGTGCGCCCATATCTCAAATCACCCATCATGGTGACCGTCAACCCATCCACGCGCTTCAACTCCTCACGAATGGTAAACAGGTCCAGCAGGGCTTGCGTTGGGTGTTCCCCCACGCCATCACCGGCATTGATCACCGGTTTGCGAGCATACTTGGCCGCCAATGCCGAAGACCCAACCTCCGGGTGGCGCAGAACGATCACATCGGCATAGGCTTCCAACGTGCGGACGGTGTCGGGCAGCGATTCACCCTTAGTAACAGAGGAATAACTGACATTGTTGATCGGGATCACGCTGCCCCCCAGGCGTTCCATAGCCGAGGTAAAGGAGGACGAGGTGCG
Source organism: Anaerolineaceae bacterium (assembly GCA_016841365.1). Classification (GTDB taxonomy): domain Bacteria; phylum Chloroflexota; class Anaerolineae; order Anaerolineales; family Anaerolineaceae; genus Brevifilum. Next base: position 64,322 of record JAENZI010000015.1, read on the forward strand.
GGTTGAGGGTTCATAAAACAGGTTGGCTAATATTTTGCCTTTCAGTAGGTCAAACGAACCCACCCTGGCGACCATCTCATACATTTCGTGAGCCACATCAAAAATATAGGTCAGTTGCTCACGGTCAAACTGGCTGACCGAAAGAATATCCCTGCCATAAAAGGCTGAATCCTGCTGGTCGCCAAAGGGCAGATGGCGGTTATTTCCGTGAATGGGCGGCGTAAAACTGGTCATGTGATTCTCCTGTCAATAATTTTTTCGTGTTCAATGTGTAACAAAGATTTGATCAACTACCGGATCCGATTACCGAATCCGGGCTGTGCTAATACTTTCCCATGTTGAAAGACGGTTTCTCCTCTCAAAACCACCTGTTGAACGCATCCACGCGTTTGCCACCCCTCAAACGGCGTCCATCCCGCTTTTGAATACAGCCCTTCAGCCGTAATCTCGCGTTTTGCATCCAGATCGACCTCAATCCAGGTATCGGGTTGCGTAGGGATCTTGAAAATTTTACGGACGTTATCGCTCATCCGCAGCACCACATCTTCCAGGGTCAAACGCCCTTCGCTGACAGCCGTCAGAAAGAGCGGCAAGGCAGTTTCCAACCCCGGGAAGCCTGGCGGGGGATCAGGGCAATCCTTTTCAGCAGCCGTATGGGGTGCGTGGTCTGTGGCAAAACAATCGATCACGGCCAGGTTTTCCCATAAGGCGCGCACATCCTCATCCGAACCCAATCGAGGCCGGACTTCGCCGCGCCCGCCTGGCAAGTCTGCACTGGTGAGGAACAGATGATGCGGTGTAACTTCGCAGGTAACTTTGAGCCCTTTTTCTTTTGCCGCCCGCACCAGCAGGATCTCTTCCCGCGTGGCAACATGCGCCAGGTGCAGCGGCCGGTCTGTCAACGCGGCCATCAGGATCGCGGCCGCCATGCTGCGCCCTTCCGCGTGTGCCACCAGGGGACGGTCCTTCGGCCAGGCTAAAAAGTGCGCCTTCCATAAGTCAAGGCTTTCCAAACGCAGTGGGCCGTAAGTCTGGTCAAGATACAGCTTGAGCCCGGCGGATTGATCAGCGCAGTCGGCTGTCTGATGTACATTTTCTGCTGTGGCGCCTAGAAATTGAGCAAAATCGCAATGAGCTTTTGCTTCTGCCAATGAAACAGTATGAGCCAATGATGCCCCGTCAACAACGGGTGGTTCGGTGTTTGGCATCGCCAGGATCTGGGTAAACCCACCTGCCACCGCTGCTGCTGTCCCTGATGCCCAATCCTCTTTATAGGTCGCGCCGGGTTCACGCATGTGCACATGGGGGTCGATCAAACCGGGCAGTCTCATCTTCGGTCTCCAGATATAAAAAAAGAGAGCCGATAAAGGCTCTCTGAGAAAGACAAAATAAAAGCCACGGAGGGCGTGGCACGTCGAGTGTTAGGGCAAAGCCAGAGTTGGTTAAGAAATTTCATACTGAGCCAATTCTATGTATTTTTTAAAATCTGTCAAGATGAAATTTGAATATGGATTTTTTGTCTTCAATTCAACCTCTGTTCGGTTGGCGCCGGTCATATCTCTGTTAGCGCCGGTCTCCTGACCGTGCGCTCGATGTAACATCGCTGGTGAGGACACCAGCGAGAACTAAAGTCAATATGAAATTTGCAGATAGCAATTTTTTGTCATCATCCAACTTCTGCTAATATAATTCTGTTAGCGCCGGGCATATTCGGTTGGCGCCAGTCACTCAGTTGGCGTCGGTCATATTTCCGTTTGCGCCGGTCTCCTGACCGTGCGCTCGATGTAACATCGCTGGTGAGGACACCAGCATAAACAAAAACTGGTAAAGACACCAGCGAGAATAAAGAAAACTTGTTGTAGAAAGGATAAAAAATGGAAAAGAAATGGACAGGACAGGAAATATTTGCCCTCATCTGGCTGATACTTGCAATCGCAGCGGCCATCATCTTCTCATTCTGGCAGGCGATTAGCCTCCCTGTGTTTACCTTGCTCTTTTTATTGATCCCATTGATCGGATTATTGATCCGCAAGGATGCCTCAAAGATTGGTATGAGAAAGATCAGCAGCAGTCAAATACTCAAATGGGCGGCAATCAACTTGGGCGCATTGATCCTAATCTACGCCATCTTTGAGCCCTGGTCAGGCGCTTACACATTTTTACTGGACGAAGCCACCAAGGCCAGTGCGACTGATCCAACTTTCACCTGGCTAAAAATGTTTGACGGTGTTGGCGGATGGGTAGGTATGCTCCTGTTTTCCGGTTTGGTGACGATATTTGCGGAAGAACTATTCTTTAGAGGCTGGTTGCTGAACTTGTTGAAACCGAAGGTGGGTGGTTTTTGGGCAAATGTCATTCAGGCAGCCCTGTTCACTTTACCGCAATTGGTGCTCGCCTTGATGATGCCCACGCCCATCATGGGCATTGTATATGGCCTGGTATATGCCTTTAGCGCGATTGGGATGATCAACGGGTGGGCAGCGTTGCAGACTGGTGCCATCTGGCCCAACCTGATTGCGGCAACTGTGATGAATTTCATTCTATGCTTGATCATCCTTGGGATTTAATAATTAAAAAGGTTAATTTAATTAAAAAGACATTGTTTTCAACCGATTCACGATTATTGAGTCAAAAAACAATTTCCTATATAATTGAATAATAGCTGTCATCATTTAATTCCCAGTTCTTGTTTGACATAAACCATAGGAGCATTAAATGAACGCATTGGCGATCAGAGTCCAAAATCTGGATAAGTCTTTTGATGAGGTTCATGCCGTCGATGATGTCAGCTTTGAAATCCACCAGGGAGAAATATTCAGTCTGTTAGGACCAAACGGTGCAGGTAAGACCACCACCATTGGGATGATCTCTGGCCTGCTGCGCCCTGATGCAGGACAAGCCTGGTTGATGGGACATTCAATATTGGAAAATCCCAAGAAGGCCAAAGCCATCCTCGGAATTGTTCCCCAGGAGATCGCTCTTTATGATGACATCTCTGCCCGAGCGAATCTGAATTTCTGGGGAAAAATGTATGGCTTGCGCGGGCAAGCTTTATCCGAGCGCGTAGCTGCAGTGCTGAAGATTATCGGTCTGGAAGACCGCCAGAACAGCACGGTGTCGAAATTTTCGGGCGGCATGCAGCGTCGATTGAATGTCGGTGTCGCCTTGCTGCATGAACCACATGTGATCATCATGGATGAACCAACTGTGGGGATCGACCCTCAAAGCCGCCGAAAAATCCTTGACTCCGTCAAACAACTCAGTCATCAGGGGGTCACCATATTATATACCACCCATTATATGGAAGAAGCTCAAGAACTCTCCGATCGAATCGCCATCATGGATAACGGAAAAATCATTGCAATAGGTACCCATCAAGAATTAATAAATATTGTGGGAGAGCTGGATCGTATCACTTTGACCATTAATAACGAAACGACCAAAGTTATTAAAGCCTGGAAGGCACTCGATGGGGTTATGAAGATCACCCCGGAAGATGGAACGATCCACCTGCTTGTGAAGGATAGCAACCAGGTTCTCCCACACCTTTTTGAAGCAGCAAACCAATCAAATGTGAGAATAACTTCGGTGGACATCCAGGAACCCAATCTGGAAGCAGTCTTTCTGCACCTGACCGGCCGCGCTCTGCGGGATTGAGAGAACTGGATATGAAGATTATTGCAATTGCGCTTAAGAATCTGTGGCGGTCATTTCGCAGCTTTTTTGCGTTGGCTTTCATGTTTGGCGTACCAATTCTGATGACGGTTATGTTTTCCTTTCTTTTTGGCGGGATTGGTGGAGACGATTCCGAATTTACAATTCCTGTTACCCATGTGATGTTAGTCAATCAGGATCGTGGAACCGATCTTCAGATTGGTTTTGAAATGGATAAGAATACTTATTCTTCGATGGGACTCATGCTACTCGAGATCCTCCAACGAGATACATATACTGAAATCATGACACTCGAAACAGCCATCGAAACCAAAGCACGTAAGATGGTGGACGAACAACAAGCCGGGTTAGCAGTAATCATCCCTGAAGATTTTTCGTCAGCCCTGCTTGGGCAATCCAACAGAACGACTCAAATAGAGTTTTACAAAGATCCCGAATTGAGCCTGGGACCTCAAATTGTCCAATCCATAGTGATGAGTGTTGTTGATGGGTTTTCATCTGGCTCGCTAACAATGTCCAGTGTCACCTCTGCATTGCAAGAAAAGGGTGTCGATCTGAATTATGAAGAGCAAATGGCTCTTATTCAAGACTTATCCGAGGAAATGGAAAATGATCCGCTAAATTCAGGACAAAATCTTAATGTCATACCACCTTTAGCCGAACAAGACGCCAAGAACCAATCCGATTCATTACAAACAATCCTCCGCAGCATCATGTCTGGCATGATGATTTTCTATGCCTTTTTCACCGGCACGGCTGCTGCCCAATCCATTCTTCAGGAAGACGAAAAAGGCACCCTTCCAAGATTATTCATCTCACCCACAACGACAACAACCATACTCAACGGGAAATTTCTGGCTGGTTTTACAATGATCATTGTCCAGGTGGTTGTACTCCTGGTCTTTGCTAATTTAGTCTTTGGAATTTATTGGGGCGCCACTTTTCCTCTGCTCCTTGCCTCAATTGGCCTGGTTGCTCTGGCGAATAGTTTCGGCATTTTTATCATGTCCCTTGTCAAAGGAACCAAACAAGCAGGGATCATCTACGGTGCAGTGTTAACCTTTACCGGCATGCTCGGGATCTCAAGTGTATTCGTGATGGGCACGCCCATTGAAAAAGCCTTCAATTACCTACCATTGCTCGTTCCGCAAGGTTGGGCGATGAACGCCTTCACTGCAACCTGGAAAGGAGATTGGCCACAAATCCTTATTCATACTGCAGGAATGATGCTTTTAGCCATTTTATTCTTTTTCCTTGGTAATATGCGCTTTAAGAAACGCTTCAATTAAAGGTCAATATTATGAAATTTTTGGATATCACTCTCAAAGATCTGACTCAATTATTTAAAGATTGGCAACCCGCCGTTTTCTTACTTGCAGCGCCAATTGTCTTCACTCTTATGTTCGGTTTCATGTTTGGCGGCTTTGCCGGCCCCGGAGGTAAGGATCAAGATAACCGGTTGCCAATAGGGGTGATTAATGAGGAAGAAACAATAATTACAAACAGCATCATCTACTATTTTAAAAATTCCAAGATTATACAGATTGATGAACAAACAAAAGAAATGTCACTTTCGGAGCTTAAACAAGCAGTGGCAGATGGAGACCTCGCTGCAGGTATTCTCTTCAATGCCGGATTCAGTCAGTCTGTTCGAGAAAAAGGAACAGTGTTTCTTGATGTCATCCTCGATGAACACACAACCACAGGCATGTCTGTTCTCCAAAGTATACAGCCCGCAGCAAACCGCGTTGAAACAGCCGCCAAATCCGCAAGCCTGGCAGTCGAGCTCTATTCGGAAAAAGTAGGTTTTTCAAATGCCAGTGAGCGCCAAGCTCTGTACGATTCGGCTTTTCAGAAATCATTAGAAGCATGGCAAAGTCCACCTGTTACCACACTGAACTCACAGACGCAGCCAGTTGAGACCTCAGACACATCCGAAGAAAATGCGTTTGCTCAGTCGCTACCAGGCATGATGGCCCAGTTTGCTATTGCTGGTTTAATTGGCGCAGCAGAAATCATCGTCCAGGAACGAAAATCTGGATCGCTCAACCGGTTATTGAGCACAGCAGTGCCAAAGTTTGAGATTCTGGCTGGCCATTGGCTGGCGATGTTTGTGATGATCTTCATTCAATTTGTCATCCTGGTAATCTTTGGCGCATTATTTTTAAGGTTGTATTTCTTCAACGCACCATTAGCAACACTGGCCCTATCCATAGCAAGCTGTGCATTTGTGGCCAGCCTCGGATTGCTGATCGGGATCTTAGCAAAAATGCCTGAACAGACTGCAATATATGCCCTGATACCTATGTTTATTTTCGCAGGATTAGGTGGCGCCTGGATGCCAATTGATTTATTAGGTGAAACGGTTCAAAAAGTATCTAAACTGACACCTGTCTCGTGGATTATGACAGGTTTCAAAGATATTTTATTAAGGGGGGCAGGATTGCCGCAGATCGCCCGTAATCTAATTGTCCTTATCGGCTTCTCCCTCCTGTTCTTTATCCCCGCAGCCGTTATGTTCTACCGGAAGCAAACATGAGGTCCATCCCTATGATCCTCTGTTGGCGTCAGTCATATTTCTGTTTGCGCCGGTCTCCTGACCGTGCGCTTGATCCTACATCGCTGGTGATGACATGACAAAGCCCATCCCTAAGATTGTTTAGATATCTAATTGACATTCATTTCTTCTGTTGGCGC
>JAENZI010000016.1 GCA_016841365.1 Anaerolineaceae bacterium
CCTGCCGTGTCTTTCTTTATTATCCCATTATTCAAGTTTCATCATACTAATGACAGATGAGATTGCTTCGCCAAAAAGGGCTCGCAATGACAGATGAGATTGCTTAAGGGATCGCAATGACAGGCGAGATTGCTTCGCCCTTAAGGGCTCGCAATGACGGTGGGATTTACTTTTTCTTTAGTTGCTTGATGACCTGGTCGGCAGCGACCTTCCCCGTGATTAGCGAGACCGGGAACCCCGAGGGGCTGTAGGTCCACTGTCCAGCCTGGTAGATATCCGGCACGGGCGTTTTGACGGAATTGCTGATCTTGACCAGGCGGTTTTCGGCTGGCATGGGTTCATTGGAAAACGACCACCCGGTGATAGCGCCATCTGCTGTGCCCACGATCTTTTCAATCGTCAGCGGTGTGCTGGTAAAGCGGTCTTCGACGGACCCCGCAAGCCCGGGATAGACCGATCGTTCCAAAACAGCAATCATTTGATCACCCACGAAATCTCGGAAGTCATCCTCGTGACCCAGGCTTCGCAGATGCTTGGCCAGCGCATAATCAAACAGGACGCTGATGATTAGCCCGGTTTTGCCTTCGGGTGCGAGCGTACAATCCCGCAAGGCAGGAATGGAAATCTCGTATGTTGTCAGCCCCAAATACCGCTCCAAATAGCTTTTGACTTCATCCCACTCAGCGTTGAGTGGCGCTTCTCCTGCCCGTGACTGGCCTGCCCGGCTGGGCGTGTAGAAAAAGTGCTCGGTGGCGATCTGCCCAAAATAGTCAGGGTCGAGGTTGCTTTGCAGGTAGAGGGTGAAGATAGAATTGTTTCCCGCCATATCCGATAGGAAATCGATTCTCTCCTGAATTTTATCAACCATCTTCGGATCGCTGACGGTCTCAAGGTCGATGATCTTGTAAAGGGTCTTCTGGTCTGCCGTCCAGACCAGGTTGCGATAGGTGAAGGTCTCGCCCTCTGCCGTGCTGACGGTGTGCGCTTCGGGGTCGATGGCCGCCACTGCGGTATCCGTCTGGATTTCGCCGCCGTGCGCCCGAATGAAATCCGTTAGTTGTTGGATGAAGGTGCCCGTTCCTCCGCGTGGATAGAAGTAATCCTGGAAGAGGCTGAAATAGCTGAGGGCAAAATAGGCCGGCGTATCGGTGAAGAAATGCTGGGTGATGATATCTAGCAGCGCCGGGTTGCTGGTGAATTGCTCCAGGTAAGGCATCACAGCCACATTTTTCTTCGCCACACGGGGCACCGTCATCATATATTTGAACATCCACGGGAACACATGCTTCATGAAATATTCGCGGTCTTCTTTGATGTCGAGGAACAGGGGATTGTTGATCCCATACTGAATATCGATATCCTTGGTGATCTGCACAATGTCTTTGACGATCTCCGTTATTTCGTCTGCCGATTCTGGGTAGAGGTTCTTCAGCAGTTGTTCATATTCCGCCAGGCTTTTGGTGTTCTCGATGTTGATGATCTGATCTTCGATGCCGAGGGAGATGTGGTTTTTGACAAAATCGACCTCGACGCCCAGTTTTTTCAGCATGGGGAAAAGCACGCCCGCATTTTCAAGTGCCCTGATGCCGCCGTCAAACACAAAGCCGTCTTTGGTGAAGGAGTTGACCAGGCCCCCGCAGTGATGTTCTTTTTCCAGCAGCAGCACGCTGGCGCCGTGTTTCGCAAGGTAGGCGGCAGCCGTCAGGCCCGATGCGCCGCCGCCAACGATGATCGTGTCGTATCTCATACGTTCTCTTTCAGATAAGGTCGGATTAAGGCTTCACTTTTATCATAAACCTGCTGGCTGATGCTCGCTTTGACGGCATACCAGGCGGGTTTTTCTTCGATGGTCATGTTGAAGAACTTCCCGGTCTCGCCTTCCAATGCTGGTTCTGCCGAGAGGAAATAAATCGCCTCAGCGGATTGCGCCGGGTCTTTGAGGAATAAATTCAGGATATAGCGCTTATACAGGCGGTAGAAAATGCCGTTATTCATCCCGATGTTCGAGCGCACTGCGCCCGGGTGCATCACATTTACATCCACCGCGTGCTCCTGCAATGCATCGGCAAACACGCTGGCGGTGTGCAGTTTGGCGATATTCGCCGCGCCATAAGCCCATAAGCCGACGTAGGGGCGTTTTTCCCAGTTGAGGTCCTTCAGGCTGAACCCGCCAAAGCGGTGCGCCTCTGAGTTGATAAACAACACCCGTGATGGCGCCCCTGCCTTCAGGTTCGGGGTCAACAGCCTGGTCAGCAAAAAGGACGCCAGGTGCATCACGCCGAAGGTCATCTCGAAGCCGTCATGGGTCAGCCGGCGGCGCCTGTTGAACACGCCCACATTGTTGATCAGCAGGTGGATTTGCGGGTATTTGCCCCGAATCTCTTCGGCGGCGCGTGCCACCTGCGCCAGGTCTGCAAAGTCGGCGAGGACGACATCGCTGTCTGCCCCGTATTCTTGAGCCAGTTCTTGCTGCACGGAGGCGGCTTTTTCGGTGTTGCGGCAGACCATCACCAGATGCGCGCCCCCCTGTGCCAGCCGTTTGGCGGTCTCGTAACCGATCCCCGAGGTGGTGCCTGTGATCACGCACACCTTGCCCTCCAGCCGGGCATCGGTCGTGCGTTGCGGTTTGAGGCTGTTTTGGATGTATTGGAGCTCTTCAGGAAGTTTCATAGATAAACCTTGTCATCCGAATAGGCGTTTCATAAAACGGGGGTAAGCCTTCTTCATCACCGGCACATTGACGAAGATATCGCCCCACAGGTCGTAATAGTCGCGCTGGCGGGTGATGATGCCCGCATCGTTCAGGGTCAGCTTGGTGCACCCGTAGAGCGTGGTGCTGGGCGTCTTGCGGAAAATCATCGTCATCTCCCATTCCATGAAGATCAGGTCGTCGCGTTGGGCGATGGCGGTGATGTTCATCTGCAGTTCTTCGCAGCGCTCAGTGAGGCGGTTGCACATGGCGATAAAGTCGGCTTTGCCCTCCACGCGCTGGATGGTGTCTTCGAAGATGATCTCCTCCGCGTAATAGGGGAAGATGTGGGACCAGTCGGGTTTGCCGCTGGTGTTGTAGGTTTTTGACCACAGGTCGAGGACGAGGTTTGTGTCCAGAGGTGTGACCGGGGCGTTTTCGGGTTGGGTTAGTTGATCCGTCATGCAGCGTTTGTTCCTGTTCAGGCGAAATTAATCTCTAAGGTTTATATTTTACTTTGAAATTGGCGCTTTTGGCGTTTTTGTCGCAGGAAAATGTATGTCATTGCGAACGGAGCGTAGCGGAGTGCCTGCGTAGCGTCCTGTAAGGAGGCAATCTGAGAAAGGCGAGATTGCTTCGTGCCTCGCAATGACGGCTGCCACGGACCGCACCCTACGAACATGCAAGCGGTTTTTTTGCTGATGATGGGTTTTTTAGTTTATAATAAACGAGGATCATCACTGCTTGGGGAAGTAGAAATGAAAAAACTGCTGAATGCCTACCTGAAAGAGATCGCATCAACCGCCATCCATGGCGATGCACGCGAGGAATCCTACTATTCTACTTTGGATAAGCTGATGACCGACTTCCCGTTGGAGAAAGGCCGCGCCACCGAAGCAATCATACTAACAGAACCCACTCTTCGAGCAAGAACGGCTGGCGCGAGAAATTGTTGCCACCAATGCCCAGATCGACCGCCTGGTGTATGATCTCTACGGGCTGACGGAGGAGAAAATCAAAATTATGGAGGGGAATTAGAACTAATGGCAGTTAATTGGAGAAAAGATAAGAATCCAAATTTAATTCTGGATAACATTAATAAATTAAAGATGATTGGTGATAATGGAAGAATTAGTTTTGGGGGGTTTGATTTTCATAAATCAATAACTCTGTTGTTTAATATTTTGATTTTTGATTCAGAAGTTTCTGAAATTGACGCAAGGCAAATTATTTATAAAGCAATTTTCAATGTTGCAAAGGCCTATGATATTACACCGGAAAATCTTCGAGCAGAACTTAACAAGCTTGAAAATAAGTTCTTGTCTTTGCCAATAAATAGATATGTGTTAGTAGCTTCATTTTCACTAAGTCAATCAATAACAATGAAAAATGTCCGGCTTGGGAATAATATTATTTTCTTTGAACGATTTCTTTCAAAAAATTTTTCTTCCGAAACCAGGAATAGTCTAATTAAAGATGCAGCAAGAGTGTTAAAAGTTGAATTACCTAAGAATTATTCTTATGTGCGAGTATTTAATTCTTCTAGATCAACAACTTCTGCTATAAATCAAGGATTAGAGGATCTTAATTTTATAAGAGGTATTTTAAATTGGGTGATAAATAGCTCATATACGATTAGATTGACGCGTGGTGGAAGACCTGATCCAGTAAATAAATTAATTTTAGGGCCAATTCATACGATTCATTCTCCAGATGGAAGTTTGGTAGGAGATGATCGTTATTGGTATGATCCAAGTTACACTTATCCGATTAAGCCTTATACTCCAAATGAAAACGAACTTCAAATTCTTTTAAGATCCCAAGTTTCTTTTCGAAAAAAGATCAATAATATCAACTGGTCCGAAATTATTAAGAAAGCATTTGTTAGATATGCGGTAGCGTTGGATAGTAGAGATTTAACAGCAGCATATTTAAAGCTCTGGGGGGTTCTTGAGTGTTTAGTAAATACAAATAAGCATGAAGTTTTAGTTAGGAGAGTTTCATCAATTTATCAAGAGAGAGAATATCATTTACAGGCATTAAATATTTTAAGGGAGTTTAGAAATCTTTATGTGCATACAAATGAAGAAACTGATGAAATTGAAACATACCTATATAAATTAAAAAATTATGTTGATAATATGTTTAAACTTCATTTGACAAACAGGCTCAATTTTAATTCAATTGATGAATTAATTGAATTCCTCGATCTTCCGGTTGATAAAGATATAATATTACATAGGTTAAAGATTTATAAACTAGCTAAAAATTTCCGAAATTATTAATTTGATTTGTATGGTGTGCTCCTTTTTTGAGCGCACCATCTCTTGTCATTGCGAACGAAGTGAAGCATTCTGAGAAAAGAGAGATTGCTTCGTGCCTTGCAATGACAGGCCATGACAGAAAATTGCCGGAAGCGGCAAATTTTTGCTTTAAACCTGCCGCTTTTGACGGATTGTAATCTGCCCCCCAATTTGCTAAACTGATACCAGATTAGAACAAGCGTTCTAATTCGCCGGACTGCCCGGGTGACCAATGCCCTGACATCACACCCTTACTGCGCTTTGCGTCGCACCCGGGCAGACGGCACCCCGCAACCCGCCAAGGAGGTTCATCACGGATGACATCGAACAAACGCCCCCCAGCCAGCGAGGTCGGCTTTTATGTAGAGCACTTCACCCGCGCCGAAATGGCAGACCTGGACCGCGCCCTGAACGAGTCGCTGCGCGGCGAGATCGGTATGCTGCGGGTGGTCATGCGCCGCTTCTTTGAGCGCGCCGCACAGGACGCAGACGACCTGAAAGTGCTGGCGGATGCGCTGCGTGTGCTGGGTTTGAGCTGCGCCCGGCTGGCAAAGGTGATCCAAACCGAGCGCTCCCTGCAGGATAAGCGCGCTGACGAGCTGGGCGAGGCGCTCTCGCGCTCGATGGCAGCGGTGCTGGAGGAACTGAGCAGCGCCGGGCTGAACCACGGCGCTAGGGGAGGTGCCCATGGCGGATGATGCCAATGCCCTGCTGACCGAACAGCTCAGGCACGCCAACCACCTGCTGCAGGCGCAGATCCGCGCCCTGCAAGCAGAGCTGGCGCACCATCAAGCGATGAACGCCCAGCGCCTGGGCGCACTTGAGGAGCAGATGCGCGACCACGAGAAGCGCATCCGCACCGCGACGGAGGGCGTGACCCAGTTCAAGCTGTTTTCGGGGCTGGCTTCTGGCGGCTCGGGCTTGATGTCGCTGGTCGCCATGCTCAAGGCGTTTTTGGGCGGATAGGGGGCTGGTTGACAAACCTTGTGGAACTGCTCAAGAAGGTGCTGCGGGATGTGACGCTGTTTGTGCGCGCTACGGGCGGGTTGAAGCTGCGCCGCTACCAGGATGATGTGGCGCGGGCGGTGGTCAACTCGGTGGTGCACCGCAAGGGGCTGACATTTGTGGTGATCTTCCCACGTCAATCGGGCAAGAACGAACTACAAGCCCAAATCCAGGCTTACCTGCTGACCCTGTTTTCGAACCAGGCGCAGGAGATCGTGCAGGTCTCGCCCACCTGGCGGCCGCAGACCGAGAACGCCATGCACCGCCTCGAATCGGTGTTGAGCCGCAACCTGATCGTCAAAGACCGCTGGGAGAAGCATTTCGGGCACATCTACCAGGTGGGGCAGGCGCGCCTGGTATTCCTTTCGGGGTCGCCTACCGCCAACATCGTCGGCGCGACAGCCAACCTGCTGCTCTCGATCGATGAGGCACAGGACATCCTGACCGAGAAATTTGACAAGGACATCGCCCCCATGGCAGCCAGCACAAATGCCACCCGGGTGTTTTGGGGCACCGCTTGGACGTCGAACACCCTGTTAGCCCGCGAGGAAAAAGCTGCCCGGGCGCTGCAATCTGCGGACGGGGTTCGGCGGGTGTGGCGTCTGAGCTGTGAACAGGTCGCTGCCGAGGTGCCGCCTTATGGCCAGTTTGTGGCGGAGCAGGTGGCTAAATTAGGGCGAAATCACCCCATGGTGCGCACGCAATACTATTCGGAGGATATTGATGCCGATGGGGGTCTGTTCCCGCCTGAGCGGCTGGCGCTGATGATCGGGGTACACCCCCCGCAAACCCAACCCCAGCCAGGCTGCCTGTATGCCATGACGCTGGATGTGGCTGGTGAGGATGAGTCCACCGGGGAGGAGGCGAGCCAGCTTGCCAACCCGGGGCGGGATGCGACCGCGCTAACGATCGCCCGGGTCAACCTGGCGACGCTCAAAGACCCTGCCCTGGGCCTGCCCACCTATGAGATCGTCTTCCGGCAGCAGTGGATCGGGGTCAAGCACACCGCGATCTATGCCCAGATCCTCAGTTTGGCGTCCACCTGGCGAGTGAAATACCTGATCGCCGATGCCACCGGGGTCGGAGCAGGGCTGACGGCTTTCCTCTCCCGTTCGCTGGGGGGCAGGGTGATCCCGTTCCAGTTCAACAGCCGCACCAAGTCGGACCTGGGCTGGGCATTTTTGGCGATGGTGGACAGCGGCAGGCTGAAGGATTACGCGCCACAGGATGGGCAGGGCGGCGAACTGGGGGCGCTACACAGGCAGTTTCTCGAACAGCTCAGCGCCACGCAATACGAGATCCTGCCCGGCCCGGAGAAAAAGATCCGCTGGTCGGTGCCCGAAAACGCCCGTAACCCTGCCACAGGTGAGCGCATCCACGACGACCTGGTGATCGGCGCCGCCCTGCTCTCGCAATTGGACTTAATGCCCTGGTCCCACACCAGCCCGGCAGCCGTGGTCACCGCCCGCGACCCGCTGGAGGAGATAGACAGGAGAAAGTGAATGGTGAGTGGGGAGTGGGGAGTTGGGATTTGGTAACAGGTATTAGGTATTAGGTATCAGGTAATGGGTGTCAGGTATTAGGTATCAGGTATTAGGGATGAGGAGACATCTTGCTACACGCTACAAACTGACGACTATCAGCTAACCCTTTCAACTTCCAGCTTAAAGCTTACAGCTATTCGCTACCAGCTACCCGCTACAAGCTATCCGCTACTTGCCACCCGCTAATAAATAACAAGGATAAAACATTGCCCAACACACAATTTGCTTTCGGAATCGACCTTTCCCGCTACAACACCTCGCCCGACGGCAGGCAGCGGCCGGATTTTGACGTGATCGCCGCGCACCAGCCCGAGGTGACTTTCATCGCCATGCGCGCCGGCATCTCCTGGGGCTACCAGGACCCGTGGTTTGCCTATTATTTTGCCGAGGCAACCCGCATCAACCGGGTGCGGATGGCTTATCACGTGCTCTACCCGGGCGAATCCGCTTTAGCCCAGATGGATAACTTCTTCCGCATCCTGGGTGAGATTGATTTTGACTCTGTCCCGCTGGTGCTGGATTTGGAATTGGACCATGGGCAGACGGTGAGCTGGATCACCCAATGCACGGTTGAAGCGCTCGACCTGCTCAAGCGCCGCACGGGGAGCACACCCTTTATCTATTCCCGGGCAGGCTGGGTGAACCAGTTCTTGCGGGTGCGCGACCTGCCCCCGGTGCATTGGTGGCTGGCGCAATACCGCTGGCCGCGCCCATACCCGCTGTTCACGCCTGAATATGCCTGCCCGCCAGCCCTGCCGGAGGGCGTATGCACCTGGACGGTGCATCAGACCACCAGCCGGGGTGCCTCGATCGGGGCGCAGGCGATGCACTACATGGACTATAACCGCTGGAACGGGACCAAGGCGGACCTGCTGGCGTTTGTCGGTCAGAAAGCGCCCGAGCCGCTGACCTGCCCGGTGGACAGTCAGCCCTGCCCGCGTTTATTTACACAGGATGAGGCGGGGTAACCAAAATTTTAGGATCTGCGAAAGGAACCTGCAATGCCCAATATCATCAACCGCATTTTATCGCCGCTGATTGAGAAGTCCGTCAGGGAACACCTGTCGATCAGCGAAACGGACAGCACCTTTTTAGTCGGAACACGCCGCTATGATGAAAGCGAACGCGACCGCCTTGAATATGACCGGGGGGCGGTGCTTGAGCAGTGCTTGGACGCGTGGCGCACCAGCCCCCTGGCACGGCGGATTGTGGAGCTGACCAGCCAGTATGTGGTCGGGACGGGTTTTGACCTGCACTGCGAGCACCCGCCGACCAGCGCATTTTTGCATGCGTTTTGGCATCACCGCCTGAACCGGATGCCTTCACGCCTGGTTGAAATGTGCGATGAGCTGACCCGCACCGGCAATTTGTTCGTGCTGGTCAGCACAGACCGGGCGGGAATGTCCTATCTGCGGGTCATCCCGGCATCGGATATCGACGCGATCACCCCGGCGGAGAATGACATCGAACAGCCGGTGAGCTTTACCACCAAAGCTGATCAAGACCTGCAGACGCACACCTACGCCGCCTACGACCCGCTGACGGATAGCCCGGATGGGGAAGGCGCTTTTCAACCCGTGACGCTGCACTACAGCATCAACCGGCCAGCAGGGGCGCAATGGGGCGAACCGGATCTTGCACCGCTGTTGACCTGGCTGCGGCGTTATGCGGCTTGGCTGGAAGACCGTGTGCGGTTGAACCGCTTCAGGAATGCCTTTATGTATGTGGTGCGAGGGAGTTTTGTGAGTGAGGAGGCGCGCAAAGCCCGGCAGAGCCAGCTTGCAGCCAACCCGCCCAGCCCGGGGTCGATTTTGGTATGTGATGAGAGCGAAACCTGGAGCGTGATCACGCCCAAACTTGAAGCCCAGGAGGCGATGCAGGACGGGCTGGCGATTAAAAAGCTGATCGCGTCGGGTGTCGGGATCCCGCTGCACTTTTTGGCGGAACCGGAAGGCTCGAACCGCACCACGGCGGAGAGCGCAGGCGGGCCGACCTTCCGCCGCTTTGAACAGCGCCAGCAGTATTTTCTGTGGCTGGTTGGGGATCTGCTGCAGGTGGTGACTGCGCGGCGGGCAATGGTCGTGCATTCAGTCGATCCGGGTGCACCGGTTGCCATTTCCGGCCCGGATATCTCTGCGAGGGATAATGTCGCCCACTCGATCGCCTCGGTCAACATCCTGAACGCCTTCGAACGCCTGAAGGATATGGGCTTGATCTCGGATCGGGAGCTGCTGCGGGTGCTCTATCGCTTTGCGGGTGAAGCCGGTGACCTGGACCAGATTTTGGCTGCGGGCTCGGGGGTTGACCAGCGCCAGCCAGGTGAGATGGTTGACGCGATCAGCAAAGACCCGGTTAACACCGCCACTGGTGAACCGAAGGCGGCTGTCATGCCGTAGGCGTAGTTCACCAGGTGTGCGCCGCTCGCATCCTGGTATGACACGAGTATCCGATTCAGTCTGAATATCAATAGAGGTGTTTATGAAAAAATCAGAACCAAGAGGGATGACCCAGCATCAGACGCGGTTTTCTGCCACCGGTCATGCGCTGGAACCCGGTAAGTTTGAGATCCTGTGCATCACCGCTGGGGACGGCAATGGCTGGCACTTCCCGGCAGAGGTGCTCAGGGCGTCGCTGGCGCTGTGGGAGGGCGTGCACTGCTTTATTGATCATGCCTGGGCTTCCCGTTCCATCCGCGACCTGGCCGGGCAGGTGATCGAACCCCGCTGGGATGAGAGCTCCCGGGGCATCCGCGCCACGCTCAAGGCTTTCGGTCCGGGCGGCGCCGTCCTTTCCAAATTTGGGCGGGAGGTGCTGGCGGAATCGCACGCGCCAAAAATCGGCTTTTCGGCAGATGTGGTCTTCAAATCAGAGGGGCGCAAGGTTAGAGAGATCGTTAAGGTGATCTCGCTGGACCTTGTTTTCGACCCGGCGCGGGGCGGAGCATTTTTGCGGGCATTGAACAGTGCCGCGCCGCCTGGCAGCGATCCCAATCTGCTGAATGAGACAAAACCACAGGAACCAATTTCAACCCAACTCACACCTTACGGAGGAAAAACAATGTCAGACTCAAAAAATGTTGCACAAGAAGTAAAGAAGGATGATCAAGATCGTAAAGATATCCGTCAAACCCAATTGAGCCAGGTGGTTGAGGAATCCCGTCAAGCGTGTTTGCAGATGTGCGGCTTTATGCTGGAATCGGGCCTGGGGGCCTCAAATCTGCCCAAACCGGTTCAGGCGCGGATCAGCGCGCAGTTCAAAAATCGGATCTTTGAAGTGGACGAACTACAGAGTGCGATTGCCGAAAGTCGAACGATGCTTGCTGAGCTGAGCGCTGGGCAGGCGGTGATTGGCCCTGGGCGCATCAGCGGTATGTATGATGAGCTGGATAAACTGCAGGCAGCGGTGGATGATCTTTTTGGCCTGCCGCGCGCGCAAAAACTGCAGACTGTTTCCGTGCCAAGGTTGAGCGGTGTGCGTGAGCTGTATCTGATGCTGACCGGCGACCGCGACCTGCACGGCGGTTATTACCCCGACCGGGTACAACTGGCAACTACGGTGGATTTTACCGGCCTGGTCAAAAACGCGCTCAATAAGATCGTCACGAACACCTGGGAGATGCTCGGACGGGCGGGCTATGATTGGTGGCAGCAGATCACCTTGCAGGAGCATTTCACATCCCTCAACAGCATTACGGGCACATTGATCGGCACGGTGGGTGAATTGCCCGTCGTGGCGGAAGGTGCGGAATATACCGAGCTGCAGGTGGGAGACAGCCCTGAGTCTGCTGATTTTGTCAAATATGGCGGGTATATCCCTCTGACGTTGGAGTTGATTGACCGGGATGAAACCCGCAAGCTGAAGGCTTATGCCCGCGAGCTGGGTTCTGCTGGTCTGCGCAAGATCTCATCGCTGGTGTCAGCGATCTTCACCGCAAATGCCGGGGTTGGCCCCACGATGGCGGATACCGGTGCGCTGTTCAATGCGACCGCAGTCACCACAGCAGGCGGGCACGCGAACCTGTCCACATCCGCATTGGATATGGCTGCCTGGGACGCTGCTTGCACGGCTGTCTATAACCAGCCGATGCTGATCAAGAATGCCGCAGGCTTATATGGCAACGGCCCCAAGATGGCGATTAACCCCAAGTTCTGCCTGGTGCCGCGTGCACTACAGAACACCGCCTGGCAGATGCTCAAGGGCGAATTCGTGCGGGAAGCCTCTTATGTTTATGACAATGTGCTCAAGGGTTCCGCTGTGCCCGTCACCGTGCCGGAATGGACGGATGCAGGGGATTGGGCGGCGGTGTGTGACCCGGCAGTCTCCCCGGCGATCTTTGTGGGTGAGCGGTTCGGCATCATGCCCGAGATCTATGTCGCCGGGGATGAGCTTTCACCAGCCGTCTTCATGAACGACGAACATCGTCTCAAAGTCCGCCACTTCCTCGCCGTCTGGGTTAATGACTTTCGCCCGCTCCATAAATCAAATGTGGCGTGAGTATGCTCTGGCGAATAAGTCCTCGACCGTTACTCCTGAAGCGAAGCGAAGAGGAGTAATGACTTTCGCCCGCTGCATAAATCAAATGTTGCGTAAGTATGCTCTGGCGAATAAGTCCTCGACCGTTACTCCTGAAGCGAAGCGAAGAGGAGTAATGACTTTCGCCCGCTGCATAAATCAAATGTTGCGTAAGTATGCTCTGGCGAATAAGTCCTCGACCGTTACTCCTGAAGCGAAGCGAAGCGAAGAGGAGTAATGACTTTCGCCCGCTCCACAAATCTAATGTCGCGTAGTCTTGTCATTGCGACGAAGGAAGCAATCTCTCGTTTATCTTTTAGCCACAAGCTGGGTGCCCTCAAGGCACACCAGCGAAGTGCCAGGCGGCAGGAGCCGCCGGCTAAGCTACCAGCTATTAGCTATCAGCTTAACCCTACTCACCAATCACTATAGACTGAAGCGGCGTCAAGCCGCATCAGTCGTATGCCAAATTCACGAGAATTTGGCCCTCACAGGAGCCACACATGTCCAAACTCAAACAACTTCTCACATCCCGTAAATTCTGGGCTGCACTGGTCGGCCTGATCCTGGTGATCGTGAAAGCCTGGCAGCCCGACTTCCCTCTGTCGGAAGAAGACCTGACGACCCTGATCTATGTGCTGGTGGCTTACATCCTCGGCACAGGAATCGAGGACGGCTTGAGCCGCACACAGGTCATCAAGAAAATCAATTAACCCTTTAGTCCTGGGGGGCTTGCGTTTGCGAGCTCCCCCAGGAGGGCTTGAATGAAAGGACCTACGATGCCGACCAAACCTGATACTTACGAGATTGCCGCCAGCCTTGCGGGCGGTGAACCGCTTGACTTCAAACGCTATCCAGATGGGGGCCTGGTGGTGATTGCACCTAACGGTCAAAAGCTGCGCTTTTCCGCCCGGCAGGTGGCAGCAGCCGCAGCAAAGGTAAAGCGCGCTGCGACCTTAAAGCCTTCCCGCCCATCCAAATCTTCCTGATTTGAATGATGCAAAGGCATGTTTTCATCCCCGTCAGCACATTCATAAATTGATTGATTTTATAAGAATTGAGGTTTTTATGTCCATCACACTTTCGTCCGTTCGAGACCAGCTCGAACGCCAGCTTTTCGATACCGCTAACCTCACCTGGCCTGCTGATGTGCTTGACGAGGCCTTGCGTGCTGCCCTGGCAGACCTTTCGACATCTTATGGTACACCGCTGACCCTGCAAGACCTGGATGGGGCATTGCTCACCACATTCGAAGAGCATGACCTGGCTTGCCTGGTCGCCGGCGGGTCGGCATACTGCCTGCGGTTCCGTCTGACGCGTAAATTTGAAGAAGCCATCCCCAGCACGGAAACGCCGCTCGACCTTGCCCAATGGGCAACGGACGCGATGGCGCATTTCCAGAGCTTGCTGACGCTGGTGCGCTTGCGTAAATTTCAGCAAAACCTCGATCAACCCTATGCCGGCTGGACGTGGGAGGAAGGGAGTGATTTCTCATGAACCAGATAGCCATTGGTGAACCAGGGGCATGGACGGTCCTGGACGGTGCCGGGGTGGCAATGCCCTTCGTCTCGGCTGCGATGATTTTTAACTATTCATCGGAGGAAAGAGTTAGAGAAAGCGTTGAGATGAAATTATCGGGCACACCGGCGCAGCTTTCCGCAGCACTTGCGGCGATCGAGACCATTCGGCTGCGCGCATTAGCTTATGCGCGGGGTGAATATGTCTCTCCCCAATACCTGCGCTTTTGGCCTACGGATGCAGACCTTTATTACTACGCCCAAATGGATGATATCTGGATAGAAACCAACCCGGATGCCTATATCACGCGCCAAAAAGGCTCACTGCTGATCATCCTGCACTACACGCGCCACAACCACTTTGATGGAGATGAAATCCCCCTGCCCCTCACCGGCCGGATCGGCGAGGACCTCACCACGCCCATCCCCATCCTCAACCATACCTCGACCACATCTTCACCCAGCTCTACCCTGCTGGCCAAAGCCGAGCACGCCGTCACGCACCTGCCAGCACCCCTGCGGATTGAGGTGGCAAACACCCGTCTTTCGACCACCTTCCGTTCGCTGTTCATCGGCCTTTACCACCATCCGACCCATACTGGCGATGAGAACTTCTTTGTCAATGCCGGTTCCCTCACCGGCGGCACCCTCTACCCCGACGCGGGTGCCATCGACGGCAACTACCGCCGCGTGACCTGGACATCATCCGCCTGGACCGACCTGCTTTCGCACCCCATCCCGCCGAATTATGCCGTGGCCGATGACGGCCGCACCTTCCGGCCCATATTGCACCTGCGCAACACCCATGTCTATAACCTGCACCTGCGCCTGTCGCTGATCCGAGATGGTTCGGTGCTGCAGACCTGCGAACCGGTCTATTCCCCGCCCAACTGCAATTACGTCCTCTTCCCGCCTTTGCAGATCCCGCCCAACCAGCTATTACGCGAGCTTTCGCCCCTCACACTTGACCTGCAGCTCTCGGGTCTGCGCGAGACCGGTGCGGCGTCCACCCTCGATGTGGACCAGATCGCCTTGTTCCCCCTGGATGGTGCCGCCTATTTTCAAGGCTTCACCCACCTGGACCAGCACGATGTGCTGATCGACGACAGCCACCGGGGGATCTCGGTGGTGCGCGATGAGAACACCCACGAGACCGTGGCGCACCTGCGCCAGGGTGGACCCTTGCTTTTATATCCCAACGAGAACACGCGCTTCTTCTTTGCCATGATCAACAGCAGCAACCTGATCGACATTGACCAGACCGCCTCGGTCCAGATCACATACCGCCCGCGGGTGAGGGTGCTATGAGCTACACTATATCTTTTCTCTCACGTGACTTTGCGTCGCCGGTCTTCATCGGCTTGCACGCTGAACCCCTGCAGCTCGCCTGGTCAGCCTTTGGCGGCCCAGATTTCGCCAAAATCCAGCTTACCGGTCCGGCAGAACTACTGATCGAGGCCGCTGGTTTATTGCGCTGCCCGGTGACTATTTCCGATCAACGTGGCACTAAGGTCTGGTGGGGAGTTGTCGACACAATCACAATTCACAGGGACCAGACACAGATCAAGGTCTCACTGGAGGACGTGTTTAACAAGGTCAAAGTGGCGTATTCTTTCATTTCCCCCGACAACCGCCTGGGTGACCGGCGCGTGACCGCCTACGCCTCGGATCTTGCTTCGCAGACCGAGTACGGCGTCAAAGAAACCGTCCTGCAGTATGCTGACCTGGATGATGTCTATGCCGAGAGCCTGCGCGACACCTTCCTCAACCTGCACGCCTGGCCGAAGTCAACGCTGTCCAGCCTTGAAAGTCCTGCTGCATTAGTCGAATTGCACTGCTCGGGTTGGTTCCACACCCTCGGTTGGTCAGCCTATGACAACGCGCAGGGTTTCTTTGCCAACTATGGTCCGGGACCCGGGTCGATCAACTTTGGCCGCCCGAACTGGCGCCTGCCATCCCAGATGATCAGCACCGGCGACACCTCGCTCAAGGTGAAGTATGTCTACTTCCAAATGCGCCGCAACGGCACCGCCGCCGGTGAGACATATGCCCGGGTTTACTCGAATTCCGCCGCCACCCCGAGCACCATTCTCGGTGCCTCGGAGGTGGTCTATGCCAGCACATTGCCTTCGCAAACCTACCAGTGGATCAAATTTACCTTTGCTACCCCCGTGACGCTCAATGCCCACACTGCCTACTGGGTCAGCGCCTATTACCCCGTCACCGATCCCGTGAACAACATCGTCCTGCGCACCGACGAAAACGCCACCTATTTTCAAGACAATCACTTTGCCAAATACAACGACGCCGGGACCTGGAAATTCATCCCCAACATCACCTCACCCGGAACCAATCCGCATCTGATCTTTCGTGTGGTGTGTGTGGCGGATACCGGCGAGCAGATCCTCAATACTGCCACCGCTGGCGGTCAGTTCTTCGAGCGCATCACCGGCCTGACGACCAGCGTCGAGACCTGTCCCTACCAGCGCAATCCTATCTCAGCCCAGAAGCGCCTCGAACACCTGATGACCCTCGGCACTGCGGACCACCGAATGGTGCTGGCAAGCGTATCCGCCAATCGCCACCTGTCCTTTTATGAGCAGCCCGACTCATCCACCCCACCCGTCTATATCACCAGGAACGGACGCTTCTATACCTTCCAAGGCATCCCCATCCCACCCGCTCAACCGCCCGTGGGACAGTTTGCCGCATTAGCCAACACTGCCCGGGTCAGCCATCCCTTTGATCAGCATCGCCTGCCAACATGCTTTGTGCGCAATGCCCTGCTCAACACCATCACTGGTGTGATTCATATCAATAATGAGTAAAGTTTCTTCCTGGATAGGTTGGTTAAAATTTTACCGATTGCTAAATCCGCGTTATGATTAAGCCTGAAATTGAGCGCATCGAAATTTCTCGCAAAAACAGGAGGGAAGGCGTATGCCAAAAGGGACTTACACATTTCCGGAAGGGTTTTTATGGGGAACGGCCACTGCTGCCCATCAGGTAGAGGGACGCAATCAGAACAACACCTGGTACGCCTGGGAACAGGAAGAGGGGCGGATCATTGATGGGCATAAATCCGGGTTGGCATGTGATTGGTGGGGCGGTCGCTGGCGGGAGGATTTTGACCGGGCACAGGGGGGTAATCAAAACGCCCATCGCTTGTCCGTCGCCTGGAGCCGAATCCAGCCTGCCCCGGATGTATGGGATGAGAATGCTCTGGACCGCTATCGCGAAATCTTGGTTGGGTTGCAATCACGGAAGATGAAACCGATGGTGACCCTGCATCATTTCAGCGAGCCCTTATGGGTGGCTGAATTTGGCGGGTGGGAGAATGAAGGCATCGTTGACCTGTTTAGCACTTTTGTCCGAAAGACAGTTGAAGCCCTGAAGCCGTATTGCGACTTGTGGGTGACAATTAACGAGCCGAACGTGTTTGCGTTTAGCGCATTTATTGAAGGCGTTTTCCCGCCCGGGAAGAAGGATATCAAAACGGCTTTACGAGTGATGCAGCACATGGTCCAGGCCCATGCCCGGGCATATACCATCATTCACGATCTGCAACCTGACGCCAGGGTGGGCATTGCCCACCATTACCGCGGGTTCAAGCCTGCGTCCTGGCTGCCAACAGACCGCTGGACGGCGAATATTTACCATACATTATTTAATGACCTGATCCCGCGCACCCTGAACGATGGTGTGTTTAACACCATTATCAAAAAAGAACACTTCGCTGATGCCGTTGGCACGCAGGATTTCTTCGGGCTGAATTATTACACAACCGAGCAGGTGCGGTTTGACCTGCTGGCACGCAAGGATCTGTATAGCAAACGGACTTACCCTGAAGGCACAGCCTTAAGCGAAACGGGCTTTATTGCCAACATGCCAGGCGGGATGATGGACAGCGTGCGCTGGGCTTCATCATATGGCTTGCCGATCATCATCACTGAAAACGGCGTGGAAGATTCACAGGACAGCCTTCGCTCTCGTTATTTAATAGAACACCTGCACACCCTGTGGGGGGCGATGAATACGGATGCGGTGGTGGAAGGTTATTTCCACTGGTCATTAGTGGATAATTTTGAGTGGGAGCGTGGCTGGACTCAACGGTTCGGCTTATGGGGGTTGGATCGTGAGACCCAAGCCCGCATCCGCCGCCCCAGCGTGAACCTGTATGCAGAAATTTGCCGGATGAACGGTATCTCAGCGGACCTGGTCGAAGAATATGCCCCAGAATCGATGGAGCGATTGTTCCCTTAATGATTGATGTACATCAATCGATGCCGTAGATGTCAAGCCCGATGCAAGATTTAACCTCGCCATTGACCTCGACAAACCAGATGCCGTCTTGAAAGACAGGGTAATCCTCAAGGCTTTCAGCAAGACCCTGCAGCAGTTTTTGAGCTCGGCTTCGGCTGAGATGAGAGGATGTCCATGTGGCGGACTCTGCCTCATACAGCACGGCTGCATTGCAGGCGAGAACGCCGCCAATCTCATCCCTGAGCCAATCCGGGGTTTGTGCATCCTGGTAGAATGCCGATAATTTCGACACAGAATCAGCCGACAATAACGCCAAATATCCCGCATCAAGCTCAGGTTCCTGGGCATCACCCGTCCCATCGATCGCCCGGGTCACATTTTGTTCGACGATGAACCGATCAATGTTGAGGATGTTGATGGTCAGACCAAACCCGAGGATGAAGCAGATCAGGAGGAAAGCCAGGCGTTCCAGGTTTTTCGTGATCTCGAGGGCGGCAATACCTAATAGCAGTAACCCGATCCACACCATCATCACATGGGCGAGGGTGCGCAGACGGGTGAAACCGTAAGCAACCTCGTAAAGCGTTAGCCGGGTGTAGGCTGAAGCCAGGATGAGGGCAACCAGGGCAACCAGTGTTAATCCGAATGCTGAAAACAGCCTACTCTGCTTTTTACCCGCCCGTTTGGTGACCATGCTGAGGATGTAGAACAAAACCACGCTGATCACCGCCACCACAATCAGTTCAAAGAACCCCCGTCGGGCGTATTCCGCATAGGTATAACCTTCAGCAGAGATGTTCCTTCCCCCGGAGAAGAGATAGCTAAACTGGAGGATAACGAATAAAAGAAAGAGAAGGTTCACGCCGCCCAGAACGATATTGGCTTCGATCGAACCCAGGAAGGGAGGGATGATCGGCTTTTTCTGGGCATCGGGTTTGAAGGTTTTGCTCTTTACATAGGCGAAATAATAGACTGAAAGTAAAACATAGGCGATAACCAGGATGTAGGCCAGCCTGAAGATTGTATCGCCTAGATTATCAACCCTAAACCACGAGAAAAAGTTCTGAAGACGGTCATTGAAGATGGGGTCGGCTTGTGAGAGCAGCGAGGCTAATACTGCCAGGATGGGCACAGCGATCAATACCCCGCGCAGATAAGGTGCAGCCTGTCTGAGGAAAGACTTTTGTCTTCGGCTGTCCTGTGCAGCCGGAATCGGGGTTTGTTCCGGCTCAAGATTTTCAGCCGCATTCTCAGGCTGCTCGGATTGGGGGGGCGATTTAGGATCATCGTGATTTTTTTTGAAGAACAGGATCGCGCCGCTAAAAAGAGTCAGGAGATATTGAAAGCCATATTCGATGTAATCTCTCAGGCGGTAGTGATGCCAGGCGCCGTTGCGCAAAGTGATGGAAAATAGCAGCAGCAAACCGATGGTGATCAAGTTGTTGGTTACAGTGGTAAACGGTTCGGCGCGCACAAAGGTCATCCCGGCAAAAAAGACGATTGGGATCAACAGGATGTAGGACATGAATGGGATGTGCGTTTTCTCAACCCAATACGGAATCAGTCCAGCAAGGAGGGCAATCAGCACAAACAGGAAGAAGTTGACCCCGTAGGAGGTCTCCCAAAAAAGCTGGTCAAACGCGATGGCTGTGATTAAGGCACCTATCCAAAAAAGGTGTTTGCGTGTTGTTTTCATAATTTTCCTTTTGATGGGCAATCAGGCCCGTGATTTTGATTTAATGTATCGTCGAAGACGACTATCAATCAGCATTCTAACTCTTTTTGTGGGGTTAATGCTCTCAAAAACTACCAGAAACGGAAAATTTTCAAGTTTTGCTCAGGCGTTCTACGGAAATTTCTAATAATGACGATTAAATGTAATATATGATCAGTGCAAAGAAGGATGTATTCCTTAATTGGATATTCTGCTATTGCTGTGTTCTGCTTAGCGGGGCAATTTACTGGAGTTCAGATCAGTCCAAAGTCTGTTCGGAGGGTGTCGGGGCTGGTGAAGTCCGTTTTTTGCTTAGCCTTGCCGCCAGGAAATAAGCCGCAAAAAGCGCTCCATAGACAGCAAACAAGATGACGGGGATGACCTCGAGCGAGATCCGACGTGCCAGCACTCCCATCAGGCTGGGAATGACGGCTGTGCCGAACCCTGTTGCGGTCATTTGCAAGCCGATGGTGTTGGCTGCATATTGATCGCCTACCCGGGTCTTGGTGCCAGATGTCATGGCAGGGAAGATGGGCGCGATCGAGATGCCGATCAGGGCGACCGCGATCACGTTGGCGAACTCAAATGGATTCCAGATCAGAAATCCCGCACCGAGCAGCGCACCTACCAATCCGCCCATCACGAGCTTATTGACACCGATCCGGTTAGCAACCAAACCAGCCACAATTCGCCCAATGGTGAAGGTGAACCAGTAACTGCCGGCAAAAAAACCGGCAATTGTCACATCCACGCCGCGCGACTCGGTCAGCAGGGTATAAGTCCATGTACCAAGCGAGGTTTCAGCGCCAACATATAAAAAGAACAGGAGCACAGACAGCCATACCTTTGGCTGGCGAAGGGTTTCACCCATGGGCGTTTTATAATCGGTCAGCCGTTTTGTGGGGTTGGCTTCTACAGCCATATCTTTTTTGCGCCACATTGAAATGGTCAGTGCAAAGCAAACCGCCAGCAAAATTTGGAAAACCCCCACCAAACGGTAGGCAAAACGCCATGATTCAAAATTTGTTAAGCCCAGGGTCATGATGATCGGGCCGATGGTGATTCCTATTCCCCAACTGGCATGCAACCACTGCATCAACCCTTCGCCAAAGTGCGAAGCGACATAGGTGTTCAACCCGGCATCGATGGCACCAGCGCCAAACCCGCCAAAGATGCCTAACAAAACCATCATCCACCACTCCGGGACGATTGTATAGCCGATCAGCGCTAACCCGGTCAGCAGACAACTGGCTGCGAGAATTTTGCCAACACCCAGGCGCGAGAGCAGCATCCCGCTGAGGAAACTGGAGGTCATATACCCGGCTGTGGCTGCAACCAGTAACATGCCGATGGCATCCAGCGGGATTGAAAAATCAGTGCGAATAGAAGGCCAGCCGACGCCCAACAAACCGTCTGGCAGCCCAAGTGCGATAAAGGCAATAAACGCCAGCAGGATCAGGGCAAGGTGTGGGTGGTGGATTATTCTTTCATGGAATTTCATAGAATTTCCCTCATACTCAGGTCAGGTTTGATCCGTAACAACCCGGTCAAATATTGCATAAGTATAGCACAGTTGACCTGGTCTTAATTCACAGTTTTTATATAATTAAACTCAAGTATACTTGTAGGAGATTTGGTTACGTTATTGATAATTAGGAGAATAAATGAAAAAGGTTGCAATCGTTACAGACAGCACAACCTATTTACCGCAAAGCATCATCGACGGTTTGGGTATTCATGTTGTCCCGCTGACGCTGCACTGGGATGACGAGAGTTACCGCGATGGCGTTGACATCCAGGCAGAAGCGTTTTATGAGCGCTTGAGCCAATCCGACACCATCCCAACCACAAGTCAGACCCCGGTGGAGGTGTTCGACCGCCTGTTCAGGGAATTGCTCGAAAAGGATTATGCGGTGTTTTCAATGTTGATTTCCAGCGGGATCTCAGGGACAGTAGAATCCGCGCTCCAGGCAAAGAAGAACTTCCCTGGTGCACCTTTGGAGGTGATGGACTCGAAATTTGTGTCCATGGCGCTTGGATTTTTAGTCCTGGAAGTGGCCCGGGCAGCAAAGGATGGCGCCAGCCTTGAGGAATGTGTTGCTCTGGCTAATGAAACCTATCCTAAAATTGGGGTTTATTTTACGGTTGATACGCTTAAATACTTAAATAAAGGCGGGCGGATTAACACGGCGAAGCGCTTGCTGGGGGCAGCTCTGGATATTAAACCCATCATGGAGATCAGGGATGGGAAAATCGAGCTGGTTGAATCGGTGCGGTCGCGTAAGAAATCTCTGAACCGCATGCTGGAATTGGCTGAAAGGGAGATGGCAGGGCGGGAACCTGTACGCATCTCAACTTTTCACGCCGCTGCAGAAGAAGATTGCCAGCTATTGATGGATAAAGCCGTCGCCCGATTCAGCCCTGTTGAGACCATCACCACTTATGTCAGTCCGGTGATCGGCTCGCATACCGGCCCAGGCACCGTCAGCATTGCGTTTATGGCGGGATAGGATCAGAGCCAGCCCCGCAAGCTATAGACCATCATCCCGATATATTCTTTCAAGACGCTGGTTGTCAGGCCCAGTGAGCTTGCATTGGGCATCAGGTAGATCAAAAACTCCTCCCATCCAGGTTTGAATGTGGTTTGCCAGTTTTGCTCTGTGATGGTGAAGTCAACCGGCGCCGGGATCACTGTCAGACCCTGCTTCTCAAACAGGGCTTTTGCTCTGGGCATATGTAAGGCAGAAGTGACCAGGATGACCTCACTGATATCATTTTCTGCCAATAGCTCTGCTGATAACAGGGCGTCCTCATAAGTGTTTTCAGAATCTGGCTGTTCCCATATCGCTTCCTCAGGCACGTTTAACAGCATCAATAATTCCGTCATTTCCTCAGCAGGAGTGGAACCCCGATCAGTGGTAAATTCTACATTTCCACCGCTGACCAGGATGATGGGCGCGGCACCTTCCGCATACAGGTTAGCTGCATACAACACCCGGTCGCCTGCGCTGTTGATCTCCGTCATAGGTCTCGGTGCGTCAGCAGATTCTGTGCCGCCACCCAAGAGCACGATGACCTCAGCCTGTGGGGTTGTTTCTGGAGGCAGGCTTTGCCATTCCAGTGAGTGCGCCAGCGCAAAGCTGACCCAGCGATTGCCGCCGACCCACAGGAGGATCAGGGCAAGGATCAGAAACCCTCGCCGCCAGGCTTTATGCTTCTCAAGAATGAGCACCAGCAAAAGTAGAATACAGGCTAAACCGAGCGGGTAGACAAAAAGCGGAAGTAATTTGCTGAAGAAAACAAACATGGACATACTCCTTATTGATTATGGAGAAAGCTGACGAATTCCTTCTTGGTCAATCTCAAATGCCAGGTTTGTTACGATGTAAATCCCCAAAGGGCAGCGTCCGGCGTCTGTCTGGTCAGATATGAGTTTCATGATTTGTGCAGTCTGCGTTTCTGGGCTGCCATGGATCACACCCAGTTCGCATTGAGCGGCTTGAGGGATCTCGGCACGCATTTCGGTAATCAGGTCAATCGCCCCCTGTTCGGCATTCAAACGCGGCACATGCCATGGGTCATATTCCGGAGAAAAAGGTGCAGAGAACAGCTTGATCCGGGGCGGGTCATTGGCCTCGAGGATGGCGCTCACCGGTGCACCTTCCGGCGAGATGTAATCGAACAAGATTTGTTTTCCGGTTTCTGATTCAGGCCATACCACGTAAGGCAGCGCAAGAATGTTTGGCAGGCCAGCGGCAAGCGCTTCTTTGCCGATCATCGCCAACGCTTCTCGTAATGCTCGGTCATTTTCCAGCAGTTGATATTCAATCTGCGCAGGTGTGAGTTGATCCAGGCGGGGATGAGCGTAAAAGTGATTGAGGGGTATGGCGCTGTTTTCAATCCCCCAGGCGATGGCTTGTGCGCGGTCCTGCCGCCAGCCATCCTGCACGGTAAAGATGCCGTTTACATAATGGTTGCTGTAGGGTTTGTCGCCCAGGTTATAAAATAGGGTGACATGAAAATTGAAGTCCGGATGGGATTGAGCAAATGACCACAAGCACCCGATACCGGAATATTCGGCAGGCTGACCGTGTTCATCCAACGAGATTTGATCGGCGTAAAACAGGTCATCGATCGTCAGGATCAACGGGCGTCGGCCTTCTTGCAGATGGATCTCGCCTTGCAGCCAGTCCTCAAGGCTGATCAGCGAGTAGCCAGCCTTATACAGGGCGTCCAGATGCTTGGAGAAATCTGACAGGCTGGTTTTATATTTTTCGGAGATTGCATTGGGCTGGGGGTTGAAGCGGTGGTACATCAGGATTGGCACCTGGGGCATTATATCCCATACGGTAGCCGTCAGCGCCATCGGTTCTGCCGTTGGTGTGGGGGGTAACACCTTGGCCTGAGGGGTTGGTGTCGAAGCAGCGCCGGTTGGGTGGGGAGGGGTGGTCATTTCAGACTCTATTATCCCTTTAGACTGATTTTGCTGCGTGATGGTTGTGGTATTGCTTAACAGCCCAACCGACACGAGCAAGAAAACGAGTAACCATCTGAAGATGTGCATAATTTAATTTTACCGAAAGATTAGCGATTAATCGATCATCGGTCAATTGCCTGGCGATCGTTCAGTGGAAAGTATTTGTGGTATCACGTTTTATTGTCCCTGGCTTGCTTCATTTTCAAGCCGGGATTTTGCTAATCTGCAGTAATCAGGGTCAATTTCGTATCCGACGAAGTGGCGCTCATCCATTTTTGCTGCCAGGCAAGTTGATCCGCTGCCGGCGAAGGGATCCAGCACCACATCGCCTTTGTAGGTATAGAGTTGAATACAGCGATGGGGCAACTCAACCGGGAATGGTGCGGGATGGCCGATCTTGCGGGCTTGCACAGCCGGGAAATCCCAGACGGACTTGGTCCAGGCGAGAAAATCCTCCTTGCTGATCGTGTTTTCACGATCCCCCTGCGGCCGGCGGAAACCCTCTTTGCTGAAAACAAGGATATACTCGTGGACATCACGCAAGACCGGGTTGCTGGCAGACATCCAGCTTCCCCAGGCTGTAGAGGGGCTGGCGCTGGCGGCTTTGTTCCAGATGACCTCACCGCGCATCAAAAAGCCGATCTCCAACATCTGCTCAATGATGAAACTATGCAGGGGGAGATAAGGTTTACGCCCCAGGTTGGCGATGTTGATGCAGGCACGCCCGCCGGGCACGAGCACCCGATAGGTCTCACGCCAGACTTGCGACAGCAGATCAAGATATTGCTCAAGGGTCAGGTCCTGGTCATATTCCTTCTGAGCGTTATACGGCGGCGAGGTCACCATCAGGTGGATGCTGCTCTCTGGCAGACCGCTCATCGATTCGCTGGAGGTGCACAGGATTCTGTCTAATAGGTGCGGAGGCACCGGTGTTTCTTTATATATCACTTCGCCGTCTGGTTGCAGATCGGCGTACATCTGGCTGTTGTAGAACCGGGTTGAATCGTGGCTGCGCCGCCCGGGTGAGCCAAAGGCACTGGTTTCTGTGGTGCGGTTTGTGTCGTCTTCCATAATGCCTTATTATAGTATGAAGCCGATTTTGCCGCGAATCATGCCTAATTGCATGTTGCTCAGAGCAGTTATCTGATGTATATTGATAAAAATAAAGATATTCAAGACAAAACAAAGCATATCAATGCAGAAAAACGGAGGACCGATGTTAAATACCCATGAAGCAGTACTGGTAATGGTGGACTTTCAAGGCAAGCTGGTCGAGATGGTGCATCAATCGGCAAGGGTGCTGCCCAATACCGTGATGATGATCAAAGGGGCAAAAGCCATTGGCGTACCGATCCTGCCGACCGTACAGGTTCCCGAAAAACTGGGTCCGCTGCACCATGAAATTGCTGCCCTGCTTGATGGCGTTGAGCCCATCGCCAAAGATTCTTTCAGCGCTTATCGTGAGCCTGAATTTCTATTGGCTTTGGAATCCACAGGGCGTAAACAGGTCTTGCTGATGGGGATTGAAGCCCATGTTTGCGCGCTGCAAACGGGTTTGGATCTGCTTAACTCAGGTTTTCAGGTGCATGTGCTGCGTGACGGCGTATTTTCTCGCACAGCCGAAAACCATGCATTAGCATTGGATCGTTTTCACGATGCCGGGGCAACCATCACCAGCGTTGAGATGGCGCTGTTTGAGCTGATCCGCACATCTCGGCATCCGGCGTTTCGCACCATCTCAAAACTTGTTAAATAAGCGCATGTAAATTGAGTCAGCAGGATTCATGACAGCGTGTTAGAATAGGAATTGCACGACTTAACATTCCTTCAGCCTAATCGATGAAAGAGGATGCTTATGTCCACAACCCAGAGACTGCGTAAATGGCATTTCTTGATGTTGGGGGGAATTCTGATTTTGTTCTCTTATTATTTATGGTATTGGAATTGGCGATTCTTCGGAATCCCGAGCAATCCACTTCCTGAGCATTACATGACCATTGCTTCCTTTATTGTTGGTGTATTTATTCTGGGTGTTTTTGTCTATCGGCTGACAAAACGGCAGGTGACGATCATGCTGATTGGCCTGACGGTGGTGATCCTGCTGGCAGCATTGAGCACGCTGTGGGTATTCCGCACCTACCCGGGTATTTTTGAATTCATCCAGCCGGCTGATTTGACCGATGTGGATCAGGCGTATCTTGTTAATTGGCGGGCTTTTTTCCTGGAACCACCTATCTATGCAACCCATGCCGGGTTATTGTTGCTGTGGGTTGAAACACTGGTCATGTATCTCATCCGCAAACCTGCGGATCAACCGGCTTGATCAGGCAATAGGTGGTTCTTACGGGGGTTAATATCTCAGATTATCTCTTTAAAATTAATTGCTGGCATATAACGGGGTAATTTTTCTGAGTGTGTGTTTTGAAACGGGATAGTGGCGGTTATAATTCCTGTGTTGTCTAAAAAGACAAGGTAGTAATTGATTAATTGAGATTGAGATTTGCAGCGCAGATTGCGGAAAATGGAGAATGTGATCAAATATGGAGTTCTTGAAATCCCCACTTGGCTTCATCATCTTTAGCATCGCAGGGTGTTTCTTTGCCGTTGCAGGCTCGCTGGTGAGCGGTGCAGCCTATCGCGGCAAAGAGGGTGAGCGCTATTCGCCGCTTAACCACTTCATCTCTGAATTGGGGGAGGTGGGCGTTTCGCGGCGGGCGTGGGCCTTTAACATCGGCTTGATCCTGTCGGGCTTATGCCTGGTTCTGGGGAGCCTGAGTTTAGGGTTGATGATCAATACCACCCTTTCGAAGATTGCCATGGGCGTTGGCGTAATCAGCGCGTTCAGCCTGGCGATGGTTGGCGTCTTCCCGATGAACAAGATCAAGCCGCACACCATCGCAGCGGTCACTTACTTCAGGTCAGGCTTGGTGATGGTGATCCTCTTCAGCCTGGCGATTGGACTGCAAAACAGCCCAGAACCGGTGCTTTCGCCCTGGTTCTTTTTGGCAGGCTTGCCGCCAATGATGGCTTTTGGCGGGTTCCTGACCTTGATGGGCAAGACCTCACAGGCTGCGGATGAACCGCTTGGCACGCAAGACCTCGTCAGGCCCAAGGTTTGGAAATATGCCATCGTGGAGTGGTCGATCTTTGCGGCAGTCGTCTTGTGGTTTTTGTTGATTGCTCTAGGGTTGAGAGCCGCTCTGGGGTTGTGATCTGCGCTGGCTGGATGGGATAAATACCATGGTTTTGCTTGACAAGACAGGGGGTAAAGGATAAAATCATGGACACGCTCAAACAAGGGAAGCGTCATAAGCCGAGTTAGCTCAGTTGGTAGAGCACGCGACTGAAAATCGCGGTGTCCACAGTTCGATTCTGTGACTCGGCACCTTGTGTTTAAAGAGGCTGTTTCCAATCGGAAACAGCCTCTTTGTTCTCTGGTGTCTTTGTTTTAGCTGGTCTCATTTGTTCTCGCTGGTCTCATTTGTCCTCACCAGCGAGATTGCATTGCGCTCGGTCAGGAGACCGGCGCAAACAGCCAAGGCCGGCGCAAACTATGAAACTACAGCAAACAGAAGCGATTCTTCTTGTTCTCGCTGGTCTCATTTGTCCTCACCAGCGAGAAAGCATTTAGCCATTTTGTTTTGAACTGCTCATAAATTAGATTTTCTTACCACCTTTCACAGATTGAATCCGTACCCAAATTATGCTATAGTGGACTTATATAATATTTCTTAATTTTCCCCATTGTGAAAACATCATATCTGCACCGCTAATATATGCTGCTCATGGAAAAACTTTAGCATCAAATTCCATTGAAGAGATTAGATCAGATTGTGCCAATTTTCTCTTGAGCCGAAAGGTCGTGTGTGATGAAATTTAAAACATTAATGATCATCAAAGCTGTGGTATGCATTGGTCTTGGGATTCCAATTCTGATCGTACCTAAATTTTTCTATTCTCTTTTTGGTGTGAGCCTTGACTCTGCGGGTGTAATCCCGGCGTGGGAGTATGGTGCATCCCTGATGGGGAATTTTTTCCTGACCTGGTTTGCACGAAAATCCGAGGAGTCTATCGCCAGACGCGCATTGATTGTTGGGATGACGGTTTACAATACCATTGGATTTGTTGTCATGTTAATTGCTGTTATTAATGGGTCAGCTAATCTCTTGGGCTGGTCGGCTGTTGCGCTGTATTTATTCTTCGCGCTCGGTTTTGGCTTTTTTTTGATCAAACCACCCAAGCCGTAAACTGTTTTGTTTTTCGCCAAAATTTCATAGAATAAATCGGTCTTACCATTCATCTGTCCTAGATTGAGCGTGTGTTAAGTGTGGAAAACAACGCGGCCTGAAGGCGCGCCTGATCTTTGTCACCACCACACTAAGATCTGATTTATTACATAGGCGCTTTGTTCTCGCTGGTGTCCTCACCAGCGAGATTGCTTTGCGCTCGGTCAGGAGACCGGTGCAAACAGCCAAAGACCGGCGCAAACAGCCAAGGATCGGCGCAAACTATGAAACCACAGCAAACAGAAGCGATTGGCGGAAACAGAATGAGAGCTTAGTTCCCGCTGGTGTCCTCGGCAGCGAGATTGCTTTGCATTAGATCGGGAGACCTTTGTTTTCTCTGGTGTCTTTGTTCTTGCTGGTGTCCTCACCAGCGAGATTGCATTGCGCTCGGTCAGGAGACCGGCGCAAACAGC
Source organism: Anaerolineaceae bacterium (assembly GCA_016841365.1). Classification (GTDB taxonomy): domain Bacteria; phylum Chloroflexota; class Anaerolineae; order Anaerolineales; family Anaerolineaceae; genus Brevifilum. Next base: position 28,724 of record JAENZI010000016.1, read on the forward strand.
CAAAAACCGACGCAAACAGAGTTCCGAATTATAATATGCACACAACTTTCTTGATCTTCTCAACCACCATTGTTCAGGACATTGACCATGTTCGTGATATTCAAAAAACGCCTTGCTATTGATACATCCAGTGAAGCCATCCGCCGGATGACCGACATCCTTGAGGACAACGGGATCAAATATGAGATTCGTACCATCCGCTCACGCGGCAGCATAGGCACAGCGCTGGATGCGCAAGCCTATGCCCGCGGGAATTTGGCGATGTATAAAGGGTCGTCGCAGCCATCGATGGTGTATCAGCTCTATGTGGACCGCAAAGATTTTGAACGTGCGAAAGATCTGATTTATTAAGACTTGTATCACAGCATTTCTTATCGGCTGATGTTTCAAGGTGCAGTTGTGATGCTTTTTTTTACTCATTCTGGCATTGAATTAGCGACTTCACTTAATTCACTTGTTATTCAACCCCATCTCCCTTAAAATTAATTTGGTGATCAATTCGGATTACTGAAAGCACGAGGTGATGATGCATACAGTCCGTAAGAGCAACCCGTTGTTACGTTTGTGCCTGATTTGTTTTACCTTAATTTTGCCGGCGATGGTGCTGAGTGCATGCAGGCCGTTATTAGAGGGGGAGACCCCGGTTCCCTCAGATACACCTGAAGTGATCCTGATTCCTACTCAGACCAGCGAACCGACAGCCACAGACCTTCCCCAGATTGAAGAAACAGAGCCCCCCGAGCCGACTGCGACAGACCTTCCAGAACCCACATCCACCAGCACGCCTGCTTTGACCCCAACTGAGGTCCTGGATCCCTTGTATGCGGATATAGTCTTCGTCCCTGCCGGCGAATTTGAGATGGGATGTGACCCGGACCACAACGGCGGATTTTCATGCATTGCAGAAGAACTCCCCCTGCACACGGTCTACCTGGATGCCTTCCACATTGACACCTTTGAGGTAACCAACGCACAATACGCACAATGTGTAGATGCCGGGGCGTGTGGACTGCCTAAACAAACATCATCGGAAACACGGGAGATATATTATGACGATCTGGCCTACGCGGATTACCCCGTGATCTATGTGGATTGGAATGATGCACAAAGTTACTGCACCTGGGCGGGGAAACAACTGCCGACAGAAGCCCAGTGGGAAAAAGCCGCCCGAGGTTCAACACCGCTCTCGTACCCCTGGGGGGATGGAGACCCGGGCTGCAGCCTGGTTAATGCATATGACACACCATCCTCAGATTACTGCGTGCGCGATACCAGCCAGGTTGGCGCATATCCCGATTGCGCCAGTCAATATGGCGCGATGGATATGGCAGGTAATGTGTATGAATGGGTCGCCGATTGGTATGACAGCGAGTATTACAACCTTTCGGCTGAAGAAAACCCAACCGGTCCAGATGACGGCACCTACAAGGTGCTGCGCGGCGGCAGTTGGAGCAATCCCTGGTATTACTTGCGCACAGCCTACCGCTCCTTTGCCAGCCCCTTCCCGTCCTATTATGGGAACAATATCGGGTTTCGGTGTGTGATCCCATCACCCTGATGTATCTTGGCAAATCCTCCAGGTAAACCCGACAGCTAATGGATAGTCAAAAATTTGAAGGGTAAAGTTAATGTAAACAAGGATGCTGATCACTCAGCATCCTTGTTTTTACTTTTAAGATGTTACTTCTAAATTTGTTTGCTTATGTCTTAGTCGTTGATGCACTCACCGGTGCCATTCATCCTCTGACCATTGCCGCGGAAGCCGGTATTCATGCCCATGCCTCCGTTCATATATCGGCCCGAACCGCGTGACTTAAGCCATTCAGCCTGTTCCTCGGTCAGTGTGCCGTCGGCTACAGCCTGATCATAAACCAGGGTGCGAACTTCCACCATCAAATCACGGAAATCCTCAAGGGTCAGACCGGTTGAGATGGCAATATCGGCCATGGTTTCGCCTGCTTCGAGGCGTGTGTTGATCTCGTCAACGCTCAGACCGAGTTCGTCTGCGAAGGCTGCGATCATTGCATCGTGCAGCAACCCATCCTGAAAACCGTCTTGCAATCTGACGCTGTTGGCTTCACCCAGCATTGTTCCACCGCCACCACCGCCACCCCGCCCGCCGCGTCCGGTTCGGCTGCTAAGGCCGGTGTTTGGACCGGATTGGGCAAAAACTGCGCTGGCTGATCCAAACGCAATGGCAACGACTGCCAAAATCACTAAGCTTTTCACTAATTTGTTCATGGTTAATCTCCTTTGTCTTGTTGAACGTAAGTGTTACCTTACTTTATACGAGTATTGTATAGCGGAGATGTGTAGGAATTGTGAATTCAAAACGAAATTCTCGTGAAGGTTCTAACCTTCTGCCAAAGCCCAATCCACTGCCGCTTCTGCATGGATGGTGGTGGTGTCAAAGATCGGAATGGCGACATCTGCCTGTTTGATCAGCAAAGGGATTTCGGTACAGCCAAGAATGACGCCCTGTGCCCCCTGTGCTTGGAGGTCGGCAATCACTTGCTGATAGGCGCGGCGCGAGTCTGCTTTGATTTCACCTTTCACCAGTTCATCGTAAATGATGCGGTGGACGATCTCACGTGACCCTTCTTCCGGTATGAGGACCTGCAGGTTGTGTTGTTCCTCCAGCCGGGTTCGGTAGAAGTCGCCCTCCATGGTAAAGCGGGTGCCCAGCAGCCCGACCCGGGTCAGCCCCTGAGATGTAATGGCAGCCGCAGCCGCATCTGCGATGTGCAGCAGGGGCATGCTGGTGGCGGTTTCGATCTCGCCTGCCATGCGGTGCATGGTGTTGGTGCAAATCACGAGGAAGTCCGCCCCGCCGTGCTGCAAACGCCTGACAGCGTCGATCATCGCCTGGGTCAGGGCGTCCCAATCGCCAGCATGCTGCAGGGCTTCGATTTCTGCAAAATCGACCGAATACATCAGGCATTGGGCCGAATGCAATCCACCCAGCCGCCGTTTGGCCGACTGGTTGATAATCCGGTAGTATTCGATGGAAGATTCCCAGCTCATCCCGCCCAGCAGTCCAATGGTTTTCATAGGTTCATGTTCTCCTTTGGTTTTGAGGTTGAAGCTTTAAACAGTTAAATATATTTTACACTTGTTGTGCGCTGTTGATGATAAATCTAATGTTGTTACTGTAGTCGTCATTTAGTCAAACCCAGTAAAAGTATAATCTGCTCCTTTTGAGAAAGGAGCAGATTATACTCTAAACGATATTGGAAATTGTATTTACTGGGTTTTTATTTGACTTTGTCGAGGGAGATGCCTAATGCTTCTGCAACACCCTTGCCGTAATCCGGATCGGCTTTCAGGCAGTTCCCGATGTGGCGGATCTTGATGAATTCTGAACAATCCCCCATATTACGGGCGGTGTTCTCAAACAATACTTGCTGTTGTTCTTTGCTCATCAAGCGGAATAGTTTGCCGGGTTGGGTATAGTAATCCGAATCATCTTCCCTGAAGTCCCAGTTGTCAGCCGCGCCGCGTAATTCCAGCGGGGGCTCTTTGAATTCGGGCTGTGCCTCCCATTCACCAAAACTGTTGGGCGTGTAGGCCAATGTTCTGCCGGCATTGCCGTCAACCCGCATTTGCCCGTCCCGATGGGAAGGGTGCGACATGGCATTTTTGGGGCTATTGACCGGGATCTGGTGATGGTTGACACCCAGACGGTAGCGTTGTGCATCGCCGTAGGAGAAAAGCCGGCCTTGCAGCATTTTATCCGGCGAGAACCCAATCCCGGGCACGATCGCAGCGGGGTTGAAGGCTGCCTGCTCCACATCCTGGAAGTAATTTTCGGGGTTGCGGTTCAACTCAAGCACACCCACTTCAATCAGGGGGAATTCGTCCTTGTACCAGACCTTGGTCAGGTCAAAGGGGTTGTAGGGAATTTCTAAGGCTTGCTCTTCGGTCATCACCTGGATGAACATCGTCCAGCGGGGGAAGTCACCTTTGGCGATGCTGTCGAATAAATCGCGTTGATGGCTCTCACGGTCTTTGGCGATAATTGCTTCGGCTTCCGCGTCGGTCAGGTTTTTAATGCCCTGCTGGGTTTTGAGGTGGAATTTAACCCAGACGCGCTTGTTGTCAGCATTGATCATGCTGTAGGTGTGGCTGCCGTACCCATTCATGTGGCGGTATGAGAGGGGAATACCGCGATCGCTCATCGTGATGGTCACCTGGTGCAGCGCCTCAGGCAGGTTCGTCCAGAAATCCCAGTTGTTTTCTGCGGAGCGCAGATTGGTTTCGGGGTCACGCTTCACTGCCCGGTTGAGATCAGGGAATTTATGGGGATCACGCAGGAAAAAGACAGGGGTATTGTTGCCAACCAGGTCCCAGTTGCCTTCTTCCGTATAAAACTTCATGGCAAAACCCCGGATGTCCCTTTCGGCGTCTGCTGCGCCGCGCTCGCCTGCGACCGTTGAGAAGCGCAAAAAACACTCGGTTTCTTTGCCAATTTCTGAGAAGATTTTGGCTTTGGTGTATTGCGTGATATCGTGTGTCACTGTGAATGTGCCAAATGCGCCAGATCCCTTGGCGTGCATACGGCGTTCAGGGATGACCTCGCGATCAAAGTGAGCGAGTTTTTCTAGGTACCATACATCTTGCAGCAGCATGGGGCCGCGTGGGCCGGCGGTCATGGCATTGTCGTTTTCTGGCACAGGTGCACCAGCAGCCGTGGTTAATTTTTTCTTTTCTTCCATATTTGCTCCTTTTTATTGGTCTAATATTGATAAGCGGGGCATTTCCCCCTGAGCCGTTTATAAAACGGCTACTAAATCATCAACATATTTCGGCGTGCTGCGTAAGTGATCCTAATAGACTTGGTCAAGATCATAAAGCAAGCCAGATATTGTGTGATGGATAAACTACAAGAATTATATCACAGCACGGCATTTCATTTATTTTTAATAGCCTGTCGAAAAATTCTAAGATTTCCTGAATGGATTTCTGTTGTGATTGATTGTGAAATTAAAATAGCCGTGATTTTATTCCACCCTACGGGTTGTTTCTCTTTTCACTGACCAAATTACGCAATCCCCCTTAAAAACACGCTGAGATGAGCCTAAATAATTAGCCTTAGGCATTTTTATGAAGGCTCATCTCGTTTAATCTATCTATTGAAAACGGGTAAATAAACGGTGTCGATACTGAATTCGCCCACACACCATACAGGGGCTGTTCCGCCGCATCCCCAGGTGCTGGCGTCCCACGTGCCGATCTCGCCGGGGGCAGTTACCCAATTGGATGCAAGCCTTACGATGGTGCCGTAGTCGCCGCTGGTTGTGCTGGTCCAGGCGCTGCAATTCGCAATCCCTGCGGTGTTGACTGAAGAGCTGTTATATCCTGTACGTACCCACCCATACCAATTTGAGGGCGGACCGAAACCGCTGTCGCCTTTGGTGTAGGCATCGGGGTGATCGTAGTCATATATGAGATTTGAGACATCCAGAATTTCCCACAGCGTGGCCATGTGAAAGCCTGTTGTGCAGACGGATGGTGCTTCATCAGCCGGGAAATTTACGGAAGTGAGGTAGAAATGTCGACCGCTGTCTTTGGGCAGGTAAACATCTGCCCTGTCTGCGGAAGTTGATGGATCGTCGTCCTGTGCAGTGGCTGTCTCTGAGAAGGTCAGGCTGACCAGAGTCAGCAAGGCGATCAGTATGACAACCCTGATAAATTTTAGCATTTTGTATTTGAAGGGATGTTTTTTCATGATGGTCAGTCCTGAATACACCATACGGGGGCCGTGCCACCGCAGCTCCATGTGCTTGTATCCCAGGTGCCGATCTCACCGGGCGCGGTCACCCAGTCATGTGCCAGCCTGATAATCGAGCCATACTCTCCTGCTGTGTTGCTTGTCCAACCATTGCAATTAGCGAGGCCTGCGGTATTAACTGTAGAATTATTGTAGCCGGTGCGAACCCAGCCATACCAAGATGAAGGAGGACCAAAGCTGCTGTCGCCCTTTGTGTAAGCCGCTGGGTGGTCATAAGCATAAACCAGGTTAGAGACGTCTAAGATTTCCCAAATCGATGCCATATGATACCCCGCTGAACATGCGGTTTTGGGCTGACTGCCACTGAAATTTGAACTTGTTATATAGAAACCCTTTTTGCTGTCAGTCGTGGCGAATGTTCCGATGTCCTGACTGAGTGTTACGCCGACATCATTGACATGGATCCACTCATTATTGGCAGAAAGAACAAAATCATCACCTGGGCTGGGTGGGGGTTCCTCCTGTTCAGTTGTGGCAGGGATTTCGGTTTGGTCGGAGATGGTTTGCCCGTCATTCGGGTCTGTTTGCTGTGATGATTTTGCGCTTGTGAGGGAGTTTGATAAGATGAGCGCGATGGACACAAGCAGGGTGATGATGAGTAAGTGATATTTGAGATTTAGTTTTGTCTGGGCGGTTTTTTCAGGTTGCATTTATGCACCTCCTTAAGGGCAATAAGAACCATTTGAATTAATTTTTTATTATATGGATATTGTATATCAAATTTATCTTAATTACAAGAAAAATTGATAATTAATGCCAAATTTTAAGTTTTATTCGGTTCTTTGCTTTCTCTTAATAAATGAGACGATATGGCGGGTATTGTATGATTAATAAGGATTATTAATTTTTTCGGGTGGGTGCTGATTTATATCTTAAATCATGCAATGTCCAGTTGATCATTCAACTGAAATTGGCCAATTTTGTTGAAATTTCTCTGGGGTTTGGAACAACCAAAACAAGTTTCCACAGTCAAATCAATGTGTGGCAATGCGAAGGCGGTATCACTTTGCAATTTTACGAACATCTAACTATTTTACAGGCGATGGTTTAACAAAAGGTGAGCTAATTGGTTAAATGCTTTTTTCTCTGAACTGATCCATATCCACCATCACATTTCCTAACCTAGCGCCTTCCGCTGCAAAAGCCATCAGGTGGCTTTCGAGTGAATTGCGGGCAGAGGTGAGCGGAGTCTGTTCGCCTCGCATTGCCTGAATGAAGGTGTTCATCAAGCCATCATCACCGCCGCCGTGCCCGGAGGCTTGCTCAACCTCGGAGGCAAAAGTGAAACGTTCAATAGCACCGGACCCATGCTCGTGTACCTCCAGCCAGGATTCGCTATAGCTGAACTTGCCGAGCAGTGTAGCTCGTGATCCATCCACGCGCAGCATGCGGCCTTCTTCATGGCTGTGGCCATGCATGGTCAGGGTGGCAGTGATCCCGCTCTCAAACCGCATGCTGACCACCTGGTGATCGACCACGTCATTATCGGTGCGGTAAACACAGTGCCCATAGGGCCCTGTGCGCAGCGCGTCCACTACGGCGGCATCGTCTTGGGGGTATTCGGTGATCGTGTTGCGCGGCCAGCCGCTGTATTCCGTCAACTTGCGGACAGGCGGGATAACTTTGCCAAGCGCTTTAGCAAATTGGGGATGATTGATGCTTGTTTTCCCGATAAACCGCAGCATGGGATTGTCAGCACGGCTTACGGCTTGTTTGATCGGCAGGCTGTCGAGATAGATGCGCGGGGCATAAAACGTGCATGATTCGGCGGCCGGGCAGCCATCGGTGCACCGATCTGGGGCACCGGGTGGGGCGTTTTCCGCCTTAAAGTGCCGCAGGTCGCCAAAGGAGCTCAGGTGGGTGACCTTTTCATCGAGGAACCAGTAAAGCAGGTCAAGATCATGGCAGGATTTTGCCAGGATCATCGGTGCGCTTAGGGCCAGGTTGCGCCAGTTGCCGCGCACGTAACTGTGCGCCATATGAAAATAGGAGACGTTTTCTGAATGTGAGATGTTGATCACCTGTCCCAGCCGGCCTGATTGGAAGATTGCTTTGACCTTCTGAAAGAAATCAGTATAGCGCAGCACATGGCAAATCATCAACAGGCGGTTGGTTTCCTCAGCCGTGCGGACGATGTGCAGGGTCTCACTGAGCGTGGTCGCGATGGGCTTTTCGAGTAACACATCATAGCCTACGTTCAGCGCCGCGATGGTCGAATCGTGATGCATCTCGTCCTGTGTAGCATTGATGACTGCATCGGCGATCTTCCCGGCAGAAAGGGCATCTTGCCAGTTTGTGAACTGCCGCTCGGGCGAAATGTAATGGTCTGCAGCAAACTGCGCCCGGCGAATTGGGTTAGGTTCGGCGACAGCCACAAAACGGATGTTTTGGGGATGTGTTTGCCCGTAGCGGCCGTAGGTCTGGGCGCCGCGGTTGCCTGCGCCGAATAAAAGGATGCGGATGGGGTCTGGCATGATGCTTCTCCTTGTAGGGTCGATTGCGCTTCGATTATAACACCGGGTGATAAGTGAAATGATAAAATAGGTCTGGGAGAAAGGTGTTTGTCATGGATGACAAATTAATGGATGCCATTGAATCAGCAGCATTGAATGCCTGGCCGGCGCCGCGCCAGATGATGTATGATGGATGGTTGTTGCGGTTCACGAGCGGGGAGTCAAAGCGGGTTAATTCGGTCAATGTACGCTATCCATCAATGCTGCCGTTGGATGAAAAGATCCGGTTCTGTGAAGCAGCGTATGCCCATCAGCGTTTGCCGGTCATCTTCCGCCTGCCGCAGCCTTTTACCTCTGAAAAGGTGTATCTTGCATTGGAGAGGGCTGGATACCGCGAGTTTGACCCCACTTATGTGTTAGGGCGGGAACTCCAACCTACACACACGTTACCCATAGGCGTTTCTGCCCGGGCATTGCCCGCTGTTGATTGGCTTGAACTGCGGGCTTACCTGATGGGAAAACCGCTTGCCGGATTGATTCATCATGCGGCGGTATTGGCGGCGATGGCGCCTGAAAGGGCATTGCTGGCGCTGTTTGTGGATGATGTGCCAGTGGCGTGTGGGATGGGTGTCGTGGAGGGTGAGTTGCTGGGTTATTTCAGTATTTACACCCGCCGAGGTGAGCGCCGTAAAGGTTTTGGCAAGTTGATGATGGACATTCTCGCAGCGTGGGGCAGGGAACGGAACGCCTCCTATGGTTATTTACAGGTTGAAGGCGATAATGTCCCGGCGTTGAAAATGTATGACACATTAGGCTTTGAGAAGGTCTACGGCTATTCGTATAGCAAAAAAGAGTGAAGGATAATTTCCTTTTTCCCAATCACCAATCCCTAATTACTAATCCCCAATTACCCATCCCTACTTATTAAACTGCGTTTCATAAAGATGTGCATACAGTCCGCCTGCTGCCAGCAGTTCTTGATGGGTGCCACGCTCGATGATCTCGCCTTTATCCATCACCAGGATCAGGTCTGCAGAGAGGATTGTGCTCAGCCGGTGGGCGATCACGATGCTGGTACGGTTGGCATACAGGTTTTCTAATGCCTCCTGGATCAGGGCTTCGGATTCGCTGTCGAGATGGCTGGTGGCTTCGTCCAAGATCATAATGCGGGGATTTTTAAGCAGCACACGCGCCAGTGCCAGGCGCTGTTTTTCGCCGCCGCTCAGGCGGTAACCGCGCTCGCCGACAATGGTGTTGTATCCTTCGGGGAGGTCGGCGATAAAATGATGGATGTTTGCCGCTTTGGTGGCGTTGACCAAATCTTCATCCGATGCCTCCGGGTTGGCGTACAGCAGATTGGCTTTAACTGTGTCATGGAACAGGTAATTTTCCTGGGTGACCATGCCGATTGTGTCTGCCAGATCATCCAGGCGCAGGTCGCGGATGTCATGTCCGTCGATCCGGATGGTGCCTGCTGTGGGGTCGTACAGGCGGGGGACCAGGTAGGTGAGGGTGGTTTTGCCTGCGCCGCTTGGTCCGACCAGTGCGACCAGGTCGCCAGGATGTGCTTTGAAGGTGATCTCTTTGAGTGCCAATTCACGTGCCTGGCTGGCAAAGGCTTTGCTCAGGCTCTGACGGGTTTGCTCTTCTTCTGATAATATCCCGCCTGCGTTTTCCATCAGGTACGGGCGGTAAACGTCGTTGAGCAGTCCCTTTTGGGTATCGGGATATTTGAAGGTGACCGTGTCGAATTCGATCTCACCTGCCGCATCTTCTAAGGGCGGGGCATTCGGCTTCTCCATGATGTCGATTGGCAGATCGATCACCTCGAAAACCCGCTCGAAACTGACCATCGAGGTGGCAAACTCTACTGGCGCATTGACCAGCCCCTGGAAAGAAGCGTATAAGCGTGAGAGGTAATCACCAAAGGCAACGATCGTTCCAAGGGTGAACATGTCCAGGATGACGAGATAGCCGCCCACGCCATACACCAGGGCGGTGCCGACAGCCGTCAGCAGGTGGATGATGACCATAAACACGATGCCCAACGTGGCGCGCTGGATCCCGAGCGATTTTACTTCTTCAGCACGCCGGGCAAAACGGCTGATTTCATCATCTCTTCTGCCAAACAATTTGACGAGCAAAGCGCCGCCGATGTTCAGGGTTTCGTTCATCATGGCGTTCATACGGGCGTTGGTTTCCATTTGGCGGCGGGCGATCTCCCTGAAGACACGACCAAGCCGCCGGGCAGCGATGATAAAGAAAGGAACAATAAGAATGCCCATCAAGGTCAGCTTCCATTCAAGGGTTAACATCACCACCAAGATGGAAAGTACCTCGATGAAGTTGGTGACCAGTGTGACCAGGGTACGGCTGATGGCGGTTTGGGCACCGACCACATCGTTATTCAGGCGGCTGATCAGTTCTCCTAACTGGGTGTGCGTAAAAAAACGCAGTGACATTCGCTGTAAATGCCGGTAAAGCGAAACCCGCAAATCAAAGATCACGCCTTCGCCAATTTGTGAAGTCAGTCGGCGGGTGACCACCTGGAATGCCCCGCTGATGATCGGTAAGATCAGCAAGCCGACCGCGGCAAAAACTAACCGGTTGATGTCTTTTTCGGGGATGGCATAATCGATCAGATGCCGGAGGATTAAGGGGGAAAGGAGTGCCACGCCTGTGTAAACCAGGATGGTGAGCAAACTGCCTACAATCTGCCAGCGGTAGGGTTTGGCATACACCATAACCCGCTTGATCAATTCCCAAGATAGACGGGGTTTTTCATCATCTGCGTTGATATAACTTCGCCAATTTCTTCGTCGCATGCCCAATTTTAAGTGTCCTCTCTGTAAGCGTGCTTATTGTGCCCTCAAATATACCTTAGATAAAAATAAAAATGCCCGTGATGGGCATTTTTCACTGAATTTCAGCCTTAATCCCGCGGTAAAGAAAAACAAATGCGTGTCCCCGAGTTTGTTTTCGGATCAACCCACATCCGTCCATCGTGCGCCTCAATGATGGCACGTGCCAGATATAAGCCCAAACCAGCGCCTTTTGTTTTTCGGCTGGTTTCAGGGGCGCGATAGAAGCGGTCAAACACGTGGGGGAGGTCGCCGGGAGGGATGCCTGGTCCTTCATCTTTGACGCAGATAATCACCTGATCCGGCAATACCTGCCCAGTGATTTGGATGACGCCGTCTGGTGCGTATTTGATTGCGTTTGAGATCAAGTTGGAGAGAACCTGTTCGACCCTGACATCATCCCCCATGATCACTGGGAAATTCTCAGGGAAATCCACGGTAATTTGGTGATCCTGGGTTTGCACCTGGAAGCGCTCCGCAAGACGATTTGCGACGTCATGCAGGTTGATATCGGTTTGCTTAAGTTTCATCCCACCTGCCTGCAACCGGGAGGCATCTAAAAGGTCTTCAATCAGGCGTGTCAGGCGGTCAGCCTCTTCTTCGATCACTTGCAGGCTGTCGTCCATCACATCACGATCCCATTGTACATCGTCGCGACGCAGGGTGCTGACATAACCTTTGATCAGCGCTACAGGTGTTTTGAGTTCATGGGAGACAATCGACATGAACTCGCTTTTGAGCTCGTCAGCCTGTCTGAAGCGGGTAATGTCGCGCACCGTGGCGATGGTGTTGATCAGCGTGCCTTCCGGTGAGATCAGAGGGGCATATGAAATCCCGACAGGGAGTGGTGGTTGTCCGTTGGGGCGCTGGATGTCGCCTTCAACATACAGATGGGCTTGCGGTGAAAGCGGCCAGCCGCCAGCCTCAGCCTGGTCGAGGGTGATGCCGTGGGGCGGCTTGACCCATTGGATCACTTTACCGTGATCCATGCACATCAATTCTTCCTGTGAAAGGCCATACATGCGTGCGAAGGCGGCATTCGTCCTTTCGATGTTGTGATTGGGGTTGAGGATCAGGATTCCGTCGGCTGCTGAATCTAACATGGTATCAATCCGCTGCTTTTCGCGGTTAACCTCGGTGTACAGGAGGGCATTGCGTACTGCAATGGCCGCCTGGTTAGCAAAACTCGAAAGCAGGGAGCGGTCATTGGCTGAAAACATCCCTCGGTAATTGCGGAAGATATAAATGAAGCCGATCACTTCCTGCTGGGCGACCAGGGGCAGCCCTACGGCAGAAAGGTTCCCCATGCTGATCTGCTGAAGCACCTGGTTGATCTCGGGGATCTGGAGGTTTTTGGGGTCTTGAATAGGTGGGATTTGATCCAGCCAGGAATCAAGGAAACGCTGAATGGCATCTGGCAAGCCGTTGGCAACCGCCAAGGACCAGTGCCCTTCGTTGTTGCTCAAGGCGACAAAGCCGGCACTGCCCGCAAGCATCTCGATGGCATATTTGAGGATGCGCCCCAGGAGCTTATCGAGATCAAGTTCTTCAGTCAACGCCCGGGAAATTTCGAGCAGATAATCCCGCTGGCGCACGCGGATATCAGGTAACATGGGTTTATTTTATCCCAGTTTTATATAAGGCGTATTAGAACGGAACGGGAAATACAGAAGGAGGAAAGAATAGTGTTTGAATATGCAGGAAACCCAGGATAATTAAATACCTTGAATATGTAGAAAAACTTCATGAAGTAAAACTTGACAGATATTGTCTTATTCGCCCATCATCTGGTTTTCGCCATTTTTTAACAAATTGCTAAAATTCATTAACAAAACTATGGACAAAATCGTAAATTGCTTGTATAATGGCAGCATAATTGGAAAACCCAAGCATATTTGAGTGGATTTGAGAATTAATTGATTATAAAGAAAAACTTCATGAAGAAAAATCCGATTAAGTTTAGTCGCAAAATTATTCGATTATAAAAGAAAACTTCGCAAATGTCTGAACAGGCTATTCAATTTCTCATAATTGCTCAAAAGGAAACCTTATGGTTTTAAATACCATCCGCCGCTATTATACTGAGATGTTTTCTGCTGAAAAAAAGGTCGCAGATCTTATCCTTGAAAAACCGCAAGATATTGTCAATATGAGCATCTCTGAGTTGGCAAAAGCGAGCGACACAAGCGATGCAACGATCATCCGAATGTGTAAGCATGTGGGTTTCAGCGGTTATTATCAGTTGAAATTCAGTCTTGCTGCTGAAAGCGGTCAACAGCAGGTGATTGACGTTGATCATATTAATACGCCGCCGGAAGATGTTGTTGGCTTTTATGACTTCATTTCCGCCAATATTTTCCAGGCAGCGAAAAACATCAATATGGATGTTTTGATGGATTGTGTCAAACTGTTGTCGAACGCAAATATGGTCTATTTTGTTGCATGGGGCAATACCTGGGCGGTTGCTTCTGACTTTGCCAACCGCTTGAGTCGGTGCGGCATTAAAACATTTATTTCCGAAACGCCTGAGTACTTCATCCGCAACATTTGTTTGGGTGGCGAGGAGGATGTGCTGGTGGGCATTTCACATTCGGGCACATCCATTCACGTGATTCAGAACATCGAGCTGGCTAAAGAAAGAAATATCAAAACGATCTTGATCACAAATTCATTGGATTCGAAGGCAGCAGAAATTTCGGATTATGTTTTGAGTGCCGAGGTGAAAAACCAGCTTTTTTATGATTTTGGAGGCGCATCCCACATTTTTGAGATGCTGATTGTGGATGCATTGATTTATTTCTTATTGCGCACCAATGGAACATTTACGAAACGAGCTGATAGGGCTGAGGTCATCTCGTCGCAGTACAAGCTTTAGTGTTGGAGGTATTTTTTGGCACACAAATTTATTTTTGATTGTCAACACATCGATAAATCCTTCGGCGGCACCCATGCATTGGATGATGTTGAGTTTCATGTAAAAAGAGGCGAGGTACACGCTCTGGTAGGAGAAAATGGTGCCGGTAAATCAACATTGATGAAGATAATCATCGGGCTTTATAAAGCTGATATGGGTACGATGATGTTTGAAGAGAAGCCTTATGAAGCGAACAGCCCTGCGCATGCCATCCAAATGGGTATTGCAATGATCCATCAGGAACTGAACCCTGAACCGCATTTAACCATAGCTGAGCATATCTTTCTTAACAGAGAAGATACGATTGGGAAAACGCCGATATTAAACAAGAAGTTGACCAACCAAAAGGCGCAGGAAATTTTAGATAAATTCAATTTCCCCTACAATGCAAAAACCTTGATGGGTGAATTGACGCTTGCCCAGGTTCAAATGATTGAAATTATTAAAGCGGTCTCAAGCGACGCAAAATTGATCATCATGGACGAGCCTACTTCATCTTTGGACAATGAAGAAACGGATCGATTATTTAACACGATCAGAGATTTAAAGAAAGAGGGTGTGGCAATCATTTATATCTCTCATCGGATCGAAGAAATCTATGAAATCTGTGATTATGTTTCAGTCTTAAGGGATGGGCGGTATGTTGGCAGTGGCAGCGTTAAAGATGTGACACGGGCTGATCTCATATCGATGATGGTAGGACGAAAAGTTGACAACATTTTCCCAAAGATTGATGTGCCAATTGGGGATGTCGCGCTCAAAGTCGAAGGACTTACAGGCAACGGTTTTACCGATATCAATTTTGAGGTCCATCGCGGAGAAATTTTGGGTATCTCTGGTTTGGTGGGTTCTGGGAGAAGTGAAACATTGCGTGCGATCTTTGGGCTCGATCCGAAAGAAAGTGGAAAAATTTTCCTCGAAGGCCAGGAAATTGAGATCGATAGCCCATTTGATGCAGTTAAAAACGGGATTGCTATGGTTAATGAAGACCGCAAGAATTTTGGCTTATGTCTTTTCCGTTCTATTCGAGAGAACATTTCTCTATCGAATTTATGGCGTGATCAGCAGGGACTGTATCTACATGTAAATAAAGAGAAGAAAGAAGTTGGTTCGGTCTCGGAAATCCTCAGGGTAAAAGCTGCCAGTATAGAAGATGAGGCATATTCCTTAAGCGGTGGAAACCAGCAGAAGGTTGTGCTTTCAAAATGGATCATGGCTAACCCCAAAGTCTTGCTGCTTGATGAACCAACTCGTGGTATCGATGTTGGTGCAAAGGCAGAGATCCACTCATTGATGTGTGAGTTTGCGTCAAAAGGGATGGCTATTGTGATGGTGTCATCTGAGTTGCCTGAGATTATGGGGATGAGTGACCGGATTCTTGTTTACCATGAAGGCAGAATCAATGGTGAGGTGACACGAGAAGAAATCTTGAGCGGTAAAGCAACACAGGAAACAATTTTAGCGAGAGAATTTGGTGAAAAGGTGGCAGAGGAAGCATTATGAAAAGCGCAGTGACAAATCTAACAAGTTCGATTATAAGCAGGCTTTCCACAGGAGAGATCTTTGGGATGCGCCGGGATCTTTTCCTCAAGCGGTATGGGATCACCATGGTATTGCTTCTTATGGTGGTTGGCGTATCTATATTTTCGCCGACATTCAGGACCACCCGGAATTTGTTAAGTGTATTGGAGCAAATTTCTGTAAATGGTGTTTTGGCGTTAGGAATGGTTTTTGTGATTACATCGGGTGAAATTGACCTCTCCATTGGATCAATGCTTGCACTTACCGGCGTAATCATCGGGCAGGTGCTGACCGCGACGGAGTCCATGTTTTTGGCGATCGTGGTTTCTGTAATTGCCTGTGCCATATTTGGCTTTCTCAATGGCTTCCTGGTTGCAAAATTCAAAATGTTCTCGTTTGTGGTGACATTGTCCACCCAACTGGTGATTCGGGGTGTGGGATACGTCATTTCTCAAGGAAAATCTATGTCCTTGGCTGATCCGAACTTCCGCAAGATTGGGTTAGGCAGAATCTGGGGAGTCATCCCAAATTCTGTTTTGATTTTGTTGGGGGTCGCAGCGATCGCCTATTTCTTGCTGCACTGGACAAAGTTCGGGAGATACATTTACGCGGTGGGCGGCAACAAACAAGCGGCTTTGGCCTCCGGTGTGAATGTTTTCTGGACCAAAGTCAGGGCATTCATGATCATGGGGATTGCATCAGGTATTGCTGGTGTTATTCTGACCAGCCGAATTAATGCTGCCCAGCCTAATATTGGGATGGGCTATGAAACGGATGCAATTGCTGCCTGTGTGATCGGCGGCGCCTCGTTCGCTGGCGGTATTTCTACTATTCCGGGCACTCTTGTAGGCATTGTTATTATTGGAGTCATTTATAACGGTATGAACTTATTGCAAATCGACTCCTATTACCAGGTTATCGTCAAAGGCTTGTTGATTATTGGTGCAGTTTTACTGGATATGTTCCTGAGCCGAAAACGGAATTAGAGATAATTCCAAAAGAAAGGAGAAGCGTTATCGAACCAATTTGCGAAGCTGATTTGAATAAGAACACCCCTCGATAAACCTCTTAATCCAAATCAATGGATTGAGAAACCACATTCAAAAAATAAGGAGTAGTAACATGAAGAAGTTTTTTGCACTGTTTTTTGTCTTAGTTTTCGCCTTTGTGCTTGTTGCCTGCGGACCCGCAGAAACAGCTGAAACAGGCGGCGAAGAGGCAGAAGCCGAAGACGGTATCGTAATTGGCTGGCTGCAGAAGAACACCTCAAACGTTTTCGAAACCTACATCAATGCAGGCGGCGAAGCCTACTTGGATAAAATGGTTGAAGATGGCGTGATTGAGGATTATGTCACCTTTGATGGCAAGACCGATCCCTCCACTCAAATCAGCCAGGCAAACGACATGGTAAACCTCGGTGTTGATGTTGCCATTCTCCAGCCCGCTGAGGCTGATGGCAGCGCCCCCGCTTTGCAGGTTTTGGTTGATGCTGGTATCCCCGTTGTCGTTGTGAATGCCCGCACGATTAACACTGACGAACTCGCCACCTCCTATGTTGGCTCAGATGATGTCAACGCTGGTGAGATCATGGGTCAATTCATAATCGACACCCTTGGTGAATCCGGTAACTATGGGCACCTGATGGGCATGATGGGCAACTCTGCTGCTATTCAACGTGCCGAAGGCGTCCACAATATCCTTGACCAATATGAAGGTTGGGTATTGCTTGATGAGCAGGATGCTGAATGGTCAGGCGACAAAGCCAGCAAATTCACCCAGGACTGGATCCAGATGTATGGTGATGACCTGGATGCAATCATCTGCGCGAATGATGATATGTCCGTGGCTGCGAAGAGCGCTGCAATTGCTGCCGGCCGTGCGGATATTGTTGTGATCGGCGTTGATGCAATCGAAGCTGCACTCTCAATGGTGAAAGCCGGTGAATTGGAAGCCACTGTGTTCCAGGATGGTATTGGACAGGGTGAAGGCGCCGCTCGCACAGCTGTCGAGATCGCTCAGGGTAAAGAAGTTCCAAAAGAACAATGGATCCCCTTTGTTTTAGTTACCCCTGAAAATGTTGACGAGTTCATTGACTAATCGTTACTAACGAATGCGTTATCTGCGGCACGAGAAATCGTGCCGCAGATAATATATCTGAGGAATTGTTCCATTATGCAATTATTAAAAAATAGCGGCTTGCCAATCTACTTAGAAAAAGAGTCGAATAAATTGGCCTTCACTGCACCATTGCAATTAGGCAGCTATGGTGAAAAAATTGTTGGACAAATGTTAGGCCTTTTGGCAAAAGAAGAAAATTTGGAATTATCCACAAAGTTTTATGATGTCTACCGCGCCATCCGCTATCCAGACGACGAAGAACGCCTGAAAAGAAATAGATATCAATACGATATTACTTATGTGATGGACGGCTTGGTCAATGGCGAATGCAAAAAAACTTCCGGTCATTATCATGGATTTAATCCTCAAAGAACAAATACTTACCCTGAAGTTTATGAAGTTATCGAAGGCACTGCGCTTTACGTTTTGCAGAGAGCAAAAAATTTTGAGTCAGATCCTGAAGGCATTATTATCGAGGATGTTATCCTCACAGTGGTAAAGGCAGGACAAACGATTATTATCCCTCCGAATTATGGGCATTGCTCTATCAATATTGGGGATGGGCCAATGATTTTCAGCAATCTGGCATATATTCCATGCCCGGTAATCTATGATTCGGTCAGGTATTACCACGGCATGAGCTATTATGTTTTTAAGACTGATGGAGAAGTGAAGGCAGAACTTAATCAGCGATACTCGAATGTGCCCGAACCTAAGTTTGCTGTAGTTAAGGAAAATGAACGATTGGGAATCAAGTTTGGGCTACCGATTTATCAGAGTTATCAACAGAATCCAGGGGCTTTTGAGTTTCTTGGCAACCCGGATGCATACGTTGATGAAATTATGTCAATGCTCGAATATAAAGAGAACTTAAAGGATGCGATTATAGGATGAAAAAATTCCAGGTAGCGTTAGATCTTTTTACTGCGCAAGCCGCTTTGGATGTTCTTGACGAAGTCGGTGAATACGTGGATGTTATTGAGCTTGGTACGCCGCTAGTCATTGCTGAAGGTGCCAGCTTTGTCAGTCATGTTAAAGAAAAATATCCTGACAAAATTGTTTTTGCAGATATAAAAATCATTGATGGGGGTAATGTTGTTCCCCGTGTGGTCTTTGATGCTGGCGCTGATATGGTTTCCGTGTTAGCCGTTGGGGACGACAGCACAGTGAGGGGCGCCATTGAATGCGCTCGTGAGTATGGCAAATTGGTCTTGGTTGATATGTGTTCTGTGCCGGATATTGCCCGTCGTGGTATGGAAGTGGATAAGATGGCGCCAGATTATGTGTGTGTGCATGTTGGTTACGATATTCAAGACACAGGCGTCGATCCCATTGAGGAATTACGGAAGCTGCAAGGAGTTCAGTCTGCAAAAGCAATTGCCGGAGGAATTCAACTATCTAATTTTGCAGAAGCGGTCAATAGCCCTGCCGATTTGATTATTGTTGGTGGCGGATTGTATAACCAGAAAAACATGCGTGAAATTGCCCAGAAGATGCATGAGATCATTCACCCTGTTTCGGTGATGAATTAATCGCAAAGAAGGAAAAACATGATTATTACTGACACAGCAGTTAGCGCACTAAAAGAGTTGTCAGATTCGATTAAAAGCGTCAATGAAGAACGCGTAAAAACATTGATGCAAGAAATTTTGAACGCGAAGAAAATTTATGTCACCGGTGCAGGCCGCTCTCTGCTCATGCTGAGGGGTTTTGCAATGCGTTTGATGCACATCGGTTTAGAAGTATATGTCGTAGGAGATACAACGACGCCCGCATTTGGAGCAGATGATCTTTTGATTGTTGGTTCGGGTTCCGGTGAAACACTTGGTGCAGTCAATACGGTGACAAAAGCAAAAGCTATTGGCGGCAGGGTCGCCCTGATCACCATCCGTGAGGATTCTACATTGGCAAAAATGAGTGATTGTGTGATCACCATCCCGGCTTACACCGATAAGGTAAAAGACGACTCAATGAAAAAACCCATCCTGCCTGGCGGCACTATGTTTGAGCAGGCCATGCTGGTTCTTGGTGATACGATGATCTTGCCGTTAGCTGAAGAAGTAGGCATCCGCACGGATCGTGCGTTCTCTCGACATGCGAACCTGGAATAAGTAGTTGATATGAGCGCCTTTTTTGTGGGAATTGATGTTGGTGGGACCAATATCAAAATCATGGTCATGACCTCTGATCTTGATGTATTGGATTGGTGTGTCGTCCCCACTCAAAAGGATTTGGGTTACGAAAAGATCTCCGACAACATCATCCATGCAATTGAAAAGATATTTATCAATCATGGTTTAAATGATCCTGAGGTGAAATCGATTGGTATGGGTTTGCCGGGGATTGTTGATAAGCACGCGAATAAAACTGTCCATTTGGCTTATATGGCATGGAATGGGTTCAATCCATGTAAGAAGATCGGTGCTCATTTCAATGCACCTTCCTTTATTGATAATGACGGCAGCTTGAACGCCTTTGGTGAATATAAGTTTGGGGTTCACGAAAAATTCTCAAATATTGTCTTGCTCACATTGGGTACCGGTGTTGGATGTGGTGTGGTTATCGAAGGAAAAATTTTCAGAGGATCCCGGAATTTAGGTGCAGAGCTTGGTCATATGCAGGTCGAAGTTGAGGGTGCAGAAAATTGTGTTCATTGCGGTCATCCTGGCTGTTTAGAGGCATATTGTTCTGGACTCGCCATGGAAAAATTTGCACTCAGACAAATGCCAAATTTTCCGACTTCAATCCTGCATCAATTTATTGAACAAAATCGCGGTGTTTATGACAACGCCATGATTACAAAGGGTGTGCAGGTTGGCGATGATCTTTGCTGCCAGGTAATGGCGCGTTTTATTAAATATCTTTCTGTGGGTGTTGCCAATGTTATGAAGTTGTTCAATCCCGAGTTGATATTGATCGGTGGCGGGATATCAAATGCGGGTGATGTCTTGCTGAAACCTTTAGCCGAATCTATCCAGGATTTGGTGTTGCACGAGAGGCAGTTATGCCCTGTAGAAAAAGCTATCCTTGGTCCGCACGCTGGGATGTATGGCGCCTGTGCTTTTGCTGCTGACAGTATCGCCTAGCTCCCTGCGATTAATGAGTATTTACTTGGTTTGATCGCAGGCAGCTTGGAGGAATGAGATAACGTGGATTATCAGGCAATTTATCATGATTACTACCAGAAAATTCCTTCTGACATTAAAGCCTATAAACAGGGTAATAGACGGCTTGTATTTGGTTACACGAGTGATCTGGACGTTTTGATCTCCTGGGATAATGAAACGTTCAATCGCGTATTAGCGGAGCATCTTGAAGGTGAACCCGCTGTAAAGAAATTTGAGATCATCGACTCAATGTCAGACTTTGCCAGGATTGTGAGTTATTACATGATCCGTGGCTGGGGGGGAGAGATTGAGATCACTAATAATCTCGTGTGTGAAACGCTTGAAGATCTATTTGACATCGATTTTGCGCTTGGCGGGACTTGTGCCCAAGGTTCAACGGCATTAGGGACGGTTGGATTTCCTTCGGTCGTTCATATCACAGATCGCTCCAAAGAAGTCAGTCGTTTAATGGATGGCTTGGGAATTGAAGTTATTTCTAATAACGGGAAAGTGCCAATCATTGAGGGAGCAACACAGGATTTACCTGTCAGGCATATGATCCTTCAATATCCAAAAAATGCCAAAATAGTTATTAACCAAAACCTTCACTTTGCGCCTGTCTCTAACCGCATGATTATGGATTACGACAAAGTCCATAAACATGTCCCCATCGATCCTGATTTCCTTGCTTATTGTGAGAAAAATGCTGAGAACATCCTGGCATACAGCTCTTCAGGTTTCAACGCAATCGTTGATCCAATCATAATGAAGGAAAAAGCCGATCAATTGTCTGTCCATTACAAAAAGATCAGGGACGCTAACCCTGACTGCCTGATTTATTTTGAGAGTGCACATTATATGAACCAGGATGTCAATGACATGGTGTTTGAACGGCTTGCGAATGCGATTGACCTGCTGGGGTTGAATGAAGAGGAGCTTGTTCACCACACACAACGCCATGGATTGGATACTGATAAAGATGATCCGGTATCAGTCATTGAAGCGCTCGATTTTGTAATGGAAAAATACGAGGTTACCGGGATCGTTTTACACACCAAAGATTATGCTATGTATTACGGACATGATCGGCCAGGTGTTGACTTTATCAAAGGACTTACGCTTGGGAACCTGATGGCAGGTACGCGGGCGAGAATTGGAAAGTATGGAACTTATGAAGAGTGTGGTGAAACATTAGCACAACTGATAAGCCCCACCGGTGTCGCATTTGCTGAAGCGCTTGAGCACATCGAAACTAAATTCAATGCTTATCTGGTTCCCTCACGCTATATGTCTCAACCCACTTTCACGATCGGTTTAGGTGATACGTTTGTGGCAGGTTTTATGACATCTTTTATTAACTGAAAAAGGATTTACTCCGGAAATTTTCCGTTGAATATGGAACAACAATATCATCTCAAGTTTTGGAGGAAAAAGCTATGTTAATGAATATGAAAGAACTTTTATCGGTAGCAAATGAGCATTATTTTGCAGTGCCTGCATTTAATATCGGTACAGGTCAAATATTGAAGGCTGTTATTGAATGCTGTGAAGAAAAACGTGCGCCAGTCATTTTTGCCATTCATCCTTTAGAGCTAAATTTCCAGGGTGATAGTTTTTTGGCGAGCTGTCGTGAAGCCGCAAATGCTGCGAGCGTTCCTGTGTGTATTCACATGGACCACAGCTCAAGGTTGGATCAGATATTTCACGCTATTCGGACTGGTTTTACTTCGGTCATGATTGATGCATCTCATATGAACCTCGAAGAAAATATCGCGATTTCCAAAGAAGTTGTAGCCATTGCCCACCCGTTGGGGATCTCCGTTGAGGGTGAGTTGGGTACGATCGGAACCACGGCTTATGATTTTGAGGGTGGCACTGATGAGATTCTCTACACCAACCCTGACGAAGCGGTTAGATATGTTGAAGAAACAGGTGTCGATTGTTTGGCGATTGCTATCGGAACGGCGCATGGCATCTATCCTAAAGACTTTAAACCTGAACTGAAGCTTGATCTTCTGAGTGAGATTAAATCAAAAATCGATATTCCAATTGTGTTGCATGGTGGTTCTGCAAACCCTGATAGCGAAATCGCTGAAAGTGTGAAGCGCGGTGTTAATAAGATCAATATTTCTTCAGACATCAAAGATGCCTTCTACCAACGATTGCGAAAGACGCTGGCTGAGGATTTACACATCCGCGAACCTTTTGAACTTTATCTTGATGCAATTGAAGCAATGAAAGAAGTGATTTTCCACAAGATCGAATTATTTAATGATGCTGATAAAGCACATTACTATCATCTGTAAAAATTAGAATAAATTTCACAATCACAAGGAGGATTTTGATGAGCAAGTCTCTAAACTTATTACAGAATCAGTTAGAAAAATATCATGGCGTGGCTCGCTTTGTTCCACTGTGGCTGCCCCGAACGTTTCTCCCGCCCGGAAGGAGATTGAAACTTCATCCAGACGATCTTTATGGGTTTGGCGTGGACAAAGGCGGAATTTGTGAAAGATGGTTTTGTTCAATAGGTGTTCCTGGCGCCGATGGAGCCATTGATGAAACAACGGTTAGCCGATTCTATTTGGGCGAAAAAGGCTCAGAACTGCTATTCCCTGAAGCAATTGATTTGATGGGTAATGACCTTTTAGGCGCAGAGACAATGCAACGGTTAGGCACATTTAAGATGTTTGCGAAATTATACGATTATGGTGCCGCCTTACCATTGCACATGCATCCTACTGCTGAATATGCCAATCGGGTTGGGATGAACCAGAAGCCGGAATCTTATTACTTCCCGGCAGAGTTAAATAGCATCACCTACGACCATGATTACACTTACTTTGGGTTGCAGCCAGGCACAACCAAGGAGCAATTCCTGGAGTGCATCCGCAACTACAACAAAGGTGATAACCATGTGCTTTCACTCAGCCAGGCATACAAAGTAAAGCTGGGGACAGGCTGGTTCTTGCCCGCAGGGATCCTGCATGCACCTGCATCTGTTGTCACGTATGAACCGCAATATATCAGCGATTCACTTGTGTTTTACCAGAACATCGTTGAATCGAAATACATCATTGACGATCGAATGAATGATGCCAACATCCCTGAAGGTTTTACTGGAGATCGGGCAGAATACTTGTTAGAGCTGATTGACTGGGACGCCAATTTCGAAAACTTCCGCATGAAGTTCTACCATGAGCCGATGACTGTAAAGTCTAAAGATGAAATGCAGGCTGAAGGCTATTATGAAGAGTGGATTTCTTATGGGTCGGAGGATTTCTCTGCGAAACGGTTGGTTGTGTTCCCGGGGCAAAAAGTCACCATCAAAGATGCGGCTGCTTATGGCTTTATCATGATGCAGGGTTATGGCTGGATTAGCGGTATGGAGATTAATTCGCCGACCATGATCCGATTTGGTCATCAGACGGCTGATGAAGGGTTTGTGATCAAATCTGCTGCGGCTGAGGGTGTGGTGATTGAAAACCCGAGCGAATTTACCGATCTGGTGATGCTTAAGCATTTCAATGGCGATAATGCAGAAGTGCCAATGATCTGATGTTGTGAATATGTGTGATGCCGGCTGGTTTGTTGCTGGTTAATCACATCAGAAGACAGTACCTTCGATATACCGTAGAGACGCCTGAAGGCAACAGCGAAACCCCTCGAATTTTGCGGCTGCCAGGGCGTCTCTTGTATTTAATTTTATCACGAAGGTGATTGTGGTTAGTTTGTGAAGTTAAATAATTGTGATCAGCTCATTATTCTTATTGCAAGCTGAGCTGATCACATTACAGTGATTGATAAATTAACAACACCCGGTCGATTGGAAGATGACTCTAGACTCTCGGCTGATTGGAAAATCTCACCTAAGAAAATTCCATTGAAACCCAGGTGAACGTTACCCATCAAATCCTGGATAATTTGTAAACCAATCCTCAGGTAATTCTTCAGATGTGTAGAATTTTGTGTATGGCACTGCATACTGGTTGACAATTTCACCCAGTTTCAGCATGCGGTCACGACCAGTGGATCGTAAGAAGGATTCCCGTTCTTGTTGCGAAACTTCGAGGGCTTCTTTCCAGATCGCACGGCCGGCTAATATGCCGCTTGCCCCGGCTTTACAGGCGATCTCGGTCTGCTCGGCAAACACAGGGAAATCAACGCCAGCACTTAACAGAACCCATGGAATAGCTGAAGCCTGTGTGAGTGATTCACAGGCATCTAACCATAATTTATGGTCCATTTGTGCCCTAACATCAAGGGGGAACTCTGCCTTGTAGATATCCCCACCAATGGGTGAAAGATCTGCAGCCGCCTGGACGACAACTTCAGTTTTCTCTTCCGGAGATAATTTTGAGATTTCGGGGTCATTGGAGTAAGTCAAAACTTCAAGGAATAAGGGAATATCCAGACGTTCGCATTCCTCCGAAACCTGGGAAACCAGGTCTTTCATGGCAGTGGCTTGTTCAGCTTTGGGGTGGTAATAGACTAACAATTTGACGGCGGAGGCGCCCATCCGCTTGATCTGCTCACAGCCCCAATCGTCATTCAGCCGGCTGACTCGATTGTGTGATTCCCCGGCATAACCGCTTGCTTCTACAGTCAGAATTAATCCCACCTTACCGGGAAGTGAGTTGCTGACGATGGATGGCCCTGCGCCGATCGAATTGTCGAGCAGGAAGGCGGTTGAATAAGGGGAAAGAGATTTAACGATGGCTCGCTTGAAAGCGACCGACTCGGCATAAGGGTCGAGAAGATCACTGAAGGCTTTTCTGAGCACACTTCGATGGTCTAAAGCGAGGATGTTGAACACAAATTGCTCATTTGCACATTGGCTCAGGCCGCGTAATTTTCCAAGGGATAGGTTTTTATTTGTCATTGATCATTTACTCCAAATGTAGTTTATGGGTGGGTTGGTATATTCAGATACTTAAGGCATTGGTTTACACACTGTTTCAGGGGGAGGGCGGTATCTACTTTTAGATGCGGGATTTCTAATGGATCTTCCTCGTCCCTCATCCGCTTATAGAGGCTCAGGTCTCGATTCTGGGCAAGATGCCCCTCGGTAGCGAAATCATGTAAAATCCGTGCTTGTGAAATTTCATCTGCGCAATAACAATAGATAACACTTAAATTCCAATTGTGTGCCACTGCGAAATCAACCAGTGCATCGACCTGATATTTGTGTGAAAATGGACGACCATCCAAGATGATATGACGTTTTTCGTCTTTTTTTATGTAAAAGTCAGCGATTTGCATCATGATATTTACAACGAAATCATCTTGGGATGAAGAATATTCAATTTCAGATGCTGGAAAAAGGGCTGCGCGAATTGAATCTTTGTTGAGGATCAATGCGGGCAAATCTTTCGCAAGTTCTCTGGCAATGGTTGTCTTTCCTGAACCAGGCAAGCCCATCATGGCAATAATCATTAAAATGCTCCTGGGTCCACTTCCAACTTATGCAGCCATGAGAAAGTTTCATCTAAATCGGTGCTCTTGAAGGCGAGTGAACCCGCTATGACACCATCTGCGCCAGCGCCCCTCAATTTTGGAACGGTGTAATCACGTATGCCGCCATCAGCGAAGACTTTGATTTGTTCTTCCAAGCCTGCTTTAAGAACCATTGATTTAATTTTGTGAACCCGGTCGTAAACAAAGCTTGAGGGCTTGACACCTTTCACCCCCATGGGTGTGCCCATCACCAAGACCAGATTGACGAGCTCTAATAATGGTTCAATCGATTCCGGAATAACATCCAATCCAAGCGCTAATCCAGTGGCAACACCTGCACGTCTGGCTGCATCTAATGCGGCAGGCGCTTTAGGTCCATTCTCTGCATGCACGGTGATAATGTCAGCTCCTGCAGCAATGAAATCCTCAACATGGTTGAGGGGATCGGTTGTCATGAAGTGCACATGGAAAGGTTTTTTGGTTAAAGGGCGAAGTGCAGCGACCAGGTCTGCAAAAAACAGAAAGCCTGGAACAAAGTGTCCATCTGAGACATCGATGTGATAAAGGTCGGCATAAGAATCTACCCGCTTAATTTCTTCTGCAAACCGTGTAAAATCCGCCGACCATAAGGATATTTCGACAAGCAAGCGAGATGAGGGGAATTGGCTCCAGATCAAGCCATTGTCGTTATTTGTTGTTGGGTTATTTGTTACCATAAGCAATACCTCCTGTTAAGAAAGTGAAATTTCTTCCGTAAATCTTTTTGAGATTAAGGCCGGGATAATATCTTCAAACCCGGGTATTTTTTCTAACAATGGTTTATGTATTTACCTTTGTTTGTTTTAAGCGAATTAATCATTCACATAAAAATAAGAGCAATGGAGTGTGCTCTTATATTCTTTCAATTTTGATTGATGCAGAGTATTTTGACTTTTCGAAGTGATAAAGCGGAGGGATGGTTAGTTCTTTTTGCGTTATTTTTATATCATTCCGCTCATCAAATTTCATCATTATTACTTCGGTTACTCAACACTCATATTGAGTAGAATTATAACCCAAACGAGAATATTTCGCGGTGATTTGGGCAGAAATAATCACAAATTACATTTATAAACTGCTGCCGATTTGCACAAAATCTAACAGGTGGATGACTATTGATAAGAACGATTTATTTTGGAAATTAATCGAGTGTTTCTGGGAGAAGGCTTGGTTAATTAAAACAACCGAATGGTGGTTTTCCTCCATTCGGTTGAAAATTTGGCGCTATAGCAATCAGTAATTAATTCAGGTGTTTTTTCTCCGAAAGAGTGATGGCTTCTTCAAAGATCTTCAATGCATCATCCACTTCGCTTTGGGAGGTGGAAAGCGGCGGTGAAAGCCGGATGGTGCTATTCCCGCAGCCCAGGGTTAACAAACCGCGTTCGAAGGCGAAATCGACAATATCATCTCGCAATTTCACGGCGGGCTCTTTTGATTCCCGGTCTTTAACAAACTCGACGCCAATCATCAGACCGATGCCGCGCACATCACCGATGGATGGATGGCGTACCATGATCTCTGCCAGGGCGTCCAATGTGTATTGACCGACATCCTGCGCATTCTGCAGGTATTCGTTTTGGATCAGCTCGATGGTCGCCAGGGCGGCGGCACATGAGATGGGGTTACCGCCAAAGGTGTTCCCATGCGAACCCTTTGGCCAGCTCATAATCTCTTTGCGCGTGAGCATCGCGCCCAATGGCATCCCTGAGGCAATGCCCTTGGCGCTGGTGATGATATCGGGTTTGACGCCAAAGTTTTCAATCGACCACCATTTGCCGGTGCGGCCCATGCCGGATTGCACCTCATCGGCAATCAACAGGATGCCATACTTGTCGCAAAGTTCTCGTAAAGCCGGGAAGAAATCAGGCGGCGGCACGATGTAACCGCCTTCGCCCTGAATCGGTTCGATCAGGAATCCGGCCAATTCGTCAGGCGGGAGGATCCGGGTCAGGATTTCCTCTTCGATATATCGCACAACCGCTTCGCCATAGCCCTCGCCTTTGCGCTGCAAAATTACCGGCCGATATGGATCGGGGAAGGGGACATGTACCACGCCGTTCATTAAAGGAAAGAAGCGCCCTTTATAGTGGGATTTGCTGGCTGTGAAAGAGACTGCACCCAGCGTCCGCCCGTGAAAGGCGCCTAAAAACCCAATGAATTGAGAGCGTTGTGAATGGTATCGGGCTAATTTAATGGCTGCTTCAACACTTTCTGTGCCCGAGTTCGTCATAAAAGAGGCGGACTCTCCGACGAATGGTGAGATTTCGTCAAGTTTTTCCCCCAATTGCACCCAATTTTCGTGGTAATAATCAGAAGAAATATGAATAAAGCGTTCTGCCTGGTCTTGAATGGCTTTGACAACTCTTGGATGGCTGTGCCCGGTGGCAACAACCGCGATGCCTGCAGCAAAATCCAAAAAGCGGTTACCATCAACGTCCCAAACCTCAGTGCCTTTGCCGTGATCCATCACGAAAGGGTAGCCCCGGGGATAGGATGCGGAAATATGGGCTTTGTCCCGGTCGATAATGGCTTTGGCTTTTGGTCCTGGTAATTTGAGCGGTTGCATTTGATATACCTCCTGAGTGGTGAGAATCTTGATGCGGAGATTATAACACTGAGCGTGTGATTGGGAGAGGGGAATCGATTTTCAACTGGATTGATGGGAAGTAGAATTTACAAGCAAAAATTAGGCGAATGTGACTGAATCTCGGGCTAACGCCAGCGCACCATATAAGCCGGCGTTATCGCCCAGCGCGGCGCGGGTGATCGTCAGGTTCTGCAAGAAATGTTTTGACAACACCGATTTTTCAACTGTTTCACGGATTGGGTTCATGATCAGGTCACCTGTCTCTGACACGCCCCCGCCTAAAATCACGATCGATGGATTGAAGATCATCAAGTAGTTTGCGATACCCAAGCCTAAATAGTAGCCCGCCCGGTTGAATGCCTCGATTGCCAGCGCATCGCCTTGTTTGGCTGCATGGCTGATTGCTTTTGCATCGGGTTTACCTGTTAGGGAAGAAGCACGGCCTGCTTGAAGTTGCTCTGCTACATAGTTCGCAATCCCTGTGCCGGATGATATCGCTTCAATGTGGCCGCGTTGACCACAGCTGCACATGGGGCCGTCCGACAGGATGGTCACGTGGCCTAATTCTGCTCCGATGCCTTGCTCGCCAAGCAAGAGCTGATCGTGGCAGATCACACCGCCGCCAACACCTGTGCTGATAGTAAGGTAGATCACATGGTGATGCCCCTGCCCGGCACCATACCGCCATTCGCCGACGGCGGCCATATTGGCATCATTACCCAGCCGTGTGCGCACACCAAAATGCGTCTCAATTGTGGCTTGCAGGGGGATGCCTGTCCACTCTTTGAGGTTGGGTGCAGCCAGAATAACGCCTTTTTTAGGGTCCATTGGCCCTGGTACAGCAATCCCAATAGCCTGGATCGTTTCACCCTGAGGGGTGACATCTTCAATTAAATTGATCAGACGGTCAACAGAAGTTTTTCCGTCCACATAGGTGCGGATGCGTTTAATATCACTGGGTTGGTTTTCGTTTTCATGGAAAACTGCGGCGCGCATATGCGTGCCACCAATGTCCATTGCGATTGTGATGCTCATGCCGACATTATAACATGGTTAAGATTATCAACCTGAAATTCATTATTTCGAATAACAGATATGAACAAGCCCCGTTGACGTTTAATTGGAATCCTGCTATGATTTCATTGATATGCAAGAGAAAAAACAAGGCTTCTTTTCCCGCTTGTGGGAACGCATCCGCCGGGAATCACAGTGGTTTCGGCCAGGGTTGGGGTATAAACGCTGGCTGATTTTGGTATTAATTGGCACCACACTTTTAGGCTTAGGCCTTGCGCTGATCATTTTAGATGTTTACCGCAACGCGCCTGAGACCTGGTGGCTGCCGGCACTGGCATACCTTTCATTAAGATTCTTAGACCGTCCAATCCGGGTGTTGATCTTTGGCGGGATTGGGATAATCTTCGTCTTAATCGGCATTTGGGGGTCTAACCGCTCGCTCTTACGCCCATTTCTACCACCAGGCAAACCACTGATCGAGGCACTCGATTCTTACCGCCGCCGAGATAGAGGGCCGCGGGTTGTCGTGCTGGGTGGGGGGCATGGGTTGGCATCTCTTTTGCGCGGGCTGAAAGACTATACCCATAATCTGACCGCGATTGTAACAGTCTCTGACGATGGCGGATCATCGGGTGAAATCCGCAAGAATATCGGCATTCTCCCCCCAGGAGACATCCGGAATTGTTTGGCGGCGATGAGCAATAACGAAGACCTGCTTTCGCAGGTTTTTCAGTATCGTTTTGCCTCGGGGACGGGCTTAGAAGGCCATTCGCTTGGCAACCTACTGATCACAGCGCTGACCGAGATCACGGGCAGTTTCGAGGAGGCAGTTGCCGAATCGGGCCGGGTTTTGGCGGTCTATGGGCAGGTTTTGCCATCAACGCTGACGGATGTGCGGCTTAAGGCTGATTTGCTCGATGCTGAGGGCAAGATCTACCACGTTGCAGGAGAAACTCAAATCCGCGAATCAACAGGCTCTGTCCAGCGGGTTTGGCTGGAACCCTCCAATACACCTGCCTTCCCGCCAGCCATTTCCGCGATCCTCAGTGCGGATTTGATCGTGATTGGACCGGGTAGCCTCTACACCAGTTTGCTACCCAACCTTTTAGTGAGAGACCTGGCAGAAGCGGTGCGTGCCAGCCAGGCGATGAAGTTTTTTGTGTGCAATGTTGCCACCGAGCGTGGTGAGACGGATCACTTTAATTGCCTTGATCATGTGAGGACAGTGGAAAAGCATGCTGGGCAGGATATGTTCGATCTCGTGATCTGCAATAATCATTTTGAAGGCGATCTGGGTGAGGATGTGGAGTGGGTGCGGATGGATATGGACTTGCTGGAACATGCCTCCGTCTATTGCGCTGATCTGATTGACCCAACTTTCCCTTGGCGGCATGATTCAAAGCGTTTGGCAAAAACGATCACGCAGCTATTTTATGAAAAAACGGGTCCACTGGGTGAATGATCCGTTGAATTGGTGATACATTTCACTAATTTAATTCACAAGAGATGGTAAAATAAATTCGATAAAAATTTCCTATAGGAGGCAAAATAATGACGACAAAAGTTGGTATCAATGGTTTTGGCCGAATTGGCCGACAGGTATTAAAAGCGATTATTGAGCGCTATCCCGGTGAATTAGAGGTTGTGGCAGTAAATGACCTCGTCGATGCTGAGATGAACGCTCATCTTTTCAAATATGACTCAAACTATGGCCGCTTTGAAGGCACCGTTGAAGTCAAAGATGGCAATATCGTCATCGATGGTAAAGAGGTGAAGGTTTTGGCAGAACGCAATCCTGCTGATCTGCCCTGGGCTGACCTCGGTGTTGAAATCGTGATCGAATCGACCGGTGTTTTCCGCGATGGCAAAGGCACCGATGCAAAACCAGGCGCGAATGCGCACATCGATGGCGGCGGCGCGAAGAAAGTTATCATTTCTGCCCCGGCAAAAAATGAAGACCTGACGATCGTTCTTGGCGTCAATGATGAAATGTATGATCCCGCCAAGCATCATATAGTTTCAAATGCATCCTGCACGACCAACTGTTTGGCACCTGCAGCTAAAGTGGTGCATGATAACTTCATCATCAAGCGCGGTTTGATGACCACCATCCATTCCTACACCAATGATCAGCGCATCCTCGACCTGGCTCATAAAGATCCCCGCCGGGCACGCGCTGCCGCATTGAACATCATCCCCACCACCACCGGTGCTGCAAAAGCTGTTGCCCTGGTCATCCCAGACCTGAAGGGCAAATTCGACGGTTATGCGCTGCGTGTTCCCACCCCCACGGTTTCAATTGTGGACTTTGTCGCTGAGGTTGAAAAATCCACCACGGCAGAAGAGCTGAATAGCCTCTTCAAAGCTGCTGCTGAAGGCCCGATGAAGGGCATTCTGCAATTCTCCACTGAACCATTGGTTTCAATGGATCTCAAGGGCAATGACCATTCCTCCATCATCGATTCAGATCTGACGGCTGTGATGGACGGCAACTTTGTGAAGGTCGTCACATGGTATGACAATGAATGGGGTTACTCCTGCAGAACGGCTGATTTGGCAGCATTGATGGCAAAATCCCTCTAATTTTCGAGTTAGAGAACATTGAATTAAAGATGCGTAATGTGCTGCTAGTGGATGCACATTACGCATTTTCTATAAAAGGAGCGAGCGTTAAATGTTTAATAAAAAAATGGTAACAGATTTTGATGTGCGAGATAAAAAGGTGTTGGTGCGTGTTGATTTCAACGTGCCGATCCAGGATGGCAAAGTGGGGGATGATACCCGCATTCAAGCAGCCTTGCCCACGATCAAGTATTTGCTGGAGCATGAGGCTGCTGTGATCTTGTGTTCACACCTGGGTCGTCCCAAGGGCGAGTATGCAGAAGAATTCAGCCTGAAGCCGGTGGCAGAGTATCTTGGAACGCTGCTTGACGCCAAAGTCATATTTGCGGAGGATTGCATCGGCGAAAAAGCGGAATTGGCTGTCGAAGCATTGCAGACGGGCGAGGTGCTGGTGCTTGAAAACACCCGTTTCCATGCCGGCGAGAAGAAGAATGACCCGGGAATGGCAAAACAATTAGCCTCGCTGGCGGATCTGTATGTAAATGATGCTTTCGGCTCAGCGCATCGTGCCCATGCATCCACAGCAGGGGTTGCTGAACATCTGCCGGCAGCAGCAGGCTTTTTGTTGGAGAAAGAAATCAAGTATCTCGGTAACACGATTGCCGAGCCGGAGCGTCCCTTTGTGGCGATTCTGGGCGGTGCCAAAGTCAGTGACAAGATTGGCGTGATTGAGAACCTGCTTGAAAAAGCTGACAGCATCTTGATCGGCGGCGGCATGGCAAATACCTTCTTCAAAGCCCAGGGATTTGATATGGCGGATTCACTGGTTGAGGATGATGTTTTGGATATCGCTAAAGAACTGCTGGAAAAAGCCAGCGGGAAGCTTGTGCTCCCTGTGGATGTGGTGATTGCAGATGCCTTTGATGCAAACGCTGTGGAAAAGGTAATGGATGTCGGCGATGTCCCTGCAGGCTGGCGGATTTTGGATATCGGTCCTCGCACGGTTGCAGCTTTTGCCGAGATTATTAATCAGGCTGGCACCGTGGTTTGGAACGGCCCGATGGGCGTGTTTGAGTTTACAAAGTTCGCTAAAGGAACGTTTGAAATCGCTAAGGCTGTTGCCGAGAGCGACGCCATTGGGATTGTCGGCGGCGGCGATTCTGCTTCAGCCATCAAGAAGTCTGGCCTGGAAGATAAGATCACCCATATATCCACGGGCGGCGGCGCCTCGCTGGAAATGCTGGAAGGCAAAGTTCTCCCCGGTCTGGCTGCGTTGGACGACAAGTAAAATCGATAACATTATCAAACAAAGAGCTGCTCATAGAATTTGGGCGGCTCTTTTTTGTTAAACTGATTGTGTGTTGATTACCTGAACTTTAAAATTAGCGAACTTCTTGACACTAAATTTATTTTAATTTATTCTTATTTAAAACCATTTTCTCATCTACTGGAGGTGTCAATTGAATATCCATCAAAAGCGCTTTTTGTGCATATCGTTACTTGCATTATTGTTCTTGGTGATCGGTGGGTTTGATGAAGTTAAGGCTCTGGGGACGGAGATTTTTGTCAGTGTGGATGGGAGTGGGACGGCATGTTCGCAAGCGGCGCCCTGTCTTTTCACTCAGGGTCTGGCGAATGCCGTTCATGGGGATACGATCTTTTTCAAGGGCGGCAATTATACCGGCAGTACAGATCCAATTATTGAAGTTACTCAAGGGATATTATTGATTGGCGGTTGGGACGGAGTCGCAACGGGTGGTTTGAATATTGACCCTCAAGCATTTCCGACAGTCATTGATGGCGAAGGTGTACGAGGAATATTGGAAATTAATCTGGCTGACGATACTCATCAGGTGAATATTGAAGGTTTTACGTTGCAAAACGGTTATGCTGACTATGGCGGTGCAATTAATATCAAGGATGGTCGTGTCGAAATTGAAGATAACATTATTCAAAATAACGCTTCTAATAATTATGGGGGCGGGATTTATGGAAATGCAAAAGATGGGCTAGAGATCATTAATAATCTCTTATCAGGGAATACCGCTGTTTGGGGCGGTGGGGGCATCCATATTAACAGGTCGTTGAATCCTGAAAAAGCGATCATTGAAAGTAATCTATTTTCAGCCAATTCTACCGGTGCAAGTGGTTACGGCGGTGCTATTGAGATTAGCCGTTCTTCTGCATTAATCAATGCGAATATTATTGCAAATACATTCAATACAAGTTCCACAATTTTGATAACAGCTGACGAATTAGTCGAGGTGACCAACAATCTCATCTACTGGGATACCTATAGTTCAGCGAACGCCAGTGCGCTCAATATTTGGTATGACACGGGAGAAGTGACACAGGTGGTCAACAATACTATTGTTAATGCTCATTTAGGAGTTAAAGATACGCTTGACGCTGCGGCCAACGTCACCAACAATATCTTTTATGGCTGCTGGAAAAGCATCCAAACCGTGAGTGATGGGAATGTTGCCGGGTTCAGAAACTTGTTTTTTAATAACACAGATGACCCATTTACCTTAACGAATCCGGTCACCGGTTTGGATCCCTTGTTTGTTGACCCCACAAATTACGACTATCATATCCAATCAAGCTCGCCTGCAAAGGATGGCGGGGCATCCGTCCCTCTCACCAGTGATTTTGAGGAAGACATTCGACCTTTGGGAATTGGGTACGATATTGGTGCTGATGAATATAATCACACGCCTATTTTCACAAGTTCCCCCGTTACACAGGCAAAAGAAGGTGAGGTTTATCAATATTCGATTACTGCCTCAGACCCGGATGTTGCTACAGGGGATGTGCTTATGTTCAGTGCAACAACGAAACCCCCTTGGTTAACCCTGACAAAAACAGGTCCCGAAACAGCGACATTGACTGGAACGCCGCCAACAGGTGATGCTGGGCATCATACGATCATGCTGCGTGTAAGCGATCTTTCTGGTGCATTTGATGAGCAATCTTTCACGATCCTCGTGGAACCAGAAGATGAGGTCTTTTATAGCTTCTTGTCAATATTTGCAAAGTGAGATATTGCTCTGAAAAACGTTGGGTTGTTGTTATATTTTTGCTGGTAGAATTTAATTTATAAGACAGTGCTGATTAAATTTTTATAGGAAAGTGAGAACAAATGCGTAAAATTTTTGTTGCTGGGAACTGGAAGTTGAACAAAACCATCGCTGAGGCAAAAGACCTGGTAAATGCCATGCTGCCTGAGCTTGAAAAGATCACCAATGTGGATAAGGCTGTCTGCCCATCATACCTGGCTGTGCCAGCCGTGGCAGAAGTGTGCAAGGGCACCAGCCTGAAGGTCGGCGCACAAAATGTTTATTGGGAGGATTCCGGCGCTTTCACGGGTGAAGTCGCCCCCAAGATGGTGGCTGAGGTGTGTGATTACGTGATCGTCGGGCATTCTGAACGCCGGGCAATGTTTGGCGAAACGGATGAGACGGTCAACAAACGATTGAAAGCCGCCCTCGAAGCCGGATTGCATGTGATTGTGTGCGTTGGTGAGACGCTGGAAGAGAATGAGGCTGGCGAAACAGAAGCTGTGGTTTCACGTCAATTAAAGCAAGGCCTGGCCGATATCACCGCAGCACAGGCTGAGAAGATCACGATTGCCTATGAGCCTGTTTGGGCGATCGGCACCGGCAAAGCCGCCACACCTGAAGATGCCAATAACGTCCACAAAAATGTCATCAGACCGCTGCTCACGGCACAATTTGGTGAAGCGCGTGCTCAGGCGATGCGCATTCAATATGGCGGGTCGATCAAGCCTGATAACGCAGCAGAGCTGTTTGCCATGTCTGACATCGACGGCGGTTTGGTCGGCGGTGCCAGCCTGAAAGCGGATTCCTTTGTAGAGATTATCCGGGCTGCCTCAATGGTGACGATTGTGGTGGAAGAGTCTGAAAAGTAGTAAGAAAAATTCAACATGGTTTTGTAATATCTCTAAAGATAGGGGCTGTCTAAAAAGGCAGTCCCTTTCATGTTTAACGATCAAAATTACACAAT
>JAENZI010000017.1 GCA_016841365.1 Anaerolineaceae bacterium
AAGGATGAAAAAACGCCTAAATAACCTGTTTTTCCCATAATTAAGGTCTGTTTTCTAAAAGTGATTATCCTTCACTGATTAGGCGACGTAGAATCCGGGTATAACAATGATTAGTAATTGTGACGAATTTCCGTTAAAATAAAAACAGCCGCACGGGCTGTTCTTTTTGTGAGCCAACGGAGGGATTTGAACCCTCGACCTGGCGCTTACGAAGCGTCTGCTCTACCGCTGAGCTACGTTGGCATGCTAATTGGCGTGCCAACGATTATACCAGTATTAAACCATTCTTTTCAAGATGTTTGGCGGAGATTGATCATATGAATATTGCCATGATTTCCTATCACACCTGCCCTCTGGCTGTCTTGGGCGGTAAGAACACCGGCGGGATGAATGTATATGTGCGGGAGTTGACCCGGTTCTTAGGGCGGGTGGGGGTGCATGTAGATGTATTCACCCGATCGATGGATGAGCACATCCCACAGGTCTCGCACGATCTGGGATATTTCAACCGTGTGGTTCATATCCCGGCTGGACCGGAAGTATTTCTCACGAAGAATGAGCTTACAGAGTATACATCAGCATTTGCAGATGGGATCTTGGAATTTGCAGAAAAGAAGCAGGTTAAATATGATCTGGTACATGCCCATTACTGGCTCTCAGGTGTGGCGGGTAAGATTCTCAAAGATGCCTGGGACGTGCCAATGTTGCAGATGTTTCACACGTTGGGGTTGATGAAGCAGCGCATCGGTCGCTCTGCCGATGAGCTTGAAGGTGAATATCGAATTGAAGGGGAGCGACACGTGATGGGTGCGGCAGATTGCATCATCGCAGCAACTGAGGCAGAGCAGTCTCAGCTTGAAACGCTATACGGGGTCAATAATCAGAAGGTGAACATCATTCCTCCGGGGGTCAATGTGCATCATTTTTATCCCATCCCACAAGACGAAGCCAAAGAAGCGATTGGCATCTTGCCCAAAGACCGGATGGCATTATTTGTTGGGCGGATTGAACCTTTGAAGGGGGTCGATACGCTCATCCGTGCCGTGGCTGATGTCAAGCGGAATTGCGTATCTTTTGAATGCCCCCACTACCTCGCCATTATCGGCGGCGATCCGGAAGGGCAGGATGAACAGATTTCTGCAGAGATGGAGCGCTTGCAGGCGTTGTGCAAATCTTTGGACCTGGAAGAGATGGTTTTGTTCTTAGGCAAGCGCGGCCAGGATACCCTGCCGTATTATTACTCAGCGGCAGAGGTGGTCGTGATGCCCTCCTATTACGAGAGTTTTGGAATGGTGGCGCTGGAAGCCATGGCGTGCGGTACACCGGTGATCGCCTCGCGTGTGGGCGGGTTGGCCTACCTGGTGAAGGATGGTGAAACCGGCTTTTTCGTCCCGGCGCAGGATCATGAGGCACTGGCGCAGAAATTGCGGTTGCTGTTTGTGGAAAAAGATCTGCGCAAGAAGATCGGTGCACAGGCGGCTGCCTATGCCAGGGATTTTAGCTGGGAGAATATCACAGCCCAAATGCTTGAGGTCTATCAGGACATGGTTCAAAGGGAATAGTTCAAACCCTGGTTTACCTCTTATTTGCGTTATAAAGGCTCATTCTTATTGGGATCTTTTTGGGGGTCTTTGCGGATGCGGTGAGCTCGCTGGATGATGTCCTTACCGAAGCGCTCCCGCAGACTGTCAACCGCATCGGTTAACTTAGATTCCTTAAGATAATCATCTTCCCACAGACCCAATTGATGGATGGGTGCGCCTAATCCGCTGACACCGACACCAATCAACCGCACAGGTTTGCCTATTGGCCAATTTTGTTCAAATAGCTTAACCGCGGTCTCGTAAATTTCCTGGTCAAGATTGGTTCGCGAGGGGAGGGTGGTTTGGCGTGTGATCGTGCTGAAATCTGACCAGCGCAGTTTGATCTGGATCGTGCTGCCTGCCAGTTCTGATTTGCGCAGACGCCTGCCAACCTGCTCAGAAAGACTGCGTAAGGTTTCCAGAAGGTCTTTCTTGTCTTTCAAATCTCTGGCAAAAGTGACTTCGTTGCTGACGGATTTTATATCATGTTCGGTTTCGATTGGGCGGTCATCGATGCCTTGTGCGCGCTGTTTGAGGTCAGGACCAAACCGTCCAAAGAGCATGTCGAGGGTTTCATCAGGTGTATTCGCCAAAGCGCCAATGGTGTTGATGCCCAAACTGGCTAATCTTTCAGCCGTTTTCGGGCCGACGCCCCACAGAGATTGCACGGGGAGGGGGGCAAGGAAGGCTGCTTCGGTGCCCGGTTGAATGATGGTGATTGTATTCGGTGGATGGGGGCTTTTCTTTTGAGATTTCCCCCAATCGTTGGCAATCTTTGCGACCAGTTTGTTGGTGGCACCACCGATTGAGATCGGCAGGTGTAATTCCGAGTTGACGCGGTGCTGTAAGTCTTCAGCGATGTCGTGTATTGGGTCAGGGATCCCGGTCACATCCATAAAGGCTTCATCAATCGAGATGACTTCGATGAAGGGCGTGACTTCGATCAGCGCCATAACCTTTTTCGATACTTCACTGTAATTGCCGTGACGGGAGGAAACCACAATCAGATCAGGGCAGACCTGCTGGGCTCGGCTCATGGGCATGGCAGAGCGCACGCCGAACATACGGGCAGCGTAAGAGCAGGATGCCACCACGCCACGCTGATTGGCGCGGCCACCAACTGCAAATGGTTTGCCTTTTAGTGATGGGTCGTGCAGCTCTTCAACGGCACAAAAGAAAGCATCGAGGTCAAGATGCAGGATTTTTCTTGTCATGATTATGATTATACAATAGCTGCTTTTCGTAAATTTCCCGGATGGTATCTTCAATCGGCTGATCGTTCACTTCGAGATCGGCAATTCGATAAGACTCAGAGAGTTTGTGGATCAGATGTGACGCTGACACGGTGTCACGCATGAAGGAATACACAACATTATTCCCTTCCATTTTGATGATATCTGCATTTTCAAGGACAGGCTCAGGATAAATTTCTGCGAATTGTACGCTGAGAAACCTGCGTCCGCCATAGGTTCTGAGGAGGTGATCCAACTTGCCATCAAACACGATTTTTCCATGATCGATGATCATCACTCTTTCGCATAGTTTAGCCACATCGGCGATATCGTGGGTAGTTAATAAGATGGTGGTGCCTCGCTCACGGTTGATGAACTGAATAAATTCGCGGATACGTTCTTTTGCAACCACGTCCAGCCCGATGGTGGGTTCGTCTAAAAAGACCAGTTTTGGGTCGTGCAGCATGGCTGCGCACAAATCAGCCCGCATGCGCTGACCAAGTGAAAGCGACCGGACCGGCGTGTTCATAAACGCGTCCAGTTCAAGAATCTCTCGAAACATCGCCAGGTTTTTCTTGTAAAGAGGGTCGGGGATCTCGTAGATGTGTTGCAAGAGGGTCAGGGAATCGCTTAGCGGGAGGTCCCACCAGAGGGTGGTGCGTTGCCCAAAGACTGCGCCTATGTGTTTGACATAGGTTTTGCGTTCCTTCCAGGGGATGTAACCATTGACCCTCACTTCCCCTGATGTGGGCACAAGCAAGCCGGTCAGCATTTTTATGGTGGTCGATTTTCCGGCGCCGTTTGGTCCGATATATCCGACCAATTCACCGGGGTGGATATCAAAGTTGATCTGGTCTACCGCGTGCACAAGATCGTATTTCCGGTCAAAAAGGTTGCGAATGGCACCGAGGTACCCTTTGTGGTCATGATAAATTTTGAATGTTTTTACTAAATCTTGAACGTGAATGATGGATGACATGGTTTAGCTTCCTGTGCTCTGGTAATTTTTAACCCCGAAGCGCCAAAACCGCAACGCGAGCAGGAACATGAATGCTGAAATGAAAGGGGCTAAAAACGCGAAAAAGGCTGGCGAGCCCAACGGGTTTGGTTTGTTGAGGATATAAACAGCTGGGTAGTAGCTTAGAAAAATTGCCGGTACGATAAAGGTGAAGATCAGCCTAATCGACCGGGGGAAAATGTGCATGGGATAAGACATCACCTCGCCGCCACCATAGGTGAAGACGTTGAGAATTTCCAGACGATCCATCGTCCAAAAAGTGGTGGTTGCACCGATAATGAACAGGCTGCTAAAAAATAACACCTGGCTGATCACTAAAACCGGGATGTAGAGCACTTTCACAATGCTGAGGCTGGCGTGAATTTGGATGATGCTGAAGATGAGGATGACCAATCCTTCAGCAATCCTGCCGAGCCGGCGGAGAACAAATCGAGATCCGAGCACCTGTAAGGTGATATTTACCGGTCTGAGTAGCAATTGATCAAATCCCCCTCTGCGAACCATTGGGCCGAAAGAGTCGTAATCAAACCCGCTGAAGAACATGTCCATTATGCCGAAGCTGAATTCAGTGATGCCCCACACGAAGGCGACTTCGCCCAGGTTCCAACCCCCAATTTGGTCAAACCGGATGAGCGTCAGCCCAAATGCCACAAAGAAAAAACCCTGGATCAAAAGAGAGCTGAGCACCTCTAAGATGAAGGATGTGGGGTATTGAAGCTGCGAGCGCACCTGGATCTTGAGCAGTTTTGCCAGAAGGGAAAGTGAACGTTTCATGATCTCATCCGCCCTGGATAACCAATTTCCGCACGCCGCGGTTGAGGATGATGTGATCGAGGATCACCAAAATAACGATCCATGTCAATTGGATAATGAGTGATTTTGTTAGCTCGATCCCGGAGACATTGCCAATAAATACCTGGATTGGGATATAAACACTGGCACCAAAGGGGCTCAAGCGTGAAAACTCTGCCAGCCAATCTGGGAAAAGCGCCAGGGGGAAGAAGAAACCTGAGAAGGTCCAGCTCAGGCCAAAGGCGAAACGCCCGATGCCGATTGCGTTTGGCGTCCAGAAGGATGCCAGGTTGACCATGAACCGCCAGCCGAAACTAATCAGCAAGGCAAACAACAGTGAAAGTAAAAATGCTCCCCACTGCAGAAGCGAAAGTGGAAGGACGACATCATAAAACAGTGCAAACACCAAAAAAAGCGGCACCCCGCGGATGAGGAGTGTGCCGAGGGCGCGGCCAGCGTCGACCCCGAGCCAGTAGAGGAAGTAATCGAGCGGCTTGAGAAGATCTGACCCAACTTGCCCATCATAGACGGTGTGCATCAATTCATACCAGTGAAAGAAACTCAGGTAGCCGATCATTGCCTGGGTTAAACCAGCATAGGTGATAGCGCCTTGAAGCGTAAGCCCGTTGACTGAGGGTTGCTCCCGGTAGAGCGCAATCAGTACAGATGCTCTGAAGAATCCGAACATAAGGTTGGTGGCGAGCCCTGAGAGATTGGCGGCGCGATAAGTAAGCTGCCGGCGGAAGGAGATGCGAACGGTTGCCAAAAATGCATTCATTTATTCAAACTCGGCTGGCTAATATTGGACGATTGCTGATTATAACACATCTATGTGTGCTGATT
The DNA here is from genome assembly GCA_016841365.1 of Anaerolineaceae bacterium. Taxonomy (GTDB): domain Bacteria; phylum Chloroflexota; class Anaerolineae; order Anaerolineales; family Anaerolineaceae; genus Brevifilum. Next base: position 5,469 of record JAENZI010000017.1, read on the forward strand.
TTCAAAATTTGTCATGTAAGCTGGATAAAGAAAAAGGTCGTATCTCATTGATACGACCTTTGGTAGGATCAGGTTTTATTTACACATCCAGGTTGCGGACTTCTTTGGCGTGGGTCTGGATAAAACGTCTGCGCGGCGGCACTTTTGCGCCCATTAACATGTCAAATGTGCGGTCTGCTTCAGCGGCATCTTCGATGGTGACGCGCAACAAGGTGCGGTTATCGGGGTTCATGGTGGTATCCCAGAGCTGTTCGGGGTTCATCTCACCCAAACCTTTATAACGCTGCAAGGAATAACGACCGCCATTGGAGGTGATTTGTTTGATCAGTTTTTCTTTGGCATCTTCGGTGTAAACGTATTCTTTTTCCTTGCCGTGACTGATCAGGTAAAGCGGGGGTTGGGCGATAAAAAGATGCCCGCTTTCGATCAATGGCTGCATGTATCGAAAGAAAAAGGTCAGCAGCAGGGTGCGAATGTGTGCACCGTCTACATCGGCATCGGTCATGATCACAATGTGCCCATAGCGTAATCCTTCCAGAGAGAATCCGTCACCAATGCCTGTGCCTAAGGCTGAGATCAAGGATTTGACTTCGCGGTTATTGAGAATCTTATCCAATCGCGCTCGCTCAGTATTGAGGATCTTCCCGCGCAATGGAAGGATCGCTTGAAAGTGACGGTCTCGACCCTGTTTTGCTGAACCGCCAGCCGAATCACCCTCGACGATATACAATTCTGTCCGCTGAGGATCGCGTTCTGAACAGTCTGCCAATTTGCCCGGCAGGGTCAGACTCTCCAATGCCGATTTGCGGATGACGAGATCACGTGCTTTACGGGCTGCAGCTCTTGCCCTGGCGGATGTCAGACATTTTTGAATGATCTTCTTTGCCGTGGACGGATTTTGCTCAAAAAAGGTGTTGAGTCCATCGCTCAGAACTTGCTGAACATAGGTTTGCACCTCGGGGTTCATCAATTTGACTTTGGTCTGGCTCTCAAATTGGGGGTCGGGATGTTTGATGCTGACAATCGCCGTGAGGCCTTCGCGGGTATCGTCACCAGAGAAGTTCGGGTCGGAATCTTTTAGCAGGCTGTTCTTGCGTGCGAAATCATTGATCGAGCGGGTCAGGGCAATCCTGAGCCCGGTCAGGTGCGTGCCGCCATCGATGGTATTGATCGTATTCGCAAAGGCATATACTGATTCGGAGTAGGCATCCGTGTATTGGATGGCAACTTCAATGCCTACATTATCGATCTCTTTTTCCAGGTAAACCACATCGTGGAGCGCATCCCGGTTGTTGTTGAGGTATTTGACCATGGATGAGATACCGCCTTCAAAATAAAAGGTGATCTCCTTATCGTCACGCTCATCTTTCAAGTGGATGGTGACCGCCCGGGTGACAAATGCCATCTCACGAAAGCGTTGGGCAAGTGTATCAAATTTATAGGTGACCTCGTCTGTGAAGATTTTCGGGTCGTAGCGGAAGGTTGTGACTGTCCCTGATCTGGAGTTGGGGGATTTGCCAATTACCTTAACCGGTGCCTGGGGTTTACCCTCTAAGTAGCGCTGGAAATATTCTTTGCCGTCACGATACACCCGTACTTCACACCATTCTGAAAGGGCGTTAACAGCAGAAGAGCCGACACCGTGTAAACCACCTGAGACCTTATAACTGCCGCCGCCAAACTTGCCGCCAGCATGCAGGGTGGTCATCACGACTTCAAGCGCTGAAACTTTCTTCTCAGGGTGAATATCCACGGGGATGCCGCGGCCGTTATCTTCAATGGTCACACTTTCATCCTCATGAATGGTCACATTGATCCGATCACATTCACCTGCTAAAGCCTCATCGATGGAGTTGTCTACAACCTCGTAGATGAGATGGTGGAGGGCTTTTATGTCCGTGCCGCCAACATACATACCCGGGCGCCGGCGCACGGCTTCGAGACCTTCGAGGACTTGAATATCATTTGCATTGTAGGAAACTGGTTGTTTAGTCAATCTTAGTTCTCCGCTTTCTGGTTGAGATAATTGCTCAATTATGCAGATTTTAGTGTGTTGTTCATCACGGTTTGCGTGAAGGTTGCTGCATCGATAAAATAATGAAAAGAGGCTGCCACCACGGCTGTCACCACAAAGGCATGCCCAAAAATCCCGATGATCAAAAACCAGTTATCGACCGGGGGTGTTTGCCACAACAAGTCCATACCTTCAATTAATACATAAGATAAGAGGATGAACCATGCGGTCTTTGTCATCGATGTTCTGACCACGCTGATGCTCGTCATCATGGCAGAAATCAGGTTTTGCCTAAAGAGGAAGATACTGTGCGGGGTGAAGATCAATGGCATCAGCACCCACAGCAGGACCATCCCGGCAATAATTATCACGAATTGGCTGATCGTAGGACTGACGAGTGTGATCAGTGTGAACATGATCATGGCAGGGATGCTCAATATGATCAAAATGATGATGAGCAGAATGGGCATCAGGATAATTTGGAAAAATGTCCTCATCAGCGAAGCAAGGTTCCTGTCGTTTGTTGGCTTGATGATTTCTGTTGAAATATTCTTAAGATAAAGATTCGCTATGAAGAACCCGACCAGCAATAACAAAAACCACATCCCAAGGACCTGGGAACTGCTTTCCAAATTGAAGATTAAAGGCTGCCCCAATGGATTAAGAAATGGGGGTTTGGATACCATCAAACTGGGTACACCGATCGGCAAGGTACGCAACGTGGTTGCCAGGTTGAAGTTCGCGAGAAATTCCTGCCATAATATAACATAATCTTTGAAGGCACCCGCGTATTCGGTGTTGCTGATTCCGGTGATATTTTCAAGGGATTGAACCATCGGCAGGAAGTAACGATCCACCCGCCAGGCCGGCCCAAACCACAGAAAAAGGTCGAGCAGAACAGGGAAGAGAATCAGGTAGGGTTTATTTGCAATCGTGTTGAACCCAGCCAGCAGTGCCTGCGTGATATTTGGTGACTTGATTTTATTTTCAGAACTTGTGTTCATACGAAAATTAATTTTACCACATCAGGGCTCTGAAGGCTATAAATCAGACAAATCTCTTACGGAGTGCCAGTGCTTACACTTCATTTAATTAAGAAAATTTGGTTTCGGAACTGCTTATATGCAATCAGGTTCAGCATGGTAAAATACGAACATGAAATTGCGTAAATCTCTGCCTGAAATCAATCGGCTTTCAATTGTATCTGCAGCGATTATTCTGGCATTTGGTCTGACTCAACTCGTCTCTTTCCCGGCGCAACAAATCTCGTTTGGACTGATCGGGATCCTGATTGAATTCACGCTGGATTTTAATACCGTTGTGACAATCCTCACTGTGATGCTCGCTGCTGCGGGAATGCATTGGTTGATCCTGTCACACCCTGATCATGATCAGTATCAGGCGTGGTGGGAATACGTTCGCCACTGGATCGTTCCTGTGATGACGGCCATCGTGATTGGTGTTGCATTAAATGAGTTTGCTGGTGAGTCTTACTGGTGGGTGATCTTCCTGATGGGGAGCCTGGGTTTGATTGCTGTGTTCATTGCCGAATTCAATGTGGTTGCTGCAGATTCCTTCCAGCATCCTTTGGCAGCGATTGGCCTGACGGGGTTGTCTTTTGCGCTCTTCTTGTTATTAAGCATTGCAGTCTATTCAGCAGGTATGCGATTGTACATCCGAATCCCGTTGTTAGGTGTGGGCGCAATGATGGTGATTTCACGCTCACTATACCTGCGTTTGGGCAAGTGGCACACGCTTTGGAGTTTGATCGGTAGTTTGATTGTGTCTGAAATTGCAGTGGGGTTTCACTACTTGCCGCTTTCACCTACCCAATTTGGCTTGATGCTCGTTGGCGCGGCTTATGCTTTGACGGGGATCGTCTCTGGCATTGAGGAAGCGCGTAAGGGCCTGGCGTTTTGGGGCGAACCGTTGGCGATGCTAGCTCTGACTGTGTTGGTTGGATTGGTTTAGCGGGGTTAAACATGCGCCCCGATAGGGGCATTTTCTTCTTCGTCAATCGTTTTGTAATATAACGATCGCAAGTTCCGGCGGTGAAGTTCACTGGCAAGCCCACCCAGCAGGATGCGGCTCTTACCGCATGCTTCAACGCCAATGCTATCCAAAACCTCGAGGGGGTTTTTACGGCGTGTCGCTGTTTTGACAGCCTTTTGGATTGCCCGTAGATAGGTCACATTTTCTTTGATTTTTTCCTCAATTTCACCGCGCAAGATGATATCGCCATGACCTTGAATGATATTTTCTAACCCCATATCGTTGTATCCCTGAATGGTTTGTATGTACTGGTTAAGATTGCCTTCCACGATGAAGGGCAGGGGCATGAATGAATCGCCGGTGAAAAGGATCCGGTCTTCTTCGACTAATACAGCGATGCCGTCGTCAGAGTGACCGGGAGCCGTGAATAATTTCAGGTGCCGTTTACCGATCTGGAGGGAAAGGGTACCCTCACGAAAGGTGATTTGCGGCGGTACGATGGATAATTTCTTGTAGAGCGGGTTTTCCTGGCTGGCAACCTCCAGGGCTTCGGGCGTTCGGTCAACGAGCATCTGACGGCAAAGGTCATGCCCGATGACTGTCGCACCAGGGAAAAAACAATTGCCCCAACAATGGTCTGCGTGGTAATGGGTATTGATCACATACCTGATCGGTAGCTCTAACTTGTTTTCTACGAATTCTCTGATTTCCAAACTTTCCTGGGGCATTAAGGTGTCAATCACAACGGCCCATTGAGGTCCTGCAATCACTCCGGCTGATACCTGAGCATAAGTTTCACTCTGAAACCAATAAACACTTTCAGATACGCGTTCACGTTGCATAATTCCTAAAACCCATTCTGTTTACTATGATTAATTCCAGCAAAGAATAGCACAAATCAAATTAAAAGTCAAAAAATGGGTTTTTATACGAAGGGTTAGATGTAAAATTTTGTGAGAATGAGGCTGGCGATGCCCAATACTAACAAACCACCGCCTGATCCGATCAACAGGAAAGTCCAGTTGATAGGCGCATCACCAGGTTGGGGGCTTTCATCGGTACTTGTGGGCATTTCCCGCTCTGGATTAGGGGTCGCATCTGAGGATGATAAACCATCTTGGGTCGGGATGGGCGTTAATGCTTCTTCGATCGGATAAGCTTCGATGATGATCGGTGTGTTGACTTCTATTGGATAACTTTCTAAAGAAGGGCTTGGGGTGATCTGCTGCGTCGCACTGATCTGGGTGCCTGTCCTTGTAAGGCTGTAGGTTCGCACCTGTGTCGGACCGCCGCTGGGTGTGGCGGTTCTTGGCTGGTAAAAGGGCGTTGGTGATCGGTAGATGTAGGGTGTGCGGGTACGGGTAGGCGTGGGCGTGCGTGTAATGGTCGGCGTTCCGGTGATGGTTGGTGTTCGCGTGAGCGTTGTTGTTGGGGTTAAGGTCGTAGTGGGCGTAGCGGTTGAGGTCAGGATGGTAACTGGTCCATGGGTGCTGATAATATCTCCGAGGGGATCTACAACCTGCAGTTTGTAATAATAATTGCGGTTGAAGGTGATATTTGTATCTGTGTAAGAATAAATACCACCGACGGTTGCATCGCCTAAGGCATTGATCTTCGGCGAAATCCGTGAAAATGTCCCTGTTTGTGTGTCACTTCTGAGGATATAAAATCCGCTGACATTGTTTTCGGCAGTGGTTAACCAGTTGAGTTCAATATCTGATCCATCAAATTCTGCTGTGAATTGCGATAAGGTAATTCCTTCTACAGCAGGTAAGCCTGCAACAAAGGGCGTAAAATTCATATCATCTGAAAGGCGGGGGCGGCCGCCATTGTCAATCACCACAAAGATTTCATTTTTGGTCATGTCGCAGATGGTCGTCTGTCCGGTGGCACTGCCTGCTGAAGGCCCTTCTGGGTTTTGGCCCGTGCGGTCCCAACCATCGGTGATGGCGTTGGCGGGGTCATACCACCATAGCGGATATTTTGTGCTGTCGGATTGGCCGCAATAACTGCTGGATTCGATGGTATTGATGCAGTTGGTATTTAGATCGTATTTGAGGGTGAGGATCAGGTTATCAGCCGCAGCATCATCAGCCAGGAAAACATCATAAAAATTGGAACAAGCCTCAATAAACCCAGAACCTACCTCGAAAAATGGGATGTTATCTTCAGTGCCCTGACCATGATTGACAATGACGACGTCAAAATCTCCGCCCAGGGAATGACGGACGCCGATTTTGCCATCAAAGTTGTATTTCATGGTGGTGGTCACCCGTTCGCGAAGCGCTTCTACACCGGCAGAATCGGTTGATTGGAGGATGGGTGCGCCTAATTGTTTGCTATTGATGACAGAGCAGTTGATCGCGCTATTATAAGCTAATAACCCTTCCCCCCAGAAGTTGTGATTAGCTGTCCCCCGGTTGCCGCAATCAACGGTGTATCCAGCGCGGTTATCGACGATATTATTCGCATAGATGTCAACTGTGCCTGCTGCGGTCCCGGTCCTCTGCAACACTGCGTTATTGACATTGTCCGAAATGTGATTGAAGGCGATTGTTACTTCCCCGTCATTATCTTCAATGTAGACAGCCTGATTGCCGAACTTTAGCGTATTATGCTCAATCGTCACATCTGCCGCGCTGTCGATCTCGATCAGATTCCGTGAGGGCACAGAGCAATTTCCATCGTTGATGGTTAACGCTTGAATGGAACCTCCATCCGTAACTTTCAGCATGGCATTTGAGCAGGCACTTCCCCCATAGGTGAGGATGGCATCCTCATAGCCGAGAATGTTCAGATTTTTGTCAATCAGTACGGCATGGTCTTTGATAGCATAGCTATCAAGTATGTGGATTGTTGCAATGGGATCGAGCGCGGAGACGGCATCCCTCAGTCCGGTCCCCAATCCGTCGGGGGAATCATCCCCGGAGTTAATGTAGCAGGGTGAAAAACTGCCGCAAATCGCAGGCGAATTAGCGACATAGGCTGTTGATCCGATGGCTGCCACCGGGATGGTCTTTTCGAATGTGTGGGTTTTATGCCACCCGCCAGAATCTGCTTGAAAGACTTTTACAGTTACGATGCCCTGTGTGTCAGTTGTGGAGTTGATGTTGAGGGCAAATTCTAATTGCTCGCTGAGGTTTTGCGTCAGGCTGGCATACGCGCCGGTGACAAAGACATCATCGGGATCGCGGTGATCACTGCATACGGATGCGGTTTCGCCTTCTGTGTAAGGCAGCCCTGAAACCAGTCCGTTTGATGAAATCCACCCGTTGGAATAATCTGCCCAGGGGTCAGATCCTGCGCCGGACTGCCCGTCTTGTGGGGCATAAACGCATACCTGGGTATTGGGGCTGACCGATGTGCTTGGTGTAGCAGTAAATTCGACCAGAAAATTCAGACGCTGCCCAGCAGCACATCCACCTGCCGGACACGAGTCTGGTGAAGAGAAACTCAGCCCATCGCTTAACGCAGTTGTGGTTGACACAGCGAAAAAAAGAGCGCTTGTCAGGATGAGAATGATCAGGATGAACCTGGAATGCTTGGGCATAAGAGTGAATTTCCTTTAAACTTGCCCCCATTATACCATTTGGCGAAAATTTTAAATGAGTCGGAAGTCGTGATCGTTTTATAATTCCTTGCGAATATAATAAGATTATGAGACAGGTTACACTATTCATATCGGAGTTTGTATGATCTTAAAAACGCTTCTAAAAGCGATCAAGACCTTTCGACTGATAAGTTTATTAATGACCTACATTCTGGGGGCGGGGTTGGTGCAACATGTGCGTCAGATGAGAGATTGGGGAGTTCTTCTTCAGGGTGCAATCTTCATTTTGTTGGTGGTTTTAAGTGTAGATTTTCTGTATTTGATGCAAACGCTTGCTGTGCGAAGCTCAGATTACGAAAAGTTGGAGAAAAAAGACTTGCGATTGATCAAGTGGGTGTGTGCGCTGCTTTCTGCTACGTTCCTAACCGTTGCAACCACATTAATGGTGAATTGGATGATGAACGATGTCCTTTCTCAAAGCCTGTTGGTGTTGTTCATCCTCTTTTTGGTTGCGGGAGGATTGTATTATCTGACCCGTCTTTTGCCCAAACTACGTGTGTACCAGATCTTGGTTGAAGCCGTCTTGTTCGTTGGTCTTCCGCCAGCGATTGCTTTCTTTTTGCAATCTACAGACGCACATCCGTTTCTGACATTGATATCCGTCAGCCTGACCCCGGCATATGTGGCGATGCGCTTGCTCAGGCAGCTATCACAATTTGGGACTGATCAAAAGCAAGGACGGCGTACCATTGTTACACAAGTAGGTTGGGAGAAGGCTATGACCTATCACAACGCCTTCATATTATTAACCTATCTCTTCTTGGCATTGACGACGCTCTTTGGGTTCCCGTGGTTTTTATTGTGGCCGGCTTTCCTTTCACTGCCGATTGGGCTGCTGGAAATCTGGTTGATGGAGCGTACGCGGCGCGGGGCTAAGCCATTCTGGCGGGTGATGTTCTTCGCCACAGCCTGTGTGCTTTTCGTGCCGCTTTACCTGCTCGCTTTCAATTTCTGGGTGAGGTAGCGCCTGAGATGACACAAATTGCACTTCGAGCCTAACCTTAGAAATCGAGAAAATAATTAATATTTACATGTGTGTACAAATAATTGATTTGGTATCCTGAAAATTTTATAATTTTTATAAACAACAATATGAGACAGGAGAAAAAGATGGTTCTTTCAGAAGGTGCACAAGCACCCCAATTTTCACTCAAAGACAGCCAGGGGGTGGTTCATTCCCTTGCGGATTACGAAGGCCAGACGATCGTGGTCTATTTTTATCCAAAAGACGACACCCCCGGTTGTACAAAGGAAGCCTGTTCATTTCGGGATTCCTATCAGGATTTTAAAGATGCTGGTGTTGAGGTGATTGGCATCAGCCCGGATAATGAAAAATCACACAACAAGTTCATCAATAAGTACGAGCTTCCGTTTACTTTACTTTCTGACCCGGAACATGAAGTCTGTGAGGCGTTTGGCGTCTGGGGACCCAAAAAGTATATGGGACGTGAATATGAGGGTGTTAATCGCACAACATTTGTGATCGGACCGGATGGAAAAATCAAACGTGTTTTTGAGAAGGTCAAGCCTGATGATCACAGTCAGGAAGTGCTTGCTGCTGTAAAAGCATAAGGGTTTCAGATTTGTTTACAGTTAAAAGCTGCCTCGCAAGTCGAGGCAGCTTTTGTGTTAAAGTTTAAACGCAGTTATTAATATGTAAATACGAAAACAAATCGTTTGTTTTGGATCTTACAACAAGCGCAGGATGACGTTACCTTCAGACCAGAGGTCTTCTAGTTGGTAGTATTCTCTTTGTTCTGGTGAGAAAAAGTGCACCACTACATCGCCGTAATCCAACACAATCCATCCTGAATCAGGATTGCCCTGTGGTTGAGCTGTTTTATGAAATTCCTTTTTCACTTCTCGCCCAACCTGGTTTGATATACTTTGCAGCATTCTCGAGCTGCTACCGCTGGCGATCACAAAGTAATCTGTGAAAGAAGCAATCCCTTTAATATCCAGGACGACAATGTCTTCTCCCTTTTTGTTTTCGATAAAATTCGCAATGTTTCTTGCTAAACTTATAGCTTCCAGATGTCACCTCACTGATTTTGTTTGAACAATTCACCTAAGATTATACTTGATTCAGCGGCACAGATAACAAGCGAGTGTAAATTGGTCCTTGCGGGGTCAGTTTGCTCTGAAAAAGATGAATGTTTTCCACGCTGACCTTCCCCAGTGAATCAACATTGAATTGCGATAAAGTTGTGCCGATTTTTTCAGCCGTTTCACGATCCGTTTGCGGGCGCACCCTGGCCAGGGTGAGATGCGGACTGAACCCTCGTCTTTCTGGTTCAAACCCCAATGGCGCAAGCTCCCGGTCTATGATTGCGTGAATTTTTTTGATACCGTTTTCACTGGAGATGCCCAGCCAAATGACGCGTGGATGGCGCGGGTTGGGGTACATTCCCATACCTTTGATTTCAATTTCGAAAGAGGGTTGGTCTTTTATTGAGGATATCAGCGCGGCTTTGACTTCATCCAGCTGGTCAGCAGTGATTTCTCCAAGGAATTTGAGGGTGAGGTGTAGATTTTCAGGTTCAACCCATTTCAAACTCTTTTCCGGCGTTTGAGACTTAAGATACTTAGAAACCTTATGCAGTTTTTTGATTATTTCGGGAGGGAATTCAATTGCGATAAACGTCCTCACTTATCAACCTGCCTTTTAAACTCTTGGGATGGCTCAAGCTTACCATAAATATCGCATTTTCAGTAAACCAATCACACAAATGAACTTTGATGTTCTTAACATTCGATATCTTTTCAACAATGTTGAATTATGGTATAAGTAAATTACCCTGCTGTGTTCGTGATGCAGCACACCAGTTTTGGGCCAACACCCTTCACGAGTGTCCGATCTCCATCCAGTGACGCGATAGACCTTGTGTCAAGGCGGATCTGATGGGTACGACTAACCTGCTTATGCAGGTTCAAAACTCAGCGGCACACGGCACGGCGGGGTCGTTTGTTTATATCCCTGATATATCGTCTAGGATGCACGCTATGACGCCCTGCAAAGGGTGTTATTTATTTTTGTAAAAAACGAGGTGACGCTTTTTGAATAAGAATTGTCCGACACTCTTCTTACCCGTTTATGACGGCAGCTTTGGCTGATAGCCCCTCGTTTTTAGAGGTCGTCCTTTTTTAGGGGCGGCCTCGTTTCTTTATCCCACAAAGATGTTTGATTAGGATTTGGGTTGTAGGTTATAATTTTCAAAGGAATATGACGGGCACACTAATATTTGGCTGACGCGATCCAGAAAAACTGCCAGTACAATAAGCAAAGACATCGGTTCCACTTGTGACATACTCAGATAGTTGGTTGATATGAAACGAATTTTCCTCCTCTTGATTCTCACCTTGATATTGACAGGCTGCAAATCAGCAGCTTTTGCTGCTGACAGATTGCCTTGGGTCAGTAATGATGTCGTATTGTTTAAGGACAATTTTTCAGATCAATCGGGCGGATGGGCAACCCATCAAGATGCCGTCAGCTTTTCGGGATATGACTCAGGCGGTTTCAGATTAAGTTCCCAGGTTCCCAATTACCAGTTTTGGAGTGTGCCCGGGCTTAATTTTAAGGACTCCTATGTTTTCACCCGAATTGTCAAGCTGGGCGGACCGGATGATAACCTGATGGGTGTGATGTGCCGCTATCAGAATGAAGAAAATTATTATGCGTTAGTATTTGGCACGGATGGCTACTACGGTATTTATAAAACTATTGATGGAGAACAAACGCTGATCGATCAAGACCATATGGATTTCAGCGAGGTGATCCAGAGGGGTAATCAAGAAAACCGGATCCATGCGGTTTGCAAAGAGAATCAGCTTGTGTTAATTGTGAACGATGTTGAGTTGCTGAGCGTGGAAGATGATTCGCTCACGCATGGTGATGTCGGTCTGATCATCGGGAATTTTTCGCAACCCGGCGTGGATGTGCTCTTTGATGATTTTATTGTCCTAAAACCTTAGTGGTATGAAGATTTTTTTGGATGTTGTTGGTTGCCGTTTAAACCAGAGTGAAGTTGAAAGTTTCGCCAACGCTTTTCGAGCCTTAGGGCATCAGATTGTGGGGGATGCTGGGGATGCTGACTTAGCCATCGTTAACACCTGTGCTGTCACGGTCAAAGCTGCAGCGGATTCCCGTAAAAAATTGCGTAGAGCCGCCAGAGAAGGCGCGCCGGCTGTGCTGGCTACGGGTTGCTGGGCAACGCTTTACCCCGATGAAGCCTCTGAGCTTGAAGGTGTGACCGGGGTGATTGTTAACGACGAAAAAGAGCAGCTGGTTTCAAAGGTTTTGGGACTTAACCCACAAGATGTATCACAATTGCAGATGATCAGGGAACCGCTCCCCGGCGACCGGGCGCGGACACGCGCCTTTATCAGGGTGCAGGAAGGGTGTGACAACCATTGCACATACTGCCTGACCCGGATTGCGCGTGGTAACTCCCGCTCGCGGCAGCTGCAAGATGTGGAAAAAGACATCAGGGCAGCAATTGCTGGAGAGGCACGCGAGGTTGTTTTGACCGGTGTGCAGCTTGGTGCGTGGGGGAGGGATTTTGACAAACCCAATAAGCTGAGTGATCTCATCGAAGGCGTTTTAGCAATCCCGGGCTTTGACCGGCTGCGCTTATCATCCATTGAGCCCTGGGATTTTGAACCGGCGATGCTTGACCTATGGCAGAGTGACCGCTTATGCCGTCATTTGCACATCCCATTGCAGTCGGGTAATGACCGAGTGCTGAAGGCGATGGGGCGGCCGATCACCACGCAAGGCTATCTTTCGCTGGTGGAAGCCATCCGTAACTGCATCCCTGAGATTGCCATCACAACGGATGTGATTGTGGGCTTCCCGGGTGAAACACCGGAGGAATTTGAATCCACGCGTGCGTTTATCGAAGAGATCAGCTTTGCCGGAGGGCATGTATTCACCTATTCCCCCAGGCCCGGGACGGCGGCGTATAAAATGAAACCGAAAGTCCCTGTTGCAGAGACTAAAGCACGCAATGCTGAACTGAGGCGTTTGTTTGCGCAAACCGGGTTTGATTACCGCAGCCGGTTTATCGGCCAAACACTGCCTGTTCTATGGGAGTCGGGCGAGAAGCAGATAGATGGTGCCTGGCGCCTTTCAGGATTGACGGATAACTACATGCGCGTGTTTACCAGCGCGAAACAGGATTTGTGGAATCATATGACACCTGTGTTGATTGAAGGGCACCATCCCGGCAGGGGGGCTTTGACGGGAAAAATCATAGAGTAGTCATTGTCAATTTCGATTTAATTGCACAGCTAACTTGACGATTTATTTTGTTCTGATACAATCAGAGAGATTAACTCACAGTTACCAGCTTGCCGTTTGACCCTCAGTAGGGCATACGGTATAATTGGTGCCTGTGTTTATTGCGCGAAAGCAGTTATTAAAAGAAAAAATTGAGAGAAAGGACTCATTGAGATGACAAAGCGAACATATCAGCCCAAGCGCCGCCGCCGTGTCCGCGTCCATGGTTTTCGAGCTCGGATGAAATCAAAAGGTGGACAAAACGTACTGAAACGCCGTCGTGCTAAGGGCAGACACGAACTTGCTAAAAAAGCAAATAATCATGTGAAAAAGGTACGTTGGTAGGCAATTATTGAGGGCATGTTAAATTCAATGAAGTTTGAGGTGTCCTGCTGAACAGGAAACTGGTTGAAGCAAAGTTCTCGATTAACTCGAAGTGAAGATATCAATCGTGTACGCGAGCAAGGTAAATCTTTTGTACACACCGCAATTGTATTGGGTCGTTTACCAAATCAATTAAATGAAAATCGCATAGCAGTCATCGCCGGACGGTCCGTAGGTGGGGCCGTCCAGCGGAATTTAGCCAAACGACGGATAAGATCAGCGATCCAATCCTTTCAAGGGGAATTGAAGCAAGGGTTTGACATGGTGGTCATCGCCCGAAAATCAATTTTAGCGGTTGACTATCCTGCACTTGTCGATGCGATGCGAAAACTGTTTCAGCAAGCGGAATTGATGAAAGATAAGTTCAATTGATAGAGCACAACCAGACTCAGCATGTTCCAGGTTCAGAACCCCGGTTGTTGGATCTGCCGTTAAGGTTAAAGACACTCCCTCGTTGGATTTTGCTTGCCCTGATTCGTTTCTATCAAAAAGTGATATCACCTGCATTGCCTGCCGACACCTGCCGATTTTATCCGTCCTGTTCCCATTATGGGTATCAGGCCATCTACAAGTATGGTGCCGTAAGGGGCGGTTGGATGGCGGTCAAACGAGTAGTGCGGTGCAATCCATTTAACCCGGGCGGACATGACCCGGTACCCTGATGTTTTTGAGAAGAGAAAATAAATGAAGAAATCCCGAATTGTTTTATTAACCTTACTGGCAGGATTAGCCATCCTTCTTAGCGCTTGTGTCCCCGGACCGAGAGTCGTGGGAACGCCCGGTATATCTGTTTCAGAAGATAAGGTGTTTGTCGCTTATCGCAATTTTGTTTACGGATTGAATGCCGAAACAGGTACTGTGGCTTGGTTTTATCCTGAAAAAGCAGATACCCAGGTGGTTTTTTACGCTCAGCCGCTGGTGACAGATGATTTTGTCTACATCGGCGATCTGGCGAACGACTTCCATAAATTGGATATTGACTCCGGTGATGCGGTCTGGACTTTTTCTGGTGCAGAAGGTTTTTACATTGGACAGGCAGCCGAAGATGAAGGCATCATTTATGCGCCATCGAGTGATGGCAACCTGTATGCCTTAAACGAAAATGGTGACCTCTTGTGGAAATTCACAACAGATCATTACATTTGGGCGCAGCCACAAATTTCAGCGGATGCGATCTTTGTCGCTTCAATGGACCACAAGGTTTATGCCTTATCAAAGGATGGGGAAGAGCTTTGGTCAAAGGAAATTGGTGCCGCAATGGTTGCTAAACCTCTTTTGAGTGCAGACGGCTCAATGCTGTATATCGGATCGATCGGTAAAGAAATGCTGGCTTTGGACACAGAGAATGGTGAGACGTTGTGGTCATTTAATGCCGGCGGTGCAATGGATGGGGTTTGGGGTGATCCAATCCTGGTCGAGAACACGCTTTATTTTGCTGATTCTCAAGGTCAGGTGTATGCACTTGACGCCCAAACCGGTGACCAAATATGGCAGACGACCTTCGATGGCACAGTCGTTGGCGGTTTGACAGCCATAGAAGACGGCTTTGTTTTGGTGACTGAGGAAGGCGTTGTCAAATCGTTTGACTTTGACGGCAGCCCAGGATGGGAAGCGACACTAGATGGTGAGATTTTCCAGGTACCAGCCACGAACGGTGAAATGCTGATTGTTGGAACCATCGAAGGGGATAAGCTCGTCTACGCTTTCAACATGACTGGTGTCCAAATCTGGTCCACAACCCCTGAGAATTAAAGGATAAAACTATGTGGGAAACCATTATTATTCAACCATTTACGAACGTATTATTACTGATCAATTCGCTGGTAGGCAATTTCGGCATTTCGATCATTCTTTTCACCATCCTGATCAGATTATTGACCCATCCACTGACAGTTAAGCAATTCAAGGCAACCCGCGCCATGCAAGATTTGCAGGAAGACCCGCGCTATAAGAAGATGATGGCGAAGTATAAGGATGATAAAGAGAAATTGGCGCAGGAGCAGATGAAGCTCTATAAAGAGCTTGGCGTGAACCCGATGGGATCTTGCTTGCCCACCCTGATCCAATTCCCGCTGATCATTGGTTTATATCAGAGCGTAACACGTGCTATGGCGGCCTCACCATATGAACTATTCAACCTTGAACGGATCATTTATCCCAGGCTGATCAACGCGGCAGAGCTTTTGCCACTTCAAAATAAATTTTTATGGATGGATCTCGGTCAACCTGAGCGATTAAATGTGTTTGGTGTTGCAATCCCATTATTGGCTATTTTAGTCGTTGCAACCACCTTCCTGCAATCCAAATTGATCCAACCGCCATCCTCTGGCAACGACCAGGCTGCGATGATGACCAAATCGATGAGCATATATATGCCTGTGCTGATGGGTTTTATGGCTTATTCATTAGCTTCGGGTCTGGCACTTTACTTTTTAGCCAGTAACATTTTTGGGATTGTGCAATATGCGATTTTAGGTCGGGCGAACTGGTCTAACATCTTCCCATTTTTGAAGAAAAAGGAAGCGGATGGCAAGGCTGATAAAGGGAAACCGCAAATTATTGATGCCAAGGTTGAAGACATTCTTGAAGAAGAGGATGAACCCGAACCTGAACCACAAAAAGATGCCAACACCGGTCAGCGGACGCTGCCAAAACGTAAGCGGCCGAAACGTAAAAAGAATCATTAGGAATAATCTCGTCGAACCAGTTTATTATTTGTGAGGGATTTATGTCTGAAGAAAGAACGAAACTGGAAGTGATCGCCCCTTCAATTGAAGAGGCGGTGGAAAAAGGCCTGAGAGAACTTGGGCTGACAGAAGATGATGTTGATGTTGAAGTGCTTGACGAAGGTAAAAAGGGGCTGCTTGGGCTTGGCACACGACAGGCAAGAATTGCCCTTAAGATCAAATCTGGTCAAGGATCTCAGGAACCTGATGCAGAAGTAAAACTTGAGGAAAAACCAAAAGCGCTTCCGCAAGAATCAGAATCTGAAGAAGAAGGTGAAGAACCTGAGGAAGTCAGCATTGCCCGTGAAACGATCAAGATCATCCTCGAAAAAATGCGTGTCAGTGCTGATGTAAGCGTTAAGCTTGGCGAAGGTGACGACAATCGGATTGCCCCGGTGTTGATTGATATTGAAGGCAACGACCTGAGTTTTTTGATTGGCCGCAAGGCTGAGACCATTAACGCCCTTCAATACATCACCAGCCTGATAGTCGGGCGTGAACTTGGGCGCTGGGTGCCTCTTCAGATCGATGTGCAAAATTATCGCAAGCGCCGAGAAGATGAGCTGCGTAAACTTGCCAGGCGAATCGCTGAGCAGGTGGTCGGCACTGGGCGGAAACAGGCATTGGAACCAATGCCGCCCAACGAGCGCAGGATCGTCCACATTGAATTGAAGAACAACCCGAATGTGGAAACCGAAAGCGTTGGCGAAGAACCCCGCCGCAAGGTGACGATTAGACCGGTGAATTGATCTAAAAAACGATACAAGTTAGCCGTAAGGATTTGCAGGACAGATGAGATTGTCTCGCAAGCTCTTGCGGCTTTTTAGTTGCGGTAAAATGATAAGTGGAGGTGCATATGCGAGCGGTTGATATTATTGCGAACAAACGAGATGGCAAAGCTTTATCCCAAGCTGAAATTAATTTCTTCATCAAAGGTTATACCTCCGGAGAGATAGCCGATTACCAGGCCGCTGCCTGGGCGATGGCGGTATTGCTGCAAGGGATGACGCCTGAAGAGACCACATATCTCACCTTAGCTATGGCTGAAAGCGGCGATACGCTTGATTTGAGCGGTGTGGTTGATATCGCGGTAGATAAGCATTCCTCTGGGGGAGTGGGGGATAAGACTTCTATCGCTGTGGTGCCGATGGTACGGGCTTGCGGCTTGCCGGTTGGCAAGATGTCCGGACGCGGGTTGGGGTTTAGCGGCGGCACATTGGATAAGCTTGAATCTGTGCCAGGTTTCCGCACTGATCTTTCGAAGGATGAATTCCTTGAGCAGTTGGGCACATTGGGAATGGTGCTGACAGGGCAAAGCCTTGACCTGGCACCGGCAGACGGAAAGCTGTATGCCCTGCGCGATGTGACCGCCACGGTGCAATCTATCCCCCTGATTGCCTCATCCATCATGAGCAAGAAGATCGCTGCTGGCGCACAGGCGATTGTGCTGGATGTGAAGACCGGCAACGGTGCTTTCATGCAAACGCTTGATGAGGCTCGTGAGCTGGCAAAATTGATGGTTTCCATTGGCGAATTGAGCGGCAGGGATGTCGCTGCCATCCTCTCAGACATGAATCAGCCCCTTGGGATGGCTGTGGGCAATGCACTGGAGATGAAAGAAGCAATTTTCACCTTGCAGGGTGAAGGTCCGGACGATTTTCACGAACACTGCCTTGAGATCGCCAGCCAGATGCTTGTCTTAGGGAAAAGGGCAAAAACGAAAACCGAAGCACGAAAAATGGCAGAAGATGCCATTACATCCGGCAAGGGATTGGAATACTTAAAGAAGCTCATCGCCGCACAGGGGGGCGATGTCAGTTATATCGAACATCCCGAAAAACTGCCAGAAGCGCCAATTAAACATGTGATAGAAGCCAAGGAGTCGGGCTTTGTTTCTGAGGTACATGCCCGGACGGTTGGTGAAACAGCTGTTGTTTTGGGAGCTGGGCGGACGAAAAAGGGAGAAGAAATTGATCTTGCAGTGGGGATTATGGTGCATGTCAAAGTTGGTGACCAGGTGGAAGCCGGTCAGCCATTGTTTGTGATCCATGCCCATGATGAGGTATCTATGGAAGAAGCGAAAGCCAGCTTGCGGGATGCGGTCAGCATTGTTCCGCAAAAGGTTGATGCGCTGCCCTTGTTTTATGGACTGGTCGACTAAGAGAAGTATTGATGTACGGTACATCAAGCGCTTCACATTACTTCAACGCGGGAGATGACGCACATGTTGAAAAAACAATATTATAAAGATGGTAAGCTGTGCCGGGTATGGTTTTATCTCCCGGCTGAGCTGCACGCAAACCAGGTTCATCTGGTTGGCGATTTTAACGATTGGAATGAAACCCAAACCCCAATGAAAAAGAAGATGGACGGCACGTTTTATATTGCGTTGACGTTGCAAACCGGGAAATCCTATCAATATCGTTACCTGTTGGATGGTGAGC
This sequence comes from Anaerolineaceae bacterium, assembly GCA_016841365.1. GTDB lineage: Bacteria > Chloroflexota > Anaerolineae > Anaerolineales > Anaerolineaceae > Brevifilum. Next base: position 23,920 of record JAENZI010000017.1, read on the forward strand.
GTTGGGAGAACGACTGGGAGGCGGATGGCTATGAACCCAATTCGCTGGGGGAAGAGAATTCAGTCGTCATAGTGTAAGCATATGTTTACTGCGATTTAAAGACCTCTGTCAGTTCAGAGGTCTTTTGTTATATAATTTGGTCATAGGCAAATAGAAATGGAGCAGTCGATGGAATCGAAAGCAATTTATCAGGCTTTAGCGAGGCATTTGGATTCTTTCCCCCAGGGATTTCCTCATCCTGAGAGCGATGCAGCGTTGGCATTGCTGGCGTATTTATTCACCCCGGAAGAGGCTGCGTTTGGCTCGAAGCTCACTTTGACCCATGCATCACTGGATGAGCTGGTCCAGAAGACAGGCATATCGAAGAGTGACTTAAGGGCATTGATCAAAAGCATGTTAACCAAAGGTCTCGTCAATCTACGGCAAGGTAAAGGTGGGATGGAAGTTGCTTTGCTGCCATTCATCGTTGGTTTTTATGAAAACCAGGTTTACCACCTCGATGAGACATTTGCCAGGTTGTTTGAGGATTATTTTCATGAAGCATTGGGTGAGATTCTCGATGTAACCCCTCAATTTCATCGCGTCATCCCGGTCAACCAGACGATTGATGCAAAGATTGAGATCCTCCCGGAACAAAATGTGATTGATTTGTTATCCAGCAAAAAAGCCTGGGCTGTACAGGAGTGTGTTTGCCGAAAGCAAAAAGCCCTGATTGGTGAGGGTTGTAAACATCCCCTTGAGATGTGCTTGATCATGAGTGACACGCCGGATGTGTTTGAAAATATGACCGAAGTAAAGGCACTGGATCTTGAGGGTGCCCTGGATGTGTTAGACCAGGCAGCAGCCGCCGGATTAGTTCACACGGTGTCAAACAATAAATCGGACATTTCTTATGTGTGTAATTGCTGCACCTGCAGCTGCGGTATCCTGCGGGGGATTGCAGAAGCACATATCGCCAATGTTGTAGCCAAATCAGCTTATGTCGCCCATGTGACGGTTGATGACTGCATCGCTTGCGGAATATGTGAGGAAATGTGCCAGTTTGGGGCAATCCAAATTGATGATTATGCCCTGATAAACCAGGACATTTGTGTGGGTTGTGGTGTGTGCGCAAAAGCCTGCCCAGAAGAGGCCATAATGCTGTCGCTGCGAGAAAATGGAGATTTGCTGGATGTACCCGCATCTCACCAGGATTGGTTAGCCCAGCGCGCTCAGGCACGTTCTCTGGAATAGACGAATTACCTTGTTAGGGGATTGGTTCAGCACGTGTTTCGGGTAGAATCACTCAAAGTCAAATTTTTTAGGAGCAATTATGGAAAAAGCGCAAATTGCAGTCGTTGGTCTGGGCGTGATGGGGCAAAACCTGGCGTTGAACATTGCCAACAAAGGCTTCCCGGTGGCAGTCTACAATCGCACAGAGACAAAAACTACCGAGTTCATTGAAGGCCCAGCAAAAGGTAAAAAGATTGTTGGTACCTATTCTTACGGCGAGCTGGCAAAAGCGCTTGAAAAGCCCCGCCGGATCTTGTTGATGGTCAAAGCAGGGCCAGCTGTGGACGCGGTGATCGATCAAATCAAACCGTATCTTGAACCCGGGGATATTTTGATTGATGGAGGAAACTCTTTTTTTGAGGATACCGAACGCAGAAATAAGACCTTAACCGCTGAAGGTTTCATGTTTGTGGGGGCAGGTGTTTCTGGCGGTGAAGAAGGCGCTTTGCACGGGCCGAGTATTATGCCCGGGGGGAACCGGAGAGCCTGGGAAGCACTCAAGGACATTTTCGTGGCTGCAGCAGCAAAAGCCGAAGATGGTGAATCCTGTGTGGATTATATGGGCCCGCGTGGGGCAGGCCATTATGTTAAGATGGTGCATAACGGGATTGAATATGCGATCATGCAGCTAATCGCTGAGGTTTATGATGTGCTGCATCGCGGCTTGGGGATGCCAGAGGCTGAACTGGGTGAGATTTTCACCCAGTGGAATGCCGGCAGCCTTTCTTCTTACTTGGTGGAAATTACCGCTGATATTCTCAAGACCAAGGATGAGCAAACAGGTAAACCCATTCTCGAGGTTATATTGGACGAAGCCAAACAAAAGGGAACCGGAAAGTGGACCAGCCAGAATGCGTATGATCTGGGTGCAGCAACCCACGCGATAAACGCCGCCGTTTCCAGCCGGATTATTTCTGGCATGAAGGAACAGCGTGTGGAAGCCAGCAAGGTTCTCAAAGGCCCCGAACCGGTGTTTCGGGGTGACCGCCAGCAATTAATTGATGCGGCTAAAGAAGCGCTTTACGCTGGTGTGATCCTTTCGTATGCACAGGGGTTCAGCCTGATGGGGTTGGCTTCCCAGGAATATGACTATAAATTTGATATGAAGCGCATTGCCAAGATTTGGCGGGCTGGCTGCATCATCAGGGCAGACCGGCTGGACGATATTATGGATGCGTATGACCGCAACAATGCCTTGGATAATTTGTTGATGGACCGGCATTTCCGGGAAATTGTCATGCCCCGTCAGGGCGCAATGCGCTACTTCATCACCACGGCTATCGGGATGGGTATTCCGGTATACGCGATGAGTGCTGTGTTGGGTTACTTTGATGCCTTCAGGACAGCGCGACTGCCTGCTAACCTGACCCAGGCGCAGCGTGATTATTTCGGCGCTCACACTTATCGCCGATTGGACAGAGAAGGTTCATTCCACACCGAGTGGCTGGGGTCTCAACCCTCAGAAGACTGAGTCTGTCCTTTTCGACAGGTAGTCCGATTTGAATCATTAAGCGGTGCCCAATTTGGACACCGCTTATTTGATAGCATTACAAACTTTTGCTTGACGATTTTTAGTGGCGAAATTTTCTTCTTAGAGATAAAAATCGACTGCTTTGCCTTCGGCGTATTCCAATGCCGAACGGACAACTTCGTTATAGGTTGGGTGGGCATGGATGATCCTGGCAACCTGGTCCACATCCGTCTTGAGTGCGATCATATTGGTCAGCTCTTGCTGGATTTCGGACACCATATAGCCGATAGCCTGGGTAGCAATCAACTTGTTATTGCGCAGCCAAAGTTTAATGAACCCCTCGGGGTGCTCCTCGATGTTAGCGCGCAGGTTAACGGCAAAGGGGACTTTTACCACAATGACATCCGACAGGTCCTCGGGCACCTGGCCGATGCTGAATATTTCAGGGATGCTGTAGACAATTGCGGGGACAACGTTATAGTCCATCAGCCGGGGTTGGCTGCCATTCCGCATGATATTTTCAGCACAGATGATCCCCTGTTGAATGCCGCAGTGGGCAAGGATTGATTTACCGGTGGCATCCCCGACCGCCCAAACCCCTTTGACTGATGTTTCAAGGGTGTCATCCACATCAATCCCGCGGCGTGTGTAAGATAAGCCAAGTTGTTGATAAAGTTCCTCCTGCAAAACGGCAGTTCTGCCGATCGCGATCAGGTTCATTTGCGAGCGAATTTCGACTTCATCACCTGAATCCTGGTTAACTGCTTTCAAAACGCCATCCTTCAGGGTGGTCACTCGATGGTTTGTGAGGATATTGACTCCGTTACTCTCCATGATTTTTGTGATCTCTGCGGAAATATCCGGGTCCATCATCGCCAAAACCCTTGGGAGTAATTCAACGATCGTAACCTTGCTGCCGAGGTTGGAGAAGATGGTGGCAAATTCCAGCCCAATCACGCCGCCGCCCACGATGGTCAGCGTTTCGGGTAGTTCTTCGATAGTGATTAAGTTGTGGCTGCTGACGATGGTCGGGTCGTTCTCGTCAATGAAGGGGGGTATCAGAGGTTTAGACCCAGTCGCCAGGACGATATTCCTGGTATGAAGGAAGGCTTCTTCACCTGAGTATTCCATTTGATAGGTGTCGTTGTTGAAATTGCCATAGCGGACGCGGACCACATCAGGCGTATTGATCACTGCCTCGCCCTGGTAAATATCTACATTGTGATGATTTAAGAGATCCGTGATCGAGTGGCGGGTGTTTAGCACAACTTTCTGACGGCGTTCTGCGATCATTGGGAAGTCAATCTGCATCTCAGAGACTCTAATGCCATAATGCGCGCTGTTTTCAACTTCATGTGCGACTTTGGCTGATTCAATCATTGCTTTGCTGGGCGTACAGCCCCAGTTTGTACAGATCCCGCCGATAAAATCCCGTTCCACAATCGCAACCTTGCCGCCGAGCTCTGCAATTCTGACGGCACAGGTATGGCCAGCCGGACCGGCGCCGATAATTACTGCATCATATTCTTTCATAGTAACTTTCCTTTAATTTATTGTTGAATTTTCAAGCTTATGTGTGACAATTATAATCCAATATGGGGGAATAATACAAGACCCAGTTGTTTACCGGATAGTAATTTCAGGTAAGTAAATTACATCATTAACCTGGAATTCATATATTGTTAAATTGCGCTTGCTTGCCCGTTAAATCAAATTTGATATGATGTAGTTGTCGGATAAATTCTTATTACTTTCTCATAAAGGAGAAAAATGCGTCGAAATTTGTTTGTTTCAATGATCCTCGTTTTGCTGATAGGGCTGATAATTTCAGCCTGCGCACCTGAGTTCAGCGTTGCGCCAGAAGAATCTGAACCGGTTGGTGGAAGTTCTTCTGAGGGACAACCCGAAGCAGGCCTTGAGGGGCAGATCCAGATTGCTGGCTCAACCACCGTTCAACCTCTGTCGGAGGTGTTAGCGGAAGCGTTCATGGCTGAAAATCCGGGTGTGACGATTGAGGTTCAGGGTGGTGGATCCAGCGTGGGTGTGACTTCCGCAGGTGAAGGAACCGTTTCCATCGGAAATGCCTCTCGCAATGTGAAGGAATCGGAATTTGAAACTTTCCCAAGCCTTCAAGTGTTTACCATCGCCTTTGACGGCATAGCCATTGCCACGAATCCTGACCTTTCCTTGCCTTCACTGACCGTTGACCAGGTGAAACAGATCTTTGCTGGTGTGATCACCAATTATTCTGACGTAGGCGGCCCGGATGGAGAGATCATCGTTGTTTCACGCGAAGAGGGATCAGGAACCCGTGCTGCCTTTGAAGAATTAGTCATGCAATCAGGCGAAGCGGAAGCCCTCATCGCAGAAAATGCACTTTTACAGCAATCCAATGGGCAGATTCGCACCACCATCGCAACGACACCCAATGCCATTGGTTACCTTTCATTTGGTTTCCTTGATGAGAGTGTCAATACTGTGGCAATCGATGGCGTAGAGCCAACCGTGGAAAATGTCAAATCTGGTGATTATGCAATCTTTCGTCCTTTGAACATGTTGACCAACGGTGAACCGGATGCACTTGCCAAAGCCTTCCTCGATTTCATTTTGAGCGATGCAGGGCAGGCAATTGTGGCAGAAGAATATATTACGGTAAAATAGTTTTTGTGAAATCGATCTTGGTTTGGTAGATAACAACTTACTCACATTGAAGGCGTATCATCGTGCGCCTTCAATGTGGAAATTGTAAAGAACTATGGCACAACAAAACAAGAACATGTCAGATCGACCAATTTACGTCAAAATTATTGTCAAATCACTCTCAGTTATTTTAGGATTAGCTGCAGTTGCTGCAATAGCATTTGCAGCTATTTTGTTTATTGCACCAGATATGATTGCGCGTATTGGCCTCAGCGGGTTGCTTGCTATGCGGATCCAATACGGGTTCGGGGCGTTGGTTGTCGGCGCTCTTTTAGGATGGATGGCGCGTGGGATGTGGCGTTATAAGAATTGGGCCAGGGTGGTTTTGCTGGCTGGATTGATGATTTTCATTTTTTATTATTTTGTGGTGATTGTTTTTTCGGTTTCATCCACTATTTTTGCAGGTGAACAGGTGGTATCGATCTCTGCCATTTTACGCGTATCTGGGCAGGGATTGCTGTTTTTCATCCTCAATGCAATCGTGCCAGGGCTGGTGCTGTTTGCCTTGATGAAGACGGGGCAATATTTTGAGGAGAACCCGAAGCAGCGCGAATTTGTCGATAGAACCATGCGCTATGTATTGTTAGGTACTGCGCTGAGCTGCATTATCATTGTGTTTCTGATCTTTATTTTTACGATGACAGAGGCTTGGCCGGCGATTGAAGAAATCGGTTTGAATGATATGCTATTGGGGACAATTTGGCGTCCCGGCTCCATCATCGGGAATGACGAGGCACAATTAGGCCTTCTGCCGATGATTCTCGGGTCGATATTAAGCACCTTCGGGGCGATCGTGATCGGAGTGCCCCTCTCAATTGGGACTGCAATATTGTTGGCTGAAGTTGCACCGCAGACTGTCAGAGACATCTTGCGTCCGGCGATTGAACTGTTGGCAGGCATTCCTTCGGTGGTGTATGGCTTGTTTGGGATGGTGGTCTTGGCACCGCTAATCCGCAATATTGAGGTGCCTCACAACACCGGTTTTGGTCTGCTGAACGCTTCAATCATCCTGGCGGTGATGATCATCCCAACGATCACAAATATTGCTGAAGATGCTATCCGCGCAGTGCCACGGGAGTATAAAGAAGGCTCATTGGCATTGGGCGGCACACACTGGCAAACGATCGTCAGATCGATCCTGCCGGCGGCGCGCTCTGGCATTATCGCGGCCATCATCCTTGGCATCGGGCGGGCATTGGGTGAGACCATGGCCATGATCATGGTGATCGGAAACTCAATCGCAATGCCCCAACCGCTGACTGATAATCCCCTGACGTTATTCTTAAATACCGCCCGAACTCTGACAGGCAATATTGCCGTAGAGATCAATTATGCAGCAGGTGCGCACCGTTCGGCTTTGTTCTTTACAGGTGTGCTGCTCTTTATCATGATCATGCTGGTGAACAGCTCGGCGCGGCTCTTTTTACAGTCGAAGCAGGAGCATTAGGATGACATCTGAATTTGATTCGATCATTCAAAATGCAAAGAATAAACGCAATCTGAGGCGTCAAAACAACATCCAGCTTGTCGGTTACGGCCTGGTTTGGTTGTGCGGTTTTTTGGCGATCGCAGCAGTTTTTTGGATCATCGGCTATGTGCTTTCTCAGGGATTGCGGGTGATTGATCTGTCATTTCTGACCACGCGGCCTGCCGGTGGTGTTTCTGGTGAGGGGGGCATGTCCACCACGATCGTGACCACGCTCTACCTTGTGGTGTTGACAATTGTGATTGCCACACCTCTTGGCATTGGTGCCGCGATCTACCTTGTGGAGTACGCCGGAGATGCCTCACGGGAGAGTAAAGTGGTAGCCTTGTTGGTGCGTGCAGCAAGAACGGGTGTGGAGATTTTAGCCGGGGTGCCTTCCATCATTTTCGGTTTATTTGGCTTTGCCCTGTTTGTGCTGTATCTCAAACTTGGGTTTTCGTTGTTATCGGCATCTCTGTCTGGTGCCGCATTGGTTTTGCCAACGATCATCCGCACCAGTGAAGAAGCGCTGTTGACGGTTCCCAGGTCTTATCGGGAGGCAAGTCTCTCTTTGGGAGCGACCAAGTGGCACACGATATTTACCGTCATCCTTCCTTCAGCTTTGCCCGGGATTGTGACCGGGATCGTGTTGAGTGTGGGGCGGATCATCGCTGAAACGGCAATATTTTGGGTTACCTTGGGCGGTAGTTATCACTTGCCGAAGTCGATCATGAATTCTGGGCGCTCCATGGCACTGCATGTGTATATGCTGGCATCCGAAACCCGCGCCTTTGACAAAGCGATGGGGACGGCTTCAATCCTCATCATTACGATAATCCTGTTGAACCTGGGGATCAACCGCCTGTCAAAGCGTCTAACGAGTCGATTATCCGGAAACCAGTGAACCGATGGCCAATTTAAACGGAAATAAGTTCACGACTGAGAAACTTCAAATCGCCTATGGTGATTTTGTTGCCGTCAAGGATATCTCACTTGAATTAAAAGCGAATGCTGTTACATCGATCATTGGTCCTTCAGGGTGTGGTAAATCCACTTTTCTGAGGGCTTTCAACCGGATGAACGATTTGATCCCAAAGGTTGAAATAGGGGGCACCATCCTGAAGGACGGCGTGGATATCCGCCAGGTGGATATTGTCACATTGCGCAAATCTGTCGGTATGATCTTTCAGCGCCCCAACCCCTTTCCAAAGTCTATTTTTGAAAATGTGGCTTACGGTCCACGGGCGCATGGCTTAAAATCCATGTCAGAATTGTCAGAGATCGTGGAACAAAGTCTGCGCCAGGCTGCGTTGTGGGATGAGGTAAAGGACACGCTGGATAAGTCGGCGCTTGCCCTTTCAGGCGGGCAACAGCAGCGTTTGTGCATCGCACGCGCCTTGGCTGTTTCGCCAGATGTGCTGTTGATGGATGAACCAGCTTCCGCATTGGACCCAATATCGACTTTAAAAATTGAGGAATTAATCCAGACGTTGAAGGAGAACTTCACCATCATCATCGTCACGCATAACATGCAGCAAGCAGCCCGAGCGTCAGATTTTACAGCGTTTTTTAACATGGATGAGGATCGCGCAGGTTACCTGGTGGAATTTGGCGAAACATCGAAGATGTTTACGTTCCCGGAGCAGAAACTGACCGAAGACTATATCTCCGGCCGATTCGGGTAGTCATTTCTCTGATACTTTAAAAAACTGGTTTTTATGATAGCGGGGTCTAAAGTTGGGAAAACAAATAATTGCTGACAATAATGTATAATGGAGATTAACCAAGCCAAGTGGTAATTGTTTTTTCCATAGGAATTTCTTGGGACCGGCAACTTAAATTATGAGATAGGAGTTATGATGGATCTTGCAAGCATATTAATTCAATTGATTGGCGGTGTAGCCGGCGGTAAGGGGATCACCCAGATCTTCAAAAAACTCAGTTCTGGGCCAATTCTTGATATCATCCTCGGACTTGTAGGTGGATTTGGCGGTGCGCAACTGGCAGGTCTGATCCCTGGCCTCGATGCAGGCGGCATGGATCTTGGCGGCATCCTGACGAGCCTTCTGGGGGGTGGGATTGGCGGCGGTGCGTTAACAGCCATTGGCGGCCTGATCACACAGGCAATCAAGAATTAAATTTAGCACAAGAATCATTGAGACACATTAAAAACGCAGGCCAGGAGAAATTTTGGCTTGCGTTTTGTTTGTTTAACGATGGGGAAAATAACCATATTCGTTTAGCAATAGGTTTCAGCACAATTGAAGTTGTTGCAGAATGGGGGTCAACAATCCTTCTTTTTCAACGTATACGATATGGTCAGCACGATCACGGATCGCAGGCAGCGCTGTTGAGGGGGCATAGCTGATATCTCCGATTTCGAATAGGGCAAGATCATTTTCTGCATCACCTGCCACGATGATTGGCAGTTCGATTAAACCCATGGCATTGAGCAGTGTGTGTAATGTTTTTGCTTTTGTGATCCCGCTGGGATTGATCTCATAAGCATAGGGCAGGCTGTAAGCGCATTGAACGAGTAGACTTTCTGTCTGAAGTTGGATCTTGTGGAGCAGGTGTGGGTCGGAGTCGAGCACTTCGACCTTGATGATCTGATCGGGAATATCAGAGATGCGGCTTGCCCGGGCATTGAGATGGTGTATGCTGACGATATGTTCAGCAAAAGGGGTGTTATTCAGGATGTAACCAGATGTTTGCGAGAAAAATATAAACCCAGTTTGCGGAAACGCCTTAGCGAGTTCGATTAATGTTTCGCGAGTGATAGGTGAGAATGGGTGCTGCACGCAGACGACTTCACCAGGCAGATAAGCGATGCCGCCATTCATAAAGACACCCGGGAGAACAAATGGGCTTTCTGTAAACAATCCTTTTTCGTGCAAGATGCTTTTGGCGGAAGGCAGCGTGCGGCCGGTTGTTAGGATAAGTTGAATTTCCTTGGGAATCTGGCCCAATATTCCGGCATCCATTGGGTGCAAGTGTTTGTCACGGTCGATTAAGGTGCCGTCAATATCCAGGCATAGGATGAATTGAGTGGATTTCATGCTGGCGTGGAACCTTTTATGAACAGGTAATGTTTAACCACAGCGTAAAATTTTTCCATCTGCATCCCTTGGTGAGGATTATGCGCCGAAGAGGTTGGCGGGTTGCCCCTGTGTATCTGTTTCATAGATGAATACATCCCCGGCATAAGGCTGACTTTGCAGTTCTTTTTCTGATAACCCTGATCGAGCACTGGTGATGATTAACAGATTTAACTTTTCCCCTCCAAAACAGCAGGAGGTCACCCGTTGGGCAGGAACTTTAACCTGTATGATGGGTTTTCCAAGTGGATCATAGCGAATAACCTGCCAACCATTCCATTGTGCGCCCCAAATACAGCCTTCGGAATCAACGCATAGACCGTCCGGAGCAACCCCGCTGCCTTCATCCGGCAGTTGGATCAAGGGGCGCTGATTCTCGATCTCGCCTGTATCTACATCGTAATCGAAAGCAAAGATGGTGTGCTGGAGGGTGTCGGTGTAATACATCGTCTTACGGTCAGGGCTCCAATCCAATCCATTTGAAATGCCGATATGATGCAGGATCGTGTGCTGACTTCCATCCGGGTCAAGCCGGTAGAGTTTGCCTTCCCGGTTCTCAATGTCCATACTGCCTGCAAAGAAACGGCCGCCCGGGTCAACCTTTCCGTCATTTAACCGAACGCCTGGTAGCTCGGGGAGCGGGTTCCAAAGAACATCAACGCCTGGCTGACCTTCAGCCCAAATGCTAAATCCTTCTGCTGTAGCCAGAACAAATCCCCCGCTTTGCTTAAATGCAAAAGCACCAATCATTGTTTCGAAGTGGAACTTTTGGTAACTCGAAAAATCATCAGCGGCTTTGTATAGATCACCGGATTCAATATCAACCCAGTAGAGACGTTTTTCAGTTGGATGCCAGAGCGGCCCTTCGCCTAAGGTATTTTGCACGTGGAAGAGCGGCGTTGCTTCAACGGATTTCATGCTCATTCCTCAATTTTTGGGATAACACACAGGAATCCGAGTGTTGAATCCCCAATGTTGACCAGCTGATGGCGATCATTGCCAGACACAAACACTGAATCCAGCGGACCAAGCTCGTGAAACTCCTGGTTGATCATCAACCTGGCTTTTCCGTGCAGGATCACCATACCGTGTTCGTGAGGATGTTGATGATCAAATGTGCTTTCATTGATCGGTACCTGGAAGTAGCGGATCACAAATGTGGGTGCACCGTCATCTGGCCCGACTAAAACATGTTTGATGATGCCATGCACATCCGGTGTATTAATCTCTACAGGAGAGACGCCTTCCCAGGCGAATTCCTCTTGTGGGGCTGAACCGGTAAACCGGTGGATATTTGACATAAATACCTCCTTAGAACGAAAACTATTGGGTACATTATAACGCTCTTATCGGTCGGCTGAGCAACAAAGAAATGTGATTATAATTCCTAATGATCTATTGCATCATAACACGGAGGAAATATGATCCACCCTGATTTGCCCTTGATCGACCTGCATCGCCATTTGGATGGGAATGTGCGCCTTGAGACGATGATTGACCTGGCAAAGCAGCACAACATTCAACTGCCGGCGGACACTGTTGAGGAGTTGCGCCCTTTTGTGCAGGTAATGGAACCCCTCACGAATATTATGGCTTATTTTAAAAAGTTCGAATTGCTAACATCGATCTTTGTCGATTATGCTGCTTGCCGCCGGGTGGCTTACGAAAATGTTTTGGATGCTGCTGAGGAAGGAATTGATTACATTGAACTTCGTTTCAGCCCGGTGTTCATGGCAGAACCGCATGGGCTTGATCCGGTTGGGGTAGTAGAAGCAGTGATTGCTGGGATTGTGCAGGGCAGAAGTGCGGTGCCAAAAACGAAGGTCAACCTAATCGGCATCATCAGCCGAACCTATGGTGTGGAGGTGGGCTTCAAGGAACTAAACGCATTGTTACAATTTCGAGATGAGATTGTCGGCCTTGACCTGGCTGGGGACGAGGCGAATTATCCGGCGGTGTTATTTGTGGAACATTTCAAGTTAGCGCGCGACGCAGGCTGGGGAGTCACCGTCCATGCTGGTGAGTCGGATGGCCCTGAGAGCGTCTGGCATGCGATCCGCGACCTGGGAGCGGACAGGATTGGTCATGCTGTAAGGATTTTGGAGGACCCTGCATTGGTGAACTACGTGCGCGAGCATCATATTGGGATCGAAGCGAACCTGACCAGCAATGTGCACACCAACACCGTACCCAGTTATGAGGCGCACCCTCTGAAGGCGCAGTTGGATCTGGGATTGCTGGCGACGATCAATACTGATGATCCTGGAATCAGTCCGGTAACACTAGCCCATGAATTTACAGTCGCAGCCAGGGCGGCGGGACTGACCCCAGCGGATACCCGTAAAGCTCAACAGAATGCTCTGGCGGTTGCGTTTCTTTCGGATGATGAAAAAGCTGCACTGGTAGCAAGTGTCCGAAATTAGTGTGTTATTTATGAAAATTTATTAATCAAACGAGAATTTGCTTTGTTGGGTTTAGTTTTTCAAGGGAGAGGACCGGGAGATGGATATTGTATTGTGGGTTTTATTGGGCATCTTGGGGCTTGCACTCCTGTATTTCCTTGTAGGATTGATTGCAGCGGTCACCATGACAAAGGTGGGCCCGCACCCGCAGTATGATCATACACCGCAGGATTATGGATTAGACTACCAGCATGTGCATTTTGAATCGCGGGTTGACGGTTTAAAGTTATCCGCATGGTACATCCCTCATGACGGTGCTGATCGGGCCATGATTCTTGTGCATGGTAGAGATGCCAGTAAGCAAAATGCGATCTCTGGAAAGCTGCCAGAACTGGCGAGCGAAATTTATAAGGCTGGTTTGGCTGTGTTGATACTGGACTTACGCGGGCACGGCGAAAGCGAAGGCAAGCGCTACACCTGGGGTGTGTTCGAACGGTTTGATGTGCTGGGTGTTGTGGATTTTTTGCTTGAAAAGGGATTCCAGCCAGGCAACATTGGGGCTTTGGGGATATCCTTAGGCGGTGCAGCCGTGATCGGCGCAGCGCACGTTGATCAAGCGATCGGCGCTGTGGTACTGGAGAGCACCTTTGCCGATTTGAGTGCGCTGGTTGAACCGAATTGGCGCACCGAGAGCGGCCTGCCTTTGTTCTTTCTGCAGGGTGCCTTTTTAATGTGGCAAGCCATGTACCGCTTTGATTTGCGAAAAGTGAAACCCATGAACGAGCTGGCTGAAATGCAACAAAGACCGACATTGATCATGCACAGCAAATCAGACGAAACCATACCAATCATTCATGGCCGTCAGCTGGCTGAGAAGGTACCGCATGCACAATTTGTCCAGTTTGAAAACTGCGAACACGCAGAGTTATTTCGGGATGACCCAGAAAGATATAAAGATGTGCTCATCGCATTTATTAATGAAAAGTGGGGTAAAGTTTAGGATTTAACGCTTGCTTGTGCAAGCGCTTGTGGGTTTTCAGTGTATAAGCCTGGATTTGATTATGCTGGGGGTTTGTTGTATGTTTAATGGTGAGGTAAATATGACCGAATCACTCAACTATTCGTTAATCAAAAAAGATGATAATTTCGAACTGCGTCTTTATCCCGCTTATATTAAAGCAGAAGTTCACTTCACTGATAAGTCCTATCAGCGAGCCATTTACGATGGCTTCAGGGTTCTTGCGGGATATATCTTTGGAGGTAACATGGGTGCTTCGGAGATCTCAATGACCAGTCCCGTGCAGGTTACAAAATCGAGTCAGATTGCGATGACCACTCCAGTTTTGACAGAAGGTGATGAGGATTATTCGGTTGCTTTTATCATGCCCTCAGAATATACTATGGAGACGCTTCCAAAACCTACGGATCCCGACATCCGCATCATCCAAAGTGAAGGACATTACATGGCAGCACTCCGCTTCTCCGGTTATTTTAGGCGTGCAAAAGTGAGAAAAGCCCAAGATCGTTTGAAGGCACGTCTGGAGGATGAAAAACTGTCACCTATTGGGGATTTCATTGCGGCGCGGTATGATCCGCCATGGGTTCCATGGTTTTTGGCGCGCAATGAAGTTTTGATAAAGGTCATTCGAGATCCAAAACTAGAAACTGGAGAAGGTATAACAAGCGAGTAGAGATTTTTGGAACATATTAATAGTGTTTTATAAGTTGAAACGATAGGTGGTCAAGGTGAAAAGTTTACGATTATTGGAAACAGGTGTATTGTTTGCATTGATCTTATCTGCATGCGGGGTGAAAGGATCTGGCGAAAACAATCAAATAGAAGAAGCAAAAGATGAGGTAATTTTAATGACTGAAAAAGGCTACGATCCAACACATACCAAACGAGATGGGATCGATGTGATCTACCTGGCAGGTGGATGTTTTTGGGGTACGGAAAAATTAATGGAATCCATCCCTGGTGTGGTTGATGTCGTCAGCGGGTATGCTAATGGTAACCCCGATGTGGTGCCTGATTATGGGAAAGTGGTTTCGGGCAATACTGGCTACCGTGAGACGGTGCGAGTGGAATATGACCCTGATGTGGTCAGCCTGGATTCACTATTGTTTGCTTACTTTTATGTGATTGACCCCACGATTGAGAACGCACAGGGCAATGACCGCGGCACACAATATCAGACGGGTGTGTATTATGTGGATGAAGCAAGTCAGGCAACCGTAGATCGGATAGCTGCGATTGAGCGAGCGCGGTCTGAGGCGTTTGTTGTGGAGATTGAGCCACTGGAGCGCTTCTATGACGCTGAAGAATATCACCAGGACTATCTGGATAAAAATCCGTATGGTTATTGCCACATTTCGCCAAATGAAATTCGTGTTGTCAGTGAGATGATCATTGACCCCGGCGACTATCCGTTGCCATCAGATGAGGAAATTAAGGAGAAGCTTACAGATCTGCAATTTAATGTCACGCAAAAAGCTGATACTGAGCAGCCCTTCAATAATGACTATTGGGACAACCACGCAGACGGTGTTTACGTCGATGTGGTCACGGGTGAACCGTTGTTTTCCTCTCGGGACAAATTCGACAGCGGAACGGGATGGCCAAGCTTCACGCAGCCGATTGATGAGAATACGATCAGGTTTATCGAAGATAACACCCTGGGCATGCGGCGTATCGAAGTTCGCAACAGGGCGGGGAACTCACACCTGGGGCATGTGTTTTATGATGACCCGTCATCCCCCAATGGCACACGCTTCTGCATCAACAGTGCAGCGTTAAGGTTTATTCCGGTTGATGAGATGGAAGAAGAGGGGTACGCGAATCTGATTGTTTATGTAGAATAATTGATGCAGAGTGCGTATGTGGCAGTAGCTCGCTCATTTTGGTTTCATGGCGTCAGCAATCCGGATTCTCATGCTAATTAAGTGTGGCTGTGTTGACGACGTGATTTTTCACGAGAATTGATTTTGTGAGATTTATCCTTAAATAATTTTGTAGATCGCATCGCCTTTTCTGACCGGCTCGTCAACCTTAAGTGCGACTTCATCGTCGGGACCCGCAGAGGTCACCTTTTTATGTTCGATCTCTAATGAGGATACCGGTTGAACAAATTCAGTGGTATGCCCTAATATCAAGATTTGGTCACCTAAATTCAGGGTTTCTGTTAATGAAAGGACAGCAACACTGATGCGATTATAAAAATGCGTGATTTCGCCTATTCGTTTTTCCATCGTTGCACCTCCTATTACTAGAATAGCATAAATCGAATAGCGATTGCAATAACAGCGATAACCGGTGAACACGCAAAATATTTGGGAGATGCACATTGCCACCTTCATTTTAGCCTGCCCATTATTGAAGTTATGATTTGGCAGGGAATTGATTGTAGATTAAATAACAGATGAGCCGTAAAAAGGCTCATCTGTTGTTAATTGTGGAGATTTAGGCAATCAGATTCTTAGTTCACTGACCTCAGTTGCCATATACTAACGGAAAGAAAATTTTATAGTAGTACGGATCTATGCTGATTGCGTTTGTGACAGTGACCTCATAGGTCTGATCAGCTACAACAATGGTTATCTCGCCGGAGGAAGGGTTAAATGCAGGTGAACTGAACTTCCATCCAGCCGGCGGTGTGGGAAGGATATCTTCAGTTACCATGCAAATCGTCCCGACTGGAATGCCGCTGATGGTCGTAAAGCCACCAGCCGCAAGCTGTATGGAACCATCATGCGTGGTGCCATCGCTGCAGTCATAATGGATGTTGAAGCTGTCGGTAAAACCTGAAGTCAATGGATTGAAGGCCTTGATGATCTTCAAGCTTCCCACTGTTGATGCTTGTTCAAGCTCATAGGATCCGATATCGCAAAGTGAACCCTGTGGCCGTGGGATGCCCCGCTGGTCGGCGGTGATATCTTCAAGGCAGTTCACTGCGTCTATGGCTGGGCTGCCAGATAGCAATGCATGGGTGGGGGTGGTGCTTGGTGTGTTAAGCTCAAGGGATGAGTCAAGACCCGGGTCTAATGGGCTTGCAGCAGTGCCAACCAGGTCGCTGCCAACCCATCCTGATGAGCCTGTATTATCACCGATCAGGTTGCCGCCCAGGGATGTCACAGGGCCAAAGACATCGTGCCATTGATCATGCAAGGCGGTTGCCGGATCAGACATGTCGGTATTACCAGCGACAATGCTATTCTGGATTTCCACCAGTCCTTCAGTGTCGATAAAGATTCCAGCGCCGCCGCCGCGCTCTTCACCTTCGTCTAAATAGTTTGCGTTAGAAATGTTTTCAGTCACGGTTGAGTGGATGAGGGTCACCAACCCGTCATAGGCGACGTAAATGCCTCCACCATAATTGTTGGTGATGTTACCGCTGATGGTTGAATTGACCAAAGTTGTTTTTGCCGTCCATCCAACCGTGGTCACACCTGCGCCGCCCAGAGTGCCTGTGCCTTCATTTCCGGTCACAGTGCAATTGTTCATCGTCAGCGTGCCGCCTTCATTGAACACCCCTCCGCCAGCATATGTGACAATGTTATTCGGCCCTATCACACAATCGTTCATGGTTAAGGCGGCATGTTCTGTAATGAGGAAACCACCTCCAGAATCCGCTCGGCCGTCTACAATGGTCAGGCCAGAGATGGTTGCTGTCACCGGCATACCATCACTATCTATTTTAAAGACACGGCTGTACTCGTCACCACTGACAGAAAGTTGATCTGCCCCAGGACCGTTTAGTGTGATGTCTTTATTGATCAAAATTTCTCCATTGAACAAGTAAATCGTCTCAGGGAAATCAAGATCAAATTCGATCACATCGCCAATTATTGCGGACTGAACGGCTTCACGCAGGCTGCAGTGGCTCTCATCACAACTGCCATCTTCTGTATCGCCGGTGGTATTCACAATCAAGGTTGCGGGTGTGTGCAAACTTAACGAGATTGTGGCTGGGGAAGAATCCTGATGACGATCATTGACGTAAAAGGTAAAGCTGTCTGTGCCGGCTGTTGTGTCTGGGTCAGGTGTATACGTCACAAGCGCTGAGCAAATCGTCCCCGACATGTCGAAGTCACAAGATAAGTCTTCAGTTAAAACGAGGGTCCCATGATCCGGGAGGGTATCAATGAAGAAACTTATTTCGTCAAATAGCCAGCCATTGAAATCAGGGTCGTTTGCAATGATCGCGAAACTGCTTGGCTGCGTCCCTGAGACAGTTACGCTATCCGGGTGGGCAATTGGGGCGGTGTTTTCATCCACCCACAGATTTATCGTGGCAGCAGATGAGACGTTTCCCATACCGTCATCAACTGAATAACTGAAACTGTCAAGTCCGGTATACAGGGTGGCTGGTGGGGTGTAGACCACATTTGCCTTACAAACGTAAATCGTCTCATCATCGTAAAAATTGCAATCATTGAGCGAAAAATCGCTTAAGGTTCCGTGCGTTGGTGGGGAAACGATGTTGAAATTTAGCGGGGTATGCCCTTCAATAGTGAAACCAAACAAATCCAGTGTGGTGGGGTGTGTGTTGGATGCTAACTTATCTTCGGGCTGACTTGAAACAGCGACATACACAACCTCTAGTTGTACCGTTTCGGTGCTGGTTTCTCCATCAATATCTGTAATCCATACCTGAACCGTGTAAGTGCCAATTTCAGTGTAAATATGTGGTGGCAGATTATTCCAATTTTCCTCCGTCCGTAAATTGAAGTTTTCCTCGGCTGTGCCATCATCCCAGTTAACCCTGGCGTCGAACGGGCCTTGGTCGGGATCATAAAAATCAACAAAACCTGACACTTCTACGCCTGGGAAGGATTGATTTTGAAAAAGAACAACATCATAAATTTCTGGGGCAACATTGGCAACGGTGAGCCATTGACTATCTGTGATCAGATTGCTGAATGCATCATAAAATGAGAGGCAGACTTGGTATTCGCCGCTTGGACCAAAATAAATGTCAACAATTTGCGTGTAAAAGTAGGAGTAAACTGAGCAAGATTCACCCGGCGCGGCACTATAAGACCATAAGTGTCCAGAGTATCCAGGGATGGCCGTGAAGGTCCCCTTGAAACCTTCGTTAGGTTGTTCCGGGCTCCAGGTGAAGACGTGTTCTGGCAAAACCGTCAGGGAATAGGTCTTTGTTTTGATCAAGCCGGCACCGTAATCGGCTTCAATCACGATCCCACCAAATGTGCCCGATTCAATTGGTATACCTGAGAAGGTACCATCGGTGAAGCTGATACCAGTCGGCAATGTTCCAGCCGTATGCGTCAGGGTGTACGATTCGGATCCTCCAGTCAAGGTGATTGCTTGAGTGTAGGATTGGGTTAATCGTGCAGTTGAGAGCCCTGATGGATTAAAAGTCAGCGTTGGATAAACGTTTAATGTATAGTCCTGGGAGCCGTCCGACCAACCAGACCCTTTTACGTAGATAGTGAAATTGTATGATCCTGCTGTTGTTGGTGTTCCCTCAATTTCTCCTGTTGAAGTATCTATACCCAAGCCAGGTGGCAATCCCATGGACGACCAAGTATAAGGCCCATCAGCGCCTTCAGCTGTAAGGAATTCACTATAATAACTCCCCACTTCAGCGGCTGGCAGGGTTGTGGGGATAATGTTGAGGGTTAAATGTGGACATATGGGAATTTCTGCTGGAGGCGAGACAGCAATATCACAGGTTCCCAAAGGGTTATATCCATCACTTGAGCAAGGACTGAGCGGTGGAACTTTTGTCGAATCATTGCTAACCCATGCCCATCCCATGCTGGCGTTTGAGTAAGTTGTGGCACCAGTTCTGATTCCTAAATTGTAGACCGCTGTACAGGTCTCTATGTCGTTTTGAACCCTTGAATCGTTCAGGACATATCCCCCAGGGCCGCCATATCCTGAAAAACCGAGGTAACTGATTGATCCGCTATTGGAGCAGGAAGTTGAGACACTCGATACCGTCCATACCGTCCAATCACTTGGGAATTTAACAAACAAAGCTGCCGTATCCTGCCCATCGGTTGTTGTGGTTTGAGCAGTGAAATAAAACGGTTGATTCGAGGTGGGTCTATTGGGCACGAAACAAGCAGAACCACCTTCTGAAGGGGTGAAGGCTACATAAGACCCGCTCAAATCGGCTTTAACAGGATGGTTGGAAATGATAAGGATAAGCAGACCCATCCCAACCATTACTATAATTGTTCTTAATGGACTTAACTTTTCAAAGATTGCTTTCATTATTTCTCCTTCACTCGCTCATAGGGTGTGTGTTTTGGTTGCAGAAGTTTGCATTCTTCTCAAACATTTAGGCCAGGTTGTGATTGATCCTCTTCTGGGTTTGTGATCAATTGGTTTAATTCATCGGTTGTCACAACATTGTTGCGTTGCCCCCGAATGACCAGAACCTCATCACTCGAAGGGTCCACCCCAATCAACAATAAATCAGGTTGTTTGCGTAAAACGCTAATTTCCAAATTGCTTGGCGGATCAGTCAGGTCGAACAGGATGGCATGCGGGACGAATGCTTCAATCTGCTGAAGAAGGTTGATGCATTGAGGATCGATATAGATCACTTGCAGTGCTTTGTTCAGAGCCAGGCAGGATGCCAGGCTGGTCACATACAGTGATCTCCCCAAGATGAGAACACAGTTTTTGCCTGGCATTCTGCTCCTATTCCAGATGGGATATTCTAAGTGTATAAATTTTTGGAATTAAATGATATGTACTAAAGTACAGTCCTACCAAGAAAAAAGGATAGTTGTTTATGTTTGTCTGTGCAGACGATAGGTTTTATCCTGAGAGATTACTGAACAGGCCTTGACAACCCGGTTTGGGCCGCATAAGCGATCACCTGAGCGCGGTTCTGCAAGTGCAGGCAATTCAGGATTTCCCCCATATGATATTTAACGGTGCGTTCCGAGATATTCAAAGTGTCGGCAACCTCATGATATGTCAAACCCTGGGTGACAAGTGTGAGAACTTGCATCTGTCGGGGTGATAATCGATTGCAATCATCATTTTTGTCTAATGGGATGGCGGTGTCTTCAGATCCTGGTTTTTGGACGGGTTTGGATGATTGGACTGCAAATGCATTGAGGATTTTCTCGGCTAAGCCGGGTGAAAAAGGTGGATGACCTGATTGAAGATCATTGAGATAGTTCAGAAAGTCCTCGGCATCCAGGCTCTTAAGCAAATATCCTGAAGCGCCGCTCTGCACAGCCTGAAATAAATCTTCTTCTTCTTCTGACATAGTTAACATAACGATCTTAATCTCTGGCATTTCAGCTTTGATCAGGCGGGTTGCATTAACACCATCGCAGAGCGGCATATGAATATCCATCAAAATCACATTTGGTGAAAGCTGCCGGGCTTTTTTTAAAGCATCAAAGCCATCATGTGCGCTCCCCAAGACCTTGATGCCCTCCGAGGTCAGCAGGTTTGTAAGGCCTTCAAGAAAAAGATTATGGTCATCCACAAGCAGAATTCGTAAATCCGACATATTTGTCATCGTTGCACTTCTTTCCCATTTAAAGGTACACATACCCTGGTATGCGTACCCGCTCCGGGTTGAGAGGACATGTGGATGACTCCGCCAATGGCCTCTGCGCGTTCCATCATCATTTGCAGACCAAAATGGCGGGTTGGGTCAATGGTCTCTTCTGGAATTTTAAAACCTTGGCCATCATCTTGAACAGCTATACACAAAGAACCGTCAAAGGTTGAAAACTTAATGTGAACTCTGGTGGCGTTGGCATGTTTTCGAATGTTCGTTAATACTTCCTGCAAAATGCGCAGCAACTGAATTTCTATCATGGCATCTATTGTTTTGAAATCTAAATCTTCGGGATAAGATAATTCCGTTTGGATATGATGACTATTCTCGAATTGATCAAGGTATTTATGTAAAGTGTTGACCAACCCATCGTCAACCGTAGACAATCGCATACCGAGGATTGATTCGCGCATATCCAGTTCGCTGGTATGTGAGACTTCGATCAGGCGTGATAAATATTGCTGAGCAAGCTCAAGTTCTCCTTTATATAAAAGGCGGTTAATTGTTTGCCCCTGGGTATGGATGAATGATATGACCTGTACCAGGTCGTCATGCAATTCTCTTGCTAAAAGCTCACGTTCGCGTAATGTTGCAAAAACCTTCTGCTGCTCGATGATCTTGTTTTGCGCTTTTCTTTGCTCAGTCACATCCGTGAGAAGAATTAACTGTCCAGCTTGAATGCCGCGCCATTCGTTTAGGGCTGAAGTTGTGATGTGATAAACGTGATTGTCGTTCTTTTCCCCCAGTTTAATTGAAAAATCCAGCTCACCAACACCGGTGTTTCTTAATTCATGGTAGATCGGCAGGAAATATTCCACTGGATTTCCTCTGACAGTTTTATTCTTAACCCTCAATATTCTTTCAGCAGCAGGATTAAGTGTATGGATCTTGTCTTGATTATCCAGCACCACAATCCCAATGCTGATTTGATTTATGACAGCCCGGCGTGCCAACGGAATTGGATCCAGTATTCGAAAACGGAATAAAACAATTGCATAGGTAAGAGAAATCAACACCAATCCGAGCACTGTAAAGGGGATTCGGAATTGGTAGTGAGCGATCGAATCCAAATAGTAGAGCAGGCGGATGCCTATTTGACCTATGAACATAATCGCCACTGGCCAGCGATTTTGAGGTGAGCGGATAAGTAACCAGATAAAAACGGCAAAGTTAATTACCCCTAAAAGATATCCATAACCAATAAAAAAGAAGGCTAAAGGACCTCGGACGGGAATGAGTCCATTATTGTTAAGGATAAAATCTTTCCAGAAAAGGTGGTGTGCATTATTTGTCAGGATGGTGACGATTGATAATAATGGCACAATGGATAAGAGGACCAGATTGCGTTGGGTTAACCACTTTCTGGGTTTGGCATAATCCAAAACGAAACATGTTATGGCAGTGATGGTCGGCAATTGCCAAATAATTATAAATTTATGCCAGAATATGATCAGGTTGGAATTTTGGGCAGAAAATTTAAATATTGACCCGATAGACCACAAAAAAGCAAAGATGCAGGCAAAAATAAATGGCTGGGTGCCGGGCAACTTCCAATTTCTCAAACTAAAACCAGCCAATACAAGCATCAGAATGGAAGATAATATTGAAAGCCAGATATTCGGGGAATATGTATAGTGTAAGGACATCCAGGTTTCCAATGATAGGGGATGTGGTGCACAGTAATTATATATTATTAATTCGGTTTTAATGGAAACCCAAATCCAATTTATTCTCATAATTTTAATTTAAATGCATCGCGTTTTGCTGATATTCAGTAATAATTTCGTAGAATTATTGGTCTCTGGAATCTCAAAAGTTTGCAATGGATTATTAGAAGGAATTTCTCGTACAAATTGCCCGATAGAATTCACATGTGGGGTAATTAAATTCCAAAAAAGGCCTTGGTTCTGCAAGATTTTAGGGTTACCAGTTTGTCACCATCAATGTGCTTCACCGCCACGACTCGAACATGTGATTTGTTAATTTAAGCAGACGCCGTGCCATTAAATTCCATGGTTTTGGTGTAAACGAATCTTTTTATGTCATTGGCAAGGGTGAGACATTGTCCTTCGATACCGACTGATCATCATTTGATAGGCATTTGCAGGTATTTCATTCATTGTCGGTAATTTTTTGCTAATTTTCTTCATGGGGAGTCCATAATGCCATTGAGTGGGAGGTGTACCCTTTCCGAATTACCTCTGCAAATCACGACTTGATTTTTAAACTAAAAGATAAATATAATAATTAATGAAGAGTTTGTGCGTTAATGTGGTTGATATCTGATCTTATCTGTAGGTGACGTTCCCATTAAATAAATGATCATATCTGCTTGGTTGCGTATAGATATATTGCTCTTGTAAAAATAGTTGCAAAATATCAGCAGGAAGGATTCAGTATGAAAAAATATGTTATGAACCGCAGGCAATTTATGCGCTATTTGGGGTATGGCGGCATTTTTTTGGCCAGTCAGCCATTACTGAGCGCTTGCCGTTCTTTTATCAACGAACAACCTACGGCTGTGTTCGAAGGTGAACCCGATTTAGAAATTCGTCTCACAGCCAAACCCGGTGAGCGGCAAATTTTTCCTGGGCCCGCAACAGAAGTCTGGCGTTATCAGGGTGAAGTGCTGAAAGGGCCATCTGATTCACTCGTTTCCATTCCAGATTCCTACCTTGGCCCCATTTTTCGCGTCAAGACAGGTACACGTTTGCGTGTTCACTTCGAAAATGAACTTCCTGAAAAATCGATTATCCACTGGCATGGATTGCATGTGCCGGATCACGCAGATGGTCATCCCCGCCTGGCGGTTGAACACGGCGAAACCTATGTTTATAATTTTCGGGTGATGGACCGTGCTGGGACATACTGGTATCACCCCCATCCTCATGGAAGGACAGGTCCACAAGTATACAGCGGTCTGGCAGGGTTATTCCTGGTCCATGATGACGGGGAAGCCTCACTTGACCTGCCTGTTGGCGATAAGGATCTGCCGATAGTCATTCAGGATCGAGTGTTTAACAGCGAAAACCAGATGGTTTACAACACATTTGGGATGATGTCGCAGATGCTGGGTATGTTGGGAGACGAAATTCTTGTTAATGGCGTGCCAGATTATGAGATTGATGTCGAACGCAGTGCCTACCGTCTGCGGTTAATGAATGGATCGAATTCACGCATCTACAAACTTGCCTGGGAAGACGGTACACCAATCCATGTCATAGGGACGGATGGTGGCTTGTTGGAAAAGCCAGTGCTCCGTGACGCAATTACACTTGCACCTGCGCAAAGAATTGAAATTTGGGTCGATTTTGGAAATTGGCAACCTGGCACAACGCTCAGAATGATCAATTTGCCTTCATCAGCGCCAGATAGTGGGAGAGAAATGCCAATATTTACCGTAACTGTCCAGGATACTGAACAAAAACCAGTAACCCTGCCAGAAACATTGACGCGGCATGAACCGCTTGACCCCTCTCAAGCGGATAATGTTAATAAACTACGATCGTTTACTTTACAGATGGGGCGCGGAATGCGTTGGGCGATAAATGGCCGCCAATTTGATATGACGGACGTTGCCAGTGATGAAAAAGTTCAATTAGGTGATATTGAAGTATGGGAATTCTATAATCAGGGGGGCACAGCTATGCCTACGGGTGGTGGGATGTCACAGCCACATCCAATGCATGTGCATGGGCTCCAGTTCAAGATCCTCGAGCGGCAAATAGATCCAGGCGAGGAAAGAGCCTATCAATCACTCCAAGAGGGGTTTGTCGACGAGGGTTGGCATGATACCGTTCTTGTGATGCCCGGAGAACGGGTGCGAATATTGATGCAATTTAAAGACTTTTCGGGGTTGTATCTTTATCACTGTCACAATCTCGAACATGAAGATATGGGCATGATGCGTAATTACCAGGTAAAGAACCCTTAAGATTCATTGCATCAGTAAGGGGAGATTTTATTTTGAATAACCTTGCCTTTACTTAGTGATTGCGGTTTGAGCTATTAATAAATATCCAAGGATTGCGTGCATTCAGGTTTGTTTGAATAAAACTAAGTCTATGGTGCTGGTTGAGTGCGCAATTGACTCGAAGACTGTTGGTTTGTGATAATTTGGAATTTCCTTAAGTTTTGACTCTTTGCCAAATATATGATAATATAGATAATTATAATCCGATTATAAATACAAAACAATAAGCAATCTCGGAGTTAGGAGGTTATGATATGTCACAGAAAATTACACCTAATTTGTGGTTTGAGGGCAATGCACAGGAAGCTGTCAATTTTTATATTTCTGCATTCCCTGATAGCAAAATTACATCCACATCCTATTACCCCAAGAGCGTTGAAGATGGGCTGGCGGATTTTCAGCTGGCGTTCGCCGGCAAAGTGCTGACAATTGATTTTGAAATTGGTCAGTATCAATTTGCCGCGATCAATGCGGGATCTGAATTCAAGATCAACCCATCGATTTCTTTTATGCTCAATTTTGATCCATCGATCGACGATCAAGCACGTGAACATCTGGATCAACTCTGGCAAAAACTAAGTGACGGTGGTGAGGTGTTGATGCCTTTGGAAGCCTATCCATTCAGCACGCGGTATGGGTGGGTTAAAGACCGATTCGGCGTGACATGGCAGTTGATATTGACCGATCCGGAAGGCGAGCAGAGGCCATTCATCATCCCTTCGTTACTGTTTACGGGTATGAATGTAAACCGTGCTGAAGAAGCGATTCATTTCTATGTTTCGATATTCGAGGATGCCAGCGTAGGTGAGCTGGCACATTATCCTGAAGATACCGATCTGGCTGAGAAGGGGTCCCTCATGTTTGGCGATTTCATGCTGGCCAGCCAATGGTTCGCAGCTATGGACTCGGGTATAGAGCATGATTTCACATTTAATGAGGCGATATCTTTGTCGGTCACCTGCAAAGATCAGGCAGAAATCGATTACTTTTGGGAAAGATTATCCAGCGACCCTCAGTTTGAACAATGCGGTTGGTGTAAAGATAAATTTGGGGTGAGCTGGCAGATCGTCCCGGAAAATATGGGCGAACTGATGGAAAGGGAGAATGCCTTTGCCAACATGATGGAGATGAAGAAACTGATCATCGCAGATTTTTAGGTAAGCTCGAAAGGACTGGGAACGCGTGAACGATTGAGGTGCTTTATATTGAAAGCGATTTGCTAATCCTTTCTCTGCTCACACATCGGCAATCAAAAAAGAGGCTGTCCCAAAAGTAAGGGGCAGCCTCTCTTCACAAAGAATGAAAA
>JAENZI010000018.1 GCA_016841365.1 Anaerolineaceae bacterium
GCCGATGTAGCTCAATGGTAGAGCAATCGCCTTGTAAGTGATAGGTTATGGGTTCGATTCCCATCATCGGCTCAGGTTGCGCGTTTGCGATCGGGATTTGTTGCTTAACCAAAAGATCCCGATCTCGAGCGAGTAACACACTCGCTTGATCCAGGACGGTTACCCAAGTGGACAAAGGGGGCTGACTGTAAATCAGCTGGCACAGGCCTTCGTTGGTTCGAATCCAACACCGTCCATTTCTGGCAGCCCTGGCTTCCAGTCGGATCGGCTGCCCTCATAGCTCAGTCGGTAGAGCGCATTCTTGGTAAGAATGAGGTCATGGGTTCAAATCCCATTGAGGGCTTTCTGCCGAAATTTGATTTATAGAAAAATTAGAACATATTAAGGTAAAGCTTTTAGCTAAGGAGAAAGGTATATATGGCCAAGGAAACATTTGATCGATCAAAACCGCACCTCAACGTAGGTACGATGGGACATATTGACCATGGTAAAACGACGCTGACGGCGGCGATCACCAAAGTGCAGGGGATGAAGGGGTTTGCGGACTTCCGCGCCTTCGACTCGATTGACAATGCACCGGAAGAAAAAGATCGTGGGATCACGATCAACATTTCGCATGTGGAATATCAGACGGAAAAGCGTCACTATGCGCATGTTGACATGCCCGGTCACCGTGACTACATCAAGAACATGATCACAGGTGCAGCGCAGGTAGATGGTGCGATCCTGGTGGTGGCAGCGCCGGATGGTGCCATGCCCCAGACGAAAGAGCACGTGCTGCTGGCACGTCAGGTGGAAGTGCCGAGCATTGTGGTCTTTTTGAACAAGATTGACATGATGGACGATCCAGAACTGTTGGAGCTGGTGGAGATGGAGCTGCGTGAGATGTTGACGGGCTACGGCTTCCCCGGAGACGACATTCCGATCATCCACGGGAGTGCGTTGCAGGCATTGGAATCAGACAGCACCGACCCGAGCGCACCGGAATACAAATGCATCAATGAGCTGATGGATGCCGTGGATAACTACATTCCACAGCCAGAGCGTGAAATTGACAAACCGTTCATGATGCCGGTTGAAGACGTGTTCTCGATCAAGGGACGCGGCACGGTGGTGACAGGCCGCATTGACCGCGGCACGATCCACACGGGCGACCCGGTAGAGATCGTCGGCTTGCAGGAAAAGAGCATGAACTCGGTGGTGACAGGTGTGGAAATGTTCCACAAACTGTTAGATGAAGGTATGGCGGGTGACAACGTTGGTTTGTTGCTGCGCGGCATCGGACGAGACGAAGTGGAACGCGGCATGGTGGTTGCCAAACCCGGCAGCATCACCCCGCACACGAAATTTGAAGGCGAAGTGTATGTGTTGACCCGAGAAGAGGGTGGGCGGCACAGTGCATTCTTCACCGGCTATCGACCGCAGTTCTTCATCCGCACGATGGATGTGACAGGCACCGTGGCATTGCCAGAAGGTGTTGAGATGGTGTTACCTGGCGACCGAGTGACGATCGAAGTGGAACTGATCGTGCCAGTGGCGCTTGAGAATGGTTCGCAATTTGCGATCCGCGAAGGCGGCCTGACAGTTGGCGCCGGTGTGATCTCGAAAATTATTGAGTAAATAACTTTTTAGGAAGGATAGCATGGCTGCCCTGGTAATAGGGGCAGCCATGGTAAAATAAAAAAGATGGCTAAAAAGAAAGGTATCCGCCCGGTCATTACATTAGAATGTACAGAATGTCATGAACGGAACTATACGACTGAAAAAAATCGTCGTAATGATCCAAGCCGGATGGAGTTGAAAAAGTATTGTCCGCGATGCAAAGAACATACGATGCATCGTGAGGTAAAATAAGGCTGTTGAGGTAAGGCTATCGAAAAAGTCGACTCCACAGCACATAGAGGCCAGTAGCTCAATTTGGCAGAGCACCGCTCTCCAAAAGCGGGGGTTGTGGGTTCAAGTCCTACCTGGCCTGCCTGAAAAATTCAACGCCGTCTGTTATGGGCGGCGTTTTGGACGTAAGCAAGGAGATACTTGTGACGGCGAAAAAGAAGAAACAAAACATTATACAGAGGATCCAGCGCTTTTGGCGTGAGACGATCGGTGAACTTCGCAAGGTCACCTGGCCTACGCCGAAAGAAGCCTGGAAGATGACCCGGCTCACCTTGATTGTGATGGTAATTATGTCCCTGATCCTTGGGATCTTGGATTTTGTATTCTCACGCTTGGTCACCTTCCTCGTTGCCCTTTAGTAATAAGCGACATTAAGTAAGTCAGGTAAGGTAATTATGGCAGCAACTGCAAACCCAGAAGAACAAGTTCCGGAAGAAGAACAAGACTCGACCGTTTTAGAAACGGAAGATCTTGACGCGCCTGCGGAAGAAGCTGCTGAACCTTTGACTGATAAGCTTCCTGAAGAAGGCGAGACCGAAGCCGAAGAGGACGAAAATCGAGCCTGGTATGTGATTCATTGTTATTCGGGCTACGAGAATAAAGTCCGTCATAATCTTGAGCAGCGGATTGAATCCATGGGTATGAAGGACAGCATCTTTGATGTTGTCATCCCAACCCAGGAAGAGATCGAGGTTAAAGATGGCAAACGGCGTTCGATCGAGCGGCATGTGTTCCCGGGTTATGTTCTGGTGAACATGGAGATGAGCGAAGAAAGCTGGTATGTCGTCCGCAATACCCCGGGTGTGACAGGTTTTGTGGGTATGGGCGATGATCCGATCCCGCTCCGCCCTGAAGAAGTATCGCAGATCCTCAAGCGGATGGAGGCAGAGGCGCCGACCATTAAAGTTTCCTATAAGCCCGGCGAAAAGGTCCGCATAGTCGATGGTCCGTTCAATGATTTTCACGGCACAGTTGATGAAATTGATATGGAACGCTCGAAAGTGCGTGTGATGGTCAATTTCTTCGGTCGTTCTACACCGGTTGAACTCGACTTTTTACAGGTCGAAAAAATTTAATCAACACTATTTAGTAAATTGTGGGAGGGACATCACGCCCCGTTAGCACCACGAAGGAGTATATAAGTGGCAAAGAAAGTAAAAGCAATCATAACCCTGCAAATCCAAGCCGGAAAGGCTAACCCGGCGCCCCCAATTGGGCCAGCGTTAGCACAGCATGGTGTCAACATCATGGCTTTCTGCAAGGACTACAATGGTCGGACAGCCTCTCGCGCTGGCGAAATTATTCCTGCTGAAATTACCATCTTCCAGGATAGTTCGTTTCGCTTCAAGCTCAAATCACCACCAGCAGCCATTTTGCTTGCCAAAGCGGCTGGCGTTGAAAAAGGTTCCGGTGAACCCAACCGTGATAAAGTCGGCACGGTGACTCGTTCCCAGGTGCGCGAGATCGCAGAGCAGAAGTTTGAAGATATGAACGCGATTGATATGGAAGGCGCCATGCGCCAGATTGAAGGCACCGCCCGTAATATGGGCATTATTGTCGTAGAGGATTAATTATTCAGGTGGGAGGGTGTAATATCCCGTTAGGACCACAAAGGAGTTTTTATGGCAAGTCACGGTAAAAAATATCTTGTAGCACGAGAAAAGGTTGATCGGGAAAATTTGTACGGTCCCGTTGAAGCATTGACCTTAATGAAAGAAATCAGTTTTGCAAACTTTGATGAGACAGTGGAAGTCCATCTGCGCACGTCCCTTGACCCCCGCCAGGCAGACCAGCAGATCAGAGATGTGGTTGCTCTGCCGAATGGCCTTGGTAAAACGGTCACAGTGGTTGTGTTTGCGCAGGGCGATGCTGCAAAGGCAGCCCGCGAAGCAGGCGCAGATTATGTTGCAGACTCCGAAGAAGTTGTCGCGAAGATCCAGGGCGGTTGGACCGATTTTGATGTGGCGATTGCCACCCCGGATATGATGGGCACCGTCGGTCGATTGGGACGTATTTTAGGCCCGCGCGGTTTGATGCCAAACCCCAAGGCTGGAACAGTTGTGCAAGGTGACAATATTGCCGATGCGATCAATGAAGCCAAAGCTGGCCGAATTGAATTCCGCCTCGATAAAACGGCGAACATTCATGTTCCGATCGGGAAGATTTCGTTCAGTGTTGAGCAATTAACCGAAAACCTCGAGGCATTTGTTCTCGCTGTCCGGCAGGCTCGACCGGCAGGCGCACCCGGCAACTTTATCCGTCGTGTGACGGTATCGTCATCGATGGGGCCAGGGATCAAAGTTGATCCTTATGCTTCATCATTAACTTTGTAATTCGTTCGGTTTGTGTTATAATACGAACCGTCATTAAAATTGAATAACAGCATTCTTCGCTGAAGAAAGCAGGTGCTCCGTAAGGAGCTTAATATCCCGCCGAGGTGAGGGCAACATTAGCTTGTTGGGTACCAGAAGGTACTTTCAATGAAGTCTTTGCCTCAGCGAAAATTGAGGCAAAGACTTCAAGTTTTAAAAACCATTCCGGAAGGAGGTGAACAAATTGGCGTTTACTCGTAAAGAAAAAGAAGCAATGGTAGAGGAATATAAGGGCTGGATTGAGAACAGCAAAGCCTTCTTTGTCCTATCGTATCAGAATATGAATATGATGGCAGTGGACGAAGCCCGTAAACAATTGCGTGATGTTAATGGTGAGATCCATGTCGTCAAGAACCGGCTGTTCAGGTTGGTGATGGACGATTTGGGTTTGGACTATGAGCAGGAATTCTGGGAAGAAAACAACATGGTTGGTTTCGCATTCAGCGATGCCCCCAGCGTTGCAAAAGTAATCAGTGATATTTCAAAAACCAACGTTTTTGATATCCGCCTGGGTTACATGGATCAAAACAAATTGCGACCTGACCAGGTTAAAGCTTTAGCAGACTTGCCGACCCTGCCCGTTATGCGCGGCATTGTGCTCGGTACGATCATGGCTTCTGCAACCAAGTTGGTACGTACATTGGCAGAACCTGCACGCTCTGTGGCTGCAGTGGTCAAAGCATACTCTGAAGAAGGACAGGCCGCTAAAAGTGCTGCCTGAAAAAAATCAATTTAAAAAACCCGTCAGGTGTAGCCCACCTGAACAATTAGAATGCAAAAATTGCAAGGAGATAACTTAAAATGGCTGATTTAGAAAAATTAATGGATCAATTGAGCGAGCTGACAGTTTTAGAAGCTGCTGATCTCGTCAAAATGCTGGAAGAAAAATGGGGCGTTTCCGCTGCTGCCCCCGTGGCTGCTATGGCTGCCCCCGGCGCTGCTGCCGCTGAAGAAGAAGTTGAAGAGAAGACCGAGTTTGATGTTGTGTTGAAGAATGCTGGTCCGAAAAAGATCGAGACCATCAAAGTCATTCGCCAGCTGACAAACCTCGGCCTGGTTGATGCCAAGAATATGGCCGAAACCGCTGACTCCAAAATCCTCGAAGCCGTTGGCAAAGACATTGCGAACGACGCCAAGGAAAAACTTGAAGCTGCAGGCGCTGAAGTAGTGCTTGAGTAATCAGGATAACTGAACAAAAAAACAGAGGCGCTCCCATCTGTGGGGCAGCCTCTGTTTTGTTTTAATTATTAAGTCTTTACGCTTAGACGTTTTCCATCCGACGGATGACCAACACAACCTTTCCCTGAACTTTAACCTGTGCGGGATTGTCGATGATGATCGGTTTCATCGTTGGGTTGGCAGGCTGCAAGCGAACTTTGCCATTTTCGTTGAAGAAATATTTGAGGGTGGTTTCATCCCGGTCAGAAAGCCAGACGGCTACCATTTCTCCATTTTCGACCTGGGTAATTGGGCGCATGATCACGATGTCGCCGTCGTTGACCATCGCATCTATCATTGAATCACCCTGAACTTCAAGGGCGAATAGATCTTCTGTTTTTTCACGTGGGGGCAATAAGCTGCGGGCGATATCAATCCCCGTCTCCTGGTCATAGTAGTTGAAATCGGAGGAAGGCACTGGCACGGGTTCACCGGCGACGATTCGGCCCACCACTGGTACAGTGAACATATCTGTGATAGCCTTGGCGGTCTGCATCAAGTTGCCTTCCAGCGTCCGCACGAGCCGAATCCCCCGTGAAACGTTCGATTCCCTTTCGATGAAGTTCATCTCTTCAAGCTGGTTCAGATAATAATTGACCACTGATGTGGAACTGATCTTGGTGTTTTCACCGATTTCACGGATGGATGGCGGGAAACCATTTTCGGACTGGAATTTTTCAAGAAATTTGAGGATTTTTTTATGTCTTTCACCTAACCCGGCTTTTCTTCTTGCCATCATTTTGGGCTCCTTCGACTCTTACTGCTCATTTGTGCTAAATATCTTAAAATAATAATACACGAACATACGTTCGATGTCAAGATGGTTGAGAAAATGGATCAAGGAATGTGCGTAAATGTGGTATTGTTCACAAAAAAGGAGTGCTCGATTCAGGTTTATGTGGGTATAATATTTTACTTGCAGCAAGTCTACGGCAAATATAGCAGGACACTTGACAACCTTATGAAACGAATTATTACTGGCATCAGAAAGTTTTTCTCACAAATTGAATTTTCCAAGCGTACGCTGTGGGACTTTGCGTTCATCATCGTTGGGGCGCTGATCCAGGCGCTGGCGCTGCGGTTGTTCTTGATCCCTGCAGACCTGGTCAGCGGCGGTATCAGCGGTTTGGCGCAGCTTGTGAACCATTACACAAGTTTTCCCATTGGTCTGATGGTTTTGGTAGGCAATATTCCTCTGTTCATCATCGGCTGGCAATATCTGGGCGGCCCGAGATTTGCGCTTCGTACGATATTATCCATATTGGCATTTTCTATTTTTACTGACACACTGGCACTCTTTCTGCCCAGTGAGGGTGTCACCAATGACCTGCTGCTTAACACGCTGTATGGTGGTTTGCTACTGGGTGTGGGTTTAGGGATAGTTTACCGGGGGCGGGGCACAAGCGGGGGAACGGATATTTTGGGGCGAATTCTCAACCACCATTCCGGGATCACGATCTCCCAGGCTTATTTGATCACTGATTCGCTGGTAGTTTTGGGCGCCGGGTTTGTGTTTGGGTGGACGAAAGCTTTATATGGTTTGGTGCTGATCTATGTCAGCGGGTTAGCGGCTGAAGTTGCCTTGCAGGGGACGAACATCGTTCGGACGGCAATTATTGTCACAACAGAGACGGATGCGATCGCGCAGGCAATCATGAGCGACATGGAGCGTGGTGTGACCATCCTCTCGGGCACAGGCGGATATTCGGGACAACCCAAAGCAGTCATCTATTGTGCGGTGTCGCGGATGGAAATCAATCGCCTGAAGATCCTGGTGCACGACATTGACCCCAAGGCCTTTATGGTGATTGGGCAGGCACAGGAAGCCCTGGGGGAGGGGTTTACACCGTTGAAGGTCGACCGCTAAATCGGATGCTGAGGTTTTAGTCTTCCAAGATCTCGTAACTGGTGATAATTTCAGCCTTGCCGCGCAGTGTGGCAGCGACAGAGCAATATTTTTCCTCTGACAGTTGAATGGCTTGTTCAAGGTCCTTAGGTGTTAATCCTTCGCCTTTGGCAATGAACTTCATGTATATTTTGCGGAATGTCCAGGGTGGATCCTGATCCTGTTCTGAAGTGAGTTCCACATGCAGATGGGTCAGGTTGATGCGTTTCTTTTCGAGGATCATGATCACATCGACTGAGGCGCATCCTGCCAGGGCTGATAAGATCAGCTCAGAAGGTTTCATACCCGTATTTTCTTGAGGGGTGGAAAGGATCACGGAGTGGCCGGTTGAATCGGTTGAGACAAAGTTTTGCCCTCCCGGGATCCATCGTAATACTGTGTTGGTTGCCATAATTTCTCCTTTATTATTTTCTGTAAAGCTACGAAAATTTTCCCAGCATTTGGATTAAGTCTGCCATCAATTCGCGCTGGGTTTCTGGGTTTGATTGGTTGTTGAGATCAATCAAGCAGTCCTGAGCGACATCCTGCACAAAGTTCAGGCTGGCAGATTGGATCGCCGCACGGATGGCGATCAACTGCTGGACGATGTCTCTACAGTCGCGATCCTCAGCAATCATCTTTTTCACCCCGCGCAGTTGCCCTTCGATACGGGAAAGGCGGTGGGTGATGTGGGTTTTTACTTCTGGGTTTGTGGTTTGGATCATCACAATTGCTTTCTTTCAGACCACCGGTCTGATTGGGGGTTAACCAGCTCAGCTAAAGCCGCCCGAGCTGCCGCAGCTGGATGTGGTTGATGAACTGCGTTTGCCGCCGCTGTAGGCTGCGATGGTCGAAAGGCGTTTTTGCGTGTCGTCTGATTGGCAGTTGGGGCAATCAGGTGAATTGACACGGGGATCTGAAAACCCCATGATCTTTTCAAACTCGTTACCGCAATTCTTGCAATGATATTCGTAAATCGGCATAAAAAGTTTACCTCCATGATGCTATACTGGGGTATAGTATATTTCATTGGGGGCTTTATGTCAATTATTGGGGGGCAAAGAGGTTTTGCATGATGATTTCATCACCAGAAAGTGCTTAAAGATGCTGATATTCTTGAGAGAAATCTATCAGGTTTTACAATACGGGTGGGTGTACAATTGGTTTATAGTGGCATTTTGTGCGGCTTAACATCAGATATTGATACTCATGGCACATCAGATTAGGAGAGATATTCATGGAAGGAAAAATTGGCATCGGGATCATCATCTGTGATCGTTATCGGACCTGCGCCGGCGGCAAGTGTTTCAGATCGATGAGAGATCGTGAAGGGGCATTCAGCCGATATCAGGGGCAAGAGATTGAGTTGGTAGGGTATACCACCTGCAACGGCTGCCCTGGCGGAAACATCGAATATGCCGGCAACGAAATGGTCAAGAATGGCGTCGACGTGATCCATTTTGCCACGGGATTACTTGTTGGCTATCCGCCGTGCCCCTATATTGCGACCTTCAAGCAGTTCATTGAGAATCGGTACGGGGTTGAGGTCGTGTTGGGAACGCATCCCATCCCGCAGAAATATTTGGATATGCACCGTTCATTAGGCACCTGGGAGGAACCTCACTGGGAGGCATGGTTAGCAGATACCCTGTGCGATGAAACAACCCGGCTTGCGTATAATTAGGCACGGCCTGCTGAAATGTAAAATGGGTTTTGCTTGACATCAGGGTCAAAATTTATCATAATAAGAAGTAGAAAAAAATCAGGATCAGCGACGACAGAGGAAAGTAGGCTGGCGGAGGTTGACAGGGCGGTTCGGGCAAGACTGAGACCCGAACCCTGCTGAACCCAACTGAAGTTCCCTCTCGAGCCGCTCAGGTGAAAGCGCATGCGAGTAGTCTGAGCCGATTTGCCCAGCGTTATTTGGGCAGCCAATTGCCCATGAGGCTGTTGGTGTTGAGTGGGTTGCGCAGTGCGCCTGTGCAGCCAAAAAAGGTGGTACCGCGGTCATCCCGTCCTTTGCTGAGGACGGGTGTTTTGTTTAATAAATAGGTTTGAGTAATTATGTTTTTAACAGGAGGTTGAGAATCAATGACAGAGAAAGAACAGGCATTGGCCGAGTTGGAAAAGATCAGGTCTGAGGCGCTGGCAGTGTTGGCAGATGTGGCTGACGAGGAAGGGCTTGAAGCCTGGCGTGTGGCGCACCTTGGACGCAATTCACCCGTGATGGGTGTGTTCAGCGGCATGGGCAAATTGGATAAGGAATTACGTCCGTTGATGGGTAAGGCGGCGAACGAAGTCCGCCAAACGCTGGAAGAAGCGTTAGCAGAAAAACGCGAGCTGCTTGAAACAGCGGCTTTGCAAAATATGCTAACGACTGAAAAACTGGATGTGACCCTCCCCGGACGCCCGGTAGATCGCGGCAGGCTGCATCCGTTGACAAAGGTTTTGAGAAGGGTGACGCGTATATTTGGCGATATGGGCTTCCAGGTGTATCGCTCACCTGAAGTGGAAACCGACGATTATAACTTCACCTACCTTAATATGCCGCCTTACCACCCCGCCCGCGACATGTGGGATACGTTTTATACCAAACGTGATGGCGTTTTGCTGCGCACACATACCTCTCCAGGTCAGATCAGGGTCATGCGTGAGCGTGCACCCGAACCGATCCGCGCAATTTTGCCCGGTGCGACGATGCGCTATGAGCAGCTTTCTGCCCGCAGCGAAATCGAATTTGTGCAGGTCGAAGTGTTGGTGATTGGCAAAGGGGTTACCTTTGCTGAATTGAAGGGCACATTGGATGATTTCGCCCGCAGATTGTTCGGCGAGGATGCCCGAACGCGCCTGCGCCCGTCACACTTCCCCTTCACGGAACCCAGCGCCGAGATGGATGTGGGATGTTTCGTGTGCGGCGGTGAGGGCTGCCCGGTTTGTAAGGAAACTGGCTGGCTTGAGATCCTGGGCTGCGGTATGGTGCACCCGGTGGTGCTGCAATACGGCGGCTATGATCCGGAGGTCTATTCAGGTTTTGCCGCCGGGATGGGTATCGACCGCAGCACGCTCATGCGTTACCGCATCGATGACATCCGCCACTTCAGGAATAACGATATCCGGTTCTTGAGGCAGTTTTAGGACTGGTGAGTAGGGATTAGGTATTAGGAATTTGGTATTGGGAGTGCAGGTAAACGGTTGTTTGGCAA
The DNA here is from genome assembly GCA_016841365.1 of Anaerolineaceae bacterium. Taxonomy (GTDB): domain Bacteria; phylum Chloroflexota; class Anaerolineae; order Anaerolineales; family Anaerolineaceae; genus Brevifilum. The sequence goes on from JAENZI010000018.1 coordinate 10,572, forward strand.
AAGATAGGTTGAGAGACAAATATGGCTGATAACAATCAAGGATTGGAAACATTGGCTGTTTGGCAAAAGTCTGTGGATTTTGCAGTGGATGTTTGTCAATATTTATTGCCGATGTTGCCTGATGTAGAAAAATGGGCGTTGAATTCGCAATTGAGACGTTCTGTTCAGAGTATCCCTGCAAATATTGCGGAAGGATATGGACGATATAACTTTCAAGAAGCAATTCATTATTGTTACATTGCTAGAGGATCAATGAGTGAAACCAAAACGCATTTGTTGATTGCCCATCGTCTTGGAAATATTGATACCCTTATGCACGATGAATACAAGTCACGGTTGGTGGCATTGGGAAAAATGATAAATGGCTATATTGGTCACCTCAGAAAGCAAAAGAATATTTCGTTTATTCGAGAAGTAGAGGATGATTCTTACCGAGAAGATTTGGGCCTTTACTAATACCTGCTACCGATTACCTAATACCTGGGATCTTGTGGAATTTGTTAGAAATTAGAAAAAGTGAACGCGAGGAATGAATGAAAGTACCGATAACTTGGTTAAATGATTATGTTGATATTGCCGACCTGAATCTTGAAGAACTGGCGAAGAAGATGACACTGGTCGGGCTTGAGGTCGAGGAGATCAGGCTGGTGGGCATGCCGATGCCACCCGGAGAAAAGCACGAATTCAAATACGCGGGTTTATCCTGGCCGGAAGATAAGTTCGTGGTGGCGCAAGTTGATGAAGTGATGCCGCACCCTAACGCGGACCGGCTGGTGCTGTGCCGCTTGAATGACGGGAACGAGGAAATCATTGTTCTAACCGGGGCACCAAACCTGTTTGAATATTTAGGCAAGGGACCGTTAGATAAACCGCTCAAGGTGGCTTATGCCCGTGAAGGCGCGCAGCTTTATGATGGGCACCAACCCGGTAAGCAGTTGACCACGCTCAAGCGGATGAAGATCCGTGGTGTTGAATCCTTCTCGATGATTTGTTCTGAAAAGGAACTGGGCATATCCGATGAGCACGAGGGCGTCATCTTGCTGGATGATGATGCGCCCACAGGCATGCCCCTGGTGGCATATATGGGCGATGCCGTGTTTGATGTGGACACGCTGCCAAATATGGTCCGTGATGCCAGCGTGCTGGGGATGGCGCGTGAAATTGCAGCCGCAACCGGTCGTGAACTTCATTACCCGGATGATTCATTGACCGCTACCGGGAAACCCATTCAGGGCAGGGCAGCGATTCAGATTGAGGATCCTGAGTTGAACCCGCGGTTTGTGCTGGGTTTAATCGAGGATATCAAGGTTCAACCCAGCCCTTACTGGGTGCGCCGTAGACTGAACCTGGTCGGAATGCGCCCGATCAACTGCATTGTGGACGCCACCAATTACGTGATGCTTGAGTTGGGCGAACCGCTGCATGCCTTTGATTACGACATTCTCCTCAATCGTGCAGGCGGGAAATCCCCAACCATTATTACACGCACCGCACAGGAAGGCGAGCGGTTGACCACGCTGGATGGGGTTCAACACACGCTGGATGCAGAGATGGAACTGGTCACCGATACGGCTGGCGCGCTCTCGTTGGCAGGTGTGATGGGCGGCGAGGAAAGTGAAGTTACCAGCAGCACCACGAATGTGCTCTTAGAAGGCGCTTCATGGAATTTCATCAATATCCGCAAGACCGTCAGCAAATTGAAAATCAATTCAGAGGCTGCCTATCGTTTCAGCCGGGGGGTCCATCCGGCATTGGCAGAGCTGGGCGTGCGCCTGAGCCTGAAGCGCATGGCTGAATGGGGTGAGGGTCAAATCGCCGAGGGTTTGATTGACAATTACCCGAACCCGCCAGCAGACCCTGTTGTTGAACTTTCAGCGGACTGGGTGAATGCCAGCCTTGGGACAGAAATTGAAGCACAAAAGATTGCCGATATTCTAAGCCGGCTTGAATTTACGTGTGAAGTTGAAAGTGACACAATCCGCGCCCAAACGCCGCCTCACCGCCTTGATATCCATGAAGGTGTGATCGGCCAGGCGGATTTGCTGGAAGAGATCAGCCGCATTTACGGCTTTGACAAGATCCCCTCGCGCCGGCTTGATCAGCCTTTGCCGCCGCAAAGCTCAAGTGAGGAATTGGTGATGGAGGATGATCTGCGTGACCTTTTGGTGAATTTGGGTTTACAGGAACTGATTGCCTACCGCATGACATCACCTGAACGTGAGGCGCGGCGTTTCCCGCCGGAGTATCAAGCACCTGAGGTGGATTACATTGAGATTCAAAATCCGATTTCGGTGGAACGTCGGGTGATGCGGCGCAGCATTTTAGCCAGCATGCTGGAGATCATGGAATATAACAGCAGTTTGGATCAGCGCCTGGCATTATTTGAAATCGGCCCGGTGTTCAACCCTGTCGAAGGGCAGCAGTTGCCGCAAGAGAAGCAGATGCTCTCGATTGGCCTGAGCGGCTTGCGCCATAAAACCACGTGGCAGGGGGGTGAACCAGAGGTTATGGATTTTTATGACCTGAAAGGTGTTGTTGAGGGTGTGATGCAGGGCATGCATATTGCGGGTGTTACTTTCCGTGCTGGAGAGCACCCCAGCCTGCACCCGGGCAAGACCGCCGAGATCTTGATTGGCGAAACGGTGGTCGGCGTGATGGGTGAGCTTCATCCGCTGGTGAAAGCCAATTATGAGATGGAAGAAGCGCCGGTGATGCTGGCTGAACTAGATTTGGATGCTGTGTTAGGTGCTGCGCGGATCCTGTTCGATGTTGAAGCAGTTCCAACCTATCCGCCAGTGCTGGAAGACCTGGCTGTTGTGGTTGATGAGGTTGTGACAGCCGCGGATGTTGAAAACGTCCTGCGACTGGGCGGCGGTGACTACCTGGCAAAGGTTCAGCTATTCGATATCTATCGCGGTAAGCAGCTTGGTGAGGGTAAAAAGAGCCTGGCTTTCAGCCTGACCTATATCGCCCCCGACCGTACACTGACAGATAAGGAAGTGTTGAAACTGCGTGATAAGATCATCCGTCTGCTGGACGAGGAATTAGGTGCAAGCCTGCGGAGTTAATTAGAATTTTGAGTTAATATGATAGGGCAGTTCGATACCAATATTTGGGGTATGAGTGAACTGCCCTATTGTTTATACGCCTCAAAAGTGAACCAATCAGGAACCGAACCGACCAGCATGGTATCGATCAGGTTAACTTCAGCATCAACAACAATATTGTCTGAGAGGGTTTCACTTGTGCTGGGGCAGTTATGACGGACAATTTCGCTGTCGTAGGTCAAATCCATCTGGATCAGGGTGTTGCCTTCTGTGAGTTTCCCGGTGATAACCCCGGTTACTTTTAGTATTTGTTGTGTGATACACGAATGAAGTGATTTCTGCTCGTCTTCCCAAGTTTGTGGCTGCGCTTCGGATTCTTGATAAATTGAGATCAATGACCCGTTAACTTCGCCATTTGTGCCTATGAGCAAGTAAATTTCGTCCTCAACGATTTGTCCGCCACTAAAACCTTCCCAGATCGTTGTTGCTCCGATAAAAATTGTTGAGTCAGCAGAACCAGCATTAGTTGTTGGTTGAGTGGTTGGTTCTAAACCATTTGCAGGTGATTGTTGGGTTGCTCCTGCGCTACTCAAGGATTGTGTTTCCTCTTGTTTTCCAACAACGGTCTTCGTTGGTTCGTGACAATAGGCGTCCCAAGGAGTCATACCCTCATCCCAAGTCCAGGTTCCCCCGCTGGCTTCACAGAGAACCAATTCAATATCCTCTTGGCCGCCACATGATAAGGAAACAAGAATGAGAACGATCACAGCAATTAGGAAACTTTGATGAGCACGAGTCATTCTAACCTCCAAGAAGCTGAAAAATGAAAATTGCTTATCATTTTTTAGTAAACCAGGATATCAAATAAACCAAAATTCCTAACTTAAGTGTAATGAATTAATGTTTTGGGATTGCTGATATTATCTCATACTATTCAAAATTAATGAGAAGAATTTTTCTAAAAATTTTGGAGATTTTTCTGTATGGTTCAAATTGATTCCGTGATCCTCTAAAAAACCGACCACCTAACAATTGGACTATAATGAATGAACAAGCCGATATTTTGGGAGGCGAAATGCAAATCACCACACTGCTTGAGAACCACAAGAATTTTGACCAGCCAGAACTGCAGGCAGAACACGGCCTGTCTTTCTATATTGAGCATGAAGGTCATGTTTATATGTCTGATGTGGGGCAATCGGGCAAGTTTGCGTATAACGCCGTCAAACTGGGCAAGGATCTGAGGCGCGTGGAGGTTCTGGCGATATCTCACCATCATTACGATCACGGCGGGGGTTTAGGGCGTTTTTTCTGGGAAAATGAGCACGCGACAGTCTATTTGCGTCAATCACAGCATGGGGATTGCGTTGCGGATGATGGCACAGACCAGCCCCGCTTTATTGGCCTGGATCGGAAATTACTGCTGGAGTATGAGGGGCGCATAGTGCAGATCAGTGAAAACCGGGAAGTGATGCCCGGGTTTCACCTGCTGACAGATATTCCGCGTAATTATCCAAAACCAAGCGGTGACCAGCGATTACGGGTGAGGGTCGGTGATGAATTACAGCCGGACACCTTTGACCATGAACTGGTCACGGTGATCGAAAGTGCTCAGGGTCTGGTGGTGCTTACGGGTTGTGCGCATAACGGGGTGCTGAATATGATCGCTGCCACCCATAAAGCCTTCCCGGACCAGCCAATTCAGGCGGTGATTGGCGGTTTTCACCTTCATCACGAAGATGAGGAGACGGTGAGCAGGATCGGGAAGGCTTTATTAGAAGAGGGTATCCAAATCATTGTTACCGGGCATTGCACAGGTGATACCCCTGTCGAAATCCTTGAAGGCGTTTTGGGTGACAGATTGCACCGTTTGTATTCTGGCATGGTGATGGAATTTTAGAAAACGATGATAAAACATATTTTATTGTGTAAATAAAAAAGGAGGCATGATGACAGAAATTGAAAAACGGATATTGGGTAAAAGCGGGATTGAAATTACAAAGATCGGGCTCGGTCTGTGGGCGATCGGCGGCGACGAGTGGGGTGAGGTGGATGATCGCGAATCACTGGATTTGATCGACGCCGCACTGGATATGGGAATCACGTTCTTCGATACGGCGGATGTGTATGGCACCGGGCACAGCGAAAAAATCCTTGGCAGGGCGATGAAAGGCAGACGGGATAAATTCATCGTCGCGACCAAGATCGGATGGCTTGAATTTGACCATGAAAACCAGGTGAGCCAGTATGACACCGTCGAAAAGCTGGTGACCGGCGTGGAATCGAACTTAAAAAGACTGGATACAGATTATGTGGACTTGATCCAGTGCCACATTGATTTTCGAGAGCCAAATATGGAGGTCTTTGTTGAAGGCTTCCAAAAATTGCAGGCGCAAGGGAAGGTGCGGGCTTATGGTGTCAGCACCAGCGATTTTGACTATCTGCAGGCTTTCAACGCTGACAATCAGACTGCAACCCTGCAAATCGACTATTCGATCCTCAATCGGACCCCTGAGAAAGAGATCTTCCCTTACACGATGGCCAACGACATTGGCGTTTTGGTGCGCGGACCTCTGGCAATGGGCATCCTGACCGGCAAATTCAGCAAAGATACTACCTTTGAAGAAGGTGATTTCAGGCAACGCTGGATTGAAAACGAGGATGAATACCAGACCTTCCTGAACGACCTGGCGAAAGTTGAAAAGCTCAAAGCGCTGGCTAATGGACGGTCAATGGCACAGCTTGCTATCCAATTTACGATGCAGCACCCTGCGGTGACCGTAGCAATCCCGGGAGCCAAGCGGGTTTCGCAACTCAGAGAGAATTTGGAAGCTGCCTTGATGCCAGCGCTGACAGATGAGGAGATGGCCTTGATCGACTCTGTCACCGCACCTGGCGGCGGGCGTAAGATCTGGCCGGCGTAGGCATCAATGGTTTTCATTTGAGCCTTGACCCTGAAAATTATTTATCAGAAAAGATGGGTTATCAGAAACACCAGGGCTGCCGGAGTCATTCGGCAGCCTTTTTTGGTTGTAAACGCATAACTTTAATTTGGTAAAATTCTCTGCAGTAATCGACGAATGTGACAAGGATAATGACTGATGCAGAAACACGAATTTGAGGTGCGCAAACATGGCTGGGGGGAATCGCTGCTTTATCATCTCTTGCCCGGAGTCTTGATCGGTGCTTTTTATTATCTGACCGTGCCTGAGGTTGTGGAAGCAGGTTACCCGTCGGTGATGGCGCTTGTGCTGGGGGCGGTGTTCGTGCTGGTGCCCGTGGAAATGGGCGTGCTGCTGTGGCAAGGAAAACAGCAAACCGGCAAGCTGACTTTGCAGGGAGTCGTCCTTTACCAACATAAACTTCCCTGGTGGCAGTATGTGCTTTGGGTGCCGGTGATATTCCTCAGCTCCGGCTTAATTATCACAATTATGAATCCCATCAGCACTGTGATGGAGGGCTGGTTCGAGTGGATCCCGCAATTGCTGCGCTTGGGCATGGGGCTCTCTGAAAGTTTTACGCGCGGAAAACTAATCCAAACTTACGCGCTGCATTTTGTCTTTATAATTTTCGTTGCCCCATGGGTTGAGGAGCTTTATTTTCGTGGTTTTCTGCTACCCCGAATGCCAGAGAAAGCCGGAAAAGCCGCACCGGTTGTGCATAGCCTGTTATTCGCCTTGTACCATGTCTGGTCGCCGTGGATGTTTTTGGCGCGTATGCTGGCGCTCTTGCCGCTGATTTATATCGTGCGCTGGAAGCGTAACCTCAAGCTGGGTATTTTTGCACACTGGCTGATCAACTCAATTGATTTTATAATGGGCGTGATTTTTATATTACAAATGAAATGACCGGAAGTGTAACATTAGGTGGCTTTAACCGCTTTCGGGTTTGCGCGCCACGATCACCAGTGATAGGCCTGGCCAGGGCAGGACAGGGTCTATCAGTTTGAAGAGGGGCACCATCACATTGAAGGCCTTCAGCCCGAAGCGCCCGATAGCCTTTTGTTTAACCACTTTCCCCCGGTACCACCAACCTAACACACCGATTTTATTCAACGTGAACAATTCCTCGATCTGGTAACCCAAATCCTCAAAAAACCCGCGCAGACGGTCTTTGTCGTAACGCCGGTGGTGTCCGATGGCAGAGTCAAGGGTGGAATACAGCTTTTGGCCGCGCGGCACGATGAAGATCATCCGCCCACCGGGTTTGAGCACGCGGTCGGCGTTGAGTACCACTGCCCGGTCATCTTCGATATGCTCGATGACGTTTGAACACAGGATAGAATCGGGTTGAGGGAGGTCGGGCGGGGGCGTTTGGGTGGCGTCCCAGGCGTGGACTTCTACACCCGGTGTGTTCATATAGGCATTGCGCAAGACTTCGAGGTAAACAGGGTCGATCTCAGTGGCAATCACATCTGTATATTGCATCAGGATGCGCACGTTGTTGCCAATCCCTGAGCCGATTTCCATCAATAATTGACCCACATAAGGGCGGGTGCGCTCAAGAGTCCATTCAGTGTATTTGGGGGCGGCTTCCATATCGATCAGGTCTTTTGTGCCGTAATCCCCCTGGAACATGTCGTCGATCACCCAAAACTTAAAGATGGTCCAGATTGCGCGTAAGCCATCCTTCCAGGTGATCTTCTTGCCTTCTGCGTAAGTGCGCCCATGATAGCTGATCGGCACTTCGAAGATGCGCAGTTTGCGCTTGGCAAATTTTGCCGTCAGTTCGGGTTCGATCCCAAAGCGTTTTGAGCGGATGGGGATGGTTTTGGCAACCTGAAGGCGGAAAGCCTTGTAACAGGTCTCCATATCGGTCAGGTTCAGGTCGGTGAAAATATTGCTGAGCAGTGTCAGGAAGCGGTTTGCCAGGGTGTGCCTGAAGTAGAGCACGCGACGCTCACCGCGCTGGGTGAAGCGTGAACCGTAAACCACATCGGCAGCGCCTTCGATGATCGGTTGCAGCACAGCAGGATAGTCTGCTGGGTCGTATTCGAGGTCGGCATCCTGCACAATGGCGATATCACCGCTGGCTGCCTGGATGGCTGTACTTATAGCGTTGCCTTTACCCTGGTTCTCCGCTAAGAGGATGGGATGAATGATTTGGGGATGATTGCGCTCAAGCTCACGGATGATCTCAGCCGAGCCATCGCTCGAGTGATCGTCGACAATCACAATTTCCAAGGCGTCGACGCCGGGGATATCTTGAGACATGACGCGGGCGACAATTTCACGCAGCGTGCGGCGTTCATTGTAGACGGGGATTAGAACGGATAATTTCATCCATACTCCAGACTAGCCAGTTGGCATGATTATATCACAGGCGGTTTATGAGCTGATCCTGGGGATGTTTTACGGCTATAATGGATGATGGGTCGGGGCTGATACCGAAATTTACTTATTGTGATGGAAGCCTGATCATCGAGTGGTTCTGATCTTAGCGTTGCGTGCGTTCGTTATACTTCATCGGCAAGATGTGAGTTGGCATATATGAAGGGATTGCTGTACAGGAGGAGGCAGGGATGTCGATAGTCATTATAGCCATTTTGATCTTGCTTGTACTGATGCTAACCTGGCTGATCTATCAACTTGTGTGGGGTAAGCCTCCTGCGATCAATTTAGCGGTTGAGCGGATAGCCCTGCGAATGGTCAGGAAAGACCCTGAAACGCTGACGATGCTCGGACTGCTCGATAACACGCTGTTGGATTTTCATAGCGGAGTGTTGACGGATGTTTCACCAGCTTATATGGCGAACTTTCGCCAGCTGGACCGCGACGGGTTGGTTCTGATCAAACAATATGATCCAGCGAAACTGGAAGGGAAGAAGCGGATCACCTATGACTTGATGCGCTGGTATTTTGAGCAAAACCTGCGCGGGCACCGCTTTGATTATCATTGGGCACCTGGCGCTGTTTTTATGGGGCCATATCCGGTCAACCATGTGTATGGCGTTCAGATCGATCTGATCAACTTTCTCACCACCTATCATAAAATCTCAGGTAAGCGCAGCGTGCGGCGTTATCTTCGTCGTTTGCACATGGTTGGGTGGAAGATTGATGGTTTGCTGGAAAGCCTGGCGTTGTGTGAGGGTGCCGGGGCGATCCCGCCTCGATTTGTGATTGAAAAATGCCTCAGGCAAATAGAATCTTTTTTGGCTGTCCCATTCGAAGAAAATCCGCTGTACACCAGCTTTGTAGAAAAAGTGCGCCCCTCAAAGCGGCTTGGTAAACGGGCAGCACAAGTTTATGGTCCGCAGGTGATTACGGCAATCCAAGAAACGGTTGCCCCAGCATATCAAAAACTAAGTAATTACTTGCAGGTCTGGCTGGATAAGGCAACAGACGATGACGGGGTTTGGAAACTGCCGGGTGGTGAAGATTATTATGCATTTTTACTACGGCATCACACCACCAGCGAAATGACTGCAGATGAAATCCATCAATTGGGTTTGGATGAGGTGGGTCGGCTGACTGAATCGGTCTGCGAGATCTTTGACCGCATGGGGTTGCCCTGTGATTCGCCTGGTGAGCAGTTTAAAGCCATGATGCAGGATCCACAGCATCATTTCACTGGAGAAAACAAACGCGACGCCATCCGCCAGGCTTATCAGGATATCCTGGATGAGGTGAGCACACGCCTGCCGGAAATTTTCTCCTACGGGTCGCTGGATCAAATCGTGGTTAAGCGTTTGCCCGAGTTCCGTGAACCCGACTCGCCCATTGCTTATGCCGAAGCGCCCTCCATGGACGGCAAACGCCCCGGGACGATGTGGGTCAACCTGCGCGAACCGGATAATGTTTACCGCTGGGGGATGCGCACCTTGGCGTACCACGAAGGGATCCCGGGGCATGTCTATCAGTTAGCCCATGCTCAGAAGATCAAGGGGTTACCCACATTCCGCAAGACCTATTTTTTCAACGCCTACGTTGAAGGATGGGCGCTTTATGCAGAATGGTTGGGCTGGGAATTGGGGTTGGAGGATGACCTGAGCAACCTGGGGCGGTTGCAGGGCTTGCTTTGGCGGGCTGCTCGGTTGGTGGTGGATACAGGCTTGCACACACGCCAGTGGACAAGGCAGCAAGCGATTGATTATATGCTCGAAAAGACGGGTTTACCCGAAAGAGATGTTGTCTCTGAGGTGGAGCGGTATATTGTCGCACCCGGGCAAGCGTGTGCTTATTACATCGGCTACCTCAAAATGCTTGCGCTGAGACGGAAGGCAGAAGCTGCATTGGGGGAGGCGTTCGACATCAAGGAGTTTCATGATGTGCTCATCAATCAAGGCGGACTGCCGCTCTCGATACTTGAGAAGGTGGTCAATGATTACATCGACCGGGCAGCCGGGTTAGGGCAGATCAACCTGACATAATTGTATTGGGTCGACGAGAAATCATAAACGGGCGGTTCTGATGAACCGCCCGCCTGTGTTTGTGTACCTTATTCGTGTTGTGCGGGTTCTTCAGTCCAGACCGGTGGCTTTGCGAGCCGCTTGCAGGTAGGGCTTTCCCATTGCGCGGGCTTTTTGTGCACCTTCCAGCAAGACCTTATCCAGGTAGTCCTTATTTTGGATCAGGTTGTCAAATTTTACGCGGGCATCGGCAAAATGCTCTAAAATCAGGCTGGCTAATTCCTTTTTGAGCTCACCATAGGCTGCCCCACCACCTACATATAATTCGCGGATTTCTTCTAACCGCTCTGGGCTGGCAAAAAAGCGCAGCAGGGCAAACAGGTTGTCGTCATCGGGGTCTTTAGGGTCTTCCGGGCGTTTGCTGTCCGTCACTATCCGCATGACCTGTTTGCGTAATTTTTTCTCAGGCGCAAAGATCGGGATGGTGTTGTCGTAGCTTTTGCTCATCTTTCTGCCGTCAATCCCGGGCACTTTCATCACGGATTCCTGGATCAGGCCTTCGGGAACCTTGAGCACATCACCATAGGTGCGGTTGAATGCTTCCGCAATATCCCGTGTGATCTCAATATGCTGCTTCTGATCCAGCCCGACTGGGACAACATCTGAACCGTAAAGGAGGATATCGGCGGCCATGAGGACAGGGTAGTAGAACAAGCCAGCATTGATCCCTTCATCCGGGTCGCGGTTCAATTCCAGGTTCTTATCTACAGCATCTTTATACGCGTGCGCCCGGTTGAGCAGCCCTTTGGATGTGAAGCAGGACATGATCCAGGTGAATTCTGGGATTTCCGGGATATCGGATTGGCGGAAGAATATCGCTTCATCAGGGTCGAGGCCTAGAGCCAGCCAGCTGGCAGCCACTTCATATACCAGATCTTTGAGGGTGGCAGCGTCGTGCATGGTGGTTAGCGCGTGCAAATCGGCTACGAAATACATGCCCTGGTAGTTTTCCATCAGATCAAGCGCAGGTCGGTACATGCCAAGGTAGTTGCCAATATGGGGTTTACCGGTGGGTTTGATCCCGGTTAATGCAATAGGTTTCATGCGACATCCTTCCAACTTATATAAATCAAGATAATTTCATCTGAGTATTCTATCATAAATGGGTTTATGTTCTTTGACTCAATCTCAATTTTCAACTTGCGGGTCGATCTGCAGCTCTTTTTTCTCCAAAAGGCTCCCAAAATAGAGGTTCAGAAAATCGGGCAAGCCTTGATCGAATTGATGCAGTCCGTAGGCTTCTCGTTCGGCATCTGAAGTGTAGCTTGCGCCATGGAACTCCCAAAACACGGCCATCTCGGGCAGGCGGTAGAAAGCCTTATCATTTTTGAGCGTTTCATAAAAGGAGACTTCGTCACCGACCCGGTCGGGGTGGTGCAGGCGGCCGGCGACGCCATAGCCGTGATGGTTGATCTCACCGGTAATGTTAAAGACATACAGTAACAGCTCTGGCACAGGCAGGCGGTTTGTTGGGCGGATGCTTAAGAGATTGATGGCGGGATTCCACGCGTGTTGATTTTGCTCTGGGTTTTCATCCTGCACGTGAAAACGCAGCCAGGCATAGTTCATGTTATACAGTTCACTGGAAGTGTGCACCTCTAATGTGAGGGGTTTATTCCACAAAGATGCCAGCCATTTGGGTAAATTGGGGATCTGAGTCAATTTGGCGGCTTTCTTCACGAGGGCAGCCAGGCTTGTAGGATAGTTTTCTATAAAATTGATTTGACCCGGTTCCAGCAAAATTGATGCATTGGGATCCAGTTTCTCGATGTCGGCTGGGTTGGTCAGCGTGTAAGTAAATCCGTCAAACTCGTTTGGGCGTTTCTGCAAATTCTCCTCCGTGTTGTTGTTTTAATAATTATAGGTTAATCTGATGTGGATTGCCAAAAAGTGTGGGTTACTGCCCCATATCGGTCAAAGTGAGGTTATGATTAAGCTGGTTGAATAATGGAAAGAAACAAAAAAGGATTCGATTGATGCAAGCGATAGAGAAGCTAAAGCAAACCCGGTGCTTTTTGATGGATATGGACGGCACGATTTACCTGGGCGATCAGCTATTGCCCGGTGCAGGTGAGTGGCTGGATCTACTGGAAGCGCACCAGGTGGATTATTATTTTTTGACGAATAATTCCTCCCGCTCTCGGGTGGAATATGCTGAAAAATTAATTGGCTTTGGGCTGGCAGTGCCGGAGGAACGGATTTTTACCTCAGGGGAAGCGACCGCTGTCTACTTGAACAAGCACTATCCCTCCACCAGCTTGTATGTGGTGGGCACACCGCCGTTATTGGCTGAATTTCAGCGTCATAGGTTTGACCTGACGGAAGATGACCCTGATGTGGTCGTGCTGGGTTTTGACACCACCCTGACCTATGATAAATTGTGGCAGTTGTGTGACCAGGTGGTGATGGGGAAACCCTATATTGCCACGCATCCCGATATCAACTGCCCCACGCCCGGAGGCTTCAAACCGGATGTCGGCGCGATGATCGAATTGGTGGCGGCATCGACCGGCAGGCGGCCGGATGTGATTGTGGGCAAACCTAACGCGCCGATTGTGGAGGCGTTAGCTCAAAAGACAGGTTTCCCTGTCGAGGCACACTGTATGATCGGTGACCGCCTTTACACCGATATCGCCCTTGGCAAATGGGGCATCACGACTGCCCTGGTGTTGAGTGGGGAGACGAAACGAGAAGACCTTGCTACATCTGAATTTGTCCCGGATGTGGTGGTCGAGGACATCAGGGAGATGACGGCATTGATGCGTGATTTGCTGACATAGTGGTTGATGCGCAAATCAGGCAAATATGGGCGACTTGTGCGGGCAGGATTTTGACCGGGTTGCTATCAAACGATGGGATGATTGTGTTTAAAGTGAGAGAAACGATAACTGAAATTGTGAGGGAGGGATGACAAACAGCGACCGATTGTCATCTATTCTTAACCCGCTTGGTTTGGGCGCGTGGCGCTACCTTCCGGTTGTGACTTCGACCAACGACCTTGCCATACAATGGGCTGACGAGGGTGCACCTGATTGGTCTTTGGTGCTGGCAGATGAACAAACGGCTGGGCGCGGTCGGGGGGGCAGGGTGTGGTTCACCACGCCCGGGTCTGCCCTGGCGATGAGCCTGGTGCTGCGTTTGGAGCTGCCTGAAACAATGGTGGTTGAAAGATTCACCGCATTGGCCGCTTTGGGGCTGGTCCACGCGCTTGATGCGCTGGGCTTAGAGGCGGAGATCAAGTGGCCGAATGATATTTTATTAATGAACAAAAAGGTTGGGGGCGTGCTGGTAGAAGCTGACTGGCAGGATGATACATTGATGTCGCTTGTGGTGGGAGTGGGTGTGAATATTACGCCCGATGCTGTCCCGCCAGCGGAATCTTTGCGCTATCCGGCGACATCGGTGGCATCAGCGGCTGGCGCGGCTGTTGATCGTTGGTCACTGCTGGGGGATATTCTCCGCCACATGCAGCATTTGCGCACCTATATCACCACGGATGCGTTTATGCAGGAATGGAATCAGCATTTAGCATTCAGGGGGGAGTGGGTCTGGTTTCGCCATTCAACTGGGTTGGTCGAGAAGGTCAGGCTGCTGGGTGTCACATCGGACGGGCAGTTGTCGATTGAAAAAGAAAACGGGGAAGGTGAAAACGTTGTCGCTGGGGAAATTGTGATGAATGGGGCATTCAGGGATTCGTAATTTGTAATGAGTGATTAGTTATTAGTTATTGGGAATCAGGGGGGATAGGGCTAATTCTCAGGTTGTTTTGGGATATTTTGATCGGTTAAAAAGAAAACCCCCGATGGACCTAAAACCATCGGGGGCTATTTATTATTCGGTCTGTTCGGGGATGCGTGCCATGGCTGCGACCGTATCGCCTTCTTCAAGCTGCATGATGCGCACGCCGCGCGTTGCCCTGCCCTGATGAGAGATATCCGCCACTGCCATGCGAATCACGATGCCGTGGCTGGAGATCAGCGAAACTTCGTCTTTTTCCTGCACGACACGCGCTTCGGTGATTCTTCCGATGTCTTTGAAGGCGCGTTTATCAATGGTGGCAATCCCCATTGTGCCGCGGCCCTTGGGGCTGTATTCCGTCAGGTTGGTGCGTTTGCCATAACCGCGATCTGTCACAACCAGCAGGTCGCCGTTTGGTTCAACGACTTCCATGGCAGTCAACTGGTCACCCGGGCGCATGCGGATACCGATCACGCCCATCGCCTGGCGTCCCATGGCGCGAACCTCACTTTCTGCAAAGCGCAGCGCCTGACCGTTGCGGGTGATGAACATGATATCGTCTTCACCGCCTGTCAGGCACACCCACCCTAATTGGTCATCTTCATCGAGTGAGATCGCAATCAGACCGGAGGGGCGCACGGACGCAAACTCGGAGAGTTTTACGCGTTTGACGCGTCCTTTGACCGTTGCCATGGTGCAGAAGTTGGCTTCTTCAAAATCAGCCACGGGCACCACCGCTGTAATTTGCTCACCAGGCTCGATATTGATCACGTTAATGATCGAAAGACCCCGTCCGGTACGGCTTTCATCAGGAAGCTGCCAGACTTTCTCGGAATAAACCTTGCCTTTATCAGAGAAGAATAAGAGCGTGCTCAGGGTGTGGCAGCGCAGGAAGAACTTGACCTCATCCTCATCACGCATAGATTGCCCGATCACACCGCGGCCGCCGCGCCCTTGTGAACGATAGGTATCTTCGGAAACACGTTTGACGTACCCTTTTTGGGTAAGGCTGACGAGTACCTCTTCCTTCTTTACCAGGGCTTCTTCCGAAAGGTCGCTGGTGGCATCGGGTGCGATGACCGTGCGGCGTTCATCGCCAAAGGTTTCAACAATTTCATTCAGGTCGGTGCGGATGATCTCGAGGATCTTTTTGGGATGCGCCAGCAGGTCTTCGAGATATTCGATTTCACTCATCACTTCTTTGTGCTCATCCATGATCTTCTGCTGCTCGAGGGCTGCCAGGCGGCGTAATTGCATATCGAGGATGGCTTGCGCCTGGGCTTCGCTTAGCTCGAACCGGGTCATCAGATTCTGTTTGGCGATATCGGCATTCTCCGATTCGCGGATGGTCTGGATGACATCATCCAGGTTAGCTAAAGCAATTAATAAACCTTCGAGAATGTGTGCACGCTGCCTTGCTTTGTCAAGGTCATATTGCGACCTGCGGGTGATCACGTCCTGGCGGTGCTCCAGATAGGCCTGAAGCGCTCTTTTGAGGGTCAGCAGGCGTGGCTCGCCTTTGACCAGCGCTAAGATCTGGGCGCCAAAGGTGGATTGCAGAGGGGTGTATTTATAAAGCTGGTTCAGCACGCGCTTGGGCTGCGCACCTCGTTTGAGCTCAATCACGATGCGCATGCCGTTGCGGTCAGATTCATCGCGTAGATCCGATACCGAATCCAGCCGATCTTCGCGGGCGAGTTCAGCGATGCGCTCGATCAGCGTGGTTTTGTTCAGTTGGTAGGGGATCTCGGTGATGGTGATGACGAATCTCCCGGTGGGTTTTTCTTCGATGGTGGCAGTGCCGCGCATGATAATTTTGCCGCGGCCGGTGCTGTATGCCTGGCGGATGCCCTCATCGCCGATGATCATGCCACCGGTGGGGAAGTCTGGCCCTGGAAGGAATTCCATCAGCTCTTCCACGCTGACTTCATCCATCTCGTCGTAGCGGTCGATCAGGTAATTTAGGGCTGCCACGAGTTCATTCAGGTTATGGGGTGGGACGTTGGTCGCCATCCCCACTGCGATGCCCGAGGAGCCGTTCAGTAAGAGGTTGGGCAGGCGAGAAGGGAGGACGTCAGGCTCTTGCAGCGACCCATCAAAGTTATCGATAAAATCCACTGTCTCTTTGTTCAGGTCAACTAACATTTCTTCGGCAATTTTCGAGAGGCGGGCTTCGGTATAACGCATCGCTGCGGGTGAATCACCGTCAATCGAGCCGAAGTTGCCCTGCCCGTCAACCATCAGGTAGCGCAAGGAGAAATCCTGTGCCATACGGGCCATGGCATCATAGACGGCAGCGTCACCGTGGGGATGGTATTTACCCAAAACCTCACCCACAATCCTGGCGGATTTGCGGTGCGGGGTGTTGGCGCGGATGCCCATGTCGCGCATGGCATACAGGATGCGGCGGTGGACGGGTTTGAGCCCGTCGCGCACATCCGGGATTGCCCGGGCGACGATCACGCTCATGGCGTAATCGAGATACGCTTCGCGCATTTCGCTGTCGATATCTACTTGTTGAACTGTACCAATTTCGACCATTAAGTTGTGTCCTTATTGAATGTTTTTTGATTTTGCAATTTAAACAAACACCTCCGAATTCACACAATAGGAGGTGATTTGGCGAATTGCACAACCCTTTTATTATACCCCAGGAACAGGTTTTAATCGCTGAAATCCATATACAATTTTTATTTAATTAAATGAAGGAAGTGTTGGCCAGTGCGTATAATTTTGAGGTTTGATGGGCAGGATAATCCAACCGCTGAGTGGGGAAACCAAGCGCCGCCAGATCGGCCGCTATACTGGAGACAGTGGCTATTTTATCAGGATAGATTGTAAAAATTTTGATATAAATATGTCATAAACTGGCATATATGCTGGCTATAATGAGCAAGTCAAGATCAATATCCAATAAAAAGGTGAATAGCAGTATGTTTCCAGAAGTGATTGTCATCCGCGGCGCCAAAGAACATAACCTCAAAAAAGTTGATATCACCCTGCCCAGGCATAAACTGATCGTGTTTACGGGCGTTTCCGGAAGCGGAAAATCGTCATTGGCGTTTGATACGTTATATGCCGAAGGTCAGCGGCGGTACGTTGAGTCGCTTTCATCCTTTGCCCGGCAGTTCATCGGTCAGATGGAAAAACCTAAGGTGGACTATATTGGGGGGCTCAGCCCAGCGATTGCCATCGAACAAAAACCGGTCAGCCGCAACCCGCGTTCAACAGTCGCCACGGTGACCGAAATCGCCGATTACCTGCGGGTGCTGTTTGCCCGGGTGGGCACACCGCATTGCTACGAATGCGGGCGGGAATTGCATGCCCAATCTGCGCAGGAAATCGTCAGCCATGTGTCAGACCTTGCGCCTGGCACGCGCTTTCAGGTGCTGGCACCGGTTGCCCGGCAGCGTAAAGGTACTTTTAAAGATGTGTTTGCCCAGGCCAAATTGGACGGATTCTTGCGCGCCCGGGTGGACGGCGAGGTGTTTGATCTTTCTGAAGATATCCCGCTGGATAAGAATAAAAAACACGCCATCGACATAGTCGTCGACCGCCTGGTTGCAAGGAATTGGCGGGAGGAACACGACGGCGACTACGTCAGCCGCTTGACAGATTCAGTGGAAACTGCCCTGCGGATTGGCGAGGGGCAGATCGTGATCGATCTTGAAGAGGGGGATGATTGGTTGCTCTCTGAAAACCTCTCCTGCCCCAATTGTGGGATCAGCTTTCCGGTGATGGAGCCAACCATGTTCAGCTTTAATTCGCCCTTGGGCATGTGTCCAACCTGTAATGGGTTGGGCGAGATCCACGAATTTGATGTGGATTTGATCATCGATCCAAACAGGGCGGTAGGGGAAGGGGCGGTCCGTCCTTGGGGTGAAGTGCACAAGAAGAAAAACTCCTACATCTATCAGACGTCTCTGCAGATCCTTGCGCACTTCGGTTGTGACCTGGATACGCCCTGGGCTGACATCTCTGAGGAGGGCAAACAGGCGATTCTATATGGCGGTGTGCAGGTGCACAGTTCCTGGGAAAGCGATCGGGGCTCGGGTGAGTATGAATATGTGACTGAAGGTATTTTTAATGTGCTCAGACGTCGTTATAAGCAAACCACATCAGAAAATTCCAAACGTTATTATCAGAGTTTTATGGGGCAGCAGCCGTGTTCTACCTGTGGAGGTAAACGCCTGCGTCCAGAAAGCCTGGCAGTCACAATTGGCGGGATGAATATTGATGAGGTGATGCAGCTAAATATTCGTGAAGCCTGCCGCTGGGCAAAGCATGTTGAGACTGAATTAAGTGCAGAGGCACGGGTGATCGCTGAGGAAGTGCTCAAAGAAATTCAGGGAAGGCTGCAATTCTTGCTGAATGTGGGGCTGCACTACCTGACTCTCAACCGTCCTGCGCCGACTCTCTCAGGCGGTGAAGGGCAGCGCATCCGATTGGCCAGCCAGATCGGGTGCGGTCTGGTGGGCGTGTTGTATGTGCTGGATGAGCCAACCATTGGTTTGCATCAGCGCGATAACACACGCCTGCTCGAAACGCTGACCCATCTGCGAGATATGGGTAACACCGTGGTGGTGGTTGAACATGATGAGGAAACCATGCGCACAGCGGATTTCATCGTGGACCTGGGCCCGGGCGCCGGGGTGCGCGGCGGTGAGATTGTCGCTTCGGGCACCCTCGATACGATCCTCGAGTCGCCGGATTCATTGACGGGGCGCTACCTTAGAAAAGAATTGCAGGTGCTCTCACCCCACGAAAAACGCCGGCCGATCAATGGCAAATGGCTGATACTGACGGGGGCACGCCAGAACAATCTTAAGGGTATCACTGCCCGGTTCCCACTGGGGCTGTTCACCTGTGTGACAGGGGTGTCGGGCAGTGGAAAATCATCACTGGTTGCCCAAACGCTGCAGCCCCTGCTGGCCGCTGAACTGCACCGCACGAAAGCTAAACCGGGGGCATATGAGAGTTTATCTGGATTGGAATATGTTAATAAGGTGGTCAACATCACGCAGGATCCGATCGGACGCACCCCGCGCTCGAACCCGGCCACATATGTGAATGTGTGGGGACCGATCAGAGACTTGTTCGCCCTCACGCCGGAGGCCAAGCTGCGCGGATATGGAAAAGGCCGCTTCAGTTTCAATGTTAAAGGCGGCCGCTGTGAAGCCTGCAAAGGTTACGGGCAGAAAAAGGTCGAAATGCATTTCTTGCCGGATGTGTGGGTGACCTGCAATGTCTGCAAAGGCAACCGTTTTAACCGGGAGACACTGGAGATCAGGTATAAGGGCAAGACGATCGCGGATGTGCTTGAGATGGATGTGGACGAAGGACTTGAATTTTTCGGTAATATCCCTGCCATCAGCCGCATCTTGCAGACGCTTTCGGATGTGGGGTTGGGTTATATCAAATTGGGGCAGAGTGCCACAACCCTTTCGGGCGGCGAGGCACAGCGTGTTAAATTAGCCAAAGAGTTGGTGCGGGTCAGCACAGGGGATACGGTCTACATCCTGGATGAGCCGACCACGGGTTTGCATTTTGCAGATATCCAGAAGCTGCTGGATGTTTTGCACCGCCTGACGGATGCTGGCAACACCGTGATTGTGATTGAGCATAACCTGGACGTGATCAAGACCGCTGATTGGCTGATCGATTTAGGGCCGGAGGGCGGGGAAGCAGGCGGCGAGATCGTTGCCGAAGGGACGCCAGAAAAGGTGTGCATGAGCGATCAGAGCTTCACCGGGGCATTTTTGCGCCGGATGCTGGAAATCCCTGAGTCTGCTGTTGACCTGACGGACCGGATTGCCGAATTGGAACGTCCGCTATAGTTTTGATCGCTTTCGTTAGCCGTATTCATGAAAATAGATTGGATTTTTTGCTCAACATAGATGATGAGGAATTAGATAAGAAAAGGAGATTAACATGCCAAAGATTGAAGTGGTATCACAATCACAAGTGACCATCGCCGGGCTGCACTACCACGGGAAGAACCAGGCTGGTGAGGTGCCCCAGTTATGGGTGCAATTGAACCAGCACTGGGATGAAATTCAGGGTAAAGATGAAAGCGCACATAAAGCTTACGGCGTTAGCATCATGGGTAATGATTTTGCCGAAACGATGACCTTCAACTATATTGCTGGTTTTCCTTTGCTGGATGCAAAGGCAGCACAGCCCGAGGGGATCGTCAAGCACACCATCCCATCTGGGCTGTATGCAGTGATCGTCAGCCCCAACCTGACCAGCATCCAGCAGGCTTATGATGCCATTTATAACCGCTGGCTGCCTGAGTCGGACTACGCGCTGGACCTTTCACATGGTAATTTTTGTTTTGAACTTTATGGCGAAGAATTTATGCCGGCGGCAGGCTCAGAGAAGTTTTACATTTACGTACCGGTAAAGGAAAAATAAGGTGCAAACAGGGGCAGGTCAACCTAGGATTGTGCTTAAGGCTGGTTTCACAGTTGTAGGGCTGCCGGTGTGCGGTGGGTTTCATGACGGTGAGGTAGAGGCCCTATGGGATAGGCTTGGGAAGCGGTTTGACGAGATCCCGAATGCAGACCCGGACTGCGGCTATGGATTACACACCTGGCGTGATGGGGTGCATTGCTATTTGGCAGGGTTAGGTCTGGATGGTTCCGGGGAGATGATCGTGCCAGAGGGGATGAAGGCTGTCACGACAGGAACACATGCCTACGCGGTGTTTGTTCACCGGGGCTTGATGACAGATTTGCCAGATACGGTTTCGTATATCTTTGAGAGTTGGCTGCCCCAATCGGGATATCAGGCGGCGGATGATTTCTATTTTGAGTATTTTGATGACCGCTTTCAGCCCGGGTCGCCCGATTCGGTGATCTTTGTTTATGTGCCCGTTGTCGGGCCGGTTGGTTCTTCGTAAGCCTCGAGTAGGTCATGCGCAGCCTGTGTGACCCGGGAGATCAATTCGGGGGGTTCGAGTGCTTTTGCCCGTTTGCCGTAGCTGAGCACCCAACCCGCTGCCCAGTCGAGGTTGTCTGCATCAAAGCGAACGGTGACCGAGCCATCCGGGTTATCGCTGACCTGCATCCAGTCATCGCTTCTCTCACGCATGCGAACGGCGAGTTCTGCGTCAATTTGGACTGCAATATGGTATTGATTTTCCCAGCGCATGGTTTCTTCCATGTATGTTTTGGCGTCAAAGTCGTGGGGGAATTCGAAAGTTTCTTTCAGCCCGCGCACATCACTGATACGGTCGATGCGGAAGGTGCGCATCTCATCCCGCAGGTGGCAGTAGCCGATTAAATACCAATTGCCCCAACGAAAACTGAGCGCGTACGGGTCCACTTTACGGTCGGTTTCGACCCGGGCAAAGCTGTGATAGCGCAGCGAAACCCGCTTATTTTGCGCCATGCAATCCCTAAGGGCAGCCATAGTGTCATGGAAGGGGGTATAGTCCCGCGAGGTGCCGGTCATCACCACCAGCGAACGCAGAGCGCGCTCAACCTCCTGGCGGATGTCATCGGGAAGGACATTATCCAGCTTGGCGGTGACGCCAGTCACCGCGTCGTGAAAAGGCTTGCCCCACACATCCTGCACCATGCGTGCACCCATATAGAGCACGGTCGCCTCCTCGGGCGTGAAGATCAGTGGGGGCAGCTTGTACGTGCGCAGCAGGGAAAACCCCCCATATGGGCCGCGTTCGGAATAGAGCGGGACGCCCATCTCTTCCAGCATGCCGATGTAGCGGTGCACGGTGCGATCGGAAACATCCAGCTCATCGGACAGTTCCGACACCGTCCACTGGCGGCGGGACTGAAACAGGAAGATCATCGAGAGCAGGCGGGTGGCGACATTTGTCATGGGGATATTATAGCGCGAAAATATGACGTAGAGTGACATAAACTTAGTCAGCATAAAAATTCTTTTAGTTTGTCACGATTTTTTCATTTTTGCTGTGGGCATAGCGTTTAGACGGTGATGACGTTAAATAAAATTAATAGTCGTTGTTAAAAATCGTTGTAATTGAATTTAGATTAACTAATTTGACCATAATGAGATTTTTTGCAAAACTGGATTTGGGCTTTCCAAAAAGGCACAATACAATTAAATAAAAAATCTAAATATAAATGGAGGCAAAAGTGACAGAAGAAAAAGAACAAAAAAGTGTTCAGGAACTGGAAGAGAAAAAGAGTCGTTTTAAAACTTACAAAAGCACCCAGATCATCTGGTTTGTTTTTGGATTAATTGAAGCAATACTCGGCTTGCGCTTCATATTTAAATTGATTGCGGTCAACCCGGAAAATCCATTTGCGTCGCTGCTTTATGCTGTCTCTGATATGCTGCTAACACCTTTTACAAATTTGGCAAGCGCACCTTCTGCGGGTGGGATGGTTTTAGAAATCTCGACCCTTTTAGCCATGCTCATTTATGCCATGTTTGGGTGGGCACTCGAACGGATCATTTATGTGATTTTCTATAAACCAAAGAATTTGTAAGTCGGACAAGTTTAAATTGATACAATCTGGAAAATTAACGGGACAAAAAACAAATTAAATTAAATTTGCATCTATTGAGATGAAGAATCTATGTTGATTGATTTCGTTTAACAATCACAAGGGTGAAATCATCCTGGTAGGGCTGAAATCCAGCAAACACCCTGGTTTGTTCGACGACGTGATGGATCAATTCTTGAGAAGTTAAGACTTTGTTTTGTGCAATGGTTTCTATGAGTTGCTGGCTGCCAAAAGCTTCTCCATTTTGGTTTTCTATTTCCACGACACCGTCGGTAAATATAATCAGGATATCACCCTGTGATAGGGTTTTGTTTTCATCCACATAATCGACATCGGGATAGATGCCAAATGCTGGGCGATTTGCTATAAAGGTTTCTACGGTTCCATCGGGATGCAGCAACGAGGGTGAGGGGTGCCCACAACGAGTGAAATTTACCCAATCATCGGCTGGATTTAATATACCGTAGGTCATGGTGATGAAGTGGTTTCCTCCAGTAAATTCTGGCAAGTGTTGATTGATCGCACAGGCAATTTGTGCTGGGCTGCTGCTTCCGTAAGCGTGAGTCCGCAGCAAACTGCGGAAAGCGCTCATCACCAGGGCGGATGAGATCCCATGGCCTGATACATCTGCGACAGCGATTCCAATCTGCCCATCCATAAGCTGCAAGTAATCATAATAATCACCGCCAATTTTCTCGGCAGGGATGCATACACCAGCAATATCATAACCCGGGATTTGTGGGTCGCTTTGCGGCAGCAGGTGGGTTTGGACGTCCTTTGCCATTTGAAGTTGTTTATCCAGCAGCTCTTTTTCCAACAACTGCCGGTGGAGGATGGCTTTTTCAAGCGCGATGGCAGCCGCATCGGCAAAGAATTGCAGCACTTGCAGATCGATTTCGTTATATGTGCCGATGTGGTCTGATTCTAAATTGAGTGCACCAATGGCACGTTCATTGACCATGATCGGAACAGTAATCTCGGATAGGGTTTCAGGCCGGCCTTCAATGTAATATGGATCAAGACGCACATCTGGCGCAACCAGGCTGGTGCCGGTTGAAATGACGTGACCGACAATTCCCTTCCCATGGGTGAGCATGGCGTCTTCGTTTGGCAAAGGGAAGTAGCCGCGCCAGCACATCCCTGCGATCTTATTTCTTTGAGTCGTGGAGGAGTCTTGAGATAAAGCCTGGTTAAGCACAAAGATGCCAGCGGCATCATAATTCACAACCGGTTTGATCATGTCCAATAACTGCGCCATGATCTTATCAAGGTCGAGGGTGTCTCTGGTTTTGTGTGAAATCTCAAATAAGAGCTGGTATTTTTGTTCAATGGTGAGATTCATTTGATTCAATAATACAGTTTTATTGGGTTTTATTCAATGAATATCATCAATAAATCCCCACATACTGTTCGTGTATGTGGGGATTTGCTTATTGTTTTTCTGATTAGCATACCGATTTAGCCATACTTCCAAATTACTAGATTGCTTGCCTTCTCAGGCTAATTTGCAAAGTCCGGCACTGACCGCTGTTCAGCTTCTGTTGGTGTGGTTGCCGCGCCATTTGTTTTGATGTCCTCAATCAACCATTCCATCTCGTTGATTTCTCTGACCTGTGCGGCGATGATCTCGTCTGCCAGTTCCCTCACGCGAAGGTCCTCGATGTTGGCGCGCTCGCTAGTAAGGATGGCGATCGAATGATGCGGGATCATGCCTTCCATATAGTCAACGCCAGAGACGGTTGTTTGGCTTCTGACCAGGAATAAGGCTGCGGCAAACACCATAACAGCGCCAAAGATGATGGCCAGATTGGCGGTCTTGTTGTGGTACATCTTCCACATAAAGAGCAGCATGACGACGGTCATCACCGACCCCATGATGAGGGACATAAACAACCGGGTTTCGCTGAACCAGGCGTGATCGAGGATGTCGAAGGAATTCAGATAGGTTGTGAGATACATCAACACCATTGAGACGCCGATCATGATGAAAAAGCGCCCGTAATTGCTTTTTGAATGGTTTGTGTTTTCCATTTTTCCTCCTAATTTATTTTGATTAATATTTTCTTTTTGTATTCTACATATTCTAATTATACCGATTGTTAAATCATGCTTCAAAATGAGGGAGAATGGCAAAGTTTTTGATTTTGGCTCTCTCTTAACAGGTTTACCTAGGATTCAAGTTATAATCAAATATGGGATATTAATCTTGATATCTTAACGCAATTGATTGATCCAGATTGAAAAATAAAAATGGCTAAATATTTCCGTCATGGGAGACCGACAATAGGCGTTTTAGCTGGCTGGCAGTTTTATCGGACTGCTACAAATCTCAGCTATCTTGCTCCTGTTTATAGCGGAATTGCAAAAGCTGCTTCTGAATTGAACTGCAACTTGCTTTTGGGATGCGGGATTGGCCCGTCGGCAAGCCCAACGGATCCGATGAAGGCTGCTTGGCCTGTTCTATTACCTGACCAGGATTTTTTACCGATTGGTGAATGGAATACGGATGGATTAATCATTGCTGTACCCCTTCATTCAGAAGCCCATTCAAACTATGTCCAGAATCTTATCAGAGCAGAACATCCTGTTCTTTTTATTGGTTTAGGAGAACAAGGGCCTACGATATTCGTTGACAATTTGGGCGGTGTCAACCAAGCAATGAACCACTTGTTTCAGCATGGGCATAAAGATATTGCTTTTATTGCGGGATCTCAAAATGACTTGCATGGGGATACCGGGGAACGATTAGCTTCTTATCAAAAATTCATCGAAACAAATGATTTAAACCAGGATCCCCGATTAATTGCCTTTGGTCGACATATTTATAGCGGCGGTTACAATGCAATGCAAGAATTAATTGCATCAGGTTGTACCTTTACCGCTGTCATGGCAAGTAATGATGAATCAGCACTTGGCGCGATGGATGCGCTGAAAGCATCTGGATTAAATGTGCCGGGGGATGTCGCAATCATCGGATTTGATAATCGTTTTGAAGGTGCGATTCAAGAACCAGGTCTGACCAGTATTCACGTTCCTTTGTATGATATTGGGTATCAATCATTAAAGCTTATGACCCAGAGGATTGTTGAGGACAAAGAACTTCCTGAAAAAGTGAAGATCGAAACGCAATTGATCATAAGGCAGTCATGTGGGTGCAAAGGAAGTAATTACTCAACTGATCAGCATTCAGATCATGCACTTTCTGTAACTGAGACCATTGAAGACAATGCTGAACAGATCGTTGAATTAATCAATCAAACCATATTCATAGAGGTTCAAAATTTTTCAAAAGGAGAAATTCGAACTTTATGTCAGCAATTGGTGGAAAGCTTTATTGAAAGCATTACCTCAGAGAACGTTTCACATTTTCAGCATGTTTTATTGGAGGTGTTGAGGCAAACAGAAAATAACAATGATGTTGTTTACCTTTGGCAAAAAGCGATTGATGTCTTGGATTCTGCATTCATCTCAGGATCGGGAGGATCTTCAAAGTTTACTCAAAAATTAATAGAAGAAGCCAGATATACTATCAATTTCCAAATGCAATTGCAGCACCGGCGGCATGTTAAGGATGAAAGATGGGTATCCAGTCGGCTAAGTCTACTTACAGCAGAATTATTAGCTGCAATTGATCAGGAACAGATTTTTTCAATCCTTGCTAAACGGTTGCCTGAAATGGATATCCCAATCGCAAGATTAGCACTCTTTGAAGAAAAAACTGAAAAATCCCTGGCAATTAGCACAATTCAAGATGTTTTAGATCCTGATCAAGAACCAATCCGGTTTACCAGCCGCAATTTTCCACCGGTAGGTTATTTCGATGAAAAAGAACCATATTTTCTGACTTTGATTCCAGTATTGGATCAAGAACAGCAACTAGGTTTTATGGTCTTTGATGTTGATCATCTTGACCTCTATGGATCGATTGTCCAGCAAATGGGTAGTTCTTTGAATACACTCAGGTTATACCGGCAAGCGACTGAAGGGCGAAAACTGGCTGAGGAAGCAAATAAGCTGAAAAGCAGGTTTCTTTCTATGATAAGCCATGAATTACGCACGCCATTGAATTTAATATCGGGTTTGAGTGAGATCGTCTTGCAAGATGCTGAAGAAGACCACCTTAATATTTCTTCAGCAATCGAAAAAGATATTTTGAATATTAAAACATATTCGCAACATTTGAATGGGCTGATCGGTGATGTTATTGATCTTGCTACGCTTGATGCCGGCCAATTTCGTTTAAATAAGGAACTGATTGACCTTGGTGAGACCCTTCAAATGGTTGTGGAAAGTGGAAAACAACTCGCCTTGGAAAAGGGATTAAAATGGCACGCTGATATTCCTAAAACTGGTCCCTGGGTATGGGGTGACCGGACACGTTTGCGTCAGGTAATATTGAATTTGATCAGTAACGCAACTAAATTTACGAAACAAGGTGAGGTTAATTTTTATCTTTCCGAAGGGGATGGCAAAGCAATTATCAAGGTGGAGGATACAGGTATTGGTATTTCTCCTGATGAACAAGAGGAAATTTTTGATGCATTTCGCCGTTCAGAACACAGTATTTCGATGGGTTTGCCAGGTCTTGGTTTAGGGTTAACCATCAGCAAAATGATTGTTGAAATGCACGAAGGGAAGATAGGATTAAGATCAACAGGAGTTGAGGGTCAAGGATCTACCTTCTTCATCGAATTGCCCATTTTGAATTTGCCTGTGGTTAAATCGGGATTTGTTGCTCAACCTCAGCATGAGAGTAAAAGGACTGTCTTGTTGTTGACCACACGGCCTGGAACAAATTTGGCTTTGTTGGAGAGTTTGAAGAAGCGTGAGATTAAAGTTTATGAAGAAATAATGGGAGAAACTGAAATTTGGCAATCAAAATTACACGATATCGCCCCAGAAGTCATCATTCTTGATGTGACGATACAGTCAGATCTAACATGGCTCACCCTGAATGCCATCAAAGAAAATGATTTGACGCAATCCACTCCCATTTTGTTATATGCTTCTAAAAAAGAAAAAGATTCTTTGATCAGATTAGATTTTCTCACCAAGCCTTTTGAGGTAGATGATTTAACCAAGACTTTGGATCAATTCTGGGATTTAGCAAAAAAAGATGGAAAAACCCGCTTTATCCTTGTTGTTGAAGATGACCCTAACACACTCGACTTATATGAAAGGATAGTCAAATCGCATTCGACGGCTAATAAGGTTCTGCTGGCAACAAACGGATTAGAAGCACTGGATATTATTGAGGCAGAAGATATTGATCTTGTGTTACTTGATTTGCAAATGCCTGAGTTGGATGGTTTTGGTGTTTTAGAGAAAATGCGCGCAGACGAACGAACAAGGAATATTCCGGTTATTGTTGTGACCGGTTTGGTATTGTCAGAAACAGAGATCAAGCGGCTTAATGAAGGCGTTTCAGTTATTTTACAAAAGGGATTATTTAGTATTGATGAAACTGTAGATCATATTGAGTCGACGCTGAATAAAAAGCAACAATTAAGTCATGAGACCCAGCACCTTGTCAGGCGGGCTATGGCATTTATTCATGAACATTATAATGAACCAATTTCACGCCGCGATATTGCTTCGCATGTCAATATATCCGAAGATTACTTAACCTATTGTTTCCGCCAGGAATTGAAGGCAACCCCGATCAGGTATATTCAGCGATACCGGGTAAATATCGCTAAAACCTTACTCAAAGATACGGATAAGAGTATTACCGAAGTCGCTTTGGCAGTGGGATTCTCTGAGGGCGGATATTTCAGCCGTATTTTCCGGCGTGAAATGGGGCTGTCGCCGGATCAATATCGGCGGGAATAAGTCCTTTCGGGTCATTAAAAATTACAAGTCAATTCAATTTTTATCCATCCTAAATCAATGATATCGTGAAAATATTACTGAGGGGGCAATCATCCTTGATGGAGGTTTAGATTTAACATGGAAAAGACATCTATGAATTGTCCATGTTTTCCCCGCTTTTCTCCACGAAAAATCTCATCGAAATCACTAAAATCTTAATAGACACAAAAATCTCTCAAGCTGCATATTTCTTGTTGATCAAGAAATGCAGTGATTTTTCGTCTTGCTTTAAGTGATCAGAGCCAGCGCACATAATTCTTTACCGTCCAAATCTTAAGTTAACCAAAAAATGACTATGAAAAACTCCCCTAAAAATAAACCTGACACACAAACGATTTGGTTTACTGGGCAATCTGCTTCATACCCAAAAACATAGGTAATGAACCAGATGCAATTTTTTGTTGATATGTTAAACAGGCTGATGACTTCTAAAAATCCGATATTTTGATGGAGGTGAAAAAAGAAAAATTGGTTTATGCACGATACAGAAGTTCAATTTCAGTTAAGCAATTTCTATTTTCTAAAGGAGAAGCAATGAACAAAAAGCATTTCGTTTTTAGTCTGTTATTAGTCCTCACAATTCTTTTGACAGCATGTGCGTCAGGAACTGAAACAACTGATGATGCGCAACCTGTTGAGGAAGATGTAACCTTGCGGGTGCTTGTACATCAAAATCCGCCAATGGTGGCCTTCATGGAGGAGTTCAATCAGGCATTCGAAGAGAAATATCCTAATGTGACCGTGGATATGTCCGTAGTCAACGCGAATGATCTGAGTACCGTTACGCAAACACGCCTGACCGCCAATGATGTTGACGTTGTGGATATGTTTGCATTTACCAATGCTGCCCAACCCTACATGAAGAATGTTGATCCGCCAAACTGGCAGACCCTTATTGAAGCTGGTTATTTGATGGATCTCACTGGTCAGCCCTTCCTGGATAACTATTATGAATCAGCTATTGCAGACGCTGGTACTTATAACGGGAAAGTTTACCAGATCAACCTGGGTACTGTTTCTTATAGCGGTCTTTATTACAACAAAGATCTCTTCGCTCAGTATGGCGTGGAAGTTCCCACGACCTACGATCAACTGGTGAGTGCCTGTGAGACCTTTACGGCTGAAGGAATTCCCTGTATGACCGCTGGCGGTAAGGACGGCTGGCCGATCTTCGTTGGTGCTTATGGTTTAATTGGCTCTATCTATCCAGATCAGGAAGCATTGGTTGAAGGGTTATGGACAGGATCCATTAAGTGGAATGATGAAAAATCCATGGAAATGTGGGATAAGATGAAGGTTTATGCCCAGGATATGATGGAAGAAGGCGCCAGTGGTATCGCAGGTGATGCTGCTCCTGGACGTTTTGCTTCTGGTGCGGTAGCAATGTTTGCCGGGGGAACTTGGTACGCGGCTGCTATCGAATCGGCTGAACCGGCATTTGAGTGGGGTTATATCCCCTTCCCCGGCAGCGATGATCCTGAAGACAACAAATATCTATTTGGTAAATATGATCAGGGTTGGGTTATTGCTGAAAATTCACCCAATAAAGAAACCGGGCTCCTGTACTTAACCGAGTTCTCTGAACAGGAAAACTACGCTGCATTTGTCAACGCAGTTGGCTTCTTCCCCACCCAGCCAGGCGTAACTTTGGATACGCAAATTGGACGTGAAGTTGCTCCATACCTGGAGAATTTTAGAGTTGGTTATGAGCAATATTATGTGGCCCCCAAGGGCGCAGGTCAATATGCTAACCCCTGGGCATCATACTTTGCTCCCTTTGGCACCTTTGATGATGCTGAAGAACTTGCCAACAAAGTCCAAGAAGATCTGCAATCCGGATTGGATGCTAATCAGTAACTATGATTTCGTAAATATGCTTCCTGTCAAATAGACAGGAAGCATATTAAATTTTGATAGAATGGAGGTTAAGTATGAGGGGCTATCATTTTGGCGGTGGTAAGTCGCGTTGGGCGCCCTATCTATTTCTTCTTCCAGGGCTTTTATTGTACGTGATGATTGCTTTGGGCCCATCTATTTCCACAACGTTCTTTTCATTTACGAATGCAACAGGTATTAGAGGTGCACCCGTCGACTGGGTTGGCTTGGATAACTATAAAGAATTTCTCTTTATGGGTCAGGCTTCACGTGACAACCTCTCAGCGCTTGGACGGACTCTTCTCTTTTGTTTTTTTGTTACAACCATCCAATTTAGTTTGGGATTACTGGTTGCTGTTTTGGTTAACCAGAAACTTAAGGGTACTAATTTTTTCAGAACCCTTTATTTTATGCCGGTGATCCTTGGCGCAGTCATTCAGGGGTTGATCTGGTCGCTTTTCCTTTATCCCTTAGGCGGCCCGATGGACTCTATTCTGAATTTCTTTGGTATGAGTTCGGAGTTTTTTGGAGGGCCACCAACAGAAGCGTTTGGCTGGGTCATTGTGGTTCAAATATGGGCAAATCTGGGAACGACAATGATTATCTTCCTCGCCGGTCTGCAAACGATCCCCAGTGAATTGTATGAGGCAGCAGAAATTGATGGCGCGAACAAGTGGAAGGTATTTAAAAATGTAACCTGGCCATTGCTTACCCCAAGCGTGAACACAAATCTGCTCTTGAATATTATTGGGTCCCTTCAGGCGTGGCAGTTGTTCCTGGTGTTAATTGGTTACCGAAATGGAACCCAGGTTTTGGGCTATTTGATTTATGCTGTCGGCTTTGGTCAAACTTCCGGCAGTGTCACCAGCTCATTCCGACAGGGTTATGCTGCTGCTGCATCCATTGTGTTATTTATCTTGGTTCTGATATTGGGAACAACAACACAGTTTTTCCTAAGTCGTAGAGAGAGAAGGATATTAGGATGAACGTAGATATGAAAATCCGACGTCCAATTAAATGGGGAAAGATATTGTCCTATGCGGTTCTGATCATCTTTGCCATAGTTTATGCCGGCCCCTTGATCATGTTGGTTAACACTTCTCTGAAATCGCTCCCCGATTTTATGAAAAGTGCAACATCACTTGTGACTTCACCGAACTTTGATAACTTTATTGATGCATGGCAGAAGGCAAATTTTCCCCGTTATTTAACCAACACAGTGCTCTATACCGTTACGGCAACCCTGGTTTATGTGGTAACTGCAATATTTCTCGCATTTCCTGTTTCCAGAGGGTATATCAAAGGCGCAAAAATTATTCTATTTCTGTTCATTGTTGCGCTATTTTTACCCCCAGCCTTGATCCCTCAATTCCAATTAATGTTGAGACTTGGCCTATATAATAACCCTATCGGATATATTCTATTATTCACGATCAATCCGATTGGGTTCACAATCCTTGTCAATTACATCAAAACGATACCTATTGAACTTGATGAGGCTGCCGCATTAGATGGATGCAGCTATTTTAAGTTTGTGACAATGATCCTCTTCCCATTGATCAGGCCTGCTGTGGCGACGGTTGCAGTGTTGCATGCAATTGGTATTTGGAATGAATTGATCTTGCCAACAATTTACCTCACGAGTCAGAAGTATTACCCCATCACCCGTGGCATGATCGTTTTCCAGGGTGTTTATGGCAGTAATTGGCCGACCTTGGCAGCCGCCGTATTGATCATGACCTTTCCTATGCTGCTCATCTTCTTATTGATGCAGCGATACATCATCTCTGGGTTAACCACGGGAGCTGTCAAAGGATAACGTAAGTATCAGGTAAGGTTTTCATTTCGATCGAATGAGCAAAGACCTTACCTGAAATTCAATCTTCCAATGGAACAAAGGGAGCTCTATCATCATGCAAAAATTTCAGCGACTATCAGTGATCGTTCTTCTTCTAGTTGTTATTACAGCCTGTACGCCGCTCAACCTGGCATCAGAATCAGATGTTATTGAACCGCCCGAGGGGTGGGAATTACTATGGAATGATGAATTTAGCGATAGAAAAATCAATACATCAAATTGGACTTATGACCTGGGTGGTGGCGGTTGGGGGAATGGTGAAATGCAGACTTATACCGACTCCAATGATAATGCACACATAGAAGATGGGATGTTGGTTATCACCGCTCAAAAAGAAACACTTGAAGGCGGTGGATTTAATTTCACATCAGCCAGGCTAAAGACCCAAGGATTACAGACTTTTCAATACGGCCGAATCGAAGCCAGGATCAAGGTGCCTGAAGGAAAGGGGTTGTGGCCTGCTTTTTGGATGCTTGGAGAGAACTTTCCGGAAGTCGGTTGGCCGGATTGCGGTGAAATTGACATTATGGAATATGTCGGCAGAGAGCCCGATTTGATTATTGGCACCCTGCATGGCCCTGGTTACTCAGGAGCCGTGGGCTTGAGCAAGTGGAACCGGCAGGACTATGCTATTGCTGATGACTTCCATACCTACGCCATTGAGTGGGATGAAGATCAGATCAGTTGGTTTTATGACGGGGAGAAATACAGCACCTACACCCGAGAGGATGTCGGTAACCGGGATTGGGTCTTCGACCAGCCCTTCTTTATCATTCTTAATCTGGCAATTGGCGGCACACTTGGCGGAATTGTGACACCCGATACAGAATTTCCGGCGCAGTATATGATTGATTATGTTCGTGTTTATGAAAAAACACCGTAAATAGGACTTTATCCGATGCAGCTATCCAAAGATGATGAACTGGTCTTTTTTGATGATTTCACATCAGATGAATTAGATCGGTTCAAGTGGAACGTAGAAGTTACCGGGAAACGTCATAATAATGAACAGCAAGCATATATTGATTCAAGCGAAACGATTTTCTTTAAGAAAAAAGTAGATGAAGCAGACGGTGTTCTTGTTATTCAGCCAAAGTTTAAAAAGAATTTTATTACCACAGAAGGTATGTCCTTTGATTTTGTGTCAGGGAGAATACATACAAAGGGGAAATTTGATTTTACATATGGCAGGATTTCGGCCAGGATCATGCTCCCAAAGGGCGATGGATTGTGGCCAGCTTTTTGGCTTCTGGGAAGCCAGGGGAATTGGCCTGTTTGTGGCGAATTAGATATCATGGAAGCTGTGGGTGAGTCCGATTGGATCAGTGCGGCAGTACATGGCCCCGGGTTTTCGGGGGAGTCTGCACTCGTCAATAAAAAATACTGTGAGTCTCCTGAGTCGGCAACTCAGTGGCGTACTTATTCACTGGATTGGACTCCCGACAGCCTCTATTTCATGGTGGATGAAGAACTGATTTATCGAGTTTCTCGTCCAATGGTTGAGTTTTTTGGTCCTTGGGTTTACGATAAGAAACAGCATATTATTTTAAACTTGGCTTTAGGCGGCCGTTACCCATATAAAACAAATGGGATCAAAGAGCCTTATTATGGGATGCCTGAAGCAACAGTAAAGGCAATTGTCAACGGTGAAATTGCTATGCTCGTAGATTGGGTGAAAGTATATCAAGGTCAATAATCTATCTAAGAGGAATATCGCGATGAAAAAGGATACCGGACCAATTTTTGTTGGTGAAACCCCATTACAACACAAAACCTCTGAAGTATCAGGTGAATTTTTAGAGCTGTTTGGAGAGACTTATTACAAGATCCAGAATTATGACCGGATGCCGCCATTTTTCATGAGCCTGGTCAGCAGTTCCAATCACTGGTTCTTTATATCTTCAACAGGGGGGTTGACGGCAGGGCGCGTAAACCCTGAAAACGCGTTATTTCCTTATTACACCGAAGATAAAATCACAGAAAATTATGAAAATACGGGAAGCAAAACTATCTTGCTGATCACCCGTGGAAATCGGGTTTTCTATTGGGAACCTTTTTCGATCCGCCAGCAGGGGCTTTATGATGTGCACCGCAACCTCTATAAGAACAAAACCGGCACATCATTGGTTTTCGAGGAGGAAAATCGCGATCTTGGTCTCATTTTCCGTTATGCTTGGCGGACAGGCGACCGGTTTGGCTTCATAAAAACCTCTTGGTTGGTCAATTCATCTGAGGAATGCCGCGTGGAATTTCTGGATGGCATTCAGAATATTCAGCCTGCTTTTTCGCAAGTAAGTGTACAGAACACAACTAGTTGCTTGTTAGATGCCTATAAACGCAGCGCACTGGATGTCAAAACCGGGCTTGGGATTTTCACCCTGAATGCAACTCTGACGGATCTTCCCGAACCCAGCGAGTCCCTATTGGCGACAACGGTCTTCCAGGTTGGTTTGGAAAATCCGAATATCCTGCTCTCATCTGCTCAATTGAGTGATTTTAGAAATGGGCGCGGCATAACACAGGAAACTGAGATCCGCGGAAAGCGCGGGGCATATTTTGTTCATTCAGAACAAGAATTACTTGCGGGGGAGGAAATTTCCTGGCATATTGTCGCCGATGTAAGCCAGGATTGGTCCCAGATGGCAGATAGAAGAAATTTACTGGTTGAGCAACAAGGTTCTTTGAGCATGGAGATCGAAAAGGATATCAATAGAAATCAAAATGAAATTACGGCACTCGTCGCACAAGCGGATGGCCTGCAGCTTTCAGCGGATCAACCTACGACAGCACATCACTTTGCCAATGTGTTGTTCAATATCATGCGCGGCGGCATTTTCTATGATCAGTACTGGATCAGCAAAAAGAAATTTATGGATTACGTTTATGGCCATAATCAAGGCCTTCTCAAAGAAGCAAAGGCATTCTTTTCCGCCCTGCCAGAGCAAATTTATATTTATGATTTATATTCACGCGCTGAGCAATATGGGGATGCAGATCTGATTCGCTTATCCTATACCTATTTGCCATTATTCTTTAGTCGCAGGCACGGTGACCCAAGCCGGCCGTGGAATATGTTCTCGATCAACATCAAGGAAAGCGATGGTTCTGACCGGCTTGATTATCAAGGAAACTGGCGGGATATCTTCCAAAACTGGGAAGCCTTAGCCTGGTCCTACCCCGAATTTGTTGAGGGAATGATTTTCACCTTTTTGAACGCTACGACCGCTGATGGTTATAACCCTTACCGGATCACACTTGAAGGCATTGATTGGGAAATTCCTGAACCGGGTAACCCCTGGAGCAACATCGGCTATTGGAGCGATCATCAAATCATCTATTTGTTGAAGCTGATGGCGTTGAGCGTGAGGGTGCATCCCGGGAAACTACAAAGCATGTTGGATGAGCCGATTTTCAGTTATGCCAATGTGCCCTATCGGATTAAAC
Source organism: Anaerolineaceae bacterium (assembly GCA_016841365.1). GTDB lineage: Bacteria > Chloroflexota > Anaerolineae > Anaerolineales > Anaerolineaceae > Brevifilum. The sequence continues at coordinate 46,311 of JAENZI010000018.1, forward strand.
CCTATCAGGATTTGTTGGATGATCCGTACCATACCATCCTTTTTGATGCGGCGCTTGAAGAAAAAATCGAATCAGATGTCAAGAAATATGGATCGGACGGAAGACTTCTTCGCGATTCTGATGGGCAGGTTATCCATCGTACATTGGTTGAAAAATTACTCACGCTGCTATTGGCAAAACTGGTTAATTTTGTCCCAGAAGGCGGGATCTGGATGAACACCCAGCGGCCAGAGTGGAATGACGCGAATAATGCCCTGGTTGGCAAAGGCCTTTCTGTGGTCACCTTGGGGTACCTGTACCGCTTTATTACATTTTTCAAAGCATTGATCAAGGAGAAGGCTGAAACACAATACCAGGTCAGCGCTGAGGTAGAGCAACAATTTTCAACAATCTCAGCAATACTGATCGAATTTGAGCAGCATCTTAAGGGAATATTCAATGACCAAATTCGTTCACAAATATTAGGTGCGCTGAGTGAAGCCGGGAGCGAATACCGTGAGAGCCTTTATCGGCGAGGCTTTACGGGTGAATTTTCAGAACTTCCAGCACAAGGCCTAATTGACTTCCTTGATAGGGTTGGGCGCTTTCTCGCCCATTCACTCAAAGCAAATCGCAGAGAAGATGATCTGTACCATGCTTATAATGTAATCCAATTCGGCGATCAAAGCATTGGCATCAAACACTTAGATGTCATGCTGGAAGGGCAGGTATCCATTCTGTCATCCGGGATGCTCTCAGGGGAAGACGCGCTAAATTTGCTTGAAAGCCTGCAGAAAAGCCCGCTTTATCTCGAAGACCAAAATTCTTACATCCTTTACCCCGATAAATCCCTGCCGGGGATTTTGGAGAAGAATAGCATTGCCCCAGAACTGCTGCGGGAATTGGCGCTGCCAGATATGCTTGCTGCGGAGAAAGATCAAAGCATCCTTGTGAAAGATGAACTGGGATATTTTCACTTCAGCGGCAGCATCCATAATGAGAGGGATGTCAGGCGGGCGCTGGAAAAGCTTGGACAGAACCCTAAATACCGGGATACCGTTGAACAGGAACAGGAAAAGATCGTGGACCTGTTCGAGTCGGTGTTTCGGCATTCGGAATTCACCGGGCGCTCAAGCACCTTCTTTGCTTACGAAGGATTGGGGAGCATTTACTGGCATATGGTATCCAAACTGCTGCTGGCCGTTGTGGAAACCATCCAAACCTGTGAAGATAATGCCCTGGCGTCGCGTTTGTTGGAGAAATACCGCGATATCCGGGCTGGGCTGGGCTTCAATAAACCGCCCGAGAAATTTGGTGCATTTCCGAGCGATCCCTATTCCCATACCCCCAAGGGGCAGGGGGCAAGGCAGCCGGGGATGACAGGGTTGGTGAAAGAGGAGGTCATTGCACGCCTGGCAGAGCTGGCTTTAACTGTTGAGGAGGGCTGCCTGGTTTTTGATCCATCGCTCCTCAACCCCGAGGAATTGCTTTCCTCCGCTGCAACCTTTGATTTTATTGATATAAAGGGTGAACACCAATCCCTGTCTGTCCCTGCAGGCTCGGTCGCGTTTACTTATTGCCAGACGCCGGTCATCCTAATGGTTGGTAAAGCAGCAGAAATTGTTGTTGAAACCAGTGATGGGCAGCGCATGACGGTTGAGGGGAGCAGGCTTGATCAGGGAACCAGCGCCCACATCTTTAAACGCGATGGGGTTGTGGAGAAAATCAGGGTGAGGGTTGAGAAGTAGAGGCTAGTGTGATGGGCGGCGGGAGACGTCTCGTAATGTGGCGCGGATTGAGATTGCTGTTAGCCAGAATTTGATTAGGGTCACTAAGTAGGGTTGTTTTTGTAGCAAAGTCATTGGCGATCAATTGACCTTTAAGGTAAATTTTGCTATAATGCAAGCCTGAATGAGGGCGCATCGCCTCGCAGGCCCTGTAAAGGACTGTTGGTTAGAGCGCACAGTTAACATATGATTTTAGGGCGCGTAGCTCAGCTGGTTAGAGCGCACGGTTCACATCCGTGAGGTCGATGGTTCGAGTCCATTCGCGCCCATTTTGTGTTCAAATGGGGGATGTTAATATGTTAGTATGGATTCACAACTAATTTTTCCAAAATATGCCATTCTTGCAAAATATTATGATATTATATAAATGTGTTTTTATTGTTCGAGATATTTGTATTGATGGGAAGAACGTTTTAAAAAATATAGTCTTTGTAGACCCAGTAATTATCTGAACGCCAATATTGAATATATCCAAAGATGATCAAACTTCAAATGTTGGGGAATGAAATTATAAGCAATCCAAAAGATGAGGTTTCTGTAGATCAGATGAAAGATTTTTTGGAACTATTATTTGATATTACTAATATCGAAATTCCACGTCTCTAAAAATTATATACCATTTTTCCCAAACCCGGGTGA
>JAENZI010000019.1 GCA_016841365.1 Anaerolineaceae bacterium
GTCAAATGGTAATGACTGATGCCAACGAAGCAACGGCCTGGGTCGCTTACCGGTTAAACGAGATTATCGCGATCTACCCGATCACCCCCTCGTCACCGATGGGCGAATATGCCGATGCCTGGTCCGCTCAGGGAATCCCCAATATTTGGGGCACAGTTCCGGATGTCACGGAAATGCAAGCCGAAGGCGGTGCGGCAGGCGCAGTACACGGCGCTTTGCAGGCTGGCGGCTTGACCACCACCTTCACAGCTTCACAGGGTCTGCTTCTGATGATCCCCAATATGTATAAGATCGCTGGCGAACTCACGCCAACTGTATTCAACATTAGCGCGCGTTCAATCGCTGCTCAAGCGCTTTCAATTTTCGGCGATCACTCAGATGTGACGGCTGCCCGATCTACTGGTTTCGCGATGCTGGCCAGCGGTTCAGTACAGGAATCACAGGATATGGCGCTGATCGCCCAGGCAGCCACGCTGCGCTCGCGGGTACCGTTCATGCATTTCTTTGACGGTTTCCGCAGCTCACATGAGATCAGCAAGATCGAACGCCTGGATGAGGATGATCTGCGGGCGTTGATTGATGATGATCTGATTGCAGAACATCGTGCCCGTGCGCTCTCACCAGACCATCCAGTGCTGCGCGGCACCGCTCAGAACCCGGATGTCTTCTTCCAGGGACGTGAGACGGTGAACCCCTTCTATGATAAAACCCCTGAGATCGTTCAGGATGTGATGGACGCCTTTGCAGAAAAGGTTGGCCGAACCTATCACCTGTTTGATTATATTGGCGCCCCCGATGCCGAGCGCGTGGTCGTTTTGATGGCTTCGGGCACAGAGACAGCCGAAGAAACCGCCAAGGCGTTACAGAAGCAAGGCGAAAAAGTTGGCGTGGTTTCTGTTCGTCTCTACCGCCCCTTCTCTGTCCAGCACTTGATGGAGGCATTGCCCAGCACAGTCAAGGTGATTGCAGCCTTAGATCGCACAAAGGAACCTGGCGCGAGCGGCGAACCGCTCTACCTGGATGTGGTGAATGCCATTAAGGAAGGCATGGAAACGGGAATCGCTCCCTTTGAGAAAATGCCCAAAGTGATTGGCGGACGTTACGGTCTTTCATCCAAGGAATTTACACCGGCAATGGTTAAAGGCGTGTTCGATGAAATGAAAAAAGATACTCCCAAGAACCACTTCACCGTCGGTATCTTCGATGATGTGACCCACACCAGCCTGGAATGGGACCCCTCCTTTGAGATTTTGGGCGACGATGTCGTCCAGGCGATGTTCTTTGGCCTCGGCGCCGACGGCACCGTGAGCGCAAATAAGAACTCCATCAAGATCATCGGTGAGGACACAGAAAACTTCGCCCAGGGTTACTTTCAGTATGACTCGAAGAAATCTGGTGCAGTGACTGTTTCGCACCTGCGCTTTGGCCCCCGGCCGATTCGTGCGCCTTATTTGATCTCGGAAAAGGAAGCGAACTTTGTGGCTTGCCATCAGTTCAACTTCCTTGAAAAATTTGATATGCTCAAATATGTCCGACCCAACGGCATTTTCTTGCTCAACAGCATTTATGCCCCCGAAGAGGTTTGGGATCACCTTCCCGCCAAGGTGCAGGAAGCCCTGATCGAAAAGAAACTGCAATTCTACTGCATCGATGCCTATGAAGTTGCCCAAAAAACCAACATGGGGCAGCGCATCAACACGATTATGCAGACTTGTTTCTTCGCTATTAGCGGCATTTTGCCCAAAGAACAGGCGATTGAAGAGATCAAGAAATCGATCAAGAAAACCTACGGCAAACGCGGCGATGCTGTTGTCAAGCAGAACTATGCGGCTGTAGACAGTGCGCTTGAGCACATGGTTAAAGTCGAAGTGCCCGACAAGGTCACCAGCACAATCCCCATGCTCCCACCAGTTCCTGAGAAAGCACCGGAATATGTGCGAGACGTATTGGGCAGGATCATTGACCGGCGCGGCGATGACGTGAAGGTTAGCGAGATGCCGGTGGACGGCACCTTCCCCACGGGCACAACCCAATGGGAAAAACGCAATGTGGCTCTTGAAATCCCGGTTTGGGAACCAGATCTGTGCATCCAGTGCGGTAAGTGTTCATTTGTTTGTCCGCATGCCACGATTCGTACCAAGGTATATGAGAAATCCTATCTTGAGAGCGCACCGGAGACCTTCAAGTCCACCGATGCCAAGTTCCGCGAATTCCGTGATGGCTGGGCGTTCACTGTGCAGATAGCCCCCGAGGACTGCACCGGCTGCGGCATGTGTGTGGAAGCCTGCCCTGCCAAGGACCGGGAGAACCCGGGACGCAAAGCGATCAACATGGCACCGCAGCCCCCAATCCGTGAACAAGAAGCCGAAAACTGGGACTTCTTCACAACAATCCCCTTCCCGGACCGCAAGAGCTTTACCTCTCATACGGTGAAGAATTCACAACTGTTGGAACCGCTGTTTGAGTTCTCCGGCGCGTGCGCTGGATGTGGTGAGACCCCTTACATCAAACTGGCTACCCAGTTATTTGGCGACCGAATGGTGATCGCTAACGCAACAGGTTGTTCCTCAATTTACGGCGGCAACCTGCCTACCACGCCTTACACCTTCAACGCCGATGGACGCGGGCCTGCCTGGTCGAACTCGCTATTTGAGGACAACGCTGAATTTGGTTTGGGCATGCGCCTGACAATTGATAAATTTGTCGAATTTGCCAATGAACTGCTCAAGAAACTGGCGGATGAGGTCGGCAAAGACCTGGCTGATGCGATTTTGAATGCCAGCCAGAAGACCGAAGAGGAATTAGAAGCCCAACGCGACCGGGTTGCTCAGCTCAAGGATAAACTCAAAAATCTGGATACCCCCGCTGCCCGTAACCTGCTTTCGATTGCTGATTATCTCGTGCGCAAGAGCGTATGGATCATCGGCGGCGACGGCTGGGCGTATGACATCGGCTACGGCGGTTTGGATCACGTTCTGGCATCTGGACGCGACATCAACGTGCTCGTTTTGGATACCGAGGTTTACTCCAACACGGGCGGTCAGTCCTCCAAGGCGACACCCCGTGCCGCAGTTGCAAAATTCGCTGCTAACGGTAAAGACCTGCCCAAGAAGGACCTGGGCATGATGGCTATGTCCTACGGTTATGTTTATGTGGCACGTGTGGCAATGGGCGCTAGCGATCGGCAGACCCTGCAAGCCTTCCGTGAAGCTGAAGCACATGACGGCCCATCCCTGATCATTGCATACACCCACTGTATTGCCCATGGAATCAACATGAAATACGGCCTCACTCAGCAAGACCTGGCTGTTAAATCCGGCGTGTGGCCGCTCTACCGCTACAACCCTGAATTGGGTGCCCAGGGCGAAAATCCGCTGACGATCGATTCGAAAGAACCGACGGTGCCATTGGAAGAATATGCTTATAACGAAACCCGCTACCGCATGCTCTTGCAGAGCAACGAAGAACGGGCGGAAGTTTTGATGGCGAAAGCCAAACGAGATGCATCCAGCCGCTGGACGCTCTATCAGCAAATGGCGGATATGCATTACAACAAGCCAGAGGAAGAGGCTTAGACTGACGATGAAATAATGGTGGTGGGCAGTAGCCCATCACCATTATTTGTGCAACATTTAAGACACGGATAATGAATTAATGATGGAGGAAAAATGATAGACCTTAAAACCCGTTATTTGGGACTTGAACTGAAAAATCCGCTGGTAGCTTCTGCCTCTGCCCTCTCAAAGAAAACAGCCAAAGTGAAACAGATGGAAGATGCCGGCATCAGCGCCGTAGTGATGTATTCGCTATTTGAAGAGCAGATCACCCATGACAGCCTGGCATTCAATTATTATATGGAACGCGGCACCGACCGCTTCGCCGAATCACTAGATTACTTCCCGGACCTGGACCGCTATAATGTTGGCCCCGATCAATATCTCGAGCAGATTCGCAAGAACAAAGAAGCCGTAGACATCCCGGTGATCGCCAGTCTGAACGGTGTTTCCAACACAGGCTGGATCGAATATGCCAAAAAGATGGAAGAAGCCGGCGCGGATGCCCTGGAATTGAATACATATTACATCCCCACCAACATGGACCTGACTGCCAGCCAGGTGGAAGATAATTATGTGGAACTGGTTAAGAATGTGACCGAAAGCGTGGAGATCCCTGTGGCGGTCAAGTTAAGCCCGTTCTTCACAGCCCTCCCGAACCTGGTGGAACGTTTAGCGGGTGCAGGCGCAGACGGCCTGGTGCTGTTCAACCGCTTCATCCAGCCAGACCTGGATATTGAAAACATGGAAGTCGATACCACGCTGCACCTTTCAACCTCGGCTGAGCTGCTCTTGCCCCTGCGCTGGATGGCGCTGCTTTATGGGCGTATTGAGGCAGACCTGGCGCTGACCACCGGCGTGCACACCGGCGTTGACCTGGTCAAATCCGTGATGGCGGGTGCCAATGTCGCCATGGTGGCATCGGAATTTGTTGCGAATGGTGTGGGACGCGCTGAGGAAATGCTGGCGGAGATGGAAAACTGGATGACGGCTTATGAGTATGAATCCGTTGCCAAGATGCACGGCAGCATGAGCCAGAAGAATGTGGAGAACCCGGCTGCCTTTGAGCGAGCCAATTATATGAAGGCGTTGCAGTCCTACGATAACAGGCTGCCGTAAAGATTTAATAGAAAACAAACGATCAAGTAGGGCGGGGTGAATTTTTCATCCCGCCCTTTTATTGTCATTGCGATGCCTGAAAGGCAGAAGCAATCTGAGGTGTGTGCGAGAGATTGCTTCGTCGTCCCTGCGGTACACCCTCGCAGTGACCTTTATTAGGTTCTTGTAGTGTGGGGGTGTTTCGTTCATATCACCCATTTATGTCATTAGTATGATGAAACTTGAATAATGGGATAATAAAGAAAGACACGGCAGG
>JAENZI010000004.1 GCA_016841365.1 Anaerolineaceae bacterium
TGCCAGGGGTAAATTCCCTTAGTCTTCTCTTTACAAATAACACAGTTACTGCGAGCGAAGCACCTGCGTAGCGTCCTGTAAGGAGGCAATCTGATAAAAGAGAGATTGCTTCGTCGTCCCTGCGGGATTCCCTCGCAATGACAGATTTTTTACTGAATATACTGCTTGATGATTTCCTCATGTTCTGGCAGTAGCTCGGGCAGGTCGTCAAGCGCAAAAAACCGCGCCGCCGATACCTCGATTGACGGGGTGAAGTCTGCCTCTGTGTCCAATTCTGCCTCGAACAGCACCTCTAACCTGGGGGTCTCATCCGATTGGATCACCTCCAGCAGCCTGAGGTTTTTCACCCGCAGGCCTGATTCCTCCCAAATCTCGCGCTGGATGGCTTCGTGCGGGTCTTCACCGCGCATCAGATAACCCCCCGGGAATCCCCAGGGTGTTTCTTTGCGATAGGAATGATTGAACAGCAGGATCTCACCCTGTGCGTTGCGGATCAGCACGGCCGTGCCCACCACGAACTTGCGATTGATGAGATACATCAGCATATAGCGCAGGCGCTTGGGAAGGGGCAGCACCCGCCACAACCAGTAGAGGAATGGTTTCATGCTCACCACACGCCCGGGATCAGCCGCCAACGCACGCGCTGTGTATATTCACGGTAGCCGTCAAGGGATTCTTGCAGAAAATTGTCTTCCAGCCGGGTGCGGATGAAGATCACGAGGAAAGTCAAAGCCACCGGGAAGAGCGTCCACCAGGAATCGAGCAGGAAGGGCGCGGCCAAATAGCTGAGCAACGCGCCGGCATAGCCCGGATGGCGCACCCAGCGGTAAGGTCCAGATGAAACCACCTGATGGCCGCGTTCGGTTTGCAGGCGCACCATGCCCGAGAAGAAGCGGTTGGCGATCAGCGCGTAGGCACCGAGGATGTAACCCGCCAGCAGGATCGCAATCGCAATCAGTTTGATCCACAAGCCGAACTGCGCCGATGGTCCGAAGCGGGCATCCAGCCCGGCAACAATTGGGATTACGCCGCCAGCCAGACCCAGTAGGGGAGAGAGGGTTTTATCCCAGGCTTCCGGGTTGGCGTGTTGTAGAAACTGACTGCGTTCAGTCAGCAGGTCAGGGTTGCGCCGGCCAGCCAGCCAACGGCTGACTGCAAAGCCGAGGATGTTCACTGCGGCGTACACCCAGGCCTCCCACCAGCCCCACTGCCACGAGATAATCAGGGGCAGCATAGGTAGTAACACGATGAAAATCAATAGCATCACGATGATGCGCGGGGAGAGAATCTTTTGTTTGTCGGTCATGTGTTGATTTTACACGAAAAAAGAAGGAAGCAGGTGAAATACCCTGGTGCTATAATAGATTTACAGGTCATTTTAACTTTAAAGGTGGATAATTGAAGGGTTAAAACTAGTGTCAAAGTTTAATCCTGAAAAATTGCATGTGACTTTCGAACCAAGCCTTGAGGAGCAGACCTCACTAATTCCGCGTTGCTATACGCTGACTCACTCTGACCGCACAGGTGAGCTTTTTCTGACTGTGGGGCATGCTTATGACCAGGTGCAAATCAGTGGATGGTACACATGTCTGATGCGAGACGAGGTGCTTGGCGAGTGGGTAGCGGAGGGGGAGAGGTTTGTCCTGCACTTTCATTGTCATGTGAGCGGTGGTTTGGTGTTTGGAACAGCGGGTTTCAGGGATAAGATCTTCAGGCACCACCTGCCGATGGCGTTGGGCGCAATCTGCTGGGGAGATAAAACCTTTATTGCTACTGATGATCGCCTGATGGATGCCCCGATAAAGGTGCACTTCCATGCCCGGCAGTGGAAGTTTGACCGCGTGGAGGATTGGGGGAGTGTGAGGGAGAAGTTGCAAGTTTAAAGCAAAAAGATCGAAGAAAGATTGTTTTAGGGTGTAGTGCGGTTTTCACCACACCTGATTGTAATTGCGATGCCCGAAGGGCAGAAGCAATCTGAGGTGCGATAAGAGAGATTGCTTCGTTCCTCGCAATGACCTTCTTTTTTGTCCAGTCGTAGGATGAAGCGCGGTTTTTACTCCACCAAGAGATTGTCATTGCGAGCGTAGCGCAGCGAAGCGTGGCAATCTGATAAAAGAGAGATTGTTTCGTTCCTCGCAATGACCCTTGTTGGAGGTAGGCTGAAACATTATGGGTACACAAATCCTGACCGCAACTGATCATTCCCAACTCCCCAATTCCTAATACCTGGTACCTAATACCTAACGCCCATTTCCCACTCCTTCATCCCTTCTACGCATTTTCTCGTATAATTCAGGTATGACTGCTGTTGATGAAATCAAAGCCCGGCTCGATATTGTGGATATCGTCTCTGAGACGGTGAATCTGCGCCATTCGGGCAAGAACTACACGGGGTTTTGCCCCTTCCACACCAACACTAAAACGCCTGCCTTTGTGGTCTTCCCCGATACGCAGACCTGGCGCTGTTTCGGGCAGTGCAATGAGGGCGGCGACCTGTTCAGCTTTATGATGAAGCGCGAGGGCTGGGACTTCCCTGAGACGCTGCGCCGTCTGGCGGAGCGCGCCGGGGTCACCCTGCAGGAGTTCACTCCCGAGCAGCAGGAGCAGGCGGAAGAAAACGAGCACTTGCGCGAGGTGCTCAGCAAGGCGGTGACTTTCTTCCAGCACCAACTGCGCAACACACCCGCCGGCAAAGGTGCGCTGGACTACCTGCATGGGCGCAAGCTGACCGATGAGACGATCGAAGTCTTTGCCCTGGGCTACGCGCCTGATTCGTGGGACGCACTGACGAATTACATGATTTCCCGTGATATCCCGGAAGCGGACCTGATTGCGGCGGGTCTGGTTTCGGAGCGAGAGGGCGGCGGAGTGTATGACCGTTTTCGCCACCGCCTGGTGATCCCCATCCGCGACCACCGCGGACGCATGGCGGGTTTCGGCGGGCGGGTGCTGCGGGCGGAGGATGTGCCTAAGTATCTCAATTCCCCCAAGACCGAGCTGTTTGACAAGGGGCGACTGCTGTATGGCTTGGATATGGCCCGGCGGGAGATCCGCACGAAGGATGAAGTGGTGATCGTTGAAGGTTACCTGGACGTGATCGGCCCCTACCAGGCGGGGTTCAAGAATTGTGTCTCGCCGATGGGCACTGCGCTGACTGAGGACCAGTTCCGGCTGATCAAGCGCTACTCCCGCAGGATTGTGCTGGCGCTCGACCCCGATGCTGCCGGGCAGAAAGCGACCCTGCGCGGGTTGGAGACCGCCCGCCAGAGCATGGACCGTGAAGGCGATGTGATGTTTGATGCCCGGGGTCTGATGCAGGTGGAAGGGCGTCTGAAGGCCGACATCCGCGTGACGACCCTGCCTGATGGACTTGACCCGGACGAGATCGCGCTGGCTGACCCGACACAGTGGGAGTCGTTGGTCAAGAACGCCAAGCCGGTGGTGATCCACGTGATGGAGACCCTGGCGCAGCGTGAGGATTTTGACGATCCCAAGGCCAAAGAGGAGATCGCCAACCAGGTGCTGCCGTTGATCGAGGATGTGAAGGGCAGCGTGGAGCGTGAGGCATACCGTCAGCGGTTGGCACGTCTGTTGAAGGTGGATGAGCGCGCGCTGGTGCGGCGTTCATCGGGTTACAGCCCCCGGCCGCGTCGGTCCTACCAGCCCAAACCGGAAGTGCCGCCTGCAACCCGTCCTTCCAAAGGCACATCGCACAGGCGCCTGGAAGAGATCTGCATCAAAGCCATGCTGTCTGATCCAACGCTGATCCATTATGTCGATCGTGCCTTCCGTGAATACGAACTGGCTTGTTTGAATGTGGAGGATTTTTCCAGCACAGAATATAAGGAGATCTTCAAGCTGATCAAAAGTTCACTGGACCAGGACGAAGAAACACCGATTGATTTCATTCGCCATCACATGCCAGAAGCCCTGCTGGACGCCTTTTCAGACACCTCAGACGAAGCAGAGGATTACCCGGATTGGCGGCTTCAGCCGAAAGAGCCGATATTGGAGGCTTTATTGAAATCTTTCCTCCGATTACGGCGCATCCGAGTAGATGAGGGATTAGACCAGCTTGTATTTCTTCAGTCTCAGTCGACAGAAGCGGGCGAGCCAGCGCTGACCGACCTCAATAAAGTGGTAATGGACTACATCCGCGCCCGGGCCAGGTTAGACCAGGCGCTGCGTCAGACAGCTGCTCACGGCACATAATGTGCGACGTGGTGTATTTTTTTAGGGCTGGCAATTTAGAGCAAGTGTGCATGGCTCAAAGAGAATTGATGGTTTTGGAAACGAAGCATGGTTAAGTCACAGCCAGAAAACGAAGCGGGACGCAAGGGCAAACCGGCACAGGGCTCCAAAAGTTCTGCTGCCAATGTGCCTGTATTGCCCGCAATCCCTTCCAACGTGGATGACCCCGTCAAGCTGTATTTACGCGAGATCGGGCACATCGACCTGCTGGATGGGGATCATGAATTCTGGCTTTCCGCACGCATGAAGGCGCAAGTGCTGGTATTGAAGTTGGAAAAGACCATTCCGGATGGTGAAGCGAAACGTGAGCAGGCGTTGATGCGATTGGTGTTTGACGAACTGCGCAATGTGTATGGTGAGCTGGTAATCTTATCACGCAAAGATACGATTCCGCTGCCCGATTGCACCGCCACCCTGCAGGAAGCACAGATGCTGCGTCAAGAATGGCAGATGGCCGAGCCGTCTTTTTTACGTGCTTTTCTTGATCGAGAATATTGGGGGAATGCTGCCAGACCGAAAGATGTTGTTAAAAGGATCTTTCGCGTTTTCCTGTGTTTTTACCTGCTCCCAAGCGGCCTGGCAGATAGGGTATTGGCGGAAGTAAAAAAGCGGGGGCATTTGCCAGGCGCGTTTTTCTTCCGGCGCAACATGCCTGATGAGCACATCCTGAAAGAAAATTTTGCGGCAGTGCAGACGTTATACGAGGAATCGAACCAGGTATTGATCCGGTCGAACCTGCGGTTGGTGGTCAGCGTGGCCAAGCGCTATATGAACCGGGGCATCTCTTTTTTGGATTTGATTCAGGAAGGTAATTTAGGGCTGTTGCGGGCGGTCGAAAAGTTCGACCCGGTGCTGGGTTATAAGTTCAGTACCTATGCGACCTGGTGGATCCGGCAGTCCATCAGCCGGCATATCGCCGAAAGCGCCCGCACGATCCGCATCCCGGTGCATATGTATGAGTCGATTTCGCGCATTGTGCGCATTCAGCGTTCGCTGACCCAAAAATTAGGCCGGGATCCGACTTTTGAGGAGATTGCGCTGGAATCAGACCAGATTGACGAAGCTGTGGCTGAACAGATTCGGCGTGCCCAAAAAAGCGGCCGGGTGATTGAGCCTGTGCTGCTTTCAGCCTGGGCGGACGCTACCAGCAAAGTTCAGAACATCCTCAAGGTGGCGCAGGAGCCGGTGTCGCTGGAACTGCCGGTCGGTGATGAAGATAACAGCACGCTGGCAGATTTCATCGAAGATCGGGACGCAACCGCACCGCTGGAGTCTGCTGCACGCGAGATGTTGAACGCCCAGGTGCGCGCATCGCTGGCGGTTTTGAGCGAACGCGAGCGCCAGGTGCTTGAACTGCGCTTTGGGTTGATCGATGGCCGCGACCATACCCTTGAAGAGGTCAGCCAGTATTTTGGCGTGACCCGTGAGCGTATTCGGCAGATCGAATCCAAAGCGTTGCGGAAATTGCGCCACCCAAGCCACAGCAGTGAATTACGCGAATTTCTATCCTGAACGAAAAGAGATAGTCAATAAATGGCAAAAACAGAAAAGATTCCTTATGATCAGGCGCGTGAAGGCAACCGGGCTTTGTGGGATGAGATCACGCCCGTACACCTGCGGTCTTATGGGGTTGAGCGGTTTTTGGCAGGCGAGCAATGGCTGCCCGCACAAATTTTAAGAGAAGTCGGCGATGTTGAAGGAAAAACCCTGCTGCACCTGCAATGCCATTTCGGGCTGGACAGCCTGGCATGGGTTCGGCAAGGCGCACTGTTGACCGGCGTGGATCTGTCGCCAGCGTCGATTAAGGCGGCACAATCACTATCTCAAAAGGCAAATTTGCCTGCGACATTTATCTGTTCTGATGTGTATGACCTTCCACAGAATTTAGAGGGTCAATTTGATATTGTTTTTACCTCGATCGGCGTCTTGTGCTGGTTGAAGGATTTGGACGCCTGGGCGCGGGTCATTGCCCATTTCCTCAAACCTGGCGGGGTGTTCTATATCATGGATGGGCATCCCTTGCTCTACACCTTCGATGACGAAGGGGGATGGCGCTTTGAATTATCCTATTTTCACCAGGAGGCACCCTACCTCTGGGATGATGACAGCCCGGATTATATGGACTCTTCCTATGTGCCGCAGTCGCCGAGTTATGAGTGGCAGTGGACGGTCAGCGACATCATCAACGCCGTCCTCAAAGCCGGTTTGCGGTTGGAATTCTTCAATGAATTTGAGGCACTCACGGATCAGATTTATCCGGAGATGGTTCAGCGCGCGGATGGGCTTTACACTTTTCCAAACATGCCCGTGCCGCTGCCGGTGGTGTTCTCGTTAAGGGCGCACAAGCCAGGATAGAGTCAGATATGATTGAGAAGACAAAGCTTTACGAACGGATTTACGCGATGGTGCGCCGCATACCACCAGGCAAAGTGACCACCTATGGCAGAATTGCCGAGCTGGTGGGCGGGTGCACGGCACGTATGGTGGGTTATGCCATGGCGGCGCTCAAACGCGGTACTGCCCCGGATGTTCCCTGGCAGCGGGTGATCAATGCCAAGGGGAGAATTTCTGTACATGGCGACGGAATAGGGAACGCGATGCAGCGCACCATTCTAGAGGAAGAGGGTGTTGTGTTTGACGCAGAAGGCAGGGTGGATTTTGCGATCTTTGGCTGGCCTGGGCCGGATGAGCCTTATTAACCCCTTGTATGGCTGATTGGAGAAAAGAATGGCACTTGTGAAAGAAAACCAGATGCAGGTCATCTTATTTGTGAAGGATATGGCCTCTGAAGTGCAATTTTACAAGGACTTGCTCGGGCTGCCGATCCGCTACCCCGAAGGAGTTACGGACTTTTCAACAGAGATGTGGGTGGAATTTGACTGCGGCGGCTTTTCGCTGGCGCTGCACGGGGGCGCACAGACGTTGCCTGATGACCTGCATGAGGTGGTCTTTTGGGTGGAAGATGTCGCGCAAGCCAGAGATAAATTGGTCGAAGCTGGCGTTGAAATTGGTGAAATCCGTGATTTGGAAGATGGCGCACCGATAGCCGAAGGGTACGACCCAGCCGGTCACCGGTTTGCCATCCGGTCTTGATTACTTCTTCTGATAAGTACACCAAATAACGCTGCCAATCCTGCTTAACAAAACGATAAAAATTAGCCGGTCAAGCCCATGTTATAATCGTGGGCGTGTTCAAAATTGTCTATACAAATCAGATCCTGGAGGACGTAAATCATGGGTGCAAATATTGTTGTCGGCGGGTTTTGGGGCGATGAGGGCAAGGGCTTGATCAGTGCTTGGCAGACTTATAAACATCATGCGCTGGGTGTTTTCAGAGGCTGCGGCGGGGCAAACCCCGAGCACGGTTTATTCTTTAACGAAAGCTATATCAAGACCAATCAACTGCCACTCGGGTTCATTTTTGAAAACTGCCTGATCGGCATCGGCCCGGGAACAGCAGTGGATGTTCAGAAATTCCTTTATGAAGTGGAAAAATTCCACCTTTCGCCTGAGCAAGTGCGGGTTGACCGCAAGTGCCCGATCATCACCCCCGGGAATATCCAGGAGGAAATTGACAGCTCAAGCATGGACGCCATCGGCAGCACAAAAAGCGGCACCGGGATCGCCATGTCCCATGCAGCGTTGCGGATTGCCCCTTTAGCCGAAGATGTTATCGCACTGCAGCCATTTTTGGATGACGTGCCCGCAATGGCCAACCGGCTGGCGGGAGAAGGGCCGATAAGCATTGAAAGTACCCAGGGCACTTTCCTTTCCCGTTATCATGGCGAATACCCGAATGTGACCTCGGTGGATGTGACTGCACCTTCGGTTATCGCAGGGGTGGGGCTGAACTGGCGCTCAGTGGAAGATGTGATTGTAGGCGTCAAGGCTTTACCGACCCGTGAGGGCACCGGCCCGATGGGTGATGTTGAGGAATTTACGGTTGAAGAGATGGAAGCGCTGGGGATTGTGGAATATAGTTCGATCATTGACCCAGACACAGGCAAGCATCAGATTCGGCGAAAGGCGAAGGGGATCGATTATTCACTCCTGAACCGGATCATCATGCTGAACGGTGCCAACCAGATCGCACTGACATTTGCGGAGCAGGTCGATCGGGCAGTGGAGAACGTGACCAAGTGGTCTGAACTGACCCCCAAGGTCAAGAACTTAATCAGTGAGATTGAGCGCCGCACTAATGTTGAGGTAACGCTCGTCAATACCGGAAAACAGTGGTCGAGTATGGCCAGTAAGGATGATGACCTGCCAGAGATCACCGACTCCTTGATCGAAAGATTGAAGACCTATCGCTAATTGGCGTTAACGCCTGGCTCTCGCAGTCAGGCGTTTTGTTTTGCAATCTGCTCATCCACCCAGTTCTGCCCATCCGGGGTCAGTGTACGGATTTCTTCTATATCCCGTCCATGCTGGCGGTAATCCAGGCCGTAACCGACCACGAACAGCGGTTCGATGAACAAACCCACATGCCTGACTTCGGGCAAATGTTGAAAGCCATTCAAGCCCCTGTTGCGCCACTCAATGTTTTCGGGGCGTTCCTTGAAAAGAAATGTGCAGATATTCCGCTGCATCACATGCTGCTGATCCAGGTATTCGCACACTTTGATGATCGTTTCTGAGGAATCGATGATGTCTTCAATGATGATGACCAGGCGGCCATCCAGGCTGGGGCCCTCATAGGGGAACACTTTAACGTCCCCGCTGCCTTCGGTGCCTGCGTAGCGGTGATGGGTTTTTAGCCAGGCATTTTCAAACGGAAAAGAAAGCGCTTCTAATTCACGGCTGAGATCTTGGTGAAATGGTACGGCACCCTCTCTCAGGCAGAGCAGGATCGGGGTTTCGCCGACATAATCCACGCTATAATAGATCTCTTTTGCGACGCGTTTTACCGTTGATTGGATGCGGGCTTTGCTGGCGACAACATCGCCGAGTAGGTGTTCTGGTATTGCGTTAAGCGCCATGAGGGGCTCCTTTGTGCCAACTGATTATTGCTGAATCCGAAGCTAATCTTACTGAAGGTTGCACAGGGCGTCAATTGAATTATGTTAAAATTTCGCAGCAAACATGGGTTATTAACATTGTGCAGTGTTGGTATGGTTTGGCGGATATAATGATGAAAGAACGTGAAATTGTGTTTGTTCAGTCTCCGTACCATAGTATTGAAAACACCCAACCAATAAAATGAAGGCAGGAGACTTATGCCTGATTCAAATCAAATTTATCAGAATTACGCAGGCCGGTATCATGCACTGGTAGCCAGGGAGGATTATGAAAACAACCTTCTTCCTGCGATCACTGAGATCGTGCCATTGCAAAACAAAGTTATTGTGGAACTGGGTGCTGGGACATGCAGGGTGAGCCTTTTGCTGGCGCCACTGGTTAAGCGCCTGTTTGTTGGAGACCGTTCCCACCATATGCTGTCTTACGGGGGGAAAATCGTAGGTGGATCGGGGTTAGAAAATTGGCACATGTTTCTCGAGTCGCATCTGGCGCTGCCTTTGGTTGATCACAAGGCAGACGTGGTTATCACCGGATGGAGTTTTTGTCATATCGGTTCTGAGGCGGGTGAAGCCTGGGAGGCAGCCCTTGAAAGGGGCTTATCTGAGGTGGCGAGAGCTCTGAAACCGGGCGGCGTGGTGATCATCATTGAAACACTGGGCACGGGCTTTCAATCACCCCATCCGCCGGCAAGGTTGCAGAAATTTCTGGCTTACCTGGACTCTCACGGGTTCCAATCCGACTGGATCCGGACGGATTATTGCTTCAAAGATGTGGCGGAAGCGAAAGACCTGACGGCATTCTTTTTCGGCGAAGATCCGCTGCCCATGTGGGAAGTAGATGGCGGTGTGGTTGTGCCCGAATGCACCGGGTTGTGGTGGAAAACAATCCAGTAGATCAAAATTCTTGCTTACAGCAACTTAATTGTCAATGCGCAATAGAAAATTGCAAAATCTTAATCGATCATCCCATAACGCCGCAGGGCAGTCTCTAAGATCATATTGACCAGCTCGGTATGCCCCACGCCTTCCGCTGCCGCTTCGATCACGATATCTGAGATTCCGGGCGAAAGACCGGGCAGGGGGTTGATCTCGAGGATGTAAGGTTTCCAGTCTTCGTTGGCGTTCAGCCTGAAGTCCACTCTGGCCACGTCCAATGCGCCAGTCACGCGAAAGACGGCAGCTGCCAGCCAGTTGAGTTCATCCACCATTTCATCATCAAGGGGTGCCGGGCACAGGTAGTTAAGCTGGTCTGCCAGGGCAACCTTGAGCCGATTGGCATACACGGCGTCGGTTTCAAGGTAGGGGGTCAGGTCAACTTCCATTGGCGGGAAGAAACGCAACCCTGCTTGAATGCGGGGCAGATCTTCATTATGCGGCAAACGGCGGGCCACAGGCCCGACCAGGTTGCCCACCATCCCTACGGTTACCTCGCGGCCTTCAATGAAGGTTTCGACTAACGCCGCTTGCTGATAACGCTCGATCATCATGGCGACTCTTTCCCGTAATTCCTGCTCGTTGGTCACAATCGATTGGGCGGTCACACCCATGCCGGTTCCTTCACGGCTGGGTTTGACGAATAACGGGAATTGCATCTTTTCATCAAGAGGTTCATCAACGCGCTCAAAGGTTTGGAAGTCGGGTGTTGGCAGGTCGTGATAGGTGAGCACCCGTTTGGTCATGGGCTTGTCTAATGCCAATGCCAGGCACAACACCTTCGACCCGGTGTAGGGGATGCGTAATTTTTCTAAGATTGCAGGCACCTGGGCTTCACGGGCATCGCCAAAGTGGCTTTCGCAGATATTGAAGCACATATCGGGTTTGAACTTACGGACGGTATCAACGATGGAGATGTCACCTTCTAAGAATTCGCAGGTGTGCCCGCCAGAACGGATGGCTTCAACCAGGGCGTTTATGGTCTTTTCGCTGTCGAGGTCATCCCACTGGTCCTCAGGCATGCCTTCCCAGTGCGGTGCATTTTTCTTTAAGTTGGCGAGCAGTGCTACCCGAAATGATTTCATTGTTGGATTATTACTTTCTTGATCAATGTGGATAATGAAAATATTGATTACAAAGTAACTTTAACTTAACTGGTTTACTTTAATCATCTTTGCATCTTCTTGTTGCGCCTGCTTTATGCCGCGTTCAATATTTACACGGCGCAACATAATTATACCAATGATAAAAAAGATGACTAAGGAAACGATTCCCCATCGACTGTCACCAGTAAGCTGTGTTACAAGTGCCATGATGAAAGGGCCTACTACTGTATTGAACTTTTCGGATACACTGAAAAATCCATAAAATTCAGCGGTTTTGCTCTTAGGCATCAGTTGGCCAACCAAAGATCGGCTTAGTGCTTGACTACCACCTTGAACCATGGCAACGCCAAAACCGAGAATTAGGAAATGCCATTCCTTTGACATAAAGTAACCGACAATCGCAACAAGTGTGTAAATTAGCAAGCTAAGAGTAATCGATTTTTTAATCCCGATTCTCTTGGAAAGTTTGCCAAATAAGATAGCAAATGGAGCAGCAACGAATTGCACCATCAAAAGTGTACCAATTAAAATCATCGTACCAAAGCCCAGATCGGTACCAAATGCAACAGCCATTGTAATTATGGTGCCGATACCATTAGCATATATAAAGAAGGTTAGTAAGAACCAGAAAAGGTCCTGAAATTTCGAAATATCCTTTAATGCTTTGAAAAAACGTTTGAATCCTACTGCGATGACTTTTTGACCAATTTCACTAGTTTCAATCATTCGTTCGGGTTCTTTAACGTGTCGAAAGATTGGGATGGAAAAGACTGCCCACCATACCGCGACACTTGTCAAGCTGAGCCTCATCATTAATTTAGTGGCTTCGGTTTCATCCATATTGGGCAGCATGGAGGGGCCGAGAAAGATCATGGCTACGTTAATTAGTAATAGCAGGCCACCACCGATGTAACCCATTGCATAACCTTTGGAAGAAACTTGGTCGATTTCATTCTCGTCAGCAACATGCGGCAGGAGAGCATCGTAAAAAACTAAAGAGCCAGCAAAACCGATTGTACCCAGAATGTATAAAATTGATGCTAAAAGTTGATCTCCAGGCTGATCAATTAGGAATAGCAAAGCTGTGCTGATCACGCCTATTGCAACAAAGAATGCCATGAACTTTTTCTTTGAACCACGAAAATCTGCAATGGCACCTAAAACAGGGCTGATTAATGCAGCTATCAAGCTTCCAATGGCAACGGTATACCCCCAAATTGATAATGCGCCTTCCAAAGCGATATAGGCGGCAAAGTAATTGGGTAAGATAGCACCCATTACAGTAGTAGCAAACGCTGAGTTTGCCCAGTCATACATCACCCAGGCAAATTGGGCACGCTTTTTCTCTTTAGCTTCCATCGACTCTCCTTATTTATAGATGTTTGCTTGTAATTATATAACCGAAATAAAAAGTAAAGGTTGCTTTATTTTCACAGTCTGCTCAGGTGAAACGCCGTCTTGAGAAAAAAGCAAAGCTAACGTTCGGTTTGCCTGAAGGGTATAATAACCAATTGCGCTTTAAACAGGCGATTAAATAAAACATTTGTGCTACAATTGATTGAATGAGTGAAAATATGATGATGGCACTGGATAACCTGCGTGTGGTTGGCGCACGCGAACACAACTTAAAAAATATCACCGTCGAAATCCCCCGCGACAAGCTGGTGGTGATCACTGGTCTTTCAGGCTCAGGGAAGAGTTCCCTGGCGTTTGATACGATCTTTGCTGAGGGGCAGCGTCGGTATGTTGAGTCCCTTTCTTCTTATGCCCGGCAGTTTTTGGGGCAGATGAACAAGCCCGATGTCGATTCGATTGAAGGTCTCTCACCGGCGGTTTCGATCGACCAGAAGGCGACCTCGCATAACCCGCGGTCAACCGTGGGCACGGTGACGGAAGTATATGACTATATGCGTTTGCTATATGCCCGGGTGGGGATTCCGCACTGCCCGGTTTGCGGCAGAGAGGTGCAAAAGCAATCCGCCCAGGAGATTGTGGACGCGATTGAAAGTCTGCCCGCAAGCAGCCGGCTGCAGATCCTTTCACCACTGGTGCGGGAGCGCAAGGGCACCTACCAGGCGGTTTTCGAAGAGATCCGGAAGGCTGGTTTTCTGCGTGTACGCGTGGATGGTGACACGCACACCCTGGATGAAACCTTTGATTTGGACCGCTATAAGCAGCACACGATCGAGGCTGTAGTTGACCGTGTGATCCTGCGTGACCAGGAGATTGACGAAGAGGCACAATCAGCCCGATCACGCATTAATGATTCGGTGGAAACTGCGCTGAAGTTTGGCGAAGGTTACGTGACCGTTCAGATCCTGTCCGAAGATACGCCGCGTGATTTACAGTTTTCCGAATATCTTGCCTGCCCGGAGCATGGCAGCATCATCACAGAGATCGAACCGCGTACTTTTTCATTCAATACCCCTCACGGGGCCTGCCCGACCTGCCAGGGGCTTGGCAGCCGGCAAGAAATTGACCCGGATTTATTAATCCCCGACCCCAGCATTTCGCTGATTGACGGCGCGATTGTGGATACGGCCTGGGACGGCCCGAAAGACGATGGTGGTTATTACTGGCAGATGCTTGAGGCTGTTGCCGAACATTATAAGATCGATCTTGAAGCACCCGTTGAAACCATCCCGCAGGAAAAACTGGATAAGATCCTGTATGGCACCGGCCGCAAAGAACTGAATGTTGAATTTACCGGGCGGAATGGACGCAAGAGCTCCTTCCGTGCCACGTTTGAAGGTGTGATCAATAACCTTGAACGACGTTACCGCGAAACCAACTCGGAATATGTCAAAAGCCGGCTTTCGGAATTTATGAGCGACCGCCCTTGCCAAACCTGCGGCGGTGACCGCCTGAAGAAGGAAGCCCTGGCTGTGACGGTTGACGGCCAGAATATTATTGAAGTCAGCCGCTGGCCTGTAAGGCGCAGTTTGGACTGGATCAAAGCGTTATCCGGTGATGATTCGCTGTTTTCTGAGCGGGAACGTTTGATTGCCTCCAGAATCCTCAAGGAAATTGAAGCCCGATTGGGTTTCCTGGTCAATGTTGGATTGGACTATTTGACGTTGCAGCGTTCTGCAGGGTCACTTTCGGGGGGCGAAGCACAGCGCATTCGGCTGGCTACCCAAATCGGGTCACGCTTGATGGGTGTGCTTTACGTCCTCGACGAACCCTCCATTGGTTTGCATCCCCGTGACAATGATCGTTTGCTGGTCACGCTGGAGGGGATGCGGGATTTAGGTAACACGGTGCTGGTGGTGGAGCATGATGAAGAGACCATCCGGCGTGCCGATTGGGTTGTGGATATGGGACTTGGTGCGGGCGAGCTGGGTGGTGAGGTGGTTGCCCAGGGTCCGCCGGAAGATATTATCAAGCATCCTGAGTCGCTAACGGGGGCCTATCTTTCGGGGCGCAAGTATGTTCCCATCCCGGAAAAGCGCCGCGACGGCACCGGTGAACACCTTGTGCTGAAAGGCGGCCG
Organism: Anaerolineaceae bacterium; assembly: GCA_016841365.1. Taxonomy (GTDB): domain Bacteria; phylum Chloroflexota; class Anaerolineae; order Anaerolineales; family Anaerolineaceae; genus Brevifilum. The sequence continues at coordinate 14,802 of JAENZI010000004.1, forward strand.
TGAAAACAACCTGAAGAATGTCACATTGGATATCCCATTAGGGAAATTTGTCTGCATGACGGGCGTTTCTGGTTCGGGCAAATCTTCCTTGTTGATTGATACGCTCTATCGCAGCCTGGCACGTCAACTGCATGGCGCGCGTACCGCCCCGGGTGATTTTGATTCCATCGAAGGCGTTGAACACATTGATAAGGTCATCAATATCGACCAATCACCCATCGGGCGCACACCACGTTCGAACCCGGGAACCTACACGGGTGTATTCGACTATGTCCGTGATCTGTTTGCGGAATTGCCAGAGAGCAAAATGCGCGGGTATAAGAAAGGGCGTTTCAGTTTCAATGTTAAAGGCGGTCGCTGTGAAGCCTGTGCAGGGCAGGGGCAGCTCAAGATCGAGATGCAGTTTTTACCCGATATTTATGTTCCCTGTGACGTTTGCCATGGCGCACGTTATAACCGCGAAACACTGCAAATTAAATTCAAAGACAAGAGCATTGCGGACGTGCTGGATATGACCATCGACTCTGCTGCCGCGTTCTTTGAAGCCTTCCCCAAGATTACCCGCCGGCTGGAAACGCTCCAGGATGTGGGTTTGGGTTATATCCGGCTCGGCCAGTCTGCAACAACGCTTTCAGGCGGTGAGGCACAGCGGGTTAAGCTCTCGAAGGAGTTGTCGCGCCGCTCAACGGGCAGCACCTTGTATGTGCTGGATGAGCCTTCTGTAGGTCTGCATGCCGCCGATGTGCACCGCTTGATCGAGGTGTTGCAGCGCCTGGTGGATGAAGGGAATACGGTGGTGATCATCGAGCACAACCTGGACATCATCAAGGTTTCGGATTGGATCATAGATCTGGGTCCGGAAGGCGGCGATGCTGGCGGTGAGATCATCGCTGAAGGCGAACCCGAACAGATTTGTGAAATGGCGCACTCCTATACGGGGCAGTTCATGAAACGCATGCTTGAATGTCATAAGTCAACCGCTTGATTTATGTTAGTCGGCCTTGAAAATTTCACTTTGCAATTTAACATTATATAAACTATGATTAATTTGATTAAATTGAGCGACTCGACCGGGATTTGATTTTCGGTTAAAATAGAAACGTGAACGATCAAGTAAATGGATGATCTTGTCCGTACTTATGGATTGATCCGAAACTGAAAAGGAAATATTATGAGCAAAAAAGATGCGAAAAACGTGATTTCATCGTATCGCAAAAAGCAAAAACTTGGGCCATATATCATCGGCGGAATTGCGATCTTATTGGCTATTGCCGGTATCGTTCTGTTGGTGATCTATCTTGTGGGCGGCGGAAACGGCCCGGGGTTATCATTGTTCGCCAGCAAAACCCCAACGCCGACCGAGACGCCAACGCCTACACCGGTCACGCCGACTGCTACAGCCACAATGACGGCGACCGTCACCAATACGCCTACCATCACACCAACCAACACCCCCTCCGCCCCATTCGAATATGAGGTTCAGGAAGGCGATAACTGTACCACGATCGCCGAGGAGTTTGAGGTGTCGATTGAGGTGCTTCTGGCTTTGAATAACCTGGATGTGAACTGTTTCATCAACCCCGGAGATACGATCTTGATCCCCGCTCCTGGGCAAGAACTGCCCACAGCCACACCGCTTCCAGATGATATTGCACCCGGCACGTTGATCGAGTACAGAATCCGTTCGGGTGACAGCTTATATGTGCTTGCTGAGCAATTCAACAGCACGGTTGAGCGCATCATCGAAGAGACCAATGATTACCGCCGTCAGAATGATATGGATGAAATGGAAGATGCCAATGATATCTTTGTTGGCGATATCCTTATCATCCCGGTCAACATTGTCACGCCTGTGCCGACTGCCACAAACACAGTCAGCCCGACGGAGACACCAGAACCCTGATCCAGAATATTAAATCGAATATAAACGATATCGGCGGCCTGTGAATGGCCGCCGATACCGTTTAACCAAGGAGAGTTGTATTTAAGAGTATTACCATCCGCGCTTCATGCTGAAATATGCCTCGTTCCAGCGGAGTTGGTTCTTGAAATCAGGAATAGTTGTTTGATTGTCGATCAGCAAGAATTCAATATCTGCTATTTCGCTGAAATCCGCCAGTTGATCAGCGGTGACATCAAAGCTGAAGCTGGTGTGGTGAGCGCCGCCAGCTAAGATCCAGGCGGTGGCTGATGTTTTTAGATTAGGTCGGGGGAGCCAGAAAGCACGAGCGACTGGCAGGTTGGGCAGGGGTTCATCTGTTGGGACGACATCTACCTCGTTGACGATCAGGCGGAAGCGCGAGCCCATATCAACCAGCGATGCCGCCACCGCTTCACCGGTCTTCGAATCGAAAATCAGGCGCACCGGGTCGGCTTTTCCGCCGATGGAAAGCGGCAGCACTTCAAGGGCAGGTTTTGATGCGGCAATCGATTCGCATACTTCGAGCATATGCGCACCAAGGATCTTGTCACCATTGTCGCTAAAGTGGTAGGTGTAATCTTCCATGAAGGCGGTTCCTTTAGGCTGGCCGGTGCTCATCACCTTCATTGCCCTTAGGAGGGCAGCAGTTTTCCAATCGCCTTCAGCGCCAAAACCATAGCCATCCGCCATCAACCGTTGGACACCTAAACCCGGTAGTTGAGCGAGTCCGTTCAGGTCTTCAAAGTTGGTGGTAAAGGCTTTGAAGTTTCCCGCCTCTAAGAAGCGGCGCATTCCCAGTTCGATCCGGGCTGCTTCACGAAGGGAGTCGTGCCGCTCGCCATCCGGCAAGAGGTTGGGGGGTGTGATGTAAGTATCCAGATATTCCGTGATCAGGTCTGATATCTCAACCGGGGTGACCTGCCCGATTGTATAAACAAGATCGCCCACGCCATACCCATTGACGTTGAAACCAAGCTGGATTTCAGCGGCAACTTTATCGCCTTCGGTCACAGCAACATCACGCATATTGTCACCAAACCGGGCGATCTTAAGCGTTTGCCAATCGTGCCAGGCACAGGCAACGCGTGCCCAGTTTCCCAGTTCCTTCTGAACGGTGTCATCCTGCCAGTAGCCGACGACAACTTTCCGGTTGAGTCCCATCCGGCTGTTGATGAAACCATACTCACGATCGCCATGTGCAGACTGATTCAGGTTCATAAAGTCCATATCGATCTCAGCCCACGGGATCTCGCGGTTGAACTGGGTGTGCAGGTGGACATAGGGTTTGGTCAGGCGTTTCAGGCCGCCGATCCACATTTTTGCTGGTGAAAAGGTGTGCATCCAGGTGATCAATCCTACGCACGCGTCTGTTGCCGAAGCTTCCTGCATCAGGTTTCTGATTTCTTCTGGGGTGGTTAATACGGGTTTATGAATGATGGAAATCGGGATGTGTGAAGAGTTGTTGAGCTGGTCTGCCATCACTTGGGCGTGCTGCCTGACCTTCTCAAGCGTTTCAGGTCCATACATGTGCTGGCTACCGGTAACGAACCAGACCTGCAATTCACGAAATTCTTTCATTAGTAAATTCTCCTTTTATGACTGCTTTGATTGTCCATAATAGGCATTTTCGCCATGTTTTCTCAGATAATGTTTGTCCAATAATTCCTGCTGCATTGGTGGAATGTGTGGGTTAAGCATTTGTGTGTGGTAATTCATAAAGGCGACTTCTTCCAGCACCACCGCGTTGTGAATTGCCTCCAGAGGGTCTTTGCCCCACACGAAGGGTCCGTGACTGTGAACGAGGACGGCCGGGATGGTGTTATGGTCACGCTCCGCGAAGGTTTCTTTGATCACCAATCCGGTTTCCTGTTCATAATCCCTGGCCAGTTCTTCGCCAGTCAATTTTCGGGTACAGGGGATTTCGCCGTAAAAATAATCCGCGTGGGTGGTGCCAAGGGCCATGATGCCGCGTCCTGCCTGGGCAAAAATTGTTGCCCAGCGGCTGTGCGTGTGTACGATACCGCCGATCTCCGGAAATGCCTTATACAGCTCGAGATGGGTTGGCGTATCTGAGGAGGGATTCAGGTGCCCTTCAACCGTTTTACCTGTCTCCAGATCCACCACCACCATATCTTCAGCCTTCATCACATCGTATGCGACCCCTGAGGGCTTGATGACCATTAAATTGCGGGTCCTGTCAACGCCAGAAACATTGCCCCAGGTGAAGGTGACCAGACCATGCTCAGGGAGCAGTAAGTTGGCTTTCAATACGGTTTCTTTTAATGCCGCTAACATTTTATTTAAGCACCTCCACAGCGGTTCGTTCAATCGCTAGGCCTTTTTGATACCGTTCCATAAACAATGCAAAACCAGCCACATCTGCCGGGTCTGGGGCAAGGGTTTTCTCCTGCCCGCAGGCAAACACACTCTCAACCAGGTAGGTTTCTAAGGTTTGGTATGCGTCTTTTTGGCGTATGTAGGCAGCCAAAAGCGCCATTCCCCAGGCACCGCCTTCACCGGCGGTTTCCATCACGGAAACGGGGACATTCATGGCTGCTGCCATTATTTTTTGGCCGACGGTCTCCGTCTTAAAGAACCCGCCATGACCAAGAATTTTATCGATCTCCACCTTTTCCTGTTCAAAGATAATGTTTAATCCGATCTTGAGCGCACCAAACGCTGAGAACAGATGCACGCGTATGAAGTTTGCGAGGTTGAAGCGGCTTTCGGGCGTGCGTACGAATAACGGACTTCCTTCTTCAAGGTGGGTGATGTGTTCACCCGAAACATTGTTATAGGCGAGCAGTCCGCCGCCATCCGCATCACCCTTGAGCGCCTGCTGGTATAAAACCTCAAATAATTTGGATTGCGACATCTCCACGCCGAGCAGGCTGGCGAATTCGTCGAAGAGTTCAACCCATGCATTTAAATCCGAAGTGCAGTTGTTGCTGTGCACCATCGCAACCGGCTTGCCGGTGGGTGTGGTAACTATATCAATCTCGGGATAAAGTTTTGAGAGCGGATGTTCCAATACAATCATGGCAAATACCGAAGTCCCGGCGGAAACATTACCCGTTCTGGGGGCAACGCTGTTTGTCGCAACCATCCCTGTGCCTGCATCACCTTCGGGTGGGCAGAGGGGAACACCTGCGCGTAATGTGCCTGTGAGGTCAAGCAGTTTAGCGCCTTCTTCTGTCAGCACGCCTGCCTCGTCGCCTGCCATCAACACCTGGGGCAGTAGGTCTTCAAGCTTCCAGGGCAGGTTGCGGTTTGCAATCTGCTGATTGAATCGTTCGACCATGCGCTTGTCATAGGTGTTTGTCTGGCTGTCGATGGGGAACATCCCCGAGGCTTCACCCACACCCAGCACTTTCTGACCTGTCAGCTTCCAGTGAACATAGCCAGCCAGCGTGGTCAAAAAACAGATGTTTGGAACGTGGGGTTCTTCATTGAGGATCGCCTGGTACAGGTGGGCGATACTCCAGCGCTGCGGGATGTTGAACTGGAAGAGTGCTGTCAGTTCCTGTGCGGCTTTGCCCGTGATGGTGTTGCGCCAGGTGCGAAATGGGACGAGCAGGTTGCCGTCCTGGTCGAAGGGCAAATAGCCATGCATCATGGCGCTGAAGCCCATCGCACCGGTGGTCTCGAGTTTGATGCCATACTTCTTGTAGATATCCTCTTGCAGCGTTTGGAAACAATCCTGTAAACCGGTCCACACATCTTCAAAGGAGTAGGTCCACATCCCGTTTTCATAGCGGTTTTCCCAGGCGTGACTGCCAGAGGCGATCGGTGAGTGATTTTCATCAATCAAAACTGCCTTGATGCGGGTGGAACCGAGTTCGATGCCGAGGGATGTTCTGCTCTCTGCGATGGCTGTTTGAATGTCTTTAATATGCATCTAATTAAAAATCCTCCAAAGGTTGATGATGATGCTTACCTTGTGCAAACTGCTTCATAGCCCGGGTGACTATTCACCAACCATTTATTCTACTAACTTCTGTTACACAAAATCAATCAGCCCCAGCAATTGCCTGCATGATGTTGTGCTCAGTGGTGTCGCCAGGGAGTTCAGTTACTTTTTCCTGGTCGCGCATGACAACAATCCGGTTGCTGGTGCGCATCACCTCTTCGAGTTCTGACGAGATGAACATGCACGACATGCCTTCGTTTGCCAGCGAGATGACCAGCTTTTGGATCTCGGCTTTGGTGCCCACATCAATACCTCTCGTGGGTTCATCGAGGATCAATAATTTGGGGTGCGTCGCCAGCCAACGTGCCAGAATCACCTTTTGTTGATTGCCGCCGCTCAAGTTCTTCACGAGCTGATCAGATGATGGCGTGGAAATGTTGAGCATATCAATATATTTTTGTGCAATCTCATATTGTTGTTTTTTGTTCAGGTACTTAAACCAGCCCATGCGCGCTTGCATCGCAAGAATGATGTTCTCTCGAATGGTCAAGTCACCTAAGATGCCAGATTCCTTGCGGTCTTCTGGGCATAGGGCAATTCCCCTTAGCAGGGATTCATGCGGGGAGTGTTTGTCTACAGGTTGATTATCCACACGAATATCCCCGGTATCGGGTTCTTCGACGCCAAAAATTAATTTTGCCACGCCAGTGCGGCCTGATCCAAGCAGCCCTGCCATACCCACCACTTCACCGGTCTTGAGTGTCAGGTCAGTAGGTTGGACAGTGCCGCTGCGCCCCAGGTTGTTCGTTTCGATCAAAACCTGCTGTTTATCGGGATCTTGCTTGGCTTTTTCCATATCCTCATATTCAGCCAGGCTGCGCCCGATCATTTTTTGAATCAGCGAGATTGTGGGCAGGTTCTCGGTATCATAGGTCCCGACCAGTTTCCCATTCCGCAACACGGTGATGCGGTCTGAAACCTCGTAGATCTGGTTGATGAAGTGAGTGATGAAAATGATACCAACACCGGTTTCGCGAAGTTTGCGCATACACTGAAAAATCAGATCAGATTCACGCACATCCAGGCTTGAAGTTGGCTCATCGAGGATCAGGACTTTTGTCGATGATATTTCTAAGGCTCGGGCGATTGCAGTGATTTGCTGAATAGCGGTGGAAAAGGTTGCCAGGGGTGCTTTAACATCAATGTCCACATCCAAACCCAGCATGATCTCCTTTGCCCGAGTGTTCATCGCTTTCCAATTGATTTTCCCGCCAAATTGACGTGGTTCGCGGCCAAGCAGAATGTTTTCTGCAACCGACAAATTGGTGCAAAGGTTGACCTCTTGATAGACCGTGCTGATGCCGATGTTGTTGGCATGTTGTGGGGATTTGATTTTCATCTCAACGCCATCATAGAGCATTCTCCCCTGATCTGGCTTTTCAACACCAGTCATTACTTTGATCAGGGTTGATTTTCCAGCACCGTTCTCGCCAACCAATGCGTGGATTTCTCCCTTTTTCAGACAGAAATTAACATTTTGGAGTGCCTGGACACCAGGGAATGATTTTGAGATGTTTTCTATCCGCAATATTTCGTGATTGTTAGCTGCCATAACAATGATCCTCAAACTGATAAATCATCAAACGGAGAAATTAAGTATGTTTCTTTCTCACATAAAACAGGCTTTGAATGCCGATGAATATTAAGGTTAAAATGCCGACACCGATCCTGGTCCACCAGGAGGTGAGGGTGCCATTGAATTGCAGGATTGTGACGATGATGCCGTTGATCAGCACCCCGAACAGGGTGCCGAAGACATTCCCAACACCACCGGTCAAGGCAGTGCCGCCGATCACAACGGATGCGATGGCGTCCATCTCCATAGAGAGGGCATACCCACCGAAGCCGGAGGTTAGTGAGATGCTGAACACAATCCCTGCTAAAGCGGAGCAAAAGCCGCTGAAGGCGTACACGATCAGCTTGGTGCGGGCGACCGGCAGCCCCATCAACAAGGCAGATTGCTCGTTGTTGCCAATCGCATACACGGTGCGACCAAATCGTGTGAAGACCAGAATAATGAATGTGACGACCAGCAGCACAATTGCCACAAGGGATGTGATATACACATACGCGTTTTCAAAGAAGGGAACGTGAATTTTGGTCAGTGCAAGGAATTTATAAAAATCATCCGTGATGGTGATCGAACTGCGGTTGATGACATAAGCCATGCCGCGGGCAAAAAATTGGCCCATCAGGGTGACCACAAACGCTTCCACCTTCAGGTAGTGGGTAATTGCCCCCATAGTCAACCCGAATAAGATGCCCATTAAGGTCATCATCAGGATGACCAATAAGGGGGGAAAGTTTTGCTGTAACAGCGCTGCTGAAGCCACGCTAGTCAGGGCAATCATAGCCCCAACAGAAAGGTCAATGCCCTTCATGATAACCACCAGCGTCATCCCGATGGAGATGATCAGCAGGCTGGCGTTATTGATAAACAGGTTGAAGAACACCTGGGGTTTGCGCATTGCCGGGTAAAGCTGGCCGCCGATGGCATACACGATAAAGAATATCAGGATGGTGGCCAGTAAGGGGCCGTTCTTAAAAAGGAATTTTTTGATCCTATGCATCACGACGTTCCTTTTTACCTTCAAATAATGAATTGATTAATCGCCTTGATTGTTCTGAGTAGAGCAGGATAACCAGGAGCACTAGGACGGCTTTGGCTGCCAGCAAAGCGTTTGCCGGCACGCCGATGGTGTACATTGTGATCGTAAAGGTTCGGATCACGACTGCGCCGATCACGCTGGCTAAAAGCGAAAAGCGCCCGCCAGCCATCAATGTGCCGCCGATGACGACCGAGAGGATGGCGTCCAGCTCATAATTTGAACCGATATTGTTTGCGTCAGCACTGTGAACATAAGAGCTCAGGATCAGCCCCGCTACCGCAGCGCAAAAACCGCAAAATGTGTAGGCAAGCAGTTTCACATTCTTCTCGCTGATGCCGCTGTAGTAGGTTGATTTATCGTTGATGCCCACAGATTCAACGAACAGCCCGATGGAGGTCTTGCGCACCAAAAACCAGGCGAGAAGTAAAACCGCAGCAACAATATACATGGCGACGGGGATGCCGAGGATGAAACCGTTGCCAAAGAAGAAGTAAGGTGTGTAATATATGGTCATGATCTGACCATTGGTGATCAATTGGGCAAGCCCGCGCCCGGCAACCATCAGGATCAGCGTTGCCACCATGGGTTGGATTTTGGCTCTTGAAACCAAGAAACCGTTCCACAAACCGCAAGCCGTGCCTGCGCCGAGGTTTGCCAGAACAATCAGCGGGAGAGGGGTCTTTGAGACGTTTTGTGTCAAAATTTCGTTCGAGATCAACTCATTACCGAAGGCCGGGTTGATCAACACCGCACCCATCGCCGCCGAAATGGCAATCACAGCGCCGACCGACAGGTCCACACCACCTGTGGCGATCACCATGGTCATGCCGATGGCGACCAAAATCAATGGCGCGCCGTTGTTGAAAACGTCGATCAGGTTGCCGTATAAGTGCCCGTCCAGGATGCCAATTTTGAAAAATCCTGGTGCGTAAATGGCGTCAAAAATTAAAATGAGTGCGAGTGCTACCAGCGGCCAAAATAATCGGCTTTTTCGAAACCGATGAAAAAACGAGGTCTTGTTTTCCGAATTGGTATCCATAAAATTATTCCCTGCCTAAGAACTGCATTCGCCGATAAAGTCTTTCAATCATCAAATTTTTTTATTCAAATAGGTTGAACTGCGTTTGACAGTGGTTTCGCGTCAGTTTGCACACGGTTCGAGTCCTATTACTTTTGGGGAGAAGCAGATGATTGGAATCCCGCTTCTCCCCGGATTGTTGTGCTTATTCGTCTAAGACGAAGGTTGTGTCAGATGGTGATCGGTTTAGTATTGCCTTGAATCGATCAGATCGGCTGCTTCTTCTGGATAATAGACGGTTTCATTGGTGAGGATTTCCGGTTCAACGGCTTCACCGTTCATTAATTTCAGGGCGATCTCGATGACCTGAGGTCCGAGAAGCGGGTTGCATTCCACATCAGCCTGGATCCAGCCGTCAATCATAGCCTGGAAGCCACCGCGTGTACCGTCAACGGAGACGATCTTGATGTCACCGGGTTGGATTCCTGCGTTCTTGAGGGCTTCGATGGCGCCGATGGCCATGTCATCGTTATGGATGAACATGCCGTCGATCTGGCCTTCGTATTTCTTGAGGAAGGCTTCAGTCACGGGGATGGCTTCGGCACGGGTGAAGTTGCCGGTCTGTGAGTCCAAAATGGTGATGTTGTCGTTCAACTTATCGCGGAAGCCATCGGCACGGCCTTCAGCAGCACCTGAACCAACGGTCCCGAACAACTCAACGATATTGCCGCCATCAGGCAGCAGGCGATTCATTTCTTCGGCAGCCCTCTGACCTTCGAGGAACATGTCTGAACCGAGATGGACATCATACAATGAGGAATCTGCGCTCACTGAGCGGTCCACGATGATGACGGGAATGCCGGCATCTTTGGCTTCGGTCAGTACTGCATCCCAACCATCCTCAACCACAGGTGGCAGCGCAATCACATCCACACCCTGGGCAATACAAGAACGGACTGCCGAGATCTGGTTTTCCTGTTTTTGCTGAGCGTCAGAGAAAATCAACTGCTTGATCCCATAGTTCTCTGCCTCTTGCTTGATCGAGGCTGAGTTTGCAGTACGCCAGTCGGATTCTGCGCCTAACTGCGGATAGCACAAAACCATATCTTCATAGGTTTTTGTTTCCGGTTCTTCTTCCGCAGGCGGTTCGGCTACCTCTGGTGAGGAGCAGGCAGCCAGGGCTAATATCAAAATCGCCATCAACAATACGAGTTTCTTAATGTTTTTCATCCTAAAATCTCCTTCAATGTCCTGATTAGTTTGTGGGTATAATCAAGTCGTGCGACGCCCGATCGGCTCTCTAAACTGGTCGGCTCGCACACTCTTTTTAAGCAAATTTTGTCCATTCACCTCCTTTTTTAATTTTCTGGCGTCGAGCTTTTGCGAATAATCAATTCAGGCTTGATGGTGTGGTAAATTGGTTCGCTGTCTTCACGGTCTGAATTGTTTTCTTCGACCATCCTGGCAAGCTCCTCAACCGCAACAGACCCCAACATATCCAAGTCTTGATGGACTGAGCTGAGTGACGGCGAGTAATACTCCGCCTCAGGCAGGTTATCAAAGCCGACTACTGACAACTCGTTGGGGATATCAATGTTTTGTTCGCACGCCGTTTGTAATACGCTCAGGGCCATTTGGTCATTACCTGAAAACACTGCATCCATCTCAGGGAAGGTGGACAAGAGATGACCAAAGGCTGCTTTACCGCTTTTTGAGGACCAATTCCCCTCGGTGACCATTCTTTCTTCAGGTTCAATCCCTGCTGCCTGTAATGCATCCCGCCACCCCTGCAGACGCTGCTGCGATTCCCACCAGGTCATTGGCCCTGAAATATGGCCGATGTTTTTCCGCCCAATCTTCAGTAGATGTTCTGTCGCTAATCTGGCACCATGATAGTTATCAATGGTGACAATCGAGATGTTTTCTCGTTTCGCGCTGGTGAGGAAGATGATTGGCACATGGATGTCTTTGATCATGTCATCCACCCACTCACGGTTCGGGCCGATCTCAGGTACAGCCCAGATGATCCCATCCACCTGGCGGGAAAGAAACCAATCCAAGAGCGGTTGAATATTGTTGGCATTAAAGCTGGGCAATTCTTTCAGGTACAGTCCGTAACCGAGTTTCTCAGATTTTTTAGCGATGCCGCTCATGGTGACAGAGGGACCAATAAATTCCAAACCGGCCGTTAGAAGGCCAAAATTATAACTGCGCTGTTTGCTCAGGCTGCGGGCAATGGCGCTGGGGCGGTATTCGATTTCGTCAATGATGCGTAAGATCCGCTCCCGGGTGTCATCAGCAACGTCGGGACGGTTGTTGATCACCCGCGAGACCGTTTGCCTCGAAACGCCGGCACGTTTGGCGACTTCATAGATTGTCGGTTTGGACACTTTACCCATTAAAACAATCCTTCTTTTCTACGAATAAGGTGGTGGGAAATTATGTGAGCGATCCCGTGATCGTTCACGTGACCGTTCACAATCCTATCATATAAAAAAATTGAATAAATGTCAAGGGGTTAATGTTAACAATGTTAAGATTGATGATTGCGATTTTGCGGATTTCAAGTTGAATGTGTTACTTTGACCGTTAGATTATTAAAATTCTGATTGCTGGTAAGATTCTCTAATCAATGGTAAGAAGCACTCACATTTCTTTTCGATGCTTATCTAACGGTTTATAGGTTTGAAAATTATTGAGAAACATTTAAAAATGAACACTTCTGGTTTTTCTTGCAAAATACTGCCCATCGCCATGATCGCGATGCTTGTCGTTCTTTCTGCCTGCGGGTTATCAACCGGGAGCGGCTTGATCGAACAGACCTTCCCCGCACCCGGAACAGAACTGAGCGCGTATGGCTGGGTGGGTGTGTCATTCGCTGAGGAAGTGGTTAAAGAAAGTGTTGAACAGGCTTTTGCGATCTCGCCCGCTGTCTCAGGGGAATTCTTTTGGCAAGGGGACATCTTCTGGTTCCGGCCGATCCAAGCCTTTGAAGCCGGTATTGACTATCAGGTGAAATTGCAGGGTGAGATCGAAACGGCTGGCGGAAGAAGTGTCAAGGCAGACCGCACCTGGACATTTGAAGTACGTGAACCGTTGCTGCTGTATTTTGTGCCGCAAGATAAGGGCGGAGAGATCTGGCGAACGGGTTTGAATGGCAGCGAACCTGAACAGTTGACATTTACCGATGGGAATGTGCTTGAATTCATCCCTGATCGCGTTGGCGAGCAAATTGCCTACACCGCCAGAAATCAGGACGGCGGCAGTGATGTATGGTTGATGGACCGGGGAGGTGTAAGCCAGCGGCAGTTGATCGATTGCGGTGCTGATATTTGTATGGAACCAGCCTGGTCGGCTGATTCAGGCTGCTTGGCTTGTGTCCGTCAAGTGTATGATGAAGAGGCAGGCAGTTATCAGCCCGCCAAAATCCTGACGACTGCGATTGCGCCAGGCACTACCTGCTTACCTGCGCCTGAAATCGATCTGTATGGCACTTCTCCCTCCTATTCGCCAGATGGCGTGCATTTCGCCTATTATGACATTTCAAACGCAAGGATCCAGATTCTAAATCTTGATGATGGTGGGGAATTCAATCTGCCTTCTACTGGGCCGGGGTTTGTGGATTGGTCACCGGATGGAACCCAGATCATCTATACGGATGTCGCGGCGGCGCATCATGAGCCTTTTGTAGCGGCATATATTGCAGATCTACAGGCACAAACGGCCGCGCTTGCCTTCGATGAGGGGGCGACGGATACAGAATTCAGTCAACCGCGCTGGTCTCCTGATGGTGAGTGGGTGGCTGCAGGGCTGCGTCCCGTAAATTCGGCAATTTCAAAGGCTTTATGGGTTTTGAACTTGAAGGGTAAAGGTTTCTTGACGGTGGCTGATGACCCCACAGCGACTTATTCAGCCTACCAGTGGGATCCGTGGGGGACAGGGCTGGTTTACCAGCAATATGACCTGGGACGGTCTGAAGAGCAGCTCTCCATCTGGTATTGGGATTGGGAATCGCTTGAGAGCAGGCAGATTATCGACTACGGTGCCCGACCAATTTGGCTTCCCTGATTAAAAAATAGATTTTGTGAGTTTTTGATAGGCAGAATCACCTATGATAAGGGCAGGATAATTCAAGGTTTCAAACCCGCAAATTTGATGTGAAAGGTCTATCAGCACATGAAAGATTTACACTGCCCTAAATGCCGCTCACAGGAGATCCTCCGGATACCCGAGGGTCTGGAACCGCCATCCATGCTCAGTGGCGCGAAACCGCCTTCCTCGTTCAAGACGATTAATGTCACCCGGTATTGCTGTGTCAATTGCGGCTATACAGAAGTTTGGGTTGATGACCCCGCTGATCTGAAGGAACTGCTAAAGAAGTATGGATTTTAAATTGCTGTGATTAATCGGTGGCCTCTCGAAGGTAAACGATCAATGTTGAAAGCGCCTGGTCAACATCCGCCAATTCCTCAAGTGAAAAATGTTTCTGTAAATCTGGCAGGGATTCCTGCCAATCCTCGAGCATAGTCAACAATAAATCTCTTTGTTCTTGCAGCGCTTCAGGGAAAGGTGCACGCATCTTCGGTGTTTTTTCTGGCATGGGTTTGACGGCGCTCAGGTCGTGCACCTGCAAGGCTTCTCGGGCGAACTCAGCAGTGTCTTCATCATCTGCCAACCTGAGCAATGCAGCTTTACCATCCGGTGTGAGGTGTTCGATTTGTGCCAGGCTCTGCGCGACAGCTCTACGCACATGTAAGTTCAAGTCCTCTGAAAGATCCACCAGGTCTGGCAGGGCATCCTGCCCCAACAGATTTGTGAGCGTGATCACTGCTTGGGGGCGAACGAATGGGTTGGGGTCGTTGAAGGCAATGTTGCGCACATCCTCAACCGACACCCTGTCTCCCCATTTTGACACAGCCGCCAATGCCGTTTCGCGCACGGTGATGGCACTATCTTTCAGCAAGGGGCGCACAAGGGGCAGCGCTGCTGCGTAATCTGCCTGCATCATCATCTCAATCAGGTTGCGGCGCAGCCGGTTGCTTGGGTCGCTCAACAGGGGGGAGAGAATCGCTGCGGCTTCTTCGGCATTCATCTCAATCAGGGCTTCGACCGCAACACCGCGCAGACCAACCTCGTGTTCGGCAATTTCCACCAAGGTGGGGATGGCTTCCTTGGTGCCCAATTTTGCCAGCACTTCGATGTAGAGTTTGGGCAGTTTGAGATCTTCCTGGTCGCCAGCATCCATAAAGTTTTTGAGGGCTTTGAGAATAAACGGCCCGCAGGGGCGATGTAAAAGCCAGCCGCAAGCCCGGGTGGCTGCCAGATGGATCAGGTATTCGTCCGATTGGATGAGCTCAGTCAGCCTGTCCTTGATCAGGTCGGGGTCTATTCTGGCCAGCGCGAGGATAGCCGCCTGAACGATAATCGGATGGGTGTCGGTCAGACAGGCTTCAACCTGGTTGACCGCTCCTTTGGCTTCGAGCAGTCCCAATGAATTGACAGCTGCGGCGCAGACATAGTTGTTCGGGTCATCGATGGCAGCCAACAAATGGGAGATCACTTCCGGCGCAGGCAATTCAATAGAACGACCCAAGGCTTCAGCGGCAGCGGAACGGACAAACCCATTGGGGTCTTCCATCAAAGACATCAGGATATCAGGCCTGGCTTTCAATTCCCCCAATCGCTTCGCAGCATAAGACCGGTCACGAGGGTTTCTGGATTGGATCAGTCTCAGGCAGCGGTCAATTTCTTCTTGTTTGTCATTATTTCTTTTAAATTGGTCTATCATTGTTTTATAAGTTTACTACATTAAGAAAACACAAATAAATGATTAAACCAGGGGAGTCTTTGCGGGTGCACCTGTTCGACGGGGGTATTCATCGGGGGTATGGGCGATCTTGTTAACGACCACAATAAACCGCTCCTCAACCACGCCCGGTAACTGGATGTGCACCAGCCGGTTGAGGCGGCCGCCTGTCAGCCGGATGGCGTTTTCGGCTTCCTGGGTCTCCGCTGGGGCAGACTCACCCTTCATGGCCATCACCATCCCATTCCGGTGCACCAGGGGCAGCAGGTATTCCATCAGGATTGGCATCCGCGCGACCGCTCGTGCGACTGCCAGGTCGTAAGATTGGCGGTGAGCCGGGTTTTGTCCGACGGTTTCTGCCCTTTCAGGCAGGATGGTCACACCCTCCAAGCCTAATTTCTCAACAATGTGAGCGCAGAAATCGGCTTTCTTGTGAACGGATTCAACCAGTGTGACCTGCGTGCCCGGCCAGACGAGTTTTAGAACCAATCCGGGGAATCCGGCACCGGTGCCGACATCGATCAGGTTTTTGGGCGGGGTCTGGCGATCCCAGGCGAGCAATATGGTTAAGGAGTCTAGAAAGTGCTTGATCCTTACGCCCTCTGCATCCCGGATAGCGGTCAGGCTGATGCGTTCGTTCCAGGTTAATAATTCGTCTTCAAAAATCTTGAGTGATTCGATTTGATCTTTGGTCATCCTCAGCCCCAGAAGGGCCGAGGCAGTTTCAGTGAATGCCGTAAACGTCACTTACATGCCTATCTCTATTTTGGTTAAATGAACATCTTAACCGTAATTATAGCCATAAACAGAGGTTAAATTAAGGGGCATCCCTATGATTGGCGTTTGGTTGAATTAACTTACGATTTGGTTTGCCGAGCCGAACGCGCTTCAAGCTCCCATTGGATCGCCCAGATCGCCAGAGGACGCATATAGCTGATGGCGCGCACGCTTTCGTATGCGCTCATCGCTTCGGGCGTCTGGAACCACAGCCCATAGTCTTCATAAACCATGTTGTAAACGCCCTTTGCGGTCTCAAAGGCTTCCTCGGTCATTCCCGCCTGCAGCATGGCTGCTGCGGCTGTAAAAGTCGTTCCCGTCCAAATTTCCATAGACTGCATGCCGGTTTTATCAAGTGTCCCATCTGGACGCATCCCGTTCATCGCACCCAGGCGCCCGTTCTTGAACTTGCACACATTAAAGTTAAAGATTGTCTTCATGGCGGATTGCGCATGATCTGTGGGCACAACACCCCCAAAGCCGCAAGCCAGACTATACCAGTGACCGGCAAGCTGGTCTGCCATGATGCTGTTGTGGTGTTTGCTGCCGCCTGATTCGTAATTGTAGTATTCACCGTTCCACAGTGCTTTTTCATAGACTTTTTGTGCACGGGTAAAGCGCTGGCGGTAGGCTATTGCCAGGTCTGGCTGGAGCATTTCTTCAGCCAGGCTTGCCGCTGCTTGCAGGCATGCCAGCCACAACCCGCCGGTATACGCGCTGACGCCCTCGGCGGACCATACGTCATAGGTTTGATCTGGAAAACCTTCGTTTTCGATCATGCCGTCACCATTTTTGTCGAACTGGTCCATATAGGCGATGGCGTCCGTGACGGCAAGCCAAACCTCGTTGAGGAAGGCTTTGTCTTTGGTCAGAACGTAATCCCGGGCGACCTGCAGAACGAATTTCGGGTTGAGGTCCTTCCAGCGCGAGACATCCTGGGCGTTATAGGCATTGATCTTCACCCATGGGTCTTCAAGGGATGACCCTAGGTCGTGGGGGATGGCGTGCTGCACTTTGCGAGGCGCTCTGGCACCCGAGAAGGAATAGGTGAAGACCTCATCATCTTTTATCTCAAGTGCAGACGCAAAAT
Source organism: Anaerolineaceae bacterium (assembly GCA_016841365.1). Taxonomy (GTDB): domain Bacteria; phylum Chloroflexota; class Anaerolineae; order Anaerolineales; family Anaerolineaceae; genus Brevifilum. The sequence goes on from JAENZI010000004.1 coordinate 31,993, forward strand.
CCCGCTGGATGCTCAGTTCAAGCTTAGGCCATAACATCGCCAGCGCAAAGGACGCGGAAAAATGCACGTCGTAGGTGTTAACCATGCGGTATTCATGGCTTTCGAGGTAGCCAAAATGCCCGAATTCCGGTTCGGGCAAGGGTTCATTCTCCGAATCAGGAGACTCATCCCAGCCTGCTGTCCACAGCGTACCGCCATCCACCAGGTAATAGGTTTCGTTAAACAGCATTTGCCGGTACCACAGCGGCAGTGCATCATCGGTCATAATTGGCATCTGCCAGGCATCTATCTCAGTTTCCCACGTTTCATAGTGAGTCAGGGCATCTCTGAGCAATGCAGGGGCGGCATCCCCTTCTCGGCCGTAAAACTTTGTATAGCGCCGGTACCAGCCAGTACCTTCCGGAAAGCGTGCAATTGGCATATCCCAGACCAGTGCGAAAACGATCTGGCGTCTTTCGCCGGGGGGCACCAGTACCTGTGCACAGATTGCGCCGCCGATCGCCTCACCGGCAGGTGATGGCGACTCGTCAATCGTATTGCTCAATTGCCCGTCCTGTGAGAAGTCCTCCCAGAGATCGGAAGAGGCGGTATTGGTGAAAAACCGCGTCTGGTAACTGATTGCGATATCCTCTGTTTTTAGTGCGCCGATGGCAAATGTGAGCGGGTCTTCATACCGGGTCTGCTGCGAGAGCTTTTGCCCTACCTCAAGCGGCTTGGGGTGCCGGTGGATGTGGTTCAGGGCAATTCCGACCACTTGATCCGGGTCACTTTCATCAGCAATTAGATGGTTGCTGTGCCCCCCGGCAAAATCATTTTCAATGCCGGCACCGTTCTGGAAGGAAAACATCAATGAGACCGAGGCACTCGTTTCTGCTTTGTTTTCAACCATCCAGACGAAGGTGCTGATAGGCAGGCTGGAGTCGGTGTAATTGTGGGGGATGACTGGTGAGACCTGCCGGCAGGTAAGGTGGATGCCTTCAACGGGTTCATCGTAATCATGCCAGGCGCGAGGGAACAGGGCGCGATAAGTTACTTTTGAAGGGGAAAGTCCCCAGCCCCAATTTCGCAGATGTTTTCCTGCGGGCATGGTGGGATTGAGCACCACGGCTTGTGGCGGGGCGCCTTCCCGTTCGACGAACAGGGAAAACTGGTCGGCGGTGACTGCCCCATAGGTATAATCGCCGGGTTTGAGCGCCCAGCGGTTGAAGTCGCCGCTGATACCGCGTGTGATCGTCCCGCCGCCTAACCCACCCAAAGGCACGCCTTTATCCGGCTCAACCGGAAAGCCTCCCATCACCAGGTCGAACAGGGGTCTGCGCCCCGTGCGCCGCAACTGCCGCGCCCAGCGGTTAATGCGCCAGATGCCGGGCAGCATATGCCACAGCAGTTTGGGCGTGATGCGCATTGGCCTGGGCTTGCGCGGGAGGGGATCGGCCAGGTTTCGCCGCCAGGCTAATGATTTGATCGTGTCAGAAGGGGACATGGCTGCTCCATGGGTGAGGATTTAGGAACGTGATATGAATATTTTACACGCAAAACAAACCAACCCCGAACGGCAACCAGTGCGGTTTTACGTTTCACCCTTGCCAAGAAATTGCGAAATCAGGGTGCCGGCTAAAATCAAGGCGCTCCCGCCCAGGTCTCTGAAGGTGAGGATTTCGTTCAGCACAAGCCATCCGCCCAAAGCGGCAAATGCGCCTTCCATGCTGAGGATCACCACCGCGTGGGTGGGGTCAGCAGTGCGTTGGGCAACGACCTGCAGGGTGTAAGCCAGGCCGACGGATAAGAATGACCCGTAAAGGATCGGCCAGATGCCATCGGTGATGGCGGTGATGGTCGGTGCTTCAAATATCAGGGCAGCGATTGTGCTGAGCACACCGCAGATCAAAAATTGCATGATAGAAAGTCGGATCGGCCCAACCTGGGCTGAGTAGCGCGCAATCAGGTGCACATGTACCGCCCACATGAACGCCCCTGCAAGGACGATCAGGTCGAATGTTGATACTGTCAGGTCACCCCTAACGGAGAGGAAGTACAGCCCGATGGCAGCCAAGATGGCGCCTGCCCAATGTGCAAGGTGGGTGCGTTTACCCCACAACAACGCCAACAGGGGCACCAATATCACATATAAACCGGTGATGAAACCCGCTTTGCCTGCCGTGGTACCTACCAGGCCAATTTGCTGCAGCGAGGCGCCGGCAAACAACGCCAAACCGATTAGCATCGCGGGCATCAAAGATTGTTTAAATGGCAATAATGAATGTTGCTTGGTTTTGCGGCGTGTGAGAAAAAGGACAGGCAGCAGTGACAACCCGCCTAAGGTGAAGCGCAGGGCGTTAAACGTAAACGGCCCCATATGGTCCATGCCCATGCGCTGGGCGACAAAAGCAAAACCCCAGATGATGGCTGTAATGAGTAAGAGCAGATCTGCTTTCACGGGGCGTTTGGGTTCCTTGTGCGAATTAGGGTTTATGGATGTGCCAGATGACTTTGCCCTTGATTGCCTCACGTGTCACAGGGCCATAATCCCGGCTGTCGGTGCTGTTGATCTGTGTGCCGCGCACATCAAAGGCTGATCCCCCATTCAGGACGGTTTGCACGCGTTTGATCAGGGTGCCTAAACCGGGTTGATGAAAGACGATCACATCACCAACCCGGATCTTATTGATAGGTAAAGGAAAACCCGCGGCCAAAACGTAGTCACCATCTTTGAAGTCAGGGTGCAGGCTGTGACCGCGGATTTTGTAAAATTTTAAAAGCAATTAGAGTTCGGGTACAACGATCTCTTCACTGACGGAATAGGGCGCCTTAACGCGCTTGGTTTTGATGCCCTTGATTTGCCAGAAGATCTCCGCAAATTCATTGACAGCCTGAAGCAAAGCCACCGATGTCTCCCGGTCAACGGACTGCCGGGCTTTTGAGCCGAGCTGCATGATCTTGTGAACCAGCTCGTTCAATTGGGGATATTCCTCGGTGTGCGGGGTTTTCATAAAGTCGCCCCAGATCACACGGATTTCGTGTTTGGTCAGTTCAGCGTGTTCTTCTTTGACAGCAACATAGCGTGACATGCTGTTGATGAACTCGGCTGTTTCAACCTTGTCGTGTGTCTTGACGAAGTCATCAATCAGGTCCACCATGCGGATCACGGTCAGGGCACCAATGATCGCCTGGTGCGGATCGTAAATGCCGCAGGGGATATCACAATGGGCGTCAACATGGTCAAAGTGCAGGTGGTTATCAATTTTTTGGGTCAATTTGTGGAACATAAGCGCATCTCCTTTAGTTAGTGGTTATTTCGATATTGTTTATATTAATTATTATAATTTTAACAGGGTTGATTTGCAACTTTTAAAAAATCCCCCGGCGTGGGGGGATTTCGTTCACGATGTTAAGGTGTAACACCTAAGTTAATTAATTCCTGTTCAGCCACCCACCAGTCCGGGTGCCATTCCAGGGCAGTTCTGAAATCTTCAATCCCGCCTTCGATATCCCCGAGGGCGACTTTGGCACGTCCGCGCCAAACCCATGATTCCTCGATGGCGGGTTGCGCAGAGGAGTAACTGAGGGTGATATCCGCCAGGTCGATCACATCCTGGTAGCGCCCCGTGTAAAAGTAGGCAAAATAAGGCCCGGTCTGATACCAGGTGATGCGCCAGGGCTTGGCAGACAGATCCGCATAGATCTCATAAGCCTGATCGTATGCCTGGGCTGAGCCGTAATAATCGCCCAAATACATCAGGTTTGTCCCATAATTGAACCAGGCAAAGAACAGTTCACGGTCGGAAAGGACCTCGATCTCTTCCAATGCTTTTTGTGCGGCCTGCTGATAGTTGTAAACCTCATCCGCATGGGGACCAAGGATTGACAGAACCTCTGCCTCGCGGTCTGGCGGGTAGATGATGATGTAGGCATAATTGAACGAGCGCCAATGGCGTTCGACTTTCTCGTAGGGATTGGAATAGTCGGCTGCCACATAGGAATCCTGGATGAGAAAGGTTTGTTTTTCCTCGTCGTAGGCGGTGATCACGCCATAATGACCCATCCAGGCTTTTTGTGCCACTTCTTCTTCAAAGCCTTTTTCGATGATCACTGGGAATCCAGCCGCAACAAACTGCTTGATGATGTCAAGATCGCCGCCCCAGCGCAGGAGGGCTCTAAAATTTGTCTGTGTATTGACGTAGTCCACCATCTCATAGGGCATCACATTGCGGTCTTCCATCCTGGGCTTGAGCCATGCTGCTGTGACCAACTGGTCGCCTTCCCATCCCCAATAGGATAGTGCCATAGACAGGTTTGCAGGGCCGCAGTTGTTGAATTTTTGGAATTCATGCACCACGCCATTTAGGCGAACCTGGTCCGGGATTGGTGTTGGGGAGGGTGTTGGTGTGAGGGTGGCGGTGGGCGTCGGGCTGACAAAGTTCGTCGGTGTGAGCGACGGCACCAGTGTGGCAGTTGCTGTAGGCGCCATGGCGGTTTGCGTGCTCTGGACGATCACTTCCATTTGTTCCTGCTGCCCGGGCGAGAAGGAGGTTTCCTCTGGGGGGTTGAAGAAATAGAAGATATCCGCCCGAATATTAGCGAAGCGCCAATAGAGACGGTCATGTATGGGTGGGAATTGGTATAGCGCCGCCATCAGGGCGATCCCGCCAATCAGGATCAAAATGATCTTGAGGGCTGTATTTTTCTTCTTTTTGGGTGTATCCCATCGCTTTTTTGGCATACAGGGATTATAACCGTTCCGTTAATTAAAGCAAATCACGGCAGGGGGAAGACAGCCTACTCAAAACTGAATTTAATCTTTCCTGCGCTTGACAAATTGGTTTGGTTAGACTAATATCTAACCGATTAGGTGTTCATCTAATAAAGCGATGGAAGACAGAATGTGATTAGAAGTTATTTCTTCCCCCCAAAAGGTCTGAACCCTGATCATTTGTAATTCAATTAATCACTTAAAGAGGTTTTTATGGATCAACAACCACAACTCATTTGGGACAAAGGCAGCGCGTATGATTTGTTTGTCAGCCTATCGATATTGCACGAACCTGAAGAATTTGGTCTGCGCCCTTCATGGGCAGCAGGTGTGCGCTCGCGCCTGCCCATCCACCTGCGGGACGTGCTGGTTCAGACCCAAAAATTTTTGAATGTCCCTTTGCGCTTTATTTATGAATTGCCCGAACCCAAGGATGCCGCAGTGGTGATCGAGGTGCTCGAATCACTCCCCCCAGAGGACCGTTTGCCCGCGATTTATTTCGGATCAATCAATTCAGAGACGAGGCGGGCTTACCGGGACCTGCTGCTCTCGCTGGACGGAAAACAACGCCTAACTGCGGCAACTGAAGCACAAATCAAAGAAGGCTACCGCCCCCAAAACCGTGCTACTAGGCAGGTGATCAGGGCATTGTTTGACGCTTGGGTGGACCGTAAGCAATTTGGTATTGATCTGCTGGATGCACTCAAGGCGTATGTGGAAAACTTCTACCAGGAGGAAGAAATCCGCATCATCCCCGCGCAAGAAACTGCGTTAACCAAAGCCCAGGAGATGTCTGAAACAACAGATGTGCTGACTCTGCTTGAGAAATTATCAGCAGGTGTACGCATGGATTGGATTTCGGAAGTCTCAACCCTTGTCCTTGCGCCGTCATTCTGGGGCGCGCCATTCATGTTTTTCAGCAGGCTGAATGAACAAAAAGCGATTGTGCTGTTTGGCGCACGGCCGGATGGCATGGCGCTCGTTCCGGGAGACCTGGTGCCTGAAGATTTGCTGAATGCTTTAAAAGCGCTGGCTGACCCTACGCGGCTGCGCATCTTACGCTACCTGCTGGAGGGACCATCCACGCCCAGTGAACTGAGCAAGATTTTGCGCCTGCGCCCCCCAACGGTAACTTATCATTTGCATAATTTACGTCTGGCTGGCATGGTGCAGGTGACCGTGTCGCCGGAGGCTGAGCGCCAATATGCTCTGCGTATGGATGGGGTGAATGCCACCGTTGAACACTTCAGGGCATTTTTATCAGGAGATTGATCTTGGAAATCAAGGAAACAACAGAGCAAACCCCTGAAAATGGTGTGATTAAAACCTATCTTGAACGTGTAAGGGCTTTTCGACCGAATGCCCGTAAGTATCTGATCAGCATCATGATCTATGGTGCCGGTTTCGGTGTGCACCGGATCCTGTTCAATTTCTTTCTGCGCAGCATGGGCTATGATGAAACGCTGATGGGCCTGCTTTCAACCGTCAGCAGCATGTCAACCCTGATAGTGGCGCTGCCCATGGGTTACCTGGCGGACATGTTGGGACGAAAGCGGTCCCTGGTGATTTCAGGCCTGGTGACGGGTTCGTCCATCTTGTTAATGGTACTTTTCCCCTCTGTTCCCATGCTGATCGCCATGAATATTTTGATGGGGGTTGGATCAAGTTTAGGTGCTGTGACCAATGGGCCATTCTTGATGGAAAACAGCGGCGAGGTTGAACGGACTTATTTGTTCAGCATCGGCTCGGGGTTGCGAATGGCGGCTTTTTCCGTTGGCGATTGGATTGGCGGTTATCTGCCCACCTGGTTTGGCGGCATTTTTGAAGTCAGCCCGGTCAGCACACAGGCTTATGCCTGGGCGATTGGCGTAGCAGGCGTGCTGGTGATCCTCGCAGTCATCCCGCGCTTATTACTGAAGAGCAATATTCTCCCCTCCGAAGAAGTGACTGTGTTTGCACCGCTGACCTATGCCCGTGAGAACCCGGGGATGCTCACCAAATTGCTGTTACCGATGTTTATCACATCGATTGGGGCGGGTCTGATCATGCCCTTCATGAATATCTTCTTCAGCAAAGTGCACAATCAGCCGGACCCCGTGATCGGCACGATGTTCGCCTGGGGCTCATTAGCGATGGGTGTCGGGTTGATCTTGGCGCCGGCATTTGCAGATCGTTTTGGCAAGATCAAGGTTGTGGTCTTTACGCAGGCTATCTCGATCCCATTCCTGATCTTATTAGGTTTCTCGCCATTGTTCAGCCTCAGTGCGCTGGCTTACTTCATCCGTCTGACATTGATGAATATGAGCTCACCCGTTTATGAGACCTTTGTGATGGAACAGGTTGATGCAGAATCACGGGCGATGGTAGCCAGCCTGAACAGCATGGTGCACAGCTTCGGGCGGGCTTTCAGCCCCGTGATCAGCGGTATGCTCCAGGTGAGTTATGGCTTTTCACCATCGTTCCTGGGCACGATCACACTGTATGTGATCGCGATTGCCATGTATTACCTGTTCTTTATGCATGGGCGGAAGCAAAAGGCAGCTCAGAACGATTGATTTGCCAAACAGATTGAAATGGAATAAATAAATATCCCCGAAGGCATTTCCTTCGGGGATGTTTTATAAGAAAAAACGCCCCGGTTGATGCAATCGAGGCGTTAAAAATATTCTTTTGGTTCAGGATGGTTTCAATCTACTTTGGGCATGTCCCGGCTGGCGATCACGTCAATGCCGGTGCCGAGGGCGTTTTGTAATACCACCTGGTTGATCTTGACCGGCGCAGGCACTTCAACCTCGCGCAGTTTTTGCGCAAGTTGAGGGATGAGCGGCTTAGGGAAGCCTTCTCGGGTATAGACCGGAACCAGCGGATGCAATCCGCCTTTCACTTTGACGGTGGAGGCGACCATCCGACGCGGGTCTTGCAGCTCGCAAATGGCATATTCTTTACCTCGCCGGCACCCAGCACCGATCACTTCGATCACATCTTTGCCTTCGTGTTTAACTTGCAGCGCACATCCCTTAGGGCAGGCCACACAAATGATTTCACTGGTTTCAGCCATGGGTTCTTCCTTTCTTCAATACCAATAATTTTTCAGCGTTTGCGCACATTAACCATCAGCCCAGTTGCTTGCTGCACAGCATCATAAGCCTGGGGCTTGATGCTTAGCGAGAGAATCTCGCCCGGCCGCGCGTAGGCTTCTGCCTTTTTGGCAATCACCTCGCCGTTTTGATCTTCTACGGTGACCAACACCCGTTCTTCAATCGGGGTGATGGCGCGCATCTGCAGGCGAACTTCATCCTCTGCCAGGTGCGCTTTTTCCAACTTATGGGGGACGACATAGCGGATGTTTTCGCCAGTTTTGAGTTGGATTTGCTCGCCGGCTTTGATTTTTTCAGCCTGGGCGAATTGAGCTGCGCCTTTGCCGGCGACATACCCTGCTTCGGTCACCCAATCGACCAGGTCATAGACATGCACCACATTACCTGCTGCAAAGATGCCGGGTACATTGGTCATAAAGCGGTCATCGACGAAGGGGCCGTTGGTGACCGGGTCCAGCAAAACGCCGGCTTTCTTCGAAAGCTCATTTTCGGGGATCAAGCCCACAGACAGCAGCAAGGTGTCGCAGGGGATGATCTCTTTGGAGTTTGGGATTGGGATCCAGTGCTCATCCACGCTGACCGCTTCGATCGCCTCCACGCGGTCATTGCCGATAATGCGGTTAACTGTGCGCTGCTTTTGGAGGGTGATGCCGTAATCGAGCAGGCACTGCACATAATTGCGTGTCAGTCCGGTGAGGTAGGGCATGATCTCAAGCACGCGTTCCACCTTGGCGCCTTCAATCGTCAGGCGGCGCGCCATGATCATGCCGATATCGCCTGAACCGAGGATCACAAACTTTTCGCCGGGCATCTGGCCTTCCACATTCACAAAGCGCTGGGCTGTGCCGGCGGTATAAACACCGGCAGGGCGTGCACCGGGCAATAAAATCTGGGCGCGGGTCCGTTCGCGGCAGCCCATGGCCAACACGATGGCGCGTGCGGAAAGGTCAATATAGCCCTGATCTTTGTTGATCGCATAAACCTTGCGCTCTGGTGTGATATCCAGCACCATGGTGTCCATCAAGGTGTGGATGCCAAGCCCTTTGACTTTTTCGATAAAGTGCTGGGCATAAGCAGGGCCGGGCATATCCTGATCGAAGAGCTCAAGGCCGAACCCGTTGTGGATACATTGTAAAAGAATGCCGCCCAGTTCTAAATCGCGTTCGATGATCAATACATCCTGTGCACCGTTTTCTTTGGCGGCAATAGCTGCTGCCAAACCGCCGGGACCGCTGCCGATGACGATCACATCGTAGTTGTGTTTCATATCAAGTCCTCCACGGTCAGATGGTCTTGCGTGACATCTTTGGTTTGCCGGAAGAGCAGTTCAGACCCTTTGCCCTTCTTGGTGACCTCCTCCGGTGAGAGACCCAGCTCTTCGGAGAGGATGCTGACCACCCGCGGCATGTCGAACCCACCCTGGCAGCGGCCGGTGCCCAACCAGGTGCGGCGCTTGATGGCATCATAGGTATCTGCCGGGATCGGTGCATGGATTTCTGCCAGGATTTCGCCTTCAGCCACGTTTTCGCAACGGCAGACGATTCTGCCATAAGCGGGTTTTTCAGCAATCAGTGCAGCCTGTTCTTCACGGGTCAGGTGCCTGAAAACAGGACGGGCTTTTCGGATCGGGTTCCAATTAGACTTTTCAACCAGATTTTCGCCTGCACCTTTTAGCTGATCAATCACTTTGACGGCAATGGCGGGTGCTGATGTGAAACCGGGGGATTCGATCCCGCCCAGGTTGACCAAACCTTTGACCTTGTCCGGAATCTCGATGATGAAATCCTGGTTGTAATCGATGTCCGGGTTGGGTGTGGGGGCATTGCCTGTGGCGCGCAGGCCCGCAAACTCTGCAATGATGTGCCTACGGTTGACGCTTGGGACGAGGGTCTTCCCGCCCGACCAGATCTCTTCAATCCCCTCTTTGGTCATCTCTTTGTTTTCTTTGGAGTCAACGAAATTAGCATTTGGGCCGACGATCACGTTGCCGTGCAGGGTTGAAGCAACCAGAATACCCTTTCCTTTATCGGAAGGCGTTGGGAAGAGGATGGTGTTTTGTGTCAGTTGGAAATCAGCCTTGTCGAGGATCAGGTATTCACCCCGGCGGGGGCGGATCTTGAAATCTGGACGGACGCCGGCTTTGTGCATCACCTCGTCGGCATATAGGCCTGCTGCATTCACCACCCAGCGGCAAGCGAAGTCACCCTGGTTGGTGCGGATGCCGGTGATTTGATCGCCTTCCATGATGAAATCTTCAAAGGCTGTGCAAAGTTTGATTTCAACGCCGTTCATCACGGCGTTTTCCGCAGCAGCGATATTGGCCGCGAAGGGATCGCTGATTCCGCCGGTGGGTGCCCATAGTGCGCCGATGGTGTCCGGACGGATCAGGGGTTCTCTACGGCGCATCTCCTCACCGCTGATGATCTCCATCCCGGGGACGCCGTTTTGACGGCCACGGTCCAGCAGTTCTTCCAATACCTGCATATCGGCATCGCTGACAGCGACCACATAGTCCCCGCAGCGTTCATAAGCGATGCCCAATTCTTCTGAGAGCTGGGGCCACATCTCCACAGCCATCACATTGGTGATCGCCTTGTTGCTGCCCGGGACCGCATCATAACCCGCATGAACGGCGGCGGAGTTCGCTGAACTGGTGCCCATCCCGATATCCACCTCTTTTTCAATCATCAGGATATCCAGCTCATACTTAGAAAGAAAACGCGCCACCATACTGCCGACAATGCCGGCGCCAATCACGATCACATCATATTTTTCAGCCATGTGAGCCTCCAACTTAAGACAGTGTTACCATCCCTGGCAACGTTCCCAATTATACCTTGAATGAAATTACCGGGCATAGTAGGGACAGAGTGCGAAGGATGGTTTTTGGGGGTTTGATCTTTCAGGGTAACAATTGAAGGGGGAGGCTATCCAGGATAATGACTGCCCCATAGGTGGTGTTGGACTGCCTGATCACAAGGCGCACATCGGTCAGTCCTTTGATGTAGGTGTAGGTAATAGGGATGTCAAACTCGATCATCTCATCTGGATTTATAACAGCTAACTGCGCCGAACCGACGACGCGGTCACCTTCAGTGACCAGTTCAAAGAAGATCGGGTTTTGTGTAATGGGTACGACCGAACCCTTGATTTGGAACCGTCCGCCTTCGAGGACCGCCATTTCAGCAGGATTGTCAATTACCACCCAGGATGATTGAGATGTGTGTGCCCCAGGGCTTGAAATGCCGCTGGAAGTCAGGTTGAGGTTGACAGACCGCAGGTTGATCGGCCGGTGTTTTGTATCTAATGTTTCAAGCTTCATCAGGGCATGGGTGCTATCGGCGGGGATTTCGAAGAGAATTTCTGATCTGAACGCGGACGGGTAACGATCATCCCCCGGGCTCACACGCAGTAATTGCCGTGCGAGCGGGTTACCATTGTGGTCCAGCAGCGTCACGCGGATCAAACCCTCCGGGTCAGCCACTACCTCTGCATCCAGCAGGATTGGGGAGGTGAGCGTAGCGCCTTCTCCGGGACTGAGGATTGAAATGGCTGGGGAGGGCTGTGCCAGGCTGCCTTCAGGCGGCAGCAGGCAAAAAGCCGCCAACAGGCAAAACAACAGGCTAATCCTAAGTTTGGTCAGCATGGTTAAATTATACAATCAATCCTTGCCGCACGCGAAAAGGCCGCCTCATTAAAGGGGCGGCCTTTGAGACTTAGCGTTTAAATTAAATTAGAGATTATAAATCTCGCCGTATTTTGTTTTGAGATATTGAATGTAAGGTTCGGGCGTGATCTTGCTGCCGGTGGCTTTGAGCATCAGCTCCTGCGGCTCAAACTTGCTGCCATATTGGTGGATGTGTTCACGCATCCAACCCAAAATGGTGTCGAATTTGCCCTGTGCGATCTCATCCGGGATGTTTGGGTTCTCTTCCAGCATCTTATCCCATAACTGCACGGAAGCCAGGTTGCCAAGGGCATAGGTCGGGAAGTAGCCGATCATCCCGCCTGACCAATGCACATCTTGCAGCACACCCCGGGCAACATCCGGCGGGGTGATGCCCAGGTAGTCTTGCATCTTGGTGTTCCAAATTTCCGGCAGGTCACCCACAGCAATCGTGCCTTCCATTAACCCGATCTCGATTTCGAGGCGGAGCATGATGTGCATGTTGTAGGTCGCCTCGTCGGCTTCTACACGGATGAAGGACGGCTCAACCCGGTTGATACCGCGGTAGAAATCAGTCTCGCTGACATTCCCAAGATATTGCGGGAAGAGCATTTGCAGGGAGGGATAGAAGAAGGACCAGAATTCCTTGCTGCGCCCGACCAGGTTCTCCCACAGTCTGGACTGGGACTCATGGATGGCGAGGGACGCGGCGCCGCTGAGCGGGTGCCGGCGGTATTTCGGGGGGACACCCTGTGCATACATGGCGTGTCCGGCTTCATGCATGGTGCTGAACAGGGCAGAACCGGCATCGTCCTTGAGATAGCGGGTGGTGATGCGCACATCGCCCTGGCCAAATTCCGTCGTGAAGGGGTGCGCAGCCAGGTCTAATCGGCCCCGATTCCAATCATATCCAAAGCGGGTGATGACATAACGCCCAATGGTTTCCTGTAAGTCTTCATCGTAGTGCTGTTTGAGGAAGGAATTATCAGGTGGTTCTTTTTCCGCGATGGCTTGCAGCAATTCAACTTGCTGGGGGCGCAGTTTGTTGAAAATCTCTTTGACTTCTGCGGTTTTCATCCCGGGCTCAAAGTCATCCAGCAGCGGGTCGTAAACATGGTCATAGGGTTTGAAAAGGTCAGCATATTGTTTACGCAGATCGACAATCTTCTCAAGGAGAGGCTGGAAGATTGAAAAATCAGATTTCGCTTTGGCTTCTTCCCAGGCTTGATGTGCCATGGTGGTGACCTTGATTTGCTCCATCAGCATGGGCAGGGGCACTTTGGTTTGTTTTTCATAGACTCGTTTCGCTACCTTGATGGCGCGAGCTTCGTCGGTTTCTGCGTTCAGGTCTCCGACCTCTTCTACGAGATCGTCGATGAGCTGGCCGACTTCATCAGAGGTGAATTTTTCGTGCATGATGCGTCCGATGGCGGCGGACTGCAGCCCGCGTTCTTCTGCCCCGCCATGGGGCATATTCACTTGCTGGTCCCATCCCAACAGGGCGGCGATGTGACCCAGATCATCTAATTCGGCGGCTAAATCGTAAAGATTTTGCATTTTGGGTGAAATTTCAGGTTTATCAGACATGTTTCTTCCTTTTATGTGAATAATGAGCCAAATTTAATGATGGCTCTGTCATTCTGATCAGACAATTTTCCAGCGCAGGGGTTTGCCATCTAAACCGGCAACCACTTCAGAGACGATATCGTGCCCGGCACGCAACTGGGCTTCTTTGGTCTGTGCGCCAATGTGGGGCGTAGCGACCACTTTGGGGTGCATGGGCAATCGCTCTGCACCAGGAGGTTCCTTTTCAAACACGTCCAGCGCGACGCCAGCCACTTTGCCGCTGTCGAGGGCAGCCAACAGCGCGCTTTCGTCAATCACACCGCCGCGGGCCGCGCAGACGATCAGCACGTTATCCTTCATCAATTTGAATGCAGCTTCATTAAGCAGGTGATGCGTGGGTTCGATATGCGGGATGTGCATGGTGATGATGTCAGCCTGTTGGAGGAGGTCTTCGAATTCGACGGGTTCTGCCCCAGCAGCTTTAACTTCCTCTGCGGAGCGGACCGGGTCACAGGCAATCACGCGCATGCAGAAAGCCATGGCTCTCTTCCCCACCTCTTCGCCGATGTGACCAAAACCGATCACGCCCAGGGTCTTTTGGTAAAGCTCAGTGCCGACCAGTTCTTTCTTAAGCCATTCGCCCGTTTTCATGCCTGCATCGGCTTTGGCGATCCCACGAATCAAGCTTAGCATTAACCCCATGGTGAGTTCAGCGACCGACACGGTGGTTGCCACCGGGGCGTTTACCACGGTGACTCCGTGTGCCTTGGCGGCTTTCAGGTCGATGTTATCCACGCCAACGCCCATCCGTCCGACAAGTTTCAGGTTCTCGGTGGCAGCAAGGACTTCCTCTGTGATTTTTGTGCGGCCGCGCACGATCACTGCGTCGTAATCTGCAATCACTTCCAGCAGTTCTTCAGCGGTTATGCCTTTTCGATCATCAAGGTCAACCTTTGCCAGCAGTTCCTGGTCATCTATTGGGGCAAGACCGTCTGTGAGTAAAATTTTCCATCGCATAACTTGGATCTCTCCTTTGGTTAAATGATTGGTGAGTGCTTCACTATTTTACCGTAAATTTCAATGTGACTGATGAGAAAAGTCGTTGATTTGATGCGGTTATGGGGAGGAGAAATGTTGAAGAGGATGATTGATTGGCGTGTGCTGCGGACTTATCTTGGGCGCCTTAAAACGCGTTTGTCGTCGCGCCGTAAGGTGATCCCGGTCTGATCGAGATATTCGAGGACCGCAACGGCATATTTGCGGCTCGTGTCGAACTTATCCCGCAGTTCAGCCAGGGTGATGCTGCCGTATTCTTTGATGTGGTCGATGACGGCAGTTTGCATTTCTTCATATACAGGGTGCTCGAACAGCACATCCTCGCTTAATTGGATCAATTGACCGGTTTCAATCAATGCCTGTAAAAGCGGCTCGCCAATCTCCTCGGCGCACTGCTTGACTGAAGGCGGTGAATAGGGCGATGCGTGAAAGGCTTTCAGGAGTGAGTCGATCTGGGTTTGCTGCTTTTGTGTAAACTGCACGGCGTGGCCGGATAGATGCAGTTTGGCGCCGGTTTCGATGAGGACATCGCCGGCTGCCATGCGTGAAATCAGGGCATCGAACACATTTGATGCCAGGCCCATTTCTGATTTTAGCTGCTCCCTCGGCATGCCGGGTCGCAGGGGGAATCCCTGATGATACGCATCGAGTTTTTCTTCGATTTTTTGCTGCAGGGTGCGAACGTTCTCAACTGGGAGGATCAAACGCTCTCCGTTTAAAGGCACCAGCGTGCCGCCGTCGATCAATGTTTTGGCAGCTTGTTGTGCAGGGGCATTCTCTAACCCCGAGGTTTCAATGATTTCCTTGAGAGAGGTAGCGCCCAATTTTTGAGCTGTCTGGAAGATGATCTCCTCAGGCGAGCCGATCAATAATTGTTCCAGCTCTGCCAGGCGGATCTCGTTAAAGCGTTTATGCCTGCGTTTTGGGTGCGGGTCAACCACCTGTCCGCCCCCGATCGTGGCAGGCGGCGAAGGCCGGCGGATGATGAAACGGTCTTGCCGAAGGGCAACGATGGGATCTTCCAGCATCAACTGCAAGAAGGCATCTTCTCCCGGTTGCAACACCTCGACCCCCAGCAGGCGTACTCTGGCCATGACCTCCGCTGCGCCGATATAAATTTTTACTTCAGTGTTGTGTTTCAGCGGCGCATCTGCGTCTTTGATTAGGGTGCACCAAACGTCAATCATCTTTGTCCCAGAATAAGTGCCTGGGTGAACGAGAACGTCGCCGCGCATAACTTGATCTACGCTGATACCGGTGATATTGACTGCCGTGCGGCCACCCGGGAGGGCACGCTCCTCTGCCTGCTTATGAGTCTGCAAGCCGCGTATTCGGCCTTCCAACCCCGATGGGAGAATTTCCACGCTGTCACCGACCGCAAGTTGACCGTCCATCAATGTGCCCGTGACGATTGTCCCGAACCCGGGCAGGGTAAAGACCCGGTCGATGGGGAGGCGCGGGCGTCCCAGGTCAGGGCGGTGGGGGCGCAGAGAAAGGATATCCTGCAAAACACTTATCAGCTCATCGATGCCTTCACCCGTGCGTGCGCTGACCCTGACGATGGGTGCATTTGCCAGCACGGTGCCCTGCAGGGTTTCGCTTAAGTCGGCTTCGACCAGGTCGAGCCATTCAGGTTCTTTGATCAGGTCCGTTTTGGTTAATGCAACAACGCCTGCTGGGATCTGCAGCAGGTCGAGGATGGCAAGGTGCTCGCGGGTCTGGGGCATCACGCCTTCATCGGCTGCCACCACAAACAGCGCGGCATCGATGCCGCCAATGCCCGCCAGCATATTTTCGATGAAATCGCGGTGTCCGGGCACATCCACAATGCCGATTTCTTCACCGTTTGGCAATTGGATCCAGGCAAAGCCCAGCTCAATGCTCATCTCCCGATCCTGTTCTTCTTTCAGCCGATCCGGGTTGATCCCTGTGAGGCGGTTGATGAGCGTGGATTTGCCATGGTCTACATGACCGGCGGTTCCGATAACCTGCACCTGTAATTTCCTGTCTGTTTATTCTTTGAAAATGTTATTGTATGTGTCGATTGCATCCCGGTACGTGCTCAGGATGGATTGCATTTGTTTGATTTCCTGGTTGCCAAGCTGTTGGATGGTATCCTGGATGGATTCGAAAGTGTCTTCAAGGTTGGCGATCCGGTCCGCGACGCTGTCGAGCGAGCGGTTCATTTCACGATGCTGTTCTTCTTGCGATAAGGTGTAATTAGACCACCGCTTTTGATCGTCAGACTTGAAGGATGTCCATTCCTGCCTGAAGCGGTCTTCATTCAGGCGTTGGACCTCTGTAATCTCATTGATTCGTCGCTCAAACCGTTGGGTGACTTCATCGAGCGCGGCCTGAGATTGTTTGACGGAGCGGTGGGTATCTTCTAAGCCAGAAATTTGTTCTTCAAGGCTGGTCGTAATCTGTTCCATGCTTTCAAATCGTTCCGACCATTGCGTGAAGACGCGGTCGCGATCTACCTGGGACATGTTGACCTTTTCGATGAAGGCAGTTTGTGCGTCGCGCCGTTCAGATTCTGCTTCCAGCAGGCTTCTGATCCTTGTTTCCAGCTTGCGCATGGTGTCACTGACCAGTTCCTGTTTGCCGCGGGTTTCATCTTGCCGCTTGCGGATTGCGGAAATCTCGCCTTGTAAATCGGTCAATTTTTTGGCATCCTGGCGGCGGTTCTCCTCAAACATGCGCAGTGAGCGTTTATAATCCTCGTCAAAACGTCCGATTTCATTGACATGGGCTTTTAATTCTTCGATCAATTTCGCCAGGCGTGCATCTTCTTCTTTACGATCATCGAGCAGGTCATGGACATCGTCAAAGGTGGTGATTTTTTTGCGCAGATCAATCAGATCGCCTTTCAGGTCTTCAATATCCTTCTGATTACGATCTGTTTTGATGCTCTTTTCAGCAACCGACTCTTTGAAATCTTCAATTTTTCGGTTCGTTTCTGTACGAAGGCTGGTGACATCTCCCTCGAATTGTTCTAAACGTGCCATCAAGGTGTTCAGGCGGGTGATTTCACTTTCTAAATCTGCCAGCCGCATCCTGAGGGCGTTGTTTTCAGTGCCCAGGTTCTCTAATTTGCTTTGTAACGCGGCGATCAAGGTCTTATCGTTTCGCCGTTCATTATCCAGCATTTCCAGGCGCTTTTCAAATTGTTCTGAATCAAGTGGTTTTTCCATGTGTTCACCTATTAATATTGGGATTAAGTTGAACCCCAGATTAACCTGAGATGATTGCCTCAGGTTGTTCATGAATTATACACAACAAGCCTCTTTTTTGCCCGGCACCATTGGTGCGATAAAAGGGTTGTTTGTTTTTGGAGTTTACTGCAATTGCGTAAAGGCGGTCAAGGTATCTGTGATTTTAGCAAAGATGGTGTGCGGGAACAAACCTAAAATCACCAGGAGCAGAATCACGATCAATAGCGGAATATACTCAAATCTTTTTTCCGAGATGGACCAGCGATGAGATACATCCTTATTTTTAGGGGATACCAGATTGGCTGCCAGGCGCAAAGTAAAAAGAAACAAACCCAGGTTGCCGATAAATGCCAGCGTCCCAATCGTTTGGTTTGTTCCGGCAACGGCTGTGAGCAGATTGATTTTAATTGGAAAGGCTGCCAGAATGGGTAAACCGGCAATGCTTAATTGAGCCAAAATCAATCCGCTGGAAAGGAGGGGGTAGCGGCGTGCCAACCCGATAACTGAAGATATGGTGAGGGAGTCCGCGTATTTTTCGATCTGGGTCAGCGCATATCCCCAAAGCCAAAACCCCAGCGCACGCACCGGGAAGAGCATCAACATCCAACGCGCGCCGCCTTGCGGGAGCAGACTGAGAGCGAGAAGCGAGAAACCAGTTTCTGCGAGGGCTGCGAAGCCAAAGGCACGTTTGAGGTTGTCTTGGAACATCGTCCAGACGCCGCCAAAGATCACCATCAGCGCGCCCATTGTTCCTAAAATGATATACAGGTTCTCAGAAGTCCTGAGAAAAGTGTAACGATCGAAGAAGTTCAGGCTGAATGTGAGGATGGTCGTCGGGAAGAGCGTCATCAGGTAAATCATGATTGCGGGCTGGCTGTCTTCACCGACCATCGGCACCCAGGTATGAAAGGGAAATATCCCCAGCCACAAGGCAAACCCAAGCCCTAAAACGATTGTGGTTTGAGCCACCTTTGGGCTGTCTGGCGGCAGGGTTTCAACCCCCGTCAGCAGCCAACCTGCCAGCAAGATGAGCGGCAGCGCCAGTGTTTGCAGGGTGAGGTAGCGCAGGATGCCGGGGTTGGTCTTTTTTGTCACCGGGGAAAGAATGGGCACAGACACCAGCACAGCCGCCTGGATAAATAGGGCGGCATACAGGAATGGTTCCACACCCATGGCTGCTGTTAATAACGCGGTGATCATCAGGCTGATCGGCCGGAATATCTCTGGGATGCTGGGTGTGCCGCTGTTTAGACTCCACAGACCGGTCACCGCAAAGATGAACGAAATGAAAGGCAGTATCTCATAAGCTATTGTTATTTGGCGGCCAAGGATAGCAAGACTTTCAGTAAAAACTAATTGGACGGGGCCGATCGAAAGGGTTAGATCTTCTGGGAATAAGATTGCCAACAGAGATAAACCAAAAGCGGTAATGGCAGTGATAACAATCCCCAAAATACGTTTATTAAGGAATGCAAAGGACGCAGCCGCTACAACAAAAGGAAGAACAACCCACAGCAAAGGCATACTGAGGCTCATTTAACCTCCTCCTCAATTAGGGTTTGTTTTTCTTTATCACCGGATTTTATGATGAAAAACACACCAACCAGTGCCAGGCCCAGGTTGACGATCACCAGCAGCCCGGTCAGGAGGGTGGACCGTTCAAGCCCGGCATGAATTACCTCAAAGCCTCCCATCAGGCTCAGTAAACTGATGATGGTCAGGTAGGGTTCGGCACTGCTGCCAAGCTGCATTAATGCCATACCGATCATCATCAACCCGCCCTGCACAATGACAAGGTCTATTGATGGGAATAGATTTTCTTGCAGGCTGGGTGAGATGACAAAGATCACCATGATCACCAGCAAACCAGATAATCCTCGGAAAAACATACTGGCGTTAGGTTCGGTTGCTGTTTCTGTTGGATATTGGCGCAAGCAGGTCAGGGCAATTGCAGCGGTTGCCATCCAGCCGGTGATGACTTTCACGACTGCCATCCCTAACGGCCAGGAGAGAGTGACCAGAGCAAAAGCCGCCAGGTATTGGACTGCCAGGGCGAGGGTGTTGATCCGCCAATCTCTGAAGATCAGGATGACCATGGCGGTGATCACAATCAGCACGAAGGCGAGGGTTGAGAGGATGGACATTTCAGTTAAGCCCTCCACCCGACAACAGCGAAATCAGCAGCACCAATAAGATGAAGGTCCACAGGATTCCGCCATCGCTTTCTAAAAGCGTTGAGATTGCGTTCAATAATTTACCGATCCAGTTGTTGATGCGCCACATGACCTTGTAAAGCCACTCCAGACGGAGGATAGGCTCAAGGCGCGGCATTATGGTTTCAAAAACTTTAGCCATCCTGCTGCTGGCAGGCAGTGTGTAATTGGGTGGACTGATCCCCAGCTTATTTGCAAGCAGGATGATCCCAATGATAAGGAGGTTGCCGATCAGCGGCAGCCACCAAACCCCTACCGTCAGAGAACCGGGCCATCCGATCAAACCAAGTGCAAATATTGCCTGGATGATGAAGATTAAGCCCAACGGATAAACCAGCCTCGCCCAAGATTCGAGCGTGCCGGGTTCTCCACCGGGTTGAAGGATGCGATTCAGGTAACCCAAAACCATCATTGTGTGAATTAGCAGATAAAGAATACTGAAAACATTGAAGCCATCAGCCGTAAACCCAGCCCAACCGCTTGCGATGGGGGTAAAGGGTAAACCGACGAGTCCGATCAAACCAAAATACAGCAAAAAGTTCATGCGCTGGATGCGCGGGTAGTAAAGAAATAAAAGACTCCCGGGCAAAATGAGCGCTATGCCCCAGGCAATGCTTGCTGCAGGTACCCCATTCAGCACCGAGGCTGTCGCTAGTGCTGACCAGGCAATGATCCAAAACGGTCGGCCTACAATTTCGTCAGATGCGCGCAGCCAGCGTACAGCAGCATAAAACCCGGCTAAAAGGAGCAGCACATGGAACAGCGGTTCCCAGCTTTGCAGCCCTTGCGGGATCAGATCAGCCGGAAGACGTGCCAGCAGACTCAGGCTGGTGATCGTAGGTGCTAAACGGATGATGTTGCCAGCGCCGCGTCGTAGGTCGGGTTCCTGCAAAAATGGCAGCGTAAGCGGGAAGACACCTAAACGCAAACCCGCAGCCAAAAGGAAGACGAAACCGGCTTTTTGCGGGATAGCGGTCAGGTCAAAACTGCCGTTAACCTGCCAGGCAAGCGTGGTTGCGTAAAACACCATCAGGATGGAAAGCATTCGAACGCCATAGGAAATGATGATCCTGAGTGTGAATTGTTGGGCGGTTTCAAGTCGCAGCAGGTAGACAAGTTTGACCAGGTCTACAATCGCCCAGGTGACCATCAGCATCAGACTGGTGCCGGAAAGGAGTGCCATCAGGCTGATCGCCGTGATCATCAGGCTGGCGGACCATGATTGTGGGGTGCTGTCGTAGCGAGTGCGGGCTGCGTCTGTCAGAATAACCGAGAGGGCAATGGTGATCAGTGCGAAAACATAAGGCCAATTGCCGTAATCCAGCAATAGAGAAAAATCTCCGAGAAAACCGGGTGCGACTTGTTCCCAGCTAAAAATTTCGAGTGTGGTGGGAAGATATAGCCGCAGGATCAAAATCGTCAGCCAGGCAACGGCCGATGTGATTGACGCGATCAACCAGCTTGTGCCGAATTTGGGCCTGATCTGGTCAAGGATAAAAATTGCCAGTGAGGCTAAAAGCAGAATCCCAACGGGGAGCAGAAGTATCATAGATTTATGAAAGAGCCTCTACAGGATCTCACCTTCGTGACGGTGGAGGTAACGTCCCATGCCCGGTTTGCCGTGCCATTCGCCTTTGTCGACGATCAGTTGCCCGCGCAAAAACACTTTGGTCGGGAAGCCTTTCAGATGCCAGTCTTCATAGAGATTGTAATCTGTGCGGTGCTGCGCCACATTCACGCCATACTGCAATTCTAAATTCGGATCCCAAATGGCGATATCCGCATCTGCACCGGGCACCAATGCGCCTTTTTGTGGATACAACCCAAAAATTTTGGCCGGGTTGGTCGCATGCAGAGCAACAAATTGATTGGGCGTCAAACGCCCGTTGCCCACGCCCTGGGTCCATAAGATGGGCATACGGTCTCCAACGCCGGGCAGGCCGTTGGGGATTTTGGTGAAGTCATCCTTACCCAGCTCTTTACCCGGGATCGCGACCATTTCCCCTTCGTATTCTATGGGTTGGGTGCCGTCAAAGAAGAATGGGCAGTGGTCAGTTGACACTGTTTGGATGATGTCATCCTCAAGGCCTTTCCATAACCGGTTGTTATCTCGTTCAGTACGGATAGGCGGTGAACAGATCCATTTTGCCCCGTCTTCACGTTGCAGGTCCTCTTCAACGAAGAACAGGTAGTGGGGGCAAGTTTCGCCCATCATGTTCAACCCATGTTCACGGGCATATGCCAATTGATCTACTTCTCCGGCGGCATTCATATGCACCAGATAAAGCGGTGCATCCCCTGCCTGGGCCGCCAGTGCTGCCGCTCTGAGGGAGGCTTCTACGGCACCCCATGCTGGGCGGGTTTTAGCATGATAATAGGGCGCAATATTGCCTGCTGCCAGGGCTTCTTCCACCAGGATGTCGATCACATCGCCGTTCTCGGCGTGTACCATGGTTAACATGCCAGCGGCGCGCGCCACCCGCATCACGCGGAAAATCTCACTATCTTGCAGGCGAAGGCGCCCGTTGTAGGCAGTGAAGACCTTCAGGCTGGTTATGCCGAGATCGGGTAAGCTGAAAATTTCTTTAGCCACGTCTTTGTCGAAGCGGGTGATATTCATGTGAAAGCCAAAATCGACAGACGCTTTCGGGTCGGCTTTGGCGTGCCAGCGGTTGATGTTTTCTTCCAAGGTGCCTTCATCCTGCGGGACGAAATCGATTACGGTGGTGGTACCCCCAAAAGCAGCGGCTTTACCCCCGGTATAGTGATCGTCGGATGAAACAGTGCCAAACATGGGCAGGTCGAGGTGCACATGGGCATCGATGCCGCCGGGCAATACGAGCTTGTCCTGCGCGTCAATGACTTGTGCGTCGGGGTGGGTCAGTCCCTCTCCGATCAACTTGATTTTTTCGCCTTCAATCAGCAGATCCGCCTTGAAACTCTTGCTGGCGGTAACCAAAGTGCCGTTTTTTATCAGAATTGCCATAAGATTCACTCCAAGGAATGGTCTGGATGCGGGTTCTTATTTAATGATTTTAGCAGATTAAGAGAAAAATAGTGACGACGGCTCTTTGCAAAGGTGCATTCTCTCAAGGGTTACAGAAGGGTTGAATCGTGTTTTGTTTGTAAATGTTATACTTATGATGAATTTGCTTGTTTTAGGTGTTGACATTTTTTAGTCATAGGCCAGCCTTACAAGTGGCGTGAAAAGGACGGACATTGATGGGCGATCGGATCAGGTTTTATTACAATCGTATTCGCGAACATTTATGGGTCAAACCCTTGGTGATATGCATTTTGTCGGTGGCTGCAGCTTTTGTGGCAAAACTTGCAGACCAGATCGAGTTCCTCAGTGTTGTGCCTGAGGTTACCCTGAATTCATTGAATGTTTTCTTGAGTATTTCCTCAGGGAGCATGTTAGGTGTGGCGACATTTGCGGTCGGCTCAATGCTGACGGCATATGGCTCTGCCAGCAATACCGCTACACCCCGCTCTTTCCCCCTGATCATCGCTGATGATGTTTCACAAAGTGCTCTTTCATCCTTTATCGGCGCCTTTATTTTCAGCATTGTGGCATTGGTCGCTTTAGAAAATGGTTATTATGGTCCAGCTGGTCGATTTCTAATTTTTTTATTGACGGTGTTTGTTTTCGCAGTGATTATTTTCAATTTTATCCGCTGGCTGGATCGCATCGCTCGCTTAGGGCGCTTAGGCAATACTGTGGATAAGGTGGAGAAAGTCGCCTGCGAGTCACTGATAAGGCGAAGAAAGAGATCTACATATGGGGCCAAGGAAGCCGTCGGTTCACCTGAGGGTGAGCCAATTTATGCTGAAAAGGTTGGTTATATTCAGCGTATTGATCTACCAATACTTCAACGGATTGCTGAAACATCCGATGTACATATCACCGTTGCGTCATTGCCAGGCAAGTTCACATTTCCAGATCAGCCTGTTGCATATGTGGCCGGTCAGATTGACCCCGATAAAAAGGATGGAAAGATCAATCAAATTTTAGATACGTTTATTATTGATGATGATCGCGCTTTCGATGAAGATCCACGTTTTGGGCTGGTGGTTCTTTCGGAAATTGCCAGCCGAGCCTTATCCCCGGCTGTCAACGATCCGGGTACAGCCATTGACGTGATTGGTTCCCTGGTCAGAATTTTTACCGCCTGGGTCAGGGTCGACGAAAAGAATATTGAAACCGATGTAGAATTTGATCGGGTGTCTGTTCCAAAGCCCTCCATTGAAGATATGTTTGATGATGCTTTTACTGGAATTTCTCGAGATGGGGCTGGCACGATCGAGGTCGTTGTCCATCAAATGAAGGCATTAAGGTCGCTGGCGTGTTTGGGAGATGTTGACATGCAAAAAGAAGCCACTGTCCATGCAGAGCGAACTTTGAACTATGCGCAGAAATCCCTCAGCCTGAGAGAGGAAATTGCCCAGGTTGAGGCGCTTTATCATAGCATTTCGAAGCTGTAACCGCGTTTTGCCTTATTGCTGATGTATAGATTGATAAATTCATGCAGGCAATTGTTTGACAATTCTTTTTTAAGTGGTATTATCACATATGAAGTGATGTCAGTTTTGGTAAGGTATCGACCGTCCAGACTTGCGGAGACTGGATGGTTTTTTTATTTTTACCGACAAACTCAGATCACATAACAACAAAATTTTAGTAACAACAAAAGGAAGTAATTAGAATGTCAGAAAAAGAAATTGGAACCGTAAAATGGTTCAATGATGCAAAAGGTTATGGTTTTATCGCACGTGAAGCTGGCGATGATGTCTTCGTACATCACACCGCTATCCTGGGTTCAGGCTTCAAATCACTGCGAGAAGAACAACAGGTAGAATTCTCCGTGGAACAGGGTCCGAAGGGCCTGCAAGCTAAGGACGTTCAACCCCTCTAGGCCCTAATCATTCGATTAGAAAAAACAACCGGTCAGGTTTCCGCAAACTGACCGGTTTTGATTTTAAACAGGCTGGGATTATGATTTGTTGAACCCACCCAACAAAGCAAGGATGGCAGGATCGATGATGGACTCGGGTAGATCGGTTTCCTGGTATTCGTTGGCATGCAGGGCACGCTCACGCAGCGTATGCCACAAGATCTCGCGTTCATCCTGGGTTTTTACTACAAGGTCATTGATGGTTGTGGCAGTTTGGAACTGCTCACCGGTCGTGTAAAAGAATGTGATCCGTTTCCAATCTCCTGCAGGGATGGGGCGTTCGAGCCTTTGCAGCGGGCCGATCTGTAGTTTGAAATATTCTTCATGGGCGCGGGGATGGTCTGGTTCATCACGGATCAGATCCCGCCGTTGGACCAGTTCATGACCCAAAATTTCGGCGACATAGGCGATCTGCCAGCGTTCACCTTCACCAAAGGCTTTGGTTTGATAGAACGCGAGATAGTCTACTGAAATCACTTTGGGGGCGCTTTTCATCGGCACACGATACCAGCCGAAGAGGCGGGCGATGTCGAAATCACGTTGATTGGGCAGGATGGCGACCAGGATCAGTGAGGTTGCGGGCAGGATGTTGCTCATAATCCCTCTTTTGGTGGTTGGGTCTGAGGAGATTTTATCATGGAATGGATACACCAACCGGTCATCAACTATAAATAAGTCAGCCCCCGGCAATGTTCAACTCGCCAGGGGCTTTTGTCCTATGCGTTTTTGGATATTGAATTACTTTAAACCAACCCGGTCGTTGAATTCTTCGATCAGGGCGTCAATTTCAGGCACCTGTTCCTGGAGTTCGTTCCAGTAATTTCGGTCATACCATTGTTTGTTGATTTCCTCAAAGGTTTTACCCTGCTGTTCGACCCAGGTGTAATATTTCAAGTTGTGGATGCGTTTTCTGTCCATATAAGTCAGGTCTTCCAGGTAATCGATCCCGATTCCCTTGAGCCATCGGGCATCATCCGCTGCGGCTGTTTTTGCTGAATAAGCACCCATCTCTGCGTGCATTTCTTGTAGCCGGCTTTGATACAGTTCCATCGAGTCTGTCAACATCGTGACGATGATGTCATTTTCTGTAAGCTCGAAGTGTTTTGCGGTTTTAATCGCCGAGAGCAGGTTTGAGATGCCCGAGAATCCTAACAAGTCCAATCGTTCTACCAATTGGGATGGCACACCGGAATTAACAAGGTGGGCTCGTCCTTCTGGTTCATTGAACAGTCGGGCAAGGTTAACCACAGCATTATCGTCAATGGCGACAACTACATCGGTATTCCTTGCATTATGGATCCACGGCACGTGTTTATCGCCAATGCCTTCGATACGGTGTGCACCAAAGCCATTATTTAAGAGCGTCGGGCATTGGACGGCTTCAGAGGCAACAATGCGGCTTTTGGGGAAAATCTTCTTCAAATAGTCACCTGCGGCAATCGTCCCGGCAGAGCCGGTCGCAGAGACGATGCCCCAATATTCATCCTGTAGCCCAGCCACCTGGTTGATCATCGTTTCAACCGCGCGCCCGGTCAGATAATAGTGCCATAAGTGGTTGCCAAACTCATCAAATTGATTAAAGATCATCAGATCTTCACCTGTGGCGCGCAATTCCCAGCATTTGTCAAAGATTTCTTTTACATTAGATTCTGAACCCGGGGTGCGGATGACATCTCCGGCGACATTTGCCAGCCATTCAAACCGCTCACTGCTCATTTCCTCGGGAAGGATGGCGATGGATTCACAGGCTAGCAGCGCCGAATCATACGCGCCGCCGCGGCAGTAGTTACCTGTGGATGGCCAAACCGCTTTTTGTTGGGTGGGGTCGAATTGGCCGGTCACCAATCGGGGAACCAGACAGCCAAAGGCAGCACCAACCTTGTGTGAACCCGTCGGCATCCATTTGCCTTCCAGAGCGATAATGCGGGCGGGTACGCCGGTCAGGCTTTGGGGGAATTCCATGAAATTGAGCCCGCCATAAAGCCCGCCACTGGGTTTAGGTTCGTTATGCCATGTGATGCGGAACAGGTTGCGCGGGTGTAAATCCCACAAACCGATGCCTTTTAGTTCTTCTTTGATCTTGTCCGGGACAAGCTCCGGTTTCAGCATCTGTTCGAATGTGGGGATGATGATATTTCTTTCCCGAGCACGTTTTACGGTCCGCTCAAGGCGATCGGGGTTTTCCGTCAGGTCAATTTGTGTCATTAGAGGAACTCCTTGATTAATTGTCAGACAATTGCTGTGTTATTATATCCATTTTTCCGGATTGTTGGTATGAAAGGAATGCGATTTATGCTTCTTTGTTTTCCATATCAGCGGGGGCTTCAGCCACAATATACAGGGGACGGTCTTTGGCTTCATCGTAGATGCGCCCAATGTATTCGCCAATGATCCCCAGGCTGATCAACTGCACGCCGCCCAAAAATAATACGATGATCAACGTGGTGGCTTGCCCTAAAAGGGCTGTGCCCGTCGTTAGACGTAAAATAGCCACCACCGGGATAGCGACGACGCTTAACCCGGCGGCGATGAAACCGATATAAGTGGCAAGCTGCAAGGGGAAATAAGAAAAACTGGTGATGGCGTTCAGTGCGAACTGGATCATCTTTTTTAAGGGATATTTCGATGTTCCGGCATGACGGGGTTTGCGTTTGTATTTGACGCCAACCTGTTTGAACCCAACCCAGGCGGACATGCCGCGTAAAAAGCGGTGTTTTTCACGCATCTGACGCATGACCGCCACTACTTTTTTGTCCATCAATCTGAAGTCGCCTGTGTCGAGGGGGATATCTACATTGGTAATGGCGTGGATCAGGCGGTAAAACAAGGATGCAGTCACCTTCTTGAACCAGGTTTCGCCCTCTCGCTCTTCACGAACGGCATACACCACCTCAAACCCCTCGCGCCATTTCTCGATCAGGTCAAGGATGACCTCTGGTGGGTCTTGCAGGTCCGCATCGATGATGATCACAGCGTCACCGCGGCTGTAGTCCACACCGGCGGTGGCGGCAATCTGGTGACCAAAGTTACGGGCAAAGATCACCGGACGCACGCGCTCGTCATTGTCGGCTAATTTCCGCATCACATCGGTTGAGCCATCGGTCGAGCCATCATCAACCATAATCAACTCCCAGGGTTCACCGGTTTGGTCCATCACATCCCTGACGCGGGGATACAGCTCGGGGATATTTTCGAGCTCATTGTAGATGGGTGCCACGATGGAAAAGGTTGGTTTTGTCATTTGATCACCTTCTTTACTGCATCAAGTGTGGGTTCGATAATCGGTGCATCTGCCACAGCCCGTCTGGCTGCGCTTACATCCTTTAAACCGCTGCCTGTGCTCAACACCAACACCGGGTCGTTGGGAGAGACAATCGATTGATTAACTGCTTTAACCAAACCCCCATAGGCTGTGGCAGCGGCGGGTTCTGCAAAGATGCCCACTCGGCCGAGTTCGGCAATGGCAGATAGGATGTCTTCATCCGGGACAGTAAGATAAGTGCCGCCTGTTTCTCGGGCAGCTCGCAGGGCGCGCACCCCATCACGCGGCAGGTCCACTGCGATGCTGTCTGCAAGGGTGTTGGCCTGCACAGCCTGAATGATCTCATCGCCCTGATGGAAGGCGTTGGCAATCGCCGCAGAACCGGTGGACTGCACCCCGATGATACGTGGCATTTGGCTCAGCCAGCCGAGCGCATGCAAATCCTTAAAGCCTTTGTGCACACCAGAGATGATGTTGCCGTCACCAACGGGGATAAAGATGGTTAGTTTCTGGTTATTTTCAGGTAAATTCTTGATGACCTGCTCCCAAATTTCGTAGGCGGCGGTTTTCTTGCCTTCAGCAGTGAAGGGGTTGAATCCAGTATTGCGGTTATACCATCCAAAGGCTTGGGTTGCTTCAATGCTCAAGTCAAAAGCCTGGTCATAATTACCATCCACCAGCAGCACCTGCGCCCCATAGATAAGCAATTGTGCAATTTTTGCTGGCGGGGCTGTTTTGGGGGCAAAGATCACGGCTTTGGCACCAACCGCAGCAGCCATCCCAGCCAGTGCTGCCCCAGCATTACCGGTTGAAGCCGCAACAATTGTGTCGGCACCAATTTGCAGCGCCCGAGCGACGACCACCGCACTGGCGCGGTCCTTGAACGAAGCGGTGGGGTTGGGGCTTTCGTCTTTGACCCACAGGTCTTTGAGGCACAGTTTTTTCGCCAGACGGACGGGTTGATAGACGGGCGTCCAACCTGCTCGATGCAGCGGGGTGCCGAACCCGCCGGGGTCATCCACAGGCAGCAGATTGCGGTAACGCCAAAGTGATGCTTCGGGCAGGTCTGTAAACTTATCTGGTGTGAGACGTTTCTTTAGTGACTCAAAATCCAAAATCACATCCAGATTTCCACCGTCTTTTGGGCAGGTGTAGGTGACCTCTTCAGGGCTGTATTCAGTGCCGCAAATTGAGCATGTAGTGTGAGAAAACTTGTGTTTCATCGGTCCTTCCAGTGAAACATTTGGAGACTTGGCAGAAAAGGGCTGCCATTTGGTCGATAGCAGCCCTTAATTGCGAACAATCAGGGGAGGATCCAGGTGCCGGTTTTGCCATCGAGGGCTTCACCGATATGTTCTGGATCGGTGATCAGGGCTTTTTTGCCGCCGTTTTCTAAAAATTGAATGATGGCCTGAACCTTTGGCAGCATGCTCCCGGGGGCAAAATGGCCTTCTTCAATATATTGCTTGGCTTCGGCAACGGTCATCTTGTCCAGCCATTTTTCGTCTGGCGTGTTGAAGTTGATGGCTACCTTTTCGACAGCGGTGCTGATCACAAAGAGGTCGGCATCAATCATCTTGGCCAACAGGGATGAGCCAAAATCCTTATCGATGACTGCTTCAATTCCTTCAATATCGCCCTGATCATTTTCGATGACCGGGATGCCGCCGCCCCCAACACCTACAACAATGATGCCGGCCTTGATCAGGCTGTCGATCACATTTGCCTCAACAATCCGTTCAGGCATGGGAGAGGGGACAACCCGCCGCCAGCCGCGTCCAGCGTCTTCGACCACGGTCCACCCATCCTTTTCTGCCCGTGTTTTGGCTTCGGTTTCTTCCATAAAACTGCCGATAGGCTTGGTGGGGTTAATGAAAGCAGGATCATCTTTACTTACCACGGTCTGGGTGACAACCGTTGCGGCTTCTTTTTTCAATCCACGCCGTTTGAATTCATTATCCAATGCTCTTTGGAACATGTAGCCGATTGCGCCCTGGGTGTCCGCACCGCAGTAATCCAGTGGGACTTCATGGAGGACGTCTTTGGCGATCTCTGAGCGGCGCAGGATGAAACCGACCTGGGGACCGTTGCCATGGGTGATGACGACGTCCCAGCCTTTTTCGATCATGTCCACGATGTGTTTCATCGTGTCTTTTGCCGCATCATATTGATCCTGGACAGTTTGATGTGCTTTATCCTTAATGAGTGCGTTGCCGCCGACAGCGACGACCGCAATTCCTTTTCTTTCCATACTGTTAAAAACTCCTCATTTTTTATTGTGATTAAATTTACGCCATTGTCAGCGCCATGACGGCTTTCTGTGCATGCAGCCGGTTTTCTGCTTCATCATAAACGACTGACTGCGGCCCGGTGATAACGCCATCGGTGACTTCGATGTTGCGGTCTGCTGGCAGAGGGTGCATATAGATGGCATCTTCTTTAGCCAGTGCCATTTTCTGTTCGTCGGTGATCCAGCTTTCATACTTATTGGTCACCTTGGTGATCTCATCTGGGTCGCTGGTGGTGACAAGCGGTCCCCAGGATTTAGCATAGACGATATCGGCATCTTTGAAGCCCTCTTCCATGTTATCTACAACTTCAAAGCCGGTCTTATACTTGCGTGCTTGTTCACGCGCCTGGTCCATAATTTCGGGCATCAATTCAAACTCCGGCGGGTGTGCCAGGGTGACGTCCAGCCCAAAGCGCGGCATTTGTAAGATCAGCGATTGCGGAACGGAGATCGGTTTGGCATAAGATGACGCATAAGCCCAGGAGACAACGATCTTCTTGCCTCGCAAGTCACGGCCTTTCTTCTCCCAAATGGTCATCAGGTCTGCCAGGCATTGGTGTGGGTGATAGACATCACATTGCATATTCAGGATGGGTGAACGGGATGCTTCGGCGACAAGGTTGAGATAGCGGTTGCCGATGCCCCAGTCGCAGTGGCGGATGGCGATGCCGTCGAAATAACGGCCGAGGATCTCACCAATTTCTTTTTCAGTGTCGCCGTGAGAAATCTGTGTAGTCTTTGATTCAATGAAGGCAGCATGCCCGCCTAATTGCGCCATGCCGGCTTCAAAGCTGCAGCGTGTGCGTGTGCTGGAAAAGAAGAACAACATACCGAGAACCTTATCACGCAGGTAGGCGTGCGGTTGCCCCAGGGCACGTTTCATTTTCAGGTCAAAAGCCACATCAAGGACGGTTTCAACTTCTTCTTTGCTAAAATCCAGGTCACTGATCAGGTCTCGACCGCGTAAGTTTGTGATCATAAAATTTCTCCTTGTTGACTAAATATGTGAATATGTTTTTTGGTTAACTTTCCAGTTTGTTACTGGTTAATACCGCCAATTTTACGGATGATGTGCAACCGGAAATACCCCGGAAGAAAATAACTGTAAGAAAGATCAACCGGGTGTCCATCAATATCGAAGAGCAGACCGAATAACAGCAGCAACGTGTCGCCGCGTTGAATATCCAATGCTTTCGCAACATCGGCGTGGGCATGAACAGCACTGATTTCGGTTTTTGAGACAGATAGATTGGGTTTGCCATTCTGGAGCATCAGGTCGAGCACAGACCCTGTAAATTGTTGGGAGATGACTTGCGGGTCCAATATCCCTTCAGGCAGGATATCGATCAGGTAGGCTGCTGGTGCGTTTTCTGTTAAAATGACCCGTCGAATTTCAACCAGGCTATCCCCTACATTCAGATCTAATTTTTCCGCTTGTTTTTCGTCTGCCTGAATATGATTGATCTCAGAGTGCCCCATGGTGACATTCAACCCAATCTTTTCCGCCTGAGTTTCGATGCTTTCTAATACTTCAAGACCAGTTTCAATGACCTGGGTGGGTCCGACCACAAACGTGCCCAAACCCTGCCTCCGGCGCAGTAAGCCCTGACTTTCAAAGGTGCGCATGGCTTCACGCAACGTTGCCCGTGAGACGTTCAGCGCCTCAGCGAGATCCGGTTCAGAAGGCAGCTTAGTGCCTTTGGGTGAGCTTTCGATGAGTTGGCTGAGCTCGTTTTGCAAGCGCTGATAAATTGAAAGTTCTTCGGTCATAAAATAGTCCCTTAGCGGGTGATCGCTCCGGTTAATGCCACTTATGGGCACGGCAAATCGTATTGGTCATGAAGCCTGATCGATCAAATGACTGATGATCGCATAAAATCCAGTTGATTTAACAACATCATCCAGGTTGACGCTATCCAAATTCGTATGGGCAGTCTCTTCATCACCGGGGCCAAAACCAATCGATGGTATCCCTGCTTTGCCTGCCCAATAGATCCCGTTAGTAGAAAAATTCCACTTACCAGCAGGTGCTTCTTGCAACCCGATGATCTCTCGTGCTTTCAAGCCGGCTTTCACTAACGGGTGGTCTGCTTCCAACGCCCAGGCAGGGAAGTATTTATCCACAGGGAAAACGAAACCGGTATAAGAAGGTTCGTCATAGAAAAGCGCTTCAAGTGTGATCAGGTCGGCATGCTCGGGCGGGATCAGCGATTGCACCTGGACAAGGGCATCTTCCTTGGTTTCGCCAAAGGTCAAACGCCGGTCGATGTAGATCACAGCCTCATCCGGCACGGCATTAATCGAGGGTGTTTTGACTTGCATGTCAGAAACGGTGATCTTGCCATGGCCTAAAAATGGATGGTCGCCTAATTCTGGTTCCAAATCTCTGATACCTGCGATCACCGGTAAGAGAAGGTAGATGGCGTTTATGCCGAGATGGTTAGAAGCAGCATGGGCAGAGCGGCCTTTTGCTGTGATCTTGAATTCAATCCTGCCCTTATGCCCGCGATAAACATTCATTTTGGTGGGTTCACCAATCACAACATAGTCAGGGCGAACGCCGGGGTCAACTTCGACAAAACTGTTGGGTGCAATGCCGTCACACCACTCTTCCATGTTGCCGAAGTAGTAAGCCGTCCAGTCATCTAACAAACCCAGGTCCCTGGCGATTGCCAACCCGTACACCATGCCGGGTGTTGAGCCTTTTTCATCACAGGCACCTCTGCCATACAGAACGTTATCCTCAACTTTCCCTTCAAAGGGGTCCCATTCCCAGGAGGCTGGGTCGCCGACTCCGACGGTGTCGATGTGCGAATCAAAGACGATCACACGCTCTCCGTCACCGATGCGGCCTAAAATGTTGCCCATCTTATCAAATCGGACTTCGTCATAAGCCAGTTTGTTCATTTCGAGGGCGATGCGTTCTCCAACAGGGCCAATTTGTGAGTCTATACTTGGGATGGCGACAATATCTCGGAGAAATTGAATGATCTCTGATTGATGTGAGGCGACTCTTTTCTGGATTAAATTTGCGATTGTTTCGATTTCCATGTCTATCCTTCAGGCTTTTCCTTTTGTTGATTTGCTGGGTCTGATCGGCGTGACAGTGCTCATCCATTCACAAGCCGGTGTGCGGCCTGGTTATGCTGCTGCACGAGGGTTGGTACATCCACAGTGGTCATGTGTCCGTCTTTGACGATGATCTTGCCGCCGACGATGTTGACATCCACCGTTTGAGGGGCACAGAACAGGGCAGCCGCAACCGGGTCGTGTAAACCGCCGGCATAGTCCAACCGGTTGAGGTTGATGGCGAACAGGTCAGCGCATTTGCCGATTTCTAAGGAACCAATATCTTCCCTGCCAAGCACTGCTGCGCCGCCGCGGGTGGCCATTTCGAGCACCTTCCGGGCGCTCATCAGGGGAGGTGCATCCTCACCAGAGCGGGAGGCGCCCTGCACACCGGCACCAACCCTTGAGAGGAGCATGGCTAATCGCGCTTCGCAGAGCAAGTGAGAGCTGTCGTTGCTGGCAGAACCATCCACACCGATGCCGACCTTGACGCCCATGGTGAGCATCTTCAAGATCGGGGCGATGCCGGATGCCAGGCGCATGTTTGAACCGGGGCAGTGTGCCACACCGCAGCCTGTATGTGCATAAAGCTTGATCTCATCACCATTGACGTGCACGCTGTGGGCGAACCACACGTCATTCCCGATCCAATTGACTTCTTGCATGTAGGCTACCGGGCGGTGACCAAATTTTTCAATGCAGAAGTCTTCCTCGTCTTCGGTCTCTGCCAGGTGGGTGTGCAGGTGCACGCCGTATTCCCGGGCTAAAACAGCGGATTGGCGCATCAACTCAGTTGTGACAGAAAAAGGTGAGCAGGGCGCAAGCACGATCTGCACCATTGAACCGGGATTGGGGTTGTGATAGGTTTCGATCAGCCGCTGGCTGTCTTTGAGGATATGATCTTCAGTGTCCACAACGCTGTCCGGCGGCAAACCACCCTGGGATTCTCCCAAACTCATTGAGCCGCGCGAAGCATGCAGGCGCAAGCCAACTTCTGCAGCGGATTGTATTTCGTCATCCAGTTTTGAGCCATTGGGGAAGAGGTAGAGATGATCAGAGGCGGTGGTGCAGCCCGAAAGCGCTAATTCAGTGAGTGCAGTGCGGGTTGAGATGCGGATATCTTCCGGGGTGAGTCTTGCCCAGATCGGGTAATGGGTCACCAGCCAGTTGAAGAGATTGGCATCCTGTGCTGCCGGCACAGCGCGGGTGAGGGTTTGATAAAAATGATGATGGGTGTTGACAAAACCCGGGAAGACGATGTGCCCTCTGAGATCCAATATCTCATCCGCTTCTTGTGGCAGGTCCTGCAGATCCCCAATCCCCTGGATAAACCCATCCTTGATGAACAAGTTGGTGTGCTTGAGTTCACGTCGCTGGCCGTCCATGGTGACCAATGTGTCGATATTCTTAAGTAATAAGGTGGTCATAGTTCTCCGTCTGAATTGGTGAGTTTGTCAGACATTTGCGTATTTTAGTTTAACGAGATTCTGCCATTCTGTCAATTGTCTGACAAATAATTTCATTAGGAGTTGTAACGTATTTACTCTAAAGTTGGGAATAGCGATCTTTGATCCACACTCCATAAGGCGTGATCTAAGCCTACAGCCATCGCACCTGCCTTGAGCATCGCATCTGACTGCCAAGTTTCACTGACGCCGCCGCTGACGATCAGCCGCAATCCCCTGGCAGCGAGAGTCTGCAGCGCCCGGAGTTGGATCGGGAACATCGCCGAGCCGTAAAGCCTGCCAGAAACCGTCTCATCGCCTTCAACGGGCAGCGATCCGCGCGGCGGTAGGAGGTGTACTGCAGCGGGGTGCTGTGCGATCAGCGTTTCCTGCAGCACAGGAATTTGATCTGCCTGCAGGCAGGGGATAATGGGCAATTCACCGAAAGCCGCTTCCATGAGATCTTCGAGTTGCGCTGCGTCACAATCGAGGGGCAACCCCAGTTCAATGGCGATGAGGTTTTCCAAGCCCTCAAGCATGCGCACCATATCAGCCAGTGTATTTGGGGAATCAATCAGCAAGTGGGCGATGACTGGCAGTGGCGCATTTGCCCAGCGGCGGCGGTGATGTTTGATTACGTTCCGGATCCCCGGGTTCGGCCAGCCCGTGTGTAACAAAAAGCCACCTTCGAAGGGCAGGCAGCAGCGGTTATTGGCAGGCTGGCGCGGCCTGCGGCTGATCGGGTTGGTGATGAAAGCACCTAAGGAGGTAATGAAAGGCGTTGTGCGTATATCCGGAGAAAAACCAAGTGAACCCGGGGTGTTTACATAAGGCGCAGTCATCTGCAGGTCCTGTTTGCGAAGGGGGGGGTCATCATCCAGCCACATTGATCACCTCCGCTAACGGGAAGACCGGCCCGTCCTTGCAGATAAACCGCCAACCATGCTGCGTTTTGACCGAGCACACACCGCACTCACCCACACCGTGGCAGGGCATGGCGGTTCTCAGCAGAACCTGGCCAGAGAATGTTAATTTGGTATCACCAAGGATTGCTGAAAGAGCATTTAATCTCTCAAGGGGCAGGTCGACCGCAAGATAGTCCAACCAAGATAAATTCTCGGCAAATGCTGATAATGGAACGATTTCAACAATTGAGGGTATCCAGTTGAGAATGTCCTTATCCTTATGCGGGTCAATAAACAAGGTGAGGGAGGCGTTCTGTGCCAAAGCTGGTTTGATCAGCGGCAGCAATCGCAGCGGCGGAACTTCAAAAGCCAGCAAACCAACCCGACGGGCTGATTCAGGGATAATAAACCCATTTCCATGCGGAGGAAGCAGATTTAGTTGATCCCCGGGTAACCAGTTTTCAGGTAAGGGACTGACGCTCAAGCCGCTTTCTGGACCAATCACTCGAAATAAATTGATGGGCAGGGGTTGTATTATGCTATCGTCATCCCTCTGGCAGGGGAGATATTGCCCGGCTTGCGGCCATTGACTGCCTGGCAGGTCCAGAACACCGGACCTTTCCTGCCCTGATTGGAAGACTTCAATGAGTTTAGCAGTAGTAGCTGCCATCTGCCCTCTCTGTACGTGTCCCTAGTAATTATTCGAATCGAGCCGTAATTTCCTGATGGAGCGTTTTCATTATTTCTTTGATTGCTTGCACAGCTTGATCTTGAGGGACAATCCAGCGTTCTTCCTGGTCGCGGCGTTTGAATTCAAAGCCGCCGTTTTGCAGGGCACGCGCGGAAACGGTGACCCGCAGCGGCAACCCGATCAGATCGGCATCGTTGAACTTCACCCCGGCGCGTTCATCACGGTCGTCAAATAAGGGTTCAATGCCTTCCTCATGCAATGCCTGATAGAGTTGTTCTGCGGCTTGTTCGGATGAGCCGTCTTTGGAAGGCAGCAGTACCAGGTGCACCGGGTAAGGGGCAATGGTGACCGGCCAGATCAACCCGTGCTCATCATGATATTCTTCGGCGACGCAAGCCAGTAAGCGGCCTACACCAATTCCGTAGGACCCCATGATGATGGGTTGGGCTTTCCCATCCTCATCTAAAAAAGTAGCCCCGAGCGCTTCTGTATAACGGGTGCCAAGCTTAAAGATGTTGCCGACCTCCACACCGCGTCGGGCGGAAAGAGTCCCTTCACACCGGGGGCAGACGTTGCCGTCCTCCGACAGGGCGATATCGGCGACGATATCCGGCTCATAATCCCGCCCCAGATTGGTGTTGCGCAGGTGATAGCCGGTTTGATTGGCACCGGCTACCAGGTTCTTACAGCTTGGGAGCAGATCATCCGCGACCACCAGCACGTTTTTCCGTTGGATGCCGATGGGAGAGGCATATCCCGGCATTGCCCCAACCGCCATGATCTCATCATCGGTGGCGGGGCGCAGGTTCTTAATGCTGCCTTTGCCCGCTGTGCCGACGACATTGACCAGTTTTGTCTCGTTGAGCGCCATATCGCCCCGCAGGACGGCAAAGATCAGCAAGGGTGATTGTTCGTCAGACATTTCTGCTGTAAAGAAGACCGCTTTTGCTGTGCGCGAGGCGGGAACATCCAGGAAGGCTGCCAGGTCTTTGATGGTTGAAACCTCAGGTGTGGCGACTTTTTCAAGGGGCAGCAGCGGTTCATCCGGAGGATCCGGTTTGTGAAAATCTGCCACCTGGCGGTTGGCGGCATAATCGCAGGTTTCGCAAAACATGAGTGTGTCTTCACCCACTGGCGTCAGGTACATATATTCATGGGCTTCTTTGCCGCCCATCATGCCGGTATCTGAACCCACTGCCCTGACGGGCAGACCGCAGCGGTTGAAGATGCGAAAGTATGCTTGGTAATGTGCCTGATATTGCTGATCCAACCCCTCCCAATCACGGTCGAGGCTGTAACTGTCGAGCATGGTGAACTCGCGCACTCGAATCAAGCCCGCCCTTGGGCGCGGGTCATCGCGGAATTTGGTCTGGACGTGGTAGATCAACTGGGGTAACTGGCGATAGGATTGGATCTCACGTCTCGCCAGGTCTGTGACGACTTCCTCATGGGTCATCGCTAAAACCATGTCGTGCTGGGTGCGGTCTTTGAAACGTGCCATTTCATCGCCGATTTGAGACCAGCGGCCTGTTTCCTGCCAGACATCTGCTGGGTGGACGACCGGCATGGTCAGTTCTTGCCCGCCGATGGCATTGATCTCTTCACGCATGATGTTTTCTATTTTGGTCATGGCACGGCGTGCCAGGGGCAGATAGGAAAAAATTCCCGCGCCTAATTGGCGGATAAAACCCGCCCTGAGCAGGAGTTTGTGGCTGGAAATTTCAGCTTCCGTCGGGTCTTCGCGCAGTGTGGTGCTGAACAGGCATGTCATCCGCATCGGTCAGCCTTCCTCTTGTTGTGTTTCGGCTTCATCGGTGAGGGGTTCTTCCTCCGCAATCGTCTCAGCTGGCAGGTCCGAGAGGTCAATTTTTTCTTCCATCGTGATCTTGCCGCGCAAAAACGCGCCTTCATCGGTAGCAAAGGAATGGGTGGTGACATCGCCATATACCCGGCCGGTGGCGCGAATTTCGAGTTTTTCTGCCTTGATTTGGCCATTCACGGAACCGGCAACGATGACTGTATCTGCCTGTAATTTTTCGCAGGTCACGCGCCCGGTTTCACCAACAATGACCATCCCGCGGATGGCGATTTCACCTTCCAACGCGCCCTCGATGCGCACACCGCCTTTGCCGCGCAGGTCGCCCTTCCAGTTGATGCCGGGGCCCAACACAGTTGTGACACGCTCAACAGGAGCGGTACCGGGAGAGAATGTGGGTTCGGGTTTCTTCTTGCCAAATAACATTCGCTTGGCCTTTCTTTATAAATTGGTTAGATAAGTTCTTTTGGTAGATGTTTCACTTACGGGGCGGCCAGATCGTCCCTGCTGGGACCACGCCACCATCCGGGACATCGGCTTTGACGGTTGCGCCATTACCGACACGCGCACCTGCGCCAATCTTCACATACAGGTTCACCGTCGCCCGCATACCAATCAGGGCGCGTTCACCTACTATCACGCCGCCTGCCAGGGTTGCGCCCGGTGAGAGGTTGACATAGTTACCGAGGACACAGTCATGCGAGACGATTGCGCCCGTGTTGACGATGCCTCCAAATTGAACTTCTACTTGTGTGCCGATGTAGGCAAAGGGGAAGACCTGGACACCGTCTGCCAGTTGAGCGCTGTCTTCTATGAAGGCAGTGGGGTGGATGACCGTCGGGATATGGAATCCAGTCCGTCTCAGGATATTGAATGCCGATAGACGGGATTGCAGGTCGCTGATCCCGCCAATGCCATTGAGTGCCATCCTGACGCCGTCCTTAGCCAGCGTGTGCAGATCAGCGCCCCCGCCCAGCACGGGTAAGCCGAGGACTGTTTCACCAACGGGGATGCCGTCATCAATGAACCCGAGGATGTCGTAAGTTCCCAACTTCTGAACAAGGGCTGCCAGTGACCGTCCATGGCCGCCTGCGCCGTAGATCACAAGGCGGTTTTCACCTTCCGGGATGCTGATTTGTTGCTGTTCAACCTTGAGTTGTGCTTCAACCATCTCTCGTGTCACCAGGGGGCCTTGCGGCAGGATAGACAGGTCAATGCCGTGAGCCAGCGCCAGCTCTCGGGCAGGTGCTGTGATCCGGAGACCGCTGGGTTCTGACTTTGTTTTTGGTTCCTCGGCTGGTAGGGGTGTCCAGGGCGGCAGGGCAGGGTCGTGTGCGTCGGGGGTCTCACCGATGTAAGCCAGCACATCTCCAGCTTGCAGGGTATCGCCCGGGGTAAAGCGGACCCCAACCAGGTATCCTGAAGATTCGGCTTGCAGTTCGCCGGTGGATTTGGTGGTTTCAATCACCGCAATCACCTGGCCTTCTTTGATTGATTCGCCTTCTGCAATTTCAAGTGACACCAGCAAGGCTTCGGTTTCATTGGGGTTGAGCAAAGGGATTTTGATGGGGGTCAGATGATTCATATTTCACACCATTTCTTGCACGCAGGCAATGATATCTGCTGTATCAGGCAGGCAATCCGCTTCAAGTTGTGGCGATGCCGGCACGACCACACCTTTTGCCCCCAGGCGTATCGCACGGCTGAGACCACCACCCAGGGTTTCAGTTGTCCGTGCCAGCACTTCAGCCCCCCAGCCTGATGATGGGGTTCCTTCTTCAATGGTCAGCAGGCGGTGGGTTTTGCCCACGGAAGAAAACAGCGGCGAAAGTTCGAAGGGGGCCAGTTGTGTGGGCACCAGCAGTTCGCAGAAGATCTCTTGTTCGTAGGCAAGCGCGGTCATAGCATCCATGGCTAGTTTTGCCATGTAGCCGTATGCTGCCAGCGTCACCTGCGGTGCAGGCGCACTGCGCAGCGAGAGCTGATAGAAGGGGTAGGGCAATCCGCTGCCTTTGCTGGCGTCACGCACATCAAATTCCGTCAAGTCTGCAGGGGTTGCTAACTTCAGCAAATATTGCAGTTTGTTTTCAACAAATAATACCGGGGAGGTCGTGGTGGTGATGGCATGATCGAGCAGCCATCCGGGCAAGCCTAAGGGATGATCGCCCATCAGGTGGAAGGGCGCCAGCACCGTCAGCCCGGGGACGCCCAGGAAATATTTTTCCAGGGACTGGCTGTGGGTGGGGCCGTAGCCGCGCCGTCCGCCCATTGGTGTGCGGATTATAACCGGGGCATCTCCCTGCCCGTGATACATGGCGTTGAACTTGGTGAGGTGGTTGATGACCTGATCCGCGATCAGGGTGGTGAAATCGCCGAACATGATCTCGACCACCGGGCGCAGGCTACGCAGCGCCATGCCGCCGGCGATGCCCGTGATGCCCGCTTCAGAGATGGGCGTGGTCATGACTCGCTCGGGGAACTTGCTTGATAGGCCGCGGGTCACTTTGAAAGAACCGCCGTAGGGATCAAGCAGGTCCTCACCCAGCAAAATGACGCGTTGATCATCCTCCAAGGCTTGTTCCAGACCCATATTCAGCGATTGCAGAACAGTCGCAGGTTGTTGAGTCATGCCTGCCCCCCTTCCATTGCCAGTGCTTCATCAAAGGCGGCTCGAATCTCTGCTGCAACCTGCTGGTCGATCGCAGAGCGTTCAACTTCAGGCAGGCGTGCCGCCTGGATGGCAACGGGATCGCGAGTTTGCCATAGTTCTGCCAGCGCATCAGCCGAGCGGGTGTCGTCACCTTTAGAGTGCGTCCCCAACCGGGCGGTTTCGATGACCAGCGCCTGCGGGGTGCGCTGAGATCTGACTTTGTGGACCAATTCGCCTGCCAGAGGCAAGATCTCGAGGATATCACTGGAATCGATGTGCGTGGTGGGGATGCCGAAAGCCTCAAAACGTTCAGGGATGGAACCGGCAACCGCCAGATGGGCGGGGGTGGTCTGGGCGATGTGGTTGTTCTCGAGCACAAGCAAAATGGGGGCTTGCCATAAAGAGATCATGTTAAGGCACTCATAGACGATGCCTTCGCCGAGGGTGCCGTCGCCCAAGAAGTCGACCACGATTGCGCCGCTGTCCAGCCGGGCTTCGGCCATTGCCATACCGGCTGCCATCGCAACCGTGCCGCCTTGCACACCGCTGGAGTAAAAATTACGCCAGTGCAGATGCTGGGAGCCGCCCACACCCCCGCACACGCCGCCGGGTTTACCCATCAACTCGGCGTATAGCGCGGTTGGGTCGCCGCCGTAAGCCAAAAAATGCCCGTGGCAGCGGTGGTTGCTGACCACGACATCGTTCTCTGCCAGGTGGGAGAGGACCCCGACCGCGTTAGCTTCCTGCCCCAAGCTGGTGTGGGTCGTGCCGGAGAAGATACCGGTGGAGAACTGATTCAGCAGCAGGCTTTCAAATTGCCGGATGTGAACCATCTGCTGATAGAGGCGGGCGTTTTTATCCACGGAACGCCTCCGGATCGGCCATAAAACGCCAGGGGATTGAGCGCCAGGGTTCGGGGACGCTGTTCAGCCCCACGCGGGGTGTTCGGGTAATTAGCTCGTCTTCGATAGTCTCGCCGGATTCGATCCACAGAGGAGTTTTTTCAGAACATAGATCGGCGTAATTCAGGCCACCATCGATTTTGAGCGCCTGGGTTAATTTGGCTGGGCCGTCCGTCCAGCCCCTGCGACCGGCATTGCGCGGGCGGTTGCTCGTCATCTCCTCTTCCCCCTCGACTGGTTGAATAGCACGGATCAGAACCGCTGCCGGCGTGCCCTCGCTATCGGTAACGGCATTCAGCAGCCAGTGCATCCCATAGGTGAAATAGATATAGGCATAACCGGGCGGGCCATACATCACAGCGGTGCGCGGTGTTTTGCCTGCCGAGGCATGGCAACCCAGGTCTTCTTCGCCCTGGTAAGCTTCGGTTTCTGTGATCAGCCCTGCCAGGCGCCTGCCGGATTGAATCCGCACCAGGCGGCAGCCCAACAGCTCGCGGGCAACTGTCAGCGCTGGCCGATCGTAGAAGTCGCGTTTTAAGATTGGCATGTTGTTATTTTACTTGATTATCAGATGGCTGATGAACACAAACACGCCCCCTTGTTTGCAATGTAATTCGTATGTAGGATTATCTGCGTCGGTGGATCAGGTGCCGTTCTTATATTGCGGATCGCGCTCAACCGTCAGGCGCAGGCCCATTTCAAGCGGAATCAGCGGGACGTAATTGAGAATATCCTTGGCACGAGTGAGATCAGCCTGCATGCGCGATACCCCACCGCTAACACGTGGGTTGTAGATCTCTTCAGGGTTGCCCTTGGTGATGTCAATGATCATCCGCGCCAGGTCGCGCACGCTGGTCTCCGTGCCGCTGCCGACATTGATCACCTGGTGTTTAAGACCCTGAACTGTTGCCGCTGACACAAGTGCATTGACCACATCGTCCACATACACATAATCCCGAGTTTGGTTGCCGTCGCCGTGGAAGACGAGGGTGCCGTTTTGCCTGGATTGGCGGATAAAGTTGGGGATAATGGGTGGATGGGAGGGGGGGATGCGCTGGCCGGGGCCGTAGGCGTTGAAGATTCTCAGGCAGATGGTCTGGATGCCGGATAGATCGCCGATCGTGCGCACATACCATTCGGAAGCGAGCTTGGAGGCTGCGTAAGGCGAAAGGGGGTGTGGCTGCATCGTTTCGGACATGGTCGGCCCCTGCTGGTCGCCATAGACCGCGCCAGAGGAAGTCAAGATCACACGTTGGGTGCCGGCATCGCGCACGGCTTCCATCAATGTGGCGGTGCCGCCCACGTTCACTTCGTTGTAGTCACGCGGGAACAGGATCGATTCAGGCACGGATACCCGCGCTGCAAGGTGGTAGACGCAGTCGATCTCTTGTAAAAGGGTCCATAATTTGGGGCGGTCGTTGATGTCGCCGCGCGTGAAGTGCACATCGGGGTCAAGCGCATCCGGGTTGCCTGTGGAAAGATCGTCCAACACACGCACGTGATGCCCCTGCCTTGCCAATCGGTTGCTTAATGCAGCGCCCAAAAAGCCTGCGCCGCCTGTAATCAGAAAATTCATGGTTATCTCTTTGTCTCCAAAACGTCAGACATCATAGCACACTCTTGGTGTAGATGGAAGTGCGTCATCAGATCGTGGTGACCGATGGGAGTTGGGTGGCTAACTTGCGGGGGGTATCGGTTGTCAGGTCGTCAATGCCATGTTCAACCAGGAAGCGCGCCAGCATGATGTCTTCCGGCTTGTTGACGTCGATCGTCCACCCATCCACTCGTGACCCCTGCCGGTGGAGGTATTGGATCCAGTCGAAACCGGCATCGAAAGCCATCTTCAAGAGGTCTCCGCGGATGAACCATTGACACCCCTTTGGTACCTGCACCAGCAGCGCACCGGCGCGGGCGGCAAAATAGTCGCCCAGGGCGCCCCATTGATAGGCAGAAAGGGGATGGTCATCCAGCAGGCCATAGGCACCCACCCGGAAGGGTGGGATATCTTCGGGGCGCGGCTCGTCATCTGGAATATCGAGATACAGCAAGGGATCAAACCCCAATGAAAGTTCAGGAGAGAATTGTGCCAGGGCGCGCACAGCCCAGTCAGAGACTGAGGTGACCTGGATGCGGTCCAGAACCGGCTCGAGCAGGTCTAAAAATTCACGCAGCACGCCACGGGTGAGGGGTGAGTAAGGCTTCAGATCCAATTGCAAGCGCTGGGTTTTGGGATAAGCCTTGAGCAGATCAATTGCCCCCTCGAGAAAGCTGACTTTCTCCTCGGTGACGGCGCCATCCATCGTGTAAAACAGGTTTTCAACCTGCTCGCGCTTCATTTGGGGCGCTTTGCCCTGCCCGTTGGTGTCGGATTCGAGGTTCTGGTCATGCAGCAGCGCAAAGCTGCCATCCGCCAGCGGGATCACATCAATTTCGATGGCGACTGCGCCAGCGCTCAGGCATTTTTCGAGGGCGGTCAATGAGCTGGGCGGGGCAGTATGCTGG
Source organism: Anaerolineaceae bacterium (assembly GCA_016841365.1). GTDB lineage: Bacteria > Chloroflexota > Anaerolineae > Anaerolineales > Anaerolineaceae > Brevifilum. The sequence goes on from JAENZI010000004.1 coordinate 76,045, forward strand.
CAGTTGGCCGCATGATGGATCAGCGTGACGGGTCTTTGCCTTAGTTCGTGGGTTTCTTTGAGCATGTGTTCTCCGGGAGTTGTTGATGAAAAACTGATTAATTCATTTTAACAGCAAAGTGACAAAAGATAAAGAAAAAAGATCGCTTTTTTACACCACGGCGGGTGCTGGGTGGTTTGAGCCGGATGATTTGTGGGTATAATAAAATGTTGAAGACTTTATTCACAAATTTTGTTCTTATTCTCACATAAGACATAAACATTTAGAAATGAGGAGACAATGATCGTAACGACCAAGAAGTTATTTGAAGCTGCCTACGGAAAGTACGCCATCGGCGCTTACAACATCAACAATCTCGAGCAGATTGTGGGTTTATTCCGCGGTAATTTGCAATCCAAAGCGCCCTTTATCATCCAGATCAGCAAGGGCGCCCGCTCCTACACCGACAAGATCCTGCTGGAAGGTCTGATTCGCAGCGCGGACGAAGTCTATCCGGATGCGATCTTTGCCGTGCATCTCGACCATGGCGATGAAGCCGCCGCAATGGACTGCATTGAATCCGGCTTCTACAGCTCGGTGATGATCGACGCCAGCCATGAGGATTTTGATACCAACATCGCCATCACCCGCCGCGTGGTTGAAGCCGCGCACGCCAAAGGCATTGTGGTGGAGGCGGAATTAGGGCAACTGGGCGGTGTGGAAGAGCATGTGCAGGTGGATGAAGCCGATGCCAAGCTAACCGACCCCAAGCAGGCCAGGGAATTTGTGGAACGCTCAGGCTGCGATTCGCTGGCGGTCGCCATCGGCACCAGCCACGGCGCATTCAAGTTCTCAGGCTCGCAGTCGCTGCACTTTGACGTGTTGGAACAGATCCAAAAAGAGCTGCCGGGCTTCCCCCTGGTGATGCATGGCTCTAGCTCGGTGCCGCAGGACGAGGTCAGACGCATCAACGCGGCTGGCGGCAAGATCGAAGGCGCCAAAGGCGTGGATGCCACCCAATTTAGGCACGCAGCAGAGCTGGGTGTGACCAAGATCAACATCGACACGGACGGACGCCTGGTGTGGACGCGTGTGCACCGGGAGGTCTTCCGTGATAAACCCGAAGTCTTCGACCTGCGCTACCCGGGCAAGATCTTCATGCAGGAATATGCCAACTTCATCGCAGAGAAGAATGAATACCTCGGCAGCGCCGGCCACCTTGATGAGGTGCGCGAGATCGTTTCAAAATAATTGGAGGATCTATGAAACCCGTTCAAATCCGGCCGGATGTGTTTTGGGTTGGCGTGAATGACCGCGTCACCGAGCTGTTTGAAGGCTTGTGGCCGATCAGCCAGGAGGGGATTTCGTATAATTCCTACCTGATCCGGGATGAAAAATCGGCGCTGATCGACCTCTCGAAAGAGATGTTGAGCGATGATTACCTGGCGATGCTGGCGGAGGTCTTCGACATCAGCACCCTGGACTACATCATCATCAACCACATGGAACCGGACCATAGCGGCGCCCTGCTGCGCCTGAAAGCGCTGGCGCCGGATGCGGTGATCATGGGCATGCCCAAAACCGTGATCATGCTGAAAGATTTTTATGGCATCACTGAAAATGTGGAGCGGCTGAGCAACGGGCAGGAGCTCTCTTTGGGGGAGAACACCCTGCGCTTTGTCTACACACCCTTTGTGCACTGGCCTGAAACGATGATGACCTACATGGTGGAGCAGAAAGTTCTGTTCCCCTGTGATGGCTTTGGCGGCTATGGCACACTGGACGGCGCGATCTTTGACGATACCTGCACTGACCTCGATTATTACGAGGTGGAAGCCTTGCGTTATTTCACCAACATCGTGGCAGCTTTCAGCAAGCATGTGTTGGGCGCCATTAATAAATTCGCCGAGATGCCGATCGAGATGGTTGCCCCATCCCACGGCCTGATCTGGCGCGAGAACCCGGGACGGATCCTCGAGCTGTATCAGACCTGGTCGGACTACTATCACAACCCGGCGCAGGTCGGTGTGACAGCATTGTTGGGCACCATGTACCGCAACACCGAGCACGCCTTGAGCGCGGCGCTGGAAGGCATTGCCTCTGAAGGCGTGCCTGTCAAGGTGCACGACGTGCGCAAGACGCATATCAGCTACATTCTGCCCGATCTGTGGACCCAACGCGGCGTGCTGGTGGCAGCGCCCACCTACGAAGGCGGGATGTTCCCGGCGATGATGGACGCGTTGATGATGGCTGACCGCAAACGGGTGACCCATAAAACCGCAGCCTACATGGGCAGCTATGCCTGGAGCGGCGGTGCCCAGGCGGAGTTTGAGCGTATGGCGGAAAAGATGGACTGGACCGTACTGAATGCGATGGGCTTTTTGGGCGGCCCGGCACCGACCGACCTGGACCGCGCCCGAGAGATCGGCGTGCAACTGGCGCGTGCGGTGAAAGAAAACAGCTAAGTTTACGATCATTTATCGATGACCAAACAGCCCCTGATTTACAAGGGGCTGTTTTTTTTATGTTCTTTACGATCGGCAACAAATCACAAGTTGACCGAGTTATGCGCTGTTACGGTAACCTGGCCGGTGAGGATAGACAGTGAGAAGGATCCCTCCTCCTGCCCGTGATTATTCAGCAATTGGCATATAAAGATCCAGCACAAATTCTGTATCCGGCAGTTGAAGGGGCAAGGTTTCTTCCAGCCATTGATGGACCCCATACCTGTAGCGGCTGTCTTCGCGCCAGGCGACAAGCTTCTGCCAGGTGGCACCGATCACTTCAAATTGCCCTTTGGGGACAATGCATTGGGTCACTGCATACAGGCCGCCGGGGAAATCTTTGACTTCCAGCTCACCCTCTGATTGAATCTCGTCGGAATCGATCACAATCCACACTTCATAGCCATAATTCGGGCTGCCAGCTGAGGGATCAGGGTTGTTGAATCCAAATATCCGGTGTTTTTCAGGGTTTTCAAGCAGGCCTTTTTCTTTTGCCCAGGGCAGAAGTTTTGACCAAGCTAATTCTTCAGGGCTTTCGCCAAAACCAAGGAAGCTTGCCACCCGGAAGGGTTCCAACCTTACGATACGAACATCGAACGTACTCATCTTTTTTTCTCCTTTAACCAGTTGTAAATTTTATCCTCGTATTTTCTTGACATTCATACTGTAGCATTGATTCACTGACATCTATTGTCAGTGAATTGTGTTATAGTTTCACTTAACAAGTGGAAGGAGGGAGGATGCGGGCTGATAGGTTGCTTTCAATCCTGCTGCTCTTGCAGGGGCGCGGGAAGATGACCGCAAAAGATCTGGCGGATGAACTGGAAGTTTCTGAACGGACGATTTACCGGGATATTGATGCCCTGTGTATTGCAGGCGTGCCCATCTACAGTGAATCCGGCCATGATGGCGGTTATGCGTTGGTGGACGACTATCGCACCAACCTGACAGGGCTTAACCGGGAGGAGCTGCGTGCCTTGTTTATGCTTGGCAGCCTGGCACCCCTCTCAGACCTGGGGGTGCGCCAGGAATTACGCTCTGCCCTGCTGAAAATCTCGGCATCGTTACCCGAATCGCGCGGTTGGGATGATGATAAGATCCGGCAGAGTTTTTACTTTGATGCGGCCTGGTGGCAAGGGCAGGAGTCGCATGTTCCACTGCTGCAGGTGGTGCAGGAAGCCATCTGGCGGGGGTGCGAGCTTAACATTGTCTATCGCACGCCGCATGCCTTTAAGGTCGAACAAACGGTTTCGCCATATGGGCTGGTGGTGAAGGCAGGACGCTGGTATTTGGTATGTGCGCGGCAATCGGCGACGCATGTGCATCTTGTTTCCGATCTGCTGGACGCACATCTGACAGAGACCCCGTTTGAAAGGCCGGCAAGTTTTGACCTGGAGGCTTTCTGGCGCCAATGGTGTTCTGAACGCGAGCGTTTTTTGGTCCATTTCAATGCCAGGGTGCGGGCTGCGCCGAATGTTATCCCCTTGCTGCCGATGTATTTTGGCGGTTGGATCAAGCGCAATCTCGCCCAGGCAGGTCCGCCGGATGCGGATGGCTGGGTCACGCTGGATTTGCCCTTTGAATCCTTTGAGGCCGCAAGAAAGACGATCCTTGGTTTTGGGCGCGGGATGGAAGTGTTATCGCCCCGAGCCCTGAAACTGAGTGTGCTGGACTATGCCGAACAGATCGTCAGCCTGTATCAGGGCGTATGAAAAGCACTTGATGATTACCCCGGTGTGAATGCGTAAAAAAAAAGTGAAATTGCTTTCAGCAACGAAGAATTGCGAAGCATAAACCAAATGTAATATAATAAAAACGCTTAAGCTCGAAATGCAAATAACCAACCAATCACATCCGGATTTTGGAGTATCACCATGAGTGAAGAAAACAGCGCAACCCGCTCGAACTTTATCACCGACATCATTGACGAACACCTTGAAAATGGCCGCTTTGACCACGTGCACACCCGCTTCCCCCCTGAACCGAACGGCTACCTGCACATCGGCCATGCCAAGTCGATCTGCCTGAATTTCGGCATCGCCGAAGCCTATGGCGGCAAGACCAACCTGCGTTTTGATGACACCAACCCCACCAAGGAAGAGGTGGAATATGTCGAATCGATCCAGGAGGATATCCGCTGGCTGGGCTTTGACTGGGAAGACCGCTTGTTTTTTGCCTCAGATTATTTCGATGCGTTTTACGAGTATGCCATCCAGTTGATCAAGCAAGACGCGGCTTACGTGTGCGACCTCTCGGCGGATGAACTGCGACAATACCGCGGTACGCTGACCGAACCGGGCAAAAACAGCCCCTACCGCGACCGTTCGGTGGAAGAGAACCTGGACCTGTTCGAGCGCATGAAGAACGGCGAGTTCCCGGATGGCAGCAAGACCTTGCGCGCCAGGATCGACATGAGCTCGCCCAACCTGAACATGCGCGACCCGGTGCTCTACCGCATTTTGCACGCCGATCATCACAACACTGGCGATAAGTGGTGCATCTACCCCATGTATGACTATGCCCACGGCCTTTCGGATTCGCTGGAGCACATCACCCACTCGATTTGCACCCTGGAGTTTGAAGACCACCGCCCGCTGTATGACTGGATTTTGGATCAACTGGACGTCTTTCATCCGCAGCAGATCGAATTTGCCCGCCTGAACCTGACTCACACCGTGATGAGCAAGCGCAAGCTGCTGCAGCTGGTGCGCGAGGGTTTTGTTTCCGGCTGGGATGACCCGCGCATGCCCACCCTTTCGGGGATGCGCCGCCGGGGATATACGCCCCAGGCGATCAGGAACTTTGTGGACGTGGTCGGGGTTTCGAAAGCCAACAGCATTGTGGATGTGGAACTGCTGGAGCACGTCTTGCGGGACGACCTGAACGAGCGCGCCCGGCGTGTGATGGCGGTGCTGGAACCGCTGCGTGTGATCATCGACAACTACCCGGAGGAGCAGGAAGAGGCGTTTGAGATCCCCTATTTCCCATACCAGGACGACAGCCCCATCCGGCAGGTACCCTTCAGCAAAGAGATCTTCATCGAGCGCACCGACTTCATGGAAGACCCGCCCAAGAAGTTCTACCGGCTGGCACCCGGGCGCGAGGTGCGTTTGATGAACGCCTATTACATCACCTGCACCGAGGTGGTCAAGGATGATGACGGAAACGTGGTTGAACTGCACGCCGAATATGACCCCGAGTCGCGCGGTGGCATGTCGCCCGACGGGCGCAAGGTGCGCGGCACTCTGCACTGGGTCAGCGCCCGGCACGCGCTGTCGGCTGAACTGCGCCTATATGACTACCTGTTCAGCAAAGCCGACCCCTACGAGGTGCCCGAAGGCGGGGACTTCACCGACAATGTCAACCCCGAGTCATTACAGGTGCTGAGCGATGCCAAACTGGAGCCCAGCTTGAAGGAGGCAGGGGTTTACGAACCCTTCCAGTTCATGCGCCAGGGCTACTTCTGCGCCGATGCGGATTCAGCGCCCGGCGCGCTGATCTTCAACCGCACCATCTCGCTGGTGGATACCTGGGCGAAGATGCAACGAGGTAATTAATTGGGTAGGGGCGACGCATGCGTCGCCCCTACATATATTCTCCCACCCCGCCATATGGTATAATTTGGGTCTAAAAAATGGGGGCCCGTAGCTCAGCGGCAGAGCAGGCGGCTCATAACCGCTCGGTCGTAGGTTCGAATCCTACCGGGCCCACCTTTTAAGCATTTTTGCTGGTGCAGTTAACAATTATTCGCGTTTATAGGTCAAAGAATTGGCGTGAGGGCTTTACTATATAATAACTATTTCTAATTGAAAAATACCAATAACTGCATTTCGGACTTATAGATTTGTTCTTTAGGGAGTTAGATGAAGAAAATCACTCAATTGCTTAAGTGGATTTTAAAAGCTTGGCCTATACTTGGAATTGCTGCATTCTTTTTTATTCATAAATTTTTTCTGATGATATTATCTTATTTTACCTACGAAGTAAATTCGATTTTTTCTTCATTGTCACAATTTCTGGGAGGGCTTATCATAATTATCATAATCGGTAAGAATATTTCAGAGTTTCGTCATATGAATTTACTATCGTATGTCAAGGAATATTTCAAATCATTCCCATTACTAAAACATCATCATAAAATTACTGGTAAGGCTTCGTTTCCCGCTTCATCATCTTTAGACGCATATGCATTTACAGAAGGTAAATGGGAGACGGTAGAGCAAGGGATACAAGAATTAGAAAAAAGAATAAGGAACTTGCGAACGGAAATGAATAATAAGTATGATAATATAAACAAGAGGTTTACAGAAATTAAAGATGAATTGAACGCCTCAATAAATATGAATACTCGAGAAATTCACGAAGTACAAAAAAGCCTTGAAAGAACCGTTTTGGATGATCTTAAAATTCAATTTTTTGGGATATTGCTTGTGGTCTATGGTTTTATAGTAGATCTTTTGATTATTTTTCCCCTTCAATAATCATTAACTACTTTAACTTTTTAGATACTATTACTCTAACCGATAATTTTTCACATACCTAGAATTTATGGTTATTTAATGATTAATAGTGAATTGATAGAAACAAAAACATTAAGGTAATTTCTTCTCTAGCTTACTAATAATTTCTTGATTTTTTCTCAATAATTCCATCAGTGTTTCTTGATCATCTGGTAAAGTTTTTTCAGTTAGAGAAGTTATTTGCTCTTTGATATCTGCATCCGATAATCCCCCATAAATTCCATCCGTGATACTAATATTTGTATGCATGAGGTTTTGACTTATTGCTTTTAGCTGGCTGATATCTTTAGCATGTTTTAGAGAGTAAACAGCGAATCCATGCCGAAATTTATGCGGTGAATGATAAGGTAATCCAACTTTATCAAGCCATTCTTTCAAGTCTTTCCTGGCCCCCGCATGCCGATTTACACCAATAAAGGAATTATCCTTATCTAATTCTCCAGTTTCCGGAGAGATATTAGCAAACCAGGGATGATCTTTACTCAAATTTGATCTTACAAAATCATCCCATTCTTTTACAATTTCTAAAAGTTCTGGAATATTTAGCAGATACGTTGTTGCATGTTTTCCAAATTTTGTATGTACCCCTAGCTTCGGCCATTGTTTTATTTCTCGCTTTTCAAGATCAAGACCTTTAATAGGTAATGTCACAAATGCACCAATCCTTATTCCAGATAGAAACCATAGAATGGCAGCTGCCCTTATCCTTTTTTCTCTCAATGTTTGGACCGGTGCTTTAGCAATTGTCCTAATCTCTTCAATGGTTACCGCTTCATGCTCTTTGTGTTCGATGGTCATTCTTGGAGGTTTCAATGTATCCAGCCATGCTTGATCAATTGAACTTAATCCCCTTTTGTGTGTTCTAAGCCATTGGAAGAAGTTGTAAGATGATCTAATTATCTTCTTCACGTAAACAGACGAGAAAGGCTCTCTAGAACCGTCTAAACGGGCATCTAACAGATATTCGGGTAATGTTGGGCGTATTTTATTCACTTTATCAAAAGGTTTCTCTTGTGCCCATTCTAATAAATGACGCAGCCAGGTTTCTTCTAAGCGCAGGGAATTTTTTGAAAGCAGATCCACTTCTTTCCGATACTTCAGATATTCCTGAACGAATTTCCAATTCCCCCGATTGATCATTTATGAAGCTTGTCCTTTTTCGTTATCCTGGCCAACTTGCGACCGCATTTAGGGCAAAATGAAATGAGATAATGCAACCGCCCTTTATTCTCTATTTTGGGATTAATTATCTTGACAGGTTTTTTACAGGTTAAGCAAAAGGTTTCGTCCTGACCGAGAGAAACCCTGGGGTAAGTTTCTTCATACCATTCTCTAAACGCTTTACCATTAATCCAGATATACCTTTTTTCATCTCTAGTGTGAGGACATCCAGCAGGTATATAAACTCGGTAAACCTGACGCCTTGTGAACCCCACTTCTTCAGCTAATTCACTTGGTTTGTAAAGCATTTCTAAAAGCTTGATCAATCGCATTCTTTGTGACCCATTCAGTCGCCCTTTAATATACATTTCTTTTGCCATTATTTATTTCTCCCTAATATTAGATCGTAACGGGGACCTCTTCTATACCTACCTCTATCAATCATTTTATTAATGACTTCTGGTGGTTGTGTATCTACAATAGTGCTGAATGCAGGCGATATTTGTTGATCAAACCAACTTAAGAGATTTTCCATTGATACTTCTTTTGGGTTGGATACCGTGATCCATGCACGACCGATGCTATTTGTAAATTTTTCCCACCATGGCAAATCAATATCAATATAATCTCTTAGATGACCTATCATTATTTGAAACCATTCTGAAATGTCATTAGCCCTGAATAAATCACAAGATACGACATGCGCTCTTTTATCCCGCATCTGAAATTCAAATCTTGTTGGACCTCTTTTGTTATATACCGTGATCATTCTTTGAGAAGTTGAAGAACCAAACTCGACGGTATAAGTTCCGATTTCCCCGTTATCTCTTTCTTGAAATGGCGATCCATGCACATGAAGCGTTTCACGCTTAGCAAGTGACCTAACCAGATCATTTTTAATTGCAAATTCGACATCTTGTGGAGTAAATGGAATATTATCGAACGCAAAATCTAAGCGTTTATATTTATATTCATCTGCATAATTTGACCGTAGATAGAGATCCAAACCTTGATAATAATCCCATGTTATATGATCGCATGCATTACCCGGTATCTCATAGTGAAAATACTCATCATTCCTTATTGGATCCAAATAAATTTTAAATTGAAGAGCGCTTCTTAGAATTGTTTTAAAACCACGTCCCCCATGCCCTAAATTTTCCAATGGGCCAAATAAATCTTTGAAGAATAGCTCATAGATATCTAAAGCATCTTGTCTTGATGCATGCACCGTAAAGGATAACCAATGCACTCTAAATGTTATTTCTCCATTTTCACCTTTCATTTATTTATCCTTTTCTAAAACTCCACCCACCTATCAGTAGGGGTGGGTTACGAATTCCTAATTCATTCTTTCAGAAAGAGCCAACCGAAACGGCACCTCCCCGCCTTGGGGAAGCGGGTGCCCCTCCGTTATCCTGGTTGGTTTTTTCTTTGTATTCATTCATCCAATAAAGCCTTTTTTAGTTCCTTTGCGCAAGCAGTCCGTCCTCGTCACCTGCGGGCGGGCTGTTGCGCAAGTTCATAAAATGATCATCTGATTTTTCTTTAATCCCTAATTGCTCGGCCAACTGGACCGAACCGATCATTAACGCAGTTCTGAAGAAGTGCGCTTTTTTCAGTCCTGATTTACTCATCCAGGAAAGCATTGACTGTTTTGCAGAAATAGGTAAAACAATGTTTACCCGTCCATAAGTGCCAGTTTTTCTCTTTATAATTTCTTCAGTCATAAAAACTCCAATTCAACTTTTTTCGCCAGCCGCCCGTCCCTCCAGCAGCCTATCACGCTCACGCTCCATATCAAGGCTGCCTGGCTTGTGCCGCTTCGCTCAGCAGCCTTGACAAGGAGCCACCGTTCACGTGATTGGAGCGGCTGCGGACGGACGGCTAAGGCTAATGAAGAAGCGAAAAAAGTTTCCTCTTGCGTATAACGCTATACGCATTTATTATTAGAGTTGTAAAGAATAAATCAATACCGGTTATACCAATAATGATATACGTAATAATGTATAATGTCAAGGGTGAAAAATGAGCAATATTTTCAATGATGTTGAAATTGTGCATAGGCATGAAGAATTTATAAAGAAATTAATGCAAAATGAATTGACTATTCCCAACGAATTCACTGTTGAAATGGGAAAGTTAATCAGAGCTGCTAGGGAAGAAGCGGGAATTAGCCAAACTGAATTGGCAGAAAAATTATCAAAACGACAGGCAACAATTTCAGATTTCGAAAATGGGAAAATAGAAATTGGTATCCTAACACTTGTTCAACTGGCGATTGTCTTCGGAAAACCAATTTCTTACTTTGTTCCTAATATGACTTTCCTGGTCAGCATTAGTGATATACACAACAAAATGGAAGAAGAAGCATTAGCTTTATTTAGAAGTATGGAATATCAGGGTGATCCCCAGTTAGCATTGAGATTGCTAAAAACACTTGATGAATATTTTGTAGATACACGAGATCAGGAATGGGGAATTCCTGATGAGGGTGATGAGAATCAATTTAGTCAATAATAGACAGTGTTCTTGATTTCTAACACATGGGAGGCTAAAAGTGCAAAAAGATAATGAATATATAAATCATCAAGAAAAAATAAGGCTTATTAATACATGGTTCAAAATTGCAATTGTCTCAGCAATAACTGCTGTGATTCTTTATCGAGTTATTATTGGAACTTTTGATTTCTCAAGTTTTGATTTTTCTGATCTCCTTTCATTGATATTGGCGATATTTTCTATATGGCTTTCCATTATGTTTTATTTAAAAGCAGAAGAAACCTCGAATACGTTCTATGATAATACTTATAAATTTACTCAAGATGTTTCAGTCATTTTGGGTAGAATTGAAGCTGGTTTTGATGAGAGGCTTAAGCATATTGCTGAAAGTTATGGTCGAATAGAGAACTATTACTTAAATGATAAAACAAATGATAGAGATTTATCTTTGGAAAAACATGAAGAGGAAGTCAAGGAAGTCGAAGAAGAAAAGCAAGAAATTGAAGATCTAATTAATCAATCGAAGCTTGCTCAGAGAGAAAAACAAGAAATACTCGAAAAACTAAAAAATACTCAAAATCGGCTATCGGAAGCACTAGCCGAATTAGAGAATTATCGTAAAATGCAACCTGTTTTACGGTCGAGGAATATCGAAAGTTCGGCTATTGAATACTTTATTCGTTATGTTGTTCCAAATTCAGATTTAATACATATTCCACGTTCTGAGTTTGCGAAGGAATTCCAAAGAATCGCTAAATCAGAACCATCTTCATGGATTAGGGATTTAAAAAATCTAGGGCTTATTGATGATGATCTGAAACCAACAAATAAGGGATTATTCCACTTCCTTAGAGCGATAAGAGAAAATTTCTAATCATATTACTTAGTATTATTTATTGATAATTTAAAGTGCCTCTAAACATGCAAATTTGTAACCGAAATGGATTTGATCGTTTATCCGCTCGGTCGTAGGTTCGAATCCTACCGGGCCCACCTTTTAAGCAATTTCATTCTCGCAATTAACAATTTAATACCCTATCTAGATATTTATTCTTGATTAATAGAAATAAGGAGAAATTGTGATTACAGCAAAAGCAAAAACCATTACACATAGAAAAACCGCTGTAATAGTAGGAGTATTAATGTTAGTTGCATATAGCGTAATTGGGAGTGGCAATCCAGAAGCAAAGACGATAGGAATGCTGCTTGAGGCAATTAGTGGCATTGCAGTTATTGCTATTGCCTTATTAATGTTTCCCATTTTGAAACCTTATAACAAAAAAGCATCTTTATGGTATTTTATCTTAAGGATTATTGAAGGCGGTCTTTTAGTTGTTACTGGTATTTTATTCTTATCTAACAATCCTTTATTACTGGGGGTTTATGATGGAATTCATTTGGCGCATGGATACATTTTTGGTATCGCTGCTCTGATCTTCAATTTTCTCTTGTATCAATCAAAACTCGTTCCTCGTTGGCTATCAGTGTTTGGAGTTATTGCAACTTTATTGTTATTAGTAGTAAATCTGTTAGAAGTAACGGGAATTGTTTCTGAATTAATGATTTTGAAGTTCCCAATATTCTTAAACGAAATAGTTCTCGCAATATGGCTAATTGCAAAGGGTTTTAATCCATCTGCATTAAATTCAGAGTTTGCCAAATAGACAGTATTTTCCGCTTTTATCTCTTCTGTTTCCCACTTCACTCTGTGGATAGAAAAAGCAAGGGCCTTTTAAACCACTGTTTGATTAAAATTCTATACCATAGTGTAGCCCTACAGGAATAAAGCCGTTATCCGCTCGGTCGTAGGTTCGAATCCTACCGGGCCCACCTTTTAAGCATATTCACTTGCGCAATTAACAATTCACGCCCGTGAATTGTTGTGTTTTAAGCGTAATGAAATTGGATGTTGTGGGAAGTTTCTCACATAATATTTAATGTCGACTATTTATTCTTTTAATGTTTCCTTCTCGTAAACACCATGCGCAATTCGTTTGGGAATATTGCGAACATTAGTTGATTGGTATTTTCAAATCTGGTACGAACACCCAGCTTTGACCATTGGCTTTTTCTTCGGCTTTCAAGATCAAGACTGATAAGGGTTAATGTTCCAAAGGCATCAATCCTAATCCTAGATTTGTAAACTTCAGAGAAGGAAGCAGGGATTTTTGTGCCTGCAAACCGACCATTTTCATATGAGCAGATTTTTACAGCAATGGTTATAAAGTTTTTTCCACAATCAGTAGAAAGCTAACTTTGGAGGTTGCGCCCATCATTTGGAACGAGGGTTTCACGTAAGGAATGATCGAAATGGCTTCTCCCTCCAATTTGTTCAAAAAACGCTCTAACTTCTCTTGAACCGAATCAATTTTAACTTCTAGGTGATGAACTCGGTATTTTATTGTTTTTCTCCTTCTTTCCGTAAAACTACAGAGTTTCTGGTTGGAATTAAATCTCCATCAATCAGACCTTTGTTACATCATTGCCTGGATTGTGCTGATCAAATTTATCCGCATCACTCTGAATAACTTGTGTGAGGTTAGCTGTGTGATCTACCAAATATTTTCAATACATTACTTATTCACCGTATTATCAGAGATCTCCAGCACGCCTCTTTCAGAGGACTTCAATGACTCCAAGCCGAATTAATTCATCTACGATATCTTGGATTTCTGTTGAATAATCTGGTTCCACCCCAGCTTTCTCCATGATATCGGCAATTGTCATCGCTCTTGCTTTGGGGAAAGGTAAGTGGAAAAGAAATTTCCCCTGGGGAGTGGTCAAGCTGATTTTGTGTTCTTTCCGCTCCCGACCTGTGCCTTTCCAGATCGTGACCCCGCTGAAACTATCACCAGACCGGGCAACTGAAAAGTTTGCATCATTGTCGTTTTTCTCGCGCACCAGGCGGGTTAAACCTTCACCTGGATTATCCTTTTCGAATTCAGTCAGATCCAGTTCGAGATTTATTTTTGGTTTGATCAGTGTAAAGCGAAAGTAAGGTCTCTTTTTTTCAAAAACTTCAGTCTTCTTAACAATCTCAAGGTTTGTTAAAGCGTCCAGGAAATCCTGGGCTGTCTGGATATGTAAATTGAGCCTTGAGGCAGCTTCGGAAGCTGAAATATCCTGATAGTTTACCAATAGCTTAAAAAAGTCCTCAGCGTACTCTTTTGAAAGGCAAGCTCCCAATTTTGCGGCAGTTAGAAAATCCATTAAGCTCCTCATGTTACATGAAAGGGTTTAAACGCAGGGCATTCATTTTATCGATGATTTGAGATTCCTGCCCATTTTTGGATAATTCCAGAAATTCACTGATCAGATCTCCCAGTGATTGGCAGAGTTGATCGAAGTCCAGATCCATTTTGAAGCGCAAATAATCTTCTTCAGTGATATTTACCGATATATTGCCGTCAAAATCAATTGCGACCCAGGTATCCTCCAAATAATCCTTTTTTAAACCGAGCAAATAAGGGGTTTCCTTTCCGGGTAAAGCCAACACAAAAATGACTCGGTTGTCTTCGCGAAATGCAAAAGCAAGTAAATTTTTGGTCATAAAATCAACAAACCGGATCATTTCGGTTTTACTGATGGGTATCTGTCCGGTTGGGCGGGGCCGGGCAGAGAAGCTATTCCCAATATCCTCTATGGGAAGTGCTGCCAGCTCAAATATCTCCTGTCCTCTCCAGCGGAGTTTCCTGTTGAAGGTCAGGTAAGCGACCACCATCAAGGAGATATACATACCAACCAGGAAGAGGGGAATTAGACCTGTCTGGCTTTTATCTTTAATGGCAGGAGGAGCGCTGACACAAACCAGAAACACGAAAATCAAAAATAAGGTCAATGCCAGAAACCCGGCATTCCGTGTCCTCCAGAAGGTGATAAAAGGCATCACTGACAAAAAAAAGTAAATCACGCCAAGCATATATAAGGCGGGGCCAAATCCAGCCAGCGAGGCTACCGTTAAAAATAAAGCGATCACTCCAATCGGGATCAAAAAGATCTTTAGCATGCTGGAATCTTTGGTTTTTCTTTCAAAAAACATGGGTTACCTCTCTCTATTGATATGCTTTACTTCATTATAAATGAAGTATATCATAAAAATACTATATATAAATAGTACTTGAGTAGTATTTTATGAGCTGGTTTCAGGGAAATCCCCATTGTGGGATTTGCTAACCGGTATATGGAAATAAAGGAATCTGTTACCGATTAATCCAATCCTGAATTCCATGTTAAAATAAAATCATCTATACTACTTGAGGAAATCCTTGAGTTTTTCGATTGTGATTTTTTAAAAGTAGAACGCGGGTATTGAATAACGGTTCATGGGATTTGAACATTTATCCACTCGGTCGTATGTTCGAATTACCCAACAGGCTTACCGGGCCCACAAGAAAAAAAGTTTTTTATTGGGGGATAGGTTTACTCGTACTTAGCCGTTGGAACACACGATCACATAACAAGCCCTAATCAATATGTTCTTGAAGGAGAGAAGTGAGTAACAAAAACGGTCAGCCGTATGAAATTATTGCACGGGGTGATCTATTCATGCTGCGACAACATCTGGAAATGGATCGAGACCCTTATAAGCGTTGGCAAACTCAGGGAATGTGGCGTGAATTCGATGCACCCTGGGATCAAAACCAACCTGATAATATTCAGAAACAAGAGAAGCACAAAGTGCGAAAGCAGATCATAGATGATTCAGGACCCAGGAAAATGGCTGTTATCGCAACTTTAGAAAATCAGCCATTAGGCTGGGTGAGCCGGTATAGCTTCAGAAATAATCCAGAAATCTGGTTTGTAGGCATTGACATCTGTGAGGATGATTATCTCAATCAGGGTATCGGCACAGAAGCATTAAATTTGTGGGTGGATTATTTGTTCGCTAAATCCAATTTCCATAAACTATGTTTGGATACCTGGTCTATGAACCCCAGGATGATGCGCGTTGCAGAAAAGATTGGTTTTGCTTATGAGGGCAGCCAGCGCGAAATGCAATTTTGGCAGGATGAATGGTTAGACCTGGTGCATTACGGTATGTTGCGCAAGGAGTGGGAGGCGAAGCACCAAGACTGAGAAAGAATTTATTGGAGAAAAATATCACAACTTCTGAAAAAAACGCATATCAAGCTTACAAGAAATATTATATCGACCGGGACTATGAACAGGTTGATTTGTTCCGCCTGTTGAGAAATGAATTTAATATTGCCAGCGCCGTCTATCCCGGCAGTTACATTCATATCTCGCCTTCCTTTATCTTCCCCTATGTGGCCTATATTGACTCCGACAAGGATGCCATCCGGTTTTTCAAGCAAGGCGGGCTGGAAGAGATAGTTAAGCGACGCAAGGAATATCCCGAAGAACCAGCGCTTGAATTTCACGGCACGGATTACACAACATTGATTGATGCGTATCAGGCGAGTTTTGACCTCCTGATTTCTCAGTACGCAGGCTTCGTTTCAGGTGTGTGCAAACCTTATTTGAGGGACGGGGGATATTTGCTGGTCAACAACAGCCATGGGGATGCCGGCATGGCATCCATTGATCGTGACTATCAATTGGTTGCCACGCTCCATCGCCGCAGCAGGAAATATCAGCTTTCAACGGCTTCTCTGGCGGATTACTTCATCCCAAAGAAAGACATCAAAGTAACCAGGGAATTGCTGCTGGAACGCAAAAAAGGGATTGGCTATACCAAGACCGCAGCGCTTTATCTTTTCCAAAAAGTGAGGTGAAATTCAGTTTTTTATAAAAAATGTGGTAAAGTTGTAAATATTCCTGACATGCATGTATATCCGCTCGTGCGCAGGTTGGCACTGCCCTCAGAGCGTACCGGGCATATGGTATAAGTTTGGAAATGAATTTATCGGTGGGAAATTTATTCAGTACTCTTTCAAGAATAATTTAATTATTACGGTTTAATGGTTGGTAAGCCTTAGAACGATCCAGGATTGCCTAATTATGAAAATCTAATAAAAAAATTAAATTAATTGTTCAGTCTATGAATTTTGTTGAGATTCAATTAAAAATATTCAAAATAATTACTCCAGAATAAATCATTTGTTATCACCCGAAAGGAATTGATATGAGTAATAAAGTTCTCGTGACTGGTTTAGCTTTGGGTAAAGAGGTTGGAGTATGTTCTGTATGTAACTATGATTTTAGTTGGATATTTAGATATCCTTCAATATTATTGTGGGCAGACAAAATATTAATAACGAAAGCAATCTGGGACATTATATTAACAGGAAATTTTCCCCAAGATATGCCTGAAATAGCTAAATCAATGCAATTAATCTTTCAAATAGCACATAGTGAAGGTTTCTTGGAGATTGTTGACCCGGCCGATGTTATAAGCCAACAAATCAGGGATATGATATTTTCTCAGATTAATGAGGATAGACAGCTTCTTGTAAAAAGTTTGCCAGAAACTGTAAAACTAGGTGATGAAATTAATGTTCCTGGCAGTATTCTGATTAATGGAGATGAATATTGTTCAGTTTCTTTGTGGGCATCCTATGGGGCATTATTACTTGCCCAATCTTGGGATGCCCATTGCTTATTTGATGAAAGGACCTTCAATTATTATAAATACTTATTTGGCTTGAAGAATTATCCAAAAGAAGCTGAGCCAGGCAAAGTCGAAGGCTTCCATTCGATTTTTAATCCCTTATTACCTAACATGTCAATTATTCCAGAATACGTTTGGTATCGCATTTCCAATGCTGAAAATTGTGTTGAATGTAAAAAATCAAAGTACTGCGAAGATAGATATCTCTTGGAAGTTGAAGAAAAAGTAAAAGAAATAATTAAATGGCGAAAATATGATGAAATAAACCAAATAAAAAGTGTACTTGATGAAATTGTTCGTCAGCGCAATAATTCTGATGGGATTATCAACTCATCAGATATTGTTGGCGATTTTCGAAATGAAGAAATTAGAATTGAGAGAATGATGAAAAAATATTTCCCCAAAATTCGCCGATGGGCAAATATTACTACTATGATTTCTATTCCCGTTTCTCTTATTGGAAAAGTAATTGGCAATGAATTTTCAACTTTAGCAGGACTCGGATTAGCAGGCGCATCAAAAATTACTGAAGAAGCAATAAAATTAATGACAAGTAAATATAATTGGGTAGGATTTCTTCCCAAAGATGTGAAAATGTAACATATTAATTTATATTACTTTGCTAAGGAGTGTAATAACTGACTTCCATCAATAAGGTTAAAGTTGTTCTATTTTCTGGAGGCATAGCATCATTTGAAGTCGGTAGATTAGTATTAGAAAATTACGATAAAGAAGAAGTTAGATTTTGGTTTTTTGATACATTGACTGAAGATGATGGTCTATATCAATTTTTGGATCAAAGTGAAGAATTCTTTGAAATAAAAATTGAGAGGTTAACTGACGGAAGAAATATATGGGAAGTATTTCGAGACGAAAGGTTTATTGGGAATTCGAGAGTTCCTTTATGTACTAGAGTATTAAAACGTGAATTATTAGAAAAAAAATTAAGAATAGAGTTTCCATCGAAAAATGTGATACTTTTTTTAGGTTATGAGTTTACTGAAACTGATAGGATGGAAAAAGCTAAGAAAAAATGGAACGAGAACGGATATGAGGTTTCATTCCCGCTGGCCGAACAAGCACCTCAAGAAAAAGAATATCTAATTAGCAAACTAACTACATATGGTTTAGATATACCAAGGTTGTATGAATTGGGTTTTAAACATAACAATTGTGGTGGTGCATGTGTCCGAGCTGGCATTAAACAGTGGCTTTTATTATTAAAATTGTTTCCTGAGAGATTTCTCTGGCATGAAGAGCAAGAACAAAAAACAAGAGAGTATCTTGGAAAAGATGTATCAATACTACGTGATCGAACAGGTGGCAAAACAAAACCTTTAACATTACGTGATTTACGCATTCGAAGTAACAAGGATAATGAGAAATGACCCTGGGAGGAGAAAATGAGTGAGATTGAAACAAATAAATATTATGAAAAATGGTTGGAGGAAATTTCAGCTAGGGTTAATGACCAGTTCTCTCTTTCCAGAAACAGCCAACAAAATACACACCAATGGGTTATCTCCTTATCCTTAGCATTGATCACTGCGGTTCTGACTATTGGCGGAGATGGAAAACCATACCCTAGCGAAAATAATTTTATTGCAATTCTTGTATCATTGCCATTGATGTTTAGATTTTTTGTAAGATCTTGTTTAGAGACGTCAATTCAAAATAGGTGGATGAAAATTCGTAATGCTCTTGATGAGTATAAGCAATTGCGATCGACTGGTAGCAATAAAGAATCGGAATATAAAATTTACCTTGATGAGGTAATTTTTCTTTACTATTTTCAATGGAAATCCCCAACCAAGTTAGGGAAAATCATTTGGGATAATCTCCGTCTTGCATATTTATGGCCATTCATTGTGATAATTTCTATGTTAATTTGGGGTTGCTTTTGTCTGCCAATGACAAAATTAATTTGTCTATCTTCAATTACAGTCTCGTCATTTATGGTTTATGAACTAATCACCTTCATTACCTATAAACGTTTTAAATATGAAAAAACAAACACAGAGAAGCCCTCAATTGGTTAATAGGTATATTGCTAATTAAATCGAATGTGTTATTGTATAATGCATCAGAAAGATTGTTTGTCTTACCCGCTAGGCAGCGTTTCATATTTTGATGATTAATTAGGGGTTCTTATGTGATTTGTAAGTGAATGTAACCTCTCCAAACAAATTTATCTGGCAAAGTACAGAGATATTCTTTTTGTCAGCGTTCAAGAAACCAAGCATACCCCGATATATTTTTAAGTGATCGACACGTTGGTGATGGTGGGCATCAGTAGATACACTTATGAGTTGGATCGATAAAACACTAATGTTATCTGATGATGAAGAGTTATGATAATTTATTTGGATGATTTTTTGCCGAGTTGAAATAAAAACTGTATCCGCATGGTTGTGAGGTCTAATTCTGTTGGGCTTATGTTTCAACAACCTAGAACTCCATATTGACTTCATCCGGCACCTGCAACAGCACACGGGGGAATTATGCGAACGGCTGGGCGCGCACGGCGAGATCGATGTCGCCTGGGTGGCGATGACGGGCTGACGCGCAGCCGGCCGGTCAATATTCCAGCCGGATGAGAGTGTCTTCCGCAAAGGGGGATTGAACGTCCAGGCCAAGCGAGGGCGCACCGTAAAGTTCCGGCGGCACGCTGATATCTGCCAAATAGAGTTCGCCCACGCATGCCCTGGCTGCCGGCTGTACCAACCCCGCCTTGGGCAGCGCTAGTGCCAACGTGGCGGCTGCGTGGATGCAAGCGGAAGATGGTGCCCCGGTGGTCGTGTTCAATCCAGAGGGGGCGTCTAGCGCGAGGATCGAGCGTTCGCTGGCATTGGCTTTTTCAATCCAATCCGAGATGGGTGGGCGGGGTGTGCCTTTTAGCCCGTAACCGATCATGGCGTCTATGATCAGGTCTGCGGTTGTTGGCTGATCTGCTTTTTGGGTCAGACCGAGTGCCTGGAGGATCTGCCACTGCTGGGCGGGAATGGGTTTTAGTTCATCTACCGTGCCCGCTAGGAAGACCTGCACCTGCGCCCCCCAATTATGCAGATGCCGGGCAGCCACCATCCCGCCGCCGCCGTTATTCCCCTTGCCGGATAATACTAAAATGCGTTTATTGTTCAGGTCGCCGCCTAAAAGGTGTTTTGCGAGGCTCGCCAGGCTTCTCCCGGCATTTTCCATCATCTGGATCAATCCGATGTGATATTCCTCGATCATCAGGCGGTCGACTTCGATCATCTGCTCGGTTGTAAGCTGGGGAAGATTTGTCACGGGTTTGCTGATCATAAAATCACTCCCTGGCAGGGCTGCTGCCATCCTCAGGTTGTGGTCTATCTCTCTGGGAATTATAACCAAAGAATAATGACTCTTGTCGGGCTGTCTGTGTGTGGTTCTCACTGCTGAATCACGGTGTCCACTCCACCGCGCCGATGTCGCAGCCACCCCCCTGCGGGCGGGGCGCCCCCCAATAATCCTCTGCGGGGCAGGCGGATGCCAGCCCGGCATCGATGGCGATGCTGCCGCCCAGCAGGCGGGGGTCAAAGCGGCTCAAGGTCCGTTCGCGCAAGCCTAAATCATCACGGCACAGGTCGTGTGCGCCCGGGCAGGCGTCGTCTTTGACCTGTGAGATGGCGCTGTAATCCGCGTCAAAGGGGTCGGCCGCGAAGCCTACGGCATACAGCAGGCACACCTGCTCGTCACGCTGGATGACATCCGGCTGCCCCTGGAAGAGGTTGTTGCGCAGGGTGATGGTGCCTTCCTGGCTGCATTGCCCTCCCGGGGCACATTCGGGCACGATCAGGCAGTCGCCCTCGCCGGTGAAGGTGTTGTTGGTCAACGCTGCGGTCTGCCCGTTGCTGATCACCATCGAGAGCGCGACGCCGGTCGCCCGGCAGTGATCCACAGCGTTGGCAGAGGTGCCGATGCTGGCGGTGAAGGGTTTGCCGTCAAAGAAGCTGCAGTTGCCGATCAGCACCGAGTTGACCAGCGTCAGGGGGCCGCTGGTTTTGAGCTGGTTGCCGGCGTTGCCCTCAAACCAGGTGCGGTAGATCTCGATCTGGATCTGATCGTTACCATAAAGCAGGTCCAGCCCGTCCTGGGTGTTGTATTTGAAGGCGGATTCCTCGATCAGCCAGCGGCCGCCCGTCTCGCCCGTCCCCACGCCGTCACCATAGCCGCCGGCAGGCTGCGCCCAGCAGCCCAGCATCTCGCCAGGGGGGAAGGATTCAACGCAACCATTCCAGCTCACGTCCCAGTGCGAGAAGCGCAGCAGGCCCGCGTTGTGGTCAGCGCCTTCAATGTCACCGTCCCAGCCTACCCAGCCATTGCCGGTCAGCGCCAGGTTCTCAACCTCCCAGTCTGTCAGCCTGCCCGCCCACACACCGTGCACCGCCATCCCGTGTATGCGGATATCTTTGAGGGTAATCTGGGCGGCATCCTGCGCATACAGCCCGGTGGGAGCCCAATCACCGTAAGGCGCGCTGTCCCTTTGGCACCGCAGTGCCCGGTCGGGGTGGTCTTCGGCGCAAGCCGCGTGATCGGTGATATCAAGGCAAGCCAGGGTGACAAATTGCCCCCCGCTCAAGTCCAGAATGTGGTTGGCGCGTGACATGCCCCATAGTTCTGGCGGTTGGGTGCAGCCGGTATCCCAGCCCTCGCCCAGGATGCGGGTGGGATGCGCCGCGTCCAGCCCGGAGGGGATGGGCGGCATCACGCAGTCCCAGGGATAATCCGGGTTGCAGATGTCCGGGTCGAGTCCTTCGATGGCATCCAGCCCCATCGGGTAGCTGCCGGCGTGGATGATGAGGGTGTCACTGCCCTGCAAGCGCGCTGGTCCGCCGGGCGGCAGGGCGCGGAAGGGGTGATCCCAGGCGCAATCCAGGGCGTTTCCCTGCCCGGGGTAAGGCTGATCTGCCTCGCCGTTGCACTGGGCGGCATCGCCGCCGTCGGGGCGGATATGGAAGGTTTTGAGCATGCCGTCGGGGCGGGGTGTTGGTGGCGGGAGGGTGGGTGTGTTGGGCTGGTCGGTCGTTTCGGTGGGGCTGCATCCGGCTGAGATCAAAACAGCGATGGCTAAACAAAGGGTGGCCAGTGTTTTCATGCGGTTTTCCTTGCCTTAGGAGGTTAAGTTGATTATAACCCTGAACCGATGCTGCCCCCTCAACCCAGATTGAATACGACTTTTATCCTTGAACCCGGATGGGTTTCGGGATATCCTCAAGGTGTTGTGTGTTCGTTTTAATGGTTGGAACTGGAGAAACTGTACTGTGATGCCTGTATTTTGTAAGACATTGGATTGATTCCGCATTTGTTGACAGGCTAATAGCGGTTTGCTTTTTTACATTGTAAAATCATTATTATTGATATATAATATATATCATATGATCTAATAAATAGATTGTGATATTTTGTTTTTTTAAATAAGGACACAAGAAATGCTACTGGAATCATTGTTTGGCTCTAAAAATCGTGAAATGGTGCTGATCTTCCTTCAAGCAAGGGAAGAGGGCTATGCCCGCGAAATCGCCCGTTTTTATGAGACGGACTACTACCCCATCTACGATCAGCTCAGAAAACTTGAGGAGAGCGGCGTGATCGTTAGCCGCAAGGTGGGGCGCACCGTCCTCTTTCAGTTCAATCCGAGATATTTCCTCTTGACTGAATTGCGTGTGCTGCTTGAAAAAGCACTCACATTTTATCCAGAAGATCTACAAGAACGGCTGCTCCGAAATCGGCGCAGGCCAAGGAGGAGGGGAAAACCAGAATGAAACCGATTAGAGAGATGAACCAGGCTGAATTGGCAGCATTTGTCCAGAATCACCTGGCGTCGCAAGGTGTTGGGGTGGTTCTTTCAGGTGGTGCTGCGGTTGGCATCTATAGTGGCGGTTTGTATATTTCAAGGGATATTGATCTGGTCAATGCCCAATTTGCAGAGCGAAAAAGGATTGTATCAGCCATGCAGGAAATTGGGTTCATCGAAGTTGGCCGGCATTTTGAACACCCAGACACAGAACATATTGTTGAATTCCCTCCCGGGCCGTTGACTCTTGGCGACGAAAAGGTTGATGAACTCAATGAGATCGTGCAGGAAACAGGTATTTTGCGAGCACTTACGCCTACCGATTGCGTTAAAGATCGGTTGTCGCATTATTTTCATTGGGGTGACAGGCAATGTTTGGCTCAGGCAAAACTCGTGGCTGCCCACCAAAAAATTGATATTGAATCTGTTCGCAACTGGGCTTTACGTGAAGGTAAAGGTGATGAGTTCAAGGCATTTTTGGGTGACCTTCAATAGATGACAGGACCTAAGCATGATCAATACTCTTTTTGGTGTGAACAATAATTAGGCACATAAAGCCAATTGCAAGATATGAACTTAAGAATCCCGGATAATTGGGATATTGCTCTTTTAGCTGAAATCAATTTTACTGGTATGGAGAAGTGATTAGATGAAAACAAATATTTTTCAACACCTGCGCCTGGCAGGTTTCCCGCTGGGGTTGGGGCTGACCAGCGTTTTGGTCAGCGGCACCCTCAATCGGGTGATGATCGTGGAACTTGGCATCCCGGCTGCAGCGGTGGGCGCGTTCTTCGCGCTGCCCCTGCTGATCTCGCCTTTGCGCATCTGGCTGGGCTACCAGTCCGATGCCCGTCCGCTGTTTGGCTTGCGGCGTGAGCCGTTCATCATCCTGGGGTCGCTGGCAGCAGGGTTAGGCGTGGTCGGGGCGACGCTGGCGGTCCTGCGCACGCCTTCGTTGAATGCCGGCGTGGTGGCAGTTGTGGTCGCGGCTTTTCTGTTATACGGCGCGGGCAAGAACCTTTCCAGCAACACCTTTGAAGCCCTGCTTGCGGATAAATTCACAGGTGAGGCACGCCCCCGGGCAGTGACATTGTTCAAGGTGGCGATGTTTGTCGGCATCATGCTCGGTGCGCTGCTGTTGGGCAAAGCCCTGACGCCGTTCTCACCCTCCCGTTTACTGGGCATCGCGGCTAGCGCTGTGACTTTGGCGTTTGTGCTCGCCGTACTGGGCGTGACCCGTCAGGAGCCCCGCAAGGCTTCGGTGCAATCCGAGGTGGCAGCCGCGAAAAAAGTGCCTTTTTGGGAGACTTTCACGGAACTGGTGTGGGCGGACCCGCAGATCCGGCGATTTTTCATTTTTGTGATGCTGACCGTGGTCGGTACGCTGGGGCAGGACGTGCTCCTCGAGCCTTACGCCGCGCTGGCGCTGGGTATGTCCGTGGGGGCGACCACCAGCCTGACGGCGGTGTGGGGCGCGGGCACCCTGCTTTCGATGGGGGCAGCGGGTATGTGGATGGTCAAGAAATTCGGGTATGAGCGCGTCGTCCGGGTCGGATTGATCCTGGGGGTCGGCACCTTTGCCGGGCTGATCCTGACCGGCGCCTTTGGGCTGACGGCAATTTTCTGGGTGCTGGTGTTCTTGCTGGGCGTCAGCACGGGCCTTTCGGCTTCGGGGATGCTCTCGGCGGTGATCGACTTCACCACGCCTGCCCGGGCAGGGTTATTGATGGGGGTGTGGGGGGTGGCGCATAACCTGGGGCAGGCTGTCGGAGGATTGGTAAGCGGCGGGATCGTTGATCTCGTACGGTCGCTGCAGGGCGATGTGCTTTTAGCCTACGGGCTGGTGTTCACCTTCGAGGCGGTCTTGCTGCTGCTGGCGCTGCGGCTGTTGAATCGTGTTAATATTAGGGAAGCCAAAGTTTTATCGGAAAGTATGGAACCGGCGGATTGAAATGATTGAACAACATCGGCACTTTATAAGGAAGAGGATATGGAACTGACACCTGAAATTCGAAACGAATTGCTCAAAGCGCAGCGCACAGAGATCACCGAGTATCACGTGTATAAGAATATTGCCAAAACGCTGCCCGAGGAGGAAAACCGCAAGATTGTGGAGCAGATCGGCGAGGACGAGAAACGCCATTACGAGATCTGGAAGGGCTATACCGGCAAGAGTGTCAACCCCAACCGGTTGCAGATCTGGTTCTACACAACGGTCAGCCGCCTTTTCGGTTTCACCTTCGGCTTCAAACTGATGGAGATGGGTGAGGAGAAGGCGCAGGTCAATTATGAGAAGATCGCGGACGAGATCCCGGAAGCGCGGGGTGTGATCGAAGACGAGAACAGCCACGAAAATAAGCTGCTGGAGATGCTGGACGAAGAGACGCTGATGTATGCCGGGTCAGTGGTGCTGGGCTTGAACGACGCCCTGGTCGAGCTGACCGGCGCACTGGCTGGGTTGACATTAGCCTTCAGAGATGTGAATACGATCGCCCTCTCGGGGTTGGTGACAGGCGTCGCGGCGTCCTTTTCGATGGGCGCATCGGAATATCTATCGACACGGTCTGAGGAGACCGAGAAGAATCCGATCAAGGCGGCGGTGTATACCTTCATCGCCTACCTGGTGACGGTGGCTTTGTTGATCTTGCCCTACCTGCTGCTGGATAACAAATTCCTGTGTTTGGGGATTGCGCTCGGCGTTTCGGTGGTGATCATTGCGTTGTTCAATTTTTACCTGTCAGTCGCCAAAGATCAGCCCTTCGGCCGGCGCTTTTTCGAGATGGCGGGGTTGAGCCTGGGCGTGGCGGCGTTCAGCTTCTTATTTGGGTTTGTGATCCGCAACTGGCTGGGTGTGGACGCGTAACCTCACATCCTTTCGCATTAGACCTGTGGGCATCAGGAAATTTTGATGGCGATCGACCGACAAAAATTCATAGAGGCAATCACGCGCTTTTATCGCAACGGGCTCGGCAATACCCTTACGCGGGTTGAGCTGGATTGGGTTAATCGCGATGGGTGGGAGAGTGAGATCTATGCCTTCACAGCTGTGCCGGATTCTTCCGCAATTCCGCAAAGGATGGTGCTGCGTCTGCTAACCGGTGCCAGCACAGAAACCGCCAGAGATGAATTTGAGACCCTTTCCCGGCTTCACCGGGCGGGTTACCCGGTGCCTGAGGTGATCGCATTGGGCGGTGCTGAGGATGGGTTTGACGGTCCGTTCATCATCATGCAGCGGATTGAGGGCGGGAATTTTGCGCGGCGATTCCCGCGTTCCCCCGGTCAAAACCTGGAAGGGCTGCGGGATTTTGTCTCCCTGTTTATTCAATTGCACAGCCTGGATGTGCCAACCGTGTGGGGAGAGCCGGATCCGGTTGCGGCAACAGGCAGTCCTTTTGTCCATTTTGACCGCGAGATGGCTTTTTATCACACGCAACTGGAAAATTTGAAGATTGATGAATTCTCTGCCTATTTAAACTGGCTGGCGAACCAGCGCAATCGCGCGGGCTGTGTGCGCAGCAGTATCATCCACCGCGACTTTCATCCTGACAACATCCTTGAAGACGCCGACGGCAAAGCCTATGTGATTGACTGGACCAGCGCGGAGATTTCCGATTACCGGTTTGATCTGGCATGGACGCTGACCCTTGCCCTGGCTTACCGGGGGGCGGACATCCGGCAGATGATCCTTGATGAATATCAGGGTCAACTGGGGCATCCGGTGCCTGAACTGGATGTGTTCGAAGTCGTCTCGCTCATGCGCCGAATTGGGACGGTGATGATCAGCCTCAAGGCAGGTGCGGAGGCTTTAGGGATGCGCCCGCAAGCGGTTGAGGCGATGCGCCGGGAAAAGCAGCCACTCGCCCGGGTGTATCAGCACCTGGTCAGCCTAACGGGGATTGATCAGCCCGCAATTGCGGCGTTTATTGACGAATTGGATTGAGGATAACTTGTGATTGAGACATTGCAGACTCTTCAACTGATCTTTTTTGCCATCCCTGTGGGTGTGCTGATTGGGCTCGGGGTGGTGATCCTGGTCAGGCCGGTCAGCGTGATTAACCTGCGCTGGTTTCTGGCAGTTTTTCTGCCGATTCTGCTGGCAAACCCGTTAGCCTTGCTGGAAGATAACCTGCAGGTCGGTGGGCCGGCTGTGTTCGGTTGGCGGTTTTGGGTGATCCTGATCGCAGACCTGGCGATGGTGGCGTGGATCGTGTATAGCTTTAGAGGCTTCAGGGTTTACGGGCTGACACAGGAGGAAGTGCTGACGCATCTGACCGCAGTTTTGACCGAACAGGGTAGATCGGTCACAACCCGAGAGGGTGAGCGTTCGTCATTGATGGGGAAAGCAAGGGAGGGCAGGGTTCTATCTTTTGAATATGAGGGCGGTGTTGAGGAAATTTGGATCGCTGAACACTTTTATGAAGTGCATATCAGGGCAGAATCAGCGGCGGGGCGGCGATATCTGCGGGGGGCGTTCGCGTCATTGCGAAAAGTGCAAAAACCCTACAACTTCAGCCGGCACGCGATGGGCGTCTTATACATTATCCTGGCGGTGGTGTTTGCCGTCTTTAGCTGGATCTTTTTCTTTGAACCGAGATTAATTCTGATAGAATAACCATAAATCACAGGGCAGATTGGAGGCAGGGATGAAATCAAAGGGATTCTTCAAGAAAGTGCGCGGGTTGCCCCGCAACGTGTGGGCGGTCAGCATCACCAGCTTCTTTATGGATATCTCCAGCGAAATGGTGATCAATATTTTGCCGCTGTTCCTCTCCAATGTGCTCGGTGTGCAGACGGCGCTGATTGGTGTGATCGAGGGGGTTGCGGAGGCAACCGCCAGCGTGCTCAAGGTATTTTCCGGATGGCTCTCAGATAAACTGCGCGGGCGCAAGTGGATTGCCGTGGCAGGTTATGCCATCTCGGCGCTTTCAAAACCGTTTTTCTACATTGCCAACAGCTGGGGGATGGTAGCCGGGGTGCGTTGGGCGGACCGGCTTGGCAAGGGTGTGCGCACAGCGCCGCGTGATGCCCTGGTGGCGGACTCGATCAAATCTGAACAGCGCGGGCTGGCCTTCGGCTTTCACCGGGCGGCTGATACTGGCGGTGCGATGATCGGGCTGTTGATCGCCGCACTGGTGGTGTGGCTGGCGCAATCCACGGATCTATCGTTGGGGGAGAACACCTTCCGCACGGTTGTGCTGATCAGCCTGGTGCCGGCGTTCCTGGCTGTGCTCAGCCTGGCGATCGGGGCGCGTGACATCCCAAGAGGGAAGGAAGCAGAGCGGCCGAAAATCACATTCAAAGGGTTGGGGAAACCCTTCTTGATCTTCCTGGTCATTGTGGGGATCTTCGACCTGGGAAATTCATCGGATGCCTTCCTGGTGCTGCGTGCCCAGGAGCGGGGCTTGAGCGTGATCGGCATCTTGCTGATGCTGGCCGCGTTCAACTTGGTTTATACGCTGATCTCAGCGCCGGCAGGGAGCCTTTCGGACAGGATTGGGCGGCGTAAGGTCATCATCGGCGGCTGGTTCGTGTATGGGCTGATCTACCTGGGCTTTGCGTTGGCGCAGCAGCCCTGGCACATTTGGGTGTTGTATATCAGTTACGGGTTTTATTATGGGATGGCTTACGGCACCGCTAAGGCGATGGTGGCTGACCTGGTGCCGGAGGATATGCGCGGCACTGCTTACGGCACTTATAACGCCATCCTGGGGATCATTGACTTCCCGGCATCGTTGATCGCGGGTCTGTTGTGGCAGGGGCTGGGCGGATGGGATGGCTTTGGCCCGTCGGCGCCCTTCTTCTTTGGCAGCGCGATGGCTATTTTGGCTGCGGTTTTGATGCTGATCTGGCGCCCGAAGAAGCAGGCTGAGGCTGCATAAAATCAGACGAGTTTAACCGAAAATTTAGGCGAATACATATTCCAATCCGTGCTTTCGCAACGGATGATGTGGGCGCGCCCAAGGATTGCATCTATTCCACGATTGCTGGTTGATTGCGGGACTCATTCGATTCGCTTATGGTAGGATTAGGATCGATCCTAACTTCCGGAGGAAACCCGATGATCACGAAAAAAGCTATCATTGCCGGCAATATTTGCATGGATATCACACCCAACCTTTCGTCTGTACCAGAAGGGCAGTTCAGTGCGCTTCTGCAACCCGGGCGGTTGATCCAGGCGGATGGTGTTCGTTTGTCACCGGGTGGGGCAGTCTCCAACACCGGGCGGGCGCTGCATAAACTGGGTGTGCCCGCGCAATTGATCGGGAAGATCGGCGATGATGCCTTTGGTGAGGTGCTCCGCAGCTTACTTGAGGTTGACGCACCGCAATTAGCTGAAGACCTGGTAATTGACCTCAGCATGCCGACCAGCTATACGATTGTGCTCAACCCACCGGGCTTTGACCGGGCTTTCATCCACGCGCCGGGTGCAAATAACACCTTCTACGCCTCAGACCTACCCCGGGCGATCCTGCAAGAAGCCGATCTTCTGCATTTTGGCTATCCATCAGTGATGCGCTCAATCTATCGCGGCGACGGCGCTGAACTGGTGTCGATACTACAGCGTGCGCGGCGTGCGGGGCTGACGACTTCCCTCGATTTCACCCTGCCAGACCCTACCAGCCCGGCCGGGAAGGTAGATTGGCCTTTGATTCTCGAAAATAGTCTGCCCCTGGTTGATTTGTTTCTGCCCAGCGTGGAAGAGCTGACCTTTTTGTTAGACCGTGACACCTTTAACCGGTTGCAAGCTGACCGTGATGCAGCCTTTGTCGATCAGGTCGAGCCGGCGTTACTGGACCGGCTGAGTGACATCGTGCTCGGTTATGGCGTGAAGGCGGTGATGATCAAACTGGGGCACCGGGGTGTGTGTCTGCGCACCGGTGGGGCCAAACAGTGGGATAAAGGGGGACGTGCACTGGATGGCCTGGATGCGGGCTGGCATAACCGGGAGATGTGGGCGCCAGCCTTCAGTGTAGATGAGCAAGGTACAACAGGCGCAGGGGATGCGGCAGCAGCGGGTTTTATTGCTGGTGTGCTGCGAGAGTCGCAGCCTGAAACGGCATTGCAGATAGCCGCGGCTGCGGGTGCAAACTGTGTGGAGAGCCCCGAGGGGGTAAGCGGTTTGGATGGTTGGGATGAATTGTCAGCGAGGGTCAACGCGGGATGGGAGACCCTCCCTTTGAATGTGAACGGTGAAGGGTGGCGAAAGGATAATACCCATGGCATCTGGGAAAAAGCGTAAACAAACACTCGACCTGTTGACGGATTGGGAGCTGACTGCCCTGAATGTGTTGATCAGCCTGCACCCAGAACGAGAAATTGATGTGAATGCGATCAAGGTCAATATGCTGGCGCTGGTCGAAGCGCTGGATGGTGGTGAGTTAGATTTCTTTTTGGGTGAACCGGGTTTTATGCAGAAGACAGAAGCCTTGTTGCTGGCGGTGCTGCATGGTGAGCGGATTGAAGTGGCTGACCCTAACATCTTCGCAGCGCAAAAAGAGATTTTTGCCGCGGCACAGGTGATCTATAACCAGGCAGTGGCGCGGGGGTTATGGGAGATCCACCCGGAGATCCACAAAGCCATTGGGTGACATTCATGCAATTCCCAACATTAATTCCTGGAAACTTTATCAGACGGCCAAACCGTTTCACTGCGCAGGTGCAGTTAGAAAGCGGTGAGTGGGTAACAGCCTACGTGCCCACCACCGGGCGTTTGACAGGGGCCCTGAGGCCGGACTGTCGTGTTTGGCTGGAATATGTTCCGGGTGAAACCAGAAAGACGCATTACACATTGCTGTTAAGTGAACTTATGGATGGGGGTTTGTGCTCCGTCAACGCTGCCCTGGCGAACAAGTTATTTGCCGAGTCCTTTTTCCAGGGTCAGTTGGGGATGTTCCCGTATGACACCCTCACTCCTGAGGTCACGGTCAAGCAAAGCCGGCTGGATTTTCAACTATCTGCAGGTGACCGAATTTGTTGGGTGGAGGTGAAATCAGTCACCTATGCATCCGGTGGCACGGGTATGTTCCCGGATGCACCAACCGGGCGGGGGCGCAAGCACCTGGTTGAGCTGGCAGACCTGGCTGCAAAGGGCGATCGGGCGTGTGCGGTATTCATCGCCCAGCGGCCGGATGCTAAATGTTTCAGACCTTTTGAGGAGATCGACCCTGACTTTGCAGAAACATTGCGGCAGGTTCACCTGGCTGGTGTAGAAGTTTATGCCTTCCGGTGTGATGTGCGTTTGTCGGAGATCAAAATTGCAAAAAGCATCCTGGTAGATTTGAGTTGAATCTCTGAAAATACCTGCCGTTTACAGAATTAATCCCATTGAGTAGAATTAGCACGCTTAAATATTCGTAGGTAAATTTGAAATTGAGGAGATACACGATGAAAATCCTGATCATCGGCGGTACAGGTTTGATCAGCACGTCTATTAGCCGCCAGCTAATTTCAGCAGGGCATGAACTGACCCTTTATAACCGCGGCGAAACAATCCCCCGCTTGCCGGAGGGTTACCGGTCAATCAAAGGTGACCGCAATGATTTTAAAAACTTTGAAGCCCAAATGGCTAAAGAAGATCATTTTGATTGCGTGATCGATATGGTCTGCTTCACGCCCGAGCAGGCGCAAAGTGATATCCGCGCCTTTGAAGGCAAAACGGATCATTTTATTTTCTGCAGCACAGTGGATGTTTATACCAAGCCGCCAGCGACATTCCCGGTGGTCGAGTCAAATGAACGCCAGGCGCTCTCGGATTACGGCCGAGACAAAGCTAAGTGTGAGGACATCTTCATGGACGCTCACAATACTGGGCGCTTTCCGGTGACGATCATCCGCCCGGCGAGCACCTATGGTGAGGGCGGTAATATCATCCACACGTTTGGGTGGGAGACCTTCTTCTTGGACCGCTTGCGCAAAGGCAAACCGATCATTGTGCATGGCGATGGTGAATCCTTATGGGTCTCCTGCCATGTTGATGATGTGGCACGCGCCTTTGTGAACGCGATCGGCAATCAAAAGGCGTTTGGCAAAGCTTACCATGTCACGGGGGAGGAATGGCAGACGTGGGATCAGTATCATGAGCGGCTGGCGGAAGCCATTGGCGCGCCCAAGCCGACCCTGGTGCACATCCCATCGGATATCCTTGGGCGAGCACTGCCCGAGCACACCATGATCACGTTTTTGAACTTCCAATACACCAACATCTTCGACAACAGTGCGGCCAAAGAGGATCTGGGTTTTGAATATACAATTGATTGGAAAATGGGTGCGAAACGAACCTATGATTGGCTGGTTGAGCATGATAAGATTGAGAATTGGCAGACTTTTCCTATCTACGACCGCCTGATCGAGAGTTATAAACAGCAGTGCAACGCCCTGGTCGTGGAATTGGCAAACATCAACAAACTTTAGCATCAGCCTGACCTTGTGAATTCCTGAATGTAATGATTTTGATGGAATTGGATTTAGAAGGCGGATGATGCGAAACAGAACACGAACGGTAACAGCATGAACAACAAAGCCTTAGAAACACTTGAATTCCATAAGATCATCAGCCGGTTGGTGGAATTTGCGGATTTCAGCGCGTCTGCTGAACTCGCCCATCAACTGCGGCCTACTGCCGACCTGGATGAAGCTCACATCCGCCAGCAGGCAACCCGTGAAGCCCGGCATCTGCTGAATGTGGACGCCGACATTTCTTTGCAAAACGCCCGTGATATCCGCCCGCAGGTCGGGTTGGCGCGCCGCGAAGGTGTTTTGGACCCATCCGATCTATTGGCGGTGAAAAACACGCTGATTGTCTCGCGTAGTCTGCGCCGCACGCTTGAGAATATGGCACCAGAAACGCCCTATCTTTCAAGCCTGGCTGAAGGCTTACCGGTTGGGTTGGGCCTGGTGGACCTGATCAGCAAGACGATTTCAGACCGCGGGGATGTATTGGATTCCGCCTCTGAAAAGCTTTCGGATATTCGGCGGGAAATGAAAATCACCTATGAGCGGATGATGTCGCGCATGCAGCGTTACATTTCTGACTCAAACACCGCGCGCATGCTTCAGGAACCGATCATCACTCAGCGCAGCGGCCGTAATGTATTGCCGTTGCGGGCGGAGTTTAAGGGGCGGATCAAGGGCGTCATTCATGACCAATCTGCTTCCGGCGCGACGTTGTTCGTTGAGCCTTTGGCGGTGGTTGAGTGGAATAATCGCTATCGTGAGCTTGAATTGCAAGAACGGGATGAGGTCAGGCGGATTCTGGCGGTGTTGACGCATGAAATTGCGGGGCACGCCGACGTCCTGGTTTGGATGGTGGAGACCATGGCGGATTTGGACCTGGCATTTATGCGCGCACGTTATGCCGAGACGCTTGAGGCGACCGAACCAAAGTTAGTTCCCTTTCGTGAAACAGAGGGTAAACACCCGGGCAGCACGATCCGCTTATTTAAAGCCCGTCACCCTTTATTGGACCCAAAGCAAGTTGTGCCGATTGATGTAGACCTCGATGAGGAGACTTATGCGTTAATCATCACCGGTCCGAACACCGGTGGTAAAACGGTGACGCTGAAAACCATCGGCTTGCTGGCATTGATGGCGCAAGCGGGGATGCACATCCCGGCGCAGTCAGGTTCTGTGATTTCAATTTTTGAGGATGTGTTTGCAGATATCGGCGATGAGCAGTCGATTGAGCAGTCTCTTTCCACCTTTTCAGGGCACGTAACCAATATTGTAGAAATTTTGAAGCATGCGAATCCGCATGCCTTGGTTCTGCTGGATGAGCTTGGGG
Source organism: Anaerolineaceae bacterium (assembly GCA_016841365.1). Taxonomy (GTDB): domain Bacteria; phylum Chloroflexota; class Anaerolineae; order Anaerolineales; family Anaerolineaceae; genus Brevifilum. The sequence continues at coordinate 109,877 of JAENZI010000004.1, forward strand.
CAGGGACGGACCCGCAAGAGGGGTCTGCGCTTGCCCGCGCTGTGATGACGCATCTGCTGGATCGCAGCATCACCTGCATGATTGCGACTCACTATCCTGAACTAAAAGCCTATGCCCACACCACCCCGGGCGTGTTGAATGCCAGTGTGGAATTTAACCTCAAGACCCTCAAGCCAACCTATCACCTTACGATTGGTTTGCCGGGGCGGTCGAATGCGCTTGCGATTGCTGAACGGCTTGGTCTGCCAGAATCGATCATTGACGCGGCACGTGCCGAGATCAACCCGACGGATTTGCGGGCGGAGGATTTGCTCGATGAAATTCACCGGCAGCGAGATATGACCCGCCAGGCGCTTGAATCGGCAGAATTGGCGCAGGCAGAAGCAGAGGCGCTACGCAATGAACTGGCTGACCGTCTGGATAAAATTGAGGACGAGCGCTATGCCCTCCTTGAAGAAGCCCGTCAGGAGGGAGAAAAGGAACTGGAACGCCTGCGTGAGGCGTTGGAAACGCTCCGCAGACGCCTGGCGCAAGCCCGTCAACCGCTGGATGCTGTTAACGAAATCGAGGAAGTTGTCGAGTCAATCGAAGAGGAAGTATCTGAACCGATTGTCCGCAAGAAACCTGAAAAGCCAGTCCGGAAGCCAAAAGGCCCCTTGCGGTTGGGAGAAAAGGTGCACTTACGCTCGATTGACCAGGATGGAGTCGTCACGGCAATAGGGGAAGATGAAATCGAAGCGCAAATTGGCATGCTGCGTATCCGTGCCCGACATTCTGATGTCATTCGCAAAGGTGAGGAGACCGATGAGGTTGCCGCAGAAAAGCCAAAGTCGAAAGAAGGGCGGGTAAAACTACCCACCAGGCAGGAATCACCCGGTGTTGAGTTGGATATCCGCGGGCAACGGGTAGATGAGGGCTTGGATGCCCTTGAAACATACATCGAGCGTGCCTATTTGGCGCGTCTGCCGTTTGTGCGGATCATTCACGGAAAAGGAACGGGACGCTTGCGGGATTCAGTGCGTGAATCACTCTCGAACAATCCCCATGTGGATCACTTTGAGGGCGGGGGACATACAGAAGGCGGCGAAGGCGTCACGGTCGCCAATTTAAAGAAGGATTAAGTTTAAAAGAAAAGAACCGGCAGTGCTGATATCGTCGCCCTATGCATTGCCGGTTCTTTTGCACGTGGACCCCTCGGCCACATGCCCATACTCGTTTTGGTTTCGGACAAGAATAAGAATAACACATAACCGTTACCAAAACGTGGACACGGTCAGACGTTATGGAAAATAGAGACCTTGTTCAAAGTTTGACTTCATGGTGATGAAATCTTTTTTGAGGGGTTGTGATTGTGAATGGGATTCAAGCAGCGTGAGCAGCGAATCATACAACGCCTGGTAGTTGTTTGGCAGAGAGTCTTCTCCGCGAGACTGGCATAACTGTTTGTATAGCGCTAAACCATGCAGATTTTGCCAGACCATGTTCAAATTTGTGCCCTCGATTAACAAGCCTCTGATCAGTGATTCCGCAATATCAAAATTTCCTCTAAATAGGGCGATGCGTGTCCTCCCAACCATGTTCCATAAAGATTCGGCAAGCAGACCATTCTCTTCAATAATGTCTTTAGCTTGGATGAATTTATCTTCTGCGCTTGAAAGATCGAGATCAGAATAATCGCATATGCCCGAGATCATCAAGGATTTGGCTTCAAGATGATGCATGGCATATTTTCTTGTCTCTTGAATAGTCGGTTCAATGATTTCTTTCGCTTCTGGCAGTTCGTCCATCCAGATCAGAAGCCGCGCCATCTGGATATTATTTTCAAAACGATGGCTTGAAGGGGTGGAGAAACCTGCTCTAATCTGGGCAACCCTGTAGTGCTTCATTGCTCTTGTGTAATTTTGCATATACCCGAAAACATCACCGAGGGTGCGGTTGGCATTCACAATGGTATGCAGATTGTTGCTTTTCTCACCCATTGCAATCGCCTGAACAGCATGGATGTAGGATTCATCCAGATATCCCTGGAGAAATTCAACCTGGCTTAAGATAACAAGGAAAATTTCGATCGTGAAGTCATTTTCAATGGCATGTGCGATCTCCAATCCCTTTTTGATGTTGTCTTTGCAAGCCTCATAATTCGACGCAATGAAGTTAGCATTCGCCAGCATGTTGAAGGTGCGCAGGTGGTCAAATGAATTTAGTTTGTGTATATACAGGCGGTTTGTTTCTTGTGCAAATGGCAGCCCTGCTTTAGCATTCCCCATTGCCACATGTGACATGCAGATCGTCTGCCGGGCATAAAAAGTGGTAGAGATCATTTCAGGAGATGTGGTGTCCAGTTGTTCGCTGAGGGAAAGCGCTTCCTGTGCGTTTTGCAAGGCATTTTTATAATCCACCAACCACCAGTAGAATGTTGCTTTGCGCACAAGCGCTTGTACCAATATTTTTGGTTGGTCCGCATCTTTGAGAAGGTTAATTGCCCGGTTGACGATTTCAAGACCGGTTACCATCTTCATCCGTAAGAAACAGGCGTTTGCCAGGGCAATCTGAGAAACGCCAACCAGAACAGGGTCATTTTCTCTTTCGCCGAAATATTCCAGCTTTACCCCGGTATCTTCCAGCAATTCAACCTGGTTGGACTGATAGGCAAAGTCGCTCCAGTTTTTGTAGAGATCGAAAACATCTTCGACGCTAAATAGTTCTTTGGGGGCATTTCGATAGATCGCTTCTGCCTGCTCATACGCGCTGTTTGCATCCTCCTTGGCACCGAGGGACCAGGCATGTTTGGCAGCGTTCAACAGCCACTGAAATGCTTGACGGCTTTCACCAGCCCTTCGATAATGCTGAGCAATGATGGCTGCTTCCCAGGCAGCCTGAGGGGTTTGCGCCAGCCGGTTCGCAATGCGCTTGTGAAGGGCTTGCAGCCTTGTGGCAGTTGCCTCTTTTAACACAACCTCGCGCATTTTTTCATGCGCAAATTGTAAAGCGGTAGGACTGACGCCATTCTTTTTCACCGGGTGAATAAAGCCCGATTGAACTAATACATCGATGATTTCCAGATCGGATTGAGAATCGTTACTTGTGATGGATTCTAATAATTCTAACGAAAAGGTGTTTCCGATGACTGCCGCGCCGGCTAGAATGTTCTTCGCGTCTTCATCCAAACGGTTTAGCCGGTTTCGGATTAATGCATGAATGCTTTCCGGCAGGGGCAAGTGCGATGCCCCTGTAAGTTCTTCGAGATCGCCCTGAAGCTCCAATATGTTGCGTATGATTTCGAGAGCGAGGAAAGGGTTACCGTTTGTCTCTTGATACAGCTTATTGATAAACCCAGCTGCAGGCGCGACATCGATGGTTTGCTCAACCAGTTTTCCAATCTCATTCGGGCTGAGACCGCCCAATGTAATGGTTTGGATGGGACGGTTGCGGTAGAGGGGGGTGATGATCTCATCAAGGTCGGGATTGGGTTCTTCTGTCCGGCTGGAGATTACCAGCAGACCTTCTTCATCAAAGAATCCCTGTATGAGCAGGTAGGCTAACGCCTGCAGCGTTTGCTTATCAGACCATTGTGCATCATCGAGGAAGAACAGGACCCTGCCTGTTTTTTGGGCAACATGGCGGAACACCTGGTGGATTGCATCGAATAAATGCTGTTTTCCAGAGGGGTAATTCGTTATTTCTGAAGGGTCAATGTCGTTTCTGAGTTCTTTCAACTCCGGCAGCAGCAGGCTCATTTGATTTGCCCAAACAGCTTCAATTTGCAGCCAAAATTGCTGCGGGATATGCCTGCGCATTGCATGGATGATGGGTGAGAATGGTAAGCTGCTTTCCATCTCGCTGGAAGGTGCATAAAACAGTTTAGGAGTGGGGTTTACCGTGTGGAACAACTCTTCAACCAGCCGGGTTTTCCCGCTGCCTAACTCACCTCGGATCATCACCAATCCGCCGCTAAAGAATGCTTGCTGTAATTGGGATAATTCATTCTGCCGCCCGACCAGTGACAACTTCATTGTCAGTGGTGCAGGCCAATCCTTTGTGCGTTGTTGATGGCTGGCGTTCAACTGAATTTGTGCATATTGGTAGCGAGAGAGGATGATCTCCGGCAGCGGTGCATTGTATTGGCGCTCAAAAGCAACTTCCAATGAATCGCAATAATCGATGACTTCCTGGTGGCGACCAAGTTTGGTAAGGATTTCAAGGATCGCCAGGTGAATGGAAGTGTCCAATAGGTCCATGTGGCTGATCTTTGTAAAATACACCAAGGATTGTTCAAGCTCACCCGTTACCCGATAATGCTCAGCCAGACGTTTGGTGAGGAATCCTCGATGATGAGTCAACTCTTGCTGATGATGCCGACGCCAGAGTTCAATTTCAGGGTATTTTTCAAGGTGATCGCCATCAATGAGGATGTCTCCTTGCCAGATATCAAGTGCTTCATGGATTTGTTTTGCAATTTGCGCTGGCAGGGTGCGGTCTTGCTTGTAGGCATTCAGCAGGTTTTTCAGGCTGTGGTAAAGCTGTTTAAAAACCAGGACATCAACATCACACCATTTGCAGTTTAACCAAACTTGATCCAGCTCTGTAATGAGGATATCGGGGTCGGGCAGGTTATTTCTCAGCCGAGAGAGCGCTGTGCGCAATGCAGCGCGCGGGTCAACCTGGTCACTGTCGGGCCAAAACAAGTCGATGAGTGTGGTTCGACTGACAGGCCGGTTTTCAATTGCCAGGTAATACAGAATGGCGCGCTCCAGCCGCCTTTTGATTTTTAGCGGTTTTTGGTTGTGTAAGATTTCAACTGGTCCTAATAGATGGATCTCTAACATTTTTGTCTTCATCCCCTTTATTATACAATGGCTTGCCTTCTTCCCCCCTTTATTACCGTCGAAAGTTTGTAAAAAACAAGAACTCACAAAAAAGGTGAGTTCTTGAAAGGAGAGGCCAGGTGCCGAAGGTGGGAATCGAACCCACATGCCCGAGGGCACACGAGTTTGAGTCGTGCGCGTCTGCCAGTTCCGCCACTTCGGCTGATAATGTGTAAGTATTTTAACCTTTAGCAGGGTGAAGGTCAAGCAAGAGCCCAAATTTAGTCCTTTTTGATGATATATGCGTATGTGTTCTTTGATCAATTCTCGGGTATGATTGTGATGTCATTTTGAGCGCTTTATATCAGCATTTCCGTCAATGATGGCAGGGCTGATTTTTATGGAGATATTATGGAATTAGGTATCATCGGTTTGCCCCAATCCGGAAAGACGACATTGTTCAATGCCCTGACGCGGGGGGATGTGCCCACAGAAATCAGCGGTGGCCGTGTTGAAGTGCATACTGCGGTTGTTGATGTGCCAGACATCAGGGTTGACAAACTCACCGAGATTTTTGAGCCGAAGAAGGTCGTGCATGCCAAAGTAACTTATGCGGATATCGCCGGGCTTGAGGGCAAAGCCTCTGAAACCGGGATTTCGGGGCAGTTGCTCAATACGCTCTCGCAAATGGATGGGTTCATTCATGTGGTGCGCCAATTTGAGAACCCCCGTGTGCCGCATATGGCAGGCAGCGTTGATCCCAAACGTGATTTAGCCGATATGGAAGCAGAGCTGATCCTGAATGACCTGATCATCGTTGAACGGAAATTGCAGCGCCTGGCGGAAGAACGTCAGCGCGGCGGGATCGGGAGGGATAAAGCCATCATTGAGAGAGAAAGGGTCTTGTTTGAACGCCTGCAAGGACTTCTTTCTGATGAGATCCCTCTCAGAAACGAAACCTTTTCTGAAGAAGAAGAGAAAATGCTTTCGAGTTATGGCTTATTGAGCCGTAAACCACAATTGATCGTGATCAACCAATCTGAAGACCAGCCGCCGCTTGAATTGGAAGTTGATGCTGCTAATACCCAGGTGATCTGCATACCTGCAAAATTGGAGATGGAGATTGCCCAATTGCCGCCGGATGAAGCGCAGATATTCTTAGAAGAGTATCACATCCAGGAGCCCAGCCTGAACCGTTTCATCCGCCTATCGTATGATTTGTTGGGGCTGATCTCATTCTTTACCGCTGGCGAGAAGGAGGTGCACGCCTGGACGGTCACACGCGGTGCGACGGCCAGGGAGGCAGCAGGCACGATTCATTCGGATATGGAAAAGGGTTTCATCAGGGCGGAGGTCGTTTCATACGATGCTCTGGTCGAATTGGGCGGTTTTGCTGAAGCGCGCAATCACGGAAAATTGCGCCTGGAGGGGAAGAATTATATTGTCCAAAATGGCGATGTGCTGACCATCCGCTTCAATATTTAGGCGTCTTGGCATTCAGATCAACATCCCAAACACATCCTAAATTTCGTCCAGACGTACTGTGATACCTTAATTATTAAATTTCATTTCGTTGACGCAACTATTGGGCAACGGTAGAATCGATGGCATCATGGTAGATATCCTCAGTGAACTCAATCCGCAACAACAAAAAGCCGTGGGCGCAAAACCAGGGCCTGTGCTGGTCTTGGCTGGCCCCGGCTCGGGGAAGACCCGTGTTCTCACCTATCGCATTGCTTACCTGATTGCCGCCTTAGGTGTTCCTTCTTACCAGATCATGGCTGTCACATTCACCAATAAGGCTGCACGAGAAATGGGTAAGCGGGTGGACGGTCTTTTGGGTGGGAAGACGGATGGCTTGTGGTTGGGCACCTTCCACGCAATTTGCGGACGCATTTTGCGGCGGGAGGCATCGTACCTGCCTATCGACCACAACTATGTGATCTATGACGCAGATGATCAGACAGCTCTGGTTAAGCGGGTGATCCAGGAAAAGGGCTTAAACCATAAAGATTATCGTCCGAGCCAGGTGCTGGGGAAGATCAGCATGGCGAAAAATGACCTGATGGGGCCGGATGAGTTCCCTGTCGAAAGTTATCGCGATGAAACGATCCAGTCCATTTATCGGGCTTATCAGGGCTACCTGGTTGCCAGCAATGCATTGGATTTTGACGATATGCTGCTATATACGGCAAACTTGCTCGAATCAGATCCGAAGATTCGAGCGAAATACGCACAACGCTTTCAGCATGTGCTGGTTGACGAATTCCAGGATACCAACAAAGCGCAATATTACCTATTGTATCATCTGGCGTCCTATCATCAGAATATTTTTGTGGTGGGCGATGAAGATCAATCCATCTATCGATGGCGGGGTGCGGATTATCATAATATCCAGCGCTTTACGAAAGACTTTTCAGGCGCAGAGAAGATTTTGCTTGAACAAAATTACCGTTCTACACAGACCATTTTGGATGCCGCTGTTGCTGTAATTGACCGGAACCCTAACCGCACAGTGAAGAGCTTATTCTCGGACCGTGGTGCGGGTCAGGCGATTGTTGTGCAGGAGGCTGCAGATGATCATGATGAGGCCAGCTATGTCGTCGAAACGATCTCACGGCAGTTGATGCTGGGGAACGCCACGGAATCGGATTTTGCCATCATGTACCGCACCAACGCCCAATCGCGCCTGCTGGAAGAAGCCTTCAGACGAGCCAACATGAATTACCGTTTGGTTGGTGCGCAGCGTTTTTATGGGCGGCGTGAAGTCAAGGATATGATCGCGTTCTTGAAAGTGATTTATAACCCCAAGGACGAGGTCAGTTTGGCTCGGGTGATTAACCTGCCACCGCGTGGGATTGGTTCTGTCACATTAGAGAGCCTGCAAAGCGTTGCAACAAAGGCCGGGTTGAGCAGCGGCGAGGTGCTGCTGGCGCTGGCATCAGGCGATGGCCAGTCTGGTGTCGTGGCTGACCTGGGCCGTTCGGCGGATCGTTTGTTACCTTTTGCACGTTTGCTGGCAGATTGGCACCAGGATGTGAGTCACAGTCCTTTGACGGATTTGTTCGACCGGGTTTTGCTGGATACGGAATATGAACCCTACATCAAAGCGGACAGCGACGAAACGCAGGACCGGTGGGCGAATGTGATGGAACTGCGCCAGGTGCTGCTGGAGTATGAAGACCAGGGTTTGGCTGCGTTTTTAGAGGCCATGGCACTGGTGGCAGACCAGGATACCCTTCCGGAGTCGCTTGATGCGCCCACAATGATGACCCTTCATACGGCGAAGGGACTGGAATTCCCGCAGGTGTTCATTATCGGCCTTGATGAAAACATTTTGCCGCACAGCCGCTCCCGTGATGAACCTGAGGAGATGGCGGAGGAGCGCCGGTTATTCTACGTGGGGATGACCCGCGCCAAGGATCGCTTATATTTGCTGAGGGCGCGCCGGCGGCGCAGTCCTTATGGCAGTTATGAGACCATGCAGCCCTCCCGTTTTTTGAATGACCTACCCGAGGAACTCTACAAGGGCAAGATTGGCAATGGCTTCCGTTATGGAAATGACTTTGATGTAAATGCTTATCAATGGGATTCGGTTTACGGCCGGACGGATCGAAGGAAGGCATCCAAACCGGCAGCGGTGCGGGAACAGCAATTCTTCTCAGATATGCGGGTTGAGCACCCTGTTTATGGCGAAGGCAGGGTGAAGAACAGCCGTTTGGAGTATGGTGATGAAACGGTTGAGGTGTATTTTGAAGGCTTGGGACTGAAAGCGTTGGTGGCTTCGATCGCCGGGCTAAAGACACTTGATGATTGAATAAGAGATAGATCATGGGCAGAAACTCGAAGGGGCTTGGATGGCTGGTGCTGGTGATGTCGCTGGTGAGCTTTGGTTGCCGGCTGACTTCCCCGACTCCTGCCTCTTGGTCAGGTACGCCAACTGCTGAGGCTCGTGCTGCAACCAGCACCGCGTTGGCGTTGACTTTCACACGCACTCCCGATAATGAAGACGAAGTCTCATATCTGCCAACATTGCCGGAATATGACCGGTCGCCAACCCCAACATTGCAGGAATCAACACCCGAACCTCCGCAGCAAGGGCCTTGGATGGTTTATCTTGAACCTGATAGCGGGCGTTTAAATATCTATGACGCCAACGCCGGGACGACGCTTGAGGTGAATCTGCCTTTGCAGGTTTACACACCCGATCTTGACCGGGCGCTCTCTCCCTCACAGAACACACTTGCCCTCAAAGCGGGTTCGCCATTGAACACGGACGAGTTAGCCCTTTACTTGATCGACTTACCTGGTGGAGAGATCAATAAAATTTCGCCTTTGTTATCAATCAACCTGCAGCGAGAAATTATCAATGAAGAACGCGAGCGGGCTTTTGAAACCCTCGACATTGTAACCCGCCCCGATAGCCTGGCCTGGTCGCCCGATGGGCGATTTTTAGCCTTTACGGCCGCATTGGATAATCCATCAAGTGACTTGTATGTTTATGACCGGTTGAATGATCGCATTGAACGTTTGAATGGATTGTACAGCCACAATGCGTCACCGTTTTGGCCGCCCGGGAGCAACCGTTTGATTTCTCAGGAGCTCAATCTTGTTGACGATGGGCAGTGGCGTGCAGAGAGTGTGACCGGCTTGCGGGTTCCCGGGTATGATGACCAGAACACACTTTATTTACCTGCAGCATCCAGCCAGGGGGAGGTTTCCGTCGGTTGGATCAACGCTCAAAGTTTCATCAGTTATTCCACAACCACAGAAGGCGCAGTAGCGCTCAGAGAAGTCAATCTTGACTCATTGGAATCGATCATCTTGTTTGAAGGTGCATTCGACCGGGTTGGGTTTGACCCACAAAGCAGGTCATTGGTTTTGATTTTAGGCGAAACAGCCGCCGAGACGCAGGGGATGATGCCCGGGATTTATGCACTAACGCCAGATAGCGCAGTGTTTACTTTGGTGAGGGCCGGGGATTGGAATGACCTTGAGTCGACGCCTGGCGGATTATTTGTTGTCAACGGTTCACAAGGTGTATTTGTTTTCGACCCACAAGGTGAGGGTTTCTTTCTGGCAAACGAGCAAGATGCGCGGCTTTCGCCAAGCGGCAATTGGTTGGTTGCTTGGGGCGATGGGGATCTATCATCTGGGGCACGACTTTATCAACCCCCCTCTGGCACACCCCTGCAAACCTTGATTGAGTCGCCTGTTCAATCTGTTTCTTGGCAGCCCGATTCAAAAGGGTTTATGGTATTGAGTGAGGGGATGCTTTATCATCTGGTATTTCCGGGTCTGGATCTGGATGTAATTGCGGATAGTCTTCCGCAGGATTTAACGATCGAAGCGCTGTGGGTTGAATGAGGGAAACACCTTACACGGCTGCTTGAGAACGGTTTCAAATGCTACTATAATTAGGTCCACATGACACAGCCAATCGTTCCACCTAAAAGTATTGCCATTGCGGCTCATCCAGAAATTCCCAATGCGTTAAATATTGCACAGGAAGTCGGTTCCTTTTTTGATTTACATGGACTTACAACGCACGTGGGGTCGATCTTTGATGAGGACTTTCGCAGCGCGGTAATAGCGCAGCAATTTGACCTATTGATTGCGCTCGGTGGTGATGGGACGATACTGCGAGCGGGTCATTTATGTGCGCCGGTGGATGTGCCTGTGTTGGGCATCAACGTTGGTCATTTTGGCTTCCTTGTGGAGGTGAAGCGGGAAGAATGGCGTCAGGTTCTACCGAAGTTGTTAACCGGCGATTTTCGCTATGAAGAACGGATGATGCTCTCCGCGCATTGTGTTCGCGATGGCGTGCAGAGAAAGACCTTTGATGTGATCAACGATGTGGTTGTGGCACGCGGGCGATACGTGCGACCTATTGAAGTTGAAGCGCTGTTGAACGGCTCCCCCATCATCAGCTATATCGCTGATGGGTTGATCGCTGCAACGGCAACAGGCTCGACAGCCTATGCCTTAGCAGCAGGTGGACCGATCCTCCCACCGGAACTCCGAAATATGCTCCTCATGCCAGTTGCGCCCCATCTTTCTGTTGACCGTGCCGTGGTGCTTTCCGAAGGTGCATCGGTGTTTATCAGGGTCAAAACCCAGCATGACGCGGTGGTGAGCGTGGATGGGCAGGAACCTGTCCCGCTGAAAAGCGGAGATGGTGTGCAAATTAAGGCTCACGAAAAGTCTCTCGTTATGGTCCGTTTTGAAGACCCTGGTTATTTTTATCGAAATCTTACCCCTCATATGGAACAAAACCCCATATTTACAAAAAGTGCCTCATGACAGATCAACCTAATCCAACAACACCCGACGACGACCAGAATATCACACTCCGCTGCAATCGCTGCGGCAAGCCCATCACGCCTGAAGAGGCTGTTCTGACCCCCACCGGCTATCGCTGCCAGGATTGTGTTCGCAGGCAGCAAAAGGTTTTTGACACCGCAAAGCCGCTTGATTTTGTGTGGGCTTTTCTGATTGCGGTGGTCATTTCGCTGGCAGGGAGTTGGCTGACCCGTTTGATCGGCTTTTTCACGTTTTTATTAGCCCCAGCCGTCGGTGTTGCGGTGGCTGAGGTTGTCAGGTTTGTGATCAAAAAGCGACGCAGCCTGAAGCTTTTTCGGATTGTGTCCATGGGCATGATCCTCGGCGGGGTCCCGTTGATATTGTCTGATTTATTATCAATTTTTTTACAGATCAGCGCAGGCTCGTTCAGCCTGTTACGTTTATTGCCCCTTGGTTACCAGGTGTTATTCCTTGTGCTGGCAGTGCCATCCGCTTATTACCGCCTTTCAGGAACCCGACGGCGTTGAGGAGTTTATTCTAAACCGCTATGTTAACCGAACTGCACATCGAAAACTTTGCGATCATTCAGCAATTGCACCTGACCTTTGAGAACGGCTTGCTGATTTTTACCGGTGAAACCGGAGCGGGCAAGTCTATCATTCTGGATGCGTTAGAGGCGGTGCTTGGCGGCAGGGCGGAAACACTCGCCATCCGGACAGGATCAGACCGGGCGCTGATCGAGGCGACCTTCCGGCTTTCACCTGAGACAAAGGCTCCAATCCACGCATTACTTGAGGCGGAAGATCTGCTTGATGACCCGGATTATGTCACCCTCGCGAGAGAGATCCGCCTTGAAGGCCGTAATATCGCACGGATCAACGGGCGGACAGTCACGGCAACCTTGCAGCGTGAGGTGGGCGCTTATCTGGTCGATATTCACGGGCAATCAGAGCATCTCTCGCTGCTTTCTGTGCGCAATCATCTCTATTTGCTGGATAGTTTTGCCGATGTAGATGAGGCATTAACGGCTTACCAGGCATCATATCAATCACTGAGCGAAGTGAGGAAGGATCTGCGCTCGCTGCGGCAGAGCGAGCAGGACGCTGCCCGAAGATTGGATATGCTCAATTACCAGATCCAAGAGATCGAGTCGGCAAAGCTGGAATCGGAGGATGAAGAAACATTGCGATTGGAGCGCACCCGGCTGGCAAATGCAGAGAGCCTTGCCAAACATTCGCAAAATGCGCTGATGCTGATCGAGGAGGGGACACCAGAAACACCCGGGGTCAGCGACCTGTTGGGTGAGGTCGTAGAAGCCCTTCATAGCCTGAGCCGGATTGACCCCAGCACTGAACCCTTTTTCGAGCGGGCAGATTCGAGCCTGACATCCCTCAGGGAACTGGCTTTGGATTTGCAAAATTATGCTGAAAATATCGAATTCAACCCGCGTTTGCTGAACCGGATTGAAGAACGGATTGATCTGATCAATAACCTCAAACGCAAGTATGGCAATAGTATTGAAGAAATTTTGTCTTTTGTCGCACGAGCCAGGGAAGAGCGTGAATCGATTTCCCATGCCGAAGAGCGTTTGGAGGGTTTGGCGCTGCAGGAAGCACAGTTGTTGGAAGAATTGGCGCAAATGGCGCAGTCGCTGAGTGAAAAACGACAAGCAGCAGCAGAAGAACTTGCCAGACTGGTTGAGCACGAACTGAATGACCTGCGCATGGCTGAGGCAAAATTTAAGGTGCAATTTACAACCCGACCCGATGAACAGGGGCTGCCGTTGGCGGAGGGGCAGAGGGTGGCATTTGATGCGCGTGGTTTTGACCAGGTGGCGTTTTTGGTGGAGACGAACCCGGGTGAAGGGTTTAAGTCTTTGGCAAAGGTTGCATCGGGCGGTGAAACATCGCGGTTGATGCTGGCGCTGAAAAATGTGCTGTTTATGGCAGACAAGATTCCGACGCTGATCTTCGACGAGATTGACCAGGGGATTGGCGGACGGGTGGGGATGATTGTGGGTGAGAAGCTCTGGCGGCTTTCCCGCCAGCACCAGGTTTTGTGCATCACCCACCTGCCGCAACTGGCGGGTTTTGGCGATCACCATTTCAAAGTCACCAAAGGCATCGTTGATGGACGCACGCTTACAGAAGCCCTGTTGCTTGAGGGTGAAGCGCGCCAGCAAGAATTGGCTCAGATGCTCGGCCCGGTCAGCGAAGGCACGCTCCAATCCGCCGATGATATTTTAGAAGTAGTCCATCAGCACAAGCAAAGTCAATAGGAAAAGGAATTATTAGAGAATCAAACCTGAAATATCGATTAAAATGGATACAAGTCTCACCGATCAAAAGCGTTTATTAAATAACGGAAAAGGAGAGTTACAATGCCAAATCTGAATGAAGTTCTGGCTGTGATATTAGGGGGTGGTCAGGGAAATCGCCTTTATCCACTCACCATGATGCGCTCCAAACCGGCAGTGCCGATCGCCGGAAAATATCGCTTAATTGATATCCCTATCAGCAACTGCATCAATTCAAATATGTACCGCATTGCTGTTCTGACGCAATTTAACTCTGTTTCGCTGCATCGTCATATTACCAGCACATATAATTTCGATTCATTCCATCCTGGCTGGGTTCAGATCTGGGCGGCTGAGCAGACCATGGAGCACAAGGAATGGTATCAGGGGACAGCCGACGCCGTCCGAAAACAAATGCTTGAGATCCAATCAGCCCGGTCGAAGTACGTGTTGATCCTGGCGGGTGACCACCTCTACAGCATGGATTATTCGAAGATGGCGCAATTCCATTGGGATAATAACGCGGATGTGACGGTGGCGGTCCAGCCCATCGGGCGTGAAATGGCCTCTCGATTTGGGCTGCTCAAACAAAACGAAAATGGTCAGATTGTTGATTTTGCCGAAAAACCAAAAGACCCAAAAATTTTAGATGATTTTGTTTCGCGGGATGATCCGGAGAAACCTTTCCTGGCTTCGATGGGCATTTACTTCTTCAACCAGGAGACCTTGCTTGAAACCTTAGCCTATAAACCTGAGGGAGAAAAGTTTGATGATTTCGGCTACGATATCATCCCCTATTGTGTCAAAAAGCCGCTCAGGGTCTTCGGCTATGAGTTTTCAGGTTATTGGCGCGATATTGGGACGATCCGCTCTTTTTATGAGGCAAACTTGGAATTATCTCTGCCTAATCCGAGTTTTGATATCTACAATAAGGATCAACGGATTTATACTCACGGCAGATTTCTCCCGGGTTCCAAGCTGGCAGATTGCAAATTGGATAACGTGCTGATTGCGGAAGGGTGCTTAATCGATCAGGCGGAAATCAGCCATTCCGTGGTTGGCTTACGCAGCATGATCAAGAAAGGTGCTCGGATCAAAGATTCCGTCCTGATGGGTGCGGATTATTACGATTCATCTGGAAGCATCCCGATTGGGATCGGTGAGAATTGCGATATCGAAGGCGCGATTGTCGATAAGAATGTACGCATGGGGCAGGATGTGACCATTAAACCCTTCCCGCGCGGGACTGAATTAGCAACGGACTCTTATACCGTCAAGGATGGCATTGTGGTCATCCCGAAGCGCACTATTCTGCCTTCAGGCACGTACATCGGCCCAGAAAGATAAACGGAAAAGATCTTATTGATGACGAGACGTCAGATCTGCGTGGAATATGTTCCACGCAGATTTTTTGTGTGTCCAGAGGGCAGAATCGCTATCGGCTATAATTCAGACTATGCAAACCTACATTGATTGTTATCCGTGTTTTCTACGTCAAGCCATTGAAGCCTCCCGTATGGCTGGAGGGACTCAAGCCCAGGAGCGGGAAATCGTATTACGAACCCTGCAAATCTTATATGAGCAGCCTGAAGGTGCAACACCACCTGCGATTGGCACCAAAGTGCACAGCATTGTGCGAGAGGTCACCGGAAATGATGACCCATATTACCAGGTGAAACAAGAATCCACCGCTAAAGCCATAGCGATGCTGCCGAAGTTGAGAGCATTACGGGATGCATCAAAAGATAAACTGGAAACCAGCGTGCGGATGAGCATTGCCGGCAATATCATGGATTTTGGGCCTAACCCGGAGTATGATCTGTGGGAGGTTGTCCAACGCATCCTTACCCAGGATTTTGCGATCAATGATATGGACTCATTACGGGAGTCTTTAACCAAAGCCGATGCAATCTTGTTTTTAGGCGATAACGCAGGCGAAACGGTCTTTGACCTATTGCTGATGGAAGTGCTGGAAAAGCCGGTCACTTATGTGGTGAGGGGCGGGCCAGTGCTGAATGATGCCACCCGGGAGGATGCAGCAGCAGCCGGGATTGACTGGATTGCAAAGGTGATTGATAACGGCGCCTGTGTGCCGGGCACGGATCTCTCGCTGTGCAGTCCGTCTTTTGTGGATCATTTTAACACTGCTGATCTGATCCTTGCCAAAGGGATGGGAAACTATGAAACGCTTTCCACCGTGGATGCGCCGATTTACTTTCTGTTCCAGGTGAAGTGCCCGATTATTGGACTGGATGTCAATGCCCCAGCTGGCAGTATTGTGGTTATAAAAGGCCGGAAAATCGATTATTAAACCAATCGTAATAAAATCAGATATAATTATTTGGGTTTTTTATCGCCTGCATTATAGAATTAACCTTAGATTTTCTAAGGTTGAGCGTGAATTTTTTATGTAAAAATTTTATCGAAATCAATTTTTAAGGAGATTATTATGAGTGACGAAACACAGGCTGCGCAGTCAGACGAAACGAAAAAGGATTTGATTGCCTGGCATACGAAGTCAGAAACCGATGTCATGCAGGAGTTGCAGATTGAGGTTGATAAGGGTCTCAGCAGTGATGAGGCGGAGGCGCGGCAGGAAAAATATGGCCTGAACGAGCTGGAAGAACGAGGATTGCGGAGCCCCTGGGTTGTTTTAGCCGGCCAGTTTACTGAGATCATGGTGCTGATTTTGATCGTTGCCGCGGCCATTTCGTTCTTAATTGGCGAAACCACCGATGCGATCATGATCTTGATCATCGTTATTTTGAATGCTATTCTTGGTTTCACCCAGGAATATCGTGCGGAAAAAGCGATGGAGGCATTAAAGAAGCTGTCTGTGCCCACGGTTAAAGTCAGGCGGGATGGGCAGATCAAAGAAGTCGAGGCTAAAGGCTTGGTACCCGGTGACGTGGTCCTGCTTGAAGCGGGAGATCGTGTGCCCGCAGACTGCCGGGTGGTTGAATCGGTCAACCTGCGGGCAGAAGAAGCTGCCCTGACGGGTGAATCTGTCCCTGTCGAAAAAACGGACAAGGCCCTGCAAGATGAAGATCTGCCTATTGGTGATCGAAAGAACCTGGTTTTCATGGGTACCTCCATCACCTATGGCCGCGGTGAGGCCGTTGTGGTCAACACCGGAATGAAGACCGAGCTTGGCAATATTGCCGATATGCTCCAAACGGTGACAGAAGAGAAAACGCCGCTTCAGCGCAAGATGGCAGAATTGGGAAAGTGGCTGGCGATTGGGGCTGGTGTTCTGGTCGCGATTGTCTTTGCTGTGGGCGTCTGGCAAGGCGGTGAGGTGGACGAGATGTTCCTGACCGCAGTCAGCCTGGCAGTGGCGGCAGTCCCTGAAGGCCTCCCCGCAGTTGTGACGATTGCATTAGCTTTGGGCGCGCAGCGTATGGTAAAGCGCCAGGCGCTGATTCGCAAGCTCCCCGCTGTTGAAACCCTGGGGTCGGTCACGACCATCTGCTCCGATAAAACCGGTACCCTGACTGAAAATCGAATGACTGTTACTGTGCTGGATGTTGCCGGCACCCGGTTAGACCTGACCACAAAAATGGAACATTCTGGGGCGACACTTTCACCAGATGAGGAACCCATCGTTGAACCTGATAAAGACCTCTCGCTGTTGATGGCGGGTGGTGCCTTGGCGAACGATGCCAGGCTTCAGGCGGATGATGACGGACAGGGTTTCCACACCATTGGCGACCCGACGGAAGGTGCCCTGGTTGTTGCGGCTGCCCGATTGGGTTTATGGAAAGAAAAACTGGATAAGGTCCTCCCGCGTGTCGATGAGGTTCCCTTTACTTCAGAACGCAAACGAATGAGCACAGCGCATGAGATCAAAACAGACCTGCAGCCCGAAAACGGGAAGCCATATCAATATTTGTTGGACTATCTGCCAAAGAATAAATATGTTGTCTTCACGAAAGGTGCTGTTGACAGCTTGATGGATATCTGCGACCGGGTGTGGTCTGAAGGCAAGATCGAATCGATCAATGATGAGTGGCTGTCTCGTATTGAGAAAGCGAATAACAACCTGGCTAAAGAAGGTATGCGGGTGCTCGGTGTGGCGATGAAGTGCATTGATACATTGCCGGAAACCGAGAAAGAAGACGCATATGAAAACGGTTTGATTTTCATTGGTCTGACGGGCATGATCGATCCACCCAGGCCTGAAGTGCGGGATGCCGTGAGGGAATGCCGGACAGCAGGTATCCGCCCGGTGATGATCACGGGTGACCATCCTTTGACGGCGTTAAATATTGCTAAGGATCTTGGAATTGTTCATGCAGAGGATGGACAGGATGATCAGGATCTGGTGATCACGGGACAGGAACTGGCAAAAATGTCAGTTGATGAACTTGATGATGTGGTTGAATCGATTTCAACCTATGCACGTGTCAGCCCTGAGCACAAAGTCAAAATTGTTGAAGCCCTGAAAAACCGCGGTCAGATCATTGCGATGACGGGCGATGGCGTGAACGATGCGCCGGCGCTAAAGCGATCAGATATTGGGGTTGCGATGGGCATCACTGGTACGGATGTGAGCAAGGAAGCCTCTGATATGGTCTTACTGGATGATAATTTTGCGACTATCGTACATGCCGTGGAAGAAGGCCGCACGATTTATGACAACATCCGGAAATTCATCAAGTACACCATGTCCAGCAACATCGGTGAAATTATTGTGATGTTGTTGGCGCCATTACTTGGGCTACCCATTCCCTTGAACGCGATCCAAATCTTGTGGATTAACCTGGTTACGGATGGGCTGCCGGGTTTGGCATTAGGGGTTGAACCGACTGCACCGGATACAATGAAACGACAACCGCATCCACCAAGCGAAAGTGTGCTTGCCCGTGGTTTAGGTCTATATATGATTTTGGTCGGCCCGCTGATGGGTATTGTGGCCCTGATGCCGGAACTGCTCAACGAATTTACAGGCGTAACCTATGATGGCGGTGTGTGGCGGACGATGGTTTTCTCCACATTAGCCCTTGCCCAGATGGGGAATGCGCTGGCTATCCGGTCTGATCGGATGACCCTGTTCCAGTTAGGCATATTTACGAATCCTGCGTTGATCGGTGCCGTTGTGCTGACTTTTGCCCTGCAGATGGCTGTGATTTACGTCCCATTCCTGCAGAACATCTTCGACACCACCGCACTTAGCTTTGGTCAGTTGATGCTGAGCCTGGGTTTGAGCACGATCGTCTTTATCGTGGTTGAATTGGTCAAGTGGGTCAAACAGCTCAGAGAGCGCAAACAGGAAAATTAATACAAGATTTTCACAGAGTATCAATCAAGCGAGGCTGGACTTATTCTCCAGCCTCGCTTTTTTGGTGTTTTATGACTTGACCGGATTCCGGATGATCACAACAGGGCAGGGGGATAATTCCGCCAGTCGGTATGGGATTGTGCCAAAAAGGAAACTGCCCAATTGTGTTCGTTCAGACGCCCCCACAACAAGCAAGTCATATCTGCCTTCACGAGCTGTTGATATGATTGTTTGCACAAGGTTGTTACTGGGGATAATTTTGATTTCTAATTCAAAGTTGTGGCTGACATCCAGCAGGCTCTTGTGTGCCAGATCTTTTACGATGGCTGTTTGTACTTCTATGCTGGTCGAGGCTGATGGTGGAATGATTCTCAAGAGGGTGATTTTGCCACTCTGGTCTCCCCCTAATTGAGCCAAAAGCCGCAACCCTGATAAAACATTTGGCCCATCGCCAACCGGGATCAGGATACGCTTGATTTGAGCGAAATCTTTGGGAATATGCCCATTGCCAATGGTCGATAGGGGCTGTTTGGGACGCGAAATCTGAGATAGTCCGAGGATGAGCCAGAAGAAGTAACCAATGGGTACTAAGGCCAAGAAAAGAAATAAAATGAATTTCTCTGCTGTCTGCCAAAAAGCCTCATCCCGAAAAGCTGCGATGGGGCTTTGAGCAAAGAGAAGTCCATGGATGAAGAACCCGGCTAATCCTCCGAGAATAAATGTAGCGAGGATGAATAACAGCGTTTTTCTTCTGCGAATTTTATTGATGAATGGGTGAGTCATAACATATTCCTATATTATTATTTTTTCTATTCAAATCATTTAGTTCATTGGCCGAGATCGAATTTGTGATAATGACGATATTAATGTTGTAGATGATTTTCGGGTGATTGTCAAATTTTGCTGTGAGGCATCTATTGTTGTATATTAAATGGGATTTACTTTTTACCTTCTCAAAAAGCAGGATATCCAATACAATCAACCGCAGACGATTTTGTGCAAACAAATCGATCATTCGTAGATAGCCTTGCCAGATTACAAAAGTTGGTCAGGTTGATGTCTCATTTGAGGAGGAATTTCCTGAATGGAAAAATTTATTGCGGTGGCTGGCAATATTGGTGTGGGGAAGTCAACATTGGTGAAGTTGCTCAGCGAAAACTTGAATTGGACACCCTTTTACGAGCCTGTATCCGAAAACCCTTATCTTGAGGATTTTTATGCAGATATGCAGTCCTGGGGGTTTCACTCGCAAATCTATTTTTTGATGCGCCGCTTGCGCATCCATCGAAAACTGATGGATATGGAAGGCTCTGTCGTTCAGGACCGCAGTGTGTATGAGGACGCAGAGATATTCGCTCACAATCTATTTTTGCAGGATGCAATTTCTGAGCGGGATTATGCGACATATCATGAGCTCTACCAGGTTTTGGTGGAATTTTTACCGCCACCGGATTTGGTGATCTATTTACGAGCCTCAGTGGGAACGTTGATTGACCGCATCACGATGCGCGACCGAACTTATGAGCGCACCATCAGCGCGGAGTATCTCTCCGATCTCAACGAACTGTATGAAAATTGGGTTGAAAATTTTGAACTATGCCCCGTGCTGACCGTGCCCTGTGACAATTTGGATTATGTCGCCAAGCCGCAGCATCTGTCACTGATCATCGAAAAGGTCAGGGATATCTTGATGGGAAAAGAGGAGATCCGCTTCGATCTTTAATGCTGGTGCGGCTCTCTCATAAATAGAAAACAGACGCGTGAAAGCGTCTGTTTTTTTATCTATCGCTAAGTTGTTAATTTCAGGCCCGATAAACCCTATCCAACGGATTCCGTTGAAACTTCCTCAGGTTTGTCTACTTCTGGTGTTTTCTGCGTTGGGGCGGTGTCTTCGCCGCGCGGTTGAATGACCAACTTGATCGCCGTCCTGACCTTGCCGTCAATCTCCACGTCCACAAATTCCGGTACACAAGTGATATCAATGCCATCATTGACCAGGTAACCTTTGGCCAGGATGATTGCTTTGATCGCTTGGTTGACCGCTCCGGCGCCGATGGATTGGACCTCGGCGTAATGGCTCTCGCGCATGACACCTGCGATTGCCCCTGCGACTGCGGCAGTGCGGGAGTTTGCTGAGACTTTTATGATGTTCATTTCTTTGCTCCCTCTTCATCTCTCTTTGGCTGCGTGTTAAGCAAAATTTAACTTAGCAGGGCCTTATGACTGATATTTGAATTTTACAGGATTTTTTGATTCTTATCAAGGTATGAAACGCAATCAATTAATCCATACTTAATATAAATGTCATTATGTGTTAAGAGAAATATCAGGGAATCATACCCCGAATTTTATTTATGGCTTGTGTTATAAAGGCTTTTGATACACCCGGTAGCGTTTGTATAACTTGCCGCCCATGCGCTCAGCCAGCATGGGTGTCTTGGGGTTGTCTTCCGATGTCAGTGAAAGATCAGCCCAGGTGTACCCTTTTTCTTGAGCACGTTTGAACATCTCAGAAAAAAGCATCAAACTGACGCCAGATCCCCAGTATTCTGGGAGAACCAGCACGCTCTTGACGGATAGGCATTTAGGCTGGATGCTGCTGTATTTGAGCATTTTGAGATAATCCCAGGGATAGCGCAACCCGTTTACATGATGCAGTATTTCATTGAGGTTTGGAATGCCCGGGAAAAATCCAACAGTCTGATCGCCGACATCAGCGAACAACACCAGGTAAGGGTCCGCATATTTTTTGAAGGGTGCCAGGGTGTCGTCCAACGCCTGGCGGTCCCAGCCAACAAAATCGTCGAGGTGCGCCAGCGCTTTGTTGAGCAAAAAGTGCACCCGGTCTGCTTCACGGTCCCACTCATCCAGCCTCGCTTCGCGGATGACGGCGGTCCCACGTGCGGCAGCTTTTTCTGCCAGCTTGTGCATTAATTTAATTTCACGGGTCTCTTCGGTGAGGTCAATCGCAAAAGCGATGTTATCCGGCCTAAGCGGTGTGAAGCCATAAGTCACATGCAGGTCTTCATAATAGCGTGGGGTATGGCCGCAGCTCAAGGCTGGGGGACGGTCTCGCCCTTCAATCAGCACGCCGTAGGCAGAATCATAGTCCTGGTGAAATGGGCCGATCATGCGAGAAAGCCCTCTGGACTTCATCCAGTCTTCAGCGGCGGCGAATAGCCTTGCAGCAACCTCAGGATCGTTGATGCACTCGAAAAAGCCAAACATGCCATCCTTCAATTTACGCGAGGCATTTGAGGAATGATCAACCGCTGCCATAATCGTTCCGGAAAGTTGACCGTCTTTGTAAGCTAAGAAGAAATCGGCTTCGCCGTGACTGAAGAATGTGCCCTTTTGCGGATTGAGTTGTTTCAGCCTTTCCGGGAGCAGAGGGGGCACCCACAAGGGGTCATCTTGATAGATTTGCCAGGGGAATGTGGCATACTTTCTGCGCTGGTTTGCGTTCTCGACTTTATTCAGGGTGATGGTGCTCATGTTCGCTGCTCCTGATCATGATTCTAATGTGCTTTGGCGTTTCGTTTCGAGCTCATGAACAACCTGATGGTATTCATCGCGTGAAAGCGGGTAAAAGATCGCAAAGACGATCCCGCCCACCAGCAAAGCGGCGGGGATGGGGCCGACGACCAGCCGGATGCCGGTCAGTGTGGACGCAGGCTGCACATCTGCGTTTGGGATATAACCGCTAAAATCCAGCACTGCCAGGGCTAAGGGAACGGCGATAGAATTGGTCACTTTCCCCAACAGCGTCACCAGGCTGTAAAACATGCCTTCGTGCCTTTCACCGGTCTTTAATTCATCCACTTCGATCGCATCCGGGATCATTGCCCAGGGGAGGACATGTGCCGCACCGACACCCAGCCCGGCCAAAACGCATAATGATAACAAATATGCCAGCGAGCTTGATGCCGTGACTGTGATTAATAACATCTGGACAACGGCCCAAAACGCAATCCCGTAGATGTAGGCAAGGCGTTTGTTGAACTTGTTTGACATCCAATTCCACAGGGGCAGGGAAATGATGGCGGTGACGAAAATCGCAGCCATGATCACTTCGCTCATATTCTCGCGCTGGACAACATACTTAATATAAAACAACAGATTGGCTTCGATCACGTGCATACTCGTCCAGGTGAAGAGGTAAATGATTGCGCTGAATACAAAGGGACGGTTCTGCAGGGCGGCTTTGAAGGATTCCCACAGCTTAGGGCGTTCCATCCTTTTGAAGATGGGTTTTTCACGAGTGCCGAAGAAAACAAAATACAGCGGAATGGCAGACGCCAGCCCAAAGATCAATCCCATTCGGAATACATTGCCGGCGTTTTCCGGGGACATCTTCCCGATGATCATCATCGGGACCACAAAGGAAATCAGTCCGCCCACAATCGAAAAGAACATACGGTAACCCGTCAGGGAGGTGCGCTCGTCATAATCTTCGGTGAGCTCCGGGGTCAGCGAAAAATAGGGCATGCTGACGAATGTACCTGCTGCATCATACAGGACGAACATCAACGTGTAGAAAATGACCAGCGCCAGTTGCGATTCCAGCGGCGGCTTCCACCACAGAAAGGCGAAGATCAATCCATAGGGCAGTGCGCCAAACAGCAGAAAGGGACGGCGCCTTCCCCAGCGGGTGCGCGTACGGTCAGAGATGTGCCCAATCAGGGGGTCGTTGATGTAATCCCAGCTTTTACCGATGAACAGCGCAATGGCAGCGACTGCTGGCGTTATCCCCACAATGTCGGTCAGGAAGATGGGGAAGTAAGCTGCGATGATCGTGCCGGTCATACTGAAACCGATATCGCCAAAACCGTAGATGATTTTTGTGAGGGCAGGCAGTTTTTTCATTGGGATCCACTGAAGTTACAGGAAGAATATTTAGTTAATAGAAAAACCCCTGTGTCAAGAACGACCTTGACACAGGGGTAAAGATTGTTTGATGGTTAGCTACGAGGGCATTCCAACCGGTTGACATGAATTTTCCATGGTCTCCACAGGAATCTTGTCGTTAATTAATTGCTTAGATCGGCTCTTTGACGCCGGGCAGGGGTTTCTTGTCTGCCCGTTTTTGTTTCCGCTCTGCGCGGCGAACTTTCAATGCCTCAACAATCTCATGGTGCTGTTGACGGCTGAGGGGGTATAGAACGGCCATGATAATCCCTGAGATGAGGAGCAGTGCCGGCAGAGGGCCCATCACCAGGCGGATACCCAACAAGGCACTGTCTGGCTGAACAACACCCTGGCCTTCCTGGAAGTTGCTAAATTGCAGGATGAGCAGGCTCAGCGGTTGCGCAATTGCCATACCGACTTTACCCAAGAGGGTGATCAGGCTGTAGAACATGCCTTCATTGCGATCGCCGGTGTGATATTCCTGCCATTCAATGGCATCCGGGATGATAGCCCATGGCAACACCTGGGCTGAGCTGACGCCGATACCAGCCATAACACATAAAACCAAGATCAACCAGAAGGGGGTTTCGGGAGACATCAGGATCAAAACCATCATCACCACTGCCCAAAAGGCAACACCGGCGATGTAGGCATAACGTTTGTTCCAGTGCTTCGAAACCCAGTTCCAAATGGGCAGGGCAAAGATGGCAGTCACAAAGATGCTCACCATGATGATCATGCTTTGCGATTGACGCTGGACAATGTGAATAATGAAAAATTGCAGGTTGGATTCTACAACGATGATCGTCATCCATGTGAACAGATACATCATTGCGCCAAACACGAAGGGGCGGTTCTTAAAGGCTGCTTTGAGAGAGGGTAAGAATTTGGGGAGGGATTCCCTCTGGTATTCTTTCTTTTCTCTGGTTCCGAAAAATACACCTAACAACGGGGTGGCGGCGATCCCAGCAGCGACAAACGCCATCACGAGCACATCCTGGCTGGTGGCTTTTGTCCAGTCGTTGCCGATGATCAGCAAGGGCAGGATGTAAGCGGTCAGGCTGCCGATGATGTTGAACATCATGCGATAGCTGGTGAGCTTGGTGCGCTCATCATAATCATCGGTCAATTCTGGTGTGAGTGCAAAATAGGGCATGTAGACTGTGGTGGCGAGGGCTTCATAAACGATGTAAGCCAGTGAATAGTAGATGATCAGACCGGTCCGGCTTAAATCGGGGCTGAGCCACAGCAGGACAAATGAAAGACCGAAGGGGATTGCGCCAAACAATAAGAATGGGCGGCGGCGTCCCCATCTTGTGCGGGTGCGGTCTGAAAGGTGGCCGATAATGGGGTCATTGATAAAGTCCCAGCTGCGGCCGACAATAAAAATAATGGCGACCAATCCGGGGGGCATCCCCACGACAGTCACCATAAATACTGAGAAAAAGGCTGTAATAATTGAGTTGTTCATGCTGAAACCGAGATCGCCGGTTCCATAAACAAGCTTCTTCCAAAGGGGGAGTTTTTCTGTGTTCTCCATACTCATAGTCCTCTCAAAATAAAAGATAATTCTTTAATACAACACAATTAACCCTGCTGAGTTGTGTTTCTACTTCTAAAACTTCTTTCTTTCAAAAAAATATCTCAAGCCCGATCGCACATCGTGCCGAGATCTTGGGTAAACGAATTTCTAAAAGTGAATAACAAAGATGATTTTGTCACATAAACACCATGATTGTATCACCAATGATCAAAAATGCACAAATAACCAAAAGTGCAAGAAAATCACTGTGGCTTTACAGGGTAACAACCTATCCAGTTTAGAAAATAGTAAGGGTTGCCCAGATTTTAAGCTGGCAACCCTGCTTTGTAGAGATCTTGCAGGTGGCTATTTTGAACCCCCACCCTGCCTTCCGCCTGACCACAACGGGCGTCCATTTTGATCCCGGATGGTGATCATTTCACCTGAGTTTGTCTTCATAATTTGACCG
Organism: Anaerolineaceae bacterium; assembly: GCA_016841365.1. Taxonomy (GTDB): domain Bacteria; phylum Chloroflexota; class Anaerolineae; order Anaerolineales; family Anaerolineaceae; genus Brevifilum. The sequence goes on from JAENZI010000004.1 coordinate 135,461, forward strand.
ATTTCAATCGATTCGCCTTCATAAAAACCGGTTAATCTCAGGTTGTCGCCAACTTCTACTATAAAGCCCTGTTCAAGCATAAAGCTTAATTTTCGTCCCTCGATCTCCAGTGTTGAACCGTCGGTGAGCGTGATTGTCCACAGATCCTGTGAGACCGATTCGACGGTGCCTGTAAAGGTCAGCCATGTGTCAACTTCAGCCAAACCGATGCCTGTGTTCTCCCCGGGGGTCTGAGCGTTACCGCCGCCACCCCGCCAACCGCCCTCGGAGTTCGAATCTTCGCCGATGGTATCTTCGGTTCGATTGCGGCCATATAACTGGTCTTCTTCCGTAAGGCGACGGTTCTCATTTTTAGGTTCATTATTCTCACCTAAATTTTCGCTCAAGGCCAATGGTCCGTCATCGGTGGTTTTTGCGATGGTGCGGTTGACAGCACCAAGGATCAATAAACCAAATACTGCTGCTAACAAAACGCCCACAAATACTTTTTTAATCATCTCTTACCTCTTATCGATAATTGATATCATTCCTATAACTTTTTCTGATTAACCGGTCTGGTTATATCGCCTCTAAAACCTCATCAGGATCATTGCCCGCGATGGATGACTTCTGTTTTGTGAACATTTTTGCGGTGATATTGGAAACCCACTTCCAGTGCAGCACAAAGTGCAGAATAGCCGCAATGGTCATGATGACGCCGCTCCAGGTGTGAATTAAGTCCCAGGTGACTTTATTAAAGAGGAAAATGGGGGTTTCGGCTTGGCTGCCAGTGAAGAACAGAAAATATATGCCTGAGATGGCACAGATCACAAAGCAAACAGCCACCGTTGCATCCAAAAAGATGTTATAGGTCAGGCGTGAGCCGAAAGGTTTCCGTTTTCCGATCATCACCTGCCAGGTGCGCGAGGCTGTTTTAGTGATCCAGTCCCAGTGAATCACGATGTGCAGCACAGCGGCTAAGATCATCACCACGCCAGACCAGGTATGGATGATATCCCAGGTGTGCCGGCTGAAGATCACAACGAGATCATAGTAGGGGTTTCGGCCTCCCTGATAGCCGCTAACGGGGAAGGCGAGGAAATACAGGCTGGAAAGAACCGCCACGAGCGCGCCAAAACCTAAAAGCGTATCGATCCACCAATTTTGGCGTAATTTTGGGGTCAATGAAGATTTTCTTTGTTTCATATCGTTCTCCAAATCAGAATTACTTGAGATGATTGTGATTGTAATGCGATTGATTGCAGAAACGATGCGGAAATTATGAAGAACTTATGAAGAAATCCACGAAGGTGATTAAGCGGACTATAATAATTCCATGAGTACCGTATTGATTATTGAAGATGAAAAAGAATTAGCTAATGTCCTTATGGCCTACCTTGAACGGGCGGGTTATGAGGTGTACCTGGCAACCAGCGGTGACCGGGGATTGAAACTATGGCAGGAGCAGCATCCTGATATGATCTTGCTGGATTTGAACTTGCCAGGGATGGATGGCATAGACATCGCCCGCAGAATCCGCCAGACGGATGACACACCGCTGATCATGGTAACTGCAAGGGTAGAGGAGGTAGACCGGCTGTTGGGCCTTGAATTGGGCGCGGATGATTACATCACTAAACCCTACTCACCGCGTGAGGTCGTGGCGCGGGTCAAAGCTGTGCTCAGGCGGGTGGATAGCGCACCAGCTAAGGAACCTTCGATGATTGAGATTGGGGATCTGCAGATTGACCCCGAAGCATTTTCTGTCGTAAAATCCGGCACAGCGATTGAGTTGACCCCGACAGAGTTTTTAATCCTGCTGACCATGGCAGAACACCCTGGTCGGGTTTACAGTCGCCTTCAGTTATTAGAATCAACCCAGGGAGTCGCTTATGAAGGGTATGAGCGCAGCATTGATGCCCACATAAAGAATTTACGTGCAAAACTGGGGGATGACAGCAAAAACCCACGCTATATTGAAACGGTCTTCGGGGTTGGCTACAAGTTTAAAAAGGCTGTGGAATGAGCATGCGCTGGCGGTTGTTGGGTTCTTTTTTGTTGGTCATTTTGATCGCGTTGGGCACTGTCGCGGTTGTAACGCGATATACAACACAGCAAGAAGTGCAAACCTTTTTGCGTCACGGCGGTCAGGTGGGGCTTGAAACCCTGTCCGAGAATCTTGAATCTTATTATCAAGTCAATGGAACATGGACAGGAGTCAGCTCCGTATTCCGCGTTGGCGGCAGCCAGGGGCGCGGGGGGCAGGGTCAGCGCTCAGGCGTGAATGCACCCAACACTAATAACCGCCTGGTGGATGAGAAAGGTGTTGTTATCCTCAGTCCAATTTCTGATGAGATCGGCACACGCTTGTCGGATTCCGTGCTTTCACGATCGATCCCGCTGGAGGTCTCGGGGGATGTTGTGGGTTACCTGATCCCAGAGGGTGGATTCTTAGAACTGCCTGACAATTTTGAGTCATTGCTTGTAGAGCGTGTCATGAATGCTTCAATGATTGCCGCTGCAATTTCGGGTGGTATTGCCATTTTGCTGGCTTTGATTTTGGCTGCCTTAATCCTCAAACCGGTGAGAAGTCTGACGAAGGCTGCCGAGAAAATGTCTCAGGGAGATCTTTCACAGCGAGTTGCTGTTGAAGGAAGCGGTGAAATGGCCGTGTTGGGGGCAACATTCAACCAAATGTCTCAGTCTCTGCAAGACGCCGAATCGCGTCGGAAAGCGTTAACAGCTGATATTGCCCACGAACTGCGCAATCCTTTAGCAGTCCAACGAGCACACCTTGAGGCGTTGCAGGATGGGGTTTATCCCCTGACGCAAGATAACCTGACGCCGATTGCTGAACAGAACCAGCAGTTAACCCGATTGGTGGAAGACCTGCGCACGCTAGCTCTGGCTGAATCGGGCGAACTGGCGATGAACATCCGGCAGATCGACCTGACCCAGGTATGTACAGAAACGATTGGGCGATTCGAACCGCAAGCCATCGCCAGCCAAATAAGTCTGCAGGCAGATTGTGGGGCCCAGGCCTGTTACGCCATGGTGGACCGGGAGCGTCTGCAGCAGATTTTAGATAATCTGATCCATAATGCCCTGCGCTATGCGCCGGTGGACGGGGTAATCCGGCTTACGCTGCAGTGCAGGGGGCGTTCAGCCGTTTTTGAGGTCTTTAATGATGGGCAGCAAATCCCTGAAGATGCCATGCCTCATTTATTTGAACGGTTTTACCGTGCGGATCGGGGACGTGATCGGGCAAGTGGCGGCACAGGCTTAGGCCTGGCGATTGCGCGAGAATTAGCCGAAGCCCATGGGGGGAGCTTAACAGGGAAAAATCATCCGGAGGGCGGTGTTGTTTTCTCTCTGACGCTGCCTGTTCAATAGGGATTTCGATATGTAACCCGCAAAAATTGAAGGGGGTCAGGCGTGTTCTGTGTGTGATTCCTTTTTTCCGAACACCAGCGGCAGCAGCAACAGGATCAGCAGATTGATAACAAACAGGATCAGGAAGGTGTTACTGAATCCTGTGAGGTCTGATAACATGCCGCTCAACCCCATCCCAATGCCCTGGCCGATGTTGGTGAAAGCCATCAGGATGGCAAACATGGATGCCGCGATGCGGGGGTCAACAAAACGCATGGCGACGGCAAAATACTCGGTCTGGTAAGTGCCATAAGCGACACCAAAAAACACCACCAGAGCAATTGCCAGCGGAAGACCGAATTGAGGGGTGAGGAGGAACGCCAGGGCCAGCAGTGCTGCACTCAACAAGCCCACGCCAATGACTAATGCCCTTCTTGGCTGATATTTACGGATTAACCAGCCGCCAACAAAACTACCGCCAACCACACCCACACTCCACAACGATGTAATTAAACCGGCTGCAGACAGGCTGATGCCAAATTGTTTCTCAAGGTATGGGTTGATCAGCTGGTTTGCGCCCAAGATGATCACGAACATCAGCAAGCCTAAAACGCCAGCCAGGAGGGTTCTGCGGTTGAAGGCTTTGAATGCAGACCAATCAAAACGTTCTTCCACTTTGCGCTGATGCTCGCGAACGAAGAACATGAGGGGAACGGGAATCAGCGTGAGGGCTGCCAGCACCCAGAACACAGACAGCCAGGACACATTCTCTGCCAAAAAGCCAACCACAGAGGCAGCCACGATTGCCCCGACTGCACGGCCGCCGACCATGAAACTTTGGATTGTGCCGTGTTCTTCTTTGGGTGTGGTATCCAGCGCTAAACCATCGGTGCAGGTATCGTAAAGCGCCATGCCTAACTGCATGGTGAAAGCCAGGGCGACATACCCCCAGAAAAATTCACCCGGGTTGACAAAAGGAGCGCCAATCAGGCAGATGAACTGCACTGCGAGGCCAATGAAGATGTAGGGCTTGCGGTGACCCATCCCGAAAAGATTGACCCGGTCGCTGATGATCCCCAGCCCAATTTTGATCACAAATGGCAGCAGGGCAATGAACCCAAATATGCCGACATCCGTCATCTGCAAGCCATTTTCAAGCAGATACAGGGCATTCAGGGCAGCAAAGAAACCCTGGATGGTGCCTTGAGTGAAGTATAAGGATCCAAATGTCAAATAACGGAAAAATTTTTTCTGCGGCATATTCTCTCCCAACTTGTGTGCGTTGAATTAGGGCAAGTATACATGAATAATTCACCGCGGGGTAGTTCATATGGAGAATTAAATAAAAACACCCCGGCAATTGCTGCCAGGGTGTGAATGTTTAAGTTATGCAGGTTTATTGCGAGAACAAACCATCCAGAGCGCTTGAATTGATGCGGGATGTCTGGTCGATACTGATCGGCGTGACAGAAACCTTCTTTTCTACCAGCAATGCATACAAATCAGTGCCGGGTTCAAGATCTTCCGGGTCGTAACGGATTTCATACTTCATCGGTCCGGGCTCTTCGAGGGATTGCCTTGTGGTGGGTTTGGGGAAGTAATAGCGGCTGCGTGATTGTCGTGTGAGCACCATGGGTGTGTCAACTGTGGCACCGCTTGGGATATCCATTTTGATGATGTCTACATCGTCGGCTAAACCAGTTTCAAGCATCTTTTGTGCGATGATCTGGGTGAAGTAACCTGCGACATTGAAGTCCACATCTTGCGAGAGCGAAAGATGGTGTTCGGTGCTGGTTTGCATTGAGACGGCTAATGCCGGGATGCCGAGGGATGCGGCTTCTAAGGCTGCCCCCACAGTTCCAGAAATTGAGATGCACGCGCCGATATTTTCGCCATAGTTAATCCCGGAAACAACAAGGTCGGGCTTTTCTTTGACCACATCGTAGATGCCGTGGATCACAGCTTGACCAGGAGAGCCATCCACGGAGAAGACTTCCCAATCGCGGCCGTTGACGTGCAGGTTCATTTGTTCAATAATGCCGGAGGAATGGATGGGCATGCTGTGACCCGCACCGGAATGCTGGTCACGCGGGGCGACGACATGAATGAACCCGAGGGGGTCAAGCGCCTCAGCGGCTGCCCACAAGCCGGGGGAATGGATACTGTCATCATTGGTCAGCAAGATTTGTTTCGATTTATTGTTCATAGCATCTTTATTGTATTCCCTAATACCATCGCCTTCAATCGGTCACGGGTAAAGGTTTTGTTAAATATCAAACTTTTTACAGTCAGAAAAAAGAGACGTTTACCAACGTCTCTGGGTGGGTTATGTAAGTCAGCAAGTGTCAATTTGCCTTACGGTTCGTTGGCAGCACACTTAGCGGCAAAGGCTTTGATCTGCTCGATCATAGCCATCAAGCCGTTTGCCCGCTGTGAGGAAAGGTGCTGGTCCATGCCCGTTTCAGCGAAGAATGACAGGTCTGCCGCAAGCACGTCTTCCGCCGGCTGACCGGAAAAAACCTTCAGCAGCAAAGCGGCTAAGCCTTTCACGATCAGGCTGTCGCTATCGGCCAGCAAGTGAACCTTGCCTTCAATACATTCTCGATGGAGCCAGACGGTAGATTGGCAGCCACGGACGATGTTCTCTTCGGTCTTATATTCCTCAATCAGCGGTTCCATTTTCTGTCCCAATTCGATCAGGTAGGCATAGCGTTCTTCCCATTGGGGGAGGAATGAAAAGTCTTCAATGATCTCGTTTTGAAGTGCTTGAATGGACTCCATGATTATCTTCCTAACATTTTCAATGCTTTGCGTATGGCGGTCACCAGCGCATCAATATCCTGCATGCTATTGTAGAGCGCCAGGGAAGCACGCACTGTGCCGTCAATGCCCAGGGCGGCCATGATCGGTTGGGTGCAGTGATGCCCTGTGCGGACAGCGACACCCTGGGTATCCAGCAGGGTGCCCAGGTCGTAATGGTGGATGCCTTCAATATTGAATGCCAAAATGCTGGATTGCTCTTTGGCGTTGCCGTAGATTCTCAAACCCTCAATTTCTAACAGCCTTTCTCGGCCGTACGCCAGCAGTTGATCCTCATGCGCTTGGATGTCTTCAAAGGACAGCGTGTTGAGATAGTCGATGGCTGCCGCTAACCCGATTGGCCCGACGATGTTGGGCGTACCGGCTTCAAATTTGAAGGGCAGTTTGTTATAGGTGGTCTTTTCAGCCGTGACGAGGTCGATCATTTCGCCGCCGCTTTGATAGGGCGGCATGGCATCCAGCCAGCGTTCTTTGCCGTACAATACGCCAATCCCAGTGGGGCCATACATTTTATGCCCGGAGAAAGCGTAAAAATCGGCATCCAGCGCGCGCACGTCATGTGCAATATGCTGCACAGATTGCGCCGCATCCACCAGCACGGCTGCGCCTACCTTATGGGCCATGTCAATCATCTTTTTGGCGGGGTTAACGGTGCCGAGGGAGTTTGAGACGTGGTTGAAAGCGACGATGCGTGTTTTTTCCGATAATAAATTTTCATAAACTTCCAGTTGAAGTTCGCCGTTCTCGTCAAAGGGGATGACGCGGAAATGTGCCTGTCGGCGTTCGCACATCATCTGCCAGGGGACGAAATTGGAGTGATGATCCATCTGGGTGACGATCACTTCATCGCCCGGGTTGACAAATGCCTCACCAAAGGCAAAAGCGACCAGGTTGATCGATTCGGTGGTGCCGCGCGTGAAAATGATCTCGTGTTCGTGCTCGGCGTTGATGTAGCGTTGTACCGTCCTGCGCCCGCTTTCGTGGGCTTCGGTTGCCAGAGACGAGAGATGGTGCGCTGCCCGGTGGATGTTGCTGTTGTAAGTCGTGTAATACTGGGTGATCGCTTCGATTACCGATTGGGGTTTTTGTGTGGTCGCCGCGTTGTCCAAATAGGTGAGCGGGTGACCGTTAACCTCTGAATGTAGTATCGGGAAATCAGACCGGATTTTTTGAATGTCGATTGCCATTGCTTCCTTTATTTCATTTAGGTGTATATAGATGAATTTTACCCGACAGGTATCAATTTGACAGCCTGATTTACAAAAGTTAAGTGGATGGTTGTGATTGGTATGCGGAAGAACTAATTTTGTATTGGATTGGCTGACGAGGGCAGCTTGAGCCGTTCCCCCAGCTTTCCTAAAGGCAGACCATTGACAAGGTGCCCGGCGGCAGACGCCAAATTGTATCTTGATTTGTCTATTGCCACAATTTCAACACGCTTGCCGGTTCGGTCTGCATCCTCCAATACACCCGAGAGCGTGTGAATGCCCGGCAAAATATAAAATTGAGCTCCGATTCTGGCTGCGATGGGTTGGTTCTCATCGCTGGCGACGATGAGGTGTACCGTACCGGGCGGGAAGTTTGGCGTCACTTCGGCAAGAAAGCGGGCAGCATCAGGCGTCCCGATGGGGGTGAGATCAAGGATCTGTGCCTGGGGGGCTATGTTGGTGACCGCACCTATGACCAGGCCGGTACCCACATCATCCCGTGGAGATTCTGTGATCAGGGTCAGGATACCGTTGCTCTCAAGGCTTGAGGCGGCTGGCGGGTTGCCAAATTTTGCCACCAGGTCATCGTAGTTAAGCCCCTGACGGATCATTTGGGCGAAGACTTCGGGAAGCCCTGTCTGTCGCATGGCATGCACAGCGGCGTTGATATTGTAGGGAACACGGAACATTTCAGCGGTGACTTCGTACTTATTAAGCGTTAAGACGGCATAACTGGGGCGCGGGTCTCCGTCATCCGGCCGCCCGACGGTGCCCGGGTTGATGAACCACACAGCATTCACCTTGCGGATGAAGCCCTGATGGGAATGTCCGCAAAGGATAATGTCAGCATCGGTTGTGGCTGCTAATTCGGCCAGGCGGCTATCGGGTGTTTGCGGCAGCAGATGCTCGTTGATCGATGCCGGGCTGCCGTGGGTCAGCAGGATCTTCTGTCCGCCAAGCTCGACCAGACGCTGTTTCGGGAGCTTGGATAAAAATTTGCGAGATGGTTTTGAGAGGGATTGGTACGTCCAGGCAAACATTTGGCGTTTTTCTGGTGTTTTGACGCGCTGCCAACCCTCCTGGCGGTGCTTTTTGCTGAGTACTTTTTTGTCGTAATTGCCGAGAATGTTGATGAAAGCAGGGTTCTGAATGCGCTGTACGGTTTGTTCAGGGTTGGGTCCGTAGCCGGTTGTGTCGCCCAGGTTCAGGATAACATCTCCGGTAGATTGCCCCCTGGCATGGCGCAGAACCGCCTCTAGCGCGTGGATGTTGCCGTGAATGTCGGAAAGAACAACGATCTTCATGATGTACTGTCTGGGGGTTGGGGCGCGTCCCTCTCTTCAACTGAGAGGTGCGCCTGCTGGAGATTTTCACCTTGTGATGCCTGCTGGGCGGCAAGGTGCTGCAGGGCTGCTTCAACATTGACCGGTGCGCTGATGATGTTCCGCAGGTTCTCCCAGGCTTGTTCACGCTGCAGTATATCCCATTCAGAGAGAAATGCCTGGTAGGTCTCATTACGGATATTTTGTTGGATTGCAACGAGGTGCTGGATGCCCGGCAGCAAGCGCTTGAGTGGGCCAGCGTTGCCGAAATAATCCTCAATGCGTTCCCTTTCTTCTTCGATGAATTTTGGCAGCCAGGCAATCCACACATCGGCATCGTGGATAGCGCCAAGTTGATCTTGGATGTCTTTCATAATCTGGATGTAAGGCAGCAGTGCTTGTTTATAGATCGGCGCAAAGATTTCCAGCGTATAACGGAAATGCTTCCCCGCAATCCGCATGGCATGCAGCGCTTCAATGTTTTCTGGTTTTTGAATGGCCGTTTGGTAACTCAGGAAGTCATCGAGGTGCTGGTTGACCGCTGCATAAGCCTTTTGATACAGTGATGGGGTGAAGAGGTAAAGCCCTTCTTTGTTTGCCGCCATGTCTTCAAACTGATGCTGCAATATGTTGAAAATGCCTTCATCCTGGTAGCGGGTGAGGGTTTTTGTTACTTTATCTTGTGCCTTGGTACGGCGCTGTTTGAGCCTGAGGAGCAGACGGCGGTAGCCGGGTTTCAATTTCTCGTCCAGGTCTTCGTCATACAGCAGGTTGAGGGTCTCGATCTGGATATCCAGATCACGCGCCCTGCCGAGGGTCTTTGTGACCCTGCGGATATCATCCTGCCATGTGACAGATTTTTTCTTGGGGAGACATTCTCTGAAATGATCCATGGCGCTTCGCAGCCGGCGAGAGGCGACCCGCATACGGTGGATGTGTTCGATATCCTTGGGGTCCAGCGCACCTGCCAGGTCATTTTCGAGCACATTCACCTGTTCCAGCATGAAATTAGCGCCGAAGATGCAGATGGTTTTCTGAACTTTTTTACTCATGCTATCCTGCCTGTGTTCTGCAGCCGCGTGAGGGGAAGTCGCTCGTGATGTTTGTTTAGAAGTCTTCTTCGATGATGGATTGCTGGTCTTCGAGCAGATTACGGATGTGCATCTTTAAGTCTGAAAAGACATCCAGCACCGGTCGGGCTGCATTCACGGTGACAAACCCATATTGCTCTGCAAACTGGTCAAATAAGGTAACCAATGACGATTGGTAATCAATAAAGCTGTCATACAAGTCTTTTGAGGGATGGATGTCCATGCCGGCTTCCCAGTAATTCAGGCCGCGACCATGAATCAGGCGTGCTACCAGGTCCGTCACCTCGGCTTTAAGATACAGCACCAGGTCTGGTTTGAGTGCAAAACCGTACACCTTTTTTGCCCAATCCGCATCGGCCCCGCGGGAAATATCGCGAGCCATAATTGAATAGAAGTAGCGATCCGAAAGCACGATAAAACCAGCCTGCAGCGCAGGGATGATCTGGTTTTCGAGCCTGTCAGCAAAATCGGTGGCATAGAACAGGCTCATGGTGATCCTGCCCAGCGTGTGTCCTTTGCGCGCTTCTTCTAACCCCTTTTGGGTCATATCAGAACGCCTCAGCCCCGTATCGGAGACCGCAAAACCTTCGTCCTCAAGCCATCTGCGCAACAGCTGGGTTTGTGTTGAGCGACCGACACCGTCCGAGCCTTCCAGGACGATCAGTTTGCCAGGAAGATCTCCAATTTCGCGATAAGGGAAACCTGCACCGTAGAAATCAGGGTCAGACATCAGGCATTTCCTTTCCGGGCGTTAATGTCCGATTGCATGAGAAAATAGGGGGTTCCATCAGGTGTCGGGAGACCTTTCCAGCCATCTAATTCTTGCTTGACGATCTCTCTCACCAAGCGCTGCTGCGCCTGGACGGTCAGGTTGCCGTCAATCACGGTCAGGTTGAATTCCTCTACCATGTTGTCATATTCGTTCAAGATGCGTTCCTGAAAGAGCTTGAAGCTCTCGATCCGGCTTTCTGATAGTTGGAGGTCCATCCCCGCTTCGTAAAACTTGAGCGCTGCCCTGGCGCTGGTGATGCGCTGAACGGCAATATCCAGCGGGACTCTAAAATACAGAGCGATATCAGGCTGCATGGCGAAGGAATACAGGTTGCGAACCCAATCCTTATCCACTCCCCGTGCAACATCGCGCCCGAAGGCAGTAAAGGCATACCGATCCGCCAGAACGATCACGCCTGCTTTCAGCATCGGCAGGATGCGGTTCTCCCACCTGTCCGCAAAGTCAGTGCATTGCAGTAAGCTGAATGTGCTGGGGGTGAAGAGCTTGCGTTTTTTGGCGCGCTTTGTGGTGCTCTTGACCAGTGCAGACGAATTCCACTCACTAAAATAAACAGATCGCCCCTGTGTTTGAAGCCACTTATACAGCAGGTCGATTTGGGTGGATTTCCCGCTGCCGTCGATGCCCTCAACGATGATCAACTTCCCGGGGGTTGTATTTTTCCTCAACATATGCACGCCTTCCACCAGAATAAACGCTTTGGATGACCAAAATTATACTTGATTTATCCTTCCGGATGCGAATGTTTGTACAAAAAAACCGGCTGTAATCAGCCGGTGGAATTGAAAGGTTTTTTTGATGTTTCAGCTTAAAATTCGTCTTCTTCAAGCCACTCGTCATCCGAAACGTCAATTTCTAATAGTTCGCCTGTTGCGATAAAAATGGTGCGTTCGCAAATATTGGTCACCCGATCTGCCATGCGCTCAATATTGTGCACGATCCACATGACGTAGTTAGAGTGATCGATGATGCCAGGGTTTTCGATCATGTTGGTGACATTCTTATGGAGTATCTGCTTGAAGAGTTCATCGACCAGATCATCTTCCTGGGGGATGCGGTATGCCATATTCACGTCTTCATTGATGAAGGCGCTTAACGCCCGATGGAGCATGCCAACGGCCAGGTCTCCCATCCGGGTGATTTCATGGATCGGTATGACTGTGTCGTCCTCACCGATCAGGATGTTGATCTTTGCAATCCCTTTGGCGTAGTCACCCATCCTTTCCAGTTCGGTAATCACTTCAAGGATTGCTGCTAAAAACCGCAGGTCATGTGCGATGGGCTGCTGTGTTGCAAACAGGATCAGGACTCGGTTTTCGATGGCATAGCGTTTTTCGTTGATGACGTCATCATCCCGATAAACTTTGCGCGCCGCCGAAAAATCACGCCTTTTGAGGGCGTCAATGGCATTCAACATCGCCTGTTCGACCATGCTTCCCAACAGTAGGACTTCATCCTGTAGATGGTGAATTTCGCGGTCTAAGGTTTGACGCGGCATGGGTAGCTCCTGATAGATGGATAAGGTTAAGGTACTGCTATTTTATATGATTTTATCCGAAACGACCAGTCACATAGTCTTCGGTTTGTTGGCATTTCGGGTTGGTGAAAATTTGGTCGGTGGCATCCATTTCTACCAATGTGCCTGAGCGGTCTTCATCGATCATCAAAAAGGCTGTAAAGTCCGATACGCGTGCCGCCTGCTGCATGTTGTGGGTCACAATCACGATGGTGTAGTTCTCTTTAAGTTCTTCCATCAGATCTTCGATCATTAATGTGGCAATCGGGTCGAGGGCAGAGGCAGGCTCGTCCATTAAGATCACGGCGGGCTCGACAGCCAGCGCGCGTGCAATGCACAGACGCTGCTGCTGGCCGCCTGAAAGCGCCAATGCAGATTGCTCGAGCTTGTCTTTAAGGTCCTTCCATACGGCTGCCTGCCTGAGGCTCTGTTCGACAATTTCATCAAGAACATTCTTATTGCGGATGCCGTAAAGACGCGGTCCATAAGCGACATTGTCATAAATGTTCATCGGGAAGGGGTTGGGTCTCTGGAACACCATCCCGACCCGCTGGCGGATGTCCACAACATCAACATCAAGGCCGTAAATGTTCTTGCCGTTAAGCAGCACCTGCCCGGTGATGTGCGATCCCTTAACCAGGTCGTTCATCCGGTTGAATGATCGCAGTAAGGTGGATTTTCCGCAACCCGAAGGTCCGATCAGTGCCGTGATCCTGTTTTCAGGGATGTTGATCGAGATCTTGTTCAGCGCACGGAATTTTCCGTAATAAACGGATAGGTCCACAGCAGCCATTTTGACGGGGAGTGCATCAAGGGGTAATTGCGCGGCTTTTTCCCCAAGGCTGATGCTGGTTTGTATGGGTTTATTTCGTTTTGAGGGCGAAGATGAAGGCGACAGCGTGAGAATATCAGGTTTTGAAAGATTCATAAGTGTTGTTCGTTCATCGTAGTGCAAATCCGTCTGGATGACGGCTCAATCAAGATTTAGATCATGTTAATCTTATCATTTCTGTATTTAAGTTAATCAGTCACAAGGTTAAATCTGGATAAATTAGGGTAAAGATCAGATTAACGTCATGCAATGGGTAAATTGAAGTAGAGGGTGCTGCCTACGCCTTCTTCGCTCCTGGCCCAAATATAACCGCCATGGGATTCGATCATGTGCCTGGCGATGGATAAGCCTAACCCTGTCCCGCCACCGGCGCGTGCCCGATCTGCCTTGTAAAAGCGTTCGAAGATCCTGCTCAAATCTTTCTTTGGGATTCCAACACCCGTATCCTGGACGAAGAACACAATATGTTCGCCTTCCCGGTAGGCAGAGAGCGTGATCTTACCGCCTGGTGGGGTGAACTTGATGGCGTTGTGCACCAGGTTGATCAATACCTGGGTGATGCGGTCCGGGTCGGCGAAGACAGCGGGCAGATCTGGTTGGCAATCAAAATGCAATTCAAGCCCGGCGCGCTCGGCTTGCAGCACCATCCGTTCATAAGATGGCCTGAGCAGGTCACAGGGCTGTATGCGGTGGAAGGATAAGGGCACTTTGCCCGATTCGATTCGAGAAAGCTCGAGCAGTTCGTTCACAAGCTGCGTCAGGTTGTCGATTTCCGTCTCCATTCGCAGGATGAAACGCTTTGCGGCTGGCGGGTCATCCAGTGCGCCTTCTTGCAGGGTCTCTGCCAGCGCCTTGAGGCTTGCCAGCGGGGTGCGCAGTTCATGCGAGACGTTACTGATGAAATCCCGCCGAACGGTTTCAAGCCGGCGCAACTGGGTCAGGTCTTGAAAGAGGAGCAGGGTTGACCCGGGCAGGGAAATCTCCAGGGGAATGCCGATCACCTGTAAGAAAAGGTGCTGCGGGCCGATTTCGAGCATGGTGCTTTGCCTTTTCCCCTGGTTGGCTTCTTGCCACAGCTCAACCAGTTGGTGGTAGCGCATGACCTCCACAACGGAGCGGCCCAAACCGGTTTTTTCGTTGATCTGGAAAAGGCGCCCAGCAGCGGGGTTTAATAACTGCACGTGACCTTCGTGATCGGCAATGATCACCCCATCGGTCATCTGGTTCAGCACTGCTGATAGTTTCGCGCGTTCCTTTGTGAGAGTATCAATCTGTGTTCCCAAGCGTTCTGCCATATCCTTGAAGGTTTCGACAAAGGCATGCAGGGGAGGCGGGGAATCTGGATATTCCAGGTTGGTGAAATTTCCCATTTGGATTTGTTGGGCAGCGATATTTAATTTTTCAATGGATTGTTGAGAGCGATCCTGCACGATCAGGGCTAAACCAATCACCGCTGCTGAGCTGATCAGCAAAGCAAGCGCGCCAACGGCAAAGATCCACCTGAGATCGTGTTGATAAGTTGCCTTGGCTGACTGAAGCGTGATGTAGCCGAGAACTTGATTCCCTTCATCAGCGATGACGGTCGTCGTTGTGATCCCCTGGCGGTTCGAGATAGCCGCCTGACCCTGGCTTTGAGCTTGAGCAAACGCACCCATATCTGGCTGCGCGCCTTCTGGCAGCGACGATGCCAGGATCTCAGCGTTGGCATCCAGAAAGGTGATTTCTGCTGTTATTTGTTGGGTTGTTGTTTGAATAAGTTCAGATAAGTCGCTGCGATTGGGCTGTGGTTGATAAGCTGCCTGTGCTTGCGCTGCAATCAGGTGGGCTGTATTGAGGAGTTGATCCTCCCAGCGAATTTTATCCTCCTGCTGGACGCGGTTGACGATCACACCCGTCAGGATGCTGAAAATCAGGACCAGCAGGATCAGGTAAGGCAGGGCAAACCGCCAGTGCGTATGGCGCGCCATTAATTATCCTTCAAAGCGATAGCCGGCGCCTCTCACTGTGATGATGCGGCGCGGGTTGGCAGGGTCCTGTTCGATTTTTTCACGCAGCCAGCGCACATGCACATCCACGGTGCGGCTGTCGCCGATGAAGTCCCATCCCCAAACGCGTTCAAGGATGAATTCACGTGAGAGCACCTGCCCCTGGTGCTGCGCGAAAAAGGTCAGCAGTTCGTATTCCTTAGGCTTGAAGGCGATCACTTCACCACCCACGGTGATTTCGCGGCGGATCATATCTATACGCAAATTGCCAAATTCAAGGATTTTGTCCTTGGTTTGGGTTTCTGTTTCTGAGACGTGGTTGACTTCTTCCCTGATCAGGCGCACGCGCCGTAGCATGGCTTTGACGCGGGCGATCAATTCACGCATGCTGAAAGGCTTTGCCATGTAATCGTCTGCGCCGACCTCAAGACCCACAACCCGGTCAATTTCATCGTCGCGGGCGGTGAGCATCAGGACAGGTGTGGACATTTCATGCCTTAGAATGCGGCAAATTTCAAATCCATCCATCCCGGGCAGCATCACATCCAGGATGATCAGATCCGGCTTGAGTTCCCGTGCCAGGTCCAGGGCTTTAGCCCCGTCCCCGGTGGTTTCAACGTCATAGCCTTCTTTTTTCAGGGTATATGCCAGTGTTTCCTGAAGTGAGATTTCATCATCAACAACTAATATTTTTTCTGCCATTTCTAACTCCTCATTGATTCCAGGAGGGCGGTAAACTTATCCGCCAATTCCACACGAGAAAATTCTGTTTCAATTGTCCTGCGTCCATTCATGCCCATTTCACGGCAGATCTCAGGGTTCTCTGCCAGATGGCGGATTGCGGATGCCAGTTCGTCCGGATTGCCGGGCGGCACCGCAATGCCAGCTTGGGCTTCTTCGACAACTTCTTTGATGACACCTTCGATCGCCAAGATCACCGGTCGGCCTGCTGCCATGTAATCAAAGACCTTGTTTGGGTAGGTCGTTTTGTACAGCTCAATCGGTTTCAAGATCGCCAGGCAGGCATCAGATGCTGCCAGCGCTGTTTTCATAGCAGATTTTGGCACCGGCGGTAGAAAGTGAATGTTTGATAACCGGCGTTCTTCAGCCTCCGCAACCAGGCGGGGTTTTTCTTTACCCGAGCCCAGCAAAACGATTTGAATGGACGGCTCCTCAAGTAGAAGTTGCGCCGCTTCGAGCACAACATCGAGGTCGTTCGACATGCCATGCGCACCGGCGTAGAGCACGACGAAGTGGCCTTCCAGTCCATGCTCCTGCCTGAAGTCAAGCCCTTTTGCATCTGGGTCGAACATATCCGGGTCGGCACCATTGGGGATGAGGGTCACATGTTCGGCGCCGTGAGATTGCACATGGCTGATGTAACCAGGTGAATTGACGATCACCTGGTCGGCGTGCCGATAAAGGAATCTTTCCAGCCATTCCGAAAGCCTGATCAGGCATTTGTTCTTGAGCACGCCCACCGCCACAGCGAAAGCAGGCCACAGGTCGCGCACTTCAAGCAAGAACGGGCAACCCTTCAATCGTGCCAGCAGCCATGCGGTCGGTCCCTGAAAGATGGGCGGGGTCGTGCCCCACACAAGATCCACTTTTCGAACAAATAGACCGTTGATGAAGGATGAGATCATAAAGCTCAGAAAACTGAACACACGCCAAATAAATGAGCGGTGCAGTGCGGGCAGTGTGTAACTGCGGATGATGGTCACACCCAGATCATCAGTTTGCTTCCTGACCCGCATCCCGGTCTCATCACCTGTCAGGTAGCTGACCGGGCTGGCGATCACGGTTACCTGGTGCCCCTGACGAACGAGGTGCCTGGCAAGTTCGTGATGGCGGGTGCCGCCGGGTTCATCCAGCGCGGCAAAGGCCTGATGGATCAGGAGGATATGCATAACGTTAACATTTTACTCGATTATTAACAAGTGGTGTTATTCGGTGAATTCCCAGTTGGATTGGAGTGTGAGCGGCAGCCTGCCTGTCAGCGTTGCCACCAGCATCAATGCGGGGGCACGTTGTCCATAAGTTGAGGAAACCCAGCCCCATGTGGGTTGGGGCGATATTTGCCCAAAGAGACGTTCCCCTGCTCGGAATAGATTGAGATGTTCAGCACCTGAAATTGTAAGGCTGAATGAAAATTCAGCACCGGTCAGGCGTATTTTGTTACTTTCTTCAAATTTATAATCCCAGTCAGGTAACAGCCAGGTCAGGGTCGCGGTGTGAACGGCTTTGTTAGGCTTCCCATAGGGCAAAACCGTATCGGTCACCAGCCATCCGCGCGGATCAGCCGCCAGTGTGCGCTGGTGGAGTGCGTCGGATTTGCGGTACCCGTCATGCTCCGCTGTCAGGCGGATGATCCGACTTTCGTCATCAATCTCGTGCGCCAAGATCTGGGCTTGTGCCCAGTCGAGCCATAAAAACCGTCCTGCGCGCAGCATCTGATCCTCTCCGTCCAGGGTGAGGGTGTTGTGAACTTGGGTGCCTGCCAGGGCATTATCCCATGGCGATGGTGCGTTGTATTGATAGGTGCCCGGGTCTTGGGTAACGTTGACGCCCTGCCACCACAGATCAACGTGGAGTTGATCGGCATGCGATGGGCGGTCCGTAAACTGTGCAGTGCGGATAAAAGCACGCCTGTCATTTCCGTCTATCCGCAGCATGTCCGATGCCTGCGGCTGGGGTTGCTTTTGGGCAATTGATGCAGTCAGGGTAAACCAATCCGCCATCTCAGCAAGCTCGGGCTGGTCAAAGATGTCCTGGTTGAGGAAGGCTTTAGCGGCGGCATCCAGCACCGGTCGGAAATCTGAATAGGGGCACGCCGTCAGCGGCAGGATGTAAGCGCCGTCGTTTGCACCCAAGTTGGGGGTTTCGCCTGTCTGAGGATCGGTGAGCGCCCATAACCAGCGGGTGGCTGATGCGAGTCGGGAGCGGGTTTTTTCTGGCCATTCGGGCTGACCGGCGGATCTGCGGACGTGGTCAGCATATAATGCCGTCTGCAGCATCAGGCGGTGATAGTTGACGCTGTGCTGCACATAAGTGCCAAACTCGTCTATTTGGTGCTGAAAGCCCCAATTCAGCCAGCGACAGCCAAGTCTGCGCCACTTTTCGGCCTGGGGGTGATCAGCCAGATAAATGCCGGCGGTGTACAATCCGGCTGCCTCTGTGAGGAGGTGGTTGTTGTTTTGTGCCCGGGCATAAACCAGCGTGGGCGGAAT
This sequence comes from Anaerolineaceae bacterium, assembly GCA_016841365.1. Taxonomy (GTDB): domain Bacteria; phylum Chloroflexota; class Anaerolineae; order Anaerolineales; family Anaerolineaceae; genus Brevifilum. The sequence continues at coordinate 153,606 of JAENZI010000004.1, forward strand.
GCGCTGTGCGTGGTCGGCAATCGCTTGCCACAATCGTTCCCGGTTGGCGGGTGTCGAAGACGGCGCAGCGGCAAAGGCACGATCACAGAAGACCATTGCCATCAGGCGGATGGCGACTTCCTGTGCAGATTGCCACTGCCGCCCCAAGTTAGGTGGGTGTGCTGCCAAAAATTGAAAGGTGTTATCCCAAAAAAGTTGGGCATCGGCGGGGTCTTTGCTGAAAGCAAAAGCCCTGGCTAAGGTGATAGCCCAGCCAAAACGCCCCGGCTCCCAGATGAATTTGATGTCTTCTTCAGGGGGTGTTTCCTCCAAGACGGTCCAATGCTCGGGTGCAGACCCGGCATTTAGATCGAGCGGGACGGGTTCGCCGCCGAATAGCCTTAGCATACCCCGGCCGATTTCATCCGCATATGCCAGGGTAAGGTCTTTTTGGGCTGGTGTTGGGTTAGGGAAGGATGCAAAAGGGCCGATGCTGGGCGCGATTGTGTGAGTGTCCCTCACGCTGGGGGTGACCCGGCGATAGTGGCCGCTTTTTAGTCCGATTTGATAAAGTGCGTATTGCCAGAGTTTTGTTATCCCCAGGTAGCGGCAGGCTTTAATCGCTTTGATCATTCGGTTCATGCGCTGGCATTCTTTCAACGGTAAATAACAGGCTGCAAATCATCACTAAATGCAACCGGTAATTTTCTAAATTTCAACTCTCAGCATTAGGCAAAAAGCAACCTTTTCAACGGGGGCTTTGCAGGAATTTATTCAGCCTTTATTGTTTTGGGCAGTTCAATTGTGGTCTTTTTCCCGCTGCGTAAGGCATCCACGGCAGCAAAACTGGCTTGAGTTACGCCTAAGGCTTGCTCATAAGGGATGGGTGGAGCATTCTTGCTCTGCACGGCTTGTAGAAATGCCCGCCAGGCATTGAAGTGCCCCTTATCTTGCTGCAGCAGGTGACGTTTGACCGTGCGCCGGCCTTTGGAGATCATCTCGAGCTTGCGCCAATCGTGCAAAACCGCGACCCTGCCGCCGGTGAAAACTTCCAAGTATTCCTTCAAGAATGCTCTGTCGCCATTGGCAAGATATGAGATCACGCCTAATGAGCCATCCGGGTAGCTGAAGCGTAAGACGACATTATCTTCGCTGTATTTGCCGTTGTCGGGCAAGCCTTGTGCGCTTACCTCGATGGGGTTTTCACCAATCAAAAAGGTCAGAAAGTCGATGAAATGACAGCCTTCACCGACGATCCTTCCGCCGCCAATTTCAGGGTCAATCAGCCAGTGTTCGGGCGGCAATTGGTTTGCATTGATGCGGTAATGGGCAAAGAGCGGTTCCTGCCGCTGGTCAACAAAGGCTTTGAGGTGTTCGGCTAAGGGGGCAAACCGGCGGTTGAAGCCGAGCATCAACAGCGGGTGCGCCTCATTTTGCAGCACATCCGAAATTTCTGCGAGTTGCTGCGGGTTGATGGCTAAGGGCTTTTCACAATAGACATGCTTACCGGCTTTGAAGGCGCTTAAGATCTGCTGTGTATGAAGGTTATGGCGGGTGAGGATGGCTATCAGGTTGATCGCGGGGTCTTCAATCACGGCGGTGGGGTCGCTGGAGGCAAACCCAAAACCGAACCGCTGGGCAGCATGATGTGCGCTGACACCTGAAGCAGAAATGATCCCAACCGGGGCGACCAGACCCGACTTTTTGATTACCGGCAGAAAGGTGGAGAGGGCATAATTGCCTGCACCAAGGACGCCTAAGGCTAAAATGTCTCCGGGTTTGACGCGCACGGTCGGCGCCAGCTTGTTCGGAATGCGATTGTCGCTGGGCAGGGGTTGCTCTTCGTAGGTCAGCAGTACCCCAAGGTAGGGTTCATCGCCAGTGATGAGTTCATAGGCTCGTTCCCCTTCCTCGATGGGGATGCGGTGGGTGATCAATGGGGCGACATCCAGCTTATCCTGCGCCAGGAGGTTGAGGAAGGCTTCCATGTTGCGGGTTTCAGTCCAGCGGACGTAACCGATGGGATAATCCTGCCCCTTTTCTTCAAAATCCGTATCATAGCGCCCAGGTCCATAAGATCTTGAAACGACCAGGTCTAATTCTTTTTCATAATAGGGTTTGCGGGGGACCTGCAGACCGACCGCGCCAACCGCGACGATTTTCGCCTTGTCCCGGGCGATCTCTCCAGCTAATTCAACGGGGTCATTTGATTTCGTGTCCGCACAGATCAGAACCGCGTCTACACCCTTGCCGCTTGAAAGTGCCGCGGCGGCTTCCACAGCTTGATCCCGTGTGACGGCGTTCACAGCACCCAATTTTTCAGCAAGTACAACCCGTTCAGGATCAAGGTCAATGCCCAACACACGGCATCCCGCAGCAGAAGCGATCCCGGTTGCCAGCAGCCCCAGCAAACCCAGACCGATCACCGCAACGTTGGCCCCTACCTGAACATCAGCGAGCCGAAAACCCTGCATCGCCACCGCACCGATAGTGGCAAACGCGGCTTGCTCAAAATCAACGGCATCCGGAATGCGGACCAGCAGGTTTTGAGGGATATTCGCAAACTCTGCGTGGACAGCATACCCGCCTCCGCCGCAAGCCACCCGATCACCGGCGCGAAAACCGCTCAGGTTCGAGCCAGTTTCTACGATCGTTCCGGCTGAGGAATATCCCAGGGTGAGCGGTTGATCGAGTTTGTTCCTGGCTGCATCTAAAGTCGAAAGCAGCCCCTCGCGCTTGGCTTTGTTCAGCACCTGCTGCACCAGGTCTGGCCTGGATTGTGCTTTACCTATAAGGCCCTGTTTGGCAAACTCAACCAGCATGCGCTCGGTGCCCGCAGATACAAGCGATGCCGCCGTGCGGACTAAGGCAGCTTTTTCGCCAACTTGTGGAACGGGGATGTCAACCACCTGTGTTTTTCCGGTTTTCATGTCTTGCAGCAATTGTTTCATAAGATTGCACTCATTTAATGTATTTGACGGATAATAGGATTATAGCGCAAACCTGATTTTGGCGGGGTATTTTTAGGTAGGGTGGATTATTGTGCAATCGGTAATATTTGGATGGATTAAAACAAAAATGCGAGCCCAAAGCCCGCATTGACGTTTATTGAGTAGGATTAATCTTTTTTAGGTTTGCTTGTGGATGCTTTTGGTTCCGGCTTTGTTTCGGTTTTGGTTTCGCTGTCCTTCTTGGTGCTTTCATCCTTATCAGACGAATAGGATTGACCGGAAGGGGAGCGGTTATCGGTGGCGTAAAAGCCTTTGCCCTTGAACACAATCCCGACTGGCGTATAAACCTTGCGCAGGGCAGGTTCACCGCATTCCGGGCAGATGGTCAGAGGTTCTTCAGAGAAACTCTGGTATTGGTCAAAGCGGATTCCGCAATTTTCACACTGATAGGTATAGGTTGGCATTACAAGCTTTCTAATTTTGATCCTTTCCGATTATAGTCCGCTTGAATGTCAAAGGCAAGTCTGATGAGGCGACTCATACGAATTTCTAACGAGGCATTTCATTATGTTTAGGTTATCCGTAGTAAAAGGTCAGTGATGGAAACCCCTCCTTATCGCTGGTATAATGCCCGCATGCGAAAAAATTTGACAATTGTCTTGAGTTTGCTGATCGGGGCGGGAATCTTGTTTTCTGCTTGCGTGCAGCAAACCCCAGAAGGCATGCAAACTCCGACCGGTACTATTGAAGGTACTTTACGTCCCTATCCATCGGATACGCCTTCAGCGACACCTTATCCGACGGATTATCACAGCCCCACACCCTCGCTAACCACGACACCCACACCTACACCTGTTTATTACACCGTGAAGGCGGGTGATGATATGTACAGCATCGCTTTTCGGTATGGTCTCGAACCCGCCGCTGTAATGACAGCCAACCCCACTGTCAACCCAGGGATGATGTCGGTTGGAACATCTCTTCTGATCCCGGTTACGCCGATGCCGGAATTGACCCCAACCCTTGAGGTAACAATCTCGCCAACGCCCACACCTCGGTTTGCCGGTTTGAACCCGCCTGACTGTTACCCGGATGCCGTGGGTGGTTTGTGGTGTTTTACACTGGTAGAAAACAACGAAGCTGGTGCACTTGAAAACCTGACCGGGACTTTTGTGTTGAATTCAGAGGATGGACCCCGGGAGGAAATCGGCATGATCCTGTTAAACCTCCTGCCATCCGGCGCAGCCTTACCCCTGACAGCTTACTTCCAACCCCCGCTGCCCGCACAATATACCCCCAGCGTGACGGTTGACTTTGTCTTACCTGTGATGCCCGATGATGATCGTTACCTGGATGCGGAAATCTCTGAGCAGTTTATCGAGATCAGCGAGGACGGCCGCGTTGCAGATGTGAGCGGTGTGGTATCCCTGCCCACAGACGGCGGTGATGCGGAATATGTGTGGGTCAACGCCACTGCCCTGGATGCCGAAGGGCGTGTGGTGGCTGTCCGCCGCTGGGAAGCCGATGGCGAGGTTGCCTCAGGTGAAAGCAATGCATTTTTGCTGACGCTTTACAGCCTGGGCGACTCAATTGACCGCGTAGATATGTTGGTGGAAGCACAGCGGCTGGATGCACCCGCCGATGAACCCTGATGATTTTCTGGTTTACGATGGCGCAAAAAGGATTCTAATGAACACAATAAATCATCCGCCCTTACCCTGGGGCACACGCACCTTCATCATGGGCATCATTAATGTCACCCCAGACAGCTTTTCAGGTGACGGATTGGTCCAACGCGAAGAACCGGTAGATTCTGCTGTTGCCCAGGCAGCGCAATTCTTGCGCGAAGGTGCGGATATTCTGGATGTTGGTGGTGAGAGTACGCGGCCGGGGTCAGCACCGGTCAGTGAGGAAGAAGAGCTGGAGCGAGTTATCCCCACCATTCAGGCGATCCATAAAGCCTTCCCGGATGCGTTGATCTCGGTTGATACCTACAAGTCTAACGTTGCAAATCGGGCTTTGGAAGCCGGTGCTGCCTGGGTGAATGACATTTGGGGACTGCGAGCCGACCCGGCGCTGCCGGAGGTCGTTGCTCAATTCCAGGCGCCAGTGATCCTGATGCATAACCGTTTGCAGCCAGGTTCTGCTGAAGTAGGTGAACGGTTGGGCGGCAGGTATGTGGGTACAGATTATGAAGACTTGATAGGGGATATCTGCCAGGAGCTGTTAGGCAGTGTTGATATCGCACATAAGGCTGGTATCCCGGATGAGCGCATCATCCTCGACCCGGGTATTGGCTTTGGGAAGACTACCGCTCAGAACCTGGCTCTGGTGGACCGTTTGGATGAGTTCAAGGTATTGGGCTACCCGCTTTTAGCTGGGCCTTCGCGAAAATCGTTCATTGGTTACACGCTGGATCTTCCACCCGATGAGCGTGTGGAGGGGACGGCAGCAGCCGTTGCGATTTGCATCGATCGCGGGGCAGATATTGTGCGTGTGCATGATGTAGGGGTAATGGCGCGGGTTGCCCAGATGACCGACGCCATTGTGCGAGGGGGATAATTTAGAATTATATATGAATGCAAAATTAATGGAGAATTTTGGCCTTAATCCAGCAAATCGTGAACATTCTGTATCGCGTCATCCAACGAAGCACCTAAAAAGACTCCGGGCACCTGATCACGCGCTTGCGGATTTTCATTGAAATAACGTCCGCCAAATCCAAGTTTGGGTTTTGAGGGTAATTTATCAAGCATTGCTTGCATTTTATATAGCTGACGGGCGGAAAGCTCTGAACTCACCGAGAGGATGATCATATCCGGGTTTGCATCCTCTGCATACATCACCAGGTCTTCAACAGGCAGATCGGCGCCTAAAAATTCCACCTGATACCCCTCTCTTCGCAGGAGGACCGATAGCATCAGGGCGGCAATTTCATGGAACTCTTCGGGTCCACACCCGATCAGCAGGCTGGGTGCCTGGGAATAAATCGGGAAGGCTTGCAGTAGTTGCATCAGGATCCCGCGGATAAAGGCTGAGGCGAAATGTTCTGTCGCAATGCGGATCTCTCCCCGATACCAGGCTTCACCAATTTCATACAAGCATGGATAAAAAATTTCAAAAAAGATCGTCTTCAGGTCATACATGCTCTGCACAGAATCCATGATCTTTCGGGCTGCTGCCTCATCATGTTTTGTGAGCGCCTGGAATAATTTCTCGGCATAGGTTTTTGGCGGGAATTCTGGTGTTTTGGAAGGTGCAGGCGCTAAGACTGTCGGCAGGGCTTCAGGCCAGATGCCGTTGCTGCGAAAACCCTTATATTCACGCACTGCGCTGCTGATTGAAAGCCCTTCGTCCAAACGATGGGTAATCCAGCGCACGACTTCGATATCGCGATCCGAATAAAGGCGATAGTTGTTATCGAGGCGTTCCGGCTCCAAAAGGTCGTAGCGGCGTTCCCAGGCACGCAGCGTGACCGGGCGCACGCCAGTTCTTTCGCTGAGGATGCGGATGGTGTATTTGGGTTCTTTCGAAAACTCTGCTATCGAAGCCATATCATTAACCTCTGAGAAACTTTAGACAATCCTGATACTGATTTTACCGTGAAATCCAATCACTGGCGGTAAATAACACATCCAGGAAGGTTGATCTTTCGGCAGCAGTCATCGGCCGGGGTTGGGCATAATCTTCCAACATTGCGGTCAGCAATTCTGTGCTGAGGTGTTTGCCATTGTAAAATGTGTGGCGCTGGATGACCTCCCAGCGGGTCCTGAGGATTTGATTACCGTAATCATCAATAATGCCCATCTGATCAAAAAACAAATTTCCCAGCCCATAATCGATGAAGGTGCTGTCTGTGAACGCCATGCCTTTCGGCAAGTGTGCCTGGCTGCCGTTGAGGATCACAGGGCTGGCATCGGCGATTCGCCCAAAGTCGCGGATATGATGAGATTCTGGCTGGTGGTAATAGTCTTCATAATACTGAAAGGTAGCAATGGGCAGGTAACCTTCCTTGCGCAAGCGGATGATCTCATCTGCCATCCATTGATAATCACCGCAGGGTGCCGCACCACCGTGTTCATCTGTTGCCCATGCAAAGTCCGGCCCGGGGGCGTTGCAGCCAATGAAGGCTAATTGGTTACCGTTATGAGTGATGAGTGCAGGGGATTTTGCGTCTGCCAGGTCTTCACCCCCGCCAAAATAAAGCATATCCCGCTCGCGATATAGATTAAGGCTGAAGGGCACCACATCCACGCCATACATATGTAAGGAGTCATTATTGTGATTGCCTGTCAGCTCGATGATATCTGCGCCGATATATTCAAATAACTTGATGTAAGCAGGGTTACTGCAAAAGAAAAGCAATCTTGAATTTGGGTTTGGGAAGGGGCAATTTTCGTAGAAGGATACCTCGTTGCTGATGTGGGTGATATCGGCGCCTGTCAGCCAATCTACGATTTGCTCGCCTGGATAAAGGATGCCCTTGGTTTCCATCCTGTATGCGGTTGCCCTCACCAGGGCAGTGACACCGGTCATGACCAGGGTCGTCATCTTGTCAGGTTCGCGGTTGGTGGGTTTGATAGCCGCCAGGATGCTTTTCAGGTCAGCCATCTCTTCCCCGGTTTGTGTGTGGACGAGTGTGAATCTAAAAGAAAGGGGATAGGTTTGAGGTTCAAAGCCCTTATGGAGCGGTGAAAAGCCGTCAATGCTGAGCACTTTCAATCGCGGGGTGAGCGCGTCAAAGGGGAGGATCACCCAGGCGTTTTCATCCCACAGCGTGTCTATCTCAGGGAGTGATTGGTAGGTGAGGGTGGTCACGTCTGAGGGTGCTCCCCAAGCGGCGCTCAGGCTGGCAGCAAGCTCATCGGGAACATACAATCTTGATGGCGAGGTAAAGTCGCTGGCTGGTGAACCCTGCCAGAGCGATTGCAGGTCGGCTGATGAAACATCGTCCCTCAGGGTGGGGAAGGGTGCTGCCAGGGCATAGACCCATTCTGAAGTGTGCAGAATTTCGCCGGCAGGGGCATCTTCTGCTAAGCCAAACCAGAGTGATGCCTGTGGGCTATCGGACAGTGTAATGTTGCTCAAATCTTGTGTTGAAAGAATCCCTTGTGGGAGGGGTTCAGCAATGTAGAGGGTCGGGTTTGCAGGTGTTGGCGTTGTTGTGGCTTCTGCGATGGCCGCTGTCGGGACAGCGGCTGTTTGGGCTGGCGTGGTGCTTTCAGCGGTGGAACTGGCTTTGGGTAAATCCGTTGTAAGTGTCGTGCCTTGAGATGTCGCACAGCCTGCAATTAACAAGCCTAGAATAATCAGTAGTAAAGGTGATGTTGATGCTTTGCTGATGTTTGCGTGGGTTTTCATAAGATAGAAGCCTGATTTGTCGATGTTGAACAATGCCGATTATAACCCCGATGATTTCTAAGTGAAAACTTTTGCTCACAAATGATGAAAAACTCCCCTGGCTTGCACCGTGCAAACCAGGGGAGCCGGAAAAGTCTATTGGATAAGTATAAGTCTTAGTAGTGGATCATCCGGGGCATGGTCTTGGCCTGTGCGACCCAATCGCTCACCTGACGTTGGGATGGGAGCTGGCGCACAAGTTTTTTCATGTCGTTGGTTTCGACCAGTTTGGCATACAGGTTTTCAGGGTTTCGCTGAGCAAGTTCTGGAACGGTATCCACACCGGCTTCTTCTAACAAGTCGGAATATTCTTCACCGACGCCCTTAATGCGGAAGAGATCGGCATGATTGACCCATTCCAGGATCAGGCTAGCATCGATGCCAGATTTTTCAGCAAGTTCCTCACGGCCTTTGGGTGTGGCACCCTTCTTCAGCAGTTTGTTGGTGGTCTTGATTCCAAGCGCGATCAAGCGTTCTGCATAAACTGGACCAATGCCTTCAACATCAATAATTTTTGCCATTTAAATCTCCTTTTTTGGTGGCTCATCTAAATATCTTGCATAAAGCAACATATTTGATACAGGTTGTTTCAAGCGTTTGCTATTTCTGCTTTTATTATAAAGCATCTTTTGATATTTTGACAACTATTGTCTTGTTTTTATCAGACTAAAAAATAAAACCGGATTATAATTTCAGGGTTATGTCTAAATCGCGCATCAAAATCAACCTGCAAATTCTTCTGTTCACCATCAACCGGACGGTGTTTAACACCAGTTACCGTATGGTCTATCCCTTCTTGCCGGTGTTTGCCCAATATTTAGGGGTCGAACCGGGTTCGTTGGCGTTGGGGCTGTCCATCCGCTCATTTTTAGGTGTGTTTGGGCCATTTTTGGCGACGGTTGCCGATACCCACGACCGCAAGACGGGCATGTTATTGGGGATTGGGCTGTTCACGGCTGGCAGCGGTGTGGTCGGGTTGTGGCCTTCTTTTTGGTCTTTCATCCTCGGCACAAGCCTGGTTTTGCTCGGCAACGGGGTATTTATCCCATCAATGAACGCCTATCTGGGGGATCACATCCCCTTCGAAAAGCGGGGCAGGGTCTTGGCGATCACGGAGCTTAGCTGGGCTTTGGCGTTTATTGGGGGCATTCCGCTGGTTCGAGTTTTGATCGAATCAATCTCCTGGGTCATGCCATTTTTTCTCTTTGCAGCGTTGGGTGTCATCCTCTTTTTGACCTTCGCATGGGTGCTGCCTTCCAATAGTATTGCCAAGACAGAAGAAAACACCATCTGGAAGAACTTGTGGCGTGTGGTCAGTTTTTGGCCTGCATTGGCTGGCTTGCTGATGGGGATTTTATTCACTGGCGCGAATGAGACCGTAAACCTGATGTTTGGCGTGTGGATTGAAGACCGATTTGGGCTTGATTTTACCTTGCTGACCGTCGCTTCAATTGCCATCGGTGTTTCGGAGCTGGGTGGTGAGGTTGTTTCAGGGTTATGGTTGGACGCAGTGGGCAAACGGCGGATGATCTGGATCTGCCTTGGGTTAAACAGCCTGGCTGCTGTTTTGCTGCCGTTAACGGGTGGCAAATTGGCCTGGGCTTTGGTCGGTTTAGGGTTCTTCTACATCACATTTGAGGTAGTGCTGGTCAGCACACTGACGTTGATGAGCGAGATTGTGCCCGATGCGCGGGCTACGATGACTGCAGCAACCGTGGCTGGGTTCTCACTTGGGCGGATGCTGGGCGACTTAATCGCGCCCGGGCTGTATAACATCAGCTTTTGGGCGATCTGTTTGGCGGCAGTCGCGCTCAACTTTTTGGCAGCAGGCTTTTTGACCCAGGTGAAAGTCCGCAAATCAGCAGAGGTGTTCTAATCAGGTGGGAGATAGGGCATTTTGATTATGCCTCGCCGTGTTGACGATGATTACTATTGAAAATAAAAAAGCGCCTGAAGTTCAGTGAGGATGATAACCTCATAACTCCATCAGGCGCATATTCTTAATCCCAATCGAAATTAATCGCTTACCTCAATTGGCACGGTCGCTATTTTGTGCTGCATGCCATCAGGTTTTGATGTATTGCTTTTGTTTTCAGGCAAGCGGAATTTGAAGTAGATGGGCACCATGATTAGCAGGGATGCACAGGCGGTGACAATGAACGGTGCCCGCGGGCTGATCGCCTCCCACATTTTGGCACCTAACCAGGGGGCAGGCAAAGCAATTAATCCCCGGCTGCTATAAAACACACCCGAGAAAGCGCCCAGCATCTTGGCAGGCACCACCTTGGTGATCAGTGATTGGTAGGCAGGCCCCAGCATGCCGCCGCCCAAACCGAACACTGCCCAGCTGATTGCAAAAGTGAGAAAGCTATCTGCCCTTAAGAAGACCATAAATGCTGTGAAGATCAATGCGAATCCGCCGATCAGCGGCAGGCGTTCACCGTGCTTATCCACCAGTTTGCCCGAAAGCAGCGGGATGAACATGGCTGCAATCGCGCTGATGGAGCCCAGTGTGCCAATTTCTGCCAGACCGATATTGGCGATTTTTTCAAGGTAAAGGGGTTGCAGTTCGCCCGACATGCGGAAGGCGATATCGGCGATCCCATCGGTCAGGAAGATCCAGGTGATCACACCACCGCCGACAAGCAGGCCTACCATCCTGGCCATGGTGGTTTTGAAGGAGTGCATCGTCAGCTTTTCGGTGGCGTTTTGCTTGGCTGAGGATTTCATTGTGGTAGCCATCCAGATGCGCAAACAGGCTGCCGCGCCATATAAGACACCAGAAACAGCCAGCATCCCTTTGAACCCAATCCACCCGGCCAGCAAGCCGCCCAAAGGTGGCCCAATCACACCTGTGATTTGAAAAATGGTGTTGGTCATTCCAAAGACTTTACCGCGGTTGGCTTCTGCGGAATTTTCAGCGATGAAAGCCTGGAAACTAGGTCCGACCAATGCATAAGGGATTTGATGAATGGCAAGGGCGACGATCATCCACTGCCAGGTAGGAGCCAAAAACATGGCTGCATAACCAATTGTGCCGCCGATGCTGCCGATAGCTACCGCGCGTAACCGTCCGATCGAATCGGACATCCAGCCGCCGAAAACCTGCAAGATAAGGATGACAACCGAGGTCAGGGTGAATACCAGGCCGACATCGGTGATATCAGCACCGAGGTCTGTCAGGTAAAGGGGAATGAGCATCGGCGTCATCATACCTGCGATGTTTGCCAGCACCATCGCCAGCATGAACCAGCGCAAGATCGGGCTGAGGATGGGTTGTTTCTCGGTTTTTGATTCTGATTGCATGATCTTTTCCTTTCGAATTTTCCGATGCGTATCCAAGGACTTCGAATGGCGCGGGGATATGACTGTGTGGTTTGCAACTGTTTACAGTATATGAAAGAAAAGACCACTGTGGTATGACCCCAAGGATGGATTTCCCCCTGGCCTTGTGGATAGGTTGGATAAACCAGATGGCTTGCTCAGATCTGGTGTTATGTTTGATTATTGAATTTTGTTGCTTTTTTCTAAATTATGCCGTGCGCATAGTAATTAAATATTCTTATTTTCACCACACGTGAGGTAGTAGACGCCATGAGTCTTGGGCGTATTCATCGAATTGTTCGCCAAACCAATTATGCAAAGAGGTTTCTTCAACCGTGATCCGGTACATAACTGCGGGGATCCCTCCAACAACAGCTATTATCAATCCGCCCCAACTTCCTATGCACAAAGGGATACCGAGGAACAGGCATAATAACCCTAAGTAGGCAGGGTGACGGATTTTTTGATAAATTCCCTCCGTAATTAACTGGTGCTTTTCTGAGGTTTCCACATGCACGCTATATTGTTTCCCAAGGTCACGTCTGGCGATGAAACGCAGCGCTAACCCAACGATGATTAAGATCAAACCAATTATTCTCAAAAGCCACTGGTTTTGATTGAAGGTCGTCCAATTTAATGTCCAGACATCCAAAATGGCAAAAAACATTGCCCCATACCAGAAGATATTGATCAACCAAAATGAGATTTGTGATTGTTTGCGACCTTTTTCCTGCCGCTGCTTGAAGAGCGAAAAACCACGCTCCATCAATGACCAAAGAATGAAACCTCCTAAACCGAGATATTCAAAGAGTCTAACAAGATCCATCGTTACCTCCTTCTTGGATAGTGTTTAAAAGCACTCGCAAATTTCACTCAAAAATTTCTTTTAATAGTATATCGATTTCAGATCCGAGCTACAAGCGAGTTATTGCTTATTTTGTGATCTCCACCTGCCACTCGGGCCCATAGCCAATTTCAAACATCTCGCTGAAGCTCCCCCGGTTGACCGCAACAGCCACGCGCATGAGCTCATTGTTATAGAGCATTGGTTCACCTGGTTCGGCGTAACCAAACGATTTTTCAAACAGCAGTTTTTGAGAGAAAGCCACCTGTCCCTCGTGGCGGATTGTGAGCTGCACCCGGGTGCCAAAGTCAAAACCTGCCTCAAAGAAATCCTTTAATGGGATATTGGTCCAAATATTACCGAAATTCGGATCGTTAATTTCGAAGATGCCCAGTGCATGGCCTTCGCTGATCACGGGTTCGTGCATGGCATGAGAGATGATGTGTTTTACGTCATATTTTGAGCCGACCTGCTCAAATGTAATTTTGCCGCTGGCGAGTTTTGCCGCGCAATAGGAAAAAAGATCCCGACCGTGGAATACGCTCACACCTTCGGTGTTCTTCCCCTTCAATCGATTGGTGTTTTCGTCGATCTCCCGCACCTCCTCGATCCCCACCCAGTTTTTGAGATGGGTCAGTGAGCCGTTGTCGGGAGTGACAACGTAGTAACCATCAGAAGTCTTGGCAACGCAAGCCTTGCGCTCGGTGCCGACACCTGGGTCAACGACGGATACAAAAATGGTGCCCTTCGGCCAAAATGCCATGGATTGATAGAGTCGGTACGAGGCACTCCAGGTATCAAATTTCGGGATTTCGTGTGTCCCGTCGATGATCTCCAGATCATGGTCAACGCTTTTTACCACGCCATACATGGCACAAACAGCGCCTTCTTTATAAGTAAAATCAGTTTGATATACGAGAATAGGCTTCATTGTGTCCTCCTAAATGAAAGGGTTATAAAACCGGCTTTGATTGATGAATATTGAAACTGCAACGGTGCCCAAAAAGATCAAGGTCGAAACAGTGATGGCAATGTGATCTTCCCGGGTCATCTTCCTGGCAGTATACCAGGTGCGCGACTTACTCTTGGCAAACCCACGCAGGTCCATGGCATTGCTGATCAGCTCAATACGGTCCAGCGAAGAGAAGATCAATGGAATGATGATCAGCAAACCATTCTTAACACGGTTGCCAAGGGAGGCTTTGCGAGAAAGCTCGAGGCCGCGGGCTTGTTGGGCAAGGCTGATATCGCGATAATCCCGCTGAACATCCGGGAAGTAGCGAAGGGTCAGCGCGACGCCGTAGGCTGCTTTATAGTTTACCCCGATGCGATTGAGCGAAGAGGCAAACTCGCTTGGATTGGTTGTGAGTAGAAAGATGATGCCAAAGGGAATCACTGAAACATATTTAAATAGCTTCGTCACACTGTAGAGCAATTGCTCCTGTGTGAGGGCAAATCTCCCGTAAAGTTTGACGATGGGGTGACGGGTGCCATAAATTTCCACGCCCATTTCAGGCGCAAAGAAAAAAGAAATGATCGCATTGGTGAGAACAAAGATCAGCACGTAAATGACCATCAACTTGATCTGGGAAAATTTAATTTTGGAAATTTTGATGATATAGATTGAAAATACCATCATGAGCAAGATGACACGGATGTCATAAGAATACATCACAGCAAATGTGAGCAGCAGAAAGCAGATCAGCTTTGTTAACCCGGACAGCCGATGAATTGGTGAATCGACGGTGTCATAAGAAAATAACTTTGCCTTGGCGTTCATCGGTTCTTCAGCTTCCTTTCGTAATTGATGAAACCCTGAACAAACGCCGTCTCATCCGGTATGCCAGCCATTTGCGCCAGGTGATAAAGAGATGTCTCCTTTAAGTTGGCTTTCTCGATCACCTCGGGGTCGGTTAACACCACCGACGCCGCGGTGTCGGCGATCAGCTTGCCGCCAGAAAGGACGATAGCACGAGGCGTGTATTCCAGCATGAGGTGCATGTCGTGGGTAATGAGGATGATCGTCACACCCATTTTGTTGATCTCCACCAAAAACTCCATGATCTCGGTGTAATGGCGGAAGTCCTGCCCGGCGGTTGGCTCATCTAAAATCAGGACTTCAGGCCCTAACGCCAGGATCGAGGCGATTGTGACACGCTTTTTCTGCCCATAGCTGAGCGCGGAAATTGGCCACTCTACAAATGGCGCCAGGCCGCAAATTTTGAGCACTTTTTCTACTCTGGTCTTTATCTCTTCTTCAGGGACTTCTCTAAACCGCAGACCCAGGGCAATCTCGTCAAAGATCAAATTTTTGGAGATCATCTGGTTGGGGTTTTGCAGTACCACACCGATCATCTCTGCGCGTTCTTTTATGGATTTATCTTTAATATCTTCGCTACGATAATAAATGGTGCCCTGATCAACTTTTTCAAAACCGCATAGCAGTTTTGAAAGCGTGGACTTACCCGCACCGTTCTTGCCAACCAATGAAACCATTTCCCCTTCGCGAATGTCGAAGGTGATATCCTGCAGGACTGGACGTTTGCCGTCATATGAAAACGAGACATTATCCATCCTGATGACGGATGGTTTGGTTTCGGCAGGTGGCGGTGTCTGGATGTTTTTCTGCCACTCGGTTAAGGCATCCGTGGAAAGCCGTGCTTTGAGCGTGGTGATATATCCCGGCAGCATCTCCCGCGTCACATCCACACCGGCATATTTTAATGCCGTCACATATAGCGGTTCACGAATGCCGGTGTTGATCAATATATCGGATGAAACCAGCGAGTGAGCATCCTGATCGGCGATAATCCGGCCGTCATTGACTACGAGGATGCGGTCTACATGGCGGTGCAGCACATCTTCAAGGCGGTGTTCAATGATAATGACGGTCTTGCCCGAGTTGTTGTGGATGTCGTCAATGATTTCAATGGCTGTTTTACCCGTTGCCGGGTCGAGGTTGGCGAGAGGTTCATCGAATAATAGGATATCTACATCGTTGACCAACACACCCGCTAATGAAGTGCGTTGTTTTTGCCCGCCCGAGAGTTCAAAGGGTGAGGATGTCAGAAAGCTCTGCATTTCCACCATATCAGCCACTTTCCTGACGCGTTCGTGCATTTCAGCATGGGGAACACTATCGTTTTCGAGGGCAAAGGCAATATCTTCGCCAGCGCTTAACCCCACAAATTGACCATCAGAATCCTGCAAGACGGTTCCGACAAATTTAGATAACTCGAAAATGTTTAGATCTTGGGTGGATTTTCCGTGGACGGTCAGGCTGCCGGATATTTCGCCTTTGTATGAAAAAGGGATCAACCCATTGATGCAATTCCCCAGGGTGCTCTTGCCGCTGCCGCTGGGGCCAACGATTAAGATCTTCTCGCCTGGGTAGATGCTTAAATTAATATCATGCAGGGTTGGTTCAGCTTGGCTGAAGTATTGAAAGGAAAAATTTTTAAATTCGATGATGGCTTGTTTTTCCATACCTGCCGATCTAACCTGAATAGTCACGAAATATCATTTTACCAAACAATCACGAAAAACAAATGCGGCCATGCGGGCGACAAGTGTAATTTAGATACATTGTCAAAAATCTGCTTTTGTTGTCATGTTCATAAGGGCATAAAGAAAGCTGGCGTCATCTGACGCCAGCTTTTATCTTTTTCACCAAAACGAAAGTTTAGCCTTTGCTCAGGCTGCCCTTCTTGGTGCGGGTGGCGGCATAAGCGATCAGAAGCAGGGTGCCGAACACGCCTGCGCTGATGATATTCATGATGGCAGCGGTGATGCCCTGGGTGAAGACTAAATTGGCGGGTTCCTGATAGATGAGGATATCCAGCACGGGGGCAACAAGGATCCAGGCGATGGCGTTGCCAATGATCTGGATGATGTTGAAGGTGATGATGTCCTTGCCCTTGAATTCGCCCTCTTCAACACGAGTACGTTTGAAGGCGAACCCGAAGACGAAGCCGGCGACGCCGCTGGCGATCACCCAGCTCCACCATGGGGAACCATATTGCACAGCATCGCTAAGGGCGTGGCCGATGAATTGGATCAATGCACCGGCGATGGGGCCAAAGAGCGTCGCCATGAAGGCGCCTAACCCATAGGCTGTCTGGAAGCTGGTTTCGGGGATGGGTGATGGGATTTTGACATACATGAATAAGAGCATAAAGAGTGCTGCGCCAATGCCGATGGCAACGATCGTGCGGGTTGTAATTTTGAACAAGCCTTTCATAATATCTCCTTTTACAACAAAAAATGATTGAGTGGTGGTTTCCTGCAGTCTTCAACTGAAGCGTTCTGCGGGCATTGTTTTACCCTTGAGATCAATTTCAGGTCGAGCTTTCTATAATGGATTGATCAGCAAGGTTGGCTGGTTTCAGCCAGGTGTTGATGGATATCGGTTTACTCCGATAAAGCCTCCTTTCGGATTAGGCTTATCACGTTCAATGCATCACTATTATATAACAAAAAAGTTCTTACGAAGTTTTGTTTGCGTTCGTTTTTACCTTTCTTAGATATTTGCTCACCCGGCCTTCATCTTCTTCGGGGTAATCGAAATTGAAAAATGCTGCCACCTCCCTGGCGCAATCTCTGAAGAGTTCGGTTGAGTTCAAAAGGGCTTCCCAAGTGGGGTTGATTTCTGCGGGGGCAAAGGTTGCCAACAGGCGTGACCAGTGCTGCGCTGGGAGCACATGTTTTAGATTGTCGCCCGCTTTGCCAGGGTTTTGGCGGAAATCCGTTCTTATCCCAAAATTCCAGGTGAGCATTTTGATCAACTCCCCGTGCATCACAACATCCAGCATGTGGTGTGCAAGCAGGATGTCTGCGCGTGCCAGGCTTTTGGCAACATAGGTTGATACCCACCAGAACTCATTGCAGCAATCCCCAAAGGCTTTAGCTGTTGGCGGTGCCGGCAGGTAAGTCGCTTCACTGGGGGACGGGAAGGGCTTGAAGCGGTCGTCTTTGTCCATAAGCAGGATACTCAGGCTATCATCCTCCATTTCCTTTGCGCTATCAACAGGGATCAGGGAAAGGTCAATCCGGTTGCCGTCCATGAATTGCATCAGGTATGTGAACCCACCATCACTACGGGGCGCTTCAGACCCCATCAAATCCGGGGTTTGCATGATCATCCGCTCGCCGAAGCGGTCGATCCAGGTTGGGTCTGAGATGAAGGGTGTGATATCGGTCACAACGTATACAATGTCAAAATCCTGTAAGCGGTCGGGCTTGATGTTTGGATTTACCCGTGAGCCATTCAAGATCACCGCGCGGATGCGATCATCCTCGCGCGCTGTGGTGAGGATCAGGTCCATCATTTCTTGCTCGTTGCGCATACTGGGCAAACCTCTCACTATAATTTTTATCTATCGATGCTGGTTGTCATTATAAAATAAATTCAGAATCCTCTTGAGTGATCAGGAATGTTAGAAGGGCGCAATGCTATCTGGACAATGTTCTGTTTGTCATTTATGATGGGGTCAGTAAACTTAGTGTGTATGCTGGAACGAAATTGATTTTTAGAGGAGCAGATCTATGAACCCCAATGCTTTGCCCAATATCCCCTGGGAGGACCGTCCTGAAGGTTGTTCGGATGTGGTTTGGCGTTACTCAGCCAATCCGATAATCCCGCGTGATCTGATCCCCTCTTCAAACAGCATCTTCAACAGCGCTGTGGTGCCCTTTAAGGAGGGATTTGCCGGGGCCTTTCGCTGCGACAATAAAAAGCGGGAAATGAACATTCACCGTGGTTTTAGTGATAACGGGATTGACTGGCAGTTGGAGGATGCCCCGATCGATTGGGCGTATGCTGACGAGGAGTTGAGCCGGTTTGAACACCGCTACGATCCACGGGTAGTATGGTTGGAGGATCGGTATTATGTCACCTGGTGCAATGGCTATCACGGCCCCACTATCGGGATTGGGTACACCTTTGATTTTGAGACCTTCACCTTTTTGGAGAACGCGCTGCTGCCGTTCAACCGTAATGGCGTGCTGTTCCCTCGTAAAATTAATGGCAAGTATGCCATGTTCAGCCGCCCGAGTGATAATGGGCACACACCTTTTGGCGATATCTTCATGAGCCAGAGCCCGGATATGGTGCATTGGGGTGAGCACCGTTATGTGATGGGTGTTTCTGGCGGCTGGCAGAGCACTAAAATCGGGGCTGGCCCCGTCCCGATCGAGACGCCTGAAGGCTGGTTGTTGTTTTATCATGGCGTGTTGACGTCGTGCAATGGTTTTGTGTATAGTTTTGGAGCGGCGCTGCTGGATTTGGAACAACCCTGGAAGGTGATCTATCGCGGTGCGCCCTACTTGCTCTCTCCCCAAAGGCTGTATGAGAATGTGGGTGATGTCCCCAATGTGGCTTTTCCTTGCGCGGCGCTCTATGATCAACCCAGCGGGCGGATTGCCATTTATTACGGCGGCGCCGACACGGTGACCGCCCTGGCGTTTTGCAAACTAGATGAGGTTTTGGATTTTCTGCGTGAGAACTCGTCAGTTTAGTGTCTTGCTGAACCGGATATGAAAGATTAAATAAAAAAGGAGATGCCAAACCTTGCATCTCCTGTGTTTTTGGCTAAGTGGCACTTATGTGGGGATAATGGGGAGGGACTAAAATTCTTCCAGATGACTTAGTCAGCGGGGTAAATGTGATAAATGTGACTGGCTAAGGATGATGTTGATTGCCGTCAGTGCGAGCGCGTACACGTTTTTTAGATTTTCGGTTTAATAGCCTCGATCGTCGCGGAAACAACATAATCTTCAATCTTGCTATCCGGTGACCAGTTTTTTATAAAATCCTTACTTTCATCTTTTGGAGTAATTTTTATGGCTTTAAAACCTGCTTCTTTAAGCATTGATTCAATTTCTGCAATTAATGGTGCACCTGACATACATCCAGTCCATAATGCTGCATCATTTTGCAGATGTTCTGGTAACTCAGCGCTTGCAACGACATCTGATATAGCCAGTCGACCACCAGGTTTCAAGACCCTATATGATTCTTGAAAAACCCTTGATTTATCAGGCGAAAGATTGATCACGCAATTGGAAATAATGACATCGATTATGCCGTCAGCTACAGGCAGATTTTCAATCTCGCCAAGGCGAAATTCCACATTTTTATAACCAGCCTTTTCAGCATTAGCTCTTGCTTTGCTCACCATCTCCGGCGTCATGTCAACGCCTATTACTGCTCCGGATTCGCCAACTTCTTTAACAGCAAGAAAACAATCAAAACCGCCACCGCTACCTAAATCCAGGACAGTCTCACCGGCTTTCAAAGAAGCAATAGCCTTTGGATTGCCACACCCCAAGCCCAAATTTGCACCCACTGGCACCAAGTCTACATCAGAGCTTGAATAGCCAATTTCCTTAGAAATCGCTTTGGCATCGATGTTCGGTTCTTGGCAACATGAAGTTGTAGAACATCCACAACCATTATTCCCAGTTTCTGCTATGGTGCCATAATGTTTGCGTACTGCTTTGCGTATGTTGTCGTGCAGTGTTTGGGTCATGTTAATTAATTTTTGGGAAAAAATTTAATAAAGTTTTTACTGCTGAATAGATAGAGAGGGGCGGAATTTATAGCCATAGACCAGCATGCCGCGTTCGTCACCATCTGAGCGCAACCGGCGGGTGACCATCTCAACCGGCATCCCGATTTGGACATCACTCTCACCCAGGTCGGTCAACTGCGCTGTCACAATTGGGCCCTCTTCGAGTTTGACCAGTGCCACGGTATAGGGAGCCTGTTCTTCAAAACCAGCGGGGGCATTGTCCATACGGGTGAAGGAATACACCTCACCCTTGCCGCTGAAGGCGTAGGCGGTTTTTGCCTCCTTGCCGCATTCGGGGCAAACATCACGCGGCGGGAAGATCTTCGCGTCGCAATGCGGGCAGACTTCGCCAACCAGTGCATATCGCTGTTTTTTCAATCGCCAATGGCGTGGAACTTCCATGGTTGATACTCCTTACTGATCGCCAAAGGACATCCTTTGGCAGATTTCGTTTATTTACTGATCTGAGTTTACCGATGTTCGACTCTCAGAAACTATCAAATTGAGGTTTTCCCTGACGACCAGGCCCAAAAATCGACTATTTTGGCTGTTTTTCCATCTTGACAGCTTAAAAATGAGGTTTGTATAATCCTGTTAAGTCTTCGTGTGAAGTGAATTGATGTTATGATTTTAGGCAGCAGATTTAGCTGACCCTATCATTGGAGGTGATATACAATGACCATTCATCTGCTGGATGGCACCCTGGAAGTTGATATTTTCTATGAGTGCGAGGATCATGACCTTGATGACAACATCTGTATTTCTGTGGTTGAACGTTGCCCCCCATCCGAAAAGCTGCTGAGAGCCGGTGAAACACATCTCTATCTCACGGCTGCAGAGGCCAGAGTGTTGGGTGAGCGTTTGCTGGCTGCGTCAATAAAAAGTGACATTCAACAGATGAAATGAGATCCTAAATTGATTCAATTATCACAAAACACTGTCCGATGCGCGATGCTGGCTTCCCAAGGTTTGCTGACCCAGCCTGCCGCCCCGGCTGTCAAAACGGATATTATGCCCGTCATTCGGCAAATGCAATATCTGCAAATTGACACCATTCAGGCTGTGCGGCGCAGTCAATACCTGGTGCTGTGGAGCCGTTTGGGCGATTTTGACCCTGCCTGGCTGGATGAGGTCCATCAATCCGGCGAGCTTTTTGAATATTACGCTCATGCGCTGTGCTACCTGCCAATCGAAGATTACCCGATATTCAGGGGCAGGATGCTGTATGATGCGCGTGTTGGTAATCACAGGCGAGATTGGGCACAGGAGCACGCATCCTTTGTTGAGCATGTGCGTTCATATATTACCGAAAACGGTGCAGTCAGTTCATCAGATTTTGACTCACAAACGGTTTCAACGGGTTGGGGTGATGTAAAACGTGAAAAACTCGCCCTGCAGCACATGTTTTCGACAGGTGAGTTGATGGTGCCCTACCGCCAGAAATTCAGGCGGTATTATGACCTTCGTGAACGGGTGCTGCCCGATTGGGACGATGCGCGAGCGCTGGATGCTGACACAGCGCTGGAAGAATTGATCATCAAGACGGTGTATGCCCTGGGGGTGGCCCTTGAGGCGTGGATCCCGGGATATTATTATTTGCTTAAAGGTGGGCTTTCGGAAAAACTTGAAAGGCTGGTTTCCGAGAGTAGATTGTTGCCTGTGCGGGTTGAGGGTTGGGAGGCTTCTGCTTATGTTCACCCCGACCGAGTCGCTATGGTGGAGTCCTGCACCAGTGGTGCATTGGTTCCCAGCCACACAACGCTGCTTTCACCCTTTGACCCGCTGGTTTCAGATCGCGATCGGGCATTGACGCTATTTGATTTTGATTACCGGCTGGAATGCTTCACGCCTGCGAAGGACAGGATGTATGGTTATTTCTGTTTGCCCATTTTATATCATGACCGTTTGATTGGGCGTTTGGACCCTAAAGCACACCGCAAGGAAAAGCGAATGGAGATCAAGACGATTTATCTTGAACCCGGTGTGCTGCTTGGTGATCAGATGATAGAAGCGTTAAAAGAAGTCTTGAACCGTTTCACACACTGGCATGGCATGCATTCTCTTGAGATTGGCGTCACCGATCCGCCGGAACTGCGCGAGGCATTGGTATCATGATCCAGCCTGGTTTCACCTTATGTTTTCTGCTTTACAAAGGGGATGTGCTGATGCTGCATCGGCGGTTCTCGCCCAACCAGGGGTTGTGGAACGGCGTCGGCGGGCATATTGAGCCGGGAGAGACCGCTCGTGAGGCTGTGATCCGCGAGGTGAGGGAAGAAACCGGTTATGAAATTACAGATCCGGTCTTTGCCGGTCTGCTGACATGGGATGGGTTTGAAATCCCGCCTGGCGGGATCGCGATTTTCACAGCCAACGTACCGCATCCGGATTTTGCCAGCAACCACGAGGGTGACCTGGCATGGAAGCCAAGCGATTGGGCATGTTCAGCACCTGAGGTCGTGGATAACATCCATGTGTTCCTGCCGAGGATTCTCAATGCTAAACCCCCGCAACACTACCACTTCACTTATCAAGATGGCGTCCGCATCAGGGATCGAATCTCCTCCCTGCCAGATGATTTTGACCTTGAAATGCCTTACCAGCCAGAACATGGCATAATTGAAGCGCAGCGCGGCGAATACCTGGTCAGCGGCGACCCGGAGCGTTTACAGATCGACATCATTGAGGAATATCTAAAAAAACATACCTATTGGGGGCAGGGACGCAACCGGGCTGTGATTGAGCGCTCCATCCAGAATTCGGTTTGCCTGGGGATCTATCATCATGGCATACAGGTGGCTTTTGCCCGATTGGTCACGGATCGGGCGACTTTTGCCTGGTTATGTGATGTGTTTGTGGATGAAGCGCATCGGGGGCAGGGTTTGGGCAAATGGCTGGTGGAAACAGCCTGCGGCTATGTAGATGGGCTGGAGGTCAGTCAGGTGCTGCTGGCAACCCGAGATGCACAGGGTCTTTATCAAGCCTATGGCGATTTTGAGAATTTGTCTAACCCCGAATCCTATCTGACCCGGATAAAATAAGAAGACGATGGCTCAGGAGAAACATGATGGAAGTCAAGCGAGATCCATATTGTATCAGTACCGATAAAGAAAAATTGCAGGTAGATGTGATCCACCGCTACCTGACAGAAGAAGCCTACTGGACAACTGGGCGGACGCGTGAGATGACGGAAAAATCCATCGAGCATTCTCTGTGTTTTGGCGTTTATAAAGACGATCAACAAATTGGGTTTGCCCGTGTGGTGACGGATTACACGATCTTCGCTTACCTGTGTGATGTGTTTATCTTATCGGCGTACCAGGGGCAGGGTCTGGGCAAGTGGTTGACGGAGACCATATTACAAACCCTGGATGAGGAGGGCGTGCGCTGGACGATGCTCGCGACACGCGATGCCCACGAATTGTATGAGGAATATGGCGGGTTTCAGAAACTATACCTGCCAGAGAAGTGGATGGGCCGGGTCAATCCCCGATTGCTGCGCGGGTCGGGGGAAGGCTACACGGTTCCAGGCGATGGCATGTAAGTGGAGGATTAGGTTTGCTGCCCATAAAGAAAAATTTGGTATTCTGGGTTATGATTTAATCACTCAAATTTTTGTTTCAATAATCGAAACGGTTTCATTTTAATTAAGCGAAGACTTTTCTATTCTTTTTGTTGCGGAGGTTAATCAAATGCTCCCATTAGGTGATGACAACTCAAACCGAAGGATATTTCCTTTCATAACCTACTTGATCCTGATCGTCAATATTATCGTGTTTTTACTTGAGCTGCAGGGGGGTGATGCCTTTGTTGAAGCCTGGGCTTTTGTACCCAGCCGTTTTGCTGCCAATCCCGGGGGGGAAATCGTCAATGTTTTTACATCCATGTTCATGCACGCCGGCTGGATGCACCTGGGCAGCAACATGTTATACCTGCTGATCTTTGGAGATAATATTGAAAACCGTTTTGGGCACGGCAAATATTTAATTTTTTACCTGCTGAGCGGTGTGGCTGCGACAGCGCTGCAGACCTTCTTCACACTTGGCTCGAACTTACCGATCGTTGGGGCTTCCGGTGCGATTGCTGGGATATTGGGTGCTTATATTGTCCTGTTCCCAACCCGGAGGGTTAAAGTGTTGTTTATCTTCCGCCTGGCATATCTGCCTGCGATCATTGTGATCGGTGTCTGGTTTATTTTGCAGCTTCTCAATGGGGTTGGTTCATTTGGCGCTGAAACGCAAACGGGCGGGATTGCCTACATGGCGCATATCGGCGGCTTTGTGGCAGGGTTGGTGTTGACATTGTTCTTTCGGTAAGCTGGCTGGCTGAATTTCACCTTAGCACACTCAAATAACAAATAAGGGCCTGTTATTTGCATTTAACGGGTTTGGTGTTATAATCCCAGCGTAAATGAATTGAATAGCCCTATGCGGCACTCTTATCCAGAGAGGTGGAGGGACCGGCCCTAAGATACCTCGGCAACCAAAAAGCATGTCTTTTAAGGTGCCAACTCCGGCAGAGCGATATCTGGAAGATGAGAGGGAAGCCAACGTCAATTGACGCCCCTCTCGTATGAAACCGAAGGGGCGCTAAATTTTTAACGAGACATGGAGGTTCTCAAATATGACGTTGACTTTTATGAATCTACCCAAATACTTATTTACCTCAGAATCGGTCACTGAAGGACACCCGGACAAGCTGTGTGACCAGGTTAGTGATGCTGTTTTGGACGAACTGATCCGGCAGGATCCCTTTTCACGGGTGGCTTGTGAATGCGCAACCAAGACAGGTTTTGTTCTGGCAATGGGCGAGATCACAACCACGGGCTTTGCTGATTTTGATAAATTAGTACGTGAAGTGGTTATTGGGATTGGCTATGACCGGGCAAAGAAAGGTTTTGACGGTGCAACCTGCGGTGTGATGGTGGCATTGGCGAACCAATCCCCGGATATTGCGATGGGCGTTGATAGGGCCAAGGAAGCCAAAGAAGGCCAGATGAGCGAGGATGAACTCGAAGCGATTGGCGCGGGTGACCAGGGTATGATGTTTGGCTACGCCTGCAATGAAACCGATGTTTTGATGCCAATGCCGATCTATTACGCCCATAAGCTGACACGCCGCTTGGCGGATGCAAGACGTGCCAATGACCTGGATTTTCTCTGGCCGGATGGCAAAAGCCAGGTGACGGTGGAATATGAATATGGTAAACCCAAACGCATCCACACCGTACTGATTAGCACCCAGCATTCGCCGGATGTGACCCAGGAACAAATCCGTGAGGGTGTGATCGAGGAGATCATCAAACCGATCCTTCCGGCAGACCTGGTGGATGAGGATATGCTTGTGTATGTCAACCCCACCGGCCGGTTTGTGGTGGGCGGCCCAATGGGCGATGCTGGTGTGACTGGGCGTAAGATCATCGTTGATACCTATGGCGGTATGGGGCGGCACGGCGGCGGCGCTTTCAGTGGGAAAGACCCGACAAAAGTTGACCGTTCCGGTGCCTATGCAGCCCGTTGGGTGGCAAAAAACGTGGTTGCCGCTGGTTTGGCTGACCGCTGTGAAGTCCAGGTGGCGTATGCCATCGGGATGGCACGTCCCCTCTCGGTCAATGTGGAAACCTTCGGCACGGGTAAAATTGATGACACAAAAATTGCGGCATTGATCAATGAACATTTCGATCTGCGGCCAGGTGCGATCATTCGAGACCTGGATCTGCGCCGCCCGATCTATCAGAAGTTGGCTGCTTATGGGCATTTTGGCCGCGATGACCTGGATTTGACCTGGGAAAAGACGAACAAGGCGGAATTGCTGCGAGACGCGGCAGGATTATAGAAAGAATTTTATTTTATTGTTGAATGTAGGGGCTCGGCATGCCGAGCCCTTTTTGTATTCCGGCTTGGCTGGTGTCCTTCTGTTCTCGCTGGTGTCCTCACCAGCGATGATTTTCACCTATCCCTCGTCATCCTCCTGGATATCGAGCGTTATTGGAATTTCCCCTTCTTCGCCATTTAACCAATACCCGGCTGAAGAGTGTACCCAATCTTCTGGCAGCCGGACATATCCCTTTCTGACCGGATTCTCATGGATATAATTCACTTTCTGATGGAAAAATTTTTCACTTACTAAGCCTTCAGCATGCCAGCCTGATTGCCATACCTGTCTTTTCCGATCATTCAAATGGGTATTGTGGATCACCAGTGATAATGATTCTGGAAGCGCCTTGTCAATATAATCGGCTAAATTGTGTCCCGAAAATTTTCTAAAGGCTGTCAAAGTTTCTTGCAGTCGAGAATTATTGAATTTTGAATCGGAAACAACCATGTGAATATGATTGGGCATGATCACATAAGCATATAACTTAAGATGTTTATTAGTGATGCAAAATCGTAAACAAGCGGTGATGATTTTAATTGGTTCGGGATTTATAAATACAGGGAGCCAATCTACCATTGTGAAGGTCACAAAATAAACATACACACCGGGCATAAATTTATAAGAGTCCATGAAATAATTATATTTTGAAATTCGTGTAATTTTTGTGATTTATTCTTATTGGTTTACATTCTAGTGTTGTTGTAACCGGCGCACGGTCAGGAGACCGGCGCGAACTGAATATTGCGTTCTCGGTGGTGTCCTCACCAGCGATGTGCCATATAGCGCACGGTCAGGAGACCGGCTTCAACGAAGACCGGCGCGAAGGAAGGTTGGTTTCAGCCGAGCAAGTGGGTTTGATATTTGCCTGCAAATAATGCCGGGCCACCGCCCGTATGCCAGAACAGGACGGTGTCTGTTGCCTCAAAGAATCCCTTTCGGATCAGGTCGATTAAGCCAGCGGCAGCGCGACCGGTGTAAACAGGATCCAGGAGCAGGGCTTCTCGTTTGGCAAATAGTTGAATGGCTTCGATTTCCGCATCGCCCATGATGGCATATCCTTCACCTGTGTAATCATCGTTGACCTGGATGTCAGCTGGCGAAAAAGTCCGATTTTCACCGATGGATTCGGCTAATTGTGTTGCCAGCTTGGCAATGGTGGCCTTCAGCTGATCTGCCGGTTCATCTACGCTGATGCCGAGGATCTTGCCGTTGAAACCGCTCAACCGGGCGCCGACCAGCATGCCTGCCTGGGTGCCGCCGGAGGAACTGGGGAAAACGATCCAGTCTGGGTGGATATTTTGTTCTGCCAGTTCGAGCATGGCATTCACATAGCCCAACGCGCCAATCGTGTTTGATCCGCCATAAGGGATCAGATACGGCTTTCGCCCCTGGGATTGCGCCGCCTGGAAGACCTCGTCCAGCTTAACCGTGACATTGTCTCTATGGGTGAAGACCACTTCTGCCCCCAGCAGATAGTGCAGCAAATGATTGCCGTCTGGCGGGTCTGGCGGATCACCGAACAAGACCAGGATGCAGCCCATACCGAAACGCGCAGCGGCAGCCACGGTTTGCCGGCAATGATTGGATTGCACCGCCCCGGCGGTAATCAGGGTGTCGGCGCCCTGTTCGCGGGCATCCGCCATCAGGTATTCCAGCTTGCGGATCTTATTGCCGCCGAAAGCCAGCCCGGTCTGATCATCGCGTTTGACGAGCAGTCTCGGCCCTTTAAGCGTTGCCGAAAGCCTGGGTAAGTCTTCAACCGGGGTGGGCAAATGTGCAAAATGGAGTCGGTTTTTCATGTGTTCATACTCCTCTTGGTTGTTGATTTTCCCCTCCGGCGCATCCAACCCAGAATGCGGGGGAGGACCTGGTGATACAACTTGTAGATCAACGGGCGGACCGGATAGTCCCAGGCGCCCAGGGTTCTGACGACCTGCCCGCCAAAACCATCTTTAAAGCGATAGACGCCCCATAATGGGTCATCTTCTGTAAACTCATCCGGTGCCCCCCACATATCGTAGGCATGGCAGCCAGCGGCTTTGGCTCGCCGCATCGCCTCCCACTGTAAACGGTAGTTGAACATCTTCTCGCGGTGCTCGTCGAGGGACATGCCATGGATGTACCACGCCCGTCCGCCAAAGCGGAAGATGACCACGGCACCGACGGCTTGTCCTTCCACTTCTGCAATCAGGGGTTCAGCGAGGCCGACTTCAAATAATGCCCCCCAGACGGTCTCGTAATAGCCTTTGTGGCGGATTAGAAAGTCATCGCGCACCGCGGTGTGGGCATACATTTGATAAAGCAAATCAATATCACTTGTATCGCCAGCACGAACAGTAACCTCCCTTCTTTTTGCCAGGCGGATGTTGTAACGCGTTTTGGACTTCATGCGCATCAACATCTCATCCTCTTCAGGCGTCAGGTCTACCACAACCGTATTGCGGAATTGGATTTGCTCATCTGAGAACTGCCAGCCATTGGTTTGGAGTAATCCACGTACTGCAATGCCGTCAGAAGTTTCTCGCGCATCGGGTTCCCCGGGGATGCCGTAGCCAGTGGGGAGGTCAGGATCAATTTTGAGGAAGATTGCCCGATTTTTTCGGGCGAAATTTTGCAGGTCTGCGATTACCCGGCTGGAAAGTTCGCTGTCTGACCAATCCAGCAAAGGGCCGCGCGGGGCGTACATCACGCTTAACGCCATGAAGGATGCTTGATGTATCACCTTGCGCTGGAGCACCAAACAGGCTGCAATGGTTTGACCCGTGTCATTCTGCCAGAAGAGGTAATGCGGCTGCCACCCAAATTGCGACTTTACAAGGCCCCACTGTTGGGTTTGTAAGGCGTGTGCACCGGGCAGGTGTTCAATCTGCTCGTTCCATTGTGCAGCATCTGAGGTGGTGATCAATTTCAAATAGCGCTCCTTAAGTTGATTTAATTGGATCGTCCAGCCCATAGCTGATAGGCTTTATAAAGCAGCGGCCGATAGACGCGGTCCCAGGTGCCAATGGTTCTATGGACCTTGCCGCCGAAGCCCCTTTTGAAGCGATAAACGCCCCACAAGCCGTCCGAGCGATCCAGGAAGTGGTCTTCAAGGTAGGTTTCAGGGTGATCTGGGATGCCCCACAAATCGTATGTTTCACAGCCTTTGTCTTTTGCCCAGCGCATGGCTTCCCATTGCAACAGGTAGGTGGGCATGCGGCTGCGCTCTTTTTCAGTTGACGCTCCATACAGATACCAGGCGGTCTGGTGATGTGCGAATGCCATCAATCCCGCCAGCGGCTGTCCTTCAAATTCTGCGATCAACAATACACACTTCCCCTGGGGGGCAAACAGGTCATAGGCACGCTGATAATATTCGAGGCTGTGGATTTCAAATTCATCACGAGCTCCAGTGGTCAGGCTCATGCGATGGAAGGTTCCTACATCATCGCTTTGTCGAACGGTGACATCTTTGCGCTCTGCCAGGCGGATGTTGTAACGCGTTTTGGATTTCATCGCCATCAGGATATCTTCTTCTGAGGGACGCAAGTCAACAAGGATCGTGCGGGGCGGTTGTGTGGATTGAGGGGTCTCTTGAAAGCCGGGTAATTGCTCCGGGATGAAGTCTTCCGGCATGGGCTCCCAAATTTCTGGCTCTACCCGTAAAAAAACAGCATGCTCCTTTTTGCAGAGCGAATCAACCGCCGGCCAAAGTGCATTCCAGTCGCCTTCGCCGACCGGCCCCCTGGGAATGTAAGCCACGCTCGCCCCGAATGGCAGATGGCGGAACAACACCATCGCGCCGAGTTCATCCTGGCGGATGAAACGCGGTGACCACCCAAAGCTTGCTTTCAGGTTCGCCCAGGCGGAGGTTTGGAGGATGTGCGAGTAGGGATGTTGTTCGATAAAGACGTCCCATTCCTGCGGTGTCAATAAATCCATAATGTCCTTAAAACCGTTGAGATTGCCAGCTCAGATGGCAATACCCGTTAAGTAAGTTTAATTTTAATGACCTTGAAAAATCATTCTACCATATCGAGGGAGGTTCCCTGGATATGGATGGCTGCGCCAGGGATGGTTTCAATCAATAGATTGAGGATGGCTTCTTGATTGCCCTCGCGGGCATATTCAATTAATTGATCCACGATGACCGTCAGTTGTTTGGAGGAGATGGTCGTCTCACTATCCACGCGGTAGATGTCGGGGTGGGTCGTCGGCGAGTAGGCAAAACCCTGATCCCACAGGTCCTCGCTTAGTTTTTCTCCCGGGCGGATGCCGGTGAATACGATCTCAATGTCTTTGCCCGGTTCCAGACCAGAAAGACGGATCAGGTCTTCAGCCAGGTCAACGATCTTGACCGGTTCACCCATTTCGAGGATGTAATTTTCTCCGCCTTCGCTCATCGCGGAAGCCTGCAAAACCAGGTGAACCGCTTCGGGGATGGTCATGAAGTAGCGTGTCATCTCAGGGTGGGTGACGGTTACCGGCCCGCCGGCTGCAATCTGACGTTTGAAGCGGGGGACCACACTCCCCCGGCTGCCCAAAACGTTGCCGAACCGAACGACCGAAAAAGCGCGGTTATGCTGGTAGGCAGCATCCAGTACGAGCATTTCTGCGATGCGTTTGGTGGCGCCCATCACGCTGACCGGGCGGATGGCTTTGTCTGTTGAGATCATCACCAGCCGTTCGATATTATGCGCCAATGCAGCTTTGACAATATTGCGGGTGCCCTCAATATTATTGGTGATCGCCTCTTCGATGTTATTTTCCATCAGGGGGACGTGTTTATGCGCCGCAGTGTGAAAGATGATATCGGGTTGCCAACGCTCAAAGATGACAGAAAGGCGGGGTAGGTCACGCACATCGGCAATCAGCGGGACGATGTCGATATGGCTGAAGCCGTCTAATAAGGACTGGAGCGTGTTGAAGATGCTGTTTTCTCCATGTCCGAGCATGAGCAGCTTTTGGGGGTTGAGGCGCGCAATCTGGCTGCAAAGTTCGCTGCCAATCGAACCGCCTGCGCCTGTGACCATAACCACACGGCCTTCTAAAACTTCACCCAGCGCTTCGGTCTCCATTTGAACCGGTTCACGCCGGAGGAGGTCTGCGATATCGACTTCGCGCAATCGGCTGACGCTGACATTGCCGCCCAGCAGCTCATAAAGGCCAGGCATGGTACGGAAGGGGATGCCCATCCGGTGACACACCTCCGCCACCCTGCGCAAGACTTTGCCGGCAGCGCTGGGAATGGCAAGGATCACCTCGTCCACATGGCGGGTCTTTAGTATGTGATCGATTTGACTGAGAGGCGCCAATACGGGGATGCCGTGGATCTTGCTTTTTTGTTTATTCGGGTCATCATCCAGGAAACCCATGGGTTTCATGTTGAGCTGCGGGTTTTTGAGCAGTTCACGCACCACCATTGCGCCTGCATCGCCCGCGCCGATCACCAGCACCCATTTTTTGCGGCGCATGAATTTGCTGTCGCTTTCAGCCGCAGATGAGGATGTCTCAGCCAGGACACGGATCAGGAAACGGGTTCCACCGATCAGAGTCATTGAAAGCAGCCAGTCAATCACCAAAACAGACCTGGGGAAGCCAATGAATACGCCTGCACCGAATAACCCAAGCATGGCGCCGGTCAGGATCATTGACGAAACGGTGACTGCCGAAAGGATCAGCACCAGCTCTCGGATGCTGGCGTAGCGCCACAAGCGGCGATAGATGCCAAACAGGTAATAGACCAGCGGTTTGATGACGATTGCAATCCCCAGCATCCACAGCAAGCTGACCTCGTAGGTTGGGAAGATTGCGATCAGTTCTAAGCGGATTACATAGCTGGCCAGCACGGAAACAGCACTCAGGAAAATATCCCCCAAAAGCATGTAGCGATTTCGAATTCTAATACCGAAAATTGACATCAGGGAATTGCCTTTGGTGTTATTGGCCTTTGAACCCAAAAACCTGTCCGACGGTTCTCAGGATAATGGAAATATCCATCAGCAGATGGCGGTGCTCAATATAATACAGGTCGTATTCTAATTTAATGGCGGTTTCATTGACTGTGCCTGCATAGCCAAAATTGATTTGCGCCCAACCGGTGATGCCGGGTTTGACCAATAACCGGGCGCGGTAAAAGGGGATTTGATTCTGGAAGTATTCCACCAGTTGCGGGCGCTCGGCGCGGGGGCCGACCAGGCTCATCTCGCCTCGCAGGACGTTGATAAATTGTGGCAGTTCATCCAGGTGTGATTTGCGCAAGAACCAACCAAACCTTGTCACACGCTCGTCGTTTTCCTCTGCCATGCGAACGCCGTCTTTTTCAGCATCCCGTTCCATGGTGCGGAATTTGATGATTTTGAAGGGTTGACCGCCGCGGCCGAGCCTTTCCTGGGTGAAGAAGATGGGGAAACCCGATTCAAGCAAAATGCCGAGGCTGATGAACGGAAAGAAGACGATCATCATTAAGAAACCGATCAACCCACCTGTAAAATCGATCAGATTCTTTGAGAGTTGATAGAGCGTACTGGTGTGGGTACGTTCGACGAAGGATCGCACGATCCATTCTGCTTCAAGCAAAAATATCGGAACCCGTGACAACAGGTCCTCATAGATCTGCGGCATGGTAGATAACCCAACGCCCATCTCCTGTGCCGTCAGGACGGATTGGAACATATCGCCCTTCATCTCGCCGCTGATCGCCAGGATCAGTTCGGAAATATCTTGTTCTTTGATGATATCGATTAAGGTGTGATTATCGCCGATCACGTGGTAGTCCCCGATCTGGTCACCCTGTTTTTGCGGGTCGTCATCGATCAACCCGATCACGTTGAAGGGGGGTGGTGATTGGTCGGTAATCACTTTAACCAGGGTTTCGCCTGCGTTGCCCGCACCGATGATCAACACGCGCCGCAGCAGGTGCGGAGAGGTGAATAATTGGATGTAGATCAGCCGCCACACAAGCGTGAGCAAGACGGCAAAGACGATAAAGAACGAGACGCCGCGCCGCGGCAGTGAATTGGGCTCGGAGGTGAAGTAGATCAGCAAATAGACCAGCGAGGTGATCAGCGCGGCCAGGCCGATTCCTTTGAGCGTCTCACGGATATTGCTGGCGCGGTGGACATCGTAAAGCTCAACCAGCAGGATGACCCAAAAGATGGGCAGTAAAAAGTACCAGAATGGTGGGCGGTCCCGGATGAATTCGAGGGAGAACTGCATCCATGCGTCACCGGCAGCCCAAAGGTATAGCGCAAAGAACAGCGAAACAAGAGACATCAGCACATCCCCAATGAGCAGGATGATCACCCTTTCGGATGCGCTCAGAAGCCATCTTTTTGGTCTTGATTTTGTTTCCATAGCTTACATTTTAACCGTTATTTTGTTTTTGAGGGCGCAGCACGCCCCATAGAAAGCCCGATCCCCAGGCGAAGTGCATGGTAGCGATCGCCAGTGGCACGCCCAGGATGTGTGCAGCCTGTTTATGCCTGAGGGCAAGCTGAACACCTGCTGCAAATAAAAATAGCAAGTAAATGACCAAGACACCTGCCAGCGTCCACAGCGCTGGTCTTAAAAACAGCCCCAACACCATCAGCAGGATCAGCCACAGAACGAACAGTGGCGGCAGCGCCTGGCGCCAGCGCAGCGTATCGGGGTAGCGGCGCAACATTTGCCGCTTCCAGTAGCCATAGCGCCAGTATTGCCTGGCCAGGTCTTTGAGATTACCCCGGGCATAATATACGGAGCGAATTTGAGGGTCGAGCCATACCTTGCCACCCTGTTTGCGGATGCGGGTGTTGAACTCGTAGTCTTCGTTGGTCAGCAGAGTCTCGTCAAATAACCCGATCTGGTCGAGCAGCGAGCGGTAGAAAGCACCAAAGGGCACAGTATCCACCTCGCTTGCTTGATCAGCATAGCGGTAAAGCGCATCACCGACACCGATCGGGTGGCCCGCGGCGGCAGCAATTCCCCGGGCGATCCAGTGATCTCTGCCCGGCTGGATATCCCATACACCGCCCACATTTTGCCCGCGCCCTGCGCTGAGCGCTTTCACCGAACGTTCGACATAATCCGATTGGGGATGTGAGTGGGCATCCAGGCGGATGATGATTTCGCCAGAGGAGGCGTTGATGGCTGTGTTGAGCGCGGCAGGGATGATCTTTTTGAGATTGGGGACCAGGGTGATCTTCAGGTCGGGATGGTCCGTTCCCCATGAGTCGATCACAGCCCGGGTGCCATCTGTTGAGCCGCCATCGGCGATGACCACCTCCATAGCATCCAGTGGATAGGTTTGCACATGCAGCGCATCCAGCAGGAGCGTGATGGTCGCCCATTCGTTGTAACAGGGAATGATGATGGAGACTTCTGTGGTCATAGGGCTTTCCAGGATTGCCATCCGGGTTGGCCTAAAGCGGCTGGGTCAATGTCACGGATGGCAATCATAAGGTGCAAAAATGGGTTAGCGCATTTCAGTGCGCCAAGTCTGGCTTAATCCTCACAATCACAGGGTAACAGGGCGACTGCTTCGATCTCAACAGCGCCGCCCAACGGCAGTGCCGCCACCTGGATGGCGGAACGGGCTGGGAAGTTTTCTGTAAAGAAGGTGCCGTAAACCTCGTTCATCAGGCTGAATTCGCCCATATCTTTGAGGAACACAGTGGTCTTGATCACACGGTCTAACCCGCTGCCGGCGGCTTCCAGCACGGCTTTGAGGTTGGTCAGCGCCTGGCGGGTTTGTTCCTGGATACCGCCCTCGACCAGTTTGCCTGCTGCTGGGTCGATGCCCAGTTGGCCTGCGGTGAAGACAAGGTGACCGGTGGTGACGCCGGCGGAATAAGGCCCGATGGCTTTGGGGGCTTTTTCAGCGACGACGACTTTCTTTTCATGATGGCAGTGATTCATAATAATCCTTTCTTATTGAAACATCGTATTTTTCATAGTGATTATAACATCTTGGTCTATATCGGGCACGTGTAACAGACGCGTACCGATCAGGTGCCATTGAAAAGATATGGAGATGATAGTTGGAATATGGAAAGAAGGCCCTATTCGAACCTGAGGAGTTCTATCACATCCTCCAGGCAGGCATCAAAGATTTCCTGCATGATCGCGCTGTCGACCTCATACAACCCGCCAAAGGACCCGTCCTCGTAGAGTTTCCGAGTGTCAGTTTTGTTCAGAATGCTGGTTGTGGGATGTGGAGTGGGTTTCGAGTCTGCGGGTAGGGGGCTTACTTTGGTGAAGTCAAATGCTTCCAGCCAATTGGCATGCTCGGGGTCGAGGTTGTGTTTCTTTGCGATCTCAAGTACGGTGTCCGACGTCCACCAGGCGTGCCAGCGGAGGTTTAGATCGGTCAATTCATTAACCAGTCCAACCAGGTGAGTCTTCACGGGGGTGTTGCCGCCGTGGCCGTTCAGGATCAGGACTCTTCTGAACCCTGCACCATACAGCGAGCGGAGGATATCCTCAACGACATCCTGGTAGATGTGAAGTCTGAGGCTGATCGTGCCGGGATAGTCCAGGAAGTAAGGTGAGCAGCCGAAGTTCAGGGGTGGGGCAAGGAGTACGCCGCTATTCTGGCTGGCAGCCTGCGCCAGCGCCAGCGGGATTTTGACATCGGTGAGCAGGCTGAGGTAGCCGTGCTGTTCGCATGCACCGAGCACGAGCATCACCCGGTCATCACTTTTGAGGTAATTTTCAACCAGCATCCAGTTGAGGTCATCGAATTGCATTTTGTTTCTCCGTTAGGGAAAATGGTGTGGGTCCATTATACATTAACGAAGAAAAGGTTGTTTGTAGGAGGACCTTTTTCTGTATATCAGTTTGTGATTAATATATGTTTATTCTAAATACTGAGATTGCTTCGCGTCGCCCTCACTTTGTTCGGGCTCTCTCGCAATGACATCACAGTTTATTTTTTGTCATTGCGAGTCGCTTCATAGAAGCGGCGAAGCAATCTCAAATCATTTCTTTGCTGAGCGACGATGGCTCTCTAATGCTCTACATTTTGCTGCCTACACCACGATATTCACCAGCCGCCCTGGCACATAGATCACCTTCTTGGGCGGCTTGCCTTCCATAAAGTGCTGCACGTTCTCACTATCCAGCGCTGCGGCTTTCGCCTGCTCTTCGCTGACGTTTGCCGGCAGGGTGATGCGGTCACGCAGTTTGCCGTTCACCTGCACAATCAGTGTGATTTCATCCTCTTTGGTGGCAGCAACGTCCACTTCAGGCCAGGGTTGGGTGTGGATGGAATAATCATGCCCGGTTTTCTGCCACAGTTCCTCTGCGATGTGGGGACAGACCGGCGCCATCATGCGCAGGTAGATGCTCTGCGCCTCTTGCCAAGCATCTGTACCAAAAGCGCCTGCTGATTTCGCCGTGGTCATCTCGTTGAGCAATTCCATTAAACCCGAGACGATGGTATTAAACCCAAGGTTCTCAAAATCGCGAGTTACAGATTGCAGCGTCTGGTGCACCTTGCGGCGCAGGTCGCGCAGCACGTCTTTATTGGCAGACTTTGCATTCTTCACTGGCTCCAAGAAGGCATACCAGACTTTGCGCAGCCAGCGCACACTGCCTTCTATCCCGCTGCTGTTCCAGGGTGCTCCCAGCTCCCAACGGGCAAAGAACATCAAATAGGCTCGCACCGTATCAGCGCCGTATTCAGCTACCAGGTCATCTGGTGAGATCACATTGCCGCGGCTTTTGGACATCTTTTCGTTGTCCTCACCCAGCACCATGCCCTGGTTGCGCAATTGCAGCATGGGTTCCTTGCCTTTGGTGATCCCCAGATCACGGCAAGCCTTGTGGAAGAAGCGGGTGTAGATCAGGTGCATGGTGGCGTGTTCGATCCCGCCGGTGTAGGTGTCTACGGGCATCCAGTAATCATATTCTTTGGGGTCAAAGGGATATTGGTCATAATCAGGGCTCAGGTAGCGCAGGTGATACCAGCTTGAGCACATGAAGGTATCCATTGTGTCGGTTTCGCGTTCCGCCTCACCGCCGCATTGCGGGCATGTGGTCATCCGCCATGTGGGGTGCAGTTTGAGCGGGCTTTCACCGGTCGGCAGCCATTCTACATCTTCGGGCAGTTCCACAGGCAGGTCTTCATTTGGAACAGCCACCGCGCCGCACTTAGGGCAGTGAATGATCGGGATGGGTGCGCCCCAATAGCGCTGTCGTGAGATCAGCCAGTCTCGCAGGCGGTAGTTGATGGATTTGTCACCCACGCCTCTCTCTGCGATATATTCGACGGCACGGTCAAAAGCCTGATCGCCGGGTGTGCCGGTCAGCGGGCCGGAGTTGACCATCTCACCACTGGCGGGCACGGCTGCATCCATTTCCGCCGGGTTGATCGGGTTTTGATCGGCGGGTTGGATGACGACCTCAATCGGCAGGTCATATTTGCGGGCAAATTCAAAGTCGCGCTGGTCGTGCGCCGGGACAGCCATGATCGCACCGGTGCCATAGCTCATTAAGACATAATCGGCGATCCATATCGGGATTTTTTTGTCGTTAACAGGGTTAATGGCGTATCCGCCTGTGAATACGCCGGTCTTCTCGCGATCGGCAGATTCGCGCTGAATATCGCCCATGTGTTTCGCCTGTTCTTGATAGGATTCGACAGCCGGTTTTTGTGCTGGCGTCGTGACCTTCTCGACCAGCGGGTGTTCGGGTGCCAGCACCATGAAGGTGGCACCCCACAAGGTATCGGGACGGGTGGTGAATACCTCGATCGAGTCGCCGTTTTCTGTTTTGAAGACCACTGAAGCACCCTCAGAGCGGTTGATCCAGTTGGTTTGCAGGGTTTGGACCTGCTCCGGCCAATCCATACCCGAGAAATCCAGGAGTTCCTCGGCGTAGTTGGTGGTACGGAAGAACCACTGGGTCAGATTTTTCTTGATGACGGGTGTGCCGCACCGTTCACAGTGGCGGTCTTCACCCTGCACCTGCTCGCGTGCCAGTGTGGTGTTGCAGTTGGGGCAGAAATCTACCGGCGCTTGTTTTTGATAGGCCAGGTTGTTCTTGAAGAATTGGATGAAGAACCATTGCGTCCAACGGTAGTAGCTTGGGTCGGCAGAGATTGCCTCACGGCGCCAGTCGAACATGGCGCCCATCGATTTGAGCTGCCGGCGCATGTTATCGATGTTGCGGTAGGTCCACTGTTTGGGGTGGATGCCGCGCTGAATGGCGGCGTTTTCCGCTGGCAGACCGAAGGCATCAAATCCCATGGGGAAGAGCACATTGTAGCCCTGCATGCGCTTGAAACGGGCACGGGCATCGGAGGGCGTCATGGCATACCAGTGGCCGATGTGCAGGTCGCCAGAGGGGTAGGGCAGCATGGTCAGTGCATAGAATTTTGGTTTTTCCTGATTAATGTCAGCATGGTAGAGGCCGTCATCCGCCCATTGTTTTTGCCATTTGGGCTCGATCTCTTCGGGTTTATACATGGGTATGCTGGTCGGGTCCATAATTTACTTCTCCTTATTCTTCGTATTACGGTGCTATTCATAATGACTTAGGTCGATCTTAACTGTTCAAACTTTACTAATTACCACTCACTAATCACCACTCACCAATTAAACAAAAAACGCCATCCCAACAGGGACGACGTGGTGTACGCCGCGGTACCACCCTGCTTCCCGGGGCTCAATCAAGCCCGGACAGCTTGGGCCGCGATAACGAGCGGTCGCCGTCGCCGGTTACTGGTTTTCACCGGTGCCACCTGCCCTGATGGAGGCGGGCAAGGCGAGTTCATCCTTGTGGGCGTTCCGCAACGCCTGCCGGGCTTGCACGCCTTCCCGGTTCGCTGGCGGATGGTTTACTACTCCTGCCGTGGTGTTTTTAACTGTGCAATGATTGTAGCACATTTAACGGGTGAACTGCAATATTAATGGGTTAATGTGTAAGCGGACAGACCAATGCATATTTTTATGCGTCAGTTTTGGGTTGACTACGATTTTGGAGCCGATCAGTCAAAAATATCGCTGGGCGGTTCGGCAGTCACCTCAAGGAGGGTAAAGCTATCTCCCAGGCAGAGTTCCCCGGGTGACTCCACCCAGGCATAGCGTACTCCTTCGATCAATGGGCAAAAGAGTTTGCGTTCCAGCAAGATGCACTCCGGCCAACAGCGTTTCCTTTCGGGCAGAATCCCGAGCACCAGGTCGCCAGATTTCATCAAGGCACCTGTTGGGGGCAGTTCTGTACAACCCAGTGTGAGATCGGCTGTAAATTTGCGATAACACAGGCCGCGGATTTTGGCATCATTGATATACTGGCGGGTTTCAAGGGTCATGATGCTGACCGGTCTGGTGGATTTTTTCCGCTCAACACCTTCCATGCCCTGTTTGGTGAATGTGGCGCAGTCTCTATTTTCAAATATTTCGGCAACTTCATAGTTACTATTCATAGAAACCATTATAATCCAGCCTTCCTGTTGATGATGTAATTTTTATTTTGGAATGACAAGATTGGTTTTACGGTTGAGATGTGCTCCTGACAAATTGAATCGCATTTTCGATATCAACCTTATTTGGATGACCTATGCCTACAAAGAGAATTGCACCCTGGCAGGTGAATTCTTCCTTGCTCACTGGAATACCACG
The DNA here is from genome assembly GCA_016841365.1 of Anaerolineaceae bacterium. GTDB lineage: Bacteria > Chloroflexota > Anaerolineae > Anaerolineales > Anaerolineaceae > Brevifilum. Next base: position 193,132 of record JAENZI010000004.1, read on the forward strand.
ATCAGTTAAGATGGTTCTGACTTCTGATGCACGTGTTGTCTTGCCCGCTGATGAGGTTAGGAGATGAGCAATTTTTACATGCTGATGATCCAGTGTTTTTAAGTACTCGAGTAATTCGGGTGCGCTTTTCCCGCCGTAGATACCACTCACGATATAAAGCATGTCGAGGCCAACTAATTGCGGATTTTCGCGTACATCTTGAGATGAGACATTCAGCTCTTGGGATATTGAGTCGGCGATTTTCTTTGAATGACCTAATTTTGAATAATAGATTACGGCAGTTTTCATTTTGATTCCTTTGCAGAATTAATAAGGGAAATTTAGAACATGTTGAATCTATTTTATCATTACCCCGCCCTAGCAATCATAAATGTGATCTTTGTCTTTTGTCTTCTTCTGGGTAGAGGTTTTTATTTGGCTGTGTTCTTTAAGGCTTCTCCTGGAGTGCAGCGGAACACCTTCAGGTGTGGGAGAAGCTGTCAGCTTTAATCGGCTGATGAGGGATGAACAGGATTAACAGAAGCCTCATCCCTCACGTCGTGCATCTCCTCAGGGCAGGCCGTCACGCCTGCGGCGTGCCACCTTCCCCAGTGGGGAAGGCATTAAGTAATTTTGTTTATTGAGGCTTCTCTTGGGAGAAGCTGTCAGCTTTAGCTGACTGATGAGGGATAAACAAAAAGCGCCCAATATGGACGCTTTGTTTTGGTGGACCCAGAGAGATTCGAACTCTCGACCTTCTCAATGCCATTGAGACGCGCTC
>JAENZI010000005.1 GCA_016841365.1 Anaerolineaceae bacterium
TAATTTTGATCGTTAAACATGAAAGGGACTGCCTTTTTAGACAGCCCCTTTTTGTTTTTAATAGACTTAATCTTCAGGAATCCAACAGCACAAAACCAGATCACGCGCCGCTTTGACTTCGTCACAACGGCGGAGTGGTGTGGTGAAAGGTGCCTTTTGAAGCAATTCTGGGTTCTCCCGGGCTTCTTTGGCAATGGCTTTCATTGCGTCTGCAAAGGCATCCAATGTTTGTTTGGACTCGGTCTCCGTCGGCTCGATCATCAAAGCCTCGTGCACGATCAGAGGGAAATAGTTTGTTGGTGGATGGAAGCCGTAATCCATCAAGCGCTTACTGATATCAAGGGCATGCACATCCGGAACATCGTCCCAGGCACCTTCAACCACGAATTCGTGCATACAAGTGCGGTCATATGGAAGCACGTAATCTTCTTTGACTTTGGCCATCAGGTAGTTGGCGTTCAACACAGCCTTTTCACCAATATTGCGCAATCCTTTAGCGCCATGCATGGCGATGTAGGTATAGGCTCGTAAAATTACACCAAAATGCCCGTAGAAGGTTTTCATCCTTCCGATTGAGTTTTCAGGATGGTAGAAACCAAAGAATGGTGGTGTTTCCTCATCGCCTTCTTCAATCACTGTCACGATTGGGCTGGGCAGATATTCTGCCAGATATTCTGAAACGCCTACCGGTCCTGACCCCGGCCCTCCGCCGCCATGTGGTGTGGAGAACGTTTTGTGCAGGTTAAAGTGCATAATGTCGAAGCCGACATCTCCGGGACGGATAATGCCAAGCAGTGCATTCAGGTTGGCACCATCGCCGTAGACAAGCCCGCCAGCCTCATGGACCATATTGATGACTTCTTCCACGTTTTCATCGAAAAGCCCAAGGGTGTTGGGGTTAGTGAGCATTAAGCCAGCCAACGTATCGTCGCATTCTGCTTTCAATGCCTCCAGGTCCACATTCCCGCGATCGTCTGACGGCAATGAAACAACCTCGAAACCGCTCATGGAAGAGGTCGCAGGATTGGTGCCGTGGGCTGAATCAGGGATCAGGATCTTGACACGTTTGTGGTTTTGGTTGACATCATGATACTTCTTGATGATCAATGCGCCGACCAACTCGCCCTGTGCACCTGCGGCTGGGGTCAGGCAAACGCGATGAAACCCGCTCAGCGCCTGCATCCACTCCTGGAGTTGATACATCACGTACAGGTTGCCCTGAACACTGACGATGGGCTGCAGTGGGTGGGTGTGAGCAAAGCCAGGTATCCGGGCTGCCGCTTCGTTAATTTTAGGGTTATATTTCATCGTGCACGACCCTAAGGGGTAGAAACCGCCATCAATTGAGTAGTTGAGCTTTGAGATGTTGGTGAAATGACGGATCACATCCAATTCCGATAGTTCTGGAAGATTTAACGAGTGCCGAGCAAAATTATCTGGCAAATCTGCGGTTGGCACATCTGATTCAGGAAAAGCAACGCCTCTTCGACCGGGTTGAGAAAGCTCATAAATCGTCTTTTCAGTCATGGGCTACCTCCTCTAATGATTCTACAAACGCATCGATGTCTTCTTTAGAGATTTTTTCAGTGACAGCCACCAACATTTGGTTCTTCATCTCCGGGTAATCTTGACTGAGATCATAACCTCCGAGAATCCAATGGTTCTCTAAGTGGTGATTGATCAGGTTTACAGGTTTAGGTGTTTTGACCACAAACTCGTGGAAAAATGGCGTTTCAGGAAAAGCCAGAGAATAACCCTCAAGTTTTGAGATTAGTTCTGCTGCATAATGTGCTTTTTGGTAGCATAAATTAGCGACCTGCTTAAAGCCCGTTTTTCCCAATAGGCTGAGATAAACGGCTGCAGCGAGTGCCATTAAGCCCTGGTTAGTGCATATATTTGAGGTAGATTTTTCGCGACGAATGTGCTGTTCCCGGGCGGTCAATGTCAGGACGTAGGCTCTTTGTCCCGCTTCATCGACGGTTTCTCCAACCAGACGTCCGGCCAACTTTCTGACATACTTTTCCTTGGCTGTAAAAATTCCTAAGTAGGGACCACCAAAGGAGAGTGGGATTCCTAAAGGCTGTCCTTCACCGACGGCGATGTCTACATCGAAATCTCCAGGGGGTTTGAGCAAGCCTAATGCGGTTGGATTGAAGACAAAGGCAACTAACGCGCCTTGCGCGTGAGATAACTCAATCAGTTTCGTGTAGTCAAATACTCTACCAAAGAAATCGGGATATTGAACCATGACAAGCGCTGTGTTATTGTCAATCTGATCTACAAGATGATTAAAATCCAGGCTGATTTCAGGTTCATCACCGGTAACGACAACCGATTCGAGTCCTTGCATATAGGTGCGGATCGTTTCGCGATATTGGGGATTTACGGATCGGGAAACGACAATCTTTTTCCGCTTGCCTCTGAAAAAATGATAAGCAAGATTGGCTGCTTCTGCCGCCGCAGTTGCGCCATCGTAATGCGAGGCGTTGCTGATATCCAACCCGGTCAGCTCGGTCATCAGTGATTGGAATTCAAAGATGGCCTGGAGCGTGCCCTGGGATATTTCAGGTTGATAGGGGGTGTAGGCGGTGTAAAATTCACCGCGCCTCAAGATCATATCGACTGCGGCTGGAATATAATGGTTATATGCGCCTGCGCCTAAAAATGAAATAAAATCATCAGTTGAGGCGTTTGCTGAGCTGATTTCATTCAACTCAGCAGCAATTTCCATTTCTGTTAAACCTTCAGGAAGATCAAGTTCCGGGAAACGATGTTTCGCCGGAACTTTAACAAACAATTCCTCAACAGATTCAACCCCAATAACCTTAAGCATCTCCTCAATTTCTTGGGGGGTGTGGGGAGTGAACATTAACCCTCGCGTTCCTCGTTATAGGCTTCGTATGCGTCTGCATCAAGAAGATCTTCTAATTCAGATGGATCATCCAGTTTCATCTTGACCAACCAACCAGCTTGATAAGGGTCCGAATTTAAGACCTCTGGTGCGTCGACAACGTCTTCATTGATCGCGGTGATTGTACCCGATGCTGGGAAACTGACATCGGCGGCAGCTTTAACCGATTCCACGGTTGCCAATGTATCGCCTTTGCCGACTTCATCACCCTCATCTACCATGAACTCAACAAAGACGACATCAGAAAGTTGGTCCTGGGCGTAGTCTGAGATACCAATGATGGCCTCATCACCCTCTACTTTAATCCATTCATCAGTTTTTGCATATTTTAAACCTTGTGGCGTTTTCATTTTAGGAACTCCTATCATATAAAAAATTTATTTATCTATTCTTAGAAGTCCTCTGTTGATTGTGCGGTTTTTCAGTCAACCGTAGTTTTTCAGAGGTGTCTGTTTAGTGGGTCTTGTTTACCTGAGAGTTTCGGTTATTAGCCTTGCCCCTTCGGTGCCGTATGTGCTCTAACGGTCTCTTCCCACTAACATCCAACGGATTACATCCTGATTTTATAAGCAGCCAATTGATATGTCAAGCAAGGAAGATATTGCAGTGATATTCAACCGCAAAGGTCTTATTTCCTTCTGTATTTTTGGGCTTCTTCAACATATTCTAATGACTGATGTCGGAAGTAGGTGTTGTAAAGTTCTGCATAATGATCACCGTGTTCCATCAGATCAGAATGGCTGCCTTCTTCAATTATTTCTCCGTCACGCATCACGAGGATCCTATCTGCTGAGCGAACTGTTGAAAGCCGATGTGCGATCAGGATACTGGTTGTTTCGGACAGAATTAAATCCAGAGCGGTCTGTATTTGTTTTTCCGTGAATGGGTCAATACTGGCTGTCGCCTCATCCAGAATGAAGATGGACGGTTTCTGGATAAGCACGCGCATTAAAGCAACCAGCTGCCGCTGCCCCATTGAAAGCTGTGAACCGCGTTCTCCCACCTCTGTATCAAGACCATTGGGCAAGGTTTCAAGCCATTCACCTTCACCGATTTTGTTACCAATTTCAAGAATTTCAGATCGATTGCATACCGGGCATCCGTAGCGGATGTTTTCTTCTATCGTCCCGGAAAAAAGGAACGGAACTTGTGAGACGATACCCATCTGCTGGCGAAGCGCAACCAGGTCAAACTGGCGAATATCAGTCCCGTCAATGTATATTTCGCCTTCCTGAAAATCATAAAATCGGGCAATCAATCGTCCAATGGATGTTTTGCCGGCACCAGTGTGACCGACCAATGCCAATGTTTCACCTGGTTCGATGTGCAGGTTGAAGTCCTTCAGCACCGGCTCATCCGGTGTGTATTGAAAATTGACATGAACCATATCAATTTGCCCCTCAAGTTTTTCGGGAATGATGGCAGCTTGTTGTTTCACAGAGTGTTCAGCGTCAATCAGCGCAAAGATCCTTTCTGCTGCCGAAAGTCCTGTTTGAAGTTGCGTCCAAAAAGAAGACAGGTTCATCACAGGGTAAAGAAACCGATCTAAAGTGGTGAGGAAGAGGTACCAGGCACCGGCGGTGACCAAACCATCCATCACGGTCATGGCACCGAAATACACCATCAGGGCGGCTGCAATCCCGCCAATGGTCCTGAGAACCGGGAAAACGATTGAAAGGATCAAGCCCCGTTTGATGTTTACCTTGAAGGAGGTTTGGTTCGCATCTTCAAACTCTTCATAAATTGATTCTTCCTGCCGGAAGTTCTTGGCAATAGCAATCCCGCTCACTGTTTCTTTGATGGTTGAATTGACATTTGCCATCGCCCGCATGCCATCTCTCGTCACCTTGCGTGCCGCATGCCGATATTGGATCACAAACAAGAACAGCAGCGGCAGCATTAAGAAAACGGCGAGCGCCAAACGCCATTCTGTTTGGATGAGAACAAACGCCAGAATGATGGATGAAATCAACTGCATGATGACGTTTGTCGAAAGCGTTACCAGTTGCCCAAATTCGCGAGTATCGGATGTGATGCGAGAGACAATTTTTCCTGAGTCAAAGCTGTCGTGAAACGATAGATCTTGCCTGACAGCCGCTGTGAATGCATCTGTAGCAAGTTCTCGAATTAAGTCAGCGATTGTCCTTGCGGAATAACGTCGGTTAAGGAAGCTGCTGAACCAGCTGAGGACGCCAAGCCCCAACACAATCCCTGTAAGTGTGAAGATGAATTGCGGCGTTACGCTTTCCTGGGTGACCTGATCCAAACCGCGTGAAACAATGACGGGATTGAAGGCTTCGATCACTGCATGAACAATCAGTGCTATACCGACAATGATCAAGCGATTCGCCTGGTTCTTGAAATAATCAAAAATCCGGCTGAAGAGTTTTTTGTCGGAATACTGCCTGTCATATTTTTCTGCTGCTAATCCTGAATAGAATCCCATAGTTATGTCACTCGCTGAAAATTCGCTGGTATGATTTCGATGTTTCCATCAGTTCTTCGTGGCTGCCAACCGCTACCACTTCACCCTGGCGCAGTACCACAATCAAATCTGCCCATCGGATTTGCGATAACCGATGGGTGATGATCAGGGTTGTTCTGCCCTCTGCGGCTTTAAAAATCGCTTGTTGAATGCGGTCTTCTGTTTCGCTGTCAATCGCGCTGGTTGAATCATCCAAGATCAGGATCTTTGGTGACGTCAAAAATGCGCGTGCCAGGGCAAGCCGCTGCCGCTGCCCGCCCGAGAGGGTAGCGCCCCGTTCGCCAATGATTGTCTCATATCCGTTTTCAAAGCTCATGATGAAATCGTGCGCCTGGGCTTCTTTTGCAGCCTGGATGATCTCATCCCTTGTGGCATCCTGTTTGCCAAAGGCGATATTGTCTGCAATGGATCGCGAAAACAAGAAAACATCCTGTTCGATGATTGAAATTTGATTGCGTAATGTTTCCAGATACCAATCGCGAACGTTGATACCGTCTATCAACACTTGTCCTTCTGAAACATCAAATGTGCGGTTGATCAATTTCACGAGGGAGGTTTTCCCGGAACCGGTTTGTCCGACAATGGCAACCGTTTGTCCTGGTTTGATTTTCAGGTTCACGTTTTCTAAAATGGGCTCGTCATCGTTATACCCAAAATGGACATTTTTAAATTCGATCTTACCTCTGATCTGTTTGGCGTAACCTTCGATGTTCTGGTCCAGCTTATTCTCGGTTTTGAGCAATTCAAGGATGCGCCTGGCACCCGCAAATCCGAGAGAGATTTGTGAATAGGCAAATAAGGAGACAAAGGTAGGGAACCCTAACAGCGAAAGGGTGCCGAAATAACCGATCACATCACCGATGGTGATCTGTCCCTGTTGAAATAAAAACAGGGCATGGCCTAATCCGGCGGCCATTGAAATCCCGAGCAGCAGCATGGGTAGGAAACGGCTCTCGATATCACCCTGTTTAACGGATGCATCCCGGTATTCGTTGGCGTTTTTGTGGAACAACTTAATTTCCGCATCTTCTCTTGCGGAGCCTTTGACGACTTCGATCCCGTCAACCGATTCTGCCAGCCGACTGTTCAATGTACCAAAACTTTGGCGCACTTCCCGTGTGATCGGGTTTAGGATGTTAAGATAACGCCAAAGTGCGATAATGTATAAGATGATAAAAGCTGCCGGTGTGGCGATCAGCGCGATGTGATAACTCGGGCCAACAAACAGCGGGATGAGCAGGAAGTTCAGCGAACCAATGACCAGATTGAAGCCCGGGCTGAACATATAGTTTACTTCTCTAACATCGTTGGTCGCCCGTGCCATTAAATCGCCAACGGATTGCAGGTTATGAAAAGTCATGCTTTTTCCTAACAAGCTGACATAAAGCTCCTGGCGCACAAATTTTTCAATGTTTTGGGCAACGACCTCAAACCCGAAGTTTCGGCTAAATTGCAGCAGACCGCGGATGGTCTGTGAGATGCCGATAATTAAGGCGTAACGACCAATGGTGGCCATCGAGGGGTTTGGCGTGAGGATTTCGTTGAATGCGCGGCCGATGTAGATTGGGACGACGCTGGCCAGGGCGGCATTGCTGATCGCCCCTGTGAAGGCTAATAATAGCCAGTTCCACTGGTGGATAACGTGTGAGAGCACCCAAACAAGCGGGGTTTTCTGATTGGTTTTGTATTTGGTTTCAAAGCTAAATTCTGCGATACTCTCAGCGGATTGCGTTGTCATGATTGTTTGCTTTCTTTCAAGTCAAGGCTGATGCGATTTCTTTCATGATCGATTGACAAAATTTGGACGTTGATAATTTCCCCCACCTGCAAGTCCGTATCTTTCTTAATCTTTGACTTGTGGAGTAAACCATCGGTTTTGACGCCAATATCAACAAAAGCGCCAAAATCAACGACATTTCGTATTGTACCCATTAATTGCATCCCGGGGGCTAGATCTTCCATATTGAGTACGTCTTTTCTCAGCATGGGTTTTGGGATTTCTTCGCGTGGGTCTCTCCCTGGACGAGCGATTTCATCCAGGATGTCAAGAATCGTGGGCAACCCTGCATTTAAACTTGCCACAAGTTTTGAGAAGTCTGCTTCTGTTTTAAATTTTTTTACGGCATCTGATCGTGTCTTTTGATCGGCATCCATTGGGAGCGACATCATCGTGAACAGCCGGCGTGCTATTGGATAGCTCTCTGGGTGGATGGCGGTTGCGTCCAGTGGGTTGCTCCCATCCCTGATCCGCAGAAATGCCGCACATTGTTCAAATGTTTTCGTGCCCAATCCAGGCACATCATGGAAAGCCTCTCGATCCTTAAAAATACCATTTCCTTCTCTATACTGGACCATCTTTTCTGCGAGGGCAGGACCGATTCCTGAAACATAACTGAGCAGCGGTACAGAGGCAGTGTTGACATCGACGCCCACTGCATTCACGACGGATTCGACGACTTTAGAGAGCGCTTCGGATAATTTTGTCTGGTTTAAATCATGCTGATATAAACCAACACCGATGGACTTTGGATCGATCTTGACCAGCTCAGCCAAAGGATCCTGCACACGGCGCCCAATTGAAACCGCACCCCGGATGCTCACATCCACGTCAGGGAATTCTTGTCTGGCAATTTCACTGGCGGAGTAGACACTGGCACCTGCCTCGCTTGTGATGATGTAGTTTAGCGAATCATCTTGTTTGGTGATTTCCGCAACAAATTGCTCTGTCTCACGCGATGCAGTGCCATTGCCGATCACGATCAGCGTGACCTGATACTTATTTATCAAATCGTTGACGGTATGATAAGCCTCTGCTTTGCGGTTTTGGGGCGGATGAGGGTAAATGGTCCCTGTATCCAGCAATCTGCCAGTAGGGTCAAGGATAACCACCTTAGAACCGGTTCTGAACCCCGGGTCTATCGCCAGAACCACTTGGTTTGTGAGGGGCGGCTGAGTCAGCAATCCTTTTAGGTTTTTGCTGAAAACATCAATGGCATGCGTTTCTGCCTTTTCCGTCAATCCACGGCGGATATCCCGCTCAATGGCCGGGAGGAGCAGTCGTTGTGCACTATCTTCTGCGGCTAATTTGAGGGTTTCATAAAAAACGGATTTCTGGTTCAGTGGGAATTGCGAAAAAATCGCATTTCGCCAGTCAGCCTCTCGAAAAAGAATGCTGATGCGTAGAACTTTATCGCTTTCCCCGCGGTTTATGGCTAATACTTGGTGTGGTCTGAGGTCCTTAACCCTCTGCTCAAATTGATAATAAAGGGCGTACGTTTGTCGTTCATCTTGGCTGTTCTTAATATTTTCGCTGACCAATGTACCGTGCTCAAAACCGCTTTTTCGGACGGATTGCCTGACGTTGGCGTTTTCAGCAATGATTTCAGCAACAATATCTGCTGCACCAATTAATGCCGCCTCAGCGCTTGCCACTTTCTCATTGAGGAATGGTGCTAAAAGGGCATCCATGGACTTGGATGAGACTGATTGTCGGATCAATTGATCTGCCAGCGGGGCTAAACCCTTTTCCCTGGCATCGGTTGCCCGTGTGCGCCTTTTGGGGCGATAGGGCTGGTAGAGATCTTCTAATTGGGTGAGGGTTGCGGCATTTTCAATCGCTTTTTTCAATGCCGCCGACAAATTGCCCTGCTCATCCAGGCTCAGTAAAATACTTTGACGGCGCTGACCCAAGTTCTCCAGTCTTGAAAGCGCATCACCGATCTCACGAATCTGGACTTCATCCAAGCCGCCAGTCATTTCTTTTCGGTACCGGGCAATGAAAGGGACGGTGTTGTTGCCTTTGATTAAGTTAATGGTTTGACTGACTTTTTGAACAGGCAGATTGAGGTTTGATGCAATGGTTTGAGAAAAATCCATGTAATAACCTGACGAGAATTTGATTGATATCCAAGTAAGGATTGTAACATTAAATGAGTTCGTTCGCTTGTGACGGCTGGTCGTTTACTTTGAATATTGTGTTGACCTTGACCGCAAGACATGTTATACTGGACGCGAGTAATCATATGATTAATCCTATGAATTAGGAAGAAGTTGAATGACTTCTCAAATGCTGTCCAATCATTTATCAAAGTTCCTGGCTTATTTAGCAGAAGAATCCGCTAAAGGAACTGAAACACTGCCCAGTTTAACCGAGTTGAGCAAGAAACTTGGGATGAGCGTTTCTGCGCTCCGTGAGGAATTACAGGTTGCCAGGGCACTAGGTTTCGTTGAAGTCAAACCTCGCACCGGGATCAGGTGCTTACCCTACACATTTGCGCCATCGGTCAAACAAAGCCTGGCATTTGCCATCACGGTAAAGCATGATATGGTGCAGCAATTTTCGGATTTGCGCAATCACATCGAGGCATCCTACTGGTATCAGGCGGTGAGCAGCCTGACTGAGCAGGATGTCAGGAAATTAAATAATATAATTCGTATAGCCGATCGTAAATTAAGCGCCGATCCAATCCAAATTCCCCATGAAGAACACCGACAACTTCATTTGACGATCTTCAGCCGACTGGACAATGCATTTGTTCAGGGGATTCTTGAATCCTACTGGGATATATACGAGGCAGTAGGGTTGAGTTTCTATGAGGATCAGAAATACCTTGAGCGAGTTTGGGATTATCATCGCCAGATGGTGGATTCTATTACTCACAGTGATTATCTGTCTGGTTATCAGGCATTAATTGCCCACATGGATCTCTTGTTCCAGCGTGAGCAAAAAAACACAAAGATTCTATTTGAATAGGTTTTCGGAGGAACCCGTATGATAGATGATCTTGGATCAGAAAAAGCGCATAAGTCACCACAATCCCAAAAAATCAATGATTTTTGTATGACAATTTGTACCGTCAATGGTTCTGGCAGTGCAACGGCAAATATCACATTGTTGCGAGCCATGTTTCATATGGGAATCCCGGTTTCAGGGAAAAACATCTTTCCATCAAATATTAAGGGATTACCGACCTGGTTTTCAATTCGTTTGTCAGATGAAGGTTACCTGGGTCGGGTGGCACACGATGACATCATCGTTCAGATGAACCCGGCGACATTTCAGGAGGATATCAATTACGATATCCCCGGGGGGGTGATCTTTTATGCTGATCACATCGATTTACCAATTCAACGTGATGATGTTGTCGTTTATCCGATGCCTGTTAAAGATTTGATCAAAGCGGCTGATATTCCGCGTAATTTGCGTGATTACATGGAAAATATGGTGTATGTCGGCGTTGTCTCCCAGATGCTTGGGATTGGGCTGGAATACATTAATAAAGCGCTATTGCAGCAATTTGAACAGAAGCCGTCGGTGGCTGAATCCAATTTTGCTGTAGTCAAAATGGCTGCTGATTGGGCAAAAGATAACCTTGAAAAGAAAGACCGATATTGGGTTGAGGAAAGAGAGCCATTAGAAGGTTATATGCTCGCAGATGGTAATACCGCTGCAGCATTAGGTGCAATTTACGGTGGTTTTCAGTTCTGCGGCTGGTATCCAATTACGCCTGCAACCAGTTTGGCAGAATCCCTGGGTATCTATGCCCCAAAACTGCGAAAAGATCCTGAAACTGGAAAGAACAACTTTGCCATCGTGCAGGCAGAGGATGAACTGGCAGCAATAGGCATGGCTGTTGGTGCCGGCTGGGGCGGTATTCGTGCGATGTCTTCGACATCAGGTCCAGGCATCAGTCTGATGACAGAATATATGAGCCTGGCGTATTATGCTGAAGTTCCCTTGGTGTTGTGGGACGTGCAGCGTGTTGGACCGAGCACCGGTTTGCCCACCCGAACGGGGCAAGGTGACCTCAACCTGACCTATTATCTTGGGCATGGCGATACCCAGCAATTGGTCATCATTCCATCCTCGGTCAATGAGTGTTTTGAGTTTGGCTGGAAGGCTTTTGATTATGCCGATGAATTTCAGACACCTGTGATTGTATTGAGCGACCTTGATCTGGGGATGAACCTTTGGATCACCAAGAAGTTTGATTACCCTGATAAACCGATCGACAGGGGCAAAATTTTATGGGAAGAGGACCTGGAGAAATTTGAGAGTGATTGGGGACGGTATCTTGATGTGGATGGGGATGGGATACCTTACAGGACTTTGATGGGCAATAAACACAAAAAAGCACCTTATTTCACACGCGGCACCGGTCACGATGAGTTTGGAAATTACAGCGAAGCACCTGATGTGTGGCTTCGTGTGATGGATAGGATCAAGTTGAAATTTGATAATGCACGTGAAAAACTACCTAAACCCGTTTATCGGAACATTGAAGGGGCAAAGATCGGTTTGATTGGGATGGGTTCGACTGAACCGGCAATTATGGAAGCTCAAGATATTTTAAACAAAATGGGCATTACAACAGATTTCATGCGTGTCCGAGCATTGCCCTTCTCCCAAGATGTCCGTAAGTTCATCCAGGCTCATGATCGAAATTATGTACTGGAATTGAACCGGGATGGTCAACTACATCAGATATTGGTGACAGAATATTGCGATCTTACGGATCGACTTGTTTCCCTTTCCTACATGGACGGTTTACCTTTGACGGCTAAATGGATCGTTGAGTCTTTATCCGAAAAGGAGGAAAAATAAGATGGCTGAACAAGATAACACAAACGCAATCGGATTAACTCGAGCCGATTACAAGGGTGAGCGTTCCACGCTTTGCCCAGGATGCGGCCATAATACCATTTCGGCACAGATTCTTTATGCCTGTTATGAAATGGACATTCATCCTTCAAATATTGTCAAATTCAGCGGTATTGGCTGTTCAAGCAAGAGCCCTACCTATTTTCTTAGCCAATCCTTTGGATTCAATGGTTTGCATGGGCGAATGCCTTCGCTTGCACTGGGTGCTGCCTTTGCTGATACGAGCATGAAAGTGCTTGGTGTTTCTGGAGATGGTGACACAGCCAGTATCGGGCTTGGTCAATTCAAACACCTGATTCGTCGGAATTTGCCAATGGTTTACATTGTTGAGAACAACGGTGTTTACGGGCTGACAAAAGGGCAGTTCTCTGCAACAGCCGAGAAGGGGTTGGAATTGAAGTATCAGGGAGTGAACCCATTTTTGCCGATCGATATTGCCAAAGAGGCATTGATTGGCAATGCCAGCTTTGTGGCACGTTCCTTTGCTGGAGACCCGCAACAGGTGCGGTCATTATTAAAGGCAGCGCTTAGCCATCGCGGAACTTCGGTTTTGGATATCATCAGCCCCTGTGTGAGTTTCAATAACCGCGAGGACACCCTGCATTCGTATCAATGGGGGCGACAGCATGAAGCGCCACTCCACGATATCGCTTTTGTCCCTACACGTAAATCGATCATTCTGGATGAATTTAAGGAAGGCGAAACAAAAGAAGTGACACTGCACGACGGTTCTGTTGTGGTGCTGAAAAAATTGGAAAAAGATTATGATCCAACAGATAAATATCAGGCATTACAGATGCTGGAAGAAGCAGAACGTAATCGCTGGTTGATAACAGGTCTTATATATGTCGATCCTGGTCAGCCAGCACTGTATGATTATATGAACCTTGTCGAGGAACCATTAAATCGTGTCCCGGCAGAAAAATTGCGCCCTTCCGCTGAAGCATTACAAAAGATAAATCAGTCGATGGGGTAGTTGGTTTGTGGCGAATCAAAAGGAATCAAAAAACCGGTGATTTTAATCACCGGTTTTTACTTGATGATTTTAATTTTTAGGCGTCACCCAGCGTATGTAAAAGGGCAAGGTTTGGTTGTTTATAAGCACCGACCGGGAAGCCAGAGATCACAATAACCTGTTGGCCAAACTCGAGGTTTGTAGCTGTTGCGATGGCTGTCTCGACATGTTTGATCATTGTTTCAAGCGTATCTGCATAAGGCACAAGCATGGGTGTCACGCCCCAATACATGCTCATCTGACGGTAAGTGTTCATCTCTGGTGTAAAAGCCAAAATTGGCACCTCTGGCCTTGCCTTCGACATCAACCGGGCAGTCTTGCCGGATTGTGTAAAGACAATAATCGCGACCACATTCCGATCATGCGCCAGTTCTTTGGCAGCCTTAGTAATTGAAACTGGGTCGCTTTGGCCGGACAATTCGGAAACAAAGGATTTTTTACCCCATTTTTCAGAATTATCTTCAGCTTGTTGAATGATGGAATTCATCATTTTAACACTCTCAACAGGATATTTCCCCGCTGCGGTTTCGCCTGAGAGCATTACGGCATCGGTCCCGTCGAAGATGGCGTTTGCGACATCGGTCGCCTCAGCCCGGGTAGGCCGGGGGTTTGTGATCATTGATTCAAGCATCTGAGTGGCCGTGATGACCAGTTTCCCATGAGCATTGGCACTGGCGATGATCTCTTTTTGCGCAATGGGGACTGCCGCAGGGGACATTTCAACGCCAAGGTCGCCACGCGCTACCATGACGCCATCGGTAACCTTGAGGATCTCTTCAAGGTTTTTTAGAGCTTCTGGCCTTTCCAATTTGGCGATAATGGGTGTTTTCGCCGCCTTGGCATTGGTGGCTAATTCTTTGATGGCCTTACGGACTGTCAAAATATCATCTGCATTGAGGACAAAAGAGACTGCGATCATATCCACACCGATTTCTAAGCCAAATTTTAAGTCTTCGCGGTCTTTTTCTGTAAAGATCGGCATGGTTAAGTTAGCGCCGGGCAAGTTAACACCCTTATTAGATTTCAGCGTTCCGCCTAACATCACAACTGCTTCAATCCGGTCTCCATTGATCGATTGGACTTCCATTTCAAGGTGGCCATCATCGAGCAAAATATGATTGCCAGGTTTCAATACCTTGTGCAGATCAGGGATCTCGAATGGAATAAAAATATCGTCCTCATCCACAACAAACGATTCCGAGGAGCTTAATGCCACCTGATCCCCGGCTTTTAGTTCAAGGCTTCCTCCAGGCAGTTTGCCAATCCGCATTTTAGGCCCCTGAAGGTCTTGCAAGATTGTAATGCTGATCCCGCGTTCATCGGCTATCTCACGGATGGTTTCAATCACTTTTTGGTGTGCTTCTTGAGTGCCATGGGAAAAATTCAGCCGCGCGACATCCATTCCAGCGCAGATCAGTGCGTGAATGGTGTCATGATCATCGCTGCTTGGGCCTAATGTACAAACAATTTTTGCAAATCGGTCCATGGCACTCCTTTTATTTCCATTAATCCATTAAAAGCACTTCACGCAGGATGGGAAGCATCCAGTCAATCGTTTCTTTATCGATAATCAGAGGTGGTGCAAGCCGCAGAATGTGGGTATGGGTCTCTTTAACCAGGATACCTCTCTTCTTCAATTCTTCTGCAAAGCGCCTGGCACCGCCTAATTCATGTTTGAGTTCAACACCAATGAATAAACCCTTCCCGCGGATGTCTTTGATATTCTTTTTTGGAATTTCCTCCAAGTAATCCAGCATGTATTCGCCCATTATCTTGGAGTTTTCTACTAAATTCTCTTCTTCGATCACCTCGAGCGCGGCGATGCCGATGGTTGCCGCCAGGGGGTTGCCACCGAAGGTTGAACCATGCTGACCGGGTTCGATCAATCCCAAAATGGATTTATCGGCGAGAACGGCAGAGATGGGATAAAAACCACCCGAAAGTGCTTTACCGATGATTGTAATGTCCGGACGAACACCTTCATGCTGGCTTGCAAAGAGTGCCCCAGTTCTGCCGAGGCCTGTTTGGATTTCATCTGCCATAAAGAGGATGTTGTTCTCACGGCAAAGTGCTTCAACATCTTTGAGATAACCCTTGGGAGGTATTAAAATACCGTTTTCTCCCTGGATCGGTTCCAGCATGATTGCAGCGGTATTCTCATTGATCGCATCTCTCAAGGCATCGATATCCCCATATTTCACCATGGGGAAGCCTGGCGTAAAGGGGCCGAAATCCTTTTTATAATCCTCTTCTGAAGTGAAAGAAATAATCGTGGTTGTCCTGCCGTGGAAGTTCCCCTCGGCGACGATGATCTCAGCCTTGTTTTGGGGAATACCTTTAACCAGATAACCCCATTTCCTGGCGACCTTGATCCCTGTTTCCACTGCTTCGGCACCGCTGTTCATAGGTAATGACATCTCATAGCCGGTCATATCCGAGAGTTTTTTATAGAAAAGACCGAGTTTATCGTTGCGGAATGCGCGGGAGGTTAACGTCAAACGATCGAGCTGATCGATCACCGCTTGCTTGATTTTGGGATGATTATGGCCCTGGTTCAATGCCGAGTAAGCACTCAAACAATCCAGGTATTTATTGCCCTCTACATCCGTAACCCAAACGCCTTCGCCTTTAGAGATTACGACATCCAGCGGGTGGTAGTTGTGCGCCCCATATTCCTCTTCCAAATGGATGAAATAGTCACTATTTTGCATCT
Organism: Anaerolineaceae bacterium; assembly: GCA_016841365.1. Lineage (GTDB taxonomy): Bacteria > Chloroflexota > Anaerolineae > Anaerolineales > Anaerolineaceae > Brevifilum. Next base: position 15,786 of record JAENZI010000005.1, read on the forward strand.
GATTCTCCTTCAGTTAGTAAGTCTACGAGGATTGCTTTTTGTGCATGCATTCTGTTTTCCGCCTGGACAAACAAGCGTGAATGCGGTCCATCAGCAACTTCATCAGTGATTTCCTCGCCGCGATGTGCGGGAAGGCAATGCAAAACAATGGCTTTAGGTTTTGCTAATTTCACAATTTCTTGATTTACCTGGTAGGGAGGGAATACCTTTCTCCGATTTTCCGCTTCTTCCTCTTGTCCCATGCTGGTCCATGTATCCGTATAAATCACATCTGCCTGATCTGCAGCAGCTTGTGGCTCTCGCAGCAGTGTAACGGATCCACCAGAAAGCTCAGCAAACTTCTTGCTTTGCTCAATATCAGCTTCGGGCATATCGTAACCCTCAGGATTCGCGATGCGGAAATCAGCACCTAGTTTTGTGGCGACTTTCATCAGTGACACAGCCACGTTATTGCCGTCGCCGATGTATGAAATCGTCAAACCCTTCAAATTGCCAAATTCCTCATAGATGGTGAGTGCATCAGCCATTGCCTGGCAGGGATGGTTGTAGTCGCTCAAGCCATTGATCACAGGTACGCTAGCCCATTTAGCCAGCTCAAGGACATGCTCGTGCGCAAAAACACGCGCCATGATGACCTGCACATACCCGGACAAGACTCTGGCAACATCGGCGATCGACTCCCGTTTACCCAACCCGATTTCCTGGGGGGATAAGTAAAGCGCATCACCGCCCAGCGTCCGCATCGCCATGTCAAAGCTGACCCGTGTGCGCAGGCTTGGTTTCTGGAATACCATTGCCAGCACTTTGTTTTTGAGGATTGGCCGAAATTCTCCATTTTTCAGCTCTTGTTTTAGTGTTGAACCTAAATCGAGCAAATGGCGAATCTCGTCTGAGGTGAAATCCGCAAGGTCAAGAAAATGTTTCATAAAATCTCCTTTTGTTATTGGTTGACAATAGATTGTTATTCCCGTCTGACATCTGAGAGGTTGACAACCTCAACTTCGTCGTTGACATACGCAATCCCCTGAAGCAGGACATTGCTCTGAGCAACACCCAGCCAGAAGAAAATTCCGGTTAGGAAGAGGTTGGCAATTATCAAATATTTATTGAGGTTGTTCTGTAATTTGCCGCTTGTTCTCTCCATCCTACTGATGATGTTATCATATTCTTCGAGAACGACTTGAGCGTCTTCGATATCCGATTCAAACTTCTCGAGATCTTGAGATAGAACAAGCAGGTCATCATTAAGCAAGGTCACACCATCTGCGGTAACGACAAGGGATTGTTCGATACTCTCAAGCGATTCTGGGATATCATCCATTGATCCTGCCATTTGATCGAGGCTGAGATGCAGTGGCACATCAGGCTCGTAATCGACGCCGATCAGCGGAATAGAAGCTAAAAATGATAATGTCTTGTGGATAATTTCTGCACTGGCAGACGCAGAAGATAATGCGTTTTGTGATTCAATGATGGTCAATCGGATATCATCACCGATCAAAGCTCCGGAGCTTTCTAACGACTCTGTGATAGAGCCAAACGTGCCATCAAGGTTTTCTATCAATGAAATCAGCACCTGTAAATTAGAGTTTGTGTTTTCCAGTGTGCTATCAAGAACCAAAATACCATCCTGGGTGGTCTGAAGGACGTCATCGAAAGAATCCAATGCCCCGTTCGCTGAATTTTCCAGATTAGGCTTAACGAGCCATATCGCTGCAATCACAGCGATGCAAAATAAGATGCCCAATGCACCAAGAAGGATGTAAACTTTGCCCCACAATCGGACGCCAGGTGAATTCTTCATTCTTTTTTCTCCTTATGTTTTAAGAGCAGGTCAGCAAATAATTTATCCTGCAAATCCCACATCTCAGCTTTTCTCTCCGGTTCATCGTGATCAAACCCTAAAAGATGCAAAGTGCCATGAATTGCCAAAAATGCACATTCCTCTTCTGTGGTGTGGTGATTTTCCGGTGCTTGTTGTTGCACCTTGTCAACTGAGATAACAATATCCCCAAGGTAATGGCGTCCCGTCTCGGGGTCGGTAAAACCTTCATAGAAAGAAAGCACATCGGTGGTTTGGTCTATCCCGCGATACCTGTGATTCAGTTTGCGCATTTCCTGGTCATCGGTCAGGCGCAGTGTGATATCCACATCGGATTGATCGATCCGTCCGAGGGTCGCTTCAATGGCCGCTTTCAAGAATGATAGATCAATATTATTGAGATTGTTTTGGGTCTTCTGAATTTCAATCATTTCAGTTTATCTGTTTGTTTCGTTTCCGCTTGGGCGGGTTTTTTCATTATCCAACGGTGGATATTTGACTCTTGGGTGATAAGTGCCTTTTAATGTTCTGAAGAAAGAATCTTTGACTATTTCTAAGTCCTTAAGAGTCAGGTTCGTGTCTTTGAGCTGTTCATTTTTTGTATAAAAGTCAACAACTGTTTCAATAAGCGAGCGCAATTCCTGTTCATCTTTTGGGATTTCGGCGCGGGCGCGTGCCTCAGTGCCGTCAGCCAGCATTAATAGCGCGGTTTCTCGAGATTGAGGGCGGGGCCCCGGATAGGTGAATAGAGATTTGTCCACTTCTGAAGGATCACTGGCATCTTCCAGTGCCTGAGAATACTGGTAGTGGGTGTGCATGGTGCCGTGATGCTCCCTAATAAAGTCGATAATATTTTTCGGCAGGTGATATTTCTTGGCGATTTCAACACCATCTATCACATGACTGATGATGGTCTTTGCACTGACGACTGGGTCAATTTCATCATGCGGATTGAGTTCTCCCTGAACCTGGTTTTCGATGAAAAATTGAGGGTTGCGCGCTTTGCCACAATCATGATAGATTGCTCCGACACGTACGAGCAAGCCATCTGCACCAATTGCTTCTGCTGCTTGTTCGGCTAAATTGGCGACCTGTAAACTGTGTTGATAACTTCCTGGCGCATTTCTGAGGATTTGCTGCAGGAGCGGATGATCTGGACGTGAGGTATCCAATAACTGTAGGGCGGTTGTTTTCCCCAATAATTGCGAAAAAATATACTGCAATAAAAGCGTCAACCCGGCAGTAGCGATGCCATTGACAATGGAGGCACCTGAAAGGGTTGCAATCCCGATCCAATCTGTGGCTGAATCAGCAAGACGGTAGCCGAGGACGATGCCGATGCCGGCTAAACCAATTGTGATCCCAGACAGGAAAAAAGCGGCGATGCGCCTGGCTTTACCCATGGTGAGCATCCCAATTATCGGCGGAAGTGCATAAAAGATCGTCAGATCTAAGCCAGTGGGATTACCATAAGCTGCCATGATTCCTAAGATGAAAGAGAAAATTACCGCAACTTCAAAATTAAAAATAACTGAAAGTGTCAGGCTGAACGCAGCTACCGGGAAAATATAAGGCACAATCGTTCGTCCAAGAACAATGAAGCGGGTTGCCGCTAAAAAGATGATAAAAGTCACCGCAAGTAACATCAATGCCTTGACGGAATAGGCTTCATTGCTTCGTTCGTGAGTGAAATAAAGAATGATTAAAACACTGATGGTTAAAGTGAGAACTGCCGCACCGATAAGATCTTTTGTGCGGTTTTCGGGTTGGATCAAACCATAGCGCTGTAAGGCTTCCCATTCCACATCCCTGATGATTTGCCCGCGTCGAACAAGTGTTTCTCCTACAATAAATGATCGAATGACAGGGTCAACGCTCTCCCGGGCTTCATCAATTGCTGCCTGTGTTTGCTCTTCGCTGTGCAGGCTATTTGGGACGATGAAAGGTTCCACAAGGCCTACGACGATATCTGCTTGATCCTGCGGAAAAGAAAAATCAATGAGAGAGGGAATATTTCGTTTCGCGGCGTAGATGTCGGACTCTCGCAATGTATTCCGCATGATCTGTTCAAGGACGTTGGTCGCTTCGGATTCAATTGCTTCCCAGCGAGAGTCGCTGATGATCAGGATTTGAGTAATGAGTTCTTCAGATAACTTCAATTCTTCGATGGCTGAGATATCCGAGATTTTCTCTTCTTGTGATGCGAAGTCATCTTGCCGGACGGTGTTGATATAGTAAAGGATTGTCCGCAGGTGTTCAACCTGCCGACGGCCTATGCTTGGGTCTGTAGGTAAATAAATGGGATCGACTGCCCTGACTGCTTCTTGACGGGCTTGCTCTGTCAGGATTTCACTCTCATAAGTTAATGAATAAGGTGCCAGGATGTCTTGTGTGGCGACATCACCAATTTCCATCGGGAAGGAAGATTGGCTGAAAGAATCGGGTAAGACCAGAGTCAGAAAAGCAAGAATCGCCGTAAATGCTAAGATGGTGATCTTAGCTAATCTTGATTGGCGCGGTTGCTTTTTTGGCTGGGTGTTGGCAGTCATAGAATTGGTTAGTTTTGGAGCAAATCCCGGACAGTTTTGCTTGCATCCTGCCCTGAGGCACGTCCCTGTAATTTGGGCATCAAATGCTTCATCACTTCGCCCATATCTTTGATGTTTGATGCGTTAAGGTCGTCAATGACTTGCTTCGCAAGCTGGCGCAACTCCTCTGGATCCATTTGTTGCGGGAGGAATTGGTTGAGAATCTTGATCTCTCTTTCCGCGGCTTTGACGAGTTCTTCTCGGTTTGCCCTTTTTGATTCTTCGATTACATCTTCCCGGGTCTTCACTTCTTTTTGCAGGATGCTCAAGACTTTAGAATCGTCTATTTCTCCGCCTTGCTCTACCTCCGCCAGCTTGATGGCGGACATGACAAGGCGCAGGGTACGTTTAGTGTCTTCATCTCGGGCTTTCATCGCTGCCGTTAGTGCTTTTTGGATTTCATCTTTTTTGCTCATAATCATGATTATACCTTTCATTCACCTTCTTAAAATCCCTTAAACGATTGAATTCTCACCGGATCAATCTGGAGCGCTTGTAACTTGTCTATCAGACGGTCACATTCGATCTGAGTTGTTTTCAGGCTAGCCCAATAGGCAAACTGGAAAAGATCACCGGCTTTCGGGCTATCAAGGTTCATGCGGGCATGTGAATCAGCAGGCATACGAGGTGTGATCAGGGAAGAGAGGATTGGCAGCATGGCAATGAATTCGATTATGCCATAATTCTTCCCAGATTTTAGATCAGGATGCTGCATGATCTGTTGATCATCTGGAACAACTTCTTTGGGGTTTTGAGCATTGAATTTCTCAAGCCACAGTTTCACATAATTACTGTGGCTGTAAAAGTCTTGCCATGAATGGCACAGACGCCCGAGAGCGGTTCTGGCTTGCATGAAATCATTTTTGTCGATGCTGTTGAGGATAATTTCGTATTGTTCGTCAATATAACTGAAACCCTGTGCAAAGGCACTGCCGTCAAAGTGGATGTAATCATGCCCAAATTGATTTTTGATCCTGTCCTGTTTGATATTGGCCTGAACGATAGCATCCAAAGCTTGTGATGAAAATCGACCTTTCAACGCGTTTTGTGTAACCTCGATGTGATATTTCGTTTTCATTTTATTGTCCTATGGTGATCAAATCTTTGAGGCTTGTAAATGTTTCAGGCCCAATCCCTTCTACATTCATCAGTTCTTCAATGGATACGAAAGGCCCATTTTGGTCTCGGTAGTTGATGATACTGGCGGCTTTGGTTGGGCCAATACCCGGCAGTGTTTCAAGCGCGTCTTGTGTGGCGCTGTTCAGATCGAGGGGATAGTCATAAGACGGGTTCTGGTCTATGAAGATATCCAAAAATGCGTTTCTGGCGGTTTCAGGCACCTCTTCATCAATCCTGGGAATGTAGAAATAATCACCATCCTGCAGAACCGATGCCTGGTTAACCCGCTTCTCGTCAGCGTTTTCAGTCAAACCGCCAGCAAGCTCAATCAAATCGCTTAATCGGGCATCCTGATCAAGCGGATAAACGCCTGGTGCCGCAATTTCACCATTAATCTGGACCATAATAGGTTGGGGTGTGGGTGTCGCTTTAGGCGGAGATGTTTTGGTCGCAGTTGGCGCTTGCTTTAAAATGATCGGCTCACCAGACGGCGGTCTGGATATTAGATATATCAAACCGCCGACAAGTAGTCCAATCAAAATGCCTATGATCAATGTTCGCCACTGGCTCATGCTTCTCAGCCCTCCAATAGCTTTGTTTACTGCTTATGCTGTTATGTCTTCGTCTTCCATCGCCTTCATCTCGTTAAAGGCTCGGATTGAAACCTCAAGCATCTCCAAGGTGGGTTCACGGGTGGTCAACTGCTGTAAGGCTAAATTGGGTTTGATGATCGCCTTCACAAAAGGTGATTCCATGAATTTTGAAAGCAACCGGATATATTCATAAGATATGCCTGCCAGGACCGGGATCATCAATAAGCGGGATAACAAACGCCAATGCAGGGGCATTGGCCCCATCAACGAGAAGATCAGAATGGACAGCAACACTAAAGTGAGTATAAAAGATGTGCCGCACCGAGAATGCTCAACGGAATAAGGTTTGACGTTTTCAGGGGTAAGTTCTGCCCCGTCTTCAAAGGCATTGATTGTTTTATGCTCAGCGCCATGATACATAAATACACGGGCGATATCTGGCATTTTTCCGATGCCCCAAATATATGCGATCAATAACACCAAACGAATCACTCCTTCAAGCAGATTGATAACCCAGGGGCTGACGGTGGTGTAGTTTGCCACCAGTCCTGAGATCAATGCAGGGAGCAGAAAAAAGAAGCCAATGCCAATGGCTAATGAGAGCGCCAATGTGAGGTAAAGCATTGGCCCTTCAAGTTTTTCATCCTCCCCAGTCTGCACATTGGCGGACATGGTCAGATAGCGCATTCCCAGCCCCAGAGAGTCCCAAAGGACGATCAGTCCACGAAGAAATGGGATCTTCGCCAGTTTGCTGGTGTAAATGCCGCCCAATTTTTCTTTGTGAACGACGATTTGCTCATCGGGTGTTCGGTTAGCCATGGCCACAGACGATTTTCCGCGCATTAGTACGCCTTCGATCACTGCCTGACCGCCGTATGATGGTAAATTTTGTTTCAAAAGATTATCCTTTTCTTATCTACGATTAAAAATTCAAGAAAAACCTGATCAGGGCTTCTACGCCCTTGCGATGGGTGGGAATATGTACATGTTCATTGGGTGAATGGATCTGATCATCGGGCAAGCCAAACCCGGTGATGATCGAATCAACGCCCAGGATCTCTTTCATGGCTGTTGCCACGGGGATCGAACCGCCTTCGCGTTTTAAAAGATGTTTTGTGCCCCAGGTTTCCTCTAATGATTTTGAAAAGCAATCAAGACCGGGCACGTTTTCTTCCGTGATGTATGCGGGTGCCCCGGATAAGTAATCCAGTTCCCAGTGAACAGAGTCAGGCACAGTCTCTTTGAGGAATTCCCTCATGCTGGCATGCACTTCTTCGGGGTCCTGATCTGGGACTAAACGGGTAGAAATTTTGGCCATTGCGTAGGAAGGGATGATGGTTTTGGCGCCTTTTTCAATGTAGCCTGAATAAATTCCATTTACATCCAGGGTTGGGCGAGCGCCGGTTCTTTCAACCGGGGGAAATTCCTTCTCGCCGCTTAATTGAGGTGCGCCACTGATTTCCAAATAGAAATTGTCGTCCATGCCGAGCCGTGACAAATTTTCTTTTTCTTCTGGTGAGATCTGCCTAACGCGATCATAAAACCTGGGTAGCGTCACTTGCCAGTTTTCATCGTGCATTTTTGCGATGACTTTGCTGAGAATGTTTGCCGGGTTGCCGACGACACCGCCAAAAGTGCCCGAATGCAAATCTGCTTTGGGTCCATACAAACGGAGCTCAAAATATGCCATTCCGCGCAATGCATAAATGATCGTGGGCTTGTCAGGTGCAATCATCCCGCCATCCGGGTTGAGAACCAGATCGCACTTAAGTGTTGTTTGGTGTTCTTTAAGGAATATGTCCAGACTGGGTGAACCGATTTCTTCTTCTCCCTCGATCAAATATTTTACATTCAGGGAGAGGTCACTTGTTTCAAGAACAGCCTGCAGGGAAGAAATGGTCGCCCAAATTTGTCCCTTCATGTCAGATGCACCACGTGCATAGAGATTATCACCGCGCAACTCAGGTTCAAATGGCGCTGTGTGCCAGTCCTCAATGGGGTCAGGTGGCTGGACATCATAATGGCCGTAGAGCAAAACCGTCGGTTTTTCCGGGTCAACCAGATATTCACCATACACAATCGGGTGCTTCGGGGTCGGATGTGCTTTTACTTGTTTAAATCCAATACTTTCTAATTTCTGCACTAAAAAGTCTGCTGCTTTTTGGATGTCGCTCGCATTTTCCGCTGATGTTGAAACCGAGGGGATCTTAAGAAAAGTCAAATATTCCTCGTAAAGATCATCAAAATTCGATTGATATTGTAAAATTGCGCTTTTAATTTTGTCTTGGCTCATTTTTATCCTTCCTATGAATTAATACCACTTGATTATAGAACAAGTTACCAAATTTGGCGTGAAAAAATACAAACTTAGCCAATTTGAAGACGGCAGTGTGATATGATTTGACGTGATAGATGTTGTTGGAGATAATTAATCCCTGTGAATGTAACCAAACCAGTATGGACTGCATCATAATAAGGTATGAAAAATTTTAAGGAGTGAGATATTTTTATGGCTAATACCAATGAAACAAAGATCGAAGAAAGAAAATTGATTATCATCGGATCGGGACCCGCCGGTCTTTCTGCAGCGTTATACGCGGCCAGGGCGGATGTGGATCCTCTGGTTTTGACCGGCATGACCTTACATGGTCAGGCGTCCATCACATCGACCATCGACAATTATCCTGGCTTCCCTGAGGGCATTGGCGGTGCTGATTTGGGGCAATTATTTCAGACGCACGCTGAACGATTTGGTGCTCAGATTGAGATGAACCAGGCAACCAGCGTTGATTTTAGTCAGCGTCCATTTGTTATTCAGGCATATGACAAGACTTACAAAGCCAATTCCGTGATTATTTCAACCGGTGCTGACCACAGGAAGTTAGATGTGCCCGGTGAAAAAGAACTCACAGGTCGTGGTGTTTCTTATTGCGGCACATGTGACGGGTGGTTCTTCAAAGAAAAAGACATCGTTGTTGTTGGGGGTGGTGATGCGGCGATTGAAGAAGGCTTATTCCTGACACGGTTTGCAAACTCTGTAACGGTTATTCATCGGCGAGATGAACTCAGGGCGGGTGCAATTCTCCAAAAACACGCCTTTGCCAACCCTAAAATGAAATTCATCTGGGATACGGTCGTTACAGAAATCCTGGGAGAGAATGCTGTGCAATCCGTAAGACTTAAAAATGTCAGAACCGGTGAAGAAAGCATTAACGAAACGGATGGCGTATTCATTTTTATCGGGCATACACCCAATACTGAGTTATTTGCGGGGCAGCTAGAATTGGATCAGGAAGGCTATATTGTTATTGACAAGAATATGGAAACATCCGTGCCTGGCTTGTTTGCGGCGGGTGAAGTGGCTGATCCTGATTTCCGCCAGGTGATCACGTCTGCCGGGATGGGTGCGGCAGCAGCGATCCAGGCGACAAGGTATCTTGAACGGCTAGAAGAAGGGGATTAAAGCAAGTTACCTAAGACTTAAAACAAAAACCGGAGGAATTATCCTCCGGTTTTTTATCTTCATAATTTTTAATTATCTGACGTTGTATCTCCGGCGATGCTGAACCAGCTAAAGACGCGCTCGTCACTCTTATTACCGGCAGTTTCCCAGTTATTTTCATCCTCGTCATCTGTTCCAACCTGCCGGACAATATACACGGACCACCGGAAAATATGTGGTTTACCGTCGGTTGGCATAAGAGAATCGGGCACGATGAAGGATGTATCCGTCACGTATTCGACAATTGTTTGATCATCATCACTGGTCAGGTCAATGATTGTCACAGCGTAAGCTTCATTGCCTTCCAATTCACCTACGGCAGCCCATTGCAAGGTGATTGTGTCTGCACTTGACGTGAATGATGCCCCATCTGCAGGCAGCAGTAAGTTCGGTCCGGGGTAGGGTGGCAATTGAGTGGGTGTGGGTGTCGGCCCGGGTGTGGGTTCACGCAAACAGAGCGGGATGACCAAAGGCTGGCCTTCATACACGGTATCATTGACCATGCCGTTGTATTCTCTGATGGTTGCCATGCTGACGTCATAGGTATCAGCAATGGAACTCAGGGTGTCGTTGGCTTCCACCTCGTAATTGATCGTTTCACAGGCAATCTCGGTCTTTTCTGCATCGCTCAATGTTGCTGTAGGCTGAGGTGAAGCAGTCGGTGTTGGTTGTGGAATTGATAACGCCTGACCTTCGAAAATATCACAATTCGCAGAGAGGTTATTTTCAAGAATGATGCTCTGGACAGATACACCAAAGGAGGCTGCGATGCCAGCGCATGAATCAAGGGATTTGACCGTGTATTCAATCGGGGGCAGCGGCGTCCAGGTTGGGGCTTGCGTGGCAGTGCTTGTCACGGTGGGGGTAATCGTTATGGTAGGGCTGGGTGTCGCTGACCCGGCAATGGGTGTGATTTCAGCACCTTCAGCAGGGGGTGTTTCTCTGAGGATGAAGAAGATCGCAGCTGCAGCGAGAATTAAAAACAGTGCTAAAATCCCCAGTGCAGCAGGAAGGCTGAGTGTAATTTCAGGCAGGCGCTTTGCACGCACTTCAGGGGATTTTTTGCTTTCAGCAACCGAATCTAATTCTGTACCGCAGACCAGGCAGCGTGTTGCGGATTGATTCAAACGTGTTCCGCATACTGGACAAAGTTTCGTTTTTGGGTTGTTCGTTTCTTGGTTCATAATAATTCGCGTCAAGTATACCTCAAGCCAAAGAAATTAGGCAATATCGATGATTAGGGGTGCCATAACGCCGATCGAAGGTATTATTAACCACAAGATGAATTACAGTCTTTACTTCCACATCCCATTCTGTAAGCACCGCTGTCATTACTGCGATTTTATCACCACAGCCGGTCAGCAAAGGCATATTCCGGCTTATATGACAACATTAATCAAAGAATTTCGTATAGTAATGGAGCGGATTGGGTCAATTTCGGTGCATTCGATCTACTTTGGTGGGGGAACGCCATCACTTGTTGAAATACCTGATTATGCTCAATTATTCGAATTATTACGCTCAACCTTTGATTTATCGCTGGATTGCGAGATCAGTTTAGAAGCTAACCCGGGGACGATTTCTGCGTCTTATCTAAAAGAATTACGGGAGATCGGTTTCAACCGGATCAGCCTTGGCGTGCAATCCATGAAACCTGAAGATTTGCGCCGCCTAGACCGGATCCATTCGGTGGAAGAGGTCATCCAGGGCGTTTATTTGAGTAAACAGGCTGGTTTTGAGAACATCAACCTGGATATGATCTTTGGTCTGCCGGGTCAAGACCTGCCCGGGTGGGAGGCGTCTTTACAACAGGCACTCAACCTCAAACCCACACATTTTTCGTTATATTCACTGATCATTGAGCCGGGTACACCGCTGCATACCTGGTATCAACGCGGTTTAATTGCGCCGCAGGATCAGGACCTGGAAGGGGATATGTACGAGTTAGCGATCGAAACACTGCAGGTTGAAGGATTTGAGCATTACGAAATTTCGAATTGGGCAAAAAGGAGTGATAACTTCGACTACCGCTGCCGGCATAACCTTCAATATTGGTTAAACCAACCTTATTTGGGATTCGGAACTGGAGCGCATGGCTATGCAAGGGGTGTGCGCACCGAAAATTCAGCGGATTTGTTTGAGTATCTGCATCTTATCAAACAGGCGCAGCGGTATGAAGCTGAATTTCCATGTTCACCAGCGACGATCAATGCCACACCTGTTGATCAAGCAACACAAATGAAAGATTTCATGATGCTGGGATTGCGCTTAATTCAGGAAGGTGCATCCGCTGAGCGATTCCGGCGCTTATATGAGATGGAGATGGAAGATGTCTTTGCGGTTGAAATTGATTTGCTGATCAAACGTGGGTTGGTCGCCTGGGAAAACACCGACCATGCCCGTCTGTGTCTGACAGACAGGGGGATTATGGTCGCAAATCAAGTATTTATGGAATTTGTGTAATTAAACGACGGATACGCGGGTGCCAAATCCGGTGATATACACATCATGCGGTCCGCCAACTGGAGTCACCCACCTGAACAGCCATTTTGCCTCATGATTGCGCATATTGACGCACCCGCTGGATTGCGGGATGCCAAAATTGTTGTGCCAATAAGTGCCGTGTGTCGCAATCCCCTCTGCAAAGAAGCAGTTCCAGGGAACGCCCGGAAGGACGTAGGCATAGATATTGTCCCGTGTGGTACCACCCATGTGTTTTGAGGGGTAGGTGGATTGAACCCTGAACTCACCGGAGGGGGTTTCTTTCTGAGGCGTCAACGCACCACTGGCGATTTTCGTCTGCATCACGATTTCATCACCTTCGAAAGCCGTCAGCTCTTGCCGTGAGATGGAAATTTCAATCCGTTTTTCGCCGATTGGGACGTCAGGAGAGATTGGATCAAACTCTGAATCGGATAAAATCCGCATGTTCTCTGCTGGTGTGGCATAGCGCAACCGATCCAGTTCGTCTTCAATCTCATACCAGGGTTGCCCATCCGGCCCCGTGATGATGTCCCGAATCCAGTGGGTTGTCTGGTAATACAGACGGTAAACCGGCTCCCAACCGTTCATCGGGGTATATCTGAGTGCGCTGGTGTAGGGTACGGTGACTTCACCTAATTGACCATCTTTGTGGATGGTATCGGATACCGGGTTGAGTATGTGTTCCACTTCTTGCAAATAGGCACGGTGGACATATCCTCCCCAGGCCCGGTACCAGATGGGGTTGTATTCAGGACCCGCTTCTGATTCGATCTCGTCATACACATTCATCAGATCATCCTTATACCGCTGGTAAAGGATGGTGCTTTCCTCATCAGGAGCAGAATGAATGCTGACCGAGGTAACCTCGCCGTCTTTCGCAATCTTAGCGACACGCATCAAACGCCTTTTTGGGAAAAAGCGTGTTTCTTTGCGCATGGGGCTGAAGGCGAGGGATCCAAGGCTCACCCCGGCCAGCTTGAGAAAATTTCTGCGTGATATGGTCTTATTTGTCATATATTAGGATTATACCCATTGACCCGGACCTGTCAATTATCGAACTCCTCCGGGTTAATATCTGCGACTGCGTGTTTTATGTGGGTTGGCAGGTAGGGGTACTTGTCAATCATTTCTTCTTTTGTGACGCCGCTTAAAACCAGGATAGTTTCCATACCGCTGGTCACGCCAGCCACGATGTCTGTATCCATCCGGTCGCCGATCATAATCGTATCTTCTGAGTGCACATCCAGGTAATTGAGCGCTGTGCGCATCATCAAGGCGTTGGGTTTACCGACAAAATAGGGTGACACACCGCTGGCAGACTCGATCAAGGCTGCCATCGCACCGCATGCAGGCACGATACCGCCCTCACTGGGGCCTGATGGATCAGGATTGGTGGCAATGAATCGCGCTCCTTCATCGTGGATCAGACGAATAGCCTTTTTGATCATCTGGAAGTTATAAGCCAGTGTCTCACCAAGCACAACGTAGTCCGGGTTCATATCTGTGATCACATAGCCGATATCGTGGATTGCCTCAGTCAGACCGCTTTCCCCTAAAACAAATGCCTTGCCATCTGGGCGTTGACGGTGTAAGAACGATGCAGTGGCGAGTGCGGATGTAAAAATTTGATCCTCTTGAATGTGAATCCCAGTCGCCTGGAGGCGATGCGCCAGGTCTCTCGGCGTGTACATCGGGTTGTTCGTCAACAGTAGAAATTTTCGCTCCTGATCGATAAGCTTTTGGATAAATTCGTCAGCACCCGGAATGATCCGGCTGCCATGCACCAAAACGCCATCCATGTCTATTAAAAAATTCTTCATATTAGAATACTTTCTCTATATTTTTATTCTTCATTGACCTCAATTTTACATCAAATCAATGAAATTCAGTAGGCTCAAGGGGTTAACAACAGATTTCTGTTTATTAACTTAACATCTTATCCTATTAGTGAATTCAACCCAGAGAAAAAGCCACTGCGCATAACCTGCGCGCAGTGGCTTTAATCTTAGGATTATTTATGGACTGCTATTTCTTTTTAAGAATGATGCGAGCGTCCACCACTTTGACGCCCTGTCCTTCTTCATAAACCAGGACAGGATTCGCATCAGACTCAGCTACTTCATCAGCCAGGTCGGTGATCATAAAGGCATACTTGGCTAATACGCTGGCCAATGCTTTTTTATCGCGAGGTGATTCACCCCGGGTGCCATCGAGAATTGGGGCGCCGCGGATTTCATCCAGCATAGCAGCGGCTTCTTTCTCCGAAATAGGTGCGACCCTGAAGGTCACATCTTTGAGGACCTCAACAAAGATGCCGCCGAGACCGAACATGACTGTTGCCCCAAATGTGGGGTCGTTGACGGAGCCGATGATCGTTTCTGTTGCCCAGGGTGCCATCTCCTGGATGACAAGGCCATGAATGTCAGCATCAGCTTTGTAGTTTTTGGCGTTTTCGAGGATCGTTTTATAGGCTTCACGGACGCCGGCTTCATCTTTGATGTTGACTTTCACGCCACCTGCATCGGATTTGTGAAGAATGTCTGGTGATACGATCTTTAAAACGACCGGAAAACCGATTTCTTCCGCCATTGAAACAGCTTCTTCTTCGTTGGTTGCCAGTTCTGTGCGAACGGTGGGCAGCCCATAAGCATTAAAGATCTTCTTGGATTCGATTTCTGTCATGCCTGTGCGGCCATCTTTGCGCACTTTGGCAATGATCTCACGGGCTGTATCCCGATCAACCTTGTGGTCGTTTTGGATCGGTTCGGCTTTCATTGCTTCAAGACGGGCATATTCGCGTAAGGCGCCCATCGCTCTTACAGCCAGGTCGGGTGCGTTATAGGCAGGAATGCCGTTTTCCACGAGCCACTGCATGGCTTCGTCGGAGCGTTCGCCGCCAACAAAGGAAACGGTGACAGGTTTATGTGTGATGCCTGTATCTGTGATCGCTTTATGGATCGATTTGGCGATTTCCATCGGGTTGGTCATCGCGGTTTCGCAGTAGAGCACAACTAAACCATCTACCCAATCGTGTGCAAAGGCAAATTTTGTTGAGTCGTGATACCAATCATTGCCAGCCATACCGGTCAGGTCAACTGGGTTTTTGGCTGAGCCAAAGGAAGGCATGTGCTTTTTAAGTTCAGCCTGGACAGATTCAGGGGCAAAATTCAGAGGAACGCCATATTTTTCTGCCGAGTCGGTGGCCAGAACGCCCACACCGCCGCCATTCGTGATGATCAGCAGGTTTTCACCCTTCATTGGGGGCTCTAAGGATAATGCCAGTGTACAGTCAAACAGATCGCTGAGGTCAGTGGCTTCAATCACGCCTGCCTGTTTGAAGGCAGCGCCATAAACTTTTTGTGCGCCAGCAAGTG
Organism: Anaerolineaceae bacterium; assembly: GCA_016841365.1. GTDB lineage: Bacteria > Chloroflexota > Anaerolineae > Anaerolineales > Anaerolineaceae > Brevifilum. The sequence continues at coordinate 31,268 of JAENZI010000005.1, forward strand.
AGCCAGTGTGAGATGCCGCTGCTGCAGCGCCGTGTTCTGAAACGCCTGCCTTCAAAACCACGATGGGTTTAGAAACCTTTAGGGATTCATCAATGAACCGGCGGCCTTCTTTTAAGCCTTCAATGTAGAAGGAGATACACTTGGTGTTCTCGTCTTCATCCAGCCAGCCGACCATATCAGCGAAATTGACATCGGACATATTGCCGATGGAAACCAGCTTATCAAACCCAATCCGCCGTGTGTAGGTGATGGCATCGATCGCGATCAGCAGTGCACCGCTTTGCGATACAAGCGAGGCTGAACCATCTAACGGGAGGAAGGGTGCAAAGGAGGCATTCAGGTTATCCGAGTTGGATAATGTACCGACCACGTTCGGGCCGAGCACGCGCATCCCATATTGGTGCGCAATGGCTACGAGTTCTTGCTCCATTTCGGTTTCGCCCACTTCGCTAAAGCCAGAAGTGATGACGATTAAACCCTTTACGCCTTTTTCGCCGCATTCCTTCGCAACATCCAAAACAAATTTTGCAGGGACGGTTATGGCGGCTGCGTCTACGGGTTCTGGAATATCAAGAACAGATTTGTAGACCTTTAAACCTAAAATCTCATCCGCTGAGGGGTTGATGGGATAGATCCCGCCTTGATACCCACTCTCAATGAGATTTTTTACAACAGTATGTCCAATTTTCCCCGGTGTGGTCGAAGCCCCAACAATTGCTACCGATTTGGGTCTGAGAAGACCGGTCAATACATCATCCACGTGTTCCTCCTAAGTGTCAAAATTATTATTTGATATTAAATGTAAATGTCACATTTTACCATCGGGTATTGTACCTTATAATCAATGGATACAAATGTGATTATGACAATTATCTATTGAATTATAGAGGATTATCGTGAAATCTGGTCAAGGAATTTTTATCCCCCCCATAAAGTTCGCAAATGATGTTCTTGAAAGAAATGGCGCTGCAGGGCAGGCTGCCTGTGAGATCATGGCTGCTGCTATTGATGCGGCATCGCCAGAGCGAAGTATTGAAAAAAATCTCATCCTTGATGGTGATTTATTGAATATCTGTGACCAGGGCGTTCGTCTGGGTGATTTTGAGCGGATCTTCTTGCTGGGTTTCGGTAAAGCCGCAGTGCCAATGGCAAAAGCCGTCATCGAGCGGTTGGGCAGTGACCGGATAAGTTTTGCCCGCGTCATAACAAAGGACCCAAAATTTTTAGCAGAGAATGGTTTCCAGGATAAATTAGAGGTCTCTGTTGGAGGTCATCCTGTACCGACGGAAGCATCTGTACAGGCGACTCAATCCTTACTCTCCAGTCTACCGGTATTTACGCCTCGTGATTTGGTGCTGCTCCTGATTTCTGGCGGTGGCTCGGCATTGTTTACTGATCCTGTAGATGGCGTAACGCTTGGTGATTTACAGGAAATCACACGGGCGTTACTGAAGAGTGGGGCAGATATTCATGAGATTAACACGGTTCGCAAACATCTTGACCGTGTTAAGGGCGGGCGTTTCTCGCAAAGATTGTTGCCTGCTGTTGTGCATGCATTGATTCTTTCTGATGTGATTGGCGACCAGTTGGATATGATCGCATCTGGACCCGCAGTCCCTGACCCAACAACCTTCGCTGATGCAATAAACATTATCCACAAATATGGCATTATGGATGAATTGCCCACATCGGTTTTTGAATATCTTGAATCAGGTGTCCGCGGTGAACAAATGGAAACATTGAAACCAGGGGATTTGCCCCCATATAAGGTTTTCAATCACCTGGTTGGCACGAATTTTCTCTCGGCTCGTGCGGCTTCACACAAAGCTGACGAGCTCGGTTATCACAGCGTGATCATCACAACGCACCTCACCGGGCATACCCAACAGGTTGCAGAATTTATTGCCAGCATTATTGAGACTGTCCGTCAGTATGAAGAACCTGTTAAACCGCCGGCTTGTTTGATTTTTGGCGGTGAAACCACCGTTAACGTGACAGGTGGCGGTTTGGGCGGCAGGAATATGGACCTGGCGCTACATATGGTCTCAAAGATTGCTGGCAAAGATGGTGTGCTGTTCATCTCGCTGGCTACGGACGGAGAGGACGGTCCCACAGATGCAGTCGGTGCAGCTGTTGATTCTCAAATGGCACAATTCGCTGCTACGGAATTACCTAATCCGCTTGAGTGGTACATCAAAGATAATGACGCCTATCACTTCTTCGAAAGCATGGGTGGTTTAATAAAAGTAGGGGCGACGGGTACGAATGTCAATGATCTAGTTCTGGTAATAATTGAATAATCTCAATAGAAAATTGAATTATAATAAAATAATGATTAAACAATAGTAAATTACGATGCTTTTTGCTATCTTATTTTATTTAATTAAGGTATAAATATTGCTCGCTTAAAACGCTTGTTGTTCAATACGCGTTTTGGAGGTGTAAATTATGAGGAAGTCACGAAACAGGCTGCTGCGTCAGCGGATTTTGCTTGTATTTTTGTCGTTTGTTTTTCTAATATCTGTCAGTATGATTTTTTTGGGTGCTACTGTCTTTCGGTCGCACCTGCCATTCTTCCAGTTGATCGATGGTTCTTTAGCGCCTGAGACACAGTTGGGTCCAGAGCCGGAACCAAATCCTGGCGTGGTGGACTTTGAGTCAGAGTCAGGTGTGAGGCTTTACATGGTCTTGGGTTCGGACTATCGCCCTGATGCGGGTTATCGTACTGATGTAATCTTACTGGTCGCAATGGATAGGAAGTCCGGGAAGATCAGCATGGTTTCCTTCCCGAGAGATCTTTGGGTATCCATTCCGGGTTATGGCGAGCAGCGTATCAATACGGTGATGCAGCTCGGTGGATTCCCGTTGCTGGCAGAGACCATGCAAACCAATTTCGGCGTTTATCCAACCAGCTATGCCATGATCAACATGGAAGGATTCTTGGATGTTGTTGATGCCTTGGATGGGGTTGAGTTTGAAACTGAGCACTACACTGCAGACGCATGTGATGGATCCCTTGACCCTGATCGATGGTGCGAGGTCGGGCCAGGTCAGGTGAAATTGAATAGCGCCTGGGCGTTGTGGTACGTACGTGCACGGTATAACTCAAGTGATTTTGACCGAATGCGCCGGACACAAGAAGTCGTCGAGGCGATCGCGAAAAAGGCAATCAGCCCTGCAGGCTTGATTAAGATGCCCAAGCTGATGAGCATCTATGAGTCTGAGGTTGAAAGCAACATCCCGGCAGATCAACTGCTCTCTCTTGCCAGGTTGGGTACGAAATTAGATAGCGCTGAAGGTGTGAGACGGTTTACGATCGGACAATCTGAGGTCACCGGTTGGACGACTGCAGGTGGCGCGGCTGTCTTGCTGCCAAATACAGCGGCTATTCAAGCAATTCTTCAAGAAGCTTTAACTTTTGAGTAACTTTCCCCGTTGATTAAGATTGGATAGAAAGTTTGATTTAGCAGATTTTGATTTCTCATTTTTATCAAGTAAAATAGGATTAAACGAGATTCTTCGATTTTCACTATTTCAAGGAGGAATAAACCAATGAAAGGTCAACAGGAAGTTATTGATAAACTTAATGAACTTTTAGCTGAGGAATTAACTGCGATCAATCAGTATTTTCTTCATGCTGAAATGTGTGAGGACTGGGGATATGAGAAACTGCATGAAACAATTGAACACCGTGCAATTCAGGAAATGAAACACGCGGAAAAGTTGATTGGCCGCATTTTATTCCTTGAAGGACGCCCGATCGTTTCTGAACTCAATAAAATTACCATTGGTGATACGGTCCTGAAGATGCTTGAGAATGATCACAGTGCAGAACAAGATGCCGTCAAAATGTACAATGATGCTGTTGCACTGACAAGCAAACTGAGTGACAACGGGTCAAAAATTCTGGTTGAATCAATCCTAACCGAAGAAGAAGACCACATCGATTGGATTGAAGAGCAATTAGACCAGATCGAACAAATGGGTTACGAGCGTTATCTGAACAAACAAGCCTGATCAATTTTCTAAACACTTAGAGCGGCGTAATGCCGCTCTTTTTTGTTTAACGGTTTTGAACTGGTATGTTTTTAATTAACCAAGTTTTGACTATCTCAGAAAATCGACTTGGGGTTTCCTGATGGGGAAGATGCCCTGACCCTTTGATCTCTTGAAATTCCGCATTGGGTTGGACCCTGGCAACGGCTTTAGCATTTTCGAGTGTAAACAAGGGATCGAATTCGCCGCGTAAGATAAGCGTAGGTGTGGGGAAATTAGAGAGCTTGTCAGGTAAATCCGCCTGGAGCGCTTTTGTCCAGCGTGTCATATGGCGCAGCGTGGAGAGATACGCCCTGCGTTGACCATCACGCCACACGCGCTGATTAACCCGCGTAAACAGGAACTCTCGATCCGCCTTTGGGAGTTGGTCAAGGTCATGATAAACATTGCGCAAAGAGTCAAATGCCGCCTTTGGGTCTTTCCTGAGCCTTGTGTAAAGCCATTTTCCTAACAGAGGCACTTGCATCAGGCGCAGTGACCAATCTTTGATCGGTTCGTGCTGCAGCAAGGCGCCGTCCACAAGAATGATCCCCGAGATGCGTTCTTGGTGTTTGAGTGCTATGGCATGTGAAAGCATCGCGCCTAACGAATTCCCAATCAGTACGGGTTGTTTCAATTCGAGTGTATCCATCAATTCCAGCAGTGCATCCATCATGAATTTCGGTGTGTAGTCGACATCAGGCTGATCTGAACGGCCAAACCCGGGTAGATCAGGTGCAATAACATGATAGTTGGAGGATAATGGCTGGATCACATGCCGCCAGGTGTCTGCTTCATCTCCTAACCCGTGAATGAGCATCAGAGTGGGATTGTTCTTCTCCCCCGCCTCATAGAAGAAAATATTGAGATCCAAATCTGGCAGGTTTATTGTCGCTCCGAATGACGCAAGGTCTGGCCAGGGCTGCATGGGCTGGCGATATAAGGCTTGGTTTGATACCATTTAATAATCTCCTACAAATCCTAATAACCGGCTTTTAGATCCACTTTGTTCGGAATCGGTTGATCCCGGTTAGCGGCATTCAACAAGGCAGCCAGGGCATGGGCTCGTTGGTGCTCCACTTCCTCAACCATTCCGCCGCGGTGCGGGCTGAGCACAAAATTTTCAAGTTCACCAAATGGCAAATCTGCAGGTGGGGTATCCGTCCTGGCTTCTTTAGATTCTGGATAGTGATACCAAACATCGCTGCCGGCAGAACGTAAGTGACCGCTTTTCAGGGCTGCATACAATGCATGCTGGTTGACAATCGGCCCGCGGCCAATGTTGACGAGAATTGACCCCTTAGGCATTGCCATGATTTCTTCCTCGCCGATCAGGTCTTCAGTCTCCTCTGTTAGCGGGAGGGCGATCAATAAAACATCAGCCTTGGGTAGGAGGTCGTGTAATTGGTTGTCGGAAAAAATCTTAACGTTTAATTCGCCCTGGTACTGTTCTGGGTGCTTTTTTGTCGCAATCACATTCATCCCAAGACCCAAACAATAGGCACCTAAAGCCTGGCCAATTTCTCCAAAACCGAGGATCAGTGCAGTTCTTCCCCGCAGCATAATCGCTTTGGTTTGTTGGTATCGGGGTGTCCAATCGTTTTTCCGCAGTGCCTGATCCATGGGGACTATGAATTTCGCTGCGGAGAGCAACAGTGCAAAACCAAGCTCGGCTGTGTTGAAGTTGTTATGATGAAGATTGTGAATTGAAATTTGCGGGTAATCCACCATGAGTCCCCGGGTTTCTTCCGGAACCCCTGCCCAGGGCACAACAACAGCGCGCAGGTTGGGGCTTGCCTCAAGCCATGCTTTGGATGGTGTCGGATAAATCAAGATTTCGTAATCCGCAGGTGTTGGTATCTCGCTGCCAATCGTGATGTTGATATCCTCATCTAAAAGCGATTTCAACTCATCTGCAAATTCAGAGGATTGAAGTCGATAAAAATGTACTTGTAATGACATTATTCTCCTTATGTGGCTAAAATTTTCAGACCTTCACAAATAGACTACTTTATTTGAAGAGGTTTCCTCGTCACTCACGCAAGGTTGTTGACGTTAACCTTTATAATGTAAATGATACCTGCTAATTTATTAGATTTAGAGTTTTCGACACAGAAATCAGGCAACGAGTATCTGGAAAGAGCGTTGTGATTAAAATGCCTCACTCATAACTTTTTTGAGTTAGACAGTTTCAGACAAATTAATTATAATCAAACCTGTATTTGGATTTACCGGTATTTTTCCCCCTTTATTGGTAAGGTTTTTGCTGTTGCACGACTTGATTTGGAGGTGAATGCGACGATATAGCGCAACTAACATTTGATAAAGGAGGTAAAAATCGAAAGTTTTCTCATTTGACTTCAAAATATTCCCATAAACAAAGACTATATGAAGGAGATTAAGGAAAATGAAATTCAAGGCTTGGATTGGTTTGACCTTATTGTTGATCGTGGCGATTCTGGTCTCTGGTTGTACACCAGAACCTGAAGTTGAGGAGCCTGAAATTGCGCCCGAAACAGAAGCCACTGAAGAAGAGGTTGCTGAAGAACCCACAGAACCATTTAGAATTGCCTTTGTTTATATTGGCCCTCCTGGTGACCTTGGTTGGACATTTGAACATGACCGGGGCCGTTTGATGCTCGAAGAGGAATTTGGTGATCTCATCGAGACAACCTATATCGAAAATGTTGAAGAGGGCCCAGATTCAGCGAGGATCATGCGCGATTATGCCCAACAGGGGTATGACATGATCTTTGCTACCTCGTTTGGCTACATGGATCACATGGCTGAGGTCGCAGCAGAATTCCCGGATGTTATTTTTGAACACTGTTCCGGCTATAAGACGGCTGACAATATGGCTACTTATTTTGGGCGCATCTATCAACCGCGCTATCTTTCGGGTATCGTCGCTGGCTTGATGACCGAAACCAACAGCATCGGCTACGTTGCAGCCATGGAAATCCCTGAAGTGATCCGGGGTTTGAATGCCTTTACTTTGGGCGTCCGATCCGTGAATCCTGAAGCTGAAGTCCGGCTCGTATGGACAAATACCTGGTACGATCCGGTTTTAGAGCGTGAGGCAGCGGTATCCCTGCTTGACCAGGGTGTAGATATCATCGCCCAGCATCAGGATACTACAGAACCTCAAAAAGCTGCTCAGGAACGTGGCATGTTGAGCATTGGTTACGACTCCGACATGGGTCAGTTTGTTGGTGATTCAGTTCTCACCAGCGCCATGTGGAACTGGGGAACCTATTATATCGACACTGTTGGTAAAGCGCTGGACGGCACATGGGAATCCCATCAATTCTGGGGCTCCATGGATGATGATATTGTCATGTTAGCTGATTTCAGCGGTTTAGTACCTCAGGAAGTTATTGATGAGGTCGAAGCAGCAAAAGAACGCATTCTTACTGGTGACGATGTCTTCTGCGGTCCAATTAATAATCAGAATGGACAGGAAATGGTGGCGGAAGGCGAATGTATGAGCGATTCAGATATGTTGAATATGAGTTGGCTCGTTGAGGGTGTCATCGGATCAGTTTCACAATAACACTTACTGGGGGTAAGGCCAGGCCTTACCCCCTTTTCTCTTATTTTTATTAAGTCATTATCTTCAATTTTCTTCATGTGAATTTATGGACAATCAACAATTACAAGTAGTATTAGAAATGCGGGGGATAACCAAACGATTTCCGGGCGTGCTCGCGAATGACAAGGTTGACCTTACCTTAAATGCGGGTGAGGTTTTAGCTCTCTTGGGAGAGAACGGTGCAGGTAAAAGCACATTAATGAATGTGCTGATCGGCCTATATCGGCAGGATGAGGGCGAAATTTATTTGGGGGGTAAGCGGGTTGAAATTCATTCACCCTCTGACGCTGCAGACCTGGGGATTGGTATGGTGCACCAGAACTTCAAATTGGTTCGCACGATGACCGTCGCTGAAAATATCATTCTCGGATTGAAGGATTTGCCTTTCATTCCCAAAATCCAGGAAGTAACAAAACGCATCAAGGCACTTTCGGATCAATATCATCTAAAAGTTGATCCATCTGCCTATATTTGGCAGCTCAGCGTAGGTGAGCAGCAACGTGTGGAAATTCTCAAATTGATTTACCGTGGTGCTTCGATATTGATTTTGGATGAACCCACAGCCGTTTTGACGCCCCAAGAAGCACAAGAACTGGAGCATGTACTTGAAATCCTTACTTCAGAGGGGAAATCAGCTATCTTCATCACTCACAAAATGGAAGAGGTGATGGCTTTTTCAGATCGAGTCCTGGTACTGCAGCAGGGCAAGCTGATTGCTTCGCGGAATACCGACGAAACCTCACCGCAAGAGCTAGCCAGGTTGATGGTCGGCAGGGAGGTTCTCTTCCGATTGGATAAGGAGCCCTGTCAACCGGGTGATACTGTGTTGGAATTAAAAGACATTTGTGCCATGGACAACAGGGGTTTGCCGGCGTTGAATGACCTTTCGCTTGAAATTAAGAGTGGAGAGATCTTGGGGATTGCCGGTGTTGCCGGCAATGGTCAAAATCACCTGGCAGAAGTCGTTACCGGGCTGAAAAAGCCATCCAAGGGACAGGTCATCTTAAATGGCAAGGATGTCACGCAAAACTCGCCGCTGCAGATGATCCAATCAGGCGTGAGTTATATCCCAGCAGATCGAATCGGTATGGGTGCAGTCGGAAATATGGCTGTATCTGAAAATCTCTCGATGAAAGGGTATCGCAAAGAACCGATCACAAGGAACGGTATATTACAGCCCAAGCAAATTACAAAATTTGCCAAAAATCTGATCGAGTTATTCAGAATTGCGACACCCACACCTGCCACACGGATAAAATTTCTTTCAGGCGGAAATATTCAAAAAGCGATCCTGGCGAGAGAGATCGATTCTTGTTCAGGATTAATGGTCGCGGTTTATCCATCTCGCGGTTTGGATGTCGGTGCCACGGAATCTGTGCGGAAAATGCTCCTTGATCAGCGGCAAAGAGGTTTGGCAGTTCTGTTGATCTCAGAGGATCTCGATGAGCTGTTGTCTATCTCTGATCGAATTGCAGTGCTGTTTGATGGCAGGATCATGGGTGTTGTTCCTTCAGAACATGTAGATAGTGAGACCTTGGGTTTGATGATGGGTGGTGTCCCAATCTCAGCCCTGCCTGATGAAGCGGTATCCTGAATAAGGATATTAGAGGAGTAATTTATTTATGCGTGTGGTTTTTGAAAAGCGACAATCAATATCACGCCAGGCGATGGTATTGGTGCCTGTGCTTTCTTTTTTTGCTGCATTACTTTTAGGCGCCATATTGCTGCTTAGCTCGGGAGCAAATCCAATTACAACCTACGTTGCGATGTTGCGCGGCGCCTTTGGATCCACCTATTCATTTTCTGAAACACTTGTCAAGGCCATCCCTTTGATGTTGACAGGTTTGGGGGTCGCAGTTGCCTTCAAAATGCGTTTTTGGAATATCGGTGCTGAAGGTCAATTCGTTTGGGGTGGGATAGCAGGCACCTTTGTAGCTTTGTTCCTCAGTCAATACATTCCAGATCCATTATTACTTCCTGCTGTGATCCTTGGCGGCACGATTGCAGGCGCAATTTGGGCAGGGATTCCTGCAGTGTTAAAGGCTTACATCGGTGTTGATGAGACTTTGACATCTCTCATGTTGAATTACGTGGCGATTCTTTATGCCCAATACCTGTTTTATGGACCGTGGCGTGACCCAGAGGGCTATGGCTTCCCAGGGACTGCTTTATTCCCAGAGGCTGCCTGGCTGCCGAGGCTTCTGAACCGTGCCCACCTTGGTTTAGTGTTTGCTTTTATTGCGGCCTTAGTTTTGTGGTTTATTTTCAACCGCACTCGATGGGGTTTTGAACTAAAAATCATTGGCGAAAATAAGACTGCGGCAGAATACCTGGGAATTAAAATCGCACGAAACATTGTGCTTGCTCTGCTTCTCTCTGGTGCCCTGAGTGGTTTGGCAGGCGCCAGTGAAGTAGCGGGATTATCCCGCCGCCTTCAAACCGGGTTTTCTATGGGTTATGGTTACACAGCAATTATTGTCGCTTGGATGGCACAACTGAAGTCGATCCCGGTGTTGTTTGTCGCCGTGTTGATGGCAGCCTTGCTGGTAGGCGGGGATCAGGTTCAACTCACCATGGGGCTGCCATCTTCAGTTGGCCTTGTTTTACAGGGATTGATCCTATTCCCTATGTTGGCAGGCAGTTTGTTTACCGAATATCGACTCAGGATCATCCGCCAGAAGAATGAGCCGTCAATCAGCCCTGATCAAGAAATTGAATCGGAGTTGCAATCATGATCGCGTTACTGACTTCCATTTTAGCCATCACACTTCGAGCAGGAACCTCGCTGGTATACGCCACGATGGGAGAAATTTACACTGAAAATTCCGGTGTTCTCAACCTTGGCATAGAAGGCATGATGTTACTCAGTGCTGTATCAGGATTTGCTGCGGCTTATTATTCAGGGTTTGTGTGGGTAGGGTTCCTGATTGCAATGCTGGTAGGAGGTATTTTAGCGGCGATACACGCCTTTTTGAGTGTCACCATGCGAGCTAATCAGGTGGTCAGCGGTCTTAGTATCACTTTATTTGGCACAGGCATGGCATCATTTCTGGGTCAGCGTTTAGGCCCTGAATCGAACAATTATTATCTCGCTGGCATGGTTGGCCCCCGTCTGCAGACGATTTCTATTCCCGGGTTGAGCCAGATTCCTGTCATTGGAGCGTTGTTTAATCAGGACATCTTAACTTACATCATTTATTTGCTGGTACCTTTAGCCTGGTTTTATCTTTATAAAACCCGCAATGGGCTTAACCTGAGGGCGGTAGGTGAAGACCCGCAAACCGCTGATGCGATGGGCATCAATGTGACAAGAACCCGCTATATTTACACGATCATCGGGGGACTTCTGGTCGGTCTGGGAGGCGCGCATCTTTCACTTTCTTATACGCCAGGATGGTCTGAGAATATCACGGGTGGGCGTGGGTGGATTGTGATCGCACTGGTGATATTTGCTATGTGGAACCCGGGCAGGGCGTTTTTAGGTGCGCTGATCTTTGGCGGGATCAACGCTGTTCAATTTCGTTTACAGGCTTCTGGTACGAATATCCCGGCATCATTCCTAAATATGATGCCATATATTATGACCGTGCTGGTTTTGGTGCTCATTACTTGGTGGGAGGCATTAAGTAAACGGATCGGAGCACCTGCCGCGTTAAGCACACCGTATATGCGCGAAGATAAATAGGGATATCTTTTACAAATTAATTTTTCGACGTAAACGCCTTAAATAAAATTACAGATAATGCGTATAGTTTATTGTTTTCTATTCTGTAGGAGAATTCGTTTCATCACCAGTTCTTGATATTTCTGCCAAAACAAGCGTCAATAAAAATAAAATGATAAAAATGGATACCCCAAGCATCGCAAATTTTAAGATTGTGAATGCCTGTGCAACCCACACCAAGCTTGTGGGGTAGTTGGGGTAATTGTTAGTAATGTTAACAAACATAAAATTTTCAACCAAATCAAACACTGCTGCCAGAACGCTAAAAAGGGGGAGAACACTACATGGTTTTTCTAATTTGTTCAATAACAGGCTGATCAAACCTGACAGAAATAGACCATAAACAATTGGAAAAGCAAGATCTGTGGTTAGATGCAGATATTGATATGCTTGTCGTCCTTCAAGACCGATGGATGACAAGAATTGGTAAATTTTTTCCGGCGTCTAAGTGCCCATCACATCTGGAATGGTAAGATCAGGGCTGTTTTGGGTAACAGATTTCAGGCTTCCGGGTGAATTTGGTGAGTTAAAAAGAATCAAAACAATAATGATCAGAATGCCAAAAAATATAACGCGTTTCTTCGTTCCTAATTCACTGCAAAAGGACTGTATACCGATTTTTGCTGTAAGGGCTATCTTGTTCATCGATGGACTTCCGTTTCAAGGGTTGAATGATTATTTCCATCATTCTAACTCAGAATGGCTGCATCAGGCTGAAAAAATGAATAAAATTTCAAAAAATTATTAACCTATTGTTAGCCTTACTTGATTGACAGGTGTTTTAACTGGGATTATAATCAACCCGGTTATAAAATATTGTAACAAGAAAACTTATGGATAAATTTCAAGAATTTCAAGCGCCGATAGAAGACGACCCTGAAGGGTGTTTAGGGGACCATTAGGCGCGCAGAACATTCCTTGAAATTATTTCAATGCAATTGCTCAGGGTCACGGTTCTGTGACCCTGATTTTATTTTGGTCAATTTTTGATTATTTGGAGAGGTCATTTCATTATGCTCGATTTCTTATCACAAAGTTTACTGCTGCTGATATTGTCTGGGGCGATCTCGATTGCTATCCTGGTTGTTTCATCGAATGTCACAGTCAAAAAATTAACCGGGTTAGCGGGATATTTCCGTCTTTCCACAACCTTTATGGGTGTGACAGTCGTCTCGATTGCGACCAGCATCCCCGAAATAGCCGCCCATTTTACTGCCTCAGTGGGTATTTTGAGCGGCACCCTTGATTATGAGGTCAGTTCGGCGATTGTCTTGGGTGCCAATATTGGCTCTGATGTTGTGCAGCAAACGCTGATCATGGCGATGGTGGTTTTAATTGCTGGCGGACTCCACTTCAAACGGTATTTTCTGTGGAAGAGCATGATCCCCATGATCGTCACAACCCTGATGTGTATTGTTTTAGGTATTGACGGAACCTACTCGCGTATCGACGGCATAATTTTGTTTGGATCATTTATCGCTTATATGTATTATTTATATGTTGATGAGCGAAAGCATTACAAAGAGGAGGACCATGGGTTCACAGAAGATGGTGAAACACCGGAAGGTGTCCCTCAAAATGCAAAAGAAGCTTGGCGGGATGCATTTATTGCCTTGTTTACATTAGGTTTGACCATCGGCAGTGCAATGATTGCATTGCAGGTCACTGAAGTGGTTGTTGCTCGAACCGGCATTGGCGGTTCTTTAATCGGTGTTATGACCTTGGGTATCGCATCAGCGTTACCAGAGTTCATCACAGCGTATGCAGGCGTTCGTCATGGTGACAGCGGCATATCTTTGGGCACGCTGGTTGGCAGCAACATCACCAATCCCCTGGTGGCGATTGGTGGGGGTGCCATAATCAGTACTTATTGGGTGCCGAGACCATTAGTGGTTTGGGATTTACCCTGGGAAACGATCACAGGGGCAATCTTATGGGTTGTTTTATGGTTGAATAAGGGGAAATTAGGGAAATGGACAGCTTACTATTTGATTGGATTGTATTTTGTTTACGTCACCATGCGGATGATCTTCTTCTCGATTGATTAGAAGGAAAATCAAAAATACTGTAATAAAAAATTCGAGTTTTCACTCGAATTTTTTTGTTGCTTTAAATGCGGTGTGCCTTTGGAACAATGATCCATAAAATCAGATAGGGAACCAATCCTGGCAATCCGCCAGGCAATAGTAATAGCAGGAAAGCCAGGCGAAACCAAAAGGCGCTGATCCCATAAAATTCAGCCAGACCACCACAAACGCCCGCAATAATTCGATTTCGACGAGATCGACGTAATCTGTGTGGGGAAGTAGACATAATTTCGATTTCCTTTCTCAAAACCTCTATTAAGTATACGGAAATCTCATGGCAAAGTCGCGAGGTGGCAAGATCCCCTGCTTGGGATATCTTTAGATGATCATTTGAGTATTTCAGAGGAGACACCTTCTGAGATTTCAACCTTGAAGATATGTGGTTTGATATTTGTCTCCGCCAGATAGCGGTCATGAACTTTGCTGGTGAAGTTCTGGTCGCTGCTTTGTTTGATTAAGGCCAAAGCACACCCGCCAAACCCCGCACCTGCCATGCGAGCCCCCAGACATTCTGATTGCTCCTGAGCAATGGTAACAATCATATTCAATTCATCACTCGAAACCTCAAAGTCATCACGCAGGCTTTGGTGGCTGAGATTGATCAGTCGACCCATTTCTTCAATTTTACCAATCCGCATGGCTTTGCTGAATTCGTGCACACGCTCATTTTCGCTTATTACATGTCTGGCACGCTTATAAACATTTTCAGGCAAGTTTTCTTTATTGTAATTAAGCTCCTGCAAACTGGCATCGCGCAGTACCTCAACACCTAACGCGCGTGCTGCTTGCCTCACTTCTTTGTGGCGTGTGTTATAGGCCGAATTTGAGAGCTCTCTCCTGGTTTTTGTATCAAGAACGACGATGCTGATTTCTTCAGGGACTGGCACATACTCAAAATCGAGTGTTCGACAATCCAGCAATACAGCATGATTGGCTCTTCCCGCTGCAGAGATTAACTGGTCCATGATGCCGACATTTACACCGACCCAACCGGTTTCAGCCTTCCTGCCTAGTTTTGCCATTGTTTCAGGCGAAAGGGAAAAATCGCCAATCCTTGAGAAAGCTTCCAGTGTAGCTATTTCCAACGCTGCTGATGAAGATAAACCTGCGCCAATGGGGATATTGCCAGACAGTACGCCCTGCCAACCGCTCACCGGGTAACCTTCCTCTTTGAGAACCCAAGCGACACCCTTGATGTATTCTTGCCAGCCACTACCCTCTTTTTGCATATCGTTCAGGTCAATCATAATATTTTGTTCAAAGTCGATGGAGTAGAGCTGGAGTGTTTCACCATCTCGGGGCGATAATGCGATTGAGATCCCTAAATTGATGGCAGCAGGCAGCACATAACCATCGGAGTAATCTGTGTGTTCTCCGATCAGATTAATCCGCCCGGGGGCGTAAATGGTAATCTTTGGCTTACGCTTATACCGTTCCTGATAGGTATCAATCACCATTTTGTTATTATTCGCTGCCATCTGGGTCTCCTGCAATATTTTCTTTTTGATGTATGCTGTGAATTATAAATGATTTATCGGTGGGTTTTGGCGTTTTTAGTTTTATTTACTAAGGGAGATTAAATAATGAACTCCGGCTGGTGGGACCGGAGTTCATTTGACATAAAGGAGGTAGAAATGAAGCCTTAATTTGATGTTAGGAGCTCATAAGCTCCCCTGATAATTTCAAATTTGATCAATTGCCGAGATTTTTTTGGATGAAACTGCCAACTTCGATATTAATCTCACTAATATTCTAAAGGATTTCAATCAACGTCACCCCATACTGGAGTATTGTTTTTAAGATTATCTTTATCAACGGTTATTTTATTGCTGAGATTCAATAAAAAAGTCCATCCTCAAACACATTCCTGAGGATGGACTTTTGTGCGTACTTTAAATCTTATACTGCGTCTTCAATGAAATCGTGTAGGTCCTTCGATAGTTCCTTTAGAGAAGGCAGGTGCAAATACATCATGTGTCCTGCCTGGTAGTAGGTCATTTTAATATTTTTTTGTTGAACCTTGGGCAACGGGATATGGCCGAATGTGTATTCTGTCGCCAGGAAGGGTGTCGCGAGATCAAAATACCCATTGCAGACGATCACTTTCAGGCCGGGGTGGAGTTGAAAACCGAGCCGGAGGTCTTTTGCGGTGTTGACATAGTGGTTCTGGTAGTTTTCATACTTCCATGATTGATACAGCGATTTGAGAATCTCATAAGGAAGATCCGTTTCATATTCAAGATCTCGCCGCAGGTAATCATACATCGTTGATGTGTATGGGCCGAGGATGGCGGCATAGCTTGGGTCAATTTCGTGCATTTCTCCCACATTGTCCTGGTCGAATCCCTTATACCGGCTATCGAGTCGTCCGATAGTCACGCCTTCATCTCGCAGCAGTTCTTTACAGAATCGGTGAATGTTGATGCGTAAATTTGTTCCCTCAATATATTTCTTCGAAAGACCTGTCAATCGCGCCAATTTGTTGATGACCTTTTCCCGCTCTTCTCCCTTTAGCTGGTTCCCCTTCATTAAGGCCAGGGTGTACTCGTTCAACGCGAAATCACGTGCTTCTTGCACCGTTTTCTCTAAATCCGCCTGTAAATCTTCAGCTAATTTTTTGTGATACCAGGCTGTTGCAGCGTAACTCGGTAAGAATAAGATGAACGGGAGGTCGTTGCCTTCATCAAACCTCGCGGTGATAAAGTTCAAGATGGAGGACACAAACATGATGCCATTCAGATACATACCGTGCCGCTGATGGAGATACCCTGCCAGGCCAGCGGCACGGGTGGTGCCATAGCTTTCACCAATTAAGAACTTTGGCGAAGTCCAGCGTTTGTTTCTGGTTGTCCACACCCGGATGAATTCGCCCACCGATTCAATGTCGGTCTTCACATTGTGGAATTGATCAGGCTTTTCCTTGGGGACAGGCCGGCTATAACCTGTACTGACAGGGTCGATGAAGACCAGGTCAGTTTTGTCTAACAAAGAAAACTCGTTATCCACGAGCTGATGGGGTGGACCAATGGGTTTACCTTCGTCCGTCATCTGAACTCGCTTGGGGCCAACCAACCCCAGATGGAGCCATACAGAAGAGGATCCTGGTCCGCCATTAAATGAGAAGGTCACGGGTCTATCTTCAGGTGCATTGTCTTTGATGTAGGCAACGAAGAATATACTTGCTTTTTGTTTCAAGCCTTCCTCAACATCTTCCTCATTGAGCACAATGGTGCCTGTCGTAACCGAATAGTCGATTTTCTCACCTTTCAGTGTGATGCTGTGCTTTGTGGTCGAGGATGTTTCTTCTACCGCTGGTGTCTTAGGCTTGTTATTTTCAGTATTTTCTTTGTTGGGTTTTTCTTCTGGCATGGTCTTCCTCCTGACTTCTTTAGATGATAATTTGTTTTATACTGGTCCGACATCAATAAAATAATCGTCCCACGATTGATGGCTGAACCTTGGGATGATTCTGTCTGCAGAACCTTGCAATGCCTTTATTTTAATCGGATTTTGACTGACGCCGATTAAAATCAAGTTGATATCAATCTCGACCGTTTTGAGTAAGGCTTGGGCTGCTTTTCCGGCATTCAAACCCTTTGCTGAATCTTCGAAGATGACCACTTGTCCATTTTCTAAGAAACCCCAGTTTTTGTGATTGCTGCGTCCAAGCCATAAGTCAGCGGCAGATTTAAGCGCGTATTCAGGTGGTTCACCCATCATCATGCGCAATAAACCTAATGCATGAACCGGATTTGGTTTCTGGAAGGTGAAACTGGGCAACTTGCAGTGGTGTGACGAAAACCAACCCAGCAACCCCGACCCCAGGTAAGGGAGACCGCCAAAACCAATCACTTCTATGCCTATCTCGGCTTCGGGTGCGCTCAAAAAGCCGTCTGGGGCTTTACTTGGTCGATTGGTCATGATCCCTGCGAAATGTTGATCATTTTCGAGCCATCTGTGCAGTTCAATTTGCTGCTGACTGCTTAAAATCGGCTGGTCGTATATTAGCAGAAAACTGTCGGTGCTAAGCTGAGGCTCCAGGCTATATTGGGGCTTAAAGGCTTGGCTGCCCAGAACGGTTTCAACATGCCCTGGCAAAGTCAGGGAATGATAAATATCGCGGCAGTGAAATAGAATCTCATGTAAGTGATCGCGTTGAGAGCCGGTTAGCCATGGATTTTCTGTGATGATTTTGAGGAATGCAGATTCACCTGGAGGTTCAGTGACATTTGCAAATGATTTAATGAACGTGTCAAAATCTGGTGGTTTTGTGTGTATCATCCCAGGTCTCGCATTCAATCCCTGAAGGCGTATACTCGGGTCTTCCTGCCAAACCTCTATCAATAACAATGCTGTGCAAATCGCAACTGAGTCCCATTCATTCGTGATCCCCAGGGCTTCAAAAGCAGCAATTTGGTCTGCAGTTAATCTGGTATGTGGTGCGCCAAGCGCCTTACCAATCCGTTCAACGGACGAGATTAAGGCTTTCTGGTAGCCGAGCGGTTTAAGCAAAACCCCATCCATATCAAATAATATGAATTTAGCCATGGCGCTTAATGTGTTTCGGGGCAAGGGCAGGCAGGGGAATGCGTGTTGAAGTTAAATTTTTCAAGATTGGTATCCATTTGTGAATTTGATTTTAACTTATTAAGCCATTACCGCTCAATTATAATGGCCTATTCAGCGAAACTTATCTAGAAGATAAAAAAGATGCCTGATTTCTTCAGACATCTTCAAAATTTGAATTTTCATGAAACGCTCGGTGACTTACTCTTCTGATCTTCGGTTTTGTTTTGCGATTTTCACACCTTCTTTCAAAGCAGCACGGATTTGTTTTTTCGCGTTTTTCCGAATGAGACTTTCATCCGCGATCAGCCATTCATCGATAAAATGCCTTTTCACTTTTTCCATCATCTCTCTTTCGTTGAAGTTTAATTTCTCTAATTTTCGCCTGCCATACAAATCCCGTAATAGTTCGGCTCTTGAATTTAGATCTCCATCCCGCCAGCGTTCATGAATGCGTTTTTTTCGGGTTTTATGATGTTTCGCGATGGGTTGAGGTTCAGTCGAAAGCACTTTCAGTGCCTTTTTGAATTCTTTTTTTGAGCGGATGGGTTCGATGTGTCCGCAGTCCGCATCATCAAACGGAATCCAGTAGTTGATGTCCTTTGTTGTAACTTTATAAAAGGTCTTTTCGTTTCCATCCAGACCTTTTTCAACGATGCCATTAACCTTGCCAACACCATGAAAGTAATGAACAATCCAATCGCCTTTTTTAAACATTGGTTTTTCTTTTGTGACCATGTCGCTCCTTAGATGTCATGCACCATTTATCTCCATGGGCATGAGTATGAATAGATGTCTGTTTTTTTACAATTAACACATTCATCAAGTTTTGTGAAATAAAAAGCTAAAATTCCCCAACCTTTTCAGCCATAAAGACGCAATAATACTCTTTTGTATAAGCATTGTACCACATTTAGTTTCATATATTAAGAACATTCATCAGCATTTTTAATCCCTCAACTATGGCGTTTACTTTACTTTGGGTTCACTGGGTCAACATTCCGATTGTATCCAAGCAACATAGCTTGGTTCTTTACTAGGGCAGTCATTTATAAACTGTCATCTGAAAAGAATCGATTTTTATGGAACGTAGAAGAGATAAATTGCCAGTATACTGGGGGTATGGTTGAACTCAATGGATCTGTTGAACGAATAACTTATTACAACATAGAAAACGGCTATACCGTGCTGCGGCTCAAACCTGAGGAGAAACAAAAGCAGCAATCCCTTGGTTTGGATTTGGACGGTTTGTTGACCGTGGTCGGGAACTTGCCTGAGTTATCACCTGGACAACACATTCAATTAAAGGGCGATTATGTGACCCATCCCAAGCATGGGCTTCAATTCAAGGCCGAAGCGTGTGAAACAGTGGAGCCTGTCACGATTGAAGGGATCGAACGATACCTCGGTTCGGGTTTGATTAAGGGTATTGGGCCAGAGCTGGCAAAAAGGATCGTGAAAAAATTTAAGACAAAGACATTGGAAATCATCGAAAACAGCCCCGAGCGGTTACACGACGTGCCTGGCATTGGTCCAGACCGCACAAAAAAGATCCTCAAAGCATGGGAAGAACAACGCCAGGTGCAGGAAATCATGCTCTTTCTGCATGCGCATCAGGTCAGCACGCATCTGGCAGTAAAGATATACAAAACCTACGGCGATCAAGCACTGGAAGTTGTCAAAAATGACCCTTATCAGCTTGAGAAGGACATCTATGGGGTGGGATTCAAGACTGCCGATAAAATTGCGCAGGATATTGGGGTGCCAAAAGATCATCCTTCTCGAATTGAAGCAGGGATTGTTTACGTGCTAAATTCGATCGTTAACGATGGACATGTTTATGCACCACTCACCGAAATAAGTGACAAAACAGCAGCGCTTCTCAGTCTCCCACCTGAATTAATTGCCAAAGGATTTCTCAGGCTTGCAGATCAGGGTCGGATCAAGCAGGTTTCGCTCACGCTGGAGAACGTCAATGATACAGGAGAAATGGATGTCCTAAATCAAGAACAACCTGTAATTTACCTGTCACCATACTATTACAGTGAAAAAGGCGTGGCTGACAGGCTTAAAGAATTGATGGTGCACAAGGTCAAACCGATACAACAATCGCTGTTAGGTGAAGAAGAGAATCTCTCCCAAGGACAAAAATTAGCGATTGAAATGGCTCTGCACAACACTGTCAGTATACTCACCGGCGGACCTGGCACTGGGAAAACCACATGTATGAAGTCATTGATTGGCGTGCTTGAAGCCAACCAAATTCGGTATGCCCTGGCTTCTCCCACCGGACGTGCAGCAAAGCGGTTGTCAGAGGCGACTTCGCGTCCTGCCAGCACAATTCACCGTCTGTTGGGGAATTCCCCGGGTAAAGGCTTTGCTCACGATGAGAACCAACCGCTTAAGGTTGACTTCCTGATTGTCGACGAAGCCTCTATGCTGGATGTGCTGCTCTCATATTCACTCCTGCGTGCACTCAAACCGGGTACGCAAATTCTTTTTGTGGGAGATGTGGATCAATTGCCCTCTGTTGGGGCAGGGGATGTCCTGCGTGAGATGATCAACAGTAAGGTCGTCCCGGTATCGGAGTTGCATCAGATTTTCAGGCAGGCGGCAAATTCGCAGATCATTTCCAACGCCCATCGCATTAATCAGGGTAAATTTCCTGAGTTTTCAAAATCAGAGCGGGGTGATTTTTTCCTCTTTCCGGCTGATGACGCTGAAAGCGCAGCACAATGGGTCAGCGACCTTGTGTGTTCAAGGATTCCCCAGAAATTTGGCTTTGATTCTATGGAGGCTATCCAGGTATTAACACCGATGTATCGCGGGGCAGCAGGTGTCGATGCGTTAAATGATTTGCTCCAAGATCAACTCAACCCGGCAGTTAAGGGCGGACCTGATGTAAAAATGTTCGGGAAAACCTACCGGGTGGGGGATAAGGTCATGCAGATCCGCAACAACTATGACAAAGATGTTTTCAACGGCGATATTGGTCTGATTAAAATGATTGACCCTGAAGAGCAACAAGTAATCGTCACCTCCGATAAAACAAGAGATGTTCCTTATGATTACAGCGAGATGGACGAACTTGTACATGCTTATGCCGTCACTGTGCATAAGGCGCAGGGCTCAGAATTTCCTGTTGTAGTCGTTCCAATTCTGACGCAGCATTATGTGATGCTGCAGCGCAATTTGATCTATACGGCTGTGACAAGAGCTGAAAAGCTGTGTGTATTGGTTGGAAATAATAAGGCAATTCGTATAGCTATTAATAATACTGATGTCGCAAAGCGCAATTCTAATCTCAGTAAGTTACTTTCATCTTAAAATCTGAAAATACGCTAATCCTTGTTTAGGTAATGGCAAAGGGGCGAAATCAGCGAATGAAAATTTTAGTTTTTCTCCGAGCTTTGGGGGATGGGAAAGCGTTGAGTACAATTGTCGATTGATGTTGAATTGATGCTGAAGCAACCTTATAATTATGCAGTGAAAAAGCAAAGAAAAATTATTAATAGAAATTATTGTATGCGCATATTTCACTTTTTGCCGCATACGAAAAGTTAGTGAAAACCAATGTCCATTCGAAATCTTATTATCCTAAGCCAATTAAATCCGCCATCACAACGGCGCAACGTTCTCAACCGTGTCCGGGTCAATGACAGCCTGAGGCAATCTGGTAATTATTCTTTGACCATTTTAGAAGCAGGCACGGGTTACGGTAAGAGCACTGCCTTGTTGTCATTCCTGAATGAATTAAAGCACCCGGTCTACTGGTTTACGATATCGGGATCAGATCGTGACCCGAAATTATTCCTGGCAAAATTGTTTTCTGCCTTCACCCAGCGCAGCGCCACTGCAGGTGAGGAGGCGTTGCGTATTCTGGATATGCCCGAATCAACCACACAGGAAGCTCTGATTGCGTTTGTGAACGATCTATCAAGGAAAATTGACGAGGATACGTTATTTGTTCTGGATGATTTTCACCGTGTGAGAGATATCCCTGAAGTGATGGGATACATGGATTGGTTAATCGAGAACCTGCCATCGCATCTCCATTTGCTCATCGCCACCCGTCACAACCTTGAATTCAAGAACATCAATAAGTGGCGGTTAAAAGGCCGGCTGTTGGAAATCAAAAAAGACCAATTAATCTTTACCGGTGAAGAAATTGATGCACTTTTTCAAACCCACTATGGCATTACATTGACTGAAAAGGATATCCAAACCTTGCTGCACCTGACGGAAGGCTGGGCGATTGGGCTTCAAATGGTCTGGCAAACTTTGCAGAGCAATCCAAGTATGAACATTGACCAAGTTGTTGAGGAAAATCGACCATCCAGAATGGCATTATTTCAATATTTGGCTGATGAAGTATTTGAAGGTTTGGATGAAACGCGCCAAAACTTCTTGAGAGATACTTCTATCCTCTCAAAACTGGATAGCAGCACCTGCGATTTTCTCTTAAATATAGAAAACAGCGATAAGATCCTGCCAAAACTTCATAACGCAGGTTTGTTCATCGAGGAATTGCGCCCCGGAGTTTATCGCTATCATCAGATGTTTAGAGAATTTTTAAATAATCGTCTGCAGCATCAACCAGAAAGGGCAAAACTTCTCCACCGGAAAATAGCCAGTTATTTCCAAGCACATGAATATTGGGAAGAGGCGATTTACCACCTTATTTCTGCACAGGATTATCATCAAATTAATCAAGTCCTTGAAAATATTGGCAATAAACTGATCAATGAAGGGCGCCACGAATCGATTAATTACTGGATTCATGAAATCCCGGAAGATATTCGCAAAAATTATCCGCATATTCAACTTCTCCTTGGCGAGGTGAATCGTTATTTGGGGCATTTTGAAGAGGCTTTGGAACATTATCATGTTGCGGAACGCCTTTACCGCAATGAGGATAATCGCTGGGGCATTTCAATGGCTCTAAAGGGTCAGGGACAGGTGTTCTTAGATACCATTCGACCGATAAATGCAGACCAACTCCTACAGGATGCTTTAAAACTGCTTGACCCGAAAGAAATGAAAGATGAGGTTGCAGATTTACTGGTTCTGACAGCAGAAAATCAGCTTAATCTTGGTTATCCGGATAGTGCAGAAAAACTGCTTTCTCAAGCCAGCGGATTACGTTCTCAATTCGACAGGGAAACTGACTTGATCCAGGCACGTGTATTCTTGCGGACAGGCCGCCTTCAACAAGGGATTGAACTCCTAAAATCACGAGAATCAAAAACACAGACCCTTCCAACCTCGCGACCCCAGCGGTTTCACCGGGAAAGTCCATTGCTTTTGTCGCTTTTTTACTCCATCATTGGTGAGGTTGACAAAGCGGAATATTATGCAAAACAAGGGATCGAGTACAGCCGCTTACTGCAATCGACATTTGTGCAATCAGTTGGAAATATGCGGCTGGGTCATGCCATTTTGCTGCAATCCCAACATCCATTCAATAATCACGGATTTGAACAAGCAATCATTAATTTTCGAGAATCAATTGAAAGGATCGATGTTGTCCGCATCCACGTTGAGCCGTTATGGGGGATGTGCCGGGCTTTTGGTTACACCGGGCAACTCTCCGGGGCACAGGGCTTGGCTGAAGAGTCGCTGGTAATTGCGGAAAAAGCCGGTGATGAGTGGATTAGCGTATTGATTAACCTGTCGATTGGTGCTGGCGCAGTTTTGGTTGAGGATTTTGACACTGCCCAGCTCTATTTAACGTCTGCGGAAGTGTCCTCGCTCAAAGTAAAAGACACTTTTACACTTTGTGTTGCACGACTGTGGTTAGCGCTCAAAGCATATAAACAGAAATTTAATAACACTGCGTATTCCTACTTGGAAAAAATGCTGGTGTTAATCAATCAACATGGATATGAATTCCTTCTCCAAAAAGAAACTTTGATGGGGTTGAAAGACCCTGAAATGATTTACCCATTGCTGATCGATGCTCTTATGAATAATATTGAACCGGCTATTGTCAAAGAGCTGATCAAATCTCGCGGCTTGGAAGAAGGTTCATTCCATCCTGGTTACACACTTTGGGTCCAAACCTTTGGGAAATTCCGGGTTTGGCGCGGGGATGATTTGATTGCGGCTCAGGATTGGAAACGTGAAAAATCACTCCAGCTCTTTCAGCTATTGGTCGCTAACAGAGATAAGTGGCTGCATCGAGACCAAATCAATTCCATCTTGTGGCCGGAAAATCCGGTAGATGATACGTCAAACTATCTGAAAGTGATCTTCAACACGCTTAACCAAATCCTCGAACCTGAAAGACCACGCGGTGCAGTTACCTTTTTTGTCGAGCGACAACAGGAACGCTATCGGTTAAATCCTGTTGCAAGAATTATCGTCGATGCTGATTTGTTCGTAAACGAAATTGAAAAAGGAACCGAATCTGCGCTTGAACGGGCGATAAACCTCTACGAAGGCAGCTATTTTGAAAATTGTTATGTTCAGGAATGGCTAACTATTGAGGAGCAGTATTACCGACAAAACTTCTTAACGAATGCCGATAATCTGGTTAATCTAAAAATTAATAACGGCGATTATGAAACTGCTCTTGAGCTGACCTATAAAATTCTTACGGTTGATCAATTGTGGGAACCTGCTTATCGAGCTCAGATGAGGATATTTAATGAAATGGGGGAAAGTGCAATGGTGAGAGAAGTCTTCACAAAATGTGAGGAGGTTTTATCCTCGCAGATTGGCAGCGAAGTATCCTCTGAAACCCAACAACTCTATGAAACCTTAAAAAACGGCTAACTAACCAATATTTGTAACCGCCCCGTAACCTGTTTGTAATTCTCAGTTGATATACTGATGATGAACAATGACCCATTTTGTTCAATTATCACGTCTATTCAGTAAATAACAAATTTCAGGAGAGTCAAAATGCGTTTAAGGGACAAAGTTTGCTTGATTACAGGCGGCGCGGCTGGTATTGGAAAAGCAACCGCTGAAAAATTTATTCGCGAAGGTGCACAGGTGGTGATCTGCGATGTTGACCAGGAAGCCGGCCAGGCTGTTGCAGAAGAACTGGGCAATGGCACCTTATTCTATCAAGTTGATGTGACCAACCGTGAAGCGGTTCAAGCCTGGGTTGATGATGTCGTTGCGAAATTGGGACGCGTTGATGTATTGGTGAATAACGCCGGGATCACTCGAGATGGCCTCTTCATTAAATACAAGAATGGCGAGTTGGTCGGGCAAATGTCCGAAAAGGATTTTGACCTGGTCATTGCAGTGAACCTCAAGGGTGTGTTCAACTGTGCACAAGCCGTTACTCCGCAAATGATCTCACAGGGTGGGGGAGTTATCCTCAACGCCTCTTCCATTGTTGGGCTTTATGGGAATTTTGGCCAGACCAATTATGCTGCGACTAAATTTGGCGTGATTGGCATGACAAAAACCTGGTCACGTGAATTGGGCAAATACAATATCCGGGTCAACGCAATTTGCCCTGGTTTTATTTTAACTGAGATGGTTCAGAAAATGCCTGAGAAGATTTTAGAAGGTTTAGCAGCTAAAACTCCTCTGGGACGAATGGGAACTCCTGAAGATGTGGCAAATCTATATTGCTGGCTTGCCAGTGATGAAGCAGCTTATATCCATGGCGCAGCGATCAGCATCGACGGCGGTATGGTGTTGGGTACGTAGCTCACTGAGGGATAAATTCCATATTTTTCGATATGAAATGAGGTAACGATGGCACGTTATGGAACAATTATTGGCACTGGGCGTTATGTGCCTAAAAACGAAGTTTCTAATGAGACTTTTGCTGAATGGATGGGTGAAATCAGCCCTAAATTGGCTGAAGTTGTGGGGAAGTTTGAAGACAGTTCAAACATAAAAACCCGGTTCTATGCAGATGAGGATATGACAACCTCAGACCTGGCAGTGGAAGCTGCAAAAGAAGCGCTCAAAGATGCAGGGATCACCGCAGATGATGTTGACTTAATCATTCTCGGCACGGACTCCCCGGATTACATTACACCTGCCACATCTGTTGTTGTGCAGGAGAAGTTGGGGGCGAAAAAAGCAGGCACATTTGATGTGGGTTGCGCCTGTGCTAGCTTCCCGACCGGGCTTGCATTAGCCGCAGGGTTGATCAGCACAAACCCAAATCTACAATATGTCTTGGTGATTGGCGCCTATATGATGCATCGCTTTGCAGATGTAAAACACGATGTGATCAGCTTTTTCTATGGTGATGGCGCTGGTGCTGCGGTTGTTGCCCCGTCGGAGGAACCAGGATTTATTTCATCCACATTCTTTGCTGATGGTTCATATTATAAGCACTGGGGTATTTATGCGGGCGGTGCTGCAGAGCCGGCAACGGTTGAAAATGTGAAGAGTGGAAAAACGCAGGTCAAGTTGGTCACACCATTCCCTGCTGAAGTAAATAATGAGGGCTGGCCAAAACGCATCCGGGAGGTTGCGGAAAACGGTAATTTTGCGATCGAGGATATTGATTTCGTTATCTTCACACAGGTCAGGCTTAACAGCATAAAACTTGTGATGGAGGAGCTTGGTTTGCCGCTTGAGAAAGCCCATTGGATCATGGACAAATGGGGCTATACCGGATCCGCCTGTTTACCGATGGCCTTCGATGATGCTCGCAAACTTGGCAAAATCAAATCTGGTGATTTGGTTGTGTTCATTGGATCAGGTGTTGGCTATAACCAGGCAGGTGTCGCCTTTAGAATGCCGTAATCATGGGAGTCGATTTTATGGAAACAAAAGAACAATATCGGGACAAATATATCTCAGTTCAAGAAGCGGTATCTAAGGTCAAATCTAATCAAACCATTGGGATTGGGATCGCAGGCGCTGAACCTGTAGGACTGCTGACTGCTATGGCTGAAGTGGCGATGAATGTCGAAAACGTCCATTTTTGGACATGCCTTCCCATGCGGCCGTATGATATCTTTCTGAAGCCCGAAATGGCAGGCCACATTTTCAACGAGAACTGGTTTTACAGCTACACAGACCGACAGGTTCACAGTGAGGGGCGGGTTTCGTATATTCCCAACAATCTCAACCGGGCCTCTACGGATAAGCTGTTTTCGACCAAAGGCAAATTGGATATCTTTTGGGGGACAGCGACTCCACCTGACGAAGATGGATATATGTCGCTTTCACTCGGCATGATCGTTCAGAGAGACCTGCTCGAGGCGGCTGACCTAAAGGTGCTTGAAATCAATGAGAACTTACCCTTTACCTATGGTGACACTTTAGTGCATATTTCGGATGTGGATTTTGTCGTTGAAAATCATGTCCCCCTCGTTGAATTGCCGTCTACACCGCCCAGCGATGTGGAACAACAAATTGGCGGATATATTGCTGAATTGATTGAGGATGGTTCTACCATTCAACTGGGCATCGGGGGTATACCGAATGCGATCACAGCCTTCATTATGGAACGCAAGGATCTTGGGATCCATACAGAGATGGTTGTGGATGGAATGGTTGATTTGATCAATGCAGGTGTCGTCACAAATAAGAAAAAGACACTGCATCCCGGCAAGACGATTGGTGCTTTTGCCCTGGGCACAAAGAAATTGTACGATTATTTGGATCACAACAAAGATGTTGAAATGTATCGCGGCCACTATACCAACGATCCCTATGTGATTGCCCAAAACAACAAGATGATCTCCGTCAATACGGCGTTGCAGGTTGACATTTTGGGGCAGGTGTGCTCGCAGAGCATAGGCACCCGGCAGTTTAGCGGAACAGGCGGTCAACTGGATACACATCGCGGGGCTCAAATGTCTGAGGGAGGGCGCGGAATCATTGCGCTTCGGTCTACCGCTAAAAACGGAAGTATTTCAACGATTGTACCAACACTGGCACCCGGCGCTGGTGTGACAGTGCCCAGCCAGGACGTGGACACCATCATTACCGAATTTGGTGTTGCTGAATTACGCGGTCTGTGCGTGAAAGATCGGATGGAAGCGTTAATAAAGATCGCCCATCCCAATTTCAGGGATTGGATCCGTGATGAAGCACATCGCCTGGGTATCGTGCCCAAAAACCAGTTTTAAGAGGAGGTAGAAGTGAACGATCTCATTGGAAAATGGGTGCAGGTAGAAGGTCAGCCCTACGAAGGGCTTTGGTTTGAATTCAACAAAGACGGTACTTTCAAAGCGCAATACGATCCGATGTCCATCGAATCATCAGGCACTTATGAGCTCGGACAGGGTGAGATCATCATGCAGCAGACGACCCATACTTTTGGGATGGTGGGCGAATTCAAGGGCATTTTTCAGGTCGAAGAAGATCAGTTAAAAATGGCTCTAGCGAGTGGTCCTGGGCAGGAAGGCCCCGAGGATCTTTCAGAGGCTCGAATTTATCAAAAGGAATAGAGATAGGTGAATGGCATGAAGAATCATAAATGGTCCAGAGGCGTTGCAGTTGTTGGGGCAGGCATGAGCAGGTTTGGTGCTTTTGCGGATAAAACCTCGCGTGATCTTTTCGTTGAAGCATATCAGGAGATGAAGAGCAGCATTGATAAGGGATTTGATCCTGATCGGATCGATGCCTTTTATCTTGGCAATTTTAGCAGTGATCAATTTGAAAAGCAGGCACATCTGGCACCGATCCTGGCAAGTTGGATCGGATTATCACCAATTGCATCTGTCCGCGTTGAAAACGCATGCGCCAGCGGCGGTATTGCCATCAGGCAAGCGGCATTGGCAATTGCATCTGGCGAATATGACGTGGTGCTCGTTGGCGGTCTGGAAAAAATGACTGATTTGGACATATCTGCAGTGACAGAAGCATTGGCGACTGCGGCAGACACCCAATTCGAGATCCCAGCCGGGTTTACTTTCCCGGGGTTTTATGCCGCAATGGCAACAGCCTACATGGCAGAGCATGGTGCGCCCCGAGAAGCATTCTATCATGTGAGCATTAAAAACCATGAAAATGGTGCGCTAAATGACAAAGCTCAATTTGGTCAAACGATCAAACAGATCATGGAAAGCAAGAAAAAACGTGCAGAAGAGAAGGGCCGTCCAGTTCCTGAATGGCAAAATGAAATTGAATTTCTGAGCGATCCCAAAGGGAACCCAAACATCGCCTGGCCGATGGCTTTG
Source organism: Anaerolineaceae bacterium (assembly GCA_016841365.1). Taxonomy (GTDB): domain Bacteria; phylum Chloroflexota; class Anaerolineae; order Anaerolineales; family Anaerolineaceae; genus Brevifilum. The sequence goes on from JAENZI010000005.1 coordinate 60,386, forward strand.
TTTGATTGTTCTCCCGTATCCGATGGCGGTGCGGTAGCATTGCTGGTTGCGGAAGACATCGCCAAGGAATTCACAGACACACCTTTGTATTTAATTGGCAGCGGACAAGCCAGTGATGGCGCATTGCCAGATCGTGAGACACTTGCCTCAATCCCAGCTGCGGAAGCGGCCGCTAAACAAGCCTATGCGATGGCTGGGCTCACACCGGATGATATTGATCTTGCAGAAGTGCATGATTGTTTCACCATCGCTGAAATTATGGCGATTGAAGACCTTGGTTTCTTTCCTCGTGGGGGAGGCTGGAAAGCTGCAATGGAAGGCAAGACAGCCCGTGATGGTGAGCACCCGGTAAATACATCGGGTGGTTTGAAAGCAAAAGGGCATCCTGTGGGCGCTTCTGGCGTCGGACAGCTCAACGAAATCTGGAAACAACTGCGCGGTGTTGCAGGTGCACGCCAACTCCAGGGCAATCCCCGGATCGGTTTAGCCCACAATGTGGGCGGTTCTGGGCAAACATGCGTTGTCAATATCTTTGAACGGAGAGACTGAGATGAGTGAATATACACTAACCAGTAAAAACTTCTACAAAGCACTCAAACAAAAGCAATTAATTGGATCCAAATGCCAGGTTTGCGGTAGCTATGCGATCCCCCAGCGCCAAATCTGCCCGAAATGCCATTCTGATCAAAATGAAATAACAACATATGTTGGTTCGGGTACTTTGAAGGCTTTCACAGTGATCTTTGTGCCACCTGTCAAAATGGCTGAGGCAGGATACAACGCAAAGAACCCCTATTGTGTCGGCATTGTTGAATTGGATGAGGGACCCAGGATTTCTGCACAAATATTGGATGTTGACATATTGCAGCCTGAAAATATTAAAATTGGCACAAAGATGGAAATGACAACCATAACGCGTGGTGAAGAAGCCGATCAGACCACCTTCTTAGCATTTAGGCCAGCCTGATCCATAAAACGAGAATACGATGCCAAAAGCCAAAGTGAACGGAATCAACATTTATTACGAGTTATCTGGGCCTGAAGATTCACCGGTGTTGGTGCTCTCAAATGGCATCATGATGAGCACTGCCAGTTGGGCACTTCAAAATCAGGTTTTGAACAAGCACCTGCGTGTGTTACTATATGATTGCCGCGGTATGTGGCAGTCCGACCATCCAGAGCAGCCTTACTCAATGGAACAACACGCCGATGATTTAGCAGCCCTGCTGGATTTTTTACGCATCGATCAGGCACACATCGGCGGCATCTCCTACGGTGCTGAAATCAGTATGGTCTTTGCACTAAACTATCCCCAAAAGACACAATCTTTGATTGTGATCGACGGTGTCAGTGAGATCCATCCACTTTTAAAAGCACAAACCATGCCCTGGTTGATCGCGGCACAAAAAAATGACCCAGAACTACTTTTGAAAACCTCTTACCATATGAATTTCGGTGAAGATTGGATCATTGCAAACCAGGCGTTCATCGACAGTTCGGTGGAACGGTACGCTGCAATAGATATGGGGGCGTTTGAGCGGCTGATGGAGTCATTTTATACACTCGATATTACTGCCCGACTGAAAGAAATTTCAGCGCCAACATTGGTGATCGCTGGCGAGCAGGATTTGATAAAAGGACGTGAATACGCAGAAATAATCGCAAAAGGAATTCCGGGCAGCGAATTGGTGCTTGTACCTCGATCAGGCCACGCACTATGCCTGGATAAACCAGCTGAATTAAATACTTTGCTGCTGGGATTTGTTATGAAGTACAGAAACCCCATAATAAAGGAGGTGAGTTAATCTCAATAACAATAACGATTAGCCCCAAATCAAACTAAATTTGGTAACTTTAGAAGGAGTAAAAGAATGAAAAAGGCACGTTTAATAATTTTGACCATGCTGGTCATCATCCCGCTGCTTGTGACCTCTTGTGTTCAGCAAGTGACCGAGGTCCCAGAAGTGGAGACAGAAGAACCAGTCGTCGAAGAAACAGAAGAAATTGTTGAAGAGACCGAAGAGGTCGTCGATGAGACTGAAGAAGTCGAAGAACCTGAAGAGACCGAAGTCGTCGAAAAAGAATTAGGTCCTGTGTTGAAGATCGGTCAGATCGGCCAGATGTCTGGTTTGATGGCGCTTTATGGTCTGCAGCAGCAGCGCGGCTTCTTGATGGGCTTGGAGTATATGTCCGGCGGTGAGATGGATGAAGAAGGCCGCTACATTATTGCCAATCGTCCGGTTGAAGTGATCGTCAAAGACGATGAAGGCGACCCTGAGAAAGCAGTTGCTTTAGCACTCGAACTGATCGAGCGTGATGGCGTTGAACTGATCCAGGGCCCAGTGTCATCAGCGGCAGCGATTGCACTGACCAATGTTGCCCTCGAAAATGAGATCATCCTGATGATCGATCCTGCGGCATCCTATTTTATGACCGGTGCATACTTCAATCCCTACGTTTTCCGCACCTCTCGTACCAGCTTTGATGATACTTTGATCATCGCCAAGTACCTGGTCGAAAATGTCGGACCTACCTTTGCCCATATTGGTATTGATAATGCCTTTGGTCAGGGTTCTGGTGCAGCTCTTAAGTACTCGGTTGAACAGTTTGGTGGTGAGCTTGTTGCTGATGTTTATGCACCTTTTGAAACAACCGACTTCACGCCATATATTCAGCAGGTAATGGACTCCGGTGCCGAGAATCTTTTCCTGACCTGGGCTGGAACCGGGTATGTAACCCTGTTCCAAAACCTGGCAGATATGGGCGCCTTGGAAGAAATGACTGTAGGCACTGGCTTTGGTGATAATGCATCTTTCGCAGCAGTGTTCGGCGAGCAGACCCTCGATTCGATTGGTCTTAATGTCTATCACTACACCGTTCCTGACAATCCAGTCAATGATTGGCTCGTGGAAAATCACTTCAATCGCTATAAGGACGAAGCGGATGCCGCGATCAATGCCTATCCTGACCTGTTCACGGCTGGTGGTATGGCTTCCGCAATCGCATTGGCGACCGCGCTTGAGATGACCGGCGGCGACACCTCTGGTGAAGCGATGATCCCTGCACTTGAAGGCTTGATGTTTGAAGGCCCGAAAGGCACCTACCACATTCGCCCTGAAGATCATGTTTGTGAGCAGCCAATGAATATTCTGCAGCTTGTGAACCTGAATCCTGATCTGGACGGTGATGGGATCAATGAATACGAGTTCTTTGAGACAATTTATGTTTCAGAGTATGACGAATTAGGTGTTCCCTGCACATTAGCAGGCGAATATGCTGACCGTTGTGGTGATTTGCCCACAATTCCGACTGAGTAAGCGTATATCAATAGGATGGGGAGAGGAATTTAACCCTCTCCCCATTTATAAAATCTTAGCGTTTAAGGTTGAATTTTTCCGATTGATTTTTGTCAATATGGTATTATATTGAAAAATTTTATTATTAAGGAAGCAAATTATGACAGAGGATATCCTTCTCGAGGCAAGAAACCTGACGAAAGCCTTTGGCGGATTGGTTGCCGTGGATGATGTCAGCATCAAAATCCGGAAGAAGACCATGCACGCCATTATCGGGCCAAATGGTGCCGGGAAGACAACGCTTTTTAACCTCTTAAGTGGGGTGCTCCCGCCGACTAAGGGTGAGGTCTATTACAAAGGGGAGGAGATCACAAAGTTGCCGCCTTATAAAAGGGCGCACCTTGGCATCGGACGGACATTTCAAATCACCAATATCTTTCCAAACTTGAGCGTGATGGAGAATGTTCGTTTAGCTGCTCAAGCCAAAGGTAAAGATAACTTCAAATTATTGCGTAGAGCTGACGACTTTCAGCAATATATTGATAAGGCGGAGGAAATTATCGAAGTTGTCAGCCTGAAGGGGAAGGAACTTTTTCTTGCCCGGGATTTGGCACATGGTGAAAAACGTAAATTAGAGTTGGGCATCATGCTGGCCTGTGATCCTGAGCTGCTTCTCTTTGATGAACCCACGGCAGGCATGTCTTCTGAACAGGTGCCCGAATTAATTGACATCATTACCAACATCGTTCACAATGGCGACCGGACTGCGATACTGGTTGAGCACAGAATGGATATGGTGATGTCAATCTCGGATATCATTACCGTGATGAATCAGGGTAGGATATTGGCGGAAGGTTCACCAGGAGAAATCGCTAGCAACCCACAGGTTCAGATCGCTTACTTGGGCGATCTTTATGGAGAACTGGCATGAGCGACCACAATCAAAACGACGACATCCTGATAATTGATAACATTCACACCTTTATTGGTCAATTCCACATCTTAGAAGGCGTATCAGTCCGGGTTCCAAGAGGATCCATAACCGTGTTGTTAGGCCGCAATGGTGCGGGAAAGACAACCACACTGAAATCCGTTCTGGGTTTGACACCGCCGCGAGAAGGCAAAGTGATCTTTGACGGCATGGAAATCCAGGGTAAAAGGGCTTTCAATGTGGCTAATTTAGGCATTGGTTATGTGCCAGAGCATCGGGCAATCTTTCGTGCCTTATCGGTTATGGAAAACTTGAAACTTGCTGAGCGGCAAAAGGGTGACTTCAACCGAAATGCTGATTTTATTTTCCACCTCTTTCCCGATCTCAAACGTCTGTATAAACTACCTGGCAACCATCTTTCGGGTGGGCAGCAGCAAATGCTGGCAGTCGCTCGGGCACTGGTGCCGGATAACAAATTGTTGCTGATCGATGAACCAAGTGAAGGCCTTGCGCCAATCCTGATCCAGCAGATGATGGATGCCATTCGGGAGCTGAGTCAGAAGACAACCATCCTCCTGGTTGAACAGAACTTCATTATGGCCAGCCAATTGGCAAAGAGATACACGATCATTGATGATGGGCAAAGCGTGCATGATGGATTGATGCAAGATCTGGTCAACGATCAGGATTTGATCCATCAATATTTGGGCGCGAGCATTAAAACACGCAAGGAATTGGAGAAGAACCATGAAACCCGAAAATAAAAAACGCCTGATGATTTTCATTTGGTCCCTGGTTGGGGTAGGGGTGGTGGCAGGGCTGTATCTCTATGCAGGCAAAGAGCCCTTTATCCGCACCACGCTCTCTGGTCTGACGTTGGGGTCACTATTCTTCATGGTTGCGGCTGGCTTAACCCTGATCTTTGGTTTGATGGATGTGTTAAATTTTGCCCATGGTGCAATGTTTATGTTGGGTGCTTATATGGGCTGGCAGCTCTACACCAATCCAACTTTTATTTTTGGCATGCTGCCTGCGCTGCTTGCTTTTAGCACCGGTATTATGATGACATCGGTAATCAAGCCTTACTTGATTAGATGGGAGATTTCCTCCAAATGGCAAAATTTCCTCCCGAAAGCGGCTTATTTTTTAGCCCTCGTAATCGGTGTTGTGGCTTTTTGGGGATTTGATATTTTACAGCTTGCCAACACGGCCATGGTTGCAGCAACCACAACCACAGCAGGTAACCCGCTTGCTGAAATCAGCGCTCAGGAGCCATTTGTTCAGTTTTGGTATCGCCCGTTACTTTTGCTGCTCTCAGGGCTGTTAGTCGCCTTCGCTTCATCAAAACCAGGCGTCAAGACTGAGTTTGCACCGCTAGATGAGATGAAAAGCAAACTTGTCCTTCCAATTGTGTTATTTGGACTGACGATATTGTCCATTATTATCAGGGAATCAGCCCCTGTAGCGATCTTGCTGATGAACGGCAATTGGCGTTTTGTGATTTCGATTATTGTCGCAATTGCCTTTGGCTTTTTGTTTGGCGCAATTGTTGAAATCACACTTATCCGGCCGCTGTATGTGCGCTCGTTCTTTATCGTTTTGATGACGCTCGGATTAAGCTTTGTTATCCAGGAATTGGTGCAGCTTTTGTGGGATCCGTTGGCTTATCAGATGGTCAGGCCGCCGCTTTTTGCTCAACCCGGTAAAGCTGCGAATCTCATGGAGTGGCTCAGGAATGGAAGCTCCACCATAGATGTATTCGGTGTGACTTTTCCAACATATCGTCTGTTTGTCATCCTGCTGGGTGTTGTGATGTTTGTTTTCATCACTTTATTGATGACCAAAACACGTCTGGGGATGATCATTCGGGCTGGTGTTCAGGATCCTCAAATGGTAGAAGCCTTAGGGATCAATGTCAAACGTGTTTTCACCTTCGTCTTTGCACTGGGTGTCGCCATGGCCGCCTTAGGCGGGATTGGTGCTGGACCTTTCTTGCCGATCCAACCAGCCATGGGTGAACAATATCAGATGCAAGGGTTTATCACAGTGGTCATCGGCGGGATGGGCAGCTATGTTGGCGCTTTTGTCGGTGCATTTCTGCTGGGAATGGGGCGTGCGTTTGGCGATTATTTCGCATTGAAATTATCGCTCTCGCCTGCTATCGCTGAAGCCTCGACGGTGATTATCATGATCATCGTACTGCTGATCCGCCCACAAGGGATCTTTGGAAAGAAGGAGTAAAAAGTTCAATGTCACAAACACCATTAAAGACTAAAAAACCGTTTTTTCTAAGATTCAAAGACGAGCGCATTCTTCTGATACTTTTTGCTCTAATGCTTGCATTTCCATTTGTGATGAACCTGATTACAGGTTCTGGACTGAATGATGGCATCACAAAATTCTGGCAGGGGCAGTTGATCATCTTCTTTATCATGGCTGTTTTTGCGATGAGCTATGATCTTTTGATAGGTTTCGGCGGGATACTCTCCTTTGGGCATGCAGCCAGTTTCGGTGGTGGGGCATATACGTTTGCCCTTCTGATGGAACACTGGGCGCCAAATTTCATAGGCAAATACCGCATTCTGATCGGAAGTCTTGATATCACAGAGGGCATTGTGTTGCTAATTGTGTTCCTTGCTGTTGTCCTCGTTTCGATTTTAATTGGCTTACTGTTCAGCGCCACTTCTATCCGCCTGAAAGGGGCGTATTTTGCCATGCTCACCCTGGCATTGGGGACAGCAATGTTCATCCTCGTCAAGGCGACAGATTTTCATGAGTGGACTGGTGCAGACGAGGGATTGCATGGTGTATATGTTCCCGATTGGATCAATCCGACGCAAAACCGGTTGACCATCTACCTGATTTCACTTGTCTTCCTGGTCGTCTGCTACCTCGTGATGAAGCGCATGGTCAATTCGCCGACAGGCAGGGTGATCATCGCTAACCGAGAAAACGAAGACCGAATGCGCATGATTGGCTATAACCCGGTGCTATATCGCACGATTGCTTTTGTCTCTGCCTCATTTTTCGCAGGTTTAGCAGGCGCGCTTTATTCAATCTGGAACACCAGCGCCACACCGACAATGGTATCGGCGGTCACCACTGTGAATGCCTTGATCATGACCATCCTGGGTGGGATGGGCACATTGGTTGGACCTATACTTGGTGCTGCGATCATGCAAACGATCAGCCAATTCTTCTACACCTGGTTTGGCGCGCGCTGGCCGCTTGTTTTTGGCGTGCTGTTTATCCTGATTGTGATGTTCCTGCCTTATGGCATCATCGGCACCTGGCGGATGAAACGTAACGATATTAAAGGCGGCTGGCAGAAACTCCTGCGCCTGCTATCCAAGAAGGAAGATCTTTAGTAAGTATCATCAACTAATCGTTTATAATTCCCTTTGAAGACAGGTATTCGTTAATTTCAAAGGGAATTATAATTATATTATAATCAAATTATCCATAACACACTAAAATTTGTTGGCAGTATTGATAAATTAATTGCCTTTTTCGTATAGATATTTGTTTCAATAATAGTTTATAGTGGGTGGGGGAGGGAGTTTACGTTATAACATGAATAATATTGGTTGCCTCAACGAGCAATCCTTACATGCGCAGCTCAAGTCGTATTATGCGGGAGAAAATGGCCAAACCGAAGTGCTTGTTGGTGGATATGTGGTCGACGTGGTAAAAGATGGTGCTTTAATTGAGATCCAAACTGGTAATTTCTCCGTAATTAAGAATAAGTTATTGTCTTTAACTGAGAGACACCCGCTAAGATTGGTTTATCCGATTGCACAACAAAAATGGCTGGTAAAAAATTCTGAAGGTGGCACGCCGGTAAGGCGGAAATCACCTAAGCGCGGCACGGTCTACGATGTTTTTACTGAGCTTGTCAGCTTTCCAGATTTAATAATTAGTCCCAACTTTTCATTAGAGTTAGTCCTCATTCATGAAGAAGAAGTTCGGGTCTATACCGGCAAAAAGCCCTGGGTCAAGCATGGATGGGAGACTGTAGAAAGGCGTCTGATCAGTGTTGTAGAGACGCTACGCCTGGCTAATGTCAGTGATTTTGCGAAATTATTGCCAGATAACTTACCAGAAAGCTTTACAACTAAGGATTTAGCGGACTGCACAGAGATTCCATCTTGGCTGGCGCAGAAGATGGCTTACTGCCTCGATAAGATGGGCGCGATTTCCAGGATTGGCAAAAAGGGGCGCTATAACTTATTCCAAATAAAAATTCCAGATTGAACTACGCTACTCATTTTAAGCCATAAGCAGCAAGAACGACGACCGAAAAGAAGAATAAAAGTTGCATAATAGTTTATGAGAATAATTGTTTTCAAAAACCATATACTATTAATACCTTATTTCGTATAGCATAAGGCCGTGAGGATACCTTCTGCTGGCTGATGTGGTCAGCGTTCGCATGACCATGTGTCAGATTGTTTTATGAGTCATTGTGCGGTGGCATGATAAAAGATTTAATTAGCGGACGGACTGCTTCGAGCCTCCTGTATGCCTATTTTTTATTCGATTTAGTGGATTTGATACATGGTAATTGTTGCTGCGCACCAGCTCCCTCTCTGAGGGCAAAGCCTTACCGTCAGACCCCATCGAATCATATCCATTTCTATGTTGTGAAAATATTCAATATAATAATAATTTCAATATATAAAAACATTATAATACTGGAATTATTGGTTTCTCATTGTAATATTGTGTGTTATAAGCTTAAAGTTCATCCACTTGAAAGAAAATATTCCATGTTCGGGTTTGGATTTATGGTAAGATTTGAGTGTTCCGTTGGTCAGGTGGTCGCTGGATGCTTAAGAGCCAGTGGCGTTGGGTTTTCCCATCGAAAAGTGCCGCCAAAAATATGTGAAGGAAGCCACCAATGACCCTTTGGCAGGAATATTTACAACCCACCTCCCTATCAGAAGCCATTCAAGATCTTAAATCCGCACCTGATCCCGTGTTGTTAGTGGCTGGTGGAACAGATGTCTTGCTCGAGTTGAAACAAGGGCATCTGTCACCGGTACATACACTTATTGACTTGAGCAATATCCCTGAACTGTGTGCTGTTGAAGAGCGTGGTGATACCTTTTTTATAGGCGCTGCTGTGCCAATCAACAGGCTCATGTCTCACCCGGGCGTGATCAAACACGCTCAGGCGCTGGTAGACGCTTGTCACATGATGGCTGGACCTCAGGTACGCAACACAGCGACGCTTGGTGGGAATGTTGCACATGCCCTACCGGCCGCTGACGGGACTATCACGCTTTTAGCGTTGGACGCACAGGTTCAAATCGCTTCATCAGCTGGTTTGCGAATGATCCCATTTTCTGAGTTGTTCCTCGGTCCAGGCAAATCAAGCCTTGATAAAAAGACTGAAATTATTACAGGCTTTTTCCTGCCGTTGAACAAACCCGGACAAGCATCGTGTTTTAAGCGGATCATGCGTCCCCAGGGCGTAGCCCTTCCAATTTTAAACTGTGCTGTGTGGATACATAGAGAGGATGATTCCATCCATGATGTACGAATAGCCGTAGGGCCTGGCGGACCGAAACCTTTCAGGGCGACAAACGCTGAAAAATTCCTAACCGGCAAACAAAAACAAGGAGAGAACCTCGCAGAAGCGGTTCGTGAATTGATTGCGCAAGCACAATTCCGCACCAGCCCACTGCGAGCTACAGCAGACTATCGTAAGCATGTCGTTTCTGGTGTTTTTAGCGAAACATTTGAAGAAGCCTGGAAGCGCGCTGCTTGAGTTTTATTTCCAATTTCTATTAAACAACCATCCATATTTGTGCCTCTGGTGAATCTATGAAAAAAATGATCAATCTGACTGTAAACAATCGTGACTATTCATTACCTGTGATCCCAGGTGAAACATTAGCTGCTTTGCTCAGGCAAAGGCTGCACCTGACCGGGACAAAAATCGGATGTGACGAGGCTGAATGCGGTGCGTGCACCGTTCTTGTCGATGGCGAGGCGATTTTATCGTGTGTCTACCCCGCTGTGCGTGCTGATGGAAAAACCGTCATCACAGTCGAAGGGCTTGCAGAGCAGATCAAAGGTGCTTACAAACTTCATCCGATTCAAGAAGCTTTTGTTGAGCATGGCGCAGTCCAGTGTGGTTTCTGCATCCCGGGCCAAATCATGACCGCGTTTGCACTACTAAAGCGAAATCCTGATCCACTGATAGAAGAAGTGCGCTTCGCACTAAAAGACACACTTTGCCGTTGCGGCAGCTATCCGATGATTGAAAAAGCCGTCTTAGCTGCTGCCCGCACATTACGCACTGGTGAACCGTTGCGTTTGCCAGAAATTCAAGAATCGATTCATCATAAAGCCATGATTGGGCACAAACACTTACGCCCTGATGCAGTTGAAAAAGTCACTGGCAAGGCGATTTTCACAGATGATTTGCATTTTGATGGCATGTTATTCGCCGCTGTTCGCCGTGCAATGATCCCGCATGGGATCTTAAAGCACCTGGACACATCAGAAGCGCAAAACCTTGAAGGCGTGCATGCCGTGCTTACCGCTGAAGACATCCCGGGTGAACAAAATCACGGATTGGTCATCTCTGACTGGCCTGCACTCATAGGTGTCGGCCAGCGGGTCCGCTATGTTGGTGATGCGATTGCGATTGTCGCAGCAGAAACTCCAGAAATTGCTAAACAGGCCGTTTCCTTGATTGAGGCTGAGTTTGAGCTTTTACCGGTGATTAGCAATCCCGTTCATGCGTTGGAGCCTGATGTCCCACAAATTCACGAGAGTGGAAACCTGCTCAAACACATTAAGGTTCGCAAGGGTGATGTCGAACAGGGATTCGCTGATGCTGATATTGTGTTGGAGGATATCTTTTATACCCAAACCACTGATCATGCCTTCATGGAACCTGAATGCAGTATTGCGGTTCCAAAGGATGATGACCGCCTGGAGATCTATGTCGGCTCTCAAATTCCTTATCAGGATCGCAATCAGGTTGCCCGAGTGCTTGGATGGGATGAAAAACGTGTGCGAATCGTCGGTCAAAAAATGGGTGGTGGGTTTGGCGGTAAAGAGGATATCGCAGGGCAGATCCACGCAGCGATGTTGGCAAATGTGACGAAACGGCCGGTGAAATTACTTTATGACCGCCATGAGAGCCTTGTGGCTCATCCTAAACGCCATGCCACTCAAATAAAAGTGAAAATTGGTGCGAAAAAGGATGGACGAATTGTGGCTGTTGAAACGGAGCTTTTCGGCGACACAGGCGCATATGCTTCTTTGGGCGAAAAAGTGATGACCCGTGCCACGACACATTCTGCTGGGCCCTATGATGTACCTTTTGTCAAAGGCGACTGCTATGCAATGTACACTAATAATCCCCCAGCAGGCGCTTTTCGGGGATTCGGCGTAACGCAGTCAGTTTTCGCCATTGAATCGATGATAGACATGCTGGCTGAGAAATTAAAAATGGATCCAATTCATCTCAGAAAAATGAACGCTTTGCATGTGGGCAGCATCACCAACACGGGACAGGAACTGACGGATTCTGTAGGATTGCTGGAATGCCTTGAGCGCGTTGAGAAAGAGATCCATAAAAACGCCTCAAACCCATTCACGTCAAAGGTGGATCCTGAAAAACCGCATTTCGTACGCGCCTGGGGGATTGCTGCAGCTTATAAGAACACCGGTCTGGGCGGCGGTGCCCCGGATTTCTCCCATGCAGAAATTGAGTTATATAAAGACGGCAGCTTTGAGATACGCAGTTCAGCAGCAGAGTTGGGTCAGGGTTTGGTGACTGTAATGCAAATGATTGCCTCCGAAGAGCTCTCGGTGCCGGCCGATCAGGTGCGGGTGCGTGTGATGGATACCGATTTAACCCCCGATGGTGGACCCACTACAGCTTCTCGACAAACCTACATCACCGGCAATGCCTCAAGGCTTGCTACGCTCAAGTTACGCGGCATGATAGAGGAATTTTTGGGCGACAAATATGATTTTGCAGCATCGCAAATTGAATTTATCGAAGGAAAGGTGATTGCAAAAGGTCAGAGCTGGACATTTGCTGAAATTGCCAAGGAGATGCTGGCAGACGGACAGAAACCGATTGCTTTATATCGATACGAAGCACCTCAAACACAGCCTTTAGGAACGGGCGGTAATATGCATTTTGCCTATTCCTACGGCGTTCAGGCTGCTGAAGTTGAGGTCAACACAAACACAGGTGAGGTTGCTGTGCTCAAAGTCATTTCAGCGAACGATGTAGGTATGGCAATCAACCCATTGGGCTTGCAGGGACAGGTTGAAGGCGGCGTGATGATGGGATTGGGACACGCTCTCACTGAGGAGTTTATCGTAGAAGAAGGACATGTGATAACAGATCGCTTAGCACGCTACCGGATACCAGGAATCATGCTAACACCTGAGATCACTTCCATTATCGTTGAGCATCCAGCGGCTGACGGTCCTTATGGGGCTAAAGGCGTGGGCGAAATCAGCAGCATCCCCACTACCCCGGCCATCACTAATGCCATTTATAATGCAGTTGGCGTGCGGATTCACAAAACACCAGTTGACCAGGAATTGATCGCCAAAGCGCTCTGGGAGCACTAAGCCAATAATGAGATCGAGATACCCCTCTACTTCAACCTCTCTTCTTGTCACACGAGATGACGAATTGATCTTTCAGAGTGACGGCAAGTGGCTTTATCCCCTCTTCGATTTAGAGGATCACCTGAATAACACACAACAGAATCTCAGAAGAACAATCGTTTGGGATAAAGTCATCGGTAAAGCGTCTGCCCTACTGCTCGTTTATCTAAAAGCTGAGCGTGTGTATGGGGAATTGATCAGCGATTTGGCGTTTGATGTATTTGAGCATTTCCAGATCCCCCTCACCTATGATCAACGTGTGCCGCGCATCAAGTGTAAAACAGAATTGCTTTTACTTGATATTGATGACCCGCATCAGGCGTACCAAATCCTCTGTAAGCGTGCCAAACGCTGTTGATTGAAATATGTTACATAATATTGTAATTGTCAAACCAATACTATACGAAATAATTAGTATTTGTATAAACGATATCCGGGTTGTGATTTTTAGAGTTAGAAATAGTTTCGTAATTTGCGTCTAAAGCGCGGTCGCCGCAGCTTCCTCAAGGCACCCTTCTGAATTTGTCGGATCCGTTCACGCGTAATTCCGAAGATCTCTCCCAATTCTTTTAGGGTGTGCCTGCGCTCACCCGCCAAACCATAGCGCAAGATCAATATTCTTGCCTCTCTCTCGGTCAATTCATTTAAGGCATCAATCACATCTTCAACCATTAAATTTTGACGCACTTCGTTAAAAGGATCAGGTGCGTCCTTGTTTTCAATGAAACTTTGCAAATCCGAATCATCTTCATCACCAACCGGTTGGTCTAAAGAGATTGAGCGCTGTGCATATCCGAGATAACGCTGAACATCCTCTGGCGACATTTCAACTTCTTTTCCGATCTCTTCCATGGTGGGCTTGCGCGAGAGTTTCGTAGTTAACGATTTTATGACTTTGTGGATTTTACGAATGCGTGTCGAAAGATAATTTGGCAGACGAATGGTACGTTCTTTTTGGTTAAGATGGCGCAATACTGACCGTCTAATCCACCATGTGGCATAGGTGCTGAACCGGTTGCCCCGCGTGTAATCAAATTTGTCCACTGCTCGAATCAAACCAACATTGCCTGCCTGGATCAGATCCAAAAAAGAAGAGCCATAACGGCGATATCGCTTGGCGATGTTTACTACCAGGCGGATGTTCGCTTTGATCATGTGATCGCGAGCCTCGCGTCCCTGGTCAATATCGCGCTTTAGAGCCTCAAAATCCTTATCGTTCCCCTCAAAATCCAATATTCTTTCTCGTGCAATTCGCCCTGCTTCCATTTTCTTAGCTAAGGCTATCTCTTCCTCATGCGAAAGCAGCGGCACTCGGTCCATTTCATTAAGATACAAGCTGACCGAGTCATCTGCGACAACGTCAGATTTGTCAGAGATTTTTTCTTCGAGATGAACCTCTTTGTTAATTGATGTCTTATGTTTTGCAGTCATTCACGCTCCGTTTATTAGTTTTTTTGTCTTTCAAAGATCCCTTTGTTTATATCATTTCTTACCAGAATGTAAAAGGCTGGGATGATTTCTTAATAGCGTAAAATCGCCGCTGCAGGTTGTGAGCCTGGAAACTCATCTTTTGGCATCACTAACACGTTGCCCCCATTGATAATCGTGTGCACAACTGCCATATTCAACAAATCATTGTTGTGATGTGCCGGCTTCTCCTCAATGTTCACTTCCATTTTTTGGGGGTCAAATGAACCATAGATATTCTCGTCTTCAGCAACGAATAACGTATGAATGCGTTTGAAGTACGCAGAGGAGATGATTTCCTCGATGCTAATGGCAATTTCACCTTCATTTTCTCTAAGGCTGCGAAATACGCCTAAAGCCTGTTCTTTGTCTGCATCGTATTGATGTTTGACGATCTTCCAGGCTTGCTCATGCATCTTTTCAGGAGTCATCTGACTGACATCTTTGGTGATACCAATCTCAAGTAAATGAGGATATGAGGCAGCTTCCTTAAACAATGGGTGCAGATATTCTGCACCTGCCAACACTAAAGGTGCATCTTCACCGTTTAGATATTCCATCAATGCATCATCGAAACGATGGAAGTAATTTAGAATTTCTGCCTTTTCATCGATATCTTCCCCGCCCTGACCAAAATGCATTCCCTGTCGATCGCCCCCCTCGCCTGGTGCTTGAGCGCTTGTTTTGGTGTGGAATTGGAGATGGCTGTGGAATTCGTAATATTGGTCAAACATATCCTGCAAGCTGTTCGGAAAATCAACTTCATCAACGCGCATCAGCTTAAACTTCGTGCCCACAAATAATTTCGGTCGTTCCTGATCAAGCGAGAGTAAATAAAATAGACCATTTCCCTGGAACAAGGGAACAAGGGGTTTGATATGAAATGTATCGCCAACCTCAACTGCTTCTTCAAAACGCATCGGGAGTCTAAAAATGCGCAATTGACTCGAGTCAAGAAATAATGCCAGTCCTTCATTTTGCTCTTGCCAAAACCCTGCATCACTTAGCAAATCACTGAGTGGCGCAAGATATGATGAGCGTTCTCCTTGCGACATGCCTTGTTCAGAAAGTTGATCTTCTGCCTGACTGATAAGGTTTTTCAACCGGATTGGGTTTTGTTGAGTTTCTCTGCCTGTGACAAATGTAGGCATGTAAATCGATATCGTATCACCTTCGGTCGCTTTGACTAAATCTACCAGTAATTCTTTTGTGATTGTTTGCATACTACTCCTTTGTTGTGTTGTTTGTTTTTAAGGGGACAAATTATGGCAGAGAACGGCAGGAATAATTTTTGGTGTTGTTCCTGCCGTTCGACATGAGTCTTATACAGATTTCTTGGCAACATATTCTGCCAAATCAGCACAGCGCAGGGCATAACCCCATTCGTTGTCATACCATGATAGGACTTTTACAGAGTGTTCACCGATAACCATGGTTGAATTTAGATCAACCAGGCTCGAGTATCTGCTGCCGATAATATCAATGGACACCAATTCCTCATCTGATGTCCCAAGGATCCCTTTCATCTTCTCCGAAGCAGCAGCATCCTTAAAAGCCTGATTCACACTCTCAACCGTGACGGGTTTCTCAGTTTCCACCACAAAGTCGATAATCGAACCGGCTGGGATGGGCACACGGATTGCCATACCATCCATCTTCCCCTCAAGCTGGGGTAACACCTTTGTTGTCGCGATAGCAGCACCAGTTGTTGTGGGGACAATTGACACAGCAGCAGCTCGTCCGCGGCGCCACTTCTTAGACGGGGCATCAACAATAGCTTGAGAGCTGGTATAGGCATGGATTGTTGTTAAAAGCCCGGATTCAATGCCAAAGGAGTCATCAAGAACTTTTGCGACAGGGGCAAGACAGTTGGTTGTGCAGGATGCATTTGAGATGATAAAGTGTTCATCCGGGTTAAATTCCTCTTCATTCACACCCATGCAGAATGTCTTATCGACTTCTTTGGCGGGTGCTGAAATGATTACCCGTTTCGCGCCTGCCTCAAGGTGTTTTGAAGCACCAGCATGAGTTGTGAAGAAACCGGTTGATTCAATCACCAAATCAACGCCCATTTCTTTCCAGGGTAAATTAGCAGGGTCCTTTTCGCTGGTAAACGCGATTTTTTTACCGCCAAACAGGAAACCGTTCTCGGTTTGTTCTATTTTCTCCTCAGGAGGTCTTTGAACTGAATCAAATTTAAGCAAGTAAAGCAGGTTATCCAATGGTGCAATATCGTTCACAGCAACCAGTTCTAATGCCTCATTTTCCATCAAATGGCGGAAAACCAGCCTGCCAATCCGGCCAAATCCATTTACTGCAACTTTTGTCGTCATCAGAATTCCTTTCTGTTAGTGAATTTTCTTAGTGACACAATTTAATGCTAAAGAATATTTACCTTCTTGAGGACTGTGATCTGTTGCGTATGTTATTGACTTGCGTTAGATGCGTTGGATTTTGGTTGGTTTAATCCGATTCCCCCAGCATTTGTGTAATAAACTGTCAGGTAAGCAGCAAATTAATCACTTGTTTTCTTAATGCTTTTACCTCAAGCGGTTTTTCTACACATTTTATATCGCCCAGTATCTCCCGTTCTTTTTGAAAAGCATTGCATCCTAGAACTGTAATCCATACAATTTTTTGATCCGGATTGAGTTCGCGGGCAAAGTGCGAAATTTCCAAACCATCTAAACCTGCTTTGCTGATCTCAGTGATCAATAAATCAACATCCTGGTTTGAAAGCAACCTCTTAGCATCATTCTTCCAATTCGTTGCATAAATTTCAACCTGATCTTCATATTTAGAGAGCGATCGCTCAATTACAAAGCGGACGCCATCATACTTTTCAAAAATGACAATATTCTTTTCTTCCATGCAAAAATATCCAATACATCCTACCAATAGATCAACTAGACATAATCTTAGGCGATTTTAATCCAATCAAGGTTATGATCGTGATGCATATTCGTTTGGGTTTATGAAATTATGTTTGAAATTCGTTGGATAGGGTTGTTTTATTATTCTGCTTTGATTCGATAACCAACGCCTCTGACATTTAGGATAAATTCAGGATTTGAGGAATCGATTTCTACCTTTTGCCTTAGGCGATGTACATACCATTTGATGATTTGCCTTGCTTCGATTACGTCTTCTGGCTGATACCCCCTAACCACTTCCACCAGCTCTTCAGGCGAAATGACACGGTCATCGTTTCGCAATAAATGAACAATTAACGTGAACTCACTGGGGGTCAAATCTAATTTTTCCCCATCTTTTCTGACCTGGTGCAAACTTTCATCAACATCAAATGGACCTTTGCTTAAGGTTTGATGTTGCACATCTTTGGCAACATTTTGACTATTTTTTCGTTCTTCCAGCACTTCTTCGACAATTTTTCGCAATTCTTTCGGCAAAATAGGCTTTTGGACATATTTATCAATACCGTGGTCAATGGCTTGAACGGCTGTATCAAGGCTGCCATGTGCTGTTAGGATAATCACGCTTGTTTTCGGCCACCGCCAGCGGATTGCCTCAAGGATTTTTATGCCATCGACCTTTCCACCCAGCTTTAAATCTAAGATCACTAAGTCAAAAGGAGTATCTCGCAGGATTGCTAAAGCTTCATCTCCTGTTTTTGCTGTGGAAACATCATGACCACTGCGGTGCAAAGTTTCCTCAACAAAGAAACGGATGCCCGCCTCATCATCGACAACCAGTGTGTGAATTTTCTCCATTTATTCACTCCTCACATATCTATGATGGAATACCCGGAAGCCATACTGAGAAAACTGTCCCATGATCTGACTTGCTTTCTACCTTGATTGAACCATTATGATCGTCGACAATTTGTTTGCAAATATACAATCCCAGGCCTAGACCATCTTCTTTAGATGTAAAGAAGGGGTCAAACAAATGGCTCATCATCTCTGGCTCAATGCCCTTACCACGATCTCGGATATCCAATTGAAATCCTTCAGGATCTTTTGTGTGAAGTATTTCGAGAATGATGTGGCCTCCATTTGGCTGTGCGTCAATTGCGTTGATGATCAAATTTAAGATAAGCTGCTGGATCTGATCGCTTGATGCAAGCACATTCGGTGTAGGTCCCTGGTAAATAAAAAATGGGACAATATTTCGGTCTGACATTCGATTTTTTGTCAGAATCAACACGCCATCGATAATTTTTTTCAGGTTGACGTGTTGTCTCTCTGTGTAATCCGTTTTGCGATTAAGGTCTCGTAGCTTTTTCACAATCCTTGCACTGCGCTGCAATTCCTCCATGGCCATTTGTAAATAAACACGCAAGGTTTCATCATCTTCGTCCAAGATTTCTTCTGCCAAGCCTAAACACCCAATAGATGTTTGTAGGGGATTGTTGATCTCATGCGCCAGTGATGCTGCCAACTGACCGGTTAATGCCAATTTTTCCGATTGCAGTAGTGCAGCATGGGTGTCTTTTTGATTGGTAATATCTTCTGTAAACATCAGAAATTGATCGGATTGGCTATTCTTGCAATCGAATGGAGAGAGTGATATCTCGATAAGCAGATGGTCATGATTGTCAAACTCTATCGCAATAACCTCTTTATTCAAGGAGCAGCGATCTTGTTCCACCATCAAAAAAAGCTGATCAATTTTTCCTTTATTCTCATCACCAACGAATTCTGAGTAATGTGAAGCTCTAATTTCCTTACCGCAGTTTAAGTGTTCACAGAAAGCCTTATTGGATTCGATAATTTGACCATTGCTATTAAGTAAAGCAATGCCAATGATGGCGTTGCGAAAAATGCTCTCATAAATTGTTGCATCTGGATTTTCTTTCATATCATTCTTCCAAATCAAAAATCACAATAATAAATAACGGATTCCCCTTATCAGAGAACACCTGCAAACCCATTATATATGATTAAATGGCTCTATTTTAACATTTCGACCAAAATATAATAGAATTAAACCAAACCTGATCACAAGGGGTTGGTTTTTTACAGGTCGAATTTTAATAACCATCATCGCATTATAGCCACCGAATTGTTTAAATCTGTAAATACCATTCCATGCTTCTAAATCGTTCCTATTGAAATCAGGGATAAATTACTATTGGCTAAAACTTTATGAATTTGATCATCCCTATTACCCATGCCAGTGAGAGATAGATGTTTGTTTTGGGTAATAAGACAATTATTAGATGAGGAGTAATCCATCATGCTAGAACATATTTTACTTCCATTGGATGGATCGACGCTGGCAGAAAGTGTCCTGCCCCATGCCATTGCCTTAACCGCTGCATTCAAATCTAAACTAACCTTATTGCGGGTCGTGTATGCAGAACCACAAAATAATCAACGCGGCATTGTCAACCCCATTGATTGGCAAATCAGAAAGTCAGAAGCAGAGGCATACCTGCAGTCTGTGCAATCTCGATTGTCCGACATCGAGATTGATTCTGATATCCGCATTCTTGAAGGAAAACCTGCCGATCAAATCGTTGAGTTTGCCAACAATGAAAAGGTAGACCTTGTGCTGCTTACCAGTCATGGTAAAAGCGGACCATCTGCCTGGAACATCAACAGCACAGTGCAGAAAGTCTTGTTGCGGACTTTTTCGCCGGTTATGCTCATCCGGGCTTACATGCAGAAAACAACGGAGTTACAAGGCTTGAGCTATGAGCGTTTGCTTATCCCGTTGGACGGATCCAAACGGGCTGAATGTATTTTGCCAATGGCAAAAGCAATTTGCAAAGCGCATGGGTCAAAAGTCTTCCTCATTCACATCATTGAAGAACCAAAACTCCCACGCCAGACACCGTTAAGTGAAGATGTTATCACACTGGTAGACACACTCAGGATGGTCAATACAGAGGAAGCAGAGAAGTACCTTAAAGGTGTTGAGCAACAATTTGAGGATATTCAGGTTGAATCCATCATAGAAAGTTCGGAAAAACCAACGGTAACCATGCATGATATTGTAGACCGTGAGAATATAGACCTCGTTTTGATGAGTGCACACGGATATTCTGGTGAAAACCGATGGCCGTATGGAAAGTTCGCCCTGAATTTTATTGTATATGGCACGACACCACTATTCATCGTGCAAGACTTAAGCAGAGATGAATTGGAAAAATCCATCGCTGAAAAATACGCAGAACAAACGAAGGGACATTAACGCATGGTGGATGTTTCATCAAACAACCATTATTCAAAGATGAAACTGGATGAGGTTATAGAAGAAATTTTACATATTAACAAATCCCATCCTGTAAAATCTGCTGGTTACAGTATCGTTAGCAATATAAAAAAACATGGCGATAAGCTTGAAACAGCTCATGAATTTCTTGTCAGCCTATCTGGGAAGAAAAAATTGGCTTCCAGTGGTGTGGAATGGTTTTTAGATAACTATTACGCCATCCAGGAAGCTGTTGAATTAATTCAAGACGACCTACCGCGAGATTATTTTGGAAAACTGCCAGCGATTGGATCAGATCAGCCTATGCCACGAGCATATCTGATTGCAAGAGCGATCGTTGCGCATTATGAAGTAGAAGTCGTACAAGATGATCTAAACGACTTCCTAAATGCCTTACAATCTCAGCTCCCTCTCAAAATGAGCGAACTTTGGGCACTTCCCTTATTTTTACGCTTGGCACTGATTGAAGTTCTGGCCGGCACGATTTTTGAGCTAATTGATGACAAGGATTCAAAAATTACCACAGATCATGTCAAATTTTCATCAATCGACTCAGATGAGATCGTCGCCCGGTCTCTTCGCACGCTTATCTTGTTTGATCGAATTGATTGGAGATCCTTTTTTGAAGATCATTCAATTGTAGAGCAAATCCTGCGAAAAGATCCTGCGAATGTTTATGCAAATATGGATTTTGATACTCGCGATGAATTCCGCAAGAAGATCGAGTTTCTTGCCAATCATTCGGAAACTACTGAAGAAGAAATTGCTCAGATTGTCTTAACTTTAGCGGAGCAAAACAGTGGAAAACATAAAAAAGAAGCGCATGTCGGCTTTTATTTGGTTGATAAGGGTGAGGAACAATTAAAAACTGAAATAAATTTCTCAGGATCATATTCTGACAGATTAAAGGATTTATTCTTTTCTCACAATGTTCTGTTCTATTTGGGTGGCATTACATTACTCACATTATTGGTAACTGTGGGATTAACATCCGTCAGCAGCATATTTTTAACGAAAACCTGGCAGAGGATTTTCATTGCCATCATCAGCATTCTCCCCGCCTCAAGTGTTGCCGTCAACCTGCTTAATTCAATCCTAACAGCCGCACTCCCGCCTCGGCTTTTGCCAAAAATGGATTTCAGCAAACGCATCCCAAAAGAATTTAGAACCATGCTTGTTGTGCCTGCATTGCTGGCAAATGAGGATGATATAAATTTTTTATTGCGCCAACTTGAGCTGCATTATCTCGCCAATAAAGACCGCAACCTTGGTTTTGCATTGCTTTCTGATTTTGGCGATGCACCACAAGAGATGATGCCCGAAGATGGAATCCTTTTGGAAAAAATCATCAACGGCATCAACGCATTGAATCAACGCTATCGAGGTGACCAGGGAAGACGTCCATTTTACCTGTTCCATCGTCGGCGGCAGTGGAATCCGCAAGAATATTGTTGGCTCGGTTGGGAACGGAAACGCGGTAAACTTGCTGACTTTAACCGCTTTATCCTTGAAGGATTTACAGATAGCTTTGACACAATTATTGGGGAAGTTGAATTTGTTAAATCGACAAAATTTGTGATCACTGTGGACTCCGATACAATCGTGCCGCGCGATAGTGCCAATGCACTCATCGCAACCTTAGCTCACCCGCTTAACCAAGCAGAATTTGACGAAAATACCGGCAAAGTGGTCAGCGGTTACACAATTTTGCAGCCCCGCACTGAAGTAAAACCAACCAGTGTGAACAGAACATTTTTTACACACGTTTTCGCTGGGGATTTGGGGCTGGATCTTTACACCCGGGCAGTTTCTGATGTCTATCAAGACCTTTTTGCCGAGGGAATCTTCGTCGGCAAAGGGATTTATGATGTCGCCGCTTTCCATCGAAGCATTGCTGGAAAGGTGCCAAATAACGCCCTTCTCAGTCACGATCTTTTTGAGGGTTTACAAGGTAGAGCAGCCCTGGTGACGGACATCATCTTTTTTGAGGAGTATCCACCCAACTATGCCAGTCAGATTCAACGGAAACATCGCTGGGTGCGTGGAGATTGGCAATTGTTACCCTGGTTATTCCCTAAAGTGCCGGCGGCGGCAAATAAAAAGATAAAGAATACATTCGATGCGATTGATTTATGGAAGATATTTGACAATCTTAGGCGCAGCTTGCTTGAGCCAGCTTTCCTTGCTGCTTTTGTGCTTGGATGGATGATGTTCAAAAAGGACGCCTGGATTTGGACACTTTTGATATTTTTCATTTCCGCGTTTCCACTCTTCTATAACATTGTAGCAGCTTTGTCCTCGCGGATCATCTTAGGCGCAAAAACATACCTGATATCAAATATCTGGACCGCTTTCTTGCGGTGGTTATTATGGCTGGTCTTTTTGCCATATGAAGCACTTCTGATGTTCGATGCGATTGTTACCACACTCATCCGTGTCTTCATTAGCCATAAACGGTTGCTACAATGGCAAACCGCTGCACATACCATTCGATTATTCGGCAAACAGCATAAAATAGGAATTTTTTGGCAAAAGATGATTGGCGCACCACTTATCACGGCTCTGATTGGTGTGGTGCTGGTTTTGATCGATCCTTCAGCGTATTATTGCTGCATTCCATTATTGTTAATGTGGATAATTTCTCCCCAAATTGCTTACTGGATTAGCTTAGCGCCAGATAAAAAAGCGATGAATGACCTGCCCGAGGCAGATTTACAGCGGTTGAGAGGTATTGCTCGGCGAACGTGGCTTTATTTTGAAAGATTTATCGGTCCTGAAGATCACTGGCTGCCTCCAGATCACTATCAACAGGATCCAAAAGGAACGGTGGCACATCGCACCTCCCCCACTAATATCGGCTTGATGCTTCTTTCAACGGCATCCGCATATGATTTCGGTTATATCGGCATTCTGGACTACATCTATCGGTTGAATTATTCCTTTGAAACCCTTGATGAATTAGAAAAATATCGTGGTCATTTATTGAATTGGTATGACACCACAACGCTCGGTACCCTCACACCCAGGTATGTTTCAACCGTCGATAGCGGTAATTTTGCCACATCCTTGATTGGTCTATATCAGGCATTAAAAGATCTTAATAATGATAATATCTGTCCTGACATTTTATTTTCAGGGATCTATGACACATTGTTCGTCTTTTGTGAGGTCATCGGGGAATTGAACAGCGGGACATTGGTTGAGTTTGTTCAACCCCTAATGGATCACTGCCGTAATGTTCAGGAGGATATCAAAGATAGGCGATTGAAGGACACACCTAAGCTAGAACTTCTATCAGGCTTTCAAGAGCGTTTGTCCGAACCGATGAACCTGCTGATCAAAGAGATCTTAAACAAAGATCATGCCGTTGAGAAAGTCAAACTACAAGAGCTCCGCTATTGGTCTGAGGCAATATTTCAACAATCAGCTAACTTTCAGCGCCAAATAGAAATGCTTACCCCCTGGGCGGATGCCTGGCAGCATCGTCCTGACTTTTTTGACCAGATTGAAAGTGATGAATGGCGAAATATCTTTGCAAAATGGTATGAAGATGTTTCACTGCAAATGCCCATTTCTCAAATTCCTGACATGTGCCAGGAGACGAAGGACAAAATTAAAGAAGTTCGTGACCAAACTGAAATTCCAGGTTTATCCTCATTGACAGAAAAACAGGTGCATGAATTTAATGAGTGGCTCGACATTTTTGTGAAAGCATTGGAGGAATCAAAAGCAAGTATTGAGAATCTATTAACACAAATTGAACACCTGCTTGAGAAAATTAACTTTTATATTGAACGACATGAATTCGACTTCCTTTACGATCAACAACGAGAGGTGTTCTATTTGGGTTATCAGGTCGGATCAGGACGTCTGGATAAAAATCATTACGATTTACTCGCTTCAGAAGCACGGACCGCCAGCCTGTTTGCAATTGCCAAGAATGAGGTCCCAAGATCACATTGGTTGCATATGGGGCGCCCATTTACCATTATATCCGGCATTCCTACGCTTATTTCTTGGAACGGCAGCATGTTTGAATACCTCATGCCGAACCTTTTCACCCGCACATACCCTGAAACACTTTTGGATGAAACCAGCCAGGGTGTCGTTAAAGCTCAAATTGAATATGCAAAGAAGCAAAATGTTCCTTGGGGGATCTCAGAATCCAGTTATTACCGCTTTGACAACGCACAAAATTATCAGTACCAGGGGTTCGGTGTGCCTGGCTTAGGCCGGAAACGCGGTTTAGCGGATGATCTTGTGATTGCACCATATGCATCATTGATTGCTGTAGGTGTAGACCCTTATGCAGTGCTTGAAAATCTTGATTCCCTCAAAGAAGAAGGTGCTTTAGGGCAGTTTGGTTTCTTCGAATCCATCGACTACACCGCTTCACGGCTGCCAGTTGGCAAGGACAAAGCGGTAATTAAATCCTATATGGCACATCATCAGGGCATGATTATGCTTGCTCTCTCTAACTTCCTCAACCCACGCACCATTGTCGACCGAGTTCATGCAGATCCGTTGATACAAAGTACCGAACTGCTCCTGCAGGAACAAATTCCACAGGCGGAATCACAAAAACCAACCACCGATCAAAAGATCACAACGCGTGGCATTGATGCGGAGCAAGTGAACACAAGCCCCTGGGTCATTGATCAAAACCTACCCAATCATGCTGTTCATGTGCTATCAAACAGCGATCTGCGTTTGATGATGACGGATACTGGCAGCGGTTATCTAGCTTGGAAGGATATTGCCCTCACACGTTGGCGTGAAGATGCAACATTGGATGCTTGGGGAATCTGGTTCTACCTGCAGAATTTGAAGGATGGGCGCACCTGGTCAATCGGTAAACGACCTGTTGACGGGCAGCCACAGGAGTATCGCGTTGTATTTTCTCCACACATGACTGAAATCAGGCATGTTTCTGACGATATTCGGGTAATCATGCAAACAACAATTTCTTCTAACGATGATGTCTGTTTACATAAAATTACATTCACGAACCAATCGAATGAAGAAAAATATTACCGAATTTTGAGCTACGGCGAAGTGGTTTTAGCACCGCTGTCCACCGACCGCCAGCATCCAGCCTTCAATAAAATGTTTATTGAGAGCGAGTTCATTGATGAGATAAACATGCTTTATTTTCAGCGGAGAAAGCGATCATCAGAAGAAGAACCGCTTGCTATGGCGCATTTTATCTATGATGACAATAAGGATGAAATCGAATATGAAGGCGATCGGGAAAAATTTATTGGGCGCGGGCATGACTTTTCCAATCCTCTTGTCCTTTCCAAGAAAAAATCATTGAGCGGGACGGTTGGGATTACGCTTGATCCAATTTTCTCGATTGGAAAACGATTGAGACTGTTACCAAATCAATCAAAAACCATAACTTACATGACATTAGCCGCAGAAAATAAGGAAAAAGCTAAGTCGATTGCCAGAAAATATAGCAATTCCCACAGAATTGATAATGCTTTTGCTGCCGCTCAATCACAAACCGAAAAACTTTTACGTTCGCTTGATTTAGACAGCCAAAAATTGTCAAAATTCCAGGCGTTGTTATCGCACATCATCTATCCAACCCCAAGACTACGCTCAGCACCCGAACTGCTCAGGGATAATGTTCTTAGTCAATCGGGTCTGTGGTCCTTTGGCATTTCCGGTGATTACCCCATCCTGCTCGCGATGATTGACCGGGAGGATGATGTCTCACCCTTACAAGAACTTTTAATGGCGCATACCTACTGGCGGAAGTTGGGTTTGAAAATTGATTTGGTGATTTTAAACACAAAAGATACTGGTTATACCAATGAATTGAATGAGCGAATCCACCAGGCGATCAATGTGATGGATAGCCAAAGTTGGGTTAATCAGCGGGGCGGTATTTTTGTGGTCACTGCAAATCAAATCAATCAAGAAGCTTTAACCTTGATCAAAACATCTGCCAGGGTGGTGATAGATTTGAGAGATCAGAATATTGATCGTCGTTTGAGTCATGCAAAATCCACTGAACCAAGCCTTCCGTTGTTTGTCCCGTCAGAACCTGACAAGGACTTCTCGACTGGCGAGACCGTTTCGCGCCCTGAGAACCTGATTTTAGATAATGGGATTGGCGGGTTTACGCCTGATGGAAAAGAATATCAGATCTTCATAAAAAATTACCACGCTACACTTAAGGGTGAGGGTCAGATCACACCTGCACCATGGATCAATGTTATTGCCAATGAGCAGTTTGGCTGTCTGATAAACGAATCGGGCGGTGGGTATACATGGTCACAGAATAGCGGTGAAAATCGCCTGACACCCTGGACAAATGATCCTGTGTCCGATCCATCTGGTGAAACGCTTTATCTGAGAGATGAACTGACAGGCAAAATTTGGTCACCAACGCCCTACCCATCTGGAGAAAGCGCTAACTACCTCATCCGGCATGGACAAGGTTACAGCATTTTCCAATCCCACAACCAGGGTTTTGAGCAGAAACTGAGTGTGTTCGTCGACCCAAACTCGCTAGTCAAGATCATTAAATTGACCTTGACGAACAAAACTGAAGAATCACGCCGTATAACTGCCACATACTTTGCAGAGTGGGTTTTAGGACCTGATCGTGAAAACACAAAATTGTACATCCTTCCAACTTTTGATGATCACACTGGCACACTGCTGGCAAGAAATTCCTACAGTGCAGAATTTTCTGAGCAGGTCGCTTTTCTAACCAGCAACCTTCCAGTGCATGGCCTTACAACTGATCGTCGAGAATTCTTAGGTTTCCCAGGCAATCGGCATGCGCCTGCTGGATTGAAGCGAATTGGTCTTTCAGGAAAGGTCGAAGCAGGACAAGATCCTTGTGCTGCACTTCAAACACACCTGAATTTCAGCCCTGGCGAAGAAAAAACGGTTATTTTTGTGCTGGGTCAGGGCGAAAACCATGCAGAAGCCGTCAAGCTTGCAGGGGAGTTTGCTGATGATAATCAGGCTGAGGAAAGCCTGAATAATGCGATTCAAATGTGGGAGGATCACCTGAGAACCATTGAAGTTGAAACACCTGATCGGGCACTGAACATCGTTTTAAATCGCTGGCTTCAATACCAGGCATTGAGCTGTAGGATTTGGGGAAGATCGGCTTTTTATCAATCCAGCGGCGCTTATGGGTTTAGAGATCAGTTGCAAGATGTCACATCCCTTCTGGCTCATCAACCAGAGATTGCCCGTGAGCACATTCTGAGGGCTGCCCATCATCAGTTTGATGCGGGTGATGTGTTGCACTGGTGGCACCCGCCCTCTGGAAGAGGTGTCCGCACGCGGATCTCAGATGATCTCTTGTGGCTGGTCTATGTTACAGCGGAATACGTCTTTAAAACCGGCGATATAAGTATCCTTGATGAACAGGTTCCCTTCAAATTGGGTGAACCGCTCAAAGAAGAAGAGGAAGAGCGCTATGCTCATTATGAAACCAGCAATACAACAAAGACACTGTTTGAACATTGCCGGCGAGCCTTGGAAAAAGGCGACACACAGGGTCCGCATGGACTCCCCCTGATTGGGAGCGGTGATTGGAACGATGGTATGAACCGTGTGGGCATTGGCGGAAAGGGAGAGAGCGTCTGGCTAGGATGGTTTGTCTATGAAAACCTTAAACGGTTTGCAAAACTATGCGAAATCCAAGGAAATGATAAACTTGCCCAACAGCACATGGATCGGGCAGAAGCACTCAAAGAAAAAATAAACCAGGTTGCATGGGACAACGAGTGGTTCTTACGAGCCTATTATGATGATGGCACCCTGCTTGGCTCGCATAATAATGATGAATGTCAGATCGATTCTCTGCCGCAATCTTGGGCGGTTCTCACTCAAGGCGCTCCAGAAAACCGCCAGCGAGAAGCACTTGATGCTATTGAAAAACACCTTGTGCAGCGTGACGCACCATTGATCCGTCTGTTTACGCCCCCATTTGATGAAACAGAAAAGGACCCTGGCTATATCAAAGGTTACCCCCCTGGCATCCGTGAAAATGGCGGCCAATATACCCATGCAGCCATTTGGGCTGTGTGGGCGCTGACAGAGTTGGGTTTGGGTAACAAAGCCTACGAGCAATTCAATATTCTCAACCCAGCAACGCACAGCATGAACATCGAGGAGGCAAACAAGTATAAAGTTGAACCCTATGTCGTTGCTGCAGATATTTATAGCACCCCGCCATTCATCGGTCGGGGTGGATGGACGTGGTATACAGGCTCATCCGGTTGGCTTTATAGATTAGGGACAGAGGCAATCCTCGGCTTTAAGCTGCTGGGAGATCATTTCACAATTGATCCTTGCATCCCTCATGCTTGGGATGTATTTCATTTGACCTTCCGTAAAAACGGATGTACCTATGAAATTGTGGTTAAGAACCCGGAGCATGTTGAAAATGGTGTTAAGCACATTCAACTTGATGGTGAGATCGTAGATAACCATATGATTCCCATCCTTCAGGACCAATCCACCCATACTGTCACAGTGTTCATGGGCGCAGATGCGTGATGAGTGTGATCCAATCGCAAAAATCTAAAAATGCTGATAAGATTAGCCCGTGAAACCGTTAATCGAGATCAATAACCTTCATTACCGACCGGACACTCATCCACCAGAAGCTTCGGACATTCTACAGGGCATCACTCTTAAAATTGATGCTGGTGCGTTCGTCGCCATTATTGGCGCGAATGGGTCAGGTAAGACAACTCTGATTAAACACATCAACGGATTGCTCCTTCCGACAGAAGGCAGTGTGTGTGTTGATGGTCTGGATACCCGGGACCCCGCCAACCTGCGTGAGTTACGCACACTTGTCGGGATGGTGTTTCAAAACCCGGCTGATCAAATTGTTGCCTCAACTGTGGAAGAGGATATTGCATTCGGGTTAGAAAATCTCAATTTGCCCTCACAAATAATTCGCGAACGTGTCGATGAGCAGTTAGCGCTGATAGGTCTGACTGAGGAGGCTATCCGCCCTCCTCATTTGCTCTCGGGCGGGCAGATGCAGAAGGTTGCCCTGGCTGGCGTGTTAGCGCGCCAGCCGGAGATCATTGTATTTGATGAGCCCACAGCCATGTTGGACCCGGTCGCGAGGGATGTGTTTTTGGATCGTGTGCGACAACTACATCGTCAGGGCATAACCGTTATTTATATTACCCATCACATGGAAGAAACCGTTTACGCGGATCAGGTCTGTGTTCTCAATCAAGGGAAAATCATCCTGCAAGGGCATCCTGGCGAGGTTTTTTCGCAAAGTAAATTGATCAACGATGCTGGACTTGAAAAGCCTGAGGCTTATGCTCTCGGTGAGCGTTTCCGCTCGCTTGGTTGGGAGATTCCGCAAGAAATTTTAACGCCTGACGCGTTGATAAAATCTCTTCCGGTTTATGATGGCAGTCAAAAAGCGACGATTTATAACCCAAAACCCTTTTCAGGTAAACAAATAATCTCTTTGCAAGATGTGCACTACACATATCTTTCCGGAACACCTTTTGCAAAATCAGCGCTCAAGGGTGCAAGCGTAAATATTCTCAAAGGTAGCATCCACGCCTTAGCCGGGACCAATGGCTCAGGTAAATCCACCCTTCTGCAGCATATTAACGGCATTTTCCGCCCAGATAAAGGCTTGGTGAGGGTGGATGACCTTCAGGTTGACGATCCACAGACGCCATTGCGAGAAATCATCCGCAAAGTGGGCATGGTCTTTCAAAATCCAGAAAGCCAATTCTTTGAAGTCTTTGTTGGTGATGAAATTGCTTACGGACCAAAACAATTTGATTTTGAAAACATTCGAGAACGCGTCAAGGCAGCAATGGAAATGGTCGGCCTTGATTTTGAAGGCTTCAAAGACCGCCGCTTGGAGACTTTAAGCGGTGGCGAAAAAAGGAAGGTAGCGATTGCTTCCACACTCGTCTTACAGCAGGATATCCTTTTGTTTGACGAACCAACTGGGGGCATGGATCCGGGTGCCAGGGATAGCTTGCTGGACTTATTCAAACAGCTCAACCAGCAGGGCAAGACGATCCTCATCGCCAGCCACCGACTTGATGAACTGGCGCAGGTTTCACATTTTCTGTCGGCGATGAACCGGGGTAAGGTTATTGTCACCCAGCCTTCACAAGATGCATTATCTTCTGCTGATACACTTTATCAGGCGGGCTTGAAGCCACCGCTTACTGTGCGCGTGACAGAAGCACTAATTGATAATGGATGGCCGCTTAACCAAGAGGAAACAATCACCTCAAGAGGATTGATCGCATCTTTAGAAAGGCTGAATGAATGAGCAGCCGATTTGAGTTTTTAGGCAATACCTCCCTTGGTGAATATATCCCGCGTGATTCGTGGTTTCACATGCGTGACCCGCGGGCTCGATTATTAGCATTCGTGTTTTTGTTCAGTGCAGCCATATTTACTGGCAATATTTGGGGTCTGCTCATAGGATTCTTGGCAGTCACAGCCATTTTTTTGATTTCAAACCTGCCCATCAGGTCGACCTGGAAGGGAATCAAAAAAGCGCTACCATTTATTATCATTATTGCAATCATTCAGATCCTGTTTTCTTCACCAACGCAGGCTGATAGGCTTCTTTTTGAATTATGGGGGATAAGTGTGTCTTATCAGGCTGCTATTGATGCCGGGTTATTAGTATTCAGGTTCATCATCCTGATAATGCTGCTCAATGCCCTGGTGATGAGCATATCTACTTCTCAAGTGACCTCAGGGTTGTTCTACCTCCTCAAGCCCTTTGAGAAGCTCGGTTTCCCTGTTAATGACCTGACCATGGTGGCTCAAATAACCCTGCGTTACATTCCGTTGGTGGCTGAGATGGCAGAAAAAACCGCGAAAGCCCAGGCTGCCCGCGGCGGGGATTGGGAACAGCGGGGATTTAACCCGATCCGGCAGGCCAAACGTGTGCTGCCATTGATCGTCCCGATATTGGTCAACAGCCTCAAGCGTGCAGAAACCATGGCCTTAGCCATGGAATCGCGAGGGTTTAATGCAGCAGAAACACGCAGCAGCCTTCACAGGATGAACATCACCTGGCAGGATTGGATTTTAGTGTCTGCAGCAATTGCTATTTCTGCGCTGATGATAGTAGTGTGTGTGATCTGCTAAAGATCAGCCCCTTGCTTTTTCCCGCCCCGCTCAATTTGCTGCCAAATACTGACTACAGCCACTACCAGGATGGCAGACACGGCTGCTTCTGGCAGACCGTTGGCAAGAATGATTGCAGGCAATGCTTGCCAGGGCACATAGCCAAGCAGACCGATCATACCCAGCACTAAAAAGGTATTTGTCAGGCTGCCGCCAATGCCGGCTGCAATCAATGCAGGGATTTTCCACTTCTTTAAACCCTGGTAGATCAACCATGCAACAGGCCCAATGAATAAACGCGGTAAAACCGAGAGCAGTGGATTGGTAAACCACACATCCGTGGGGCCTGTTGGCGCTACTGCGGCCTGGATCAGGCTGAAAACGCCAAAAATTAAGCCGATCACCAGCCCCACGATTGGTCCCTCAAGAATGGCACCAATGATCACGGGCACTTGCATCACGGTCAACGAGGCACCTGAAATCCAGGGGATAAATCCAAGCCGAGTCAATCCTAAAAATATCGAAATCGCACTTAATACACCTGTGATAACAATTTTTCGTGTTCTGTTTTGAATCATAAAACTCCAATTTCATTTCGTTATTTAACTCTGCTAAATTATACTATCACCCCACAGTCGGATGGCAACCTTTTATCAATGGTGTTGTCATTTCGACACCAGATCATCTTTCTTGTGCAAAGACACCCTCAAACCAAAGAAATGGTATATTGATGTTATAATACCAATCTCAATTAACAAATTTAGTCAACGTTGGAGGCAACATATGAAAATTGCATTTATCACAGATGACGGAAAAACAATAAGCCGTCATTTTGGCCGTGCTCCCTACTACCTGGTGATTGAATTGGCTGAAGGTCAGGAGATCAACCGGGAAATCCGCAACAAATTGGGACATCAGCATTATGTAAAAAGCGAAGAAGAGCCTAACCATAGCCATGGCAGCGGCATGGATTCTGCTTCACATAAAAAACATGGTCAAATGTCCGAAGCGATTGAAGACTGTCAGGTTTTGGTTTGCGGCGGTATGGGACGCGGGGCGTATCAAAGCATGCAATCGTTTGGAATCAAACCCATCGTCACGGATTTGGTTGACATAGATGAGGCTTTGCAGGCGTATATCGAAGACAAATTGAAAGATCAGACTGAAAAGCTTCACTAATTAACTAACTTATTTCATGAAGAACCTGCGTGAAGTTCGGACCAGGTTCTTTCCATTTAAATTTTCCTTTAACAGTTTTATAATCCTATTAGGTATTCGTTTATAACGAAAAGACTTCGATGAGAAACCTAAAAAAAATCACAGCAGATATTCATCCAAGGTTATCCAAATTATTATCTCAGTCACCATTATTTGTTTTTTTATTCCCAGCCTTTACGGTTCTGATTCTGGCTGCGAATAACCTCGGTGAAATTGAACTTTTCGTCATCTGGCGTCCTTTGATTTACAGCCTGATTGGGACAACGATAATTTATTTCTTAAGTTGGTTGATCCTCCGCAACTCAGTTAAGGCGGGGTTGCTTGCTTTTATTTTTTCCGGGTTCTCACTCACCTATGGCCACATTTTCAACCTTTTGGAAGACCGGGTTATCGGTGATTGGGTCATTGGGACACACCGCATTCTCTTCCCCTTTTGGTTAATCCTGTGTGTATTTTTCACCGTCCTGATTATATTCGGGATCAAAGAGGTTACTCCACTCATCACCATTCTAAATCTTGTCATGATAACATTGGTGACATTTCAAATTGCCAGGATTGGCATCTTCGAAATCAAATCCCCTAACATTCACGGTCAGACGGGCACAAATCAAACTGATACATTACTGCCACCGCAGGACAAGGATGATCTACCGGATGTTTACTTCATTACTTTGGATAAATATGCCAGATCGGATGCGCTGA
The DNA here is from genome assembly GCA_016841365.1 of Anaerolineaceae bacterium. Lineage (GTDB taxonomy): Bacteria > Chloroflexota > Anaerolineae > Anaerolineales > Anaerolineaceae > Brevifilum. Next base: position 93,953 of record JAENZI010000005.1, read on the forward strand.
AAGCATTTTACAAATACGATAATTCTGCCTTCATACAATCTCTTGAGGATCTCGGCTTTTGGCTAGCAGATTGCAGTCGTTCAAATTATGCCTTCACTGTGATGTCCTTGAGTTCTCAACTTAATATGGATTTTGTAGAGAATTTAACAAACAATCCCAGTTTAAAATCCACTACAGCATTGATCCAAAACAACATTGTGCATCAGGCATTTGAGGATTTGGGCTATACAACGATTGCTTTTGACATGGGCTTTACCTGGGGCAATTTAAAACACTTCGATTATTATTTCGATGAGATGCCCGATAACATCGACACCTGGTCTTTGGATCCCTTTGAGTTAATGTATATTCGAAGCACATTGGGGATTTTTCTCTTTGAGGGAGATACTACAATTGGCAAATACGTTTCTGGTTCTGATATCGAAAAGCAAGCTCAAAGAACAACCCTCATCCTGGAAACTCTACCAGAAATCCCTAAATTAGATGGGGCAAAATTTGTACATGCGCACATCGTTCAACCGCATCCGCCGTATATCTTCAACGCCGATGGAAGCCTGAACCGTAATCCTGATGAAGTTGACCCAATACAGGGATACACCGGACAGGCGCAGTTTATCGAATCCAGGATATTGCCTGTTTTAGAACAAATTCTACAAGACTCTAAAAATCCCCCTATCATCATTTTGCAGGGTGATCATGGCTTTGGAAGAAAGTATGTCACATCTAACCTTTTGGCGCTCTATCTGCCGCAAAACGGCGCACACGGATTGAGCGAAAACATGACTCTGATCAACGTCTTTCCCCATATCTTCAACACCTATTTTGATGCCGATATCAATTACTTGCCTGATCTAAGTTTTTCCCACACGGACGATTGGTACGAATCTGTGCTGATTGAAGAGTGGAACTTAAAATGCAGGTCAGATTAGACTGAATTCATCGATTAAATGTGAGTGTAAGCTATATTTTTTTATATCGAATCCTGAGAAATTATTCTGTAGAATGAGAATGGTAAAATAAGAGAAGCATCATAATCGAATGATCATTATTTAATCATTGTTAAGCCAAGTTCACGGTAAGCGATATGACTCAAGAAATCATCATCCCAGAGGATCGACATCAGCAGAACGCTCTGCAAACACAGGTAAAACGCGCTCACAACCAGAACCCGGTTGTGTCTTACCTGGCAAGTTTAGGAAGCAAGGACAGCCGGCGCGTTCAAAAAACGGCGTTGGACCAAATTGCATCAGCGCTTTCGAATGGCGCAATTGAAGATTGCTTGCAGTTCCCCTGGGAACAATTAGATTACGGCACCGTTACTGCGATTAAAGCCTGGTTGGATTCAAAATATGCCCCTGCGACTGTCAACCGGTATTTATGCGCTGTGCGCAGGGTCATCAAAGAAGCCTGGCGTCATAACCTGATTTCCGCTGAAGAATACCAGCGTGCTACAGATGTCAGATCGGTAACTGCCACCCGCCTGCCAACTGGCAGAGAACTTGAAGGTGACGAGATTCGGCGGCTGATTGAAGTCTGCCTTGAAGATAGCAACAATCCCACTCTCGGCATCCGGGATGCCGCCATCATCAGCTTGATGTATTCATCCGGGTTGAGAAGGGCTGAGGTCGTATCGTTGGATGTAGAGGATCTTGATCTTAAAAAAAGTGAATTGCATGTGGTTGGCAAACGCAACAAGGAACGCAAAGCCTATCTCGCAAAAGGCGCAATAAGAGCATTGGATAAATGGCTTGAATTGCGTGGCACCTCTCCTGGCCCGTTATTCTACTCAGTCAACAAAGGCGGGACCATCGTTAAATTCCGAAAGGAACGCCTATCAGAAGCTGAAAAACAAAACGGTGTAGCGCCAGAAAAAATCGTCGGGCGCCTGACAGATCAAACCATTTATCATGTGTTTGATAAGCGCGCGATGGAAGCGGGTTTGGTCAAAAAAACAACACCTCATGACATGCGGCGCACCTTTGTCAGCGATCTATTAGATGTTGGTGTGGATCTGTCGACAGTCTCAAAAATGGCGGGGCATGAAGACACTAACACCACCAAACGTTACGACAGGCGTTCTTCACGGGTGATGCAAGAGGCTGCAGAAAAGCTGGATGTTCCCTATCCATCAGAATCTTCCTAACACCCAAGAAATAGTTTGTTCTAAAGGGATGATTCCATTTCTAAAAACAATTGAAGATTATTATACGTGAAGTCAAGCACGCAAAATCCTAAACACACTGGAGTATCCATGTCATCAAAATTGCCTTCATCACAGAAATCAAGCTCCGGTTTCCTGATCGCATTTCTAAGTGCTGCCGTATTGTCATTTACAGGAATATTGATCAGGAAAGTCTCCCAAGATTATGGGCTTCCCGCACTGATCCTCGCTTTTTGGCGGGATATTTTTGTTGTGGTATGTGCTTTTCCTTTTTACCTGTTCATCAAACCGCAGTTGCTCAAGATCAAAAGATCCGATCTGCCCTTTCTGATCGCATTCGGCTTTGTATTAGCCTTCTTCAATATCTTATGGACCTTGGCTGTCACCTTGACTGGTGCGTCAATTGCCACAGTTTTAGTGTATTCTTCTGCCGGTTTTACGGCGTTGCTGGGCTACTTCTTGCTGGGTGAGTCTTTAGGATGGGTCAAACTCTCCGCTGTCGTCTTATCATTGGCTGGATGTGTGCTTGTGTCTGGTGCCACCAATCCCCAAGCCTGGCAAAACAACACCCTGGGAATTATTACGGGGCTTTTTTCCGGTTTGCTATATGCAATATACAGCCTGATGGGCCGGCATGCTTCCAGGAAAAACCTCAATCCCTGGACCACACTGATCTATACTTTCTTTTTTGCAGCGATCATCCTGCTATTGCTAAACTTGCTGCCCATGAATTTTCTACCCGCATCCGCAAAATCTCCTTCCGAAATGTTTTTACTTGGGGCACAATGGCGCGGTTGGCTGCTACTTATCCTGCTGGCAGGCGGCCCAACACTGATTGGGTTTGGGCTTTATAACATCAGTCTCGGGATGCTGCCATCCAGTACCGCCAACCTGATTTTGACCTCTGAGCCTGTGATGACAGGAATCGCAGCCTTTTTTCTGCTTGGCGAGCGGTTAACACAATTAGAACTGATCGGAAGTGCCTTAATTCTTGCTGCTTTATTATTGCTGCGCCTGCGCAAGCCCAAAAAGATTGAGGATCAAAGCCTACCACCTACCATTTGATGGCGGTCTAATTACACGTTTTGCCAAGCCTTGACTTTCTGGTTGTTAACCATTACCATTTCTCCATCTGAATACCATCCAAATAGATGGTTTATAGCATCCTGGAGGATACAATGACTGATACAGAAAAAATAACCGTGAATCTTGGCATCGTCGACCTTGGACGTATTGACCTGTTGGTGCAAGAGGGATTTTATTCCAGCCGTGCCGATTTCATCCGAACCGCAATACGAAATCAGCTTGAAAGACAAAAAACTGCCGTCGATTCCATCACTACGCGGAAAGCGATGGTAATCGGAACATTGAGCTATTCGCGTCGCGATCTCGAAGAAAAGCGCGACCAAAATGAAATGATTAACGTTAAAGTGATCGGGATGCTGATCCTAACAGATGATATAACACCCGATCTCGCCCTGGAAACCATCAAATCTCTGACCGTTCGGGGTGTATTCAAAGCACCAGATGATGTCAAACAAGCACTGGAAGATAGACTTCATTGATCGATCTCGTCTATTGGCATTTACTTTTCTGGTAAGATATTCATAATCGTCTTTAGATAAATATCTGTATCATGCCATATCCTTAAGGAGGATAACTCATGCAAAAGAACGTTCTCCCCGCACGATCTCAAGTCCCCATCGAAGAAACCTGGAACCTTGAAAATATATTTGCTAATGTAGATGTATGGGAGCAAACAAAGGATGAGGTGCTTTCGACCATCCCAACATTAGCCGAATTCAAAGGGCGATTATCGGATGGACCGAAAACACTGGCAGATTTCTTAGATCTATACGAAACAACCCTCAGAAAAGCAGCCAAAGTGATGGTGTATGGCAGTCTTGAAAGCTCTGTAGACACGACTGACCAGCAAGCCCAGGCACGATCTGGACAGGGTCGAAGTGTTTTTGTGCAAATCAGCGCTGCAACCTCTTTTCTGAATCCGGAATTAATGGCAATTGGATTCGATACCTTGCGTTCATGGGTAAAGCAAGAAGAACGGCTTGCCCACCTGGATCACTTCATTGATGAGCTTGAGCGTGAAAAAGATCATGTCCGGTCAGACGAGGTAGAAAATATTTTAGCCCTATCCGGCGAACCGTTGAGTGATTTTTACCGTGCATACAATGTGATCACCAATGCAGACCTCCAATTTACCGATGCAGAGTCACAATCAGGTGATAAGATCGAGGTGGGTCAAAGCAGCATTGGTTCACTGCTGACCCACACAGACCGGCGGGTGAGAAAAACGGCTTTTGAAAGTTACGCTGATGGGTACCTGGCTTTCAAAAATACCCTCGGCGCAATTCAATTGGGTGGCATTCATCGAGATACATTTGTTGCACGGGCGCGAAATTACACATCATCTCTTGAAGCGTCACTCGGTGCAAGCAATATCCCTCCCGAAGTTTTCCACGCACTGATCGAAACTTTCAAAAACAACTTGCCAACCTGGCATCGCTACTGGCGCGTACGTAAGAAAGCATTAGGCCTGAATGAAATGCGGCCATATGACATTAAAGCCCCGCTTTCAACTGAAAACCCAACCGTTTCGTTTGAGCAGGCAATAGAATGGATCTGCGAGGGCATGGCACCACTTGGCAAGGATTATGTCGAAACATTGCGCAAAGGCGCCTTAGAAGACCGCTGGGTTGATCGCGCACGCAACCGCGGCAAACGGCAGGGTGCTTTTTCAAGCGGCGTTTACGACACAAATCCCTTCATCATGATGAGCTACGCTGACGATGTTTTCAGTATGAGCACACTTGCCCATGAGTTAGGGCACTCGATGCATTCCTATTACAGCAAGATGAACCAGCCCTTTATCTACAGCCGATACACGCTTTTTGTTGCCGAGGTGGCCAGCAACTTCAATCAGGCGATGGTGAGAGACTATTTATTCCAAACCCAGCAAGATCCCCTATTCCAGCTCGCTCTGATTGAAGAAGCCATGTCCAATTTCCATCGTTACTTCTTCATCATGCCGACCTTAGCCCGTTGGGAACTTGAAATGCATGAGCGCGCAGAAGCAGGCAAACCGCTCACTGCAGATATCATGAGCGAGGTCTGCGGAGATTATTTTGGCGAAGGTTATGGCGATGACCTCGTGTTTGACCGCGACCGCACCGGCATCACTTGGGCGCAATTCCAGCATATGTACATGAATTTTTATGTTTATCAATATGCCACAGGTATTTCAGCTGCAAATGCACTTGCCCAGGGCGTGCTCAATGGTGGACAAAATGAGGTTGATAAGTATATCGAATTTCTGAGCGCGGGCAGTTCACTTTACCCGATCGATGCACTCAAAGCTGCTGGCGTTGATATGACCAGCTCCGACCCGGTTGATCGAGCCTTTGATGTAATGGCAAAATATGTCGACCGCCTTGAAGGTTTGGTCGAATCTGGCGAGATCTAAACAAAATATAATTTAAACAACAAAAAAAGAGCGGTCAACAAACCGCTCTTTTTTATTTAATTTTCGGTAATATTCCTTCTTACCAGTTTACACCAGTCAACTTGCTTGATAGTCGCCAGAGCTTATCCCCTAATTTCGCATTTTGTGCATTTCTGCTGGGTTCCAAAGACTGACAATCTCTTACATAGTAACCTTGTGGCAATTCGGCTTTCTCACCAGCAAGATATAAGAGCGTACGCACAGGGACTTCTGGATCGGTACCCTTCTCCCGCCGCCAACGCCAAACCCAGTCAGAGATCCCTTTACCGCCTTTGGATGCAATCCCAGTATTGACTAAACCCGGGTCCACCGCATATGCTTTGAGTCGTTTTTCTCTTCGATTGAGCTCGTAAGTAAATAAAACATTACATAATTTTGAGCGTTTATAGGCCAACAAACCGATATAAGGCCAGGGATCTGCAATCCGGTCAAGACATAAGGGAGTCGTGTAATGTGCATAGGAACTCACCGTCAACACACGCCCGTCTTCGGAAACCTGTAAAAGAGGTTCCAGGTCATGGGTTAACACAAATGGCGCAAGATGGTTTACCGCAAATGTCATTTCGATACCATCGACTGTTTTATGTTTCCTTTCCTGATATACCCCGGCGTTGTTGACCAAAACATCCAGCTTGTTTATTTGTTGCGCCTTCAGAACTTCTTTAATAGTATTTGCCAATTGATGCACCTGGTCTTGAACGGCGAGATCTGCCAGTAAGTATCTAACATGGCCGTCTGGAACTTCGTTGAACACGCTTTCTAAAGCTTTTTGGTTTCGCTGGGCATTCCGACCCACGCCAATCACAAATGCCCCTGCTGTCACAAAAGCCTTTACAGCCGCCAGCCCTATCCCCGATGTCGCCCCTGTGATGACAACCGATTTCCCTGACAAATCACCTTTCATAACTGTTCCTGTTCTTGCTGAATTACCAACGAATGTTTGAAATCATTTTGTACTAAAATAATTTAATTACTTGTTTAGTATAGTACGATAACCAGCATAATAAAACCGAATTATCGATTGCCTCTGCTTCTTAACAAGATTGCTTTCATTCCGATTATTAAAATTCAAGGTAAAATTTTGTGTGCGTGCTCAAATCTAGAAAGGGAGTAAATGAAACCCGAAACCTTTTCATACGTCAGATTGGTCAAAAGTGAAGATCTTAATCATCACCAAACCTTATTTGCCGGCAGATGCGCAGAATGGTTTGTCGAAGCCGGGTTCATTGCAGCAGCCAGTGTCCTTCCGCCGAGCAAAATTGTCTGTCTAAAGCTGCATGGGCTTCAATTTACACGACCGATGCAATCAGGTGATATTGCTCATTTTGAAAGCAAAATCATTCACACTGGCCGGACGTCATTAAAGGTTTACGTTGCCTTAGGTTCTCGAGATACCAAAAAACCGGCTGTTTCTGGTTTCATCACGTTTGTGCATGTCGATGAGAATGGTGCAGCCATCCTCCATGGACTCGTATTAGAATTAACCGAACCTGAGGATATTGAACTGAACGAGCGCGCTGCAAATTTGACCTGAAATATCCTCCTGGATGATGATTAAAGATTGCACACGAACCAGTATAATCTGATTATGCAAGACATAATTTGCATGTAATCCGTCCGCATGATTTATCAGGAAAGACTGATCTATTAGTATGAATAAAAAACATATACGAACCATAGGAATTGTTTTAATCATCCTCGGATGTTCAATTTTCATCTTCCTTGGTGCCGCTTCCATCTGGGGAGAAATCGAAGCAAGCTTTTTCAATTCGGCATTGAGGTCCGATGAACCACTGGATGCATTAAGTTGCCCAACATTCATCAATCAGGATGAAGTTGGCACTGTTACTGGCCAGTTTTATAATCCAGCCGAAAAAACAGCGGAGATGGATATTCGCACTTATGTCACAGCTGGTTTTGTGACCTTGATGGACGAATTCATTACGACCTTCACGCTTGAACCCGGAGAAACGAAGGTGGTTGAGGTTCCTATTACAGCGGAAAACGCAGCATACAATCGGTTGGTTCTGGTGCGCATGCACCAGATGAAGCGCAATCCCTTTCCCTATCAAAATGCCTCCTGCGGCATTGTCGTCGTCAATACATCCTTGTTGACAGGCTCACAATTCCTCACCCTGATGATTGTTTTAGCGGTTGTGTTCTCCTCCGGCGGACTGATACTTTGGGCACAATTTTCAAAACCGATCATAAAAGAACGTCTCTTGGTTTTTTCGGCGATGATATTTTTGACCGTGGTAGCAGTCAGCGTGGCAATCGCAGGTCTCCTCAACTTGTGGCTATTAGGGATTGGTCTGCTGGTCATTTGGATCTTGATGGGAACTGGGATGATCTGGCAATTTTCAACCAGGGTCGCTGGCATTGAGTCCGTTACTCCAACAAAAATAAAGCGGCAATTGTAAACCTAAACCCATTAAAGTCAGGCAGACACAATAAGAAATATCTTCAAAACCAGTTTACAAATTTGGCAAAATATTATTTGTATGAATCTTGGATTTCGACTATACTTATATCTGGATTTACCAAATTCAATCCTTATCTCTACAAGAAGGAGTAGACATGAAACGAGTATTTTATATTTTGATCGCCCTCTTCATTGTCGCCAGCCTTGGTTTAACAGGCTGCAAAGGCGAAGCTGAATTGGGCACCGAGGAAAACCCGCTCATCTGGGCGCTGGTTCCCTCTGGCGAGTCCGACACGGTTTTGGCCGGGTTTGATGCTGTCACAGATATCATTTTTGAAGAAACTGGCATCGTGATTGAACCCTTTGTGGCGACCGAATATGCAGGCGTGATCGAAGCCCTCTCGGCAGATCCACCCAAGGCGCATATTGCCTCCCTGGCAACATTTGCCTATCTGGTGGCTGCAGAACGCGGTGCGGCTGAAGCCGAATTGGTGGCGGTCCGCTATGGCAGCCCCTCCTACACCGGTCAGATTTTCGTCCGTGCGGATAGCGGTCTTGAAACACTTGCCGACCTTGCTGGCAAGACCTTCTGCCGCCCTGACCCACTCAGCACCTCTGGCTGGATCATCCCCTCCATCGAACTCCAGGCTGCTGGCGTCAACCCAGAGACCGACCTGGCTGAAGTTGTGGATGCTGGCTCCCATGACGCAGCAGTTGCAGGCGTCTACAATGGTGACTGTGATGCAGGCTCATCCTTCGTTGATGCACGCGCCAACCTCGAAGAGGATTACGCAGACATCATGGATGTTTTGAAGGTCATCAATATCTCCGTAGAAATCCCCAACGATGGTGTTCAGTACCATCCTTCGGTTTCTCGGGAATTGCGCGACCAGATCAATGCTGCACTGATTGCCATGCCAGAGACTGAAGCAGGCGCTGAAGCGCTTGACACAGCCTATGAGTGGAGCGAACTTACCCCCAAGGGTGATGATTTCTATGATCCCTTCCGCCAGGTGCTTGATGCCGCAGGTGTTGACATTGAGCAATTCATGGGTGAGTAAACCAAACACAATCTAAGTTTAATAGTGGGGGCTGGTGTTACCAGCCCCCATTCCGCATAATAAAGGGGTTTATCCCATAATAGGAAGAGAACCTTATGCTTGAAGTCCGGAATTTAACAAAAATTTATGAAGATGGAACCTTGGCTGTCGATAACGTCTCATTCACCGTACCAGATGGTGAATTTTTGGTTGTTATTGGACTCTCGGGTTCTGGCAAGTCCACACTGTTGCGATGCATCAATCGGCTGATTGACCCAACAGAAGGCGAAATTATATGGAACGGTGTGGATCTGGCAAAACTTGAAGGTGACGAACTCCGCATGGCCAGGAGAAAGATCGGCATGGTTTTTCAGCACTTTAACCTTGTGGACCGATCAACCGTGCTTGTGAATATATTAACCGGGCGCCTTGGGTATACAAAAACCTGGCCCTCCTTATTACATCGTTTCTCAAAAGCAGATCGTGATAAAGCCTGGGGAACCCTCAAACGGTTGGGAATCGAAGACCAAGCACACAAGCTTGCCAGAGAACTCTCTGGCGGGCAGCAACAACGCGTTGGTATTGCAAGAGCACTTATGCAGGATCCAGAGCTGATGCTTGCTGATGAGCCAGTCGCCAGCCTTGACCCAGTATTGGCTCACTCGATCTTACAGCATCTTGAGGATCTCAATCAAGAAGATGAATTAACTATCATTTGCAGTCTGCATTATCTTGACCTTGTTCAGCGTTATTCAACATCAGTGATTGGCCTGAAGGACGGCAAACTGGTCTATCAAGGCAGTAAAGAAGACATCCGCAATATGACAGACGAAGAGTTCAAGACCATTTATGGTGAAGAAGCCGTTCGCATCAGTGACACCTCACTTGAGGGTAGTCTTGGAGAGGTGGTGGAAGCATGAAAACTAAGAGTAAAGTCTTCAAAGAAGAACCAAATCTCCCCAGCCTGGTACCGCCGTGGTTGGCTGCGTTGTTATCAGCGATTGTGCCTGGCCTTGGACAGGCATTGGCAAGAGCGGTTCAGCGTGGTTTAGTTATCTTCTTTAGCTTTGTCTCAATCGTTGGGTTGCTTATTTGGCGATTCCGGCTTGCAGCACCCAGGGACGAAGGATTTTTTAATATTTTCAAAAAAGCTCTTTATCTCGAGCCAATTTTTTACTTTATTACGGCACTTGTAATCCTTCTTTATATCTGGATCATCATTGACGCTTATCAGATAGCAAAAAGAGCTGGCGGGCCGAAACGATCAAAACCAATCATGGTTTTCGTTTTCCTGCTCCTGGTGTTCTTTATCATTGGCTGGCAGATTGGACAAATTGACCTGTATGCTTTTTTCTCACAAGTGGATGATGCTTTACCAGCAATATCTCGAGTGCTCTGGCCATGGGAACGGGCGATTACCTATCCTGAAGAAATGTGGATGGGTTTGGCAACACTTGAAACACCCTGTGATGGGAATCCGCCACCCCCAACGGAGCCGCTTGAAGACCGGCCCTATCTGGTTGTTGATCCTACTTGCGGCATACCCTCAACGCAAGACGAGGCAGAGGATGGTTCAGTCATTGTAGTTCCTGGAACAAAGCTACAAGTCGAAGGTTATAATTTTGCACCAAACCAGGAGGTTGAATTGTGGTGGCGAGACCCAGCCACCTCCCAATTCCGTCACCGTGAAGCCGGTGAAATCACACGGGTCATCCCAGATGATGATGGTTATTTCGAGGTAGATATCACCTGGCCTTATCGCCTGATCCCGGATTCCTATCTTGATGAAACGGTCAACTGGGAATTGCAGGGACGCCAAGTAACCAATGTTGGTGATTGGGAATTCAGTGAAGAATTGAAACTGGCCATTGAGAAGATGATAGAAACCATTTTTATCGGCATGATGGCGACTTTCTTTGGCATCATTCTTTCTGTGCCATTTAGCTTCTTGGCTGCGAAAAACCTGATGCGCGGCAACCCCTTCACACTTGGTATTTATTACCTGGTTCGGACTGTTCTCAATATCATCCGTTCAATTGAACCGCTGATCTGGGCGATTATCGCCATTATCATTGTCGGCTTAGGCCCATTTGCAGGCATCCTGGCGCTGGTGCTTCACTCTATCGCAGCTTTGGGTAAGCTTTACTCAGAGGCGATCGAATCGATTGATCCAGGCCCAATTGAAGCGGTGCAGGCTACCGGCGCTAACTGGTTCCAAACCGTGATGTATGGGGTCGTCCCTCAAATCATCCCGCCGTTTGTGTCATTTACCATCTATCGTTGGGATATCAACATCCGCATGTCAACCGTCATCGGTCTGGTCGGCGGTGGTGGTATCGGCTACCTGCTGACCCAATGGATCAGGATGCTCGATTACAGTGCAGCGGGTATCGCTGTCTGGTTCATCGCCATTACAGTAGCCATTCTGGATTACCTCAGTGCTGCAATCAGAGAGCGGTTCGTGTAAGGCAATCCTATTGATCAAACGAAAGGCTCCCTCACGCGGGAGCCTTTTTGTTTTACATGATCTCCACCAGTCAAACCATCAGGCACGGAGTTCATTTCTGATATAATAAGGCCATTATTTAGCCATTTATTCTATGAGGTCTTTATGCTTAACATTTTAACAGATAGTTGTGCTGATCTCAGTCAGCAACTGCTCACCGCGCACGATGTCAAGATGATCCCCTTGCATGTTTTGGTCAACGGAAAAGATTACCACGATAACGATCTTACACTGGAACAACTCTTTATGAGCGTGGAACAGACAGGTGAGCTTCCAAAAACGGCAGGGCCTTCCATCCAAGAATTTGTTGATTTTTTTGATATTGAAGATCCATCGATTTATATCGGATTGTCCTCCCAGCTTTCAGCCACAATGCAAAATGCGAATCTCGCTGCAGAACATGTTCAAACGATGGATTTACACCTCATCGATTCGCTTAACCTTTCGACTGGCATCGGACTTCTGGTGCTTAAGGCTGTTGACCTGAAACAGCAGGGTAAATCACCGGCAGAAATCGTCCAGTTGATCTCAGAATTGCGACCAAAAGTCAGAACTGCCTTTGTGGTCGATACGATGGACTATCTCTATAAGGGCGGTAGATGCACCGGACTGCAAGCTTTCGTCGGCAGCGTCCTGAAAATCAGGCCGGTGATCCACGTGTTACCAGATGGCACCTTGGGTGTCTTGGATAAAGTCAGAGGCTCACGCAAGAAAGCCCTGGATCGGCTCATTGCCAGATTTAAATCTGACCTGCCAAAGGTTGATCTGAAGCGCGTGTTTGTGACCCACTCTGGTTGTGAAGCGGACGCCGAGTATTTAGTTGGAAAACTTCAGGAATTAGCGCCTATCGAAAACCTGATCACAACTGTTGCCGGTGCGACCATTGGCAGTCATTGTGGTCCAAACACCATCGGGGTTTTATATATTGCCAAATAAACAGGAAACCGGTTGTGAATCACAAAGCGAGGTTAAATTTCTTGACTTCGCTTTTTTATGTTGATATAGCTGTGATTACCAGGTTCTCTGATTCTTCGGTCTCATACTCAGCACCCGATAAATCCCCAAACAGCCTGATCTCTGTAAATCCAGAATCTTGCAGATAGTTGACCAGAATATCCTTTTTCATCGGCCATAAACGTGTGCTGATGACCTGTTGTTGAAAATTTTCCCCATCCCCACTAACCAAAACGATCAGGTTAAATGTGAGTAGTCCATCTGCATCAAAGTCATAAAATCGGATGAAAATATTGGTATATTCTTCATCCTTGTAGGTCTGCGGCGACATCCAACGGTCATTTTTTGACATAATCATGTCAAAATTCCGGTTTTGGATGATCAGTTTCCCGCCTGGCTTTATAATCTCCCTAAAATCATTCAGCGTTTGCGCCAAACCGTCTTCATTGAGCACATGCGGCAAAGAATTTCCGAGGCAAAGTACTACATCAAATTGCGCTTCGCTAAATGAATTAGACAGTTCACCAAATCCGGCTTTTTTGACGACAAGATCAGACTTTGCAAGTTCAGCATTCTTCTTAGTAGCTGCAACCATTTCAGTGCTGAAATCTGCGGCAGAGACCTCGTATCCCAACTTAGAAAACGCGATAGCATGCTGACCCGTTCCACAAGCCGTATCGAGAACTTTGATTGGCTGATCCACTTTTGTTGGAATCGCGTTTATCTCTTGACCCAGAAAGGGCATTTCATAAGCCAATCTTGCTTCCCAATTCATGAAACGGTCATAATATTGGCTGAACTGATCATACATATTTTCGTTATTCATTGAGCGGTCCCAGATAAGTTCTTAATTTACCTAAATCACGATACTTGATTGCAATCACAGCCGCCAATAATGTTGTGATCGGCACTGCAGCAAACAAGCCTAACGATCCAACCATCGTGCGCACAATTTCCTCGGTGATAAATTCAAGGTTAATCGCCATCCCATAATCAATGTTGTTGAAAGAAAACAGCAGCAGCATTGGCAGCGATGCCCCAGCATAGGCTAACACCAGGGTGTTTACCGTTGCGGCAATATGATCCTGCCCAATGTTCATCGCAGATCTATAGAGTGATTTCAGTGAGTGAGTCGGGTTGTTGCGATAAAGCTCAAATACCGCAGAGGCTTGTGAAATAACCAGGTCATCGAGCACACCCAGCGTTCCAATTAAAATACCTGCCAGCAGCAGGCTGCGTACATTCAATGTGTTTTGGGTTAGTTGCGTGATGTAAAACATATTCTCGTCACCATAGCCGGTCAATTTTGCATGATTTACAAAGATATAGGCCAGCACGCCTGTAATCGCCAGCGAAATAAATGAACCGAGTACTGCGGCATGGGTTTTTACGTTCCACCCATAGATGATGTAGAGGCTGAACCCCACAAAGAAAATTGACCCCAAAATGCCGACAAGGAGAGGATCGTTACCTTCTCTGATGCCAGGCAGGATGATTAAAACGATCACCGCCAGGCTGAGCAAAATACCTATCAGCGAGCGAACACCTTTAAAACCGCTGATGAGAATACTAACCAAAACGAATATCCCAAAAAGCAAAAGAATTGAATCCCGGCGATAAAAATCGGTAAAAAATGCGGTTAATGTACCGTCAGGTGCTGATGAGACGGTTACCATGATCCTGTCACCAACCCCCAACATGATCAGATCCCGTCGTAATTGGCGTGTGCCATGTTCAATTTCAAAAGGAACACCTGCGTACTCTCCCTCCAACACTGTCACATCCAAAATTTGATAAGGTTGGCTTGCTTCACCAAGCGTGACCTCACCCTCTTCAACGATTTTATCCACTTTTGCTAATACTGTGCCTGTACTATAACCGATTAATGCCTCCTCTTGTTCAGGCGCAGAGACAAAGTCTATCACCTTTGGCACCATAACAAGCATCAGGATCACAAAGGCAGTGATTCGAAGCAGGATCAGAAATGTTTTTCTTTTCATGTATTGCTCCAACAAATGGTTGACAGATGATGATTGCTGTTTTCTTAACCCATTATCCTAAATATTATTTCAAGGACTCTATCCGATACAAAGAATGGTGTCAACCTAAGCGATTAATCAATAAATCTATACGAAGAGGTCGATATTATAGAGGCGAATCAATGGCGGGTGCTTCCCTCACGCCAAACAAAAATGCCAGGTCAATCACCGAAAATAATATTGCAACCCAAAACATGTTCTGGTACCCCACCCATGTTGCCAATGCGCCGCCAATAAGTGGCGCAACAAGGATAAAGAGTCCGGGAATGCTGCGTGCCAACCCAAGATAAATCGGACGTTGTGATTCTTTCCCAATCACTAGACCCAACATCAATTCACCGATCATGTACCCGGATTGCGAAAAACCTAAGAGTAGAAAAACCAAATAATATATCCAAACGACAGGGGCAAAGATCGCAATCACCAGGACGATCAATTGGATCAAATCTGAAACTAGGAGCATCTTGCGGGGTCCCATCCGATCGCCATACACGCCCCAAAATGAGAATCCCATCACACCACTAATGAATAAAAAGATTGAGAACACCGCCGCTTGTTCATCGGGAAGACTGAAGCGTTGAATGCCATAAACGGCCAAAAAGACCGTTGCCATACTGCCTAATTGGAAAAAGATCCTGCTTCCCAGGTATAGCCGCATGTTATTATCCGACTTAATGATCCGCCAGTAAGCTGAAAGATCGATTGACAACCTGGGTCTTTGGTTTCCTGCTGTTTCACTAGAAACGACATTGTCCACTGGTTCGATGGTTCGGCAGAAAAACAGGTAAGATAGCCAAACAAAAACCGCTCCAATTGTAAAACTGAGTGCGTAATTATACGGATAAGCCAGCGTTGCAAGGATCACCCCTGCTGCCGCAGAGCCCAACACGGCTAAAACCCTCCCAAATGTCCGTGAAACGCCTAAAAATCGACTCCTGACAGTGCTTGGGATCACTGTCGCAATAAGTTCCTGCCAGGGTAAAGCGACCATCCCGCTGGCAAGTCCCCGCCAGGCAACGACAACCAGAAAAATCACAAGGGCAAGTTCTCTTGGCACCCAAATTAACATCAACGCTGTTAGCGGGAGGACGACAAATGGAATGCGTTCGATAGCCGCCATCAGCTTAGTAAATGGCAGTTTTCTTGGCAGACTTTGAACATAGGATGCCATCAGAAATTGCGGGATAAACCAACCCGCGTTGATCAGCGCAGGGACAAGGCCAATCAATAAGGCTGAATCAGTGATGGTGCTCGCGAAAACCGGTAGGATTGTGCTGACAGAGACAAAACTCTCGCCTAATACCCAAAATGCAGAGTCCAG
Organism: Anaerolineaceae bacterium; assembly: GCA_016841365.1. Taxonomy (GTDB): domain Bacteria; phylum Chloroflexota; class Anaerolineae; order Anaerolineales; family Anaerolineaceae; genus Brevifilum. The sequence continues at coordinate 109,916 of JAENZI010000005.1, forward strand.
GCCATTTGCCAGAAAATTGCGCTTGAAATGCTTTCTGACCTGTGGGTTAACAGATAAATCAGCTGGAAGGCGGACAAAGTTTCTCAATTGCTGGATGATGTGCATCATTGTTCTCTTTAAAACCCAGACATGGATATTTTACTGAGTTTTTTGATATCGCTTCCAAAGCCTTGCCAATGTGGTTTCCAACCGCTGACCCAATGCCGCGCCTTGAGGTGTCGTGACATCATCAGCATTGTCGAATACAGCGTAAGGGACATGATACCCCTGGATGGGCAAATATTCAGGGTTGCCTGCTATGATCTCGGGCCAATCGGTTTCTTTATAGAGCCGTTCCAATTTTGCATCTGGTAAACCGTGCTCAAGAATACTATCCGGTCGGTCAGGGTTGAAACGCCTTCTGTTTTTCCGCAGAGACTCTTCCCAGGGGACCTCAATATACAGAATGGCTAAGTGTTCCAATATCTGATCTGAGAGATGATCGAAAGCCCGTTGAAAACCGCCATGTTCGGAACCGCGGGAAAATTCGATGATGACTGTGTCACCCTCAAAATCGCGCATGAATTTCTGATACTCCAAGCCGATGCGTTCGATTAAAACATCCCAAAAATAAATATGCGTGAAATATCCGTCTGGTGTGGAGTGCAGGCGGGGATGGCCCGACTGCTCAAGGATTGCATCTTCTTCAAACCAGGCCCACAACATTGGAAAATCATCAATTTCTGTAAAATCACCGATATGGAATCTCGTAACTCGCTCTTCCTCAGGTGTGTTTTTAAGATAATTGATGATCTCGCTTTTGCCTGCACCTGGTCTTGCAATCAATAAGAGTGTCTTGAAGCTGTCCATGCGTAAATCCTTTGATTCTTTGGGTTTGTTGAATAACTATACCTTAATTTTACGTCACAAAAACGATGAGAAGTCCATCATAACTGACGTAATCCACTGCATTTTTAAACATGTTAGAATGATAATCGCAATCCGCCATTATCTGATCACACAATCTTTAGGAGTTAATATGGAATGTAAACAAGACCGTAATTTACAAAACTGCAATTGTTCCTATTCACCTTGTCCCCGTAAAGGCATCTGTTGCGATTACATTGCTTATCACCTGCGAATGCGTGAATTACCAGCATGCGCCTTCCCAGATGATGCAGAGGCAACATTTGATCGCTCCTTTGAACATTTCGCCCGCCTGGTGAGTGCTGGCAAAGCGTAAAGAAATCATTGGCCTTTTTTCTCTCTATTGGATGAAAAATATTTACAAGGATTTGAACCAATCATGTTGCTATTAACACATCAACAATACCATCTTGTAGAGCCTCAATTGCAGCATATGGAACACCATTCCGTGCTCAAGACCATCCTGTCAGAAGAAACACCTGGATATATTTATGTTGACAGCAAGAAAAATCCTGCTGTTGTTTTTGTTCAATTTAAACACCGTGCTTTTATCAGTGGTGATCCAGACGCATTGGATCCAAACGATCTTATAAATTTCATTCAAAATACTGTCTCTACAAATTGCTTAAATGCGGGTGTCCCTCTTATTCGATTATCCTCAGATGACCCAAAATGGCTTGATTGGATAGAAACCAAATTACAGCCGTTTAATCCGATCCGCACCGGGTACCGCTGCTTTCGCTACCAGATTGACGAGATTATTGAGGACATACACATCCCGCAAGGTTTCTTGATCAAGCCGGTTGACCATGCCCTCATCCAAACCGATTTTATTGGAAAAGATGGCCTTCTGGAAGAAATGTGTTCAGAAAGGGAATCGGTGATTGCATTTTTAGCAAAGAGTTTTGGCGTGGTCGCATTTGCAGAGGGTCAATTGGCTGGCTGGTGTCTTTCGGAATATAACACTAAGCAGCAATGCGAGGTCGGGATAGCGAGTTTGCCCCCTTTTCAGCAGCAGGGATTAGCTACCGCCATGACCCAGGTATTTTTAAATGACGCTCACCATCATGGGATCCGAACCGTCTACTGGCATTGTTACGAATCTAATGTGGCATCACAAAAAACAGCCCTTAAGGCGGGTTTTTCCTTGATCAGCAAAGAGGATGTACTTATCCTTTATGTGAACCAAGCTCATGAGGCTGGTGATAAAGGCTGACTTACTCAGGCAGGTGAATAGCAAATTGGCAAACCATATCACCGCGCAACACGCTCTGGATAACCTCAGCTTTTAGTGGTTGTTCATAAATGAGCTCATACCTTTTTTTATGAAAACCAGCGGAACATTGGCAAAAGCATGCGGGTACAAGTAAAGCGCCTGTTTTTAGCGATTCCTTTGCCCAGGGGCAATGACAGTAATGGTATCGTTTTTCATCACAATCAGACGACAGTAAATATTCTTGCGTGTTATATGGGATTTTCGTCTCAAAAATAATGCTGCCCTCTCTCACCCCCTGTCCGATTTGAGGATTTTCCTTGACAAATTTGATGACTTCATCGGTTATGACCTGACCGAAAAATGTTTTTCCTTCCAGTTTGCAATTAACCAGGTTTTGCAGAAACCTTTCACCCTTCAAAATAAGGTAACGATCGATATCACCATCGCACAGGTCATAATAATCTTTATTCACATCGCCATAAAGAGAATCGGGGAGGTCCCGCAGACAATCCTTCAGGAGATCTTTGATCGTTGTTTCTTCAAAAATTAATTTCATCCGGTGCATAATTCGATAGGTATAGCGTGATTTTTCCCTGCGGGAGAGTCCAAGCGGTGGAAGCGGCATTTCTTCAAAAATAATGTCACGCAAATCCTCCCCTGCATAATCCCCCAACTTTTTATTCAGATTGTCCATCGCTTCACAACCATCCAGCATCTCAAATAAGGCATTATACATGTCCTGATTATTTATTGCCCAGGCGTAACGCGCCAAATATTGCAGATTTTCGATGCTGTTTTCGCCCTGATCAATGAGATCATTAACCAAATCCTGTGTAGAAGCTTGGTTCAGATCTTCCAACGAGCAGGAGGGCATTTTATATTGGAGATTTCCCTCTATACGCTGAACAAACGCAACCTGTGAGTCAATTTCTGCTGATTGAAACTGACGTGCGGTGAGATATTCTCTGAATGCTTGTGTTTGCATGTCAACCTCCAATGAAACCAGCTTTATTCTTCTAGAATACACGATTTCATATTAAATTTCATCAATCTTCAGGATGGATTTGTTGACATGGTGCTCAAATTAAAGCAAAACAAAATCCCCCCTAAGTTTGGATTTACGAATTCAATAGGTAAATTCAATCAAATTACACCTGTGCCCGTTTAAGAATTTCAGGCACAATATCGGGGAATAATCCCAACTCCCAAAACAAATCGAGAATTGTATATCGAGGACGATAATGCGAACCGTAGAGTAAAGCCTGGATGACCTCTTCCTCAGTACGGTGTATATCAACCAATTTTGTGGCTCCGCCAGCCTCTTCTAATGCCCTTCTGATCGTTTCTGAAGGCAGCAGATAAGGTGAAATGTCATCTAAAATCCGGTTCCAATTATTCAATATGCCTACAATATATTTACGGAATTCAACATCCGGGATTCTCTTTTGGTTGACAACCTTATCAAATAAAACCCCATGTTCACCAAATACCCTGCGGTGATCAAACTTGATCGCCACCTCAGAAAGCCTGCGCTGCTCAATTTCATCAATATCCAGTTGAGTGATGTCCAGCTCCCGCAACAATTCATAAGCAGCGCTGGTAATGATGGATGCCAAACCCACCTGTGTGCCGTGCAGGTTTTTGGGCAAACCGAAAATGTGATGTTGAAAATCAAAAAAATGAGAAAGGATGTGCTCTGCACCGGATGAAGGCGACGTTTCGCCATTTAACACGGTCATCGAATATCCCGATACCAAAATAGCATCAGCTAGGTTCTTCATTTGTCTCGGGTCATGACTGCCGAGCGCGCTTGCGCCTGATAACAGTGATTGCTGGTAAGGCGCCATCATCTGATATGGGACGGAGCAAAAATACACGCCCCTGATCAATGACGCTAGTTTCCAATCGGCATTAGCCACATTCCTGGCGAGCAAATCCCCTATTCCAGCGCATGTCATTTGTGGAGGCGCTGATACTAACAAATCTGTATCCAAAAGAACTGCAGAGGCCGGGTCGAGCCATTTGCTGGTTTTTACATCGCCTACACTCATAGACCCGGTGATGGAAGTATAAGCATTCATTGAGGCAGCAGTGCCGAGTAATATATATGGGATTTTACGCTGGGTCGCGATCCACTTGGTAAGGTCGCTGATCACGCCTGAGCCAGCACTGATCAGAAGGGGCACACTATCTGGTAAGGAAGCTGCCGCCTCATCTCCAATCGCGGTTGATGCATCTAATATTTCACCTTTTTGACCAAGGGGAACCCTAACGAGTGACAAACCCAGTTCGTGCAACGGCTGAATAACCCGTCTTTTGATCTTGTCTTCGATCTGGCGGTCATAAACAACCCCAACCACTTCAGTAATATTCTCTGATATATCTTTGATCAGGCTTGGGAACAATTGCAATAAACCCGATCCTGATATCACATTTTTAATCGGGATATTGTGATCACGTCCACATTCCGGACAGTGTAAGACGCTATCAGCTAATTGTGATGGATCGAGCGATAAATAAGTATCAAGATCGAAAAATTCCTGCATAAATGCCTTTCAAAAAGGGCGGATAATTCAATGCCAATCATAACACAAGGCAATTATTTGTTTTTTCTAGTGCCTAAAAGAGGGAGATATTGAGAAATCTGATGGAATTGGTTCATATATTGTTCAGACACTTTGCGGTGAGCCTTTCAACCCGTTGCCCGTGAGGGTGAGCACCACAGTATCATTTTCGTCAATTTCACTTTTGATTTTCTGATACCCGGCATAAACCAGGGCACTGGTTGGCTCAACATAATAACCAAGATGTGCGAGCGCTATTTGAGCTTGACGAATTTCATCCTCAGAGATGGCCGCTACCCGGCCATCTGTTTCTTTAATTGCTTGAAGCAGGCGTTTCGCCCTGACAGGTTTTGAAATTGCGACCCCTTCTGCCAACGTTGGTCCATCTGCCTCAACAGCCGGGATATTTGTGAGCTCTTTCACCCACGCATGGTAAATCGGGGCAATCTGTACCGCCTGCACAGCGACTAAATGCGGCATTTCTAATATCAAGCCCTTCTCGTAAAGCTGCCTGAACCCGAACCAGCAGCCTAAGAATAACCCGCCCTGTGCGACCGGAAATATCAACCAGTTTGGCGCTTTTCTTCCTAACTGCTCCCAAATTTCATAGGCGGCAGTCATTTGCCCCACCAAATAAGCCGGGTTATACGCGTGAGAAGCATATGCCTTGCCGGGGCCAACGGCTCTCTGCGCAGCTTCTTCAGCAGCCTTGCGTTGGCCAGGGATGGGGATGACATCTGCACCATAGACCTTGATTTGGTGTTGTTTTGCTAAAGACGCATACGCAGGCACGTAAATTTCTGCTTCAATGCCAAAACGGGCAGCATGTGCTGCTAATGACGCGCCAGCATTGCCTGATGAATCCTCGATTACCATTCTGACCCCCATGTTCACCAACTGATTTACCATGACATTCACCCCGCGGTCCTTAAAGGATCCGGAGGGGGAAAGATACTCCAGCTTTAGATGCACAATGCGATCATTAATCGCAATCCGAACCAGCGGTGTCCATCCAACGCCCATCTGAATTTCTTCAGTATGGATATCTACATCCAGCAGGTCACCATAGCGCCAGATGGAATAATCTTGCATTCTGATTTTATCGGGATCAAAGGGTGAAAGTGAAGCCGGTTCCCATGCCCCGCCACAAGTACATCTCCAAAGGTCGAGTGAAAATTCTGTTTCATTGCAGCATTCAGCACAGCGTACGCGCATTGTTCTTCCTTATTCGGTTAAGTCAGCTCATGCAAGAAACTGGCGCCAATATCTGGGGGCTCAAGTTTGAAGTTCTCAGTGATCGTCGCACCGACATCAGCAAATGAATTTCGTATCCCCAGGTCAACACCTCGTACGCGGGGGCCAAACACCAGTAACGGCACAAACTCTCGGGAATGGTCGGTGCTCTCAGTCGTTGGGTCCACCCCATGATCGGCTGAAACGATCACCAAATCGTCAGCAGAAAGCCGCTTCATCATCTCAGGGATCGCGTCATCGAATGTCTTTAATGCACCATAATACCCCTGTGGGTCATTGCGGTGACCATAGATCATGTCAAATTCGATTAAATTCACAAACAAAAGCCCATTGAATGGCTCTTCGAGATGATTGAGCGTCGCTTTGATGCTCTCAATATTCCCCAGCGTGTGATTTTTATGCGTGATGCCGCGGTGGACAAAAATATCATCAATCTTCCCGACGGACCACACGTCCAACCCAGCAGCGTAGGCTTTATCCAATATGGTGTCAGATTCTGGCGCACGCGAAAAATCCCGGCGGTTATCCGTTCGCTTGAAATTTTCAGCGTTTTCACCCACAAACGGTCTGGCGATCACCCGCCCAACGGCATGTTTTCCTTTAAGGATTCGGCGCGCAATTTTACATATCTCGTAAAGCTCATCTACCGGGATCACTTCTTCATGAGCTGCAATCTGAAAAACACTGTCAGCAGAAGTGTAAACGATCGGTTTGCCTGTGCGCACGTGTTCTTCACCCAGGTCTTTAATGATCTCTGTTCCAGAGGCAGGCCGGTTCGCCAGAGTGCCACGCCCGATCTTCTCTTCAAATTCATCCATGATTTCGTCCGGAAATCCATCAGGGTAGGTAGGCGCTGGGTCAGGGAGGTAAATACCCATCATTTCCCAGTGGCCAGACATGGTGTCTTTCCCGGCAGACAGGGGTTGCATCTTGCCAAATCCGCCTTCTGCAGCATCGGTTGGGGGCACGCCAATGATGCCCGTGATGTTCCCCAACCCTAACTTCTGCATGTTGGGCAGATCCATGCCGCCCAGAACCTTGGCAACGTTACCGATGGAGTTTGAGCCGACATCTCCATAATCTGCTGCATCCGGGGCCTCACCCACACCTACCCCATCTAAAACGATGACTGCTATTCGTTTGAACACATTCCCTCACAATCTACAATCAAGTGTTTTTAATAATTAATTCTACCGAAAAATTGAGCTGTCTGATAACAGCCAAAAGGGTATTGAAAAATGGCAAAACAACACTCTAAAGCCAATTATAATTAGTTTGACACACATAATCAAAAAGTGAGGAAAGCGATGCTAAAAGTATGCGTGATTGGTGCTGGTTCAACATATACTCCTGAGCTGCTTTCAGGTTTTATTGACCGGCAGGATGAATTCCCTTTGGATGAGTTGTGGCTCATGGACATCGACAAAGAAAGACTGCAGATTGTCGGCGGTTTTGCAGAGAGAATGGCACATGCACACGGTGCCCGATTCAAAGTCATTCTCAGTACCGACCAAAAAGCATCAATTCAAGACTCTTCATACGTCATCACCCAAATTCGGGTTGGTAAGATGGAGGCTCGCCGAGAAGATGAATATTTGGGCAAGCGGCATGGTTTAATCGGACAGGAAACGACCGGCGTAGGTGGGATGGCTAAGGCGCTCCGTACAATCCCGGTGATCATGGAAATAGCAGAAGACATTCAAGAGTATTCACCGCATGCCCTGCTGGTCAATTTTGCCAATCCCTCTGGCTTAATTACCGAAGCCCTTGCCAGGTACGCACCTCAGGTTTCAGCCGTAGGGTTATGCAATGCCACACTGACAACCAAGATGGAAATTTTGAAGGAACTCAACGAATTATTGGGCACCGACTTTGCCCCAGAAGAGACACATATCAAAACGCTTGGCTTGAATCACCTCACCTGGTTTTATGGTTTCGAGGTCAACGGGCAGGATTATTGGCCTCAAATCATGGAAAATATGATTGAAAATATGAAACATGAAGAGGACCCATTTTTCGACCCGGATACACTCAAAGCGTTGGGGATGCTGCCGAATTATTACCTTCGATATTATTACTACACCCAAAAATTAATAGCGCAACAGAATAATTGGCCGCCTTCACGAGCCGAAGAGGTCATCAAAATTGAAACGGAACTGCTTAAGAAGTATGCAGATCCAAAATTAAACACCCCGCCTGATGAATTGATGCAACGCGGCGGTGCATATTATTCAACGGTGGCCACACAACTGCTGAATGCCCATTACAACAATTTGAATGAAATTCATGTCGTGAATACCCGCCAAAATGGTGCCGTTCCTTCATGGGACAATGAATGGGTGCTGGAAATGCCCTGCCATGTCAATGCCAGCGGAATTATGCCAATCCCTGCAGAAGCCCTGCCCTTGGTGTGTGAAGGCTTGATCACCCAGGTAAAAGCGTATGAGATCCTGACTGCAAAGGCGGCAGTGACAGGCGATCGAAAAGCTGCCTACCAGGCATTGCTCGCCCATCCATTAGGTCCTTCAGCAGATAAGGTGAGTTTTGTGCTACATGACATGCTGAAAACCAACCGCGAATATTTACCCAAGTTTTTCTAATATACCTGGAGCGAGATGTGACACAACCTGTTCAACATGGTTATTTGTTAGGGATTGATACCGGGTCTAGTAAAACGCATGCGATTATTTCTGACTTTGCAGGCAATGTATTGGGGTTTGGCGAGGCAGGAAGCGGGAATTATGAAGTCGTGGGGTTGCCCGGTTTGAAATCAGCCCTTAGCCATGCTGTAAATTTAGCCACAGCGCAATCAGGCATTAATAAAGAGGAAATCGTATCTATGGGTTTAGGCCTTGCCGGATATGATTGGCCTTCTGAAGAACCGCTGATGACCGAGGCCATCGAAGCGTTGCCGCTGGATGTCAAGTATCAATTTGTCAATGATGTGGTGCTTGGCCTGATTGCAGGCTCGACACACGGTTGGGGTATTGCAGTTGATGCGGGCACAGGCAACAACGTACGCGGACTGGATGAACACGGCAATATGGGGCGCATTACGGGCAATGGCATTCGCTTTGGTGAAATTGGCGGCGCCAGTGAGCTGGTGTGGAAAGCGATGGTCGCCGTCACTTATGCCTGGTCTCAACGGGGTCCAAAGACAAAACTGAGCCACTTATTTATGGATTATGCTGATGTGCAGACTGAAGCAGCCCTAATTGAAACTTTGGCAATGGACAATGTTCAACTTGACTCAATGCTGGCGCGTGCTATTTTTTCGATCGCCGAAGAAGGAGACCTGGTCGCCAGCCAGCTTGTGTCGGAATCTGCCATTGAGTTGGCTCGCAACACCAATGCCGTCATCCGGCAATTAAATATGCAGAATGAAGACTTCGAAGTGGTCCTAATCGGCAGTGTCTTCAACGCAGGGGATATTTACCTTTCCCCATTCAAAGAGATGGTCTTAAAATTTGCGCCAAAGGCGAAATTTCTCAAGCTTTCCGTTCCACCGGTCGTCGGCGGTGTGTTGCTGGCTGCAAAGACGATCGGGCTTTCTGCTGATGACTTGCGAGATAATCTCATCCAATCAACCCTGGACTTACTCACACATAATCAACGAGCAACATGATTATATTTTTATATTTCACACGACATTTTCTAATCTAATGTATACTTCTTCCAACCAAAACATCTATGGGCTTATGGATGTGATGGAATATAAATTTATACTTTTCAGGAGAGATGTATGACACAACTGGCAGTTTTTGGAGGGCAACCGATTCGGACAGAAAAATATCCACGATGGCCGGTGTTTGACTATCGAGATATTGAAGCCGTCACAAACACTATCAAATCAGGACGTTGGGGCGGTTTTCCCTATCCTGGCCCAAATACGGCAGCGTTCGCAGAACGGTTTGCTGAAATGCAAGGCGGCGGCTATGCAGTACCGATGCTAAATGGCACCATCACCATGGAAGTTGCATTACGGGCAGCCGACATCGGCTGGGGCGACGAAGTCATCGTGCCTGCCTATACCTTCCAGGCGACGGCTTATGCGCCCATGGTCGTGGGTGCTTGCCCGGTGATCGTTGATATCAGCCCTGACAATTACTGCATCGATCCACAAAGGGTGAAAGAAGCCATCACATCAAAGACAAAAGCCATCATCGTCGTTCACATCGCCAACCAAATGACCGACATGGATGCCATCATGGAAATTGCCAAAACACATGGGTTGGTCGTGATTGAAGATAGTGCCCATGCGCACGGCGCCCGATGGCGTGGGATGGGATCCGGTACAATCGGTGATTTCGGCTCCTTCAGTCTGCAATCCGCAAAGATCCTGACCACAGGCGAAGGCGGTGTTTTATTGTGCAAAGATGAAAAGATGGCTGAAAGAGCAGCCAGCATCATCGATTGCGGTCGTCCTAAAGATGCAGACGGCAAGAACTACACCATGGGTGTGAATTACCGCTGGTCAGAAATTCACGCTGCTTTAGGATTAGTTGCGCTTGAACGCTTTCCGGAACAAATGCAGGAACGTGAATCAAATGCAGATTATTTAGAGGAGAGCTTAAGCGAGATCGAAGGCATCTCCCTGCTCAAGCGCGACCTCCGGCACACTCGAAGAAGTTTTTACCGTTATATTATTAACATCAATCCTGATTATTTCAATTGTGAACATCAGGTCTTTTGTTATGCACTCTCAAAAGAAGGCATCCCGGTTGATACCGGATACCCGGCTATGAACCGCTATGACCTGTTTCAACCTCAGCTCTCAAAGCTGCCTGTGCCGAGCGCTTTCCCCGAGTATTTTGACTTCGAAAACATGTCACTACCTATCACGGAACGTGCCAGCCAGGTTGAGGCTGTTTGGATGGGTGAATCAATCTTCCGTGCTGGAAAACAAGGTGTGGATGACCTTGTAGCTGGCATTAACAAGTTAGCTCAAAACAGAGGTCAATTATCCAAACTGGCAGAAAACCGGCAGCGAATGCTTGACCAGCATGGATCTGTAGATCTCAGTCGCTTGGCAGAATTCTAAAATTGCCTTTAAATTAATGAGCGCTGCCAGGAATGTCTCTGACAGCGCTTTTTTGTAAGCAAAAACTCAGTAACCCATTGCACAACCATCTTTACGTGGATCCGAACCTGCTGTCAACACGCCGGTTGCTGGATCACGCAGAATAATTTGACCAATACCAAACACCCGACGCTGAACACCGCTGATTGGTGAAATGTGGTGACCTTTTCGCCGCAATGCTGCTGCTTCTTCAAACGTAAACCCCTCTTCGAGATAAACTTCTCCACCAGGTTCATCTGCGCCGACTCCTTCGCAAAGGTCAATATTCAAACGGAATCTCGGCATATCCAAAGCCTGCTGCGGGTTATGTCGGCAGTCAATCATGTTCGATAAGACCTGTAGATGACCCTGTGGCTGCATAAACCCGCCTTTTACCCCAAAGCTGGCGTATAGTTCACCATCTTGTGTCAGCATCGCAGGAATAATCGTGTGATATGGGCGTTTCCCTCCTACAAGCGCATTTGGATGCTCCGGGTCAAGGCTGAATAACGCAGCGCGATTGTGCAATAATACACCAGCACCAGGGACAATCAGCCCCGTTCCCCCAATCATGTAAATACTGTTTATGAAAGAACACGCGTTTCCCTGTTCATCAATCACACTTAAATAAACCGTGTCATCACCGATAGGCTGTATTCCGGATTTCAGATGTTTGATGGATGTTTCGCGATTAATCATATTTCGGCGTTCCCTGGTGTAATCATCAGAAAGCAATTGCTCTAAAGGAATATCAGAGAACTTCGGATCCGAAACCCATTGCAAAGCTTCAGCAAAGCCCAGCCGCATGCACTCAATCAGAGTATGGGTGCGCTCAATATGATCCATCCCGGCCAGATCGAAACCATTGGCAATCTTAACCGCCATGATCGCAGCCAAACCCTGCCCGTTGGGCGGACACTCATAGAGCCGAAAATCACGGTAGTCTGCATAAATAGGCTCGACCCATTCTGCCTCAAAATCCATCATATCTGAAGGTTCGAGCCATCCCCCGTATTTTTGAACGTAATCACAAAGCTGTTGGGCGAATTCACCTTGATAGAAATGATCTTTCCCATGGTTGGCGATGTTCAATAATGTTTCGCCCAATGTACGCAAGCGGATAATTTCACCAACTGCAGGTGCGCGTCCGTCAATTAGAAATTCTTTGGCACTCGTTTGCTGTGGTCCAATTCGCTGCTGATGTTGAGGAAGTGAATCATCAACCTCATCACGCTGTAATTGGCCTGCAATCATTTGCCAGTCAGCGCCAATCCACTCTGTGACCGGATAGCCTTCGAGCGCATAATTGATGGCTGGGGCTAAAACATCTGTAAATTGCATCTTGCCAAAGCGTGACAGCAATGCGGACCAACCACCCACAGTGCCCGGAACACTTACGGCATGACCTGTAAACAAAGGATAGCGTTGATAGCCCGCTTGCTTGATTTCATCGATCGAGGACGCTGCAGCGGCTGGACCGCTGCCGTTCAGGGCATAAACCCGCTTATCTGCTGCATGCCAGTATAGGGCAAAACAATCACCTCCGACCCCGGTTGAGAACGGCTCAACCACATTTAAAGCCGCGGCAACAGCCACAGCAGCATCTGCTGCAGTCCCGCCAGAACGCAGAATATCCAACCCGGCCAGAGTTGCTAAAGGCTGGCTGGATGCCACCATCCCATGGGTTGAGATCACGTTGCTTCTGCGCGATCGAAATTTAAAATCATATTGCATATTATTGCCTGCCTTTGCGAAATTGATCTATCGACCTTACATTATACTTGACTGCCGAACGACTTTAGGTGAAAAATTTAGAAGTAATCCATGAGAAAGATACTTGGATGAATTTGTGTTGGTTTACTTACCCTTTTAAGTGCAGATTGCTTCTAGTAGCGTACGACTGCCGACTAGATTGTGATCTCAAACCAGCTGTAACCACAGCTTTAGGCATCAGATCAACATATATATATTATTGGACGACAGAACCCGTAAATAAATAATGATGCTTTATATTTACGTTACACTGCCTGGCCACCCCAATCCAATAATTGGATCAGTCCGCGTATTGATCATCCTTATGGCAAAGATTTGTGAGATATATTCATTTTTCTCAATATCTACACGAAACTTATCTGATTTACTGATATTTCTACTGCTTACCCGAAGTGTAATTATGTAATTCCTTTGGCTATAAGATTTTGAGTTGTCCTCTCGTTAATCTTATAATGAAATACACAGAATGGTCACCAGATATGATGGAGGCACGATGGAAAAGAACATTGTTACTTTAACCCTTAACCCCGCACTGGATAAAATATCCGGCGTCACTCAAGTTGTTCCCAATCATAAGTTGCGCTGTGATTACCCAAAACACGAAGCAGGCGGTGGAGGCATTAATGTATCCAGGGCAATTCGCCGCTTAGGTGGTGATAGCCTTGCGCTGTTTCCGTGTGGTGGCCCAAACGGGGAGATTATCAAATCTAAGTTAGAAGAAGAGCACGTCAAATACAAAATCATGCCCATCATCGGAGATACCCGTGAAAATATCACGATTTTTGAAGGCAATTCACACCAGCAATTTCGTTTTATCATGCCGGGTCCGGATCTAACCGATGACGAATGGGAGAATACTCTAAAGTTTATCAAGAATCTTGATCCAACACCTAATTACCTTGTGGTAAGCGGCAGTAACCCTGGTGGGATGCCTGATGAATTTTATGGAGAGCTCTCAAAACTTGCCAAAAGGATTGATTGCAAGCTGATTGTGGACACCTCTGGTGAGGGGCTGAAAGATGCCGCAGACGCCGGTGTCTATCTTTTGAAACCAAACATGCGGGAATTAGGTCAATTAGCGGGTGGTGACATTAAAAGCGAAACCCATCAGCGTGAAGCTGCACGTGCCCTTGTCGACTCTGGAAACGCAGAAGTTGTTATTGTCTCCCTGGGCGCTGGTGGTGCATTATTAGTGACATCAGAAATTAATGAGCAACTGCGCTCACCTACTGTGCCTATTCGCAGCAAATTAGGCGCAGGGGATAGTATGGTTGCAGGAATCGTCCTGAAACTCGCACAGGGCGCCGATATCCGTGAGGCGACGCAATACGGAATCGCAGCGGGTGCCGCCACAGTGATGACAGAGGGTACTGAGCTGAGTAACAAGACAGATACCGATAACCTATTTGCGAAAATTGCTGATAGCGATATGAAGTAACCCCCATCCTATGTGAGTTGATTTTTTCCAGTATTAAACAAAATGACCCAGCAATCAATGTCCATTTCCGGGTCTTATTTCTATTTTTCTTCCAAATCTGACAATCTCTGGTTGATCGCCTCTAACTGGCTTGTCAACCGCTGCTTTTCAGAATCAAGTTGTGTCTTTTCATCCACGTTTGCTTGACCCCACCAAGCGAAACCAGGTCCCCAACCTCGAAAGCCACGTCCGAAGCCCAAAAAACCTCGTCCCCCTCGCGCTGCGCCTCCTCCGCACGGTCCTAAACCTCGCCCTGTCGGGCCAGTGCTACGTGGACCAGTCCCATCATATCCAGGCATTTTTCCACCTCCTTTCTAAAGTTTTATATATCTATTATTTGATTTATTACGCCTGCTCTTCGATAAGATCTAAAATTTTCCTAATTCTTTCAGCCGTTTCAATCAATGACAAAGATGCACGCTGTAGTGAAGCTTTGCCGCTATCTGTCAATTTATAAACCCGTCTCGGTGGTCCATGCGTTTCTTTAGTATCCCAGTCGGACTCTACCAGACCAACCTCTTCATATTCACGTAGAATTCGGTAAATCACGCTCGGATTGATTGTCCCTAAACCAATCGATTCTAGTTTCTCAAGTAATGCATAACCATGTAGGTTATCATCCTGTAAGAACGCTAAAAGCGCTGGCTCTACCAGTCGGACATCCATCAGCGAGTATTCTCCCATCCAGCGCATTCCCCTTCCTCTACCCCTACCACGAGGCTGTCCTCTTCCCCTGCCCCGGCCAAATCCACCGCCCAAATCAGAATCTTGTTCGTTATACATTTGTTTCTCCTTGTGCCTATATACTAATATACTATTTGCATTATGTCAATAGACGGATATAATTATGATATACTCTCAAAACAACAATAACTACTAAGGAGACAGTATGATATTGATGATTTCAAGCCAGGGCGATACCCTGCAAAGCGAACCCAGCCTCAGGTTTGGAAGGGCACCATATTTTATTGAGTTCAATTTGGAAGATGATTCCTGGAAAGCGCATGAAAATCCTGCTGTTTCTGAAGCGGGAGGCGCAGGTGTGGCAGCCTCACAATTTTTAATTGATAAGAAGGCATCTGCTGCTTTGAGTGGCAGGTTCGGCCCTAATGCCCATTACGCACTAACGCACGCAAATATTCGCATGGTCACATTCGATGGAGATTATCGTTCTGTGCAGTCTGTGATTGATGCTTATAAAGACGAAAAATTACAAGAGGCTAAGCATTAAACATGACGCCCATAAAAATTGCTGTTGCCAGCGGCAAAGGCGGGACAGGCAAAACGATGGTCGCCACCAGTCTGGCGTCTGTTCTCGTTTCAGAACACAGGGTTCAACTGATTGACTGTGATGTGGAAGCGCCGAATGCGCATCTTTTTTTGAAGCCAAGCATCAATTGGTCATCACCAGCCGTGATCATGATCCCTGAAATCAACGAGGAACGCTGCACAGCTTGCGGAAAATGCGTGGAAGTGTGTGAGTTTCATGCCCTGGCCCAAATCGGGACGCGCATCCTTGTCTTCCCTCAACTTTGTCATGGATGCGGCACCTGTTCCCTTTATTGTCCTGAGGATGCGATATCAGAAATTCCCCACCAAATCGGTGAAATGAGCCGAGGTTTAACAACAAATGGTGTTGATTTTTTAATGGGTGAGTTAACCATCAGTGAACCCATGGCTACCCCCATCATCCGCCAGCTAAAAGGCTTAGTCAACGAGAAAGGCGAGATCATTATTTTCGATTCCCCTCCAGGCGCATCTTGTGCCGTCGTGGCAACTGTCCATGATGCAGATTATGTTTTACTGGTAACTGAACCAACGCCCTTTGGGTTACACGACCTCAAACAAATGATCGGTGTCTTAAAAGCTACCGGCACCCCGGGCGGCGTGATCATCAATCGGGATGGGATTGGCAATCAACAGCTTGAATCATTTTTAGAGGGTACGCCCTATCCGATATTGATGAAAATTCCTTACGATAGCGAGATTGCGCTTGGGCTTGCCAGCGGCAACGTTCTGACAGATTTTATACCGCAATATCAGTCTGAATTCCAATCTTTACATCGCCGTATCCTCGAACATTATGCAAAGGTAAGCGCTTAATCATGTTAAAGAGAGCCAACCCCATTAAACAATGTGTCATCTTGAGCGGTAAGGGAGGCACAGGGAAAACCAGTATTTGTGCAGGCTTAATCGATATCTCTTCAAAACACGTTGAGGGTGTCTATGTGGATGCAGATGTTGACGCTGCAAACCTTGCCTTGGTCATGGATGCCGTTCAACAGGAGATTCACCGGTTTACAGGCAGCAAATTGGCATTTATCGAACCCGAAAAATGTATCAATTGCGGATTTTGTTATGATGTTTGTCGATATCATGCCATCAAAGAGCCCACTGATGATCAACCAACGCACCAGGTAATCGATCTATTATGCGATGGCTGTGGTGCTTGTGTGTATGGATGTCCAACAACAGCGATTCATATGGAGGCTCAGGAAGAAGGAGAATGGTATTACTCAACTTCGTCTTTTGGCGATTTATTCCATGCAGAATTATTCCCGGCAGCTGAAAACACTGGGAAATTGGTTACAATGGTCAAACAAAACGCCAAATTATTTGCCGAAGAACACCAAAAATCCTTGATGCTCGTCGACGGTCCACCTGGCATCGGATGCCCGGTGATTTCTGCAAGTGCCGGGGCAAATCTTGCACTGGTCGTGACGGAGCCCAGCGTTGCAGGGATTCATGATCTAAACCGAATTCTCCAAACTCTAAAGCATTTCGACATCCCAACATTAATTTGTATCAACAAATCAGATCTTTATCCAGAAGGCACCGCTCAAATCAAAGCGCTTGCCCAATCCGAAAATTTAGAAGTGTGCGGTGAAATCCCATTTGATGATGATATTCCAAAAGCAATGATCGCAGCGCAACCAATCACACAATATTCTCCTAATTCAGCTTCATCAAGAACCATCGAGCAAATTTGGAATGTGATTTATGAAAAGTTATTCCACCAGGATGGAAAGGTATGAACGAATCTAAGGATATTCGCGAAAGCGTGATCAACGCTTTACAAAACGTTATGGATCCTGAAACAGGTGCCGATGTTGTGCGGATGGGTTTGATTCTGGATCTCGAAATTGACCAGAATGGCACAGCATCGTATATTTTTAGGCCCTCCTCACCGCTATGCCCAATTGCACTACCCCTTGTGCTCGAAATCATTGAGGCTGTAAAAAATGTGGTTGGCGTGACAGATCAAAATGTAACTGTCATAGATTATGTGGGAGCGGATGAATTAAATAAAATTTTGGCTTCGATGCCGCTTTCGAAAAACGAGGCATGAAATCTTATTTTAGACTCATTGACAGTATTGAAATGATTACTACTCAATTAATGATACAATTTAGGTAACACATATTTGCGTCTAAATATTTACAAGGAGGACATATGCCAGAAGTTCCAGCCGGATGTGCAACACCATCGCCTGGTCCAATCATCTCCGAAGATGAACAACCAGAACCAACTCAAACCCAAGTAAAAAAGGAGGTACCTATGGTACAAGCTCGCGTTGGTAAACCCGCACCAGATTTTGAATTGACAGCTTTTATTGGTGAGGGGTTTAAGAACGTCAGATTATCAGATTATAAGGGGAAATGGATTGTTGTCTGTTTCTATCCAGGCGATTTCACCTTTGTCTGACCGACCGAACTAACAGCGGTCGCTGTTAAATATGATGAACTCCAGAAAATGGGTGTAGAAGTATTAGCAATCAGCACCAACAGCCACTTCGCCCATAAAATCTGGCAAGAAGTTGAATTATCCAAAATGGTAGAGGGTGGGGTACCCTACCCACTACTTTCAGATGCGGGTGGTCGCGTCGGTGAGGTTTATGGCGTATATGATGAAAATAGCGGCGTTGATATTCGCGGCCGTTTCATCATCGATCCGGACTTTGTCATTCGTGCCTCAGAAATCCTGACAGCAGAAGTCGGACGCAATGTGTCCGAGCTGATCCGTCAGGTGCAGGCCTTCCAGCATGTCGTCAAAACAGGAGAGGTCACACCCTCCGGTTGGCGTCCAGGCAAGAAAACCCTCAAACCGGGTCCTGCTTTGGCTGGCAAAGTTTGGAAAGAATGGAAGCCTGAAGAGGCTTTCGAGTAAATTAGTAATTCAAGACGCAAATATTAAAAGGTCTGGCGACCATCGCCAGACCTTGATCTTTTAAAAGATCAGCCCCCCAATATTCCCTTTTATTCTTAAAGGACGAAAGACCGCAATAAAACAGCATCCTGTGTGGCTTTTACACTGTATTCCCCCAACGTTGCTGGCAGTAAAACAAATTGTACAGCCGACATCGGCTCACCTGCAATCTCTGCGGTGCCTGAAAGGACACCCCATATTTCAAAAGTTGTGCCGTTGCACACACCTGCACTTTCGGTCGAACTTTTCATGTAATAGCGATCGGTCGTAAAATAGCTGTTCTGACACAACCGCTCCCGGCGCAACCCCGAGGTTTCTTCAAGGACTTTTGGCGGATGCAAAACGCTTCTAACCTGATGAAAATTAATCACATCCAGCGCCCGCGACTGGTGCAGTTCACGCGGATTGCCGTCATCACCCAAACGGTTCCAATCAAAAACACGGTAAGTTGTGTTCGAGTTTTGCTGAATTTCAACCAATAATGCCCCCTCCAAAATAGCATGGAGTGTACCGGAAGGCACACAAATGTGATCCCCACGCTGGATATTGATCTTATGAAGGTGTGTTTCCAATTCTCCCGCATCGATCGAGTTTCGAAACTCATCCGGTGTTATCCTATTTGAAAGCCCGTACACAATGGAGGCATCCGGTTTTGCATCCAGCACAACCCACATCTCAGTCTTTCCGAGCTCATTTCCCTCATAGGCCTGTGCGTAGGCGTCATCCGGGTGCACCTGCACAGATAACCGCTTTTCGGCATCCAAAATCTTGACCAGCAGCGGAAATTTGTTCCTTTCTAACGCCCACTGGTTTTTTGTGCCCACCAGGGATGTGCCTAAAAGGTTCAACACCTCCTGTAAGCTTTTCCCGGCTAATGGACCGTTAATCACATGCGTCATGCCATCTTCGTGGCTTGAGATCTCCCAGCTTTCTGCAACCGGGCCAGTTTCGGGCAGTGTCCGGCCATATTTCATCAGGTTACGCCCGCCCCAAATGTAATCTTTCAGAACCGGCTCAAAGAACATCGGATAAATATTGCTCATCATTCCTCTTTTTTTACACGACAATCCCCCTCATTTTACCAGAACAACCTTATCAGATTTATAGATCAGATCAAACCCGTCCATTGATGACCAAAGCATCAGGCCAACGTTGGAGGGCATTCGGGAGCAGGGATGATCGTACAACGACAAAAGCCGTTTTAAAATCCTGCCGGTCGATCAAATCGACACCTTCCATCAGGCCTTCTCCCCTCAAAAACTCCAGTGGCCCCAATTCGTCGATGATCAAAAGATCGCAATCTCTAATTTCACCCAACTGGTCATTTGCCCAATCTAAAACATCTGGGTTAAAAGTCCACCTTGGCGTCGAAATGTCTCCCGAATCATCCTGGCGTAATTTCGCAAGCTGCTTTTCTTCACCGGTCTTGAGATTTCTGACGCTTATCCCGGTTTTATGTTGTCCCTCAAATATTCCAGGTGCGAGAATGCCATCGACAGACATCCCCCGTGATCTTGCCTGGTTCACCAATCTTGAACACCAGCTTGTCTTGCCTGCTCCGCTCATGCCTGTCACTAGAATGAGTTGAGGTTGTTTATGGCGCTTTTCGAACACCTCCCAAAGAAGGCTGCCTTCTTTTTCCATGGATTGGGGGTCAACCGTTTCTGGACGGCGGGGGACAACAGCTCGCGGTTTTCCCAGTCCCCTGATCGTTTCATAGATAACCTCTGTGCGGACCCCATAAACTGTTGATAATAATGCTTCGGTCAATACTTCGTCTGGCGGGCCGTAAGCCGTCACCCAGCCGTTGTTTAACAATAAAACCCGATCTGCCGTTGCCAATGCATCGTTTGGTGAATGCGAAGTGATGATAAAGGATAAACCCCTGTGGCTTAATTGCTGAATGATTTCCAATATTCGATATTGATTACTTAAATCCAGATGGGCAGAAGGCTCATCCATTAATAAAATCTGGCAATTTTGGGCTAATCCACGAGCGATTAAGGTAAGCTGCCGTTCTCCGCCGCTAATTTCAGTATAAGGACGGCCTTTGAGCTCCAACAAGCCGACCTGTTCTAAGGCGTTTTGGATAATTTCATAATCAACTCTGGAGGGAGACTCCAGCCATCCCAAATGAGGTGCTCTTCCCATCATCACCATCTCTTCGACAGTATATGCAAAGGATGGGACATGCATTTGCGGGATCATTCCAATGAGCCTGGCGCGTTCAGCCGCCTCAAATTCAGCCAAGGGTTTTTCTGCCAAGTAAACTTCTCCAGAATCAGGTTGCAGCAACCCAGCCAGGCAGGATAACAACGTCGATTTACCGCCGCCATTTGGCCCTAATACATATAAAATTTCGCCAGCCTTAACCTCAAGGGACACATCATGTAAGATGGTCTTCCCCTGAATATAAGCAAAACTGAGATGATCAGCTCTCACTTCCATACTCACCACCCTGTTTGCTTACGACGTAAAAGAACAATAAAAATGGGTACACCAATCAGACCTGTCAACACCCCCAGAGGGATTTCCCCTGGGAGCAGTGTACGCGCGATATTGTCAATCAGAAGCAAAAAAATGCCGCCGAGGTTGACGGAAACCGGTAGTAAGTATTTATGATCTGGTCCGACCAATAAACGTCCAGCATGAGGGATGACCAAGCCAACCCAGCCAATCACACCGCTGACTGATACAGCCGACGCGGTCATCAGCGTTGAGATAATGATGATAATCAGCTTCAGTTGAGTCGGATTCATCCCCAATGATTGCGCCTCTACTTCTCCCAAAGAAAGAACATTTAACCGCCAGCGAACCAGCCACAATAAAATCAATCCGCTCACGGTAATCACCGCAAGCAGTCCGATCTTCTCCCAGGTGATGCTGGCAAGCGAGCCCAACAGCCAGAATGTAATCGCAGGCAGTGTGTCCAATGGGTCTGCCACGTATTTAATTAACGCTGTTAGTGATGAGAATAAAGAACCAATCAGGATACCCATCAACGTAAGCACCAATAAGGGTGTTGTTTTATATAGCCTGCTGCCCCCAAATGCAAGTGACACCGCAGCCAAACCAAACAAGAAAGCCGAAAACTGTATCTGCCACCCAGTCCCCATCAACAATAATGCCAGTGCAGCACCAAATCCTGCCCCCGAGGTCACACCAAGGATGTTGGAATCAACCAGGGGATTCTTAAAAATCGCCTGAAAGGCTGTCCCGGTTCCGCCAAAGCTGGCGCCAATCAACAACGCTGCTAAAATGCGCGGCAGACGCACCAATAAGATCAAACGGCGTGATACTTCAGGGATTTCGACGGCGAGTCTTGGAAATATTGGCGATAATAAAACACGCAATACTTCGCCAGGCGTAATCGGATACCGCCCCAGTGTGAGCGAAACCAGGAAAAGACCAGCCGATAAGACAATTAATAACCCAAGGATTGCCCTCTTTGATGAAATTAAGCGCTGCTTAATCATATTCACAAACGATGTCCAGTTCTTCTTGTGTGATCTGATAATCATAGAATGTGCTGTAGAAATATTCTGCTTCCTGCTCACAAGCCAATTCGATCAGGTTTGGGTGGAGCAGCTCACTCAACCACACGATGCCCAATACTGAATCTGGCGCAGGCGTGTCCCAGGGAGCAACAAGTTTGGGCATTTGGTAAACCCGTCCCTCTTGAACAGCATCCAGGATCTGCCACGCTTCGCTTTCTATGATTGCTTCCACACTGGCGCCGCCATATGGCGGAACGATGATGACATCAGGATCCCAGATCGCAATTTGCTCCAGGTTGACATCGTTCCAATAACCCTGCAACTCGCCGCTGGCGGAAATTCCGCCTGCATATTCAATGATCCGGCTTTGATACATCTCGCCGCTGGCAACGCGCAAGGGCTGTGTGCCCGTAAACAAGACACGAGGTCGTTCATCTTCTGGGATTATTGATGTTTTCGCCTCAATTTCATCAATGATATTCTCATAATAGGCTATCCAGGCGGATGCTTGCGCTGAAGTATTCGGTCCAAACAACTCACCTGTTTTGGCGACCGCTTCTTTCAAGCTTTCAGGTGTCTCGGCGTCGTAAAGAAAGATTTGAATTCCTAACTCCTGCGCAGTGTCCAGCCAGGCAGTCCGCGCACTGGTTAAGATCAATTCCGGATCCAAGGCAGCAGCTTGCTCAATACTGAAATCCTCCTGAGAAAAATAATCATCCCCCATAATATCAGGGAATCTGGGGTCGATCTTTTCCATCACTGAAGCACCTAATGGATCACGCGCACCAAGGTAGGAAGCTGAGACCAGTCGATCTGCCGCGCCAACGCTGTAAACAAACGCTGTCGATGGGCCATAGGCTGAGATCACACGCCGTAGCGGCGGATTGATTAACCGATCCGTTTCGGTCTGATCAATGACCGCATATTGCGGACCCATCAGCTCGCCATTTTCAAACAATAATTCTTGTCCATCCAGGGATACCGAAAAATCCACAAACGCTTCTACATCTTCGTTTTGCGTTTGAGGAATCATAGCTGCACCATACATAAAGAATGCATGCAAAGTCGGCCGAAATTCTAATTTTTCCATAGCAGATGGCCACCTCTTTACCAGCAGATCTTCTCCATCATCGACAAATACAGGCGATTCACCATCAAAAAACGAATCATACAGCTGCGACACTGCTGGTTTGAGCTGCTCATCCGCCCTGATTGTAAAACGAACCTCCTCAGCCGTTTCTGCCCTTTCTTCATCAGTCGCATCTTCTAAAGGTGCATCAACATTTTGCGCGGGATTTGTTGGATCCATTCCATCTGAAGTTGAAGATTGATAATCGGTCGGATAGAGTTGATTAGTGCAACTTGTTAATAGTAAGATTGTAATTATTGATAATATGACTATACGAAATTTTTTTATATTCATCATACTCCTCATTGTTTCGGTGTTATTGACGATCATCTTTCCACCCTTTTTCGGCTACCACCAGCCATTCGATTGCTGATTCGAGCTGACCAATGATAAAGCCGATTGTCAGCATCTCAAGCTTTGAACCCACATACGCCTTTTCTAACTGAAATTTCTCGATTTGGTCAATGCAGACCTTCCGCTGATTTGCAAAGATAGGCGCTACAGGCAGGTTGAGAATGTCGGCGATGTATAATCGGCTTAAAAACATAATCCTCAGGCGGTGTACGCTTGTTGGCGGATTGGGATCGAATAACCAGTTCAGCAAATCATCCTCGCCTGACTCTGTGATGGTGTAAATGATGCGCGGCGGTGCCCCTTCAGTTTCAATTTGCATTCCAGTGATGAGCGAGCTTTCCTCCAACCGTTTTAGAACCGCATAGAGCTGACTGGTACTCATCGTCCAGATCCTCCCAAGATGGGCTTGGGAATTGAATTTATCCAGCAATTCATAGCCATGGGCAGGTTTTGCTTTAATTAAGCCTAAGATCACCTGATCCGGGACAGGACGTTTCATATGCCTATTCTATCATGGAATAGCACTTAAAAATAGGATTTCTTTCCCACTTATTAAATCATTTATCGGATGCTGTTACAAAATCAGGGACAATCAGGCAGGCAGTCTTTAACTTCGGCAAGGTGTTGTTCTAAGGCGTCCCAATAAATACCAGCGTTCTCAGTGCGATAAGCTGCTCCACGATATGCCCCCCATCTCGAAAACACACCGATATAATAAACCTCGTTCAGGTAGCTGATCAAATCTTCTTTAGCGGGTTCCAGGCAGGCTGGAACTGGAACGGCTTCAGCTTTGTTTCGATAAGTCCGTAATTCACTCAAATCAGCGCTGAGAAGCATATCACTCCGGAGAATTCTTTTTGTATCCCCGTAATATGTATTCGCAATCCTCTCAAAGCGGCGATAGCTTGTACGAGAGCAATCCGACGGATCGGGCATTTTTAGTGGCAACGCGTTGTAAACCACCCAGCTTACCAGGGCAATCACCAATAAAGCAAATACGATCCTGGTTTCAGAGAATGGCGTCACCCTGGGATCATATTTGAATTCTGTGCCGCAATTCTGGCAGCGTCGATCTCCGTTATCAGCAAGCTTATTGCATACTTCACAGCGTTTCATACTTATTCCATAAACCTTTGATTTTAGCCACGAACTCTAATTCTACCTTAGCGAGGGCTAAACTCCAACGCTCTTAAAAGGAGAGAAAATTACGCAAAATTCGTGATTTTACTACACGAATTTTTATAAAAATTATTTTTGCACAATTACCCTTGACAGTCCCATACCATTAATGTAGAATTTATTTGAGTGAAATAATATTCATTCCTATCTCCTACAACCACTAGTAAATTGTAGGGAATCCAGGGAAAGCCCGTTGCAGCGGGCTTTTCGCTTTAATGGGTAAACCTCCGAAATCGGCATCGAACACCGTTGCAATTAGCCGATTACTATAAGAAATAGTCTCCAGGTTTTGCGTATGTCTTATTCTCTTAATGCCAGTGAAGGCTTGTGATTAACAAGCCTACACTAGTTATCATAATAGATTTTCCTTGACCGTACTTTTGTTTACTTTAGATACCGTTCAAACCAATCCAGAATACCTTCCAGCCGCACAATGCGGCGGTCGGTTCGACCAGTGCGTGAGACGCCATGAGGTGAATCGGGGAACATCAGAAATTCCGTATCCACACCCAGGTTTTTAAGTGCCACATACACCTGTTCGCTCTGCTCGATAGCGCAGCGTAAATCCTGCATGCTGTGTATCACCAACGTCGGTGTCTTTGCACTGCCAATATGCTTCATCGGTGAACATTCCCAAAGGACTTCGATGTTTTCATAGGGCGCTTTGTCGTCAAAGATCGACTGGAAGCTCCAGTTGAAGTCGCTTGAGCCCCACATGCTGATCAAATTACTCACACAACGTTGAGAAACTGCGGCTTTGAACCGGTCGGTATGCCCAATGATCCAGGCTGTCATATACCCGCCATAACTCCCGCCAGTCACACCCATATTTTCCGGGTCAATGTAGGGTTTTTGTTCCATGATATCTGCCCACACCATCAAATCTTCATAATCGACGGTACCCCATTTACCATAGAAAATAGATTTTGTATGTTCCTCACCATAACCCTGCCCGCCACGCGGGTTGCAAAAATAAACAACGTATCCTTGCGCCGCAAGGTAATAAAACTCGTGCATGAAAAAGAACCCATATTGTGCCTGAGGTCCACCGTGAATTTCCATGATCGACGGATATTTTTGTTTTGGATCAAAATTTGGCGGCTGTAATATCCAACCCTGCAGGTCATTCCCGTCAGAGCCTTTAACCCACACCTCTTCAAGCGTTCCCAGGTCTATCTGGTCGAGCAGTTCCCGGTTGAGTGAAGTCAGAACCTTTTGTTGTCCCTCGGCTATGTCCATCATAGCAACCTGGCAGGGATCTGTCATAGTCCCATGGATGTATGCCAGCCTTTGGGTGGACGAATCAAAGCCGAATCCGCTAACCACCCCATCAAACTGAAGGATGGTTTCCAGATCATTGCCAGAGAGATCAACTTTATGCAGGCTTGTGCGTCCATGCCGGCCCACCTGGAAGTAAAGTTCATTACCATCAGCAGACCAGACCGGGGCGCTGGTAATGACAGAGCCGACATCATTGATCACCCCACCCCCCACATTGAAGTCAAATGATGATGTCAATGAGTGCGCTTTTTCTGAGGCATCCAGATCAACAACCCATAACGCTGTGTTCTTATAATCCTTATTGATGCCCTCAACACCAAAATAAGCGATGCGTTTCCCATCCGGTGAAAAACTCGCTTTACCCTTAGGTCCTACAGGGGATTCAACTTTGCTCTCTTCTTTTTTGTTGATATCAAATACCAATAAATCTATTAGGTCTGGGTTTAAATCAGGTTGGTTGCTTCGGTTTGAAAAGAAAGCAATCCTGCTGCCATCTGGTGACCATACCGGTCCCGTTTCATCATGCACTTCAGAATCGGTCAATTGCTCTTGTTTACCGTTATCGACCTCAACCATCCACAGGTGATAGCGTTCTCTTGGAAGATAGCCATAACCATCCAGCTTGAAAAAGACCCTGTTATCCACACGTCGTGCAACCCGGCCTAATTCTTTTTTCTTTTCGTCTTGCTTGATTTCAATATCCTCAGAGTCATGCTTGCGGAACTGGAATACGATTCTTTCACTATCAGGCGACCAATCGAATTGCCCAAAATCACCCTTTAAATCCGTCAATGGCCGCGCCTCACCGCCGAAGGATGGCAGCAAGAAAAGTTGCAGTTGTTTTTCATCCTGCCGATTGGACATAAACGCGATCCACTTTCCATCTGGGGACCATTTAGGATCGGTATTACTGTGTTTTCCAAACGTCAGTTGCTGAGGTTGGCCGCCCCCTGCTGGCACAATCCAAAGATGGATAAATTTTTTCTCCGTGTCTTTATCCACAGACTGTACAGCGTACAAAATACGCTCTCCATCAGGTGAGATCTGGCAGGCGTTGATCACTTCAATTTCATACAGATCTTCCGCCCTGATCGCTCGCTTTTCGTTGAGACTCATGATTTCCTCTCTTGATGTGTGTTTTGGCCAAAATTAGTACATTCAGACTGAATTATAATGCTATATAATCAATTAAATTGGATTGCCAAATGAAAGAGGGAACATATGGAAAATGTCAGCTACGGCGGATGGGATAATTGCTACCGCTTATCAAATGAGGAAGTAGAGTTGATCGTCACCGGTGATGTCGGACCGAGAATTATCCGGTTTGGTTTCATTGGACAGGAGAACATGTTTAAGGAATTCCCTGAACAACTGGGCATCACAGAGTCTAAAAAATGGCTCAGCTTCGGTGGGCATCGCTTGTGGCATGCGCCCGAATCGGTCACACGCACTTATTATCCTGACCTGGACCCTGTCCTTGTTCAAGAAATTGAAAATGGTCTGCTGGTCACCCAGCAACCCGAACCCACGACAGGCATTCAAAAACAAATCGAGATCAAAATTTCAACCGATGAACCTGAAATCAAATTGACCCACACGTTGATCAACCACAACCTGTGGCCTATCGAAACAGCCGCATGGGCAATTTCAGTCATGGCTCCAGGTGGTACAGCCATCCTCCCCTTGCCGCCAAGAGGACCGCACCCCAATTTTATCCTTCCCACATCCACATTATCGCTTTGGCCCTACACCGACCTCAGTGACCCGCGCTGGAAATTTGGAAAACGTTATTTAATGCTGAAACAAGACCCACAAATCAAATACGCTCAAAAGATCGGCATATTTGCGACAGATGGCTGGGCAGCCTACGCCAACAAGGGATGCCTGTTCGTGAAACAAGTCCCGATCCAATTCGATGGGATTTATCCTGACTTTGGGGCTAATTTTGAGGTTTACACCGACGGAGACATTTTAGAAGTGGAAAGCCTTGGTCCTTACGAGTCAATCCCACCCAAGGGGAAAATTGACCACCAGGAACACTGGTCCTTGTTTAAGAATGTGCCTGCACCTCAAGATGAAGCCGATATTCTGGACCACATCGTGCCACTGGTTGACTGAGGAATTACCAAATAAAACAAAAAAAGCCGTGAGATGTCACGGCTTTTTTCTTTATTGATTGAGATTTAAATCAATTGTAGGATCCAGATCACCCTGCCCAACACAATGCCCATAATAAACCCCATGATTGCCCATAAGATGATCAGAACGGTAAAAAAACCTGCTTTTGAGTGAATAACATCCGTAAACCAACGCATAAACTTGCTCAAGGGGCCCTCCTCCTGCATAAACCAGATCAATATATCCCAAAATTTAATTTCAAAATCCTGTGTCATTTTGTGAATGGTCATCTTCTTTCCTATCGACTCATTGATGTTTTGATGATTTTCCCATCTTCAGTAGCGACCACACGCACTGCCTGTTGAATTGTCTTTCCGTCCGGTGTGCGCCCGCTGTCAGAGAACACCAACAAGTAATCATTCCCTTGCTTTGAGACCTTTGGTTTCTTGTCCTTCAAAGGTGGAAATTTTCGGTAAATTTCTCTGCAAACTTTGTCGAGTGCTTTTTTCTCCATGTTATCCTCGAATTCGTTTTCTGAGGAAGGCGGGAACATCCAGATCAGCCGCAGTCATTGGTGCTTGATGTTCTGAAAATGAATAAGCCCGTTGATCATGACGATCCGGTTCCATTCGTTTGTTGACGACTGGCTCGGGCATTCGGTTTTTGCGTTGTTTCGCTTCCTCTGCCTCAATTTCTACGATATATTTCTCAGCACCAGGAATGACCTGCTCGATTGGCAGTGCACCTAAACCCGTGACAATTAAAATCACCTGTGCCCGGTGTGCAAGTTTTGGATCGTTGATCACACCAGGGATGATCTCTGCATCAGGCCCTGCTTCATCATGCAAATGCGTTAATGTTGCGGCCACCTCTGCAAATGTCAGGTCTTCACCACCGCTGAAATTAGCAATAATTCCGGTGGCAGTATTCAGGCTGATCTCATCCAGAAGGGGATGATGGAGCGCTTGGTCCAGCGCCTTCATCGCTTTATCTTCACCTTCACCCGTTCCAATCGACATCAACGCGCCGCCGCCCAATTTCATCACATGCCGGATGTGGGCGAAATCAACATTGATCAGTCCTGTTTCAGTCAACAATTCAGAAATACCGCTCACACCCTGGCGCAAAACATCATCTGCCAGTCTGAAAGCCATTTCAAGGGGCAAATCACGCGGGGCGACCTCTAAAAGCCGGTCATTCGGAACGGTGATCATCGTATCTGTGAATTTTCGCAGCTTTTGCAGGCCGATTGCCGCATTCTTCTGCCGTCTTCCCATCTCAAAAGAGAAAGGCGTGGTCACCACTGCAATCGTTAGTGCGCCAACAGCCTTTGAAACCCTGGCTGCGACTGGGATAGATCCTGTCCCCGTACCGCCGCCCATTCCTGCTGTCAGGAACACCATATCCGCCCCTTCCAGGGCGTCTGCCAGCATCTGAACACTTTCTTCTGCAGCCTTTTCCCCAACTGCAGGGATGCCGCCTGCACCTAAACCACGTGTCGACCTCGGGCCTAACTGCAATTTGACATCCGCTAAAGAGCTGTTTAACGCCTGTTTGTCGGTATTGCAGGCAATAAATTCAACACCCTGCATCCCGTATTCGATCATCCGGTTAACAGCATTACAACCACCCCCGCCCATCCCAACGACTTTTATATTCGGCATAGTTTCCTTGGCTGGGGTTAGGTCTGTATATTCTGATTCTGATAGATAATCCATTGAGTCACCTCGACATTCTATATCATATGCTTTGAATAAGGGTTGCAATTTCTATTCCGGATTCCGGTAATACCTCGACCTGGCAGCCATTTGACCGTAGCTCTTTGAGCTTTTCTTCTGGAAATAACATCGAGTCGGGATATACACTTACTTTATGGGCTAATTTTGCTTCCTCTAAAGAAAACCCCACGGTTGGGTGTGTATGTTTTATGAATGGACGCACTTTATTGAGTACCACATCTGAAACACCGGACTGATGCGATGGCAAAAGTAAGTAATGCGTAAATAACTTCTCTTTTCCACTATTCGTAAATCCCTTTTCTTTGTGATCTTGACCGCCACTCAATATTTCTTTTAAGTACTTGGGCGAGAAGTTTTCGCCAACAACAAAACGTAATGTTTCCAGACTGAATGCGCATAATTGTACAGAATCTCCAAATTCCAGTGCTGTTCCATCCAATTCGTCCAATTGGTCATCCTGCTTGGTGCAAGACTGGTATATCTGGGATATCACCTCATTTGTCAAGTAGCGGTCAGATTCTTGATATTGTCCGCCAGTCTGCCCTGCGTCAAGGATCATCACAGGCAGTTTTTCACCGATGGTTCGCTGGGCAATGGCTTGCACCCATTCAAAATGATGAAATCCCATCTGATCTTCATGCCCTTCAGGTGTGCTGTAAGGCAACGAGCTTGCCCACCGTTCCGGTCCGCCCTTTCCCCATGAAAGAGGCTTATTAAACGTGTACCCATAACTGGAAAGGATCAGACGATCCAAAATTTCTTCCATTCGGCGCCGTCTGAGGCCTGTTAGCACCAACTCAACGAAGGCTGTGTCCCAATAATCTCCACCAGGCTGCATTGGCGGCAAGGCTGGTTTCATACCGATACGTCCCGCATATGTCGCCAGAGGGATGAAACGATCTAAGAAATGATCAACAAGGTTTTCATATTGCCAGCCAGAAATCGGCCAAGCCGACTTCATATTAGGCCGATCCCCGAATATGACCCTTTTTACCCCGCGTTTGGCGTAAACATCCAGCAGAAAGGCTAAATTATTAAAATTTCGTGCCAATGGCAGCTCAGACGTGAAGTGGATGATCGGTTCTAAAGAATGGTCCTCAGCGTTTAAAAATACGTCTTCAGGCAATGCACGATCGTAAGCACCTTTAACGATTACCGCCGACCCACCAAGCTGACTGATGGCGCTGTACCATTCCTCCAAATGTTTGCCGATAAAATACCGGGGGTTTGTGAAGTATGTAAAACCAATATTCTGTTTGATATTATTCATCTTTAGCCCTCTTTAGATGCCATTTTGAATCTGCTCATATCTGTGCAAGGGTCGTGCCAACTTAATTAATAAATAAATGCTATAATTCGCCTGTTATGATATTAATCACCGGTGGCACCGGATTTATCGGTAATCATCTAATCAGGCATCTCTCAGCCGAAGGGCGTGCCATTAAACTACTGATTCGTCCCTCAAAACAATCTCCCAAACTTCCTAAAGGGCTTCCATTAGAGGTCGCAGTCACCAGCCTGAGTGACCCGAAAGGTCTGCGCGCTGCCCTGAAGGATGTGGATGTGATCTATCACCTTGCCAGTGCTGAAAATCTTGGTCGAAAAGCACAGCTCACAAAGGTGGACATCCAAGGAACAGAAGCCTTAGCCCGTGCAGCAGCCCAGGCAAATATCAAACGTTTTATCTACTTGAGTCATCTGGGGGCTGAGCGTGCATCTGCCTATCCCCTGCTTAAAGCCAAAGCCATCGCAGAACATCACATCAAATCCTCTGGTATTCCATACACAATATTCAGGTCAGCAGTGGCATATGGCGAAAACGACCACTTCACCAACGGGCTTGCGTTTTTGTTGAAAATTTCGCCTTATTTTGTCATGCTCCCAGAACATGGGATGTCACTGATGCAGCCGATTTGGGTAGAAGACCTGGCGACAATCTTAACCTGGTCACTGGATATGCCAGAAACCGCTAATGAAACGATTGAACTCGGTGGACCAGAATACATCAGTTTTCGCCAGATGTGTGAGATGATTATTGAGAAATTGAGGATCAAACGTTCATTTGTCAACGTTAAACCGGTCATCCTCAACTACTTTACCGAAGTTCTTGAAATACTCTTCCCCAACTTCCCCACATCTGTTTTCTGGCTGGATTACATAGCCACAAACCGCACCACTAATCTTGATGGTCTACCCACGAAATTCAACCTCCTCCCTGCCAGAATGGGACAACGGCTGGGATACCTTGAGAACAAAAAATACCGTGTGAATGTCATGCGGATGATTCTTCAAAGAAAGCGAACAATAACAAGATGGGATTAAATGCTGTCTGTGTCCATGGACACTTCTATCAACCCCCAAGAGAAGATCCCCTTTCCGGGTTGATCCCGGATGAAATTGGCGCCAAACCATACCGAAATTGGAATGAGCGCATTCATTATGAATGTTATCAACCTAACGCCATCGCTGGAAATTTCGAAAAGATCAGTTTCAACATCGGCCCCACCCTGTTTAAGTGGATCAAAGAATATGACAACGCCACCTATCACGCGATTATCGAACAGGAACGCAATAATTTAAATAAATTTGGCGTTGGCAACGGCATGGCACAAGCCTACAATCACGTGATTTTGCCGCTGGCAAACAAACGGGACAAAGTCACACAGATCAAATGGGGCATTGCCGATTTCGAATATCGCTTTGGTCATAAACCCTTAGGAATGTGGCTCCCTGAAACGGCTGTTGACCTCGAAACCCTGGCTTATTTAGCGGACAACGACATCAAATTCACAATGCTCGCACCGTGGCAGATCGAGGATTCAAACGCCATCAGCCACGACAGACCCTATTTGGTTGAGCTGCCAGGCAACCGTGAACCGATGATTGTGTTCATTTACAACCAGCATCTCAGCACATCGGTCAGCTTTGAGTCTATTGCTACACGAAATGCCGATGTTTTTGTTGACCAATGGATTACGCCTGTCTTTCAACATTCACAAAACACCACAGACCGGATGGCTCTGATCGCCTCTGATGGTGAGCTTTATGGGCATCACAAAGCTTTTCGCGATAAATTCCTTTCTCATGTATTAAATGGTGCCCTTCACCAGCGGGAATTTGAGATCACCTACCCTGGTTTGTGGCTGCAAGATCATCAACCCAGCCAATATATCAAAATATCAGAATATACCTCCTGGAGCTGCCATCATGGAATTATGCGCTGGATGGGCGAATGTAGTTGCACCCCGCATGCAGCCTGGAAGGCACCTCTTCGCTGGGGACTGGAAAGACTCGCAGAAGAATTAGATCACCAGTACCAAGCATTTATCGGCCAATTTACGCGTCGAAAGTGGCAGCTTAGAAATGATTACATCCACGTCTTCTTAGGTGAAATGGACCTCAAATCACTATTGAGCCGTTACATCGATCAAACCCTGACCGATGAAGAGACTCAAAAAATCAGCCTGATGCTGGCTGCACAATATGAAAGACAAAGAATATTTACCTCGTGCGGATGGTTTTTTGACAACTTCCACCGGATTGAACCGCAAAACAACATCGCCTATGCAGCCCAAGCAGTATGGCTGACAAAAAAGGTCACTGGTAAAGATCTGAAACCAAAAGCCATTGCCCTGTTGAAAAAAGTAAAAGATCCCCACACAGGTTTACGCGGCGACACTGTCTTTGCGGAGCGTTACCTCAGAACAGAAGATTTTACGGACGACAATAACGCTTACTTCAACGCATCAAGTAATTTTTCCAGCTGAAATTCTGATTCCTTTTCTGCTGCTAAGATCGTCTCGATTAATTCGTAAGCATCAAACAAAGTTTCTACGTCTTCGGTCAGGCTCTTTTCGGGGTCAGCGATCAACCTCAGCAGCCCAATCACAAGCATCCACCACATCATTGACTCGAATGCTTCTTTGTTGAACCATAATTTGCCTCGATAACGGTTGACACCAAGAAAAGTTCTGATCTCTTCATCAGCCAGCCACGTTTCGAACATCGAACGCGGGGTTTGATCAGAGATCCCAGTGACCCAATTTTGTTGGCCCACCAGCAGCTTAAGAATGGTTACACCGCTATAGGCTTGCTGCCCGTCAAATCCCAATTCTTCCAACGTTTGCTGCACGAGCCTTGAAATCCCCCATTCATCCAACCAGCTGCGTGAGATTTCAGCAAATTGGGCCTCATCCGTGATGACTCTGCCTACGAGGCGCAAATCATTCCACAGCACCAAGACATGCCAGATGAAGGGATAATTGCCAAGGTTTTTCTGAACAAATGCTAAAATATCTTCATACTTTGTTGATCCGGGGAAAGGATAACTTTCTTCAAAAACCAGTAACCTCAAAATAGCTTCCAAGCCGCGCTGTTCTTCACGCAAAATTGGCTCGATATCTTTATTTGCATTAACAAATCCTCTGACCGCCTCAATAAGCCGGCGGTATTTTTCTGCATGGATATTGAACCTATCTCGATCAATTCTCTTTCCAGGCACTTTCAATCGGGCTTGATAAATTGCTTTCAATCCATCCGGATTAATTAAATCCCGCAGTGGAGTCAGGATAGGCGCAAGCATGAGGTCTTTTAACGCCGCATCAATACTTGGAACGCCGCGTCCGTTGAGATAAGCATTTAATTGCGAATATTGATGGTGTTCATTATCAGCAACTACCCTGAAATCCATAAAGACATGGCAAGTATATGCATTGAGCTGGAAATATAACCCCTTATCCCTGATCTCGTGGATCGGTCGGATAAATTCTAATCCCGAGGTGGTGTCTTTGTATAATACAAATTGTTCATCGCCGCCGTTCAAACCCAGACCATCAAAAAGCGATTTCTGTTCCAGGGAACCTGTTTCCTTATTCAATGTACTGGCAGAGGTATTAATCCAGCCTGATGTCGCGCCATACCGGTTGTGGTATATCACCAACGCTCTCCGCCCCTGAACACCATTTGAATAGGCAAACACATCCTCATTGACCTGGTTCTCACTGGTGAAGAAGTCATAAATCAAGAAATTTCGCACACCAGAAAAAAGATCCCTGCGTTTCATAAGCGGGAAGATCTGTTGTTGATGGCGCTGAATGAGATACATATCGGGTTCTTCATCCCAATAAGGGCGGAAGTATTCCATGCCGTATTTTTCAGCAAAACCCTGGATCTGCCCATGCCCAAACATCGGCAATCCGGGCATCGTTACCATTAATGTACAAATGCCAAAATACTTATCCCCTTTACCGAATTGCTCAACAGCAGTTTTTTCATCCGGGTTGTTCATAAAGTTGACATAGCGTTTAAGGATCTGCGGGTCAAATTCCAGCGTGTTCTTAATCACCAGGCGATATTTTTGGTTATCCTCATTGCGCAACATGTTCATAAACGCGCTGTTGTATACGCGGTGCATCCCCAAAGTGCGTACAAAATATCCCTCCATCATCCAGAACGCCTCTGCCAGCAGTAGCGTATCTGGCACTTCTTCTGCCACCCGATTGACCACTTCACGCCAAAACTCAGTCGGGAAGGCTTTGTCGAATTCTTCTTTGGTTAGCCCATATTCTGCACGGCTTGCAATGTCGCCCCCTGTCCCGGGTTGCGGGAACCAGAGACGCTGGTAATGCTTTTTCGCCAATGTCATTGCAGCGTCAAACCGAATAATCGGGAATTTGCGCGCAACATGCAAGATCGTTTGGATGACAGCCTCACGAACCTCAGAGTTAAGGTAGTTTAACTGGGCAGTGTCGTTCCAGGGCATGCTTGTGCCGTCATTACCATGATAGATATAGCGGGTGTTTCCAGAATACTTTTCCACATGCTTAAAAACCACTGCTGCATCCGTGCGGTCATAATAATGGTCCTCTATCATAATACTGACATGGTCTGCTGGGCTGAGATCGGGTCCAGAAAAACGATAAGCCGGGAACGGACTGTAGGGTAAAGACAAAAACCAATCCGGATGTTCAACCACCCAATCCGAATCGATCCCCATGTGATTCGGGACCATATCGCTCGCCAGGCGAATGCCGCGCTGCCAGGCTTTATCTTTAAGCCTTTGGTAAGCGCCTTCGCCGCCCAATCGCCCAGCAATTTGATAATTCTTCAAAGAGTAGGCAGAGGCAACAGCTTCCGGGTTTCCACAAAGTTGTTTGATCCTTTTAGACGCCTCGCTTCTTTCCCAAAGGCCGATCAACCAGAGTCCGTTAAATCCCCAACTGGCCAGTTTATCCAGTTCCTCATCTGGGATTTGATCGAGATGGGTAATTTCACGGTCATAAACCTCTGATAATTGATAGAGCCACACATAAGCATTCTTGGCAAGCATAACTGTCCGCGGCATCCATTCGCTATCTGGACTGAAATTTTCTTCTTCCCCCGCAAATTGGTAACTGGGAACATGTGCCTCCCCCGCTCCTGCAAAGACGGCCTTCGTCTCCTCCCTGATCAGATCAATTGAATTCAACAACCGATAGAGATACTCACCAAGCAATACGCCCCATTTACGGCGGATATACTCAAGCTGCCCGACAAGCGAATAAGGCTCTTCGATCGCTGGGCTGCGCAGCATCGTGATCAAGTCCTGGTCATCAGGTCCAAAATGCGGCTGATCTTTAAAGAATTGCCCCACCTCCTGCATCATCTGCCGGTAAATTGTGGTTTGAGTGAGTGATGTGTCGTCGAATAATTCTGAAAACCCAGAAACTGCCGGGTTGCGATTCGTAACCCACAACATGATCATCTCTTCCAGCACAATTTGCTTATGCGGGATGCCATTGGTCTCACCAGCAAGATAGTCTGTGATGCTGATTTCTCCCTGATAAACCGCCAGTGGAGGGAACTCTTCAGTAAACCGGTTGAATACAACCTCCAGCTTTTCTTCAGGGAAATTTAATGCCAGCGTTTCATACGCTTTTTTAATAATTTCATTGTCGATTGAGCGCCGATAAAGAGAAACAACCATGTGCAAAATTTCATCGATCAAACCGATAGCGTTGATATCACCAGCACGTACAGCTTGTTCAGGGTAATTCACCAGGTCGCGTTTTTGGTTGATCTTTTGCGCAAATTGACGCGCAGCCAAAAAATTCGTAAAGACAACGTTTCCATCATATCGAAACAAAGATTGATCAAAATCAAATTTTTCTCTGGATAATCGGGAAACATGGAATTCGAACATGGCGCTCTCTCCTCTGCGACTGTAGAATGCTTCAATTATACTCGCGCTATCTCGTAAAAAATAAAAAAACCACCTCTCGGTGGCTTTTTCTGGTTCAACTTTCTCGCTTAAGAATGTGGGTGACGATATTTGACCCGCTGCCGCCAATATTTTGCGCCATGCCAAACTCTGGATGGCGAACCTGCGTCTCTCCAGCCTCACCACGTAGCTGCTGCACAACTTCTACGATCTGATACATCCCAGTAGCCCCTACCGGATGTCCACGTGCCTTTAAACCGCCTCTGGTGGCAACAGGGATCCTTCCCCCAACTTTGATCTCGCCCTCTTTTGCCAGCGCTGGGCCTTTTCCGGGTTCTGCAAAGCCATTGGCTTCGAGCGATAAGGCCGCCATGATCGTAAACGCATCATGATACTCAAATACATCGATATCATCAGCGGAAATACCCGCTTGGGCATAAGCCTGCTTCGACGATCGTTCCACTGCAGAAAGCCATAAAGGGTTGACCCTATCGTGAATGGCTATCGTGTCTGTGGCTGCTGCTGATCCCGCAACCAAAATTTTAATTACGCTGGGTGCTAATCTTTCAGCTGGCACGAGCACGACGGCTGCTGCCCCATCCCCGATTGGCGAAGCATCCATCAAGTTGATCGGGTCACAGATCATCGGCGAATTGATAAAACGGCTTTCGGTAATTGGTTTGCGAAAGCGTGCATAAGGATTGTGGACTGCATTGGCATGGGCGTTGATAGAAAACTCGGCAAAGTCGATGCCTTGCCATCCGTATTCATGCATGTACCGTTTCATGATCAACGCATTCAGGCTGACAAAAGACACGCCCTGATCCACTTCCCAATCCGCATCTGCGGCAGTCGCAAGGGCTGCTGTGATCTCATTACTCGGTGAATCAGTCATTTTTTCAACGCCAACCACCAGCGAAACATCCACATCACCAGAGGCGACAGCCAGATAACCCGCTCGAAATGCTGCAGCACCAGAACTGCATGCCGATTCGATTTTCACAGCATCGGTGAACCTCTGACCGACCCAATCTGCCACCAGGCTCCCGAGTTGAGCTTGGGCATTCGCAACGCCCGACATCATGTTCCCTACATAAACGCTGTCAACCTGTTCAACCTGTGCTTCCATCATCGCTGCCAGGGCTGCCTCACCGGCTAATTCCCGCAGAGATTTACCCCAATGTTCATCAACCTTTGTTTGGCCTATTCCAATAACTGCAACATCTCGCATGAAAAAAGGGTCCTTTCATCTTGATCTATTTGATTATATCGGAATAATCTCTCAAGACCTATCAGATTTCTACTGACAACAGGCGTTTGTTCATAATATCGATTAAAATTGATCAAGACCTGTAAAAAATCTTATTGGAGATCACCTATGAACGTTTTTGATATTTCACTTCCGATTGATGCCAACATACCGGTCTGGCCAGGTGACCCAACGGTCATCCTCAGACAGGTTTCATCCATTGACAGAGGCGATGATGCAAATGTCAGCCAGATTAAAATGAGCGTGCATACCGGCACCCACATCGATGCACCTAAACATTTCATCAACAATGGCAAAACCATCGGTCAGATTCCGCTTCAAAAACTGATCGGTGATGTCCTTGTCGTTTCCATTGATGATGAGGTCGAAGTCATTTCTGAAGAGGTGCTGCAAAATCATCCCCAGCGCAGCTCATTTTATAAAACCTCAAAGATCCTGTTCAAAACTCGTAATTCAGCTTATTGGCGCGCATCACAAACTACCTTCCGTGAGGATTATGTCGGCATAGATGCATCTGGCGCAGCTTTTGTAGCGCAGTTTGATCTGGATCTGATCGGAATTGACTATTTATCCATCGCACCTTTTAACGACACGACCGAACCGCACCTCATTCTTTTAGCAAAGGAAATTGTGCTCTTGGAAGGGATTGACCTTTCAAACGTTGAACCAGGCACCTACCAGTTATTTTGTCTGCCTCTCAACATCCTGACCAGCGAAGGCGCACCTGCCCGGGCGATATTGGTAAACAAAGACAGTTGATTTGTATTTACCAATTCAATCTTTACAGAGACACGGTTCAAGCATGGAACAATTCTTAGGGGATTTTCGTCTTAATCATGAGGAACACTCAAGAGTACTTTAGGAGAAAAAATGAAAACGAAAACTATTCTGATGATTTTAGTCACATCGTTATTGATTGCTGCTTGCAGTCCGGCGATTGAAACCCCGATCATTGAACCTACCGAAGAAGAAGTTGTGGCAACGACTGAACCTGAACCAACCGAAGAACAGGAGGAACAGGAAATGAAAGAAGGTTACATCAAAAGCAGCCAGGAGCGAGAAACCTCACCTTACATTGATGCGGGGCTTGTCCAGTCACTGGCAAACGAAAACACCAAGTTTGCCCTTGCATTTTATGAATACATCAAGGGAAAAGACGGTAACATCATCTTTTCACCACTTAGCCTTTCACTTGCCCTGAGTATGACCATGGCAGGTGCAGAAACCTTTACAGAACAAGCCATGCTCGATGGCCTGCAGTTGTCGCTGACCGAGGAAGAAGTCCACCAGGCGTTCAATGCACTCTTACTGCAGATAGAAGATTCCCAAAATGTGACAACAGATTTTCCTGAAGGCAGCTACTTCCAAATGAACATCGCCAATTCCATTTGGGGGCAGGCCGGTTACGCCTTCGAAGAAGATTACTTGGACACCTTAGCGCGTTTCTACGGCGCAGGGATCTTCAGCGTCAACTTTCAGGAAAATCCTGAGGCTGCACGAGAAGCCATCAACCAATGGGTCGAAGAAGAAACCGAAGAAAAAATTCAAGACCTGATCCCCGAGGGAGCAATCGATACATTAACTCGGTTAGTGCTGGCCAACGCCATTTACTTCAATGGTTCCTGGCTGCATCCCTTTGAGACAAGCAACACCTCACAACAACCATTCACTTTATTGGATGGCTCTGAAATCAGTGTTGACATGATGAAGCTCTTCGATGAACGATTAGCATATGCGCGAGGGGAAAATTTCCAGGCTGTTCGTCTGCCATATTTGAGCCAGGATTTTGCGATGAATATCTTACTGCCTGATGAAAATGCTTATTCAGGTTTTGAAACAGGCTTAACCTCTGAGACACTTTCTGAGATTCAGAAAAACATGATGGTCGAACGTGTAGACCTGCAAATGCCAAAATTTGATTTTGAGACAACTGTCAATGGCAATGACCCACTCAGCCAACTTGGCATGTCAGAAGCATTCGATCCTCAAATCGCAGACTTTTCAGGTATCAATCACAGCGATGACCTTTATATAACAGATGTGCTGCATAAGGCAACCATTACCGTTGATGAAGCCGGCACAGAAGCCGCTGCAGCCACAGCCGTGATTGTGGGCATCACCTCAATCGAACCAGGCGAACCGATATCGCTTGTGATTGACCGTCCCTTCCTCTTCACGATTGAACATGTCCCTACAGGTACGATCCTGTTCATGGGGCGGGGCCTGCAACCCTAATACAAATCTTCAAACGTAACGAAACTTACTGCCCCAACATTGACAATAGTGTTGGGGCAGTTTTAATAAGTAGGATAATACTTCACACAGATGCTGAATCAATTGATCGAGCCCATTACCAAGAACGAGAATATAGTACAATTTTCATTATTCAAATTTGATTTTTGCACCGACAACAATAACCTTTTAAGCGGAACGGGAAACATGTCAAACGATCTCTATCAAGCAAACGAATCACTGCTCCAATCCTACCGGCAGATCTTTATCTCCTTTGAATCATTCTTGTTGGCTGTTGGTGCGATTGTCGTCAATGAGAATAAGTGGTTTGTGTGCCTGATCGCAGCGATTGGCATTCTTTCCATCTGGTGGCTGTGGTACAGGATTGTGCGATCGAGGCATCTGATTGTCGATTTTCACAAATTCAACCTCTCAAGGTTTATGCCTCCGGAAAATAAATCAGAGGATGCTTACGTCCATGACAAAGGGTTGCGAAAACGTGTAAATCATGATTTTGAAGATCAGGATCCTCAAAAAAGAAAAATCCAAAACAGTTTTCGGGGAACCCGAATAAAAATTGACCTGATCATGCCGATCTTGATCACCTTTGTGTGGGTCATTTTAGCTGGTTATGCATTCATAAAATAAGAACTGTAGATTGCAGTCACAAAACCCCTTATTGTAGAAGTATATCGCTGATCTTTCTGGTGAATTATCATCATTTGATTAAATCAATCAGGTCAGAAACAGGATTTGCCTAAAAACCTGTCATCTGACCTGCTTTTTTGACACTATTCAATTGTTAGTAAATATTATGTAACAATTTCTGGCATCGTGATCAGATGATACGCCAAGGTTTCCATGTCTCTGGCTTTGGTTGATGTACCCAGTTCATCCAAAATCTCTTGAAAATGGCTGCGGATGATCGGGCTTTCAGGAATGTAAGAGAACAGATCCACCTCGCCTGAGAGAATGTCGCTCAAACCCATCTTTTTATAAAGTTCACTGACCAATCCGTAGCTCCATTGTTCAGAAATTTTGAGTTCGTCAGCGAGGTCTCGCCGGCCAAGGCTGAAAATTATTGCCATGCGGGCAACATCCGCTTCGTGATCGGTAAACCCGGGCAATTTTTTCCGTCCATCCAATATTAATCGGTTTTCGGGAAGGGAAAATCTCAAATCGTTCGCCATTTTCAATACTCCTGGCGTGAGTACACATTCCCCTTCATAGGCAAAGGTGATCATCCAGCTTAAGGAGAAACCTACTTCTTGCTTGAGCACGTATCCGACAATCTGATCCGAATCTAAATGCCGGATGATGCGCGGGTTAGGATTGACGCCTGTCAGCAGAATTTTTGTTGACCGTTTTGTGTCTGTCAGGTTTTGACAGATTTCGCCAACAGAAAAATCCTCCCCAAAAAGATCGACATCCAGGATCAGAACATCTAAAGACTGAAAAGAGCCATTCAGAAATTCACATAATTCGATTTGGTTTGAAAACTCGCCCATCAACCGTGTGCGCCAGTCGCGCACCATTAACAACGCCATCCAGTGACGTGAAAACACATCATCTTCAAGGATTCCGACAAGGATATCTTTTTGCATAAGTTATTTGGTTATTAACCCTCGCCAAGCTGTGAGGTGCAGAAGGGACAGCGTATGGCCTCAAGCGGGATTGCTTTTTTGCAGAACGGGCAATCCTTTTCTGTAGGTTCTTCCACCGTTTCTTCTTCCTTTTTCGCTTTTGCTTGCAGCGCATTGATGCCCTTTACAATAAAGAACACTCCTAAAGCGAGCAGCAAGAAGCTGATCAGATCTGTAATGAATTGACCATAATTAAATGTCACTGCCCCCATTTCACGAGCCATTTCGAGTGTTGCGCCGTCCGGAAGGGTTTCAGAACCCTGTTTGAGAACTATGAACAGATCTTGAAAATCAACATCCCCAAACAAAAGCCCCAGAGGCGGCATCAGCAAATTGTTAACGACTGAATTGACGATTGCGCTGAAGGCAGCACCAATGATGACGCCGACAGCAAGATCAATTACGTTCCCGCGCATGATGAAATCTTTAAATTCCTGAAATAGTTTTTTCATATCCAATTCTCCCTTTACTGAAAATATAAACGACGGTAACACAATTATGATTATAATATGTTTACCATATCGATTATAATCAATTTAGCAAATCACAATTGGTTTACCGGCCAGCAAGGAGAGGATTATATGAAACATGTTGCAGTACTGACCAGTGGCGGTGATGCACCCGGTATGAATGCTGCCATCCGCGCAGTCGTCCGGTGCGGCGTAGCAAAAGGTTGGGGAATGTACGGTGTTCGTAATGGTTACGCCGGTTTGATCTCAGGCAACATCCGAGAAATGAGTACTCGAGATGTGGGCGGTATTATTCAGAAAGGTGGCACGATTCTTGGTTCTGCACGCAGCCAGGAATTTTACACCGATGAAGGCCGCCGAAAAGGCATTCGCACCCTGCGCCAGATGGGGATTGACACCCTTGTCGTCATCGGCGGCAATGGCTCGCAAACCGGCTCTTACCACGTTCACAAACTCGGTTTCCCTGTGGTTGGGATTGCATCCACGATTGACAATGACCTGTATGGTTCAGAGATGACCATTGGTGTCGATACTGCACTCAATATCGCCCTTGAGGCAATCGACCGTCTTAAAGTAACCGCGTCATCGCACCAACGTGCGTTTTTGTTAGAAGTGATGGGCCGCAAGTGCGGCTATATCGCGCTGATGGCTGGCATTGCCGGCGGCGCAGAGTACATTCTTTTGCCAGAGGTTGAAACTGATCCCGAAGAAGTTGCCGAAAGCCTGCGACTGGCATATGAACATGGTAAAGCGCATGCCATCATTGTTGTAGCTGAAGGTGCAACATACAATGCAGATGCCCTCACCCAATATTTCGAGAAGCACAAAGATCGCTTGGGC
Source organism: Anaerolineaceae bacterium (assembly GCA_016841365.1). GTDB lineage: Bacteria > Chloroflexota > Anaerolineae > Anaerolineales > Anaerolineaceae > Brevifilum. The sequence continues at coordinate 153,321 of JAENZI010000005.1, forward strand.
TTCAAAATAAGGGCAACGATCCTTGGTCACGTTCAGCGTGGAGGTGATCCTGGCGCTTTCGATCGCATTTTAGCAAGCCGTTTAGGCAGTGGCGCGATAGAAGCCATTGATCGCGGAGAATTTGGTGTATTGGTTGGCCTTAATAAAGGCAGTATCACCACGACACCTCTAGAAGAAGTTGTGGCAAATAAAAAAGAAATTTCGATGGAGATGGTCAAGCTCGCACAGACGCTGGATTAGCCGCTCAATTTACTTTTCTTAAGAATGCTTCAATGAATGGATCAATATCACCATCCAGCACCGATTGGGTGTTGCCAATTTCGTGGTCAGTACGATGATCTTTGACAAGCTGATATGGGTGCAGGACATATGAACGGATTTGGGAACCCCATTCCGCTTTAGTGTACTCACCTCGTAATTCTGAAATCTTCTCGTCCTGTTCCTCTTGTTTCATCTCAAGCAAACGCGCTTTTAGCACCCGAAGCGCGTTTTCTTTGTTCTGAACCAGAGAACGCTCGTTCTGGCAGGTCACAACCATGCCTGTAGGGATGTGGGTCAACCGAACGGCTGTTGCATTCTTCTGTACATTTTGTCCGCCAGCACCGGAGGATTTGTAAACATCCAATTTGATATCTTCAGCAGGCACTTTGACTTCATCAAGGTCATCCATTTCTGGCAAGACTTCAACCAGTGCAAAGGAGGTATGGCGTCGATGTGCTGCATCGAATGGAGAAAGCCGCACCAAACGATGGACCCCCTTTTCAGTTCTGAGGTATCCATACGCCAGCGGCCCAGTAACACCAATCGTCACACTTTTAATGCCCGCTTCTTCACCCACTGTTCGGTCAAGGATGTCCGTGCCGTAGTTGTGGCGCTCTGCCCAACGCAAATACATCCGCTCAAGCATGGCTGCCCAATCTTGTGAATCGGTGCCGCCTGCACCAGCGTGAATAGCCAACAAAGCATTACCCCGATCATATTTGCCCGATAAGAGCGTTTGCAATTCTAACCGGTCAATCTGTTCTGAAATATGATCAACTTCTTTTCCAAGCTCATCTTGCATGGAATCGTCTGCAATTTCAAGCAGGTCCAGCGTGTCCTCTGTGCGTTTTCTGAGGGCTTCATAACGTTCAATCTCCCCTCTCAGCTCGGATTGCCGGATCATCACGCGTTGCGCATGTTGTTGATTATCCCAAAGATCAGGCTTTTGCGCTTCTTTTTCCAGTTTGATGAGTTCTTGTTTCTTCTCTGCTAAGTCAAAGATGCTCCTGTAAATTCAGAAGTTTTTCATAAGCCTCTCTGAGGTGATTTTTTAATTCGTCTGCCATTTACGACCTCCACTGACGTTTATTATTAATTTTGACTTTCAATCACGCCATCCACAAATCTTACAGCGTCGAAACGTTGCATGTCATCAATACCTTCACCCAAGCCTGCATAAAGGATGGGCAATCCCAACTGTGCTTTGATCGCAAAAGCCATACCGCCCTTTGCAGAAGAATCAAGTTTCGCCAGAATTACCCCATCGATGGCAACACTCTTCTGGAAGGACTTTGCCTGCTGCAAGGCATTTTGACCCGTTGTTGCATCCAAAACCAGCCAGGTGGCATGAGGTGCTCCTGATAGGGCTTTACCGCTGACCCGGTGCACTTTTTTGATTTCTTCCATCAAATTGTAGCGCGTATGAAGCCTGCCGGCTGTATCGACGATCACGATATCCATCTTGCGTGCAAGCGCAGCATTGATGCCGTCATACGCGGCTGCACCCGGATCCCCACCAGGTTGTCCAGCCACCATTGGCACACCTGCCCGATCAGCCCAGACTTTGAGCTGGTCAATCGCTGCCGCTCTGTAGGTATCTGCCGCGACCAGCATTACCGACTTGCCAGCCTGCTGATATTGATACGCCAATTTCGCAGCAGAAGTTGTCTTGCCAGACCCGTTGACTCCAACCAACATAATGACGGTAGGTTTAGCAGAGTAATCCAGATCCTCATCAACCCGTAATCGGTCGACCAAGACTTCTTTTAGGACATCCACCAACTCCGTAGTATGGGTTATCCCAAGTTCGTGCACCTTTTGCTGCAAGGTCTCAATCACATCAATCGTCGTATCCACGCCGATATCTGCCTGGATTAATAACGCTTCGAGGTTTTCCCAGGTGTTCTCATCCAACTCTGAAGTGCCAAGAAAGTTAGCAATTCTGCCAAAGGTCACTTTTCGTGTTTTTTCAAGGCCTTTCAGCCACTTATTAAATACATTTTCACTCATAACGGCTCGATTATAACATTTCTATTTAATTTGATATTGTCAGGAATTTTTTTCGAAATCCGCAGCCAACTGACCGCATCCTGCCTGAATTTCGATCCCACGGCGCAAACGGACCGTGCAGGGAATATTATGCGATTCTAAAATCTCACAAAAAGCCTGGGCTTGTTCGGCACTGGTTGGGTTTTGCGCAAAGCCTGATGTTGGGTTGAGCGGGATCAGGTTGACATGACAAATCATCCCGCGCAGTTTTCCAGCTAACGCTTCAGCGTCTGCCGCACTGTCATTGACACCTTGGATCAGGGCATACTCGAATGTTACTCTGCGGCTGGTCTTTTGCACATAATAACGGCAAGCCCGAATAATGTCATCAACAGGATATTTCTTGTTAACCGGGATCAGGCTTGATCGCAGATCATCATCCACCGTATGCAGACTGATGGCAAGATTATACTGGGTGCCTTCATCTGCGAACTGGATGATCTTCGGCACAATCCCGACGGTGCTGATCGTGAAACGCCGAGCACCTAAACCAAGCGCATCTGGGTGATTTAAACGATTAAGCGCTTCTAAAACTGGCTCATAATTTAAAAAAGGTTCGCCCATCCCCATCACTACGACATTGGTTACCCGTTCATCGGTCTGCGCAAGGCGCCTTGCATAATATAACACCTGATCAATAATTTCACCGCTGGTCAGATGACGCTTAAAACCCATCTGTCCTGTGGCACAAAATGAACAACCGACAGCACATCCCGACTGAGACGAAATACACAAGGTCCTGCGATCCTCATAATACATCAACACCGCTTCTACCGGATGTCCATCGCGCAAACGAAAAAGCGTCTTAATCGTTAAACCGTCCTCTGAAGCAATCTCACGAATCGGCTCAAGTGATTGGAAATCAAACGCGTCCGCCAACTTTGACCGCAAACCCTTGGGAAGGGTCGTAATTTCTTCTGGTGATGAGCGGAAGTGTTGATAAACAGCCACCCAAATCTGTTTAGCGCGAAATCCAGGTTCGCCTAAAAGTTTCAGGCGATCCTCAAGGTCGGTTAAGCTCAAGTCGAAGATCAATTCTTTCTTTGGGTCCATATGCTCATCAATTCTGTAAAATCCTGGGTGATTATCTCAGGTTTTGGGTTATACGCTAATGCTTGCTCATGAGTAGAAGCACCTGTTAAGACCAATGCTGTGTGGACACCGGCCGCATGTGCACCAATGATATCCGTCTCCAATCGGTCACCCACAGCCAGTGTTTCCTCAGGTCGTACGCCAAGCCTTCTGAGTGCCATCTCATATAGCAATGGTTCAGGCTTGCCGATATACTTGGCTGTTCTCCCAGAGGCTATTTCCAATGCGCCGATCACAGTCCCTGAACCGGGCGTGAGTCCCTCTGGTGTGGGCAGTGTCCTGTCAGGATTCGTGCCAATAAACTCACATCCTGATTGTATCAGAAGAGAGGCGTGTTTGAGTTTTTGATAACTCAGAGATAAATCCATTGATGCGACGACAACCTGCACATCCTTTTCATTCTCGTCCACCACATTCAGGTTGTATTGACTTAGGGTGGATTTTAGACTCGGTTGACCGACAACATATAGATTGGCACCTTCGGGGTATTGCTCTGCCAAATAAATGCCAACTGCCTGCGCTGAATTTATAATCCCGCCTTCCGGGACCGTCACACCAAAACCTGATAATTTTTGATGATACTCATCCACTGTGCGGGTAGCATTATTTGTCGCAAGAATATATTTAAGCCCCAGCGCTTCAATCGAGTGAAATATTCCCTTTAAATCACCTAAAGGTTGTGAATCACGCCAAAGTACGCCATCCATATCAATGATCAGTGCTTTGATGTTTTTAAGTATGTCTGCGACCATTTTCTGCTCCTGTTAAAAAATGCCGGAAGGCATTTCGCTTTCCGGCATTGATTTTCACTTTGTTTGCTTTCTATTTTTCCGGCGTTTCCAAAACCTTATCGACCAGGCCATAGTTGACGGCTTCCTGGGCACTCATATAGAAATCACGTTCCGTATCCCGGATGATGGCCTCAATATCCTGACCGGTGGCTTCTGCTAAAATTTCGTTCAGCCGTTCTTTTAAGCGCAGGATTTCCTTTGCCTGGATTTCGATATCCGATGCCTGCCCCTGTGCACCGCCCAAAGGCTGGTGCATATGGATTGTGGCATGCGGCAGAGCATAACGCTGACCTTTTGAGCCGGCAGCCAGTAACACCGTCCCAAAACTGGCAGCCACACCGACGGCAACGGTGCTGATCTTATTGGGGATCATGCGCATTGTATCGTAGATCGCCATCCCAGAATAAACCTGCCCGCCAGGAGAGTTGATATACATCTGAATTCCGCTTTCCGGGTCTTCCCGGCTGAGATAGAGCAGCTGTGCAACAACCAGGTTTGCTACCTGATCATTGATAGCAGAACCAACAAACACAATCCGGTTCTTTAGCAGGAGTGAATAGATGTCATACGCTCGCTCTCCGCGACCCGAGGTCTCGACAACCATCGGGATGACGGAAGAAATTTGTTTATTATCCATTATTACCTTCTTTTCTTTTTCTATTAATTATCGTTCTTGTTCAATTAGTCATCATCTTTATCAGAATCTTCAATCTCTGCTGATTCTGTTTCTTCCTCAATAAGCACTGCTTCGTCTGGGCCGTCACCTGTTTCAGCCGTATCTTCAGATATTTCGAGTTCCGCTTCCGCCTCTGTGACAACCGCTTCAATTTCGTCCAATTCGACTTCATCGGCAATTTCACCTTCTGTCGGCTCAGTGTCATCTTCGGGGATAGGTTGGCCTGTTGCGATCAATTTCAAACGTTCTTGCAGCTGGGAATTCATCGTTCGCTGCACACCTTCCATGCTGATCGCTCGAGAAAACTCATCTTTACCCATCTGCTTTTGCATTTCCTCAAGATTGCCGGAATAAATCACTTCCGTCATGACTTCATTGATACTTGCTTTAAGCATTTCCTGGTTGAGTTTCAATCCTTCTGCTTCAATCAGCTTATCCACGATCAGCGTTCGCTCCAAGCGTTCTCTTGCTGCAGGGCGAACTTCCTTTTCAATAAACGCCTTCTCTTCCATGTTGCGCAGTTTAAGGTATGTTTCAAAATCCATATTCTGATTTTGCACACGAGATTTGATATCCTCAAGCACATGCTCTTCTTCGTGCTCAAGCATTTGCGGTGGGTATGTCATTTCCGCATTTTCAGTGATCACTTTGAGAAGCTCATCAAAGTAATTATTTTCGTAGCTGGTTTTATGTTCTTCTCGCAAATGTTCTTCGATCTTGGTTCGGAAGTCTTCCGGGGACTCATAGTTGCCAAGGGTTTGCACGAAATCTTCATCAAATTCGGGCAATTCCAATTCCTTTACAGATTGGACATCAACTGTAAAAAGCGCTGTCTTCCCCTTGAAATCCTCGTCTTCGAAGCTTTTTGGATAAGTATGCTGAATCTCTTTGACATCGCCTGCTTTGACGCCCTTGAGTTTTTTTGCAAATCCGGGGAACGGCCACTCGTCTTTAGAATTATCACCCTTTTCAGGAATTACAACCTGTTGAGGTGTCTTATCGGTGATGGCTGCATCTTCACCTTCTTGCGGGTTGAGGAATTCGCCGCTCAAATTGAAGTAAACCAGGTCACCTTCTTTAGCCGCACGTTCTGCAGGGACGATTGTCGCCGAATTTCGTCGAATATTGTCGATAAATTCGTCCACCTGCTTCTCATCAAATGCTTCCAGTGCATATTCTTTTCGAATCTCGCGGTATTCTCCGAGATCGATCTCTGGCTCTAATGGCACCTTAAACACAAGTGTGGGTGGATCGTAGCTTTCAATCGTCTCTAAGTTGCCGGGGCCTGAGGGTTCAATCTCTACCTCATCAAGCATTTTGGCGTAATCATCATCCAAAAGGATGTCAATAGCTTCCTGTAAAATTGCGCCTTCACCGTAATGATTGACAACCACCTGGTAGGGCGCTTTCCCCGGGCGAAAACCGGGAATCTTTGCATTTTTGGAAATTTTCTTAGCAGCACGCCGCTTAAATCCCTCGAATTCCTCGGGGGTGTAGGTCACGGTTAATTTTGCCTGTCGATCCTCTAAAAGCTCTTTTTCAATATTCAATGTAAAGTCCTTTAAAATAAAAATTTTTAATTACTGTGGGGAAGGAGAGGGTCGAACTCTCACGCGTTGCCGCACGTGATCCTAAGTCACGCCTGTCTGCCAATTCCAGCACTTCCCCGATGAATTGCTCAGGAATTATACGCGAGAGGATTTTTATCGTCAATAATAGGATGATATTAAAGTATAAGAAATGCGTTAATGGTCGAGTATAATAACCTTTCTAAAATTATAATTCAAGATTAAGGAGAATGTGTGAGCCAAATCATCAAAACGTCCACTCCCGGAAAAGAACGAGCACGTCTCAGTAAAGCGATTGTAATCACCATCCGGGAGTTCATGCGCCAGCAAAAACCAGACCAATCCACAAACGACATGATCGCCTTCATCATCCTCGCGCTGAAAGAGATTGCTGAAGGGATCAATGTTACGGTTGCCGCATGGGAAAAACGTGATTATTGGGTTAAAGCAGACAAGTATCGCATGGAATGGCGTTGGACGGGAGAAACTGCCAGCCAATTACAGGAGAAATTTGAGCAAAAAGATTGGCAGGGAATCCCGGGCATTCTAATCGATATCATGGGACATTTCAGCGATATTAAAGTTAGCGACAAACATCGGATGGGCAAACCCTGGCATGGGGCACATAAAAAATTCATGCAGGAATTCAAAAAATAATCTCCGAAAAAATCAGGAAATTTGTTAGGCGCGTCAACTTACATCTGTTAACTTTCCTGCGCATTTATCAATGGTAAGATATTGATATTGATCAGCGGTTTCAAAAAAAATAACAGGGTGTAACGCCAGAAAATAAGCCCGCCTCACCAATATTATTAAAGGGACATCTTTCACTTATGCCGCACAACCGAATCACACAGCATCCGATACTTGAAATTCCTGAAAAACAAACAATCGAGTTCTATTGGCAAAACCAACCCTTACAAGCTAAGCAAGGTGAAACCATTGCTTCTGCATTGATTGCCAATGGCATCAACATCTTTGGTCACCACCCCAAGGATGATTCCCCGTTAGGATTATTCTGCGCGAACGGTCAATGTTCACAATGCCTGGTGCTGGTGAATGGGAAACCTGTGAAATCCTGCATGACAACAGTTACTCCCGGGATTTCCGTCATGCCGGCAGACGGCTTACCAGATATTTCTGGGTTACCTGACTCAGAATCAAGTGTTTACCAAGAAGGGATAAAAGAAATCATAGAAATTCCGGTCCTGATCATAGGTGGCGGTCCAGCAGGGCTTTCAGCAGCCATTGAATTAGGGAAACTCGGCGTTGATGTCTTGTTAGTTGATGATAAATCGCAGCTTGGGGGCAAACTCGTCCTCCAAACACATCGATTTTTTGGCTCAACGAAGGCAGTTTATGCCGGCACCCGTGGGATTGATATTGCCGTTAAACTTTCTGAGCAAATCAAGAGCATGGCCACGGTTGACGTGTGGTTAGAAACGACCGCTGTCGGCATTTTCGAAGAAAAAACCGTCGGGCTTTGGCGGGCAACGGACAATCAATATATACTGATTAAGCCGGAGGTTTTACTGGTTGCAACAGGTGCTCGCGAACGCAGCCTGCCCTTTAAAGGAAATACACTGCCAGGTATCTATGGCGCCGGCGCATTTCAGACGCTTGCTAACCGTGACCTGGTCAAGCCAGCCACGAACCTGTTCATCGTTGGCGGCGGGAATGTCGGATTAATAGCAGGTTATCATGCACTCCAGGCTGGGATCAATGTCGTCGCACTGGTCGAAGCCCTGCCTGAGTGTGGCGGATACAGAGTTCATCGTGACAAGCTGGCACGTTTCAACGTACCCATCCTCACATCCCAGACAATCCTTGAAGCCAAAGGGAAGGATCATGTCCAGAGTGTGGTCATTGCGCAGGTTGACGACACCTTCAAACCTATTCAAGGCACCGAACAAGAAATTCAATGTGATTGTGTCTTAATTGCTGTCGGTCTCAATCCTGTTGATGAGTTTTTCCATAAAGCTAAAGAAGTTGGCCTGACAGTATTTGCAGCAGGAGACGCAGCAGAAATTGCCGAAGCCTCCGCAGCAATGTTTGCAGGCAAAATCAAAGCTAATGAGATTGCTCAAGTCTTGAACTTGGATGTCCCTGAAGTCCCTGAACAATGGCGTAAATTTGAGACGATCCTGAAATCAAAGCCGGGTGAAGTTCAACCAATTAAACAGCAAGAAATTCATGGCGATGTTTTCCCGGTGACACACTGCCGGCAGGAAATCCCTTGTGATCCTTGTTCTTCAATTTGCCCGCAAGGACTAATCCAGATCGATCCGGAAAATATTCGCGCACTGCCAGAATTTTGCACATTTGACGGCAAAAATTGCATCGGCTGTGAACGATGTGTTGCTATCTGTCCGGGATTAGCCGTCACATTGGTTGATTTCCGGAAGGATGCCCAACATCCCACAGTATCCATCCCGCTTGAATTTTCTAAAGAATACATCCATGTTGGCGACATCGTCCCGGTTACGGATATCGATGGCCAGGTGCTCGGAAAATACCCAGTGGTCAGTATGCGGACTCTGCGCCAATTTTCAAGCACACTGATTGTAAGGGTTCAGGTGCCGGCAGCGATTGCAACCGACATTTCAGGCATCCAACTCGTTGCGGGTTGGGACCGCCCAGCATCGGAGGATGAAAAATACCTTGAGCAAACGGACCAAGAAACGATTATTTGCCGTTGCGAACATGTCACAGCAGACGAAATCCGTGCCTTAATTCGTGAAGGTGTCAGGGATATCAACCAGATCAAAGCCGAAACCAAAGCGACAATGGGGTCCTGCGGCGGAAAGACTTGCCTCACACTCATCAAAAAGATCTTCAGAGAAGAAGGCATCCCCCTTGAAACAGTGACTGATCCCACTCAAAGACCGGTATTTGTTGAAATGCCATTGGAAACCTTAGCCAAGAACCAACAGGAGGATGTGGAATAGTCCTATGAACGACTCATCACAAAACACCTTCGATTGCATTATCATTGGCGCAGGCTCAATTGGCACTCCTGCAGCATTTTACATAGCAAAATCTGGATTAAAAGTACTGGTTATTGATCGTTATCCAAGCGTTGGCCAGGCTTCTAACAAACATGCTATCGGCGGCATACGTGCTACACACTCTGACCCAGCCAAAATTCACCTGGGTAATCGCAGCTTGAAGGTCTTCTCGACATGGGAAACAGAATTTGGCGACGATATTGAGTGGCAGGAAGGTGGCTATTCCTATGTTGCTTACGATCAAGAAAACGCAGCACTGCTAAAAGCGCTGATCCTTGAACAACAACAGCATAATTTGGAAATCTCCTGGCTTGACGCGCCTGATCTGCTGAAGATCATCCCCAAACTGAACCCTCAAGACCTGCTCGGCGGCACATTTTCACCTGAGGATGGCAGTGCTTCACCCCTAAAGTCAGCTTTCGCGTTTCATAAACGTGCAGCAGAGGCTGACGCAGTTTTTAACTTCAATGAAACCGTCGTGGATTTCATCAGTGAAGGTAGCCGAATCAAGGGCGTGGTCACAGACAAAGGAAAATATTACTCTCAATGGGTGATCAACGCTGCTGGCGGATGGGCAAAACCGCTCTCAAAAAAAATCGGACTGGATGTGCCTGTCGAACCCGATTCACATGAGGCAGCCATCACTGAACCGGTGGCACGCATCTTCTATCCCATGATTGTAGACATGCGTAAACGTCCCGGGTCAGCTAATTTTTACTTCTATCAACACCCTACCGGGAAAATCATCTTTTGCATGACGCCTGACCCACCCATCCTGGGAACACACACCATCGCGTCCAGCGACTTTTTATCCAAAGCATCGCGCCGGTTGATCGAGATCATGCCAGTTTTGCGGCATATACGGGTCAGAAGGGTCTGGCGCGGTACCTATCCCATGACGCCCGATGGCTCACCCATCATCGGCAAGGTAAATGGCCTGGATGGGTTTATCTTAGCAGTCGGCATGTGTGGACAGGGTTTCATGTTCGGGCCTGGTGTGGGGCAACTTGTCTCTCACCTGGTGTTGAACGAACTTGACGAAGCGGATAAAATCATTTTGGATAACCTTTCATTCCACCGAAAATTCGAGTCTGAAGAGATGCTCAAATAATGATTAAAGCCATCGTGTTCGATGTCGGCGGGGTGCTGCTGCGCACGGAGGACTCGTCAAGCCGCCGTTGCCTGGAAGAGAAATACCAACTTCCACAAAATTCAATCGACGAGCTTGTCTTTAATTCAGAAGCAGCACTGGCATCCACCATAGGTCAGGCTTCACGAGAAGTTGTTTGGGCATATGTAGCAAAAACACTTGCCCTTGATGATTACGAACTGCTTGATTTCATCAAAGTTTTTTGGGCGGGTGATCGGATTGATCAGGCGCTGGTCAATTTCCTGGAAGATTGCCGCCCCAAATTCAAAACAGCGCTTCTGAGCAATGCATGGGCAGGCACACGGAAGATCCTCGAGGAGGATTATGGCATTAAAGAAGGTAAAACAGTAGACCATATCCTGATTTCAGCTGAATGCGGCGTCGCCAAACCCGACCCTAAAATTTACCAAATTTTAGCCAACACTCTCAAGTTACCCTTCAACCAAATCCTATTCATTGACGACTTCATTGAAAACATAGAAGCAGCGCAACAATTGGGGATCCAAACCATTCATTATCAACCCGGAATGGACCTGATTAACCGGGTAAAATCATTATTAGATTGATTGAAACACGAATTAAAGAAGTCGCCTAATGCAATTTGAACAATTCTTAGAAAAATTACCCAAAAATTATACGGCATTAGATCTTGAACTGATCGAAAAAGCCTATCGTTTTGCTGAAAAAGCCCACGATGGGCAAACGCTGCCCAGCGGATTGCCTTACATTACTCATTGTGCCGCGGTGGCAATCATCCTGGCTGAACTCTCCGTGCCGCCCGAATTGATCATCGCAGGCCTTTTGCATGATGTTATTGAAGACACTGAAATTACGTTAGAGGATGTTCGCAAAGAATTTAACGGAGAAGTATCTAGCCTGGTTGATGGGGTCACAAAATTAACCCATCTTCCAAACCTTTTGCGAGGGGACCAGAATCTAAAGGCAAAAACACCAACGGCAGGGACAACCGCCCATCGGAAGGTGCGAGAAGAAGAGATTTCTGAAGCACTCCGCAAAACCTTCTTAGCGATGAGTGACGACATCCGGGTGGTTCTTGTCAAACTGGCAGACCGTCTCCACAGCATGCGGACGCTGTCTTACCTCCCTGAAGAGATGCAAAAACGCATCTCCCAGGAAACCCTCGATATCTTTGCCCCTTTAGCGAACCGGCTTGGTATTTGGCAAATCAAATGGGAACTGCAAGATCTTGCCTTCAGGTATGTCGCCCCTGAAGATTACAAAGACATCGCGAAAAAATTAGCTGACAGGCGCGCCGATCGAGAAGAGCAAATCCAACAGATCATCAATCGTCTAAAAGAGGTACTCGAACAAGAGGGAATCAAAACAAAAATTTCAGGCCGCCCTAAACACATCTACTCCATCTATCAAAAGATGAAGCGCAAAGAGATGCCATTTGAAATGTTGATGGATTTGCGCGGTGTACGCTTGATCGTTGAGGATGTAGCTGCCTGTTATAAAGCCTTAGGGATTGTGCACATGAAATGGCGGCCGATCCCTGGCGAATTCGATGATTATATCGCCGCAAAAAAAGAGAACAACTACCAGTCACTGCACACAGCAGTCATCTTTGATGATGGCAAGCCGCTCGAAGTGCAAATCCGGACGGAAGAAATGCACGAAAATGCCGAATACGGTATTGCAGCGCACTGGCACTACAAGGAAAAATCAAGCAATATTAAAGAATCCTATCAGCAAAAAATAAGCTGGCTGCGCAGTCTCTTCACCTGGCAGCAGGATGAAGACGATGCAGATGATCTCATCGACGGATGGAAGTCAGATGTCTTCAAAGACAGAGTGTATGTCCTGACCCCACAGGGAGACATAATCGACTTGCCAGCCGGATCCACCCCGATTGACTTTGCTTACCATGTACACACTGAAATTGGTCACCGCTGCAGGGGTGCAAAAGTAAACGGCAAGCTTGTGTCTTTAGACCATGTCCTTGAAACAGGAAATCAGGTGGAAATCCTGACGGCAAAACGCGGCGGTCCATCCAGAGACTGGTTAAACACCAACCTCGGTTTGGTTCGGACAAGCCGAGCGCGTTCAAAAATAAAACAATGGTTTAAAAGACAGGACCGAGAGTCTAACCTGGCGCAGGGTAAAGCCATCCTTGAAAAAGAATTTAAGCGTTTGGGTATCAAGAGCATCGACTTCGATGATTTTTTACCCGAGCTTGGTGTTAAAACCGTTGATGATCTATATGTCGCCATTGGCTGCGGCGATATCGGTGTGGGCAGGGTGATCAACAAAATCGGTGAGATGGAAGAAGAACTAGAAACAGAACCGAAGTTTGATCTTGTTCAGGCGCCCACAGAGGTTGTGCCAAGTGAAACCGTCAAAGTGATGGGTCTTAAAGGTATCGCCACCACTATGGCAAAATGCTGCAACCCCATGCCAGGTGATGAGATCATTGGCTACATCACCAGAGGTCGCGGGGCAACCATTCATCGGCAGGACTGCCCGAATATCCTCAGAGTCTCAGAAAAGGAACGCCTGGTTAAGGTCTCTTGGGGGCAGCCTGGGAAGACATTTACAGTCCCCGTTCAAATCAAAGCCTATGATCGCCAGGGGTTAATGTCCGATATTTCTAATATCATCACCGATGAAAATGTCAATTTAATCGACATGAGCATGAAAATGAATCAACACCTGGCGGATATTAAGCTGGTGCTTGGTGTTAAGGGTATATCTCAACTTTCTCGCATTCTGACAAGGTTAGAGAGCCTGCCAAATGTTTTTGAGGCAAAGCGCCAACGACCAGGGTAAATGGGTGGTATTATCAGGTCAAATTAAATTTGACAAAAACCTTTACTATTTAAACCACATAGTGTAAAATCGCTTGCGAATAACCTACAAGTGTTTTTGTTTAGGAGAAATTATGCCCCGAATACATTGCCATTATCTTGATTGCCTCTTCCTTGATGGTAAATATTGCAGTGCAGCAGCCATTGAACTAGATCCAGATACTGGCTGCAAAACCTATCAGCCCAGCGATGATATTGAAATCAAAGATTGGGATGAACCAGAAGACATCGACGATTGGGATGACATTGAAGAGGATGAAGAGGAAGAAGATCTCTGGATAGACGAAGATGAGGACCTTTTAGATCTCGACCTTGACGATGCGGATGATGATTTCTAATCACGCATAACGTTAAGTTTAGACCTGAGAATTTTCGTTCCGTTTTTTTTATCATAATAATTGGAGGGATTTGTCGCTCTCCAGATCAGAGGCTCGCGCAGCCTCTTTTTGTTCCCATAAAACCGTTCGCTGAATTTTGGTCAACATTGAGTATAATTCAATCAGAATTTAATTAAAACAAAAGTGTAAGGAGGATCAGAAATGCCGCAACTCGAACACTCCCCATACAAATCGATTAATGTTTATATCGAACGTGACTTCTTAGAAGGGTTCCTTGAATCAATTCTACAAGGTTTTAATGAACTCCCTAAAGAAGATCAACTGATGTTCGTAAAAGCCTTTAAACAACATGTCACAATATTGGGATTTCGTAACCCATTACGAGCACCTTTGCGCCTGCAAATCAACGCTTATGCGACGGCTTTTGAAGAGAATGATGAGGTTGTACCCTTTACGCTGACAACATGGGCAAAAATGAAGTCAGAATTAGCAGAAAATGTCAATAATTGGCTCGATTCTGAAGGATGGAAAGATCTTGCCCTTGAGAGAGAATATGAAGAATCACAAGGTTTTTCTGGAGAATGGCCTGAAGCGTTGACATTTGATGCAATTGCCAAAAAATTTGAAGAAGCGCATCCAAAATTTGATTTTTCACAGGACGAATTGATCTTGATGGTCATCTGGGTGTCAGGGAAACTTCCACCTGAGCAATCTGTTATATAATACACCTAAGTGACATCAATTAATCAATCGCTGGAGCATTTATGACCACTTACCCGACAGAAAATGATATCGGAAAAACAACTGTTTCGCCTGAAGTCCTGGATAAAATCGCACGTCTGACAGCCTTGAGTGTGCAGGGCGTCAGCAGGATGGCAAATGTTCAAAGCGGACTGCAAAAAATTGCAGGTGATAATAATGGCGGTGTCAGAATTGACATCAGGGATGACCAGGTCTTTGTTGAGATTTATGTCATAATGGTCAGTGATATCAACGTAAGGGATGTAGCGCGTGAAATTCAATCCCGAATTTCACGTGCGATTTCAGAGATGGTCGGCATGGATGTCGGCGGTGTCAATGTCCACATAATGGATATTGACTTCAACGTATAACTTACCCTGAAAAAGAAAACAATTACATGAAATCACGCACAAAAGCCCGCAGCATTGCTTTACAGGTACTTTACGAGGTTGATATTAGCGGGCATAAACCCGGAACGGTCTTGGCTGAGCGTTTTGTGCAATTAAAAATGGACGACTCCCTGAAAAAATTTATCAGTCAAATTGTTTCAGGTGTCACTGAATACAAAAACAACCTGGATGAATTTATCGCTGATTTCGCCCCGGATTGGCCATTGGATCAGGTGGCTTTTATCGACTTGAATTTAATCCGGATTGCATTGTGGGAAATTGCCGTGGATAAAAAGACCCCCGTAAAGGTTGCCATCAATGAGGCGGTTGAATTAGCCAAACGCTATGGCTCTGAGGGTTCTGCACGTTTTGTCAATGGTGTCTTGGGCGGTTTTATCGAAAACTTGAATGAAATCCAGCTCAGTATGGAGATCGTACAGGAAGATGACGACAAAACTCAGGAATAAGCAGACTAATCCACACCTAAAATCCACAGCCTTGCTGTTATTTGTCATCTCATCCATCCTTGCTGGTTGTCATTTCCCAACCGGTAATGCGATCCAAACCTCTTCAAATCAAATCGAAAATTATGCTACCGCCCCCGTTAATGTGAACTTCACGGCCATACTACCTTCAGAATTGGCCAGGGGTGAAAAACTCTTTCTTGAAGTGGTTGATGAAGTGACAGGACTGCCTTATAACAACCAAACTTACCAGCTCGAGTCCGAAACGGATCTCGAATATAACGCTAAGTTCTCCGTTCCTGCAGGAACAGTTATCAAATACCGCTATGTAAAAAATGGCAAAGAACCCGCCGCTGAGATCAACTCTCGAACTCAAACCATACGCTATCGCATGTTCTTTGCCAACACCAGTAGTGATGTGAAAGACATCATCCTCGGCTGGGAGGGGGAACAACCCCAGGTTGATACAGGGAAATTAGAAGGAGTTGTGCAGGATCGCGATACCCGCCTGCCAATTCCGGATGTTCTTATCAGCGCTGGGGGGCAAATGACCTTCTCTGATGCGAATGGTCATTTTGCTCTTGAGGGTGTGCCTGTAGGATTGAATAATGTTGTTTTTTACAGCATGACCGGTCAATATGGCACCTTCCAACAAGGGGCTCAAATTGCACAGGCACAAACAACGCTGGCAAATGTCAGTCTGAAACCGATGAAACCCATAACTGTCATATTAAGGGTTACAGCACCCGCAGAGCCGCTCGGTGCGCCCATCTATCTTGCCGGGAACTTAACCCAGCTCGGGAATACCTTCACGGATTTAACCGGGGGCATGAGCGTCAACCCCAAGAAAATGCCCCAGTTGACGCCAGCGGATGATAGCACTTATAGCTTGCAGCTTCACCTATATGCCCAAAGCGACCTGCGGTTCAAGTTCACCCTGGGTGATGGCTATTGGAATGCAGAGCAAAACCAGATGGGCGGCGTCAAAATCAGGCAGATTGTCCTGCCTAACACCGATATCACTCTCGATTTGACGATTGCCTCCTGGCGGACATCTGGCTTGGAACCTGTAACATTCGAGTTGACCTTCCCACCTGGCTCAGTGGCACCAGGTGAAAAATTCATTCAGTTTAAAACAACAGACTGGACCGAACCAATCCCGTTGTGGCCTTTAGGTAACGATGAGTATCTTTACATCCTTTACGCGCCTTTTAAGAAATCAGAAACGGTCTCTTTCAGGTTCTGCCGTAATGGCGACTGTCAAAACGCAACGAGTGCGGCAACATCCTCTGCAGAGAACACCTTCACCCCCTCCGATTCCCAGCAAACAATATCCTTATCCGTCGATGCCTGGGAAAATTGGGGAACCACAATCGATAGGGCAACCCTTACGCAAGCAGCCTATCCGCCTTATCATCTAAATTACGCAACCATGATTGAACTTTCTTCCTACGTCAATGAGTTTTGGGAAGTTTACACACCGGAAAGCTTAGCCGCGATTGAATCAATGGGAGGATCTGCAGTCATATTCTCTCCGCTCTGGTATCTGCAGCCAGCTTCACCATTGATCTTTCCCGAATTAGGGATCACCCCATTCTATTCAACCCTCAATGCAATGATCAACCAGGCTTCTGCCCTTGGGTTGGAAACAGGACTCTACCCGCAGCTCGGCACTCAGGGAAAAGTCATGGAAATGTGGCTAACAGACACACATTCTGATTATTGGTGGGAAATTTGGTTCGAGTCGTATCAGGATTTCCTCCTTAACTATGCGAAAACTGCAGAAATTAATAAAGCAGATCAATTGATTATTGGCGGCAAAGCAGTCCTACCCACCTTCTCGGGCGGCATCACACCGGATGGTCAAGAGACAAACATCCCCATAACAAACGATAATCGTTGGACCGCGTTGATTGAGGAAATCAGGAACGTTTACAGCGGAAACCTTGTTTGGGCAACAAATGTTCATCTAAATCGAGATCCGCTGCCAGAATTTATTTATGAATTTGACGGGATTTACATCAGTGTTGACAGCCCTCTGGCCGAGGGCATTGACCCTGCATTTGAGGAAATTGGCGCCAATTTTTCTGCTGTGATCGATAATCACATCTACGAAGCTTACCGCAGCACAGGTTTGCCGATCACCCTGGCACTGGCATACCCCTCCATAGATGGCGCCGCTCGTGGATGTGGATTGATTGACGAATCTTGTTATAACGACGGCATCTTTGACCTTGATGAAATTTCCACACAACCCATTGATCTTGAAGAACAAGCGCTCATTTACAGTGCCGTTCTTCCGGTGATTGCTAGCAGACCGTGGATCACCAGTACATCAATACGCGGGTACAACGCCGCAGTCACCAATCAAGACGGCACATCCTCCATTGCCGGAAAGCCTGCAGCCGATATCATCAGTCCCTGGTTTCAAGAAATTAATCCGGAATAATTAATTTGCTATACGAAAAACTCACTATTAACAAAGGCGGTAGTCTCGAATATGGCACAAAATCTTTCTCATTGGCTTGAAACCCTTGGGATCGTCCATCAAGGGCCGGTTTTCCACAACCTCAGTCGGTCTGAGCTGGTTGCTGAGGCAATTCGGAATGGTGAGGGTACACTAACCCATCAAGGCGCCCTGGGCGTGATCACCACCCCCTATACGGGCAGATCTCCCGATGATAAGTTCATCGTTGACTACCCCGATCAAACCAATTTATGGTGGGGTGATGTTAACCGTCGAATGCCGAAAGAATCCTTTCAATCCCTGCAGAACAGGATTAGCGCTTATTTGAGCAACCGTCCCCTGTATATTGTGGATTGCTTTATCGGCGCCGACCCGGATTACCGTTTAGCGATCCGTGTGGTCACTGAATATGCCTGGCAAGCGCTCTTTTCTCAGAACCTTTTTATCTACACGGGCCAAGCGCATTCCTCAGAACCAGACATTATCATTTTGGCTGCATTAGGGTTTAACACCCACCCCGAGATTGATCATGTCAAATCAAAAGCTGCTATTGCGATCGACCTTAGGGAGAAGACGGTTCTGATCGCTGCCGCAAAATATGCTGGTGAAATAAAAAAATCAGCCTTTACGGTGATGAATGCCATTCTGCCAGAATCAAATGTGCTGCCGATGCATTGCTCGGCGAATGTAGGCGAAAAAGGCGATGTTGCCCTCTACTTCGGGCTGTCTGGTACTGGCAAAACAACGCTTTCCTCAACGCCTGACCGCAAATTGATTGGCGATGACGAACATGGTTGGGGCGATAATGGCGTTTTCAATTTTGAAGGCGGTTGTTATGCCAAGACCATCCGGTTAAACCCCGAACATGAACCCGTCATCTGGCAAGCGGCGAACCAATACGGTACGGTCCTTGAAAATGTCTACATCAATCCTGAGAATGGCGAACCAGATTTTGATGATGCTCGGCTTACTGAAAACACGCGTGCCGCCTATCCGCTCTCTCGTGTTGATAACATCATCCCTGAGAGCATGGCGGGGCACCCTTCAAACATTTTCTTCCTGACGGCAGATGCATTTGGCGTCATGCCCCCCATCGCAAAGCTTGAACGCGATCAAGCCAGTTACTACTTTCTTTCTGGTTATACATCAAAAGTCGCCGGAACAGAGCGCGGTCTAAGCCAAATGCCCAAAGCCACATTCTCAACCTGTTTTGGTGAACCCTTCCTGCCGCTCACACCCGATATCTACGCCCGCTTGCTCAAACAAAAGATCGAGAAACATAATTGCAATATCTGGCTGGTGAACACAGGCTGGACAGGCGGTGGATTCAACACTGGCAAACGAATGCACCTCCCCCATACGCGCCGCATGATCAACTGGATTCTCACTGGAGAACACGAAAACGCACAGTATCATACTGACCCTATCTTCGAGATTGCAGTTCCGAATGAAATTTCGGGTATCCCTACAGAATTACTTAATCCAGAACGAACCTGGCAGGACGCATCAGAATTTACAAAAGTTGCCAACGCACTAAAAGACGATTTTACGGAGAACTTTAAAAAATTCGAGCGATTTCTCTAACAGGAACAGGAGTGATTATGGAAAAATTAATTATCAAAGGAGGGATCCCGCTTCACGGTGAGCTCATCCCCTCTGGAAATAAAAACGCTGCCCTGCCCATGCTGGCAGCCTGCTTGCTCACACCTGAACCCGTCGTGCTGCATAACATGCCTGACATCCTCGATGTCAAAGCCATGATTCGCCTGATGCAAAGCCTGAATGTCAAAGTGGAGTGGGTCAACAAATCCTCTCTCAGGTTGGATGCCAGTGATATCCGCCCTGCAGATCTTGATCCATCCCTATGCCGCCAAATTCGCGCTTCAATTCTTTTAGCCGGGCCATTGGTCAGTCGTGTCGGGGAACTCTTTTTGCCGCCACCCGGAGGTGATGTCATTGGCAGGCGCCGGGTTGATACGCACATCCTTGCGCTTAAACAATTAGGAGTCAAAACCCAATACATTGAAAATCAATTTCAACTGTCCACAAAAGGTCTAGTTGGCGCAGAAATCCTGCTCGACGAGGCATCCGTCACCGCGACTGAGAATGCGATCATGGCATGTGTATTAGCCAAAGGCAAATCGACGATCAAAAATGCTGCCAGCGAACCTCATATCCAGAATTTATGCCACTTCCTGAATGTTCTTGGTGCGAATATTGAGAATATCGGCTCCAATACCTTGGTGATCAACGGTGTTGATAGCCTGCACGGCGGAGAATTCTCTATCGGTCCGGATTACCTTGAGGTTGTCAGCTACATCGGCGCTGCGGTTGTCACAGGTGGATCAATTCGCATCAAAAACGCCGGCGTTGAGCACCTGGACATGATCAACCTCGTAATGCGGCGCCTTGGTGTTAATTGGGAGACGAATGGTGATGATATCATTGTTCCCGAAGAACAACAGCTCGAGATTGAACCGGATTTGGGTAATGCAATTCCAGAGATATCTGTAATGCCCTGGCCAGCATTCCCAACCGACTTGATGAGCATTGCCATTGTGATTGCCACGCAGTCTAAGGGCAGCATCCTCTTTCATGATTGGATGTACCCCTCCAGGATGTTCTTCACCGACAAATTGGTCGGGATGGGCGCACAAATTGTCCTGTGTGATCCCCACCGCTGTATTGTCATGGGTCCCACACGGCTCAATGCTGAACATCTTGAAAGCCCAGATATCCGCGCCGGTATGGCGCTGTTGCTGGCCGCTCTTTCCGCCAAAGGCGAAAGCGTTATCCGAAATATCAGCCAAATTGATCGGGGGTATCAGCGTGTTGACGAAAAACTAAAAGCATTAGGTGCTGAAATTCAGCGCCTTCCCGCATAAACATGCTTTGTTAGTGATCTATAACAGAATCTAAAAAAGGCGCCAAACGGCGCCTTTTTTATCTTATTTTTTGATGATCAGTTTGCTTGCTGTTCTTTCGTCAATTCAAGGAATTGTTCGATGACTTCTCGCAGCATCGGTTCAGGCAGTGCCCCAACCTGGCGGTTGATGATCTTGCCTTTATACAGCAGCAACATTGTAGGAATGCCTTGAACACCATATTTCATCGCCCATTCGGCATGCTCATCGGTGTTCACTTTGGCAACAATCACCTCACCCGCATATTCATGGGCGATTTTGTCTAAAATCGGGGCGACCATTTTACAAGGTCCGCACCAGGGGGCCCAAAAGTCAACGATAACTGGAAGGGATGATTCCAACACGGTCTTTTCAAAGGCCTGATCTGTAACTTGGATTGGTTCATTAATCATATTTTTCTCCTAATCTTGATTTCTTCAAAGCAGTATATGATGAGTATGCGTTAGCTTTGTTAATATTTCGTATGAATTAAGACAATAATTATATATTTTGTATAATACCCTTAAAATAAACCACCAGATGCGAATAAAATCTGAAGCTTTTCTAAAAGTGGCAGCCCCAGGATAAGAACACCTATCACGACAGCCGAACCAGCTGCAATCAAAACAGCGGCAGCGCCTACATCCTTCCCTGCTTTAGCTAGCGGATGCAATTCAGGGCTTGCCAGATCAACCACAATTTCAAGGGCGGTATTGAGAAATTCAGCCGTCCAAACCATCGCGATGATTAACACCAGTACAGCCCACTCCAGCAATGATATGCTCAACCAGATGGATAACACGATGGTTGTCACAGTGGCAACTGCGTGGATCCACGCATTCTGCTGCGTCCGAATAACGTGCCACCAACCAATTACAGCGTTCTTGACGCTCTTCCATCTTGAGTGGAAAAAATTTGTCACAAAACAATCTCCCTGATTATTTTTTGTTTGTGTCCATCAGGCTCATAAAATCAATATCTATTAAATCTACCCGATTTTACACAATGCGGCTTCATTCTTTGATATAAGCAATGCCTAATGGCTTTGGTCCGGAATGTACCGCTAAAGCACATCCTACTTCATAGACGGCTATTTCAATAGACCTGCCTAAATCAGAAATTCCCTGTTCTAAAAAAGCCACTTCATCATCACAGTCATAGTGTGTGATATAAATTCTATTGATATTGGATGAATTTACTTCCTGTTTGAAGTAATTCAATAGCGTTTTAACAGCATTCATGCGGGATCCCCTAACTTTCTTCAAAATCCCGAGGTTTCCATCCGGTTGAACATTCAAAAAGGGTCGGATCTTTAAAATACTTGAGACGATGTGTGTGATCGAAGAACACCTGCCCCCATGATAAAGATAGTCAAGTGTATCCAGAATGAAAATCCCCCGAGATCGCT
Organism: Anaerolineaceae bacterium; assembly: GCA_016841365.1. Classification (GTDB taxonomy): domain Bacteria; phylum Chloroflexota; class Anaerolineae; order Anaerolineales; family Anaerolineaceae; genus Brevifilum. The sequence goes on from JAENZI010000005.1 coordinate 175,454, forward strand.
CTATCAGGTTACGAATTTTCAATCCCAGCTCCTCTAAACCCATGCCCGCATTGTGCCATTTTGCCGCCTGTACAACGATTTGGCCATATCCGGTTGAAAAACTGAGTGAATCGATCGCATCAATGTGCGTTGCCCCCATCTCGTCAATGGCTAATTTTGCGTTTCTGAATGTTGAAGAAAGCTGACTGGAGACCCCGATATAAATCATGGGGTCGCTCCGGTTAAAAAATTTTATAAAATCACCGGGAGATGGTGCAGAAGTTGTGGGATAAACACCTTTTCTGGATACTTCAACAAACATTCTCCCTGCATCGATGTCTCTTCCATCCCGGTAAACTTTCCCATCAACCTGGATGTACATGGGTATCGTTTCAATTTGAAGTTCATCACAAACTTCTTCTGGGATGTCTGCAGTAGAGTCCGTCAGTATCTGAATCATATGGTTTCTTTATCGTCTCTGCATCTGATAAACTTTGACTGATTATACCAATAATTTTGTTTTATTCTTGATGAATAAATTTAGTGATTCTTCACAATTGGGGTATAATCTTTAGTCGCTGATCAGATATAATTTTTATGATAATTAACCGATATTCGAGGCATGTCAATGGTTTTAGTTGAAATTCAATTAGATGAAGCATACTGGAAGACGCTGGAAATTAATCAGCAGGACATTGAGTATTTATACACTTACCTGTTGGAAACAGAGAAACCACTCCCATCAGAGCAATTAGCGGGAGCATTAATCAAAGAGCGTATTCGCAAGGAAAAAGAATCCTTAGCACGTAAACAGCAAAAAAATGGTGAGATCTACTTGCCAAAAATGGAATTCTCAAAAGGCGATAAGGTTCAATTCCCTGCATTAAACTGGCTCAGTGGTGAGGTTTCAGATGTCCGCCAGGGCAATAACCCTGAACTTCCTGAGTTAAAGGTTATGACGGTTGCCCTAGAAAATGGGAAAAGCCGCCAATTTGCGATGAATCTGATAGACCATCCCTTGAACGAGGTTAAAACAATAACCGGCGAAGAGGGTGACAACAGCGAAATCACCATTATCGAGCAATTCGGTGATGAAATTACGGTCAAACTCGAAGAACAGCTTGATCAGAACAAAGACATTGTGCGCATCGGAGATAAATGGTTTCCGAAATCCTTATTAATTGAATTCAACGTCGGACATCTCAATCTTGCAGAAGCCGTTCTGGATATGCACGCAGGCGGTCCTTTGACCGTAGATGCGCTTTTAGACCAAATTGAAATTGATTCAGATGACCCTGAAGAGCTTGTGCGTTTTTCACTCAACGTGGCACTCGAACAAGACCCGCGTTTTGATGAAGTAGGCCCCAGCGGCGAAGTTCAATGGTACCTTAACCGATTAGAGCCAGAATTTGTTCGCGAAAAACCCGTCCAGCTGGTCTTTCAACCCGTCGAGTACGATCGCGAAGTGATGACCGAGGACATGTTAAAAGCCGAACAGCGCATTGATGATGAACATATTGAATTAGATCCTGAATATCAGCGCAAGATGCCTGGCAAAGAAGTCTCTATCGTCCTTAATTATCCCCACTGGCGCGTTGGGAGCATCCCACTCACGCCATACACAAAAGCATTCTTTCCAACGGCGCTTGAATCGCCCCGCGTGAAGTTTAAATTCATTGACCCACAAGGTGAAGAGATTTCAGCCTGGGTCGTTCGCCCCTACAACTATGTTTATGGTCTGCGTGAATGGTATGAAGAGATGGAACTGATGCCCGGCAGCATGATCAAAATCAAACCCGGGAAAGAACCGGGCGAAATCTACATTCAACCCGAGAAAAAACGCTCGAACCGAGAGTGGATCAGAACCTTGTTGATTGGTGCCGACGGTGGAATTGTATTTGCAATGCTAAAACAAACCATCACTGCGGACTACAACGAACGTATGGCTGTGGCTATCCCAACAACTGACGGCTTGGATGAATTGTGGCAGAAGCGAGCCAATAACCCTCGCCCATTAAATCAGGATATCGTCAACACGATGAGAGAATTGGCAAAGCTAAACCCCCAGGGTCATGTGCACGCCATGGAGTTATATGCCGCACTAAACTGCATCCGCCGCTGCCCGCCAGGCGTGGTTTTCAGCAAACTTGCTTCAGACCCTGAGTTTTCTTCTGTTGGGGATCTTTATTTCAGACTTAGCGAGTAATCATAAGGGAGAAGGATTTTAATGGAGTCGAAGCGCAGCAGCTTGATCAAACCCAAACTCACAACACCCTTCAAAATCGATTTTGATTGGTGGAAAAAACATGACCGCGATTGGCGTGTTTATTTGCGGAGTTTTTTGTGTGAGGAACACCAGGCATTGTTCGAAAATTCTGACAATGATGAAGTGATCGATTGGGTCGATCCAAATACAGCTGAAGTCACCCAGGTAGATGGATTGCTGCACGTCTTGATCACCCATTGCGCTAAACAAGAAGGTTTTCTAAGTGAGAGGATGGCATTAGTCGACTCGGTGTTTAGAGTGCTGTTATCAAACGGTAACAAACCGATGGACGCGCAAGAGCTTGGCGAAATATTGAACCGCCCGCCATCCACCATTCTCAGAACATTATCCGGGATCAGGGTCTATAAGGGAATTCGTCCAGTATTAGATTAATCGAGTATAATGTAGAACCTTAAAATGCCCCTGTAGCTCAATTGGACAGAGCACTGGACTTCTAATCCAACGGTTACAGGTTCGAGTCCTGTCAGGGGCGCTATTCCAAATTCTCTCTCAACTTCATTCAATTTTCTAAAAAAAGAAACTCCCGGGTCTAAACCCTTTTTAGGTATAATATTTTTAGATTACAAACTAAAGAAAGGATCATCCAATGAAATTCATCTTACGTTGGTTAATTACAGCGATTTCACTTTACGTCGCCGTGCTCGTTGTCCCCGGGATTTCGGTTGAAAGTGATGCCTGGGTTGCGTTTGCGGTGATGGCAATCATCCTTGGCCTGGTCAATGCAGTTGTCCGCCCCATTCTCAAGTTTCTCTCCTGTGGTTTCATCATCATCACCTTGGGGTTGTTCGTTTTCGTGATCAATGCAGCAACCTTCTTACTGGCCTCCAACATCGCTCAGAATTGGTTTGGCGTTGGCTTTTATGTCGACAATTTCTGGTCGGCGTTGTTTGGTTCCATCATTGTCAGCATTGTGTCTATCATCCTTTCAAACATCCTGATTGAAGATAGAGATTAGGAAAGCAAAAAAACATTAATCAATATTTGCCGTCATTTTAGGCATTCGTTTTCTATAGTATTTAACGAACCAGCAGGTGCTCAATCAATAATCACTGATTGCAATGCCTGCTTTTTCGTTTATTTTATTCAGACCCAATCACCACCCCCGCTTGCAAAGGTCAATAAAGTCGAGTATACTTTGACGCTGTGTTGAAAATCGATAAGCAACACGCAAAAAGAAGCCAAATTTAATACCGGTTTCTTTCCACTGCCCAGCTATCCACGATAGTCAAGAGCAGCAAACCCAAGGAAAGGAGATACCTGATGCGACAGTATGAATTAATATTAATTGTCCAACCCGATTTGGATGAAGAAGCCACGGCTGGCGTCCTTGATCGTGTTAAAAACATGATCACCGACAATGGCGGAGAAATCGTCAAGACTGAGGTTTGGGGATCAAAATCCCTCGCTTATGAAATCCGTGATTTCCGGGAAGGCTATTATGTGTACATGGATGTAGCATTTAAGCCCGAGTTTGGAACCGAACTCAAGCAGAGCCTGCGTTATCTTGAACCCATCATCCGCTACATGTTGACCAAAAAAGAAGACTAACAACAAACATTCACTGAAAGTGAGCAAATCATGGCTCGTGGATTGAACAAAGTAATGGTGATCGGTCACCTTGGCAGAGATCCTGAAATGCGCTTTACACCCAGCGGAAAATCGGTATCGAATTTTTCTGTTGCCTGTTCCCGCTCGTGGAAAAGCTCTGATGGTGAAAGACACTCGGAGACCGAATGGTTTAATGTCGTCGCCTGGGGTAGTTTGGCAGAAATTGCAAAGCAATACCTGCATAAAGGCAGCCTTGTGTATGTTGAGGGCCGCTTACAATCCCGTTCGTGGCAGGATGATGAAGGAAATCAGCATAAAACCATCGAAATTGTTGCCCGCGATATCCTTTTGCTCAACGATAGTGAAAATAACAAAAACGAAATTAACGATTTAGAAGATACAGAAACATATCCCTTCTAAAGCAATTTTTGAAGATTTAGGAGACAAACAATGAGTAATTATCAAGGAAATCGATATTATTCGCGGTCAAAAGTCTGCCAATTTTGCACAGACAAGAACATCAAAATTGACTACAAAGATGTCAATTTACTGCGCCGCTATATCGATGAAACCGGAAAAATTCGTCCTCGACGACAAACAGGAACCTGTGCAAAACATCAACGTGCTGTTGCCAAAGCAATTAAAAACGCACGGCATATCGCACTTTTACCCTTTGTTGGTGACTAACCAATCCAGAACTGATGAAAATACAGGTCAATCCATATGGCAAAAAATGAACCGATTAAGAAAACAAAAAAACACTTAGCCCGTCAGCAGCGAGAAGCACGCCAAACTCGGATAATCCTCACAATAACAGCGGTGATTGGAGCAATCATTCTGGCGCTGGTAGGTTACGGATTAGTTGACAGCCTGATCGTAAAGCCAAGGACACCTGTGGCAAGGGTTGGTGAAGAAACCATCCGGGTTAATGACTTCCAGCCGCAGGTGCAATACACACGCATCCAGATGCTCAACCAGGCCTATCAATACTACAACTATGCCCTGCAATTTGGTGAATATGGTCAGAGCTTCTTGGACACATCCCAAAACATTGCATCTCAGTTGATGCAGCCAGATATCGTTAGCCGTGATGTACTGGATCAGATGATCGAGGACATCCTCATCCGTGAAGAAGCTGCAAAACGCGGCATAACCGTCAGCGAAGAAGAAATCGACGAAAGGCTTTATTCAGCCTTTGGGTTCTTCCCCGATGGCACGCCGACTCCGACCCAGACAGCAACCATCCTGGCAACACCGACACTCTCTGAGACGCAGTATGCGCTGATTTCACCTACCCCTTCGGCAACATCAACGGACATCCCGACAGAAACGCCGGAGGTTACAGCAACTCCTTCTGATGAGGAAGAAGTGATCCAGGAAACAGAAGAAGCTGAGGAGACACCAGAAGCAACGGCAACTGAAGCAGTGCCTCAGGAAACGGCAACACCTGCGTCATCACCGACGATCACACTGACACCCACACCGTTTACAACTGAGGTCTATGCACAAAACATTGATGAGTTCAATGATTTTTATTCAACCTACAAGTTTGACATCAATGACCTGCGAGAGATCATTGAAGCCGATATCCTCAGGGAGAAATTGGCTGAGGGGATGGGGTCTGATATCGAGCCTTTCAAGGAAGAAGTTTGGGCTCGACACATCCTTGTGGAAACCGAAAAAGAAGCACAAGTCGTCCTTGAACAGCTTGATGAAGGTGAAGACTTTGCCTCGTTAGCGGCTGGTTTTTCAACAGATGAATCGAATAAAGACTTGGGTGGCGACTTAGGCTGGTTTGACCGAAACACCATGGTCACAGAATTTTCAGACGCCGCGTTCGAGCTTGAAATTGGCGAAATTAGTGACCCTGTCGAAACCTCGTTTGGTTTTCACATCATTCAGGTATTGGGTAAGCGCGAAAGCCAAATCCTTCCCTCAGAACTTTCTCAGATAAAGCAAGAAATGTTATCTGAATGGCTGACAGAACAACGAAACGCTCGTGAAGACGTGGTTGTTTACGACGCCTGGGAAAAATATACGCCCTCGACACCCGAAATTCCGCAGCAATTCATCCAGGAACTGTTCCTGCAAAACACGACACCTTCTTTGGAACAGCCTGCCCCATAAAAAATCACTATTTAGAAACAAAAACGCCTTAGTCAACTAAGGCGTTTTTTCTTTAAAGTTTTGATTAAACAAATCAGATTGTAGTTGAGACTCATTCAAATGATGCCCTCGTTTAGCCTTCCAGAAAACTTTCGTCAACCTCTTCAAGCTTGAGGCTGATCATCTGGCTGGCTGAATCACGTCCCATCGTCACGCCATAAATCACATCTGCTGCCTGCACGGTATTTCGGTTGTGAGTGATAATCACAAATTGTGTCTTTTTCGCCAGGTCGTGCAATAAATCAATAAAGCGTCCGACATTCGATTCGTCCAGCATTGCATCAACTTCATCGAGGATACAAAACGGCGTTGGGGACACTTTTAACAACGCAAAAACCAGCGCGACGGCTGTTAAACTGCGCTCACCGCCTGAAAGCAAAGCTAAACCCTGCTGCCGTCTCCCGGGCAAGCGAGCTTCAATATCAACGCCTCCCTCCACGGGATTGTCCTGGTCAGAAAAAACTAATTCTGCATCACCGCCGTTAAACAACCTTGTGAAATATTCTTTGAATTCTAAATTTACGGCTTTAAAAGTTTTGATGAAATCCCGTTCCATCAATTCATCCAGGGTTTCAATCACGTCATTCAAATCTTTAGAGGCTTGTTCTAAGTCCTTGATCTGTTCTGTCAAAAACTGATGCCGTTCATTGACTTCAATAAATTCTTGTTGTGCTTCAGGATTTACCGCCCCAATCCGGCGCAGGTGACCCTTCAACCGCTTGATGTCCGATTCAATTGACTCGGACAAAGATTGCACTACAGGCAAATCTGAAACAAGTTCATCACTTAAGGGCAGCGGTGTCGGACCATCAATGCTCTGTTCATAATCGAACGAAACCAACCCAAAGTCATCCTCAATCCGCTCACGCAAATTATTCAACTGGTCCTCTCGACGCTCCAATTCAAGCTGTAATTGGGTGAATTGTCGTTCCGCAATAATCACTTGTTGATGGTAGTGATCCTCAAGCTTCTCCAGAGCAGTGACATTGCTCTCCAGGTCTTCGCTTGTCTCGGTCAGAGGTGAGATTTGGTCCGTTTTCATCAGTTCAATCGCCTGGTTGATTTGCGCTGCTTCTTCTTTTAGTGTTCGCTCATTTTGCTGGATTTCATCCAGGCTCGTTTCCAGTTCTGTCAACCGGGCTTGATAAGTTTTCAACCGCTCCCTTGTGTCTTCCAAGCGTTTGTGATAATCCTGATAGCGTAACCGGGCAGACTCTAACGCATTTTGTGTCACAATCCGATGTGTCTGCCAATGGTTAAGAGATTGCTGCAAATCGAAGAGCGGCAATTCCTCCAGCTTAGCTTTTATTTCTTGTTCTTGAGTAACTAATGACCCAATTTTCTCATCGATCCCCATGAGTTGGTTCCCAGTCTGAGAGATCAATTCCTGAGCCTGGCTGATATTCTCGTCAATCTCTACAAGTCGTTCATTGTGCCAATCCAATTGTTCTGTTAAGCGGGTTTGAGTATCCTGAGATTGCTGCAGTTTAAGCTGCGCTGCATGTCTCTGCGTTTCTAACTCACGACTTTTCTGCTGCATACTTCGATGATTGTCTTTAATCTGGACGATCTCTTCTTCCAGGGCCTCTCTTTGTGCTGCCAATTCCGAAATCTGTTTGGAAAGTTTTTCCAACTCTTGTGTCATTTCGCCCTGCTGGCGTGTCCTCCCAATGCGCTTTCGTGATTCATTTTGTCCAGAGATCATCACGCCATTTGCCTGGAACACCAGCCCATTCAGGGTGACTGCTTTCTCAGTACCAGTCAGATCTGGCTGCAGCCTTTGGGCAACGTTGCGATCTCTAACAATAATCGTGTCAGAGAATAACTGGTCAACCAGTTCGCGATATTTTCCATCTACCTCAATCAGTTCATTGGCAAAGCCAAAGACGCCATCGGATTGTTTTATTGACTTTGAATGATTCGACACGTGAACTTGGTCTGTGGAAACAAGGGCAACTCGTTCATTCTCAGCAGATTCAAGATACTCAATCACCAGATCTTTATCTTTTGATGGTACGACCAAGAGGTCTGTTAACTCCCCCAAAGCGGCGCTGATCGCCTTCTCATACTGCTCTTCGATGATCAGGTGCTTTGCCAAGGGTTCAATCCCTGCTGGCAGCCGCCCCTTGCGAGATCGTTCAACAAGGCTCTTTGAGCCTTCAGAATAACCACTCAACGCGGCTTCTGCCTGCTTCAAGACATCTAATTGGGCACGCAGTTTGGCTTGCGCCGTTTCAAGCGATGACAATTTCTGATCAACCGTTTGTTTCTCGGTTTGTGCTGTGTTCAGACGTTCTGCGTCCGTTTCCAAATCAGATTGAAGCGTCTCAAACGCATGTTGCTCTTTCTGAAAGTTAGATTCATATGCTGCAAAATTTTTAACAATCTCTGACCGCTCTGCATCCAGATTTTGGATCGAGATTTCTACCTTTTGTTTTTCATTTTGCAGAGAAACAACGCGATTCTTCAACTCGTCAACCTTGGCCGTTGTTTGAACTTTCTTTGTTTCAAGCTCAAGATGGCTTTTTCGCAGCGCATCCAATTCGGTTTGAGTAGCATCCCTTGTGGATGTAATACTCACAAGGTTAGTTTCTACCTGCTCGACCTCCTGCGCTGCAGACTCATACTCCGCCAATCGTTGGTCGACTTCGGCTTTGTAATTATTCTCCTGTGAAACAAGATCATTGATTTCTTCTTGCAGGTTAGCGATGTCAATTTCAAGATGCCCTCGCTGCTGCATATTGGAGCGCTGTCTTTCGTCAATGATGGCCAGCTCACGGGTGATCTGTTCCAGTTTGTGGTGATATTCCGATAACTCACTATGGGCAGTTTCAAGCGTCTGACGTGTTCCCTGAAGTGCTTTCCGCGCGTCTTCAACCTTCAATTCAGATTCGGCATACTTTTCCCGTAGCGTGCTCAGCCGCTTTTCCTGATCCTGGTAAGCACTACGAACATTTCGCAAGTCCTGCTGCCGCTGATGCCAGTGAAAGCCGTACCAATCGCGCAAAAGTACCTGCAAATCTGCTCTTACCCGCTCATATTCACCCCAACGTTCAGCCTGTTTGCGTAAACTGCGTAGACGTGGGCGGATTTCGGTCATAATATCCAAGATACGATCGAGATTCTTGCGTGTGCTCTCCAGCCTGCGCAGCGACTCTTCTTTGCGGGTGCGATACAAACCGATCCCTGCAGCCTCTTCAAACAATTTTCGCCGCTCATCGGGTTTTAGGGCGAGTGCTACATCCACAAGACCCTGCCCAATAATGGTATAAGTCCGTTCTGAAAGCCCGGTTTGCGAGAGGAGCTCAGAGATATCCTTCAAGCGCACTTTCTGCCCATTGAGCAAATATTCATTCTGTCCATCCCGATACGCTCTGCGGGAAATGGAAACCTCAGAATAATCGATTGGCAACCAGCCGTCTTCATTGTTGAACGTAATCGTCGCAGAAGCCATACCGGCTCGTGAACGCTGTTGAGAACCCGAAAAGATCATATCCTCGGTTCGTTTTGCCCGTAACAACGAATAGGATTGTTCCCCGAGAACCCAACGAATACTATCGGCAATATTTGATTTTCCGGAGCCGTTTGGCCCGACAATAGCTGTTACCTGCCCCGGGAATTCAAGGCGGGTTAATGTCGCAAAGGTTTTATAGCCCTGTAATTCCAAAGATGTTAAACGATTGATCATAATTTACTTACGCTCCAGAATGCCAATTTTCACCAAAGCCTCTTTTGCAGCAGCTTTTTCCGCTGTCTGTTTACTGGGTCCAACGCCGCGCCCAAATGGTTTCTTCCCAATTCTCACTTCCATCTCAAAGGTCTTTTCATGATCCGGACCCACCTCAGCGATTAAAACATACTTTGGTGATGCAAATCCATGACCTTGTGCCCACTCCTGAAGCCGGCTTTTAGTATCATCATCCAAATGGTTTTGGAATATTTCATCAACGATGTCCTTCAATAAGGGGATCATAAAATCGTTGACTGCCGGTATTCCGCCTTGAAGGTAAAGCGCACCAATCAACGCCTCAAAGGCATCACACAACAAGGTCAGCCTCTCACGCCCGCCTGCCTGTACCTCCCCGCGGCCCAATCGCAGTGCGCGCCCCAGATCGATTTGTTTGGCGAAACTGGCTAGTTGGTCTGTGTGCACCAATGATGCTCGCAACCGGGTTAAGTCACCTTCTGGTTTTTCGGGATAGTGGTTATACAGCCAATCAGCCACAGTAAAATCGAGAACCGCGTCACCTAAAAATTCCAGGCGTTCATTGTCCTCAATGGCATCCTTATTCTCGTTTAAATACGAACGATGGGTTAAAGCCCGTGAAAGTAAAAAATAATTTTTGAAAGGAAGATTCAAACGTTTGGAAAACGCTTCAGGTGTTTCCGTCGTGAAGACATCATTCATTGTTCTGGACCCTTCTCCAGAACTATCGATGCGCGAGCCATCTAAGATAAATAGCTTGCGCATCAACAGTTCATTTGCTCATTAAAACTGTTGTACTACAAGTATTGATTGTAACCGATAACTCAAAAAATTCAAAATTATAAATACTGTTATTAACGCTACACCCCTAAGGGGGTATAATTTCACACGTTATGGCAATTATCAACACACCCGGGTCTGATTACACGATACATACTGAGGTCTATGAGGGTCCTCTTGACCTGCTATTGGATCTGATCACAAAAGCAGAATTAGATATTACCCGCCTTTCATTAGCCAAAGTGACAGACCAATACCTGGCTCACCTTAAAACAATCCAGCAGACATCTGCTGTTGAAGTATCCGGGTTCCTGGTTGTTGCAGCAAAATTGATCCAGATCAAATCAGAAGCACTGCTGCCCCGTCCGCCAGTACGCGAAGAGGGTGAAGAAGATCCGGCAGAAAGCCTGGCGCGTCAGCTCAAACTTTATAAGCACATCAAATATACAGCCAAATGGCTGAAAGCTCTCGAAGAAAAAGGCCTTCATACTTATATCCGACTGGCACCCCCACCCGTTATCGACACGGAAATAGATTTGCAGGGCATCACAATCCACAACTTGGTGGAATACCTCAAAAGCCTATACCGCTTTGAAGAAGATGCCGTGCCCTTAACCTCTGTCGTTACCATTCCGCGCAGGACGATCAAAAACAAAATCCAGGATATCATTCAAAACCTCCGAAAAGTTACCAACCTTTCGTACAAAAGTATGCTTCCCGATAAATATGACCGGATAGAAGCTATCGTCCTCTTTTTGGCGGTCTTAGAGCTTGTAAAGCAACAATATGCACAAGCTGACCAGCAATCCCTTTTCGCTGACATTTTCATTTCCCCAACTGATAAGACTTTTCAAGATGATGAGATCATATTGGCATTAGAGGATTAAATCCGTTATAATTAATTTTGCATGGTGATAAAGAAAATATAAAAATAATCAGAAAATAAGCTGGAAAAGCCAAAATGACAGAAGAATTCAACCAAACACAAAAAAATTCAACGGATGCTGCACAAAAACAATTGTCGAGTGTCCAAAATTCTCAAACAGGCAATAAAAAATTTATAATTATTTCCATCATCGTTCTCATCGCGATCATTGCTTTGGTCGTCGTCGCATCAATTTTCTTACTGAAACCAGAAAACAGCGATGTCACCGAACAGCTCAGAGACGTTTTTATCATTTTCATGGCTTTAGAATCGCTGATCATTGGCATTGCCCTGGTAGTGCTGATCATCCAGCTCGCTACTTTGATCAACCTGCTGCAAAACGAAATTCGGCCGATCATCAATTCTACGAGTGAAACGGTTAACACACTCAAAGGGACTGCGAAGTTCGTGAGCAATAACCTGACAGAACCAATCATTAAAGTAAACCAGTTGGCAGCAATGATCAAGAAAGCATTCAAGTCATCAAAGCGATAAATGCAAATTGATTGATAATCTTAATTACTTAGTAAAAAAGGAGAATACCTATGTCTGAAAAAAATGATTTTGGAGCATTCTTAATTGGTTTCATTGTCGGCGGTCTAACCGGAGCAGCAGTCTCGTTATTGTTTGCACCCCAAACTGGTGAAGAAACCCGCACCTTGATCCATGACAAAGCGATTGAGCTGCGCGACCGGGCTGCAGAAACCGCAGAGGAAGCACGTCTTCAGGCTGAGAAAGCACTGCAGGATGCAAAACACAAGACCGAAGAATGGACAAAACTGGCTAAAGAACAGGCTGACCAACTTAAAACAAAGGGCGAAAAAACCCTCGAAGAAAGCCGCCAGAAAATTGCTGAAACAATCAAGCCCAAAAAAACTGATGTTGAAGCTGGTTAATCACTAACCCAACAAAACAGAGGCTGGCAAATTGCCGGCCTCTTTTTGTTTACCCATTATTTCAGCATGTGTTTACAATCTACTTCGCAACAGACCTGAAGGCATTTGCCACTGCATCAAGGATATCCATTGCTGTCACACTATAGGACGAGCCGACTTTTGCATGTGCAATTTCACCCGCATGGGCATGCAGCCATGCACCCAAAAATCCTGCCGAGGTGGTATCCGCACCTTGTGCCAAAAGGCCGCCAATTACGCCTGAAAGGACATCACCACTTCCGGCAGTCGCCATGGCAGAATCACTGATTGGTATAACGTACAGCGCACTATCAGGGGAAGCAACAACTGTCATTGCGCCTTTTAAGACCAAAGTCACACCCCATTTTTCGGCAAACGTTTGTGCAATCTCCCATCGATTCGCCTGGATCTCGGAGGTCGTCAACCCTGTCAATACAGCCATCTCACCCGGGTGTGGCGTGAGAATCGTTTGATTTGGTAAGCGAGTCCACCATCTGTCAAGCCGGCTCAAGAGCTTAAGTCCATCGGCATCAATTAATGTTGGTAGATTTGCAGGAATTTGATCCAGCAGTCGATCAAGAAATTCGCCTGTTTCATGCTTGAGTCCCCACCCCGGACCCAAAACTAAAGAGGTAGCATTTTCGAGGGTATCTACTAAACCTTCAACAGCCTCAGGCAAATACCCATCGCCGATGCCTGGCAATACGGTCCAAACCGCTTCGATCAATTTGCCGGATAAGCTTTGATGCACCTCCCTTAGGGTAGCAACATGCACCAAGCCGCATCCAGCACGGTAAGCCGCTTTGCCAGCCAAATATGCAGCCCCAGTGTATGGAACAGTCCCTGCGACCACCATACAGGTTCCAAAGGTGCCTTTATGTCCGGTTTCAGATCTGTAAGGTAAAAATTTTTTCACAAAATCTGCGTCGATCATTTCCGGCAATGATATCGAGATGTGCTCTGAAAGTTCCGAAATTCCAATGTCAATGAAATGAAACTTACCGCTGTAACCGCCCCCAGGCTGCCTCAGAAGACCTTGTTTCACAGCAGCCATACACAATGTATCCTCTGCCGGGATGGTGACATCCGATGCTTCACCTGTATCGCAATCCACCCCTGAGGGGCAGTCTATGGCTATTTTACGGGTTTCAGAGCGTTTTTCGATAATCCTGTGTATCTTTGCCATCAAATCGTATAAATCAGCCCTCAGGGGCAATTTGATGCCAGTGCCAAGGATCCCATCGAGAATGACAACCCCGGATGATAATGCCAAGTCTAATAGCTCAAGATTCTGGCTTTGATATATCTCAACAATTTTCCCCCCAGAATTCAAGTAGCCTTCTACCAATTTATCACCATCACGCTGTTTAACAAGAAAACCCATCGTGCGGACGCCATGTTCCGCCAACCTCGTCAGGGCAATCAGCGTGTCTCCACCATTATTCCCTGAACCAATCAAACCGACCACCCCTGGCTCAAGAGATAGGTGTTTAAGTAGCCACTCTGCGACACCTCTGCCGGCATTTGACATCATCTGTTCATAACTCAAACCAGAAGCATCAGCAGATTTCTCAATGGCTTGAATTTGGTTAACGGTTACGATCTTCATAAACACCCTTTCTTCCGAGATCTACATAATTAATTATACGGTAATCCCCAAAAATACTTGACTTTTGATATCCCGTGTGATAAGATACTTTTCGTTCGGGGGCGTGGTGTAGTGGTTCAACATGCGGCCCTGTCAAGGCCGAGACCGCGGGTTCGAATCCCGTCGCTCCCGCTAAAAGTGC